>NZ_JPJA01000085.1:0-37717 GCF_000733315.1 Vibrio sp. ER1A
GAGTTTCCTTACCTTCAAGTGGAGACTGAGACAAATCAGTAAAGCTAACACTTTTCTCTGGGTCGCAGTCTTCGACTAGTGGTTTGTCATCATTTTCAGAAACGGTACCAAGATGCTCCAACCACTCTCGATCGGTTCTGCCTGCCACAAAACCAATAAACAGTTGGCAAGATAACCATTCGTGGCGGTAAGGTTCGAACCCTTTACTTTTTGATTTAGGTTTTAGTTTTTGTTGAAACAGCTTATTACCTTTACCGAAGTCGTGGAACAGAGCAGCAATTCCAGCCATAAGAGCGGAAGCTTGAATGCTATTCATGTTATTTTCGTCTTGGCTTCGAAGAATATCTCGCTGAGTCATATTAGTTGGAACACTGCCATCTAAATTAAACTTGCGCCTATTACCAACAACCCACATTAATTCAGTATGATTCTTACCACGTACCCAGTGACAAGCGACAGCGGTATTGCGCCTTGCTGTTTTCTTTAATAGTTGTCTTAGGGTTTTTAGCCCTTCATAGGTGATTGGCGTCTGCCATGTTCGTTTACCTTTACGCTCTGCAAATTGGTCTAAGACGCGCCGTGTCTCTGGTAAAGCTTGTTTGCTACACTCAGAAACCAATAAAATATTCACCCTTACTGCTCCACTTTATTATTTTGTGTCAATGCTGCAGCCGTGCTTTGCAGCGTCTCGATCATCACATCTAACGCATGGGCTGAGCGGAACTGATTTAGGCACCGCTGACGAAACTCTTGTTCATCGTCTCCTTCCATAGCTGCGATAAAGGCTAGAGGTAATATTAAAGAGTCTTTAATTATATCTGCGACATCAAACACTAATCCTCCACGTCGCGTTTTTCCATGTAATACAGCTAATCCATGAGGTAAGCCTAATACCCAACACGCTGTTGCAGCCAAACCATAAGCGAGATAATTACCATGGTCTAAGAATCGGTTAGCTATATCACTGCTGTTACCTCTTTCAGAACGGGTAAAATCCCCATATTGGCAGGCATGACAAGCAAGTTTATAAAGAGTCTTGGTCGTCGTTGCCTCTAAAGAGAGAAGATCTTGCGTAGTGGCACAGGTTTGCATTTTGTCTTCAAAGCGATTTAATGCACTTTCTAACTGTTCGCTATTAAGAGAGAAGTCTTTTTTGATGCTGGCAGACCGCCAATGTTTACGAATTTGCTGTATGCGTTCTAATTGAAATAGCTTTGCTGCATCAAGGCGATGGTGGTCATCAAACCAAAAACTTACCCATTGTTGGAGATATTCTGTTGGCCTATATTCAGATTGAGGGAGTAACCAAGACACGTCTACTTGTACTTCGTTGCCTGAGTACAACGGTGTTCCACCACCTCCACAAAAACCAACCAATACCCCAGCTTTTGCTAACTCCCGCATTGCCGCTTGCGTAATTGATGTGCCCGTTCCTAGCATTAGTGCTGTCGTATTTGCGATAGGAATATTCCAATATAGACTTTCTTTACCTTGGTCGGTAACATATTCAACTCGTCCTGCATTTACCAAAACACGACAATGCTGCAAGTAATAAAGATTGGCACGCTTGGAGTGTAGGATCGTTTTCAGATCGCTAGGATTCATTACCTTGGGCATAGATTCACCAATTGACTAATACTAAACCTCATTTTAGCTCAAGCCATTTTGACTTATTGTGATAAACAAGGAATAAATACCCTACTATATCTCCATGGATAATCTAGGAAATGTGAGGACTACGGTGACTTTAGACTTTTGGTCAATTGTGTGCCCGGAGGGAACACTTACGATTAGACACCACTGAATATTTATCTTTGAATAAATATTCACTTCTCTTATTTTAAACTTTTATGTGAACGAAGGTAATAATGGGGCAAAGGAGAGTTAGAACTGGTTTTTTGTATAGGTTAACATCCGGCTCACGCGCCGGTTTGAAGCCGCAATACGGTGAAATAATGGTCACAGTGAGCCGATTATCAGTGCGTGATTTCTAAAGCTGTGAATGACTATTTCCATATCTTATTAAAGACCGATATAAACATCGCAAAAAGCACAATCAGAAATGACGCAGCAGCGAATGCAGCTAGTCCAGCGAACCAATCAGCCCAGCCAGCCGGGATAGGTTGCTTTCATCAGCGGCTTAAGGACAAGCTCGGCCAGTCCGGCAGCTCCCACTATACCAAACACAGCAGTCAACCATCGATCCATTCGAGACCGTCGCTTTTCGGCGTTATAACGTCGCTCATCCAAGTACCATCTAGCTTGCTCTTTACCTGACTCGATGAGTCCTGTTGTACCGGCAGCAGTCATCAAATACTCAAGCGCATCAGTAATCTCTCCCGCTTGGCTTGATTTGTGAATTACAGAATTGGCTTTGGCCAAAGTTTCGTACGCATACACAAGTTGTTCATCTGTTGGGAGAGCTTCTGCTATGGTACATGCACGCGCAATTCGAATACTGTGGTACTCGAAGTGTTCAGCTCTAGCCTGATTCTCTATCAGATGTACTCTTGTGTTGAGATCATCCCAAGTGTTGTCAGATGCGCCGGATGGTCGCAGCCACGTCCAGAGCAAAATCGCTCGATTTCCGTGTAAACAATAGTCCTCAAATAGACGAAGATCTGGAGGAAGATGTGGAGTATCAGTCACTCCAGCGGAGCGCAGCAGGACACGCGACATAGACTGGCTGTACATGTCAAATAATTGGTCCTTGGATTTAGGTTGATCGACAAATCGCATTGAGGAAATCGAGGGCCAACCTTGCCACAACTGAACACCCACTACACCATCATTCTTTTTGTAACTTGTTGAGACTACCTGTGAAGCAACGGCATTAGCGTAGATGGGTCTACAAAGGTCGATCGTTCCCTCCCACTCCGCTTGATCCTCCGAGCCCCCGATTTGATACAGGAGCCATGGCTCTCCATCCAAATCAAAACGTCGTCCTTCTTTACTGAGAGAATTGTCGAGTGCAGTTCTTGCTGTTTGTCGCATCTTCTTAACGAGCTTACGTGCCTTTCGGTCAACTACACGTTGCCCACCAATGGAAATTTCACTCTCGTATGCACCAGGCAGAAGCAGCTCACCATCTATTTTTTGAAGTTCCGCTTTTACCCAAACAGATTTAAAGTAGCGCTGGAACAAATTGACAACATCACTGATGAAATCTTCCTCGTTCAAGCCGTCCCATGTCGTATCGAGTTGGAAGCTAATACACATGAGTCCGTCAGCATAAAGCTTTAGGCATGGGTAGACTGGCAGAGTCAAATCGTCATTCTCCAACACGACGGGAGGTAGTGAGGCTCGCAAATACGGAGCTACTTGCTTAACTTCATCGCCTTCGATGCGGCGCTCGTGAAACGCAAACTCCAAGCAGAAAGCAAGCTCCTTGGCGGTATACTTCGGCAAAGAGTCACTAAGCTGAACCGTCCAACTGTTATCCCATCGACGCCCCTCCGGACGAAGCCATTCAAGCTGGATTTCGCCATATTCGTCACGATATATGGCCTTCAAACCCGAAAAACAAACTGTCCTTACTATGCCTGCCTCTAGGAGTGCCTTAGCCGTTTTTTTAAGGGACCCAGTGGGAGACCTTGCAACAATGCTCGGCCCCTTATCTCAAACACTAACCTGATTGCTGTTAAAATGCTTCCATCAGACGTTTGTACTCCCGGTCATCTTCATACATTTTGTGGAATATCTTGTATTTCGCATCGTAGAAGAGTTTGTTCTTTTCTGTTTGTGGCATAATGCTCTTACTAATTCGACTCATTGCATTCATTGCTTCAGGAATGTCTCCATAGAAACCAGCCGCAACCGACCCAAGCATTGCTGAACCGAGTAACACCGCTTCACTTTCCTCGGGCAGTAAAATCATACTTCCTGTGGCGTTAGCATGCTCTTGCAGGAAGACACTGTTCTTGGTACCACCTCCACAAGCCATTATCGTATCGATTTCGTAGCCGGATTCATTCATGACTTCGATAATATGACGCGTGCCTAACGCGATACCCTGCACTGTCGCCAAGTAGGCCAATGCCATATCGTCAAACGTTTTCGACATCTTCAACCCAGTGATAGTGCCGGTTAAATGCGCGTTGGCTCTTGGCGAGCGGTTTCCGTGAAAATAAGGCAATACATGAATATCTTTAGTCAAAAATGCAATATCTTCTTTGCTTCCTGCTAGCTCCAACAAACGGTCATTCAACAATTGATAGACGGTCTTTCCTTGTTTTTCTGCTAGATCTTTCACACTCTGATACAAGGGGTGAGACGTGATAATGTGGTCAATTAATGCCCCCGTTGCTGATTGGCCCCCTTCGTTGAGCCAATAGTCAGGGATCATCGCACCGAAATAAGCTCCCCATACACCGTCAATAAAACGTGCCGTTTTAGAGGCCGCCATATGACAAGACGACGTTCCACCAATCAATGCGAGACGCTTGTTAAAGTCCGCTTGATCCCCAGTCATACCCGCAGCCCCTAACACTCCGATACCACCAGCATGAGCATCAATGATCGACGTTCCCACCGCAGTTCCAGGTACGAGGCCAAGATCATCAGCAGCGTTAATTGTTAAGCCATCACCCATCGGCTGACCCATTGGTAGGATGCGCTCACCAATAAGCTTGGCATTGTCTTCCAAGACATCTTCTAAGCCAATCAATTCAAAGAAGCTCTTATCCCATTTACTTTCATGGCCAAGATATGTCCATTTACAGACAGTGGAGCATAAGGATCGACTATCATCAAAAGTGGCTTTCCAAGTAAGAAAGTCCGGTAAATCAAAGAAATACCCTGCGTTAGACCAGGTATTAGGCATGTTCTGTTTTAACCATAGCAGTTTCGGCGTTTGCATCTCTGGAGAAATGCGGTTTCCAACATACGCCAGTACTGGGTGTTCAGTGGCATTGATACGATCGGCTTGGGAGATAGCACGATGATCCATCCACATCACAACGTTTTGTTCTCGTCGTCCGGTAGGACTAACACTTAAAGGCTGCCCTTTTTTATCCAAAACCACCAAAGAGCAGGTCGCATCAAAGCCTATGCCTTTAACTTGTATAGGAGCAATATTCGCTTGTGACACGGCATCTTTTACCGCCGAACATACACATTGCCAAATATCATCGGAGGATTGCTCGACAAAATCGGCTTGAGGCTTAAACATGAGCGTGTCACGCTTAGCCTCACCCACTTTACGTCCAACTGCATCAAAAACACCAGCGCGTGCGCTACCACTACCCACGTCAACACCGATAAAATAAATACTCATATACTTCCTCGTTAAGCCTTATTTTTTTGTAAGAAGATAAATAGGATCAAGATAGCACCCCATAGCGCCATAGTGAGATAACTGCTCACTCCCAGTAAATTAAGACCACTTTCAAGGGTTTGTAACACGATTAAAGCCAGGCCAATGCCAATGATTCGCCCAAAGCCACCATCTGGATTAATACCACCAAGAACGGATGCCAATATTGCAATTAGCAGATAGGATTCACCGTATCCGGCTTTTGCTGAGTTGAATTTTGCCATCATCACGATCGCTGCAACCCAACAAAGTATCGATGACATGATATAAACGTACAGAATGGCCTTTTGGGTGTTGATGCCTGAAAAGCGCGTTGCTTTCTCATTGGAGCCCATTAGATATATGGTACATCCAAGGCTCGTATGTTCAAGAAGCCCCCATAACCCCACCGCAAAGCCAATAAATAAGAGCAAAGGCATTGGGATCCCCAATAAAGAGCCATTCCCCAAAACGAGCAAGGCATCAGGGAAACCAGAGATAACGCTGCCACCTGAAATCAAGACATTTAACCCATTTATCAACGTCATCATACCGAGTGTGGCAAGGATTGGAGACACTCCCACGTAAGCAATTAAAGCTCCGTTGATGAGCCCAACGACCACTGCAGTCACTAAACCACCCACTAAGGCAAGGAGTAACATCATGGTACTATCAGGCGCTTGGGTAATAATGCTTGCCATGACCAAGCTACACGCATTCGTAGTGGCAATAATGGATAGGTTGATCCCCCCCGTCAGCATGCATACCGCCATGGCAAGGGCGAGCAAACCAAGAAGTGGCATCTGCGAAGACATAGATGTTAGGTTATCGAGCGAGAAAAAAGCTTGCCCACTTGTGAATCCCATCACTAACAAAATACCCACCAAAATCACCAACAGGTAACGAATGTTATTATCCGTTGGCAGCTTTAGACTGTTCAAAACTTGTTCCATTATGCCCCCTGTACCGCTTGTTTTTTCTCATTTATCGCAGTCATGCTAATACTACAAACTATGATTAAGCCCGTGACAACCGTATGCCAATAAGAAGGAACGCCAAGCAGTGTTAACCCGTTTTTGACGACAGCTAACAAAATCACACCTAAAATCACACCGAACAATGTTCCCTTGCCGCCAGTCATACTCGTACCGCCTAACACGACAGCGGCGAGTACCGTTAGCTCAAAGCCCATCAACGAGTTTGGTGCCACTGATTGAGTAATTTGTGTTTGCACTACCGAAGCGATGCCAGCCAAAGCCCCCATATAGCTGTAGACAAACAGATTGATACCAAAGAGGTTGATACCAATACGACTTGCCGCATCAGCGTTACCGCCAACCGCGTAAATCTGACGGCCTAAGCGCGTTTTCGACATTAAAAAGGAAGTCAACGCAATCATGGTAATTAGCGTCAAAATTGGCAGGGACATTCCATAGTCATACCCGTCGCTGCCAGTAAAGCTAAAGAGCTCTACACCATCCATAAACCAATCTGGAAAGCCGTATAACCACTCACCGTTACTAAAGTAAATCAGCAAGCCAAAGAATAGGTTTAAGGTCGATATCGTGATAATGATTGAAGGGACCTTCAGCTTATATACTAGCGTCGCGTTGATCATCCCCAACAGTATCCCGACGATGGCCGCCAACCCAAAAGCGATTAGGAAATTACCGCCAATGTTAAGAATGTATGTTGCCGCTACATACTGAGCGATAGCTGCTGTGGCAGGAAAAGAAATATCAATGCCTCCAGCGATAAGTACTACAAAGAGCCCGCAAGCCATAATGCCAAGCAAAGCCGAGCTCACTGACATGTCGAAAATATTACCTAACGTCAAAAAGTCTGCCGTAGTAGCGGTCAGTACCACAACAATCAAGGCAATCATGATTAACAGATAGAATTCGTGTCGCTTGCTAAATGATGCGAGTAGGCCTCGAGATTGTTCAAGCATTGACTGCCTCCATAATGTCTTGCTCTGTGCACTGCGTAGGCTGGAAATCATGAGTAAAACGCCCCTCTTTCATCACAATGACACGATGGCTGTTGTAAAACACTTCAGGGATTTCATCACTGACCATGATTATTGCCATACCACTAGCTGCCAAGTCTTTCGCTATGTCGTATATCGCTTCTTTGTTCGCGACATCCACTCCAACGGTTGGGGAATCGAGGATCAACACCTCTGGTTCCGCAGCTATCCACTTTGCTATCGAAATTCGCTGTGCATTACCACCAGATAAACTCGTCACCGGTAATTTTGGATCTGCCACTTTAATAGACAATGAAGAAATTAGCTTTTTCACCAGTCTATCGGCTCTTAAGTGGTCTAGAATGCCTGATGGCTTTTGTAAGCGTTTCAAGACCGAAGCCGTTATATTGTCTTGGATGGCTTGTTCCATCACCAAGCCTATCGACATACGATCTTCAGAAACGTAACCGACACCCTGTGCAATCGCATCTCTGTTTGAGGAAAAAGACGTCACTTTGCCATTAATCAATATTTGCCCGCTACAAGGTTTCGTCATGCCAAACAAAGCCATACACAGTTCAGTACGACCAGCCCCCAATAAGCCAGTTATTGAAACAATTTCGCCGGCATGAACCGAAAGAGACACATCGTTAAACTGGTCTGTTTTGGTTAGGTTCTTTACTTCAAGCTTCACGTCACCACTTTGGTGGTATGGAGGTAAGGGAGTGAACTCGAAACGTTGGCCCGTCATTAAAAACGCCAACTCATCACTATCAACCTCTTCAGCACGATATGTACCTACCGTGCGACCATCACGAATTACCGTAATTCGGTCGGATATCTCCATCACTTCATCAAGCTTATGGCTAACAAACACAACGGTCACCCCTTTCGATTTCAGGTCAGCGACCACCTGAATTAAGTGGTTAACTTCAGTTCGCGTCAATGAAGCAGTGGGCTCATCCATAATCATTAATTTGGCATCAGAAGCCATTGCTCGACATATGGCCACTAATTGGCAGGCTGCAATAGAAAGCTGCTCAACACGTTTATCCAAGGGCAGTGTCACACCCACTTTCGCCATGGCTGTAGTTGCGATCTCTTTAATTCGTTTTTGGCTAACTAATCCCTTTGTCCACTTAACATGGTCTTGAATGGCAATGTTTTCCGCAACGGTCAAGTTTGGAAATAGCGATAAATCTTGATAAATAACTTGGATACCATGTTCGATGGATTGCTGAGGGTTTAAACGTGAATAGGACTTTCCACCCAGTAAAATCTCCGCACCATCTTCCGGGGCGTGAACACCCGAAATGACTTTGAACAGCGTGCTTTTACCACAACCATTTTTGCCCGCTAAACAGTGAACTTCACCTTGATTAAATGTGAGGTTAATGCCATCCAGCGCTTTGACGGAACCAAAGTGCTTGGACACTTGCTTAAGCGTAATAAAAGGAGTATCAGACATATGAGTTTCCTGAAATCAAGGAGGCAGCTTTGCACTGCCCCACATTATTACTGTCTTTAAATTGAACTGAGAGGAGTATTAGAAACCCAGCTCACGAGCGTTGGTTTTGTCGACTTCAAGGATCTTATTGAATTTCACTACGCGTTTTTCGGTATCAATTTCAGCTTTACCTAAACCTTCTACCGTTACACCGTCTTCCACTTTTTTCCCGTCAAGCATTTGCTTGGCTACGGCAACCATGGCGTAACCTGCGTCGGCAGGATTCCATAGGAAGCCTTTATCGATTTCTCCACGCATGAGATATGGTGCCGCTTGACTTGGCATTAAAATACCGACGACACTGATTTTGTCTTTCGCACGTTTCTTCTTGATGGCTTCACCGGCACCAATACCCCCTAATGAACCATAAGAAATAATACCCGTCATATCTGGGTGAGCTTTCATCAAATCATTGGTAGCAGCGTAAGATTGATCGATGCTTTCAGCGACAGGCATCCGACTCGTCACTTCGTACATATCTGGGTAGGTATTTTTCTGATAATCGATTGCTAGGTTGGCCCAGTTATTATGTAAAGGCACAGTTAATGAACCAACATAGATGGCATATCCACCTTTCTTATCCATGTTCTTAGCAAGCTCGTCCATTGTAACTTTAGCGTAAGCTTGGTTATCAATAGTTTCGATATCCCAGTCAGCACCGTGTCCATCTGGAGATTCGTGAGTCAATACAATGATCCCCTTCTCACGTGCTTTTTTGAACACAGGCTCAAGTACAGTGACATCGTTTGGAACAACAGTGATCGCATCCACACCCTTAGCAATTAAATCTTCAATGATTTTTACTTGTTGAGCAGGGTCTGGTGTTGATGGGCCAAGTTGGCGAGCATTAACGCCGAAATCTGTCGCTGCCTGTTCGATTCCTTTATTCATTTGGTTAAACCAAGGGATCCCAGATACTTTCACCACGTTTACGATTTCGTAATCTTTGGCATGTACTCCAGCAGTAGCGAGAGCGAGCGACAAAGCCGCCGCATTCAATATGACCTTTTTCATCTTCATCAATCCTTTTGTTATCTGTAGGGGGTTAGGGGGAATCGATGAGAAAATGTTAACGCGCAATTCAATAGGTAATTGTTGCCACCCCAGAAATATGTGAGCAAAGCACGTTAATGATAATTCTTATGAATCATTACGTTAATATCATGTTAATTGGTAAAGCCATCGTCATTTAACCACACCAATAAAGCCTACTCGACAACACAAATATATCTTGTCATTAACAAATATTAAACATCTATGACTTTGATTTTCTTCAGCAGGAGCATGAAACGGTATAGGTGGGTTATATTGAGTAATGAATTGATAAAAGCTTGATTTAAGTCACTTTTAATTTATGAAAGAATAACATGGATTGCACATATCTGTGATGCCAATGCTAAACGGTTCTCGCAAGACAAAAGAAAGAACACGTCAATATGTAATAAAGCGACGGTGAAAATTAGGAAAAATGACGTATTAAACGTATGCCATCCCATAGAGAAAACATTCCGGAAATCTCATAATAAAAACCACTACATTAGCGTGTACCTATATAGTAGTTTTCTCTTATAAACTATTGATTTTGAAGGAGGCATAATGTTTCGCGAACAAAGCTTAACGTTTCCAATTTCCTTTGGCAAATACAATCACATATTCAACATATGAGGGCAATGTATGCGCCAAAAACGGGAAAAACGTGCAGATCAACTATCTGTACTATCACTTAAACGTCGCCATGGTACAACTATTATCGGGCGATGTCGGTTATCAATGTGTCACCGTGATACTAAACTCGAAACCTCTGGTAAACTCTATATTTCCTCACCATCTTCTTCAACGCCTAAGCCAAGATGCCCTCCCAAAATAGCAGAACAGTTGGCACGATTTGTTCTATTGGGAGTCGGTACAGAGATTGTAAGAACCGTATTGTTCTTCTTTAACCTACCAGTTGCCTAACAGGTCGGTTAACTCTAAGCGGCCCGAAGGCCGCTTGGATTAAATCCAGCCACGTTCAGCGAACGATACGGTATCTTCAAATGAGATAACGAAATGGTCAAGGACTCGAATATCCACGAGAGCCAAAGCATCGACAAGTCGTCTGGTGATTCGACGATCAGGTTGGCTCGGTTCTGCGCTGCCAGATGGATGATTGTGATAGAGAAGGACAGCCGCTGCGTTCTCGGCCAGTGCTTTTTTAACCACTTCGCGAGGATAAACGGAAGCCGCATCAATGGTGCCGGTGAACAATTCCGCAGCAGAGCGAACTCGATGTTGGTTATCGAGGAAGATAACGCCGAACACTTCTTGTTCTTTGGCGGCCAACGAAGTCTGACAAAATGCTCGAACTAAGCACGGTGAGGTCAGTGCAGGTTGTTCGCTGATAATCAGTTTTGATTTAAGGATGTCGGCAGCGTGTGCTAAGGTTTCTTGTTCTTCGGCAGTGAAGAGTGAGGTATCTGTGTAGTTTGTCAGTAATGCAGTCATGGCTTACTCCTGGTGTTCATTTCGTTGTCGCCTGACTGTCCGGCCTACTGTCATGGTTCTGGTTAGCAAGGGCGCGAAGCGTTTATATACCCTTGCTCACTAGGTTCTGAGAGTAGACGGTTTAAAGGAAGGTGCGATTCACGAAAGAACACGGAAAGCAGCATACAAACAATTTAAGAGTAATTCAGCACGCGTGGCATTTTTACTATGCGTTAGTTTTAGTGATTAAGGTGGTGTGCGGTAGCATCGGTATTGCGTGCTTCACACCTTTACTGGGCGTTACTTTTCCATACGTGGACTAATCCGTTACATTCTAATTTAGTAATATAACTGACTCAGTTTTGTCCAGAACTTTGCTGACGGAGTAGAACAACGTAACGCGGTTCTGCTCCTTTCCACGATAGAAATCCGTAGTGTGCAATTGCAACCTGCGAAATGAACTTACTTTACACCTTTCTATGCCACAAGAAACTGTATTGGTCTAATGAGACAAGTAACAATCAGACTCTTTCCTAAAACAGGAACGCCGTCGCTATAAATAGCCATACAGTGAATAGTCAGTTGAAATGCAATACGCGTTTCACGACTCTCGGTTACAATTTGATAAAGTGGCGACACTTGTTGACATTCAGGTTACAAATCTCGAGCAAAACACTTTAGACTCCCGTTAATGACTTTTAATGAGAATAACTGGATGCGTCGGCTGACCTTAGCCCTTTGTTTTTTGTTTTTGTTCCCTACGTTTGCCAATGCCCAAAGCTTACAAGACAAATGGCAAGCACTCTATCAATTGAGCTGGCAAGCATCCCCGATCTTAGTTTCTCAACAAGAGTTATCTCATTACCCGAAGGCTCTGCTTAAAGACCGTAGTCGTTACCCCGATTTCAACAAATTCAGTTGGCAAGATATTGCTTCGTTAGCTGCGATACAGCAGACATGCCAAGCGATTGAACCTTCTAACTATGCGTTAAACGATGCCATTGAGTTCGAGCTCGCTTTGTGTCAGCAACAAACTTTAGATTCGAACTGGTTTGTCGCGCACTCTAAGCAGCACCCTGCTGGTGGAAGTTTCGCGGACCGTTATGTGGCGCATTACCCAGAGACAAGCGAACAAATCCACCCGTTTTTGACCATTACAAACCCACTGCATCCGCTCTATACCAAACTACAGCCCTTAACAGCAGAAGGAAGAGAAGCTCTGCTTGATGGATACCGAGCCTGGCAACAAGGTGATGTACTTTGGTTAAGTGGAGAACAAGGATGGAAGGCCGTCCCGTCTGAAACTTGGGAGCCCATTGCACACCAACAAGGCGTAAGCTTATCTGGGGAGAACTGTTCTTTTCGTTACAGCAACCTGTGTCTTAGTGAAACAAGCAATGACACACTCTTGATGAAAATGATGATCTTTTCATTGCTGATTGTTCTGTGTTCTATATTAGGGCGCTCACTGTATTTAAAAACGAAGCAACGGAAAGAGAGACAGTTTGTATTGCAACTTTTGACTCATGAATTGCGTACACCGATCACCAGTTTGGGTTTAACAGTCGAAATGTTTAGGGGTCGCTACGATGAGTTCCCCGATGAAACTCAAGGTGCGGTTTGGCGTTTAATCTCTGACTATCAAAGGCTGTCTCAGCTCACTGAAAACAGTAAGGTCTATCTGAGCACTGAACAATCTAAACCTTTATTGAAGCAAAACGCTTCTCTTGAAGAGTGGCTTGGACATGTATGCGAGAAGCACAACATCGGCTATCAATGTGAATCCGGAGAAGTAGAGCTTACCCTGCCCTATTACTGGCTTACGATTTGCTTAGATAACTTGATCAAGAACGCTAAGCAACACGGTCAAGGAGAGGTATTGGTTAATGTAACGCTCGCGGATAAGCTGAGGATCGAGGTTCAAGATCAAGGGCATTTCCCTTCGTTATTACAACGTACTTTGTCCCGATTCACTCCAAATGACCCACATAAACACGACAACATGGGTATTGGCCTCACCATTGTTGAACATTTAATGAAACAGGCAAATGGACGCCTCATTATTCTTCGTAATCCGACACGTTGTATTTTGGAAATAGCTTATGAACACCCTACTACTGATTGAAGATGACCCTTTACTTGGGCAGGGCCTCGTCAGTTTTTTTGAGTCTAACGGTTATCAATGTCTTTGGGCGCAAAATTCTAGTAACGCAAGTAAACTGTGGTTACGCGCCGATCTTGTAGTCCTCGATAGACAACTAGAAGACGGTGACAGCTTACAACACCTTCCAAACTGGTTGCTCCTTAAAGCGCTACCCGTGATTGTATTAACCGCGAAAGTAGAAGTTCAGCAGCGCGTAGAGGGCTTAATGGCGGGTGCCAAAGACTATGTGACTAAACCATTTTCAAATGAAGAGTTACTCGCACGCGTCATTACTCAGCTACGCCCTCTAGGTACGAGCCACTTAACTTACGCCAACATAAAGATCAATCTATCAGAAAGAATTGCTTATCTGGAAGAAAGCCCAATCGCTCTGAAACCTAAGGAGTTTCAACTGCTGGTTTTGTTTATCCAAAGCCAAGGGCGTGTGTTTCATCGAGATGAACTGCTCAACAAGATTTGGGGCTATCAAGCCTTTCCAATCACCCGAACAGTGGACAATCACATACTACGTTTGCGTCAGAAACTGCCGACACTCCACTTAGAAACTCACCGTGGTGTTGGCTATCGTTTAGTTGGGGACTCACAATGAAAGTAACATCGTTAACCGCTTTACTATGCGCGTTACCGTTTGCGAGTCATGCGACTTGGTTCACAGAGACACCTTTACAACTTTCCTATCAATCGCTACTTGATGAGCAACCTCAGCTTGCATGGCAAGAGTTACAGATCGCACTCAATCAAGAAGCACTTGATAGTCAGCTTTGGCTGCCCGTAAAACAAGAAATACTCACTAGAACTCAATGTGGAAGACGACTAAAACAAAGTGATGTACCTGCCCACCATATCCAAGTGAGCTTTATTAAACGTTACGGTCTTTCATCGCAGGGCTATCAGATCAAAGTCTCAGCCGAACCCCGTAACGATGAGTTTAATGAACAGGCACAGACAGTCTCACTCATCGCTCCTGATGGCCTTACGATGATTGAAGGACAGCTCAACTCGGGCGTTGATTACCAAGAAATCGAGACTAATGAGATGTTCATTAAGCCTGAGTCTGGTGTTTATCAGTTAACCGTTGGGGCGAACAGCTACCCCATTGTTGTAGCTATAAATGACAGCAAGCGCTGGTTAACACTGGAGAATAAGCTTGAGAACGCACACGTTGTGGTCACGCCGCCGGAGATTATCGATAACTGCCCTAGTACCCACGTAAGTTGGCAATGGTTTGATGAAAACTACAACATGTTAGGTTCCAAAGTTCCGATCAAGGCAAAGCAAGTTGCAGTTCCAACACAAAGCCCAGCGGGAGAAAAAGCCAAGCATCTAAGCGCATCAGTGGAAATGTTCGAGTACCAAGGTGCGATTGAGGTCCAATACGTTCAACGTGTCGCTGTACCTTTCTAGAAAGCATTTTTGGATAGCTCTTATGGTTCTACGAGGTAAAAATAGAGACATATAGATGACAAACCACTAACGCATCTTAGATGTAATAGCCGTAATTACTACAACGGAATCTAAACATGCTGAATTTCCACCATAAATTAAATGCTTCATCTTGTGCCATATTAGCCCTATTCACCGCTTGTACTTTTTCAACAGACACGCAAGCGAGTGAATTTACACTTAAAGACCACAGTGGCGACAACACCAACAATACTGTTGCAATATCCCCAGCGACACTCACGATAGATTGGAATGGCTTAAGCGTTAACAATGCTGCGCTAACCGTTAACCGCATCCCTCAAACAGTGGCCGAGATAACCACGGATTCAACCAGCGCCTCTTGGACGTTAATGCCAAGCCGTATCGCAGTGACCGCGGAGTTAAACCAAGGTGAACTTTTCCTCCAATTCACCCTACCTTCCAATATCAAGGTAAAGCGCAACCAACCAATAGAACTGGCCTGGTTCGACCTTGCGGAACAAGAAACACAAACACTGCTGCTGCCCTTTAGTGAAGGTATGCGCGTACCTACCAACCATAAGCTATGGGCCAACTATCTCGCCAATAACCACACTGGAAGCAACACCACTCAAGACTTAAAGATGCCGTTTTGGACCACACAACAAAGCGATCAATTCATCAGCTATCAGTTGATCAACCCAACCAATAACCAACTGTTTTTTACTGATGTAACTTCTGAATCGGACTCTAAAAACAAGTCCCTTATTGATATGAGCGCATTGCATCAATTCACAGCGCTAAATCAATCACAACCTTTTTCTGTCCGCATAACGCTTGGTGATTCAATGCTCGACGGTGCCAAGCAATATCGCGACTGGCGCATTACCAATGGATTATCAGAATCACTAGCCTCAAAACAAATGCGTAATCCAGATATCAGCAAGCTGATTGGTGCAAGTCATGTCTACCTGTTTGGTAAAGATCCTTTGAGTATCCAAGATGTGAAAGACTGGTGGGGACTAAAAGAATGGTACTTTGAACGCTCTAAGCTCAGCATATCCGATGAAGCTAATCGTGAGCTAGCTACTTTGTCTAAGGGTAAGGACTGGTTGAGCCAATACCACAAACAGTTGCTGTTGGATTCTATTAGCCAATCACTACAAAACTTATACCCCGTCGCATCCCCTACAATCGCTGATAACACGATTAAGGCGCAATACTTCGCAGCACAAAGCAGAAAAAGCTGGCTGTCTGAACATGCCTCTTCGTTTTTTAACTCACCAGACACTTGGGGACAAGCCTTATCATCCGGCATGGTCGATAATCTAAAAAAAGCCGGATTGAACAAGCTTTGGTTAGGCTTTGATAACTGGATGCCTGCTTTTTATCAACCAAACGCGGTCGAGCTAGCCAAACAATCTGGTTACTTGGTGGGGACTTACGATTCCTATAACACCGCAATACCGGCTCAGTTGAACGACAGTTGGTTAACCGCTCAACTGCCAGATCCAATACGAAACACATGCGCAATTGAACAAGCTGATGGGAGTTTGAAAAAAGGATTTCGTGGCAACGGCTTCTATTTAAACCCCAATTGCCATTTGGACTACGTAAAACAGCGCGCTAAAGACATTATGAAATTTGGTCACTTCAATAGTTAATACCAGTGAGTCGCAGATGCTTTCCGCTTTTAACAACCGAATGCAGTGGCTAAGCGAACAACCACCTCTGGTGTTGGGCTCCGAAGACGGCAACAGCTTAACCACCAAAGGCATTGCGTTTGCACATGGCTTAGAAACGGTTGGGTTTGGTTGGACAGATAAAGAGATGAAAGAAGACCGCCAATCTCCCTACTTTTTAGGCCGTTGGTATCCTGATCATAAGCCCGACTTTTTCTTCAAACCAGTAGAGGTTAAAGAGCCGTACAAGTCACTACTGTTTTCGCCTCAATATCGTGTTCCGCTATACCAGGCTGTGTTTCATGATGAAGTGATTAATACGCACCATTGGCACTCAGACAGTCTCAAGTTTACCAATGTGAAAACCAATCGTGACTTAACGGCCATGCTATATAACACGCCCGCGATGGTTCATTTAACCAGAGACGAAGCTCTCAAAATTACAAGCTCGAGGCTCAGAGCCTTAAAACACTATCAAGATGGGTTTGAGCCGATACACGAACAGCTGTGGGATAAAGCGCTGATTGATTTCTCATGGTTAGATAACCGAGGTGCCGTCCAGCAAACCACGTTCAGTGATGGCAGCAAGATTATCGCTAACTTCTCTGATCAAGCGTTTAGTAAGGGTGACATCGATGTTGCAGCAGCTTCCATCAAAGCGATATTAAGCAATGGAGAAGTCATAAAGTGGAAAGCCGAACTTAACTGAGTGTGATCAATTTAGTCCCTTAGCTAACAACAGAAAGCTAAGGGATTGAAGTTTTGACGCCTACTTGCGCTTCTCACTTTGAAACGCTGTGAGTAGATAATCGATAAACACCTTCTTACGTTTTGGCATTAACTGACTATCGGCATACCGAACTGCACCAGTCATACTGAACAAGCCATTAAGCTACTTTGCCACGCCAAGGTAATTAATGAATCGCTAAATCAGTAAGGTTACTGATACGATTGTGTCCAGAGCTGTACCGGCATGGTTAGTGTTCTCCATTATGAGCTAGAAGTAGTCTGTTGTAACAGTCAGGTGTGCAATTAAAAAAGAAAAGCAAAATGTTTTATAGATCAAGGGTCTAGCTGGATAGTTAGACCTCTGTCAGTAATCTGGTTCACCTTCGGCATCCGATCTTTTGGGTTTGAAATAATGAGTTGATTTAGCTCTTAGTCAGAATATTTAGTTGTCGACTTTGTTATTATTTCGGTGGTGTACCTTCTGCATTGGATACAATTACATCAATTTGTACAGATGCGTCTAATGGGAGTTCAGAAACACCAATGACTGTGCGAGCGGGCAATGGCTTATTGAAGTAACGAGTATAGACTTCATTTACAACTGCCAGATCATCCATATCCGTCAATTGAATATTTACCTTTACAATATCATCCATATCGTGATCGATGCTCTCAACAATTTGTTTGATATTTTCTAGACATTGTATCGTTTGTTCTTTTGCTCCAACCGTTAATATAACACCAAGTTTTGCATCAAATGGCAGCTGAGCTGTGATGTTATTATAGTGCGAGAAGGCAACGGTTTGAGTTGACGTCATACTAATGGGGGCCTTGTCGGTATTGCTAGCTTTGATCACAATGCCATGTCGATCTTCAATCGCTTGCGGCGGCGTACCGTCACCATGCGATACCGTGACGTCTATTTGCACCAATGCACCCATTGGTAATGCTTCTGCGACTACAAATGAGCGAGCTGGCATGTAGGTAACGGCACGTGCGATGGCTGAATCAGGGAAGAAGGTTGTGTAGACTTCGTCGATCTGCTCAATAAATTCGCCACGAATGACGTGAATATTGACCTTAACGATGTCATCGAAGGGTACATCGATACTATTAAGAATGTTTTTGATGTTAAGTAAGCATTGATGTGCTTGCTCTTTTACCCCACCGACAACCATGTTACCTGTTGTAGGGTCGATTGGCAGCTGGGCCGAAATATGATTGTAATGTGAGAACGCAACTGACTGGGTAGAGTGTGCACATATCGGCGCCTTTGGAGTGTTCCTTACCAGCTTGATCAAACCACAAGGCTCTTGTGGGTAGGTACCTTCACCGTTTGAGAGCACTGCATCCATCTGCACTAGTGCCCCTTCCACAGGCAGGGCCGCCACCGCTAATACAGTGCGAGTTGGTAGATGGCTTAGGAAGAAAGAGCGATACACCTCGTTTACCGCTTCAATGGAAGTGATATCTTTTAGATAAACATTGACTCGAACAATGTCATACATGCCTTTGTCGAAGCTTTCAACAATCGCTTTGATATTGCTAAGACACTGACTCGCTTGTTGCTCAATGCCACCTGATACTAGTTCACCATTTTTAGGGTCGATAGGAAGCTGGGCTGAAATATTGTTATAGTGTGAAAATGCCACGGATTGGGTTGACTCGTTGCTTAGTGGCGCGTTTTCAGTGTTTCTCGATAGCTTGATGATGGAGTCGCTCATGTCAAAATCTCTCCTGTTCTATTCCTTGCAAAGCACAACTTGCTCAGCCAGACAGAATTCAAATGCTGGCTGATTATTTTGAGTATAAGTTGGGAACTAGACGCTCAATAAGCGCCTAGTCGAACGCTGGGTTATAGCGTGTTTAGGAAGTCGTTAATCTTCTCTTCATGATGCTTGATGGTTTCTTCAGTAGGGCTCACTGCATGTTTATGAGTGAAGTAAACCAAAATAGCCATCTGTGCTGTTAAGCGGTTTTCTGCTTCATCAAATGCCACAGAGTATTCACTCTCCAGCGCCTCACGAGTCACTTCTTCTTTATCGTTTGCTGGTAGGCAATGAAGAAGCATCGCACCCGGACGAGCTTTCGCCATTAACTCTCCAGTGATCACATAGTTAGGCATAAATGCCGCTAGGCGCTCTTCTTTTTCATCCATCTGAGTCACCCAGTAGAAGCTATCACCGTAAACCACGTCACAATCGCTGATGCGCTCTACATCGTCAGTGATCTCAATCGTGCCACCTGACTCTTCGCAGAAGTCTAACGCCATGTTGACCCACTCTTGTTCCATGTGGTATTTCTTCGGACCAATTTGCTTGAATCCCATGCCGTACTTAGCACACGTAAGCATTAGTGATCGACAGACGTCCGTTGCATCCCCCATGAACGCTAGTGTTAAATCAGCCAGTTTTCGGCCATCAGTGATGTGCTCGCGAATAGTGTAAAGGTCAGCTAGCATCTGAGTTGGGTGGAAACGAGTATCTAGGCCATTAATCACAGGCACCGTCGACTTTTCTAGCAGGCCATCAAGAGTTTCTGGGCTGTTAGTGCGTGCCATGATGATGTCACACATTCTGGATAAGACACGTGAAGTGTCATCGATAGATTCTTTCCCGCCTAGGTGGATATCTTTTGGTGATAGGAACAGTGCATGACCACCTAGAAGAGTTGCGGCAACTTCAAAAGATACACGAGTACGAGTAGAGCCTGCCTCGAAGATCATTCCTACTGACTTACCTTTAAACAGTTGTGGTATAGCATTATCTTTACGAGCTTGTTTTAGGTAGCTCATCAGCTCCATCATGTTGTCCATCTCTTCTACAGAGAAATCTTTCATAGACACCATGTGCTCCATGTTCGCTTTGTTTAGGTCAGTTGCACTTGAAGAAGGGAGTTTCATAATTTCATTTCCTATTTTTGGATTCTTAAGGCTGTGAAAGCCAGAGGATTTGTTATTTTGTTTGCCAAGCGGTTACTTGCGCTTGGCGAGATTTGGATTAGACCTTTGGTACTTGCTGAGTGATACAATGGATGTTGCCGCCCCCAAGTAATATCTCGCGAGCTTCTACGCCATTGACTTCATAATCTGGATAGAGATTCTCAAGGATGACTTTCACATCACTGTCGTAACGACCATCAAGCAGCGGTAGTACGATTTGGTTGTTCGTGATCAGGTAGTTTGCGTAGGATGCAGCTAAACGCTCACCTGTTTCACGCTCCATGCCTTCACAGATGTCGATGCCAGCAGCTTCTTCTGCCTCCATAAATAGCGGCCCAGGCATAGGTAGTTTGTGTACTTTGATCCGGCGGCCTTTGGCATCTGTCTGGTTGGTTAGGTACTCGTATGCCTCACGGCTGATTTCATATTGAGGATCGTTTTCATCATCACACCAAGTCAATACCACTTCACCCGGCTTGACTACGTGCATGATGTTGTCAACGTGACCGTTGGTTTCGTCGTTGTATAGGCCGCGAGGGATCCAGATAACCTTTTCAACATTTAGGTGCTCACATAGCACGGTTGTTAGTTCTTCTTTAGTAAAGTCCGGATTACGGCTTTCGTGTAGTAGACACTCTTCTGTTGTGTACAGTGTGCCTTCACCATCAACGTGGATTGAGCCACCCTCTAGGATAATTGGTGCGCGGTAGCGACCGTCTCGAATCGTTTCACACATTTTCTGCGCCACTTGGTCATCGCGATTCCAAGGTGAGTAAAGACCGTCAACGAGGCCACCCCATGCATTGAACTCCCAATCTACGCCACGGCGCTCACCCTTATCGTTGACAACATATGTCGCACCGATATCACGCATCCAAGAGTCGTCCGTGGTGATCTCAAGCACTCGGATGTCTTCCGATAAACGAGAAGCGGCATTATCATACTGGTCAGAGTTCACAAGCATGGTGACTGGTGTGGTCTTGTTGATCTGCTCTGCAACCTCAGCAAATACTTTCTGGGCAGGCTTAGCACCATTACGCCAGTTGTCGGTGCGTTCAGGCCATGCCATCCAGATTTCTGAGTGAGGCTCATGCTCGCCAGGCATGCGGAAGCCGTCCTGCTTTGGTGTGGTATCAAATGGCTTTTTCATCATAGTTCTCCTCGATTATGCTTGCGCTTCTTTGTGTACGCCTTCAGTCTCTTGCTCTTTCTTGCGCCTAAGCGCCCCCATCAAAATCCATTCGCCTGCTAAGATAGTGGCGATAACACCTGTTAGTACTGGACCTGTGTAGCTCCAATCTGCGATCTCTAGGTCTAATGCTTCTGGGAAGATAAACAGCACTACTGCTTGGAAAATTACAAAGAAGCAGACAATTGAAATTAAATACTGGAACCCCATGCTGCCCGGCACTTTGAATGGGCGCTCACGGTTGCCATCTGTGATGCGCAGTTTCAGGTAAGCAGGGAACATAAATAGATAAGGCAATAGGAAAATGCAGCTAGAGAAAGCAAAGATTGACCAGAACAGATCATCGTTACCTTGAGCAAAGAATGCATAAGAGATGATAACCGCTGTCGATACCATGCCAGTGATGTTATTCGCACCTACTGGTGACCCTTTCTCTGATACTTTTGCCACAGGTGCTGGTAGCTCACCTTCTTGTGCCGCTTCAGCTGCCGCGCGGCTTGCCCCCATTGTCCAGCTCACCATGTTGCCGATGAGCGTTAGCAGAGCGAAGGTACCGAATAGGTAAACCATTGCTGAGCCCAGGGCATCGCTGCCAAACAGGGTTTTGAAGGTATCTATCAGACCAGCGACTAGGCCGATATTTTCCACAGGTAATGCCATCAAGATGCCGACTGTGCCAAAGATATATAGGAATGCTGTGATACCAATTGATAGGAATACCGCTTTTGGCATATCCCGTACGTCTTTCATCTCTTTGGTCATGGTCGCAACCAATTCAAAACCCATTAGGTTGAACACGATTGCAGGTAAAAAAGAGACTGCAGAGTCAAGGCTTGGCATCATTGCTGGTAGTGAGAATTCGTTTGCTACGCCGTGCTTCATTGAGTAGATAAAGCCACCGATACCAAGTGAGCCAATCACCAAGATCTTAAGTAGCGCACCAACGTTAGTTACCCAGACACCGATATCTGCAGAAACGTTACAGATAAAGATGGTGAACCATGTCAGGGCGATACAAATACCGATTTGTCCCCATAGAGAAAGGTCTGGCATAAATAGTTCAGCAAACATACCGGCAAACATGATGTATACCGCTGGCATCCAAAGACCAACGTTAATCCAGTAGAACCATGTAGTTCGTACTGCCCATTTAAAATTAAATGCTTCTTTAACCCAATCGTAAATACCACCCTCCCCTGAGTAAGCAGTGCTTAACTCTGATGTGATCAATCCATATGGAATAACAAAGATAACCAACATTAATACCCACCAACCAATAGCGCTGACCCCTATACTTGCTGATGCGGTGAGTGTATCTACTACTAGTACTGCACATAGCGTAAATAGTGCTATGCCAGTGACTCCCATTTTTCCCTGATTCTCGGTGCTCATGCTCATGCTCCTTAACACTTAGTACGGGAACCATTTAACGTTAATGTTCGGTAATAAACTTTGATAAAAACTGAATATCGGTTTTCCTGAGGCGTTGTTGCGGTGAAAACACCAAGCACTAGACAGAAAGCAGAGGGATTTGAGGAATAAGTTAAAAGATTGATTTTGATCAATTTGGGTAATAACGCATAGGCTTATATACCCGCGAGGCATATTGCAGTGGAGATCACATATCTAATTTCTGATGACAGGTCATGCGTCTTTTTGTGACATTTATGTGAGTTAACTCGTCATATTTTCGATAGCGGTCGACGTGTGATTCGTGTCTAAATTTCATCCTCTACAATTCAATAAAGTAATTAGCGTATTGTTTGATATCGCCCATTAGGAGGGTTAAGCATGTTAAAACCAATTATCGTTGTCGCTGTGGGCGGCAATGCGCTACTGCAACGCGGTGAAGTGATGAGCTGCGAGAACCAACAGAAAAGTATCAGCCAAACCGCAACTTCACTGGCTGAGTTAAGTAAAGACTACCGTTTGGTTATCGTACACGGCAATGGTCCACAAGTAGGCCTCCTATCGCTACAAAACAACGCATATAAAGATTGTCCTCCCTACCCATTCGATGTACTGGGTGCAGAGACTCAAGGCATGATCGGCTACCTGATTCAGCAAGGTTTGAACGCTGCCATTGAAGACCGTTATACAACCACTATCCTGACTCGTATCGTAGTAGATGAGAAAGACCCAGCTATCCAAGACCCAAGTAAATTTATCGGCCCTGTTTACACCGAGCAACAAGCTCGTAATTTGGCGGAAGCGAACAACTGGATTGTTAAACCAGACGGTGCACACTGGCGCCGCGTAGTTCCTTCACCAAAGCCTGTTGAAGTCTTGG
This sequence comes from Vibrio sp. ER1A, assembly GCF_000733315.1. NCBI lineage: Bacteria > Pseudomonadati > Pseudomonadota > Gammaproteobacteria > Vibrionales > Vibrionaceae > Vibrio > Vibrio sp. ER1A. The sequence goes on from NZ_JPJA01000085.1 coordinate 23,629, forward strand.
AGATCAAAGCCATCAGAGACTTGCTAGAGAAAGAGCACCTCATCATCTGTGGCGGTGGAGGCGGTGCTCCAGTGATTGAAAAAGATGGCGCCTATGTTGGCTTTGAGGCCGTTATCGATAAAGATATGACCGCAGCACTGATTGCTGAAGAGATTGGTGCAGAACATCTACTAATCCTGACCGATGGCGAGTATGTGTGTCTAAACTGGGGCAAACCTGACGAGCAAAAACTGGAACAAGTAACACCGCAAGAGATGCGTGACTACAACTTCCCAGCAGGCTCTATGGGGCCTAAAGTCGATGCTTGTTGCCAGTTTGTAGAGAACACTGGTCAGAAAGGGCATATCGGTGATTTATCACTGGCACTTGAGATTATCGAGGAACGTTCTGGAACGCATATAAAGTAAAGGCTTTAATCACAGACGAACGTAAAAACATTAAGGTGTGTAGGTCAAACATTAGTGACAAAATTATCGCTAAAAGACTTACCACCTTTTAAATTAATTATATCCCCTTATCGAGAAGGCTTTGATTATGCGAAAAGTGACTACCGAAGAAAAACTGCAACGGATCAATCAAGCAGCCTTCCAGTTAATGGAAAGAAGAGAAGCAACCAATATTTCCATGTATGACATAGCCAAAGAGTGTGGAATGGCTACGTCAACCGTTTATCACCACTTCCCGAACATTGAAAGCCTATTAAGAAACTTACTGGACACCGTATTCATTGAGTTTGAGCACCTATTAGAAAATTGTATCGATGAGAACAAAGTGACTCACTGGACTGATATAAATCGAATGATCGAAATGGCCTATGTGGAATACTATAATCAAAACCCAATCGCTAAAAAACTGATCCTAGGTCGTCATACCTTCTCTGATTTGGGTCATGCCGATACGGAACATGATCTACAACTAGGTTACCAAGTTGAAGCGATATATCGCCAGTTCTTCGATATTCCAAAGATGCCAGAGTCGATAAATATCTTTGCTATTTGCCTACAGGTGGCTGATAAGATTTACTCATTGTCTTATCGAGAGCACGGTTACATCACGCCGGCAATGGCAAGTGAAGCAATCCGCCTAACTCAGTCATACTTGCAACTCTACATTCCAAATATTTGTCATAAAACCAAGCAGCCAGAATTGGCTATGACTCACTAACTTCATACTAAAAAGCGGAGCATAGCCGTTCTGTTTGTATCATCACAGAGCATTGCGAAAAGAGTCAACAATGCTTGATGATACCCACACTTTCGAAGGCAAAGTGAGCCTCCAGCAGTTTGCAATACCAAATGTTTGTGTCTTAATTTACGTAAAATAATAGCAGCAAGTCCAGACTACATTGAAGTGGGTTATAGTGACTATCGGCGAAATTGGATATCCAGTGTAAATAATCCATTAGTATATACTTTTGAGTAACACTTAACTCGAAAATAGCCAGAGGCCTGCCAGAGTCGAACATGCCTATGTCATCACTTCAAACTCCATTTAGCACTGGAAAAACCAAGCCAGATATAGATTAGCGTCGACTTGGTTTAGCTTAATAATAATCTTTCATCTACGAACGTTACGAATGTTTCAGTTCAATACTGACGATGGCGTGGTCAGTCGACTCTTTGTAATCTCGATTTTTAATGACCTTTTCAGTAGAAGGATCCACCATATGCGTATTCCACACTTTATGTTCTTTCACTTTGTTCTCTAGTTCATTAGAGACAAAGATGTAGTCTAAGGTACTTCCCTTACCCTTGTAGTAGTGCGTTGGCGCGTCGCTGTTCACCTCCGCCGACGAAAAAGCACTATGCAAGCGCAACTTGTCATAGAGCTCTGTTACTTGTACTTTCTGTGCATCAGTTTCCACCCCTTCCAATCTCAAGCCGCCTTTAGGACATAATGCATCGTACTCGACACTTCTAAAGTCACAATTAATGTCGCCAAGCACCACTGTTGGTAGACCGGAGAAATGCTGATCCAACATAACATCGGCTGCCAAGCAGGCAGCCTCAGTTCCGCGCTGCAACAAAGAGGACACTTTACCCTGTGACTGTCCCAGCATTTCCAGTAGTGCCTTATCTTTTAGTGAATCTTCGTTGGTGTATTTTCTGGAGTAAAGAGCCCGTTTACTCTTAAGGTGGAGAACGTATACACAAACTAGCCCAAAAAGTTTTGTTTCAATGACCGCTTTTACTGGTGTCCGGCTAAAGGAAAAGCCGCTGGATATCCCCAAACGCCCACTGGTGCCACCGTTCGAATGGGATGTTTAGATGCTAATGCTACAATAGGCCGATTGTATAGATTCTGATCGTCTTCACCCCGTCCAACAAGGGCAACAGACTTGAAGTGCTCATACCCCTGCGACAAGCAGAGCTGCTGCAGTGATTCAGTGCTGAAAACTTCCTGAAAGCCTATAATATCTGCCCTTATTTCGTTAAGCAGAGAAGTGATCCACTGCTGTTTTTTCTGCCATTTCTCTTCCGTGTTGGTGTTTTTATCTTTCTTGCTATACCAGTAGTTTCCGGTTCGAGATAGTTATGAAGCAATTCAATATGAGCCAATAATGACCAGAGAGCAGATGCGCCAAACGATCTTCGAGTAAATAGAAGTTGATTATAATAAAACGGGAAGGCACAGTGCTCTTGGGTACCTAAGCCCAATGAACTTCGAAAAGCAAGATGCCGCCTAACTAAGTGTCCAGTCTGACTGGAATAGATCATTACCTCTATAACCGACTGAATCAAATACCTAATCACGTTTTGTCCTACGCGTCAAAAACATCGTACTATCTCGCTGACATAGGAATTTTTAGACAACCTGAGATAAATAGAAACAATCTTAACACATACACAAATGACGACTGATTCTATTTGCTTTTGCCTCTCTTCCCCCAGGTAAACCAGTTCTAATTGAAGTTAAAAAACTATATTTATTAATATGTTAATCCTATAACACGTCAGTTTACCTCAAACATTGAACTTTATATGACACCATTGTACACTATATGATACACCGTTTGAGTCAGATGAGCATATAATGAGTAATGAAATTGATGTTACCGAGTATTTAAGAGGACTATTTGAAACCAATGACGTCAGCAGAATTTCTGAAGGTCTTGGAAATGTGATAAAAGCAGTTGGGGCGACGGAATTTTGCAGAGCAACAGGTATAAGTCGAACTGTTATCTACAAATCCTTATCAAAAGATGGTAACCCAACACTAAAAACAGTTTTAAGCATACTAGACTACTGTCACGTTAGGTTTGATGTAAAAGTTCAAAGTGGTAAGAAAGGTATTTTTTATGATTTAGATTCGAGGAAAAGTCGTTGAGTGATAAATTCTATAGCCGAGTATCAAATACTTTTCTAGGTATAGCGTTGGTTTTTGTTATGTTTCTCATTATTACTGACAATGTCCTGCCCTTTAGCACCAATGCAACAGTCAAAAGTGAATCCCTCGAAATCGTTCCAAGGGTTTCAGGTAGAATTGACTCGGTTTTAGTTGAGTCTGGAGATGAAGTCAAAGTTGGGACCCCGTTAATAAGCATAGACAATACTGACTATAGCCTCGCGTTAGACAAAACACGATCACTTTTAAAGAAAGCAAAATCAGACTTACAAGAAGCGAGAAAAACACACACTCGTAATAGAAAATTGCTTAAAAAAGGTCTAGTTAGTCAGCAAAATTATGAAATAACTGAGAACGCGTATACAGTAAGTCAACTCGCACTTGAGCAGGCCAATATTGACTATGCTAGGGCTAAACTTGATTTTGATAGAACGAATATCAAATCTAACGCAAATGGTATTGTTGCAAATTTATCAATAATTCGAGGTACATACGCTTCTTCAGGAAACACTATAGGTCATATAATTACCTCTAGAAAGTGGATTGAGGCAGCTTTCCCAGAAAAAAGTATCGACACCTTTTCTAAAGGAACTTTAGTGTGGGTTGTTTTAGACGCGAAGCCAGGACAAGTATTTACTGGCCATGTGAATTATATTGAACCGGCGAGTCAAAGTGGCATCAATTCCCCACAAAATCTGAGTGCTGTAAAAAGTGACACACGCTGGATCCGAGCTCAACACAAAAACGTTATCCGCATAAACTTGGAAGTAGAATTGGAGATTCCATCTGGTGGTATGGCGACCGTAATGCTTCAAGGCAGAGGACTCAACAGGACGATAAGTTATTCTTGGATGAAAGGGATTAGCCTGTTTCGCTACCTTTATTGAGACCGTTTATGAAGGAATTAGTTAAACAAATTTTAATAATCGGCACATGCGCAGTAGTAGGAAAATCTCTACACACCTATACGCCAATTTATTTTGTTCTATACGCTACCATCGTAGCTTTATACTTCCCCTATAGAAATCTTAAGATTTTGGTTAACTTTCTTAAACCTGCTGTGATTTCTATTTTAATCGCAGTTATGGTAAACGAGATATTCAACAGTCATCAGTTCATCATATGGACTTTAAGTCTATTTTACTTTGACTATGTTCGCAGGAAGTGTCGAAAACAAACAGATATAACCCTCAGCCTAATGCCTGTATTCAATGTCATATTTGTCAATACTTATTCTTCTGATGCTACTTATCAGAATCTCGTCATTCCAATCATTAGTGACATGTTAATAGGAATGTTGGTATCAGTAGGAATTATAATAGCTTTTGATAAGATAATAGTAACTAAGCCCGCACTATATGAACGCTCTGAGCCTCAAACCGAATTTAGTGTAACTGGACTTGATAGATTAAAAATGCTCATTCTAGTTGGTGGAGGTTTGGCTTTTATGATGATCACCTCATCCATTAATTCCACGTTCTGCTTAGTGCCATTTATAGTTATTTCAATGCAGCCTTCAAAGAAAGAAATGCTTGAGGAGGTAAGATTTCGAGGCTTAACACAACTATTGGGCTGTATCTTTGCTCTGGTATTTTTGTTTATATTTGCATCAACAATGTACAATCTATTAGGATATTTTTTACTTGTCACTATACTGGTATATGTTTTTTTAACATTATCAAAAAACGCCGATATTACAACTCAAAAAGTGGTCAAAGATACATTAATGGGTGCAATAGTTACTATACAGCTTTACGTTGGCTCAAATGATTCCTTGTTAAATATTCACGATATAACATTACGAATAGTTCAGCTCTGCTTGGCCTTGGGGACAGTTATGATGTTTTGTATGCTATTGAGCGACGATTGCTCTAATTCAGAGCTAAAGACACATCAGAAAACGTCCTTGCCAAATTGAGTCTGTTTTTTGTCATGCTCAGGTTGGCGAACCCTACGCTATGATTAAAGCACTGAACAAGGTTACAGGGTTAGGTCTGCCTGAAGAAACTCAGTATATCGTATGGGAATCAAGCACGACGGGACTAGCATATCTTGTCTCTGAATTAAGCAACAAAGCCGTTAAAGAGGTTAAAGGTTGCAAGTCTCATTGATTTCTTCTGGTTATAGTAACCAACTATCATTCAACACAAATCAATTTAGCTGAGTGTTTTTTAAACAGTCAAATTTCTGTGGTGTGATGAGCATCTAGAATGAGGGTTTTGTACTTGTCGGACGTTGAAATTAGCGTACTAACTCGCACCAAAAGTTTCGGATACTGAATCAAATGAGTGGAACGCGTGTTACAGATTTTTCACATTGTCATACTGCTAAAAAGTGCAGTAATCATGTCTTATATCGGTTCAGAATATTCCTAAACTGTGAATTTTGGCTACCATAATAAGAGATGTTTAAGCCCTTTTCTGCATACTAAAAGTTGTTCAGTGGATAGGTTTTGACCGAAGCTCTCACTCACTATTGTCCGAAGGTGATTTATACACTGCCGATGACCGCCCCTGCGTTTACCGTTAAAGAAGTTCGCTCATCTCTGGCACACTGTCGGCTTGCCTTAGCAAGTATTCACATTCTTTTTGGATGAGTGATGCACATAGTTCTATGTGTTCACGCTCTCTATTATCGATTCCTTGAGCTTCGGCAAGTCCAATCGTTTCTTTCAAGGCATTCTTTATGGCACCAACGGTTTCTACCATTATGGAAGCCATTTTGGTACCTGAATAACCGAGCAGAGCGCCAAACTCAGCTAAATCATAGCTGGTGATAGGACGTCGGAAATTACCTTTCGGTGGATTTTGAAAGTCTTCGCTTTCCCAATCACCAATCGACATTGCAAAATATTGAGGGATACTGGCGGCACGACCCTCATGAGCAGACAATTCTCCGCTTCGCGAGTTGCGTTTTGCCCCCTCTTGAGCAATAGCTTCTATGTTCACTAAATCATAAAAAGGGGTCAGTTCAAGCCCTTTAGGGGTCACGAAAAAGCTAATATTTTTACCATGAGCATCGTAATTTAGAGTTGCTAGATTAAACAGCATCCATTGGGTAAGCTTTAGGTTAGTGATTACCGTGTCTCTAGTTTTAACGTTGAGTAGGCGTGGGAAGGAAACGCCATCACGCATATATACACCATCGCCTTCATCCCCATTCTGACGTTCGTATTTGTAACCAGGGGGCAAGTCAGTCGCCTGACAGCCATCAATCACATGTTTTCGTTGAACGATATTACGAGCTTCAATATAAGCACGATCGAACCGCTCTATTATCAATGCCCTAGTCTTCCCTATGCGATTTAGCTCAACATTAGCGACATCCAAACCAGCTAACTTGGCTAATGTCATACAAAAGAACTCATTCACAGCAATACACGGTGCTTTACCACTTTCAAACTTCAGAATGTAGTTCGAACTTAATTTGCCTTCGCCAAACCCCCATTCATCACCGCGCTTAAGTAAGTTTAACTTGTTTTGAACTCCAGCAACCGAAAGACGAACCTTACCGTCCCAAAAAACTAATGGCGCTAGATTTCGCTCTAGTCGTTCTATTAGTTCATCATCAGGTACAGATCTAAAACTGGTTTCCTGAGGTCCTGAGCCTAGAACTCGAAAAGATAATGCGCCTGATGTTTCCGCCCCAAGCTTACGAATCAGTCCGAACGTATTGCTTTTGGAGATAGTAGTGTTTTGTATCATCTCCTCAAAGGCTTCTCCTTCGGGAAGGAGATTTCTAAGATAGTTCTCGATACTACGTGGTGAAGCCTGCTCATCGAAAGGAATATATGGTGAAATCGGGAAACCAGTGTGTGTCCATTCATCTTCATAGATGAATGAGAACTCTGTTTCTGTTCCGACAGGGAGAATCAAACGACCAATTTTGGTATTCGTACCGATAAACACGTCTAACTGCTGTAACTTACTCATACCAACCGTCCTCATTACTTCTCACATTGCTTTCATCTTGGGAGGTTATTTGGCTATTTGGACGAACAAATAGGTTTAAGTCGATAAGGCGTAACGACAGCCCTAAGATATCCATGAGGACTAGCACATTGGCAAAGGTGACACTGGTATCACCTTTTTCTACCTTCATAACTGTCCTACGAGATAAATTGGCTTTTGAAGCGAGATCATCAATACGCCAACCTCTATCGGTACGCTTTGAGCGAATGGCGCTCCCCAACGTTCCCACACTGAACTCGGTATTCAAATCAGGCATAGGTTGTGCTTTTACCATCTTACCTTTTTTCATAAGTGCCTTTTAATGTACTTTTATCGCTGTTAGGTTCGTTCTAAAAATATAAGTTCACTATAACTCACTTTTGTGACAGCTGTATAAGAAATTATCTATAAGTGCATTTTAAGTCACTTATGATTTGTGTACTAGTTCAATAGCCGCTATCCTACTTCAAATGAGATCACCGTGCGTCAGTTTATATCGAAATACGCTGACAAGTTCGAGTGTGAATTAAGCAATGACTGCATTTAGTATCAAGGGATTAAAGATACGGATTGAGGTTTTAGTCAGTATCTGAAAATATCGCCCAAGCGAACACCATCAGATAACAAAGTCTTACTCTATTCGCATCTATTGAGTGTCAAACAGTAGCAGTGCACTTCAAGTTTTTAGATGCCCTTATATTAACGTTTTAGGTTGTCGTTTGTTATTCATTTCAATACATTATTGAACTGCACGTCCGGTTATTCAGGGGGGAGGTATTTTCCTAGCGCTGTGGCGCTCTGTAATAAAATAGTAACGATTTGCTTAAGCTTCCAAGAAATCACCCTCTGGCTTCATAGAGTTGGACGTTTTTGAAGCGACAACCCTTTATTACTGCGCCTTATCTTATCGCGCATTGATGGTTGACGTTCTATTGCTAAGTACGGCAATACAGTTCGTTTTTTAGACGATTGCTTTTAGACAAACGATGAAAGGAACGACCATGTTTTGACTGGGAAATAGACAATTTAGAGACAGTAAAATGTGGGTGTTCGAACGAATAATCGTGAGTTTGCGATTCGCCGTAAAGTATATTGAGAAAGAGTCTAGGACAAAAAAATTTGATTATTCCTAGAGAGATAAGTTCAGACGGGGTGAGCACCCAAAAGCACTTCTGCCCCTTTTCGTGTTCACAGCATCCCCAAAAATAACAGTCATCCCCTTGAAAAAGGGGATCTCATTCAGCGCGTCCTGCAGCCGAATTACGTGACTTTGTCGCCAATTTTCGCGGTAGGAGGTTCTCACTTTCGTGAGGATGACGGCTATAGGGGGCATGTTAGAAATGAAGGGATGTAGAGTATTTCTGTCCACCTTCGAGTTAGTCAGACTTGCCTGACTCGCCTTTGCCCCAAAGCTTGTTAAAGAGCGAAAAAAACTTGTAGAAATAACGAACAAAGAAAGGTATGCAGCTATATCTGTTCCAATGAGATATAACTGCTTCTTATGTGAGAGGGATAAAGCTATTTCACTTCGTATCTAAGTATAACTTCATTATCCAAAACAACGTTTGTTAACCAAATGAAGCTAGCTCCAGCACCACTGAATTTCTCAATAAAATTCATGTAAGATTTCTTGTTATTCACACCAATTTCGTCTTCCGAGTATTCAGTCGCTTGAGGCCATGAAACTGCATCAAAGTCTTGTGCCATCCAGTTACTTGGGGTTTCCCAATGGACTGCATAAGCATTCTCACCGTTATCTGTACCTTCTGTAGTACAGCTCTCAGATAAACGTTTACCATCTACCTCACTCAGGCAACTCAAGTCGTAGATTGGCGCAATATAAAATGTCTGTGCTTGCCAGTCAGAGCCTGTCTGAGCTGTTCCAGTCGGGGAGCAGCTCTGTTAATAGCCAATATATGTCTTGTTACTGATTAAACGTAATTTCAGTGAATGATGGGGCTTGCTGATAGATATCCCGAGCTGAGTATTGAACCGTACCGAAATCAATCTTGTCTAGGTCAATTTTACGGATATCGGGGTTATTCACTGTACGGTAGTAATAATCTTTGTTTTCGATGTCGACAACGTTGCCGTAACCAATCATTTGAGGTGCTTCAGAAACCCAAAGCCAATACATAGTGGTTGGTACAATCTCCATCGCATTCAATATAGAGAATGCGCGGCCTAGACCGTTGTCGCGCTCGTCTAAGTCTGCACCGTTACGGTTGTATTCTGCGTTGATCGCTGCTAGGTGTGAGAATCGGGTATCAGAGCCAGAATCTAGCTTGTTCCAGATATCTGCTTTGTCCTCGCCACGCGCCGCCGCTGCGTCAATGTGCGGTTGGGCTAGTTTCAATTGTTCCGGGTAAGCAGGGTCATTGGTCATAACGCCAATTTCGTTTTCATAGATAGTTGGGTAGCCTGAGCCGTCTACATATTCGACTACGATTGCGCGGTCTTTGTCGCGGATTGCATAGTGCATACCCACCGTTAGATCGTGCGCTACTTTGATAGTCGTTGTTTCTACCTTGGTGCTTTTAAGAAGCTCAACCGCTTCGTCTACCGATTTAGCGTTGGCTAGTACGTGACCTACAACTTCTAAGTAGTTAATGTCGCCTTTGCCTTCTTCAAGATATGAAGATTCAAGCAGTGCTAGTGATTCAATGTTAACGCCATGTTCGTTTAGACCAGATGAAATCCACTCCGTATCAGCATGACGCATGCCAACGAAACCGTACTCTCCTGACTTACCGTTGATCTCATAACCGCGAGGAACGGTCACAAGGTGCTCTCCCATGAAATCCGGTGCTTCCATTGTACGAGATACGAATGCGTTGCCATTTACTTCAAAGGTTGAGTAAGAACAAGCGCTTGTTGTTGCCGCTAAACCCGTAGTAAGTGCTGTTGCAGTGGCTAGAGTTAGTAACGTTTTTTTCATTTGTATACCCTGATTTAGATAGTTCAAATAGTGTGTAGCAGTGATACGATTTGCTGTTGAAGCTATTATCACCAACAAAAAGCATTGATGATAACGACATTGGACATCATAATGATGTCTATAACGTAATCAGGTGTTGTAGATGGAATATTCGTTGAACCAGTTGCAAGCATTTGTGGCGACTGTAGAAGAAGGCAGTTTTAAGGCGGCTGCTATTAAGCTCAACAAGAGCAGTCAAGTTATCGCAAGGTTTATTTCGATGATGGAGGACAGCTGTAATGTGCTTCTTTTCGAGCGCCGCGTAAGGCAGCTACATCTCACCAAAGAAGGTAATAAACTCTATCCTCATGCTAAAAGGATGATGCTAGAGAGTGAAAAGTTAGACGCGCAGCTTGCTAGTTTTGATCAACAACTACCCAACTCATTAACTGTGGCTATCGACAACTACTTATCATCAGAAGCTGTCACTCATTGCTATTTGGATGTGCTAAAAGAGTTTCCAAACATCGATCTAGTCGTCAAAAGTGGCGATACAACGCAAGTTATAGATTGGATGAAATCTGGTGAAGCGGAAGTCGCATTAGTTTTTTCTCCGTTGACGCAATTCGAGGGACTACAAGAAATGGTCGCTTTCAACTTTTCAACGGCAGAAGTGGCATCATCAACCGTTGTTGCTTCAGGGGCAGTGTTAAGCCAGGAAGAGCAAAGAGACATGATGCAAATAGTTCCGAAGTTTATCTACGACTTTGGGCACGAAAAGCGGTACGTATTCAGTGATAGGACGATCATAGGTACGGGATTTGATGAACTGTTAGCCATGCTTCAAGCTGGCGCTGGATGGGCAAGAGTGCCTAACTTCAAAGTACAAAGGCTACTTGAAGACGGTGTCCTCAATGAGTTCTATTCCGAAGGCTCTACCCCAGTATCTTGGCATGCCATGCTCTACTATCCAAATGAGGAACAGCTCAGTTTGGCAGCAGACGTGTTTATCGAGAGAGTTATGCGCTTGAAAGACATCATTGAGTAGTAGGTGGCTGACTATCGGATGTTATCGACACAAAACTTCAATGCTCTCGATTAACTTCTTCTAAAGCTTAATATCCTAGCTCTGTTACATATTGTACAAAATCATCTTCTGCAACGGACAATGACTCCTCCCCTTTGTAGATAACTTCTGCCATCCAAGTATACTTATTCACGCCTTCCATCGAAAACTCGACAACCTTGCCCTGCTGTATCAGTTCTCGGGTAGTAATGTCCGGAGCAATGGTCCAACCTAAGCCGGATTGCACCATACTGAGTGTTGCGTTTAAGTCATTGCAGGCAATAACTTGGTCACTAAAGACATGCATCTCTTCCAACTTTAGTTCGTAAATAAAGTCCGGCACAATCTGTGTTTGGTGGGCCACGTTAGATTTATCAACAATTGCGCCTGCGGGGAACATACCTGATGGAGCCAACTCGCAAAGTTTAAAGCCAAATGCAACGGAAGTAACGAGGTCTTGATGACCTTTCCCCGTTGAGGCACGTAATCCGATAGACACTTCGTCGTTGATCACCCAGTCAGTCACTTGACTGGTAGTTCCTGTTAGCACTTTGATATCCATGGTTGGGTATGTGCTTCTTAATTTTTTAATACAGGAAGTCAGTTCTGGGCAGATCAGCATATTATCAATTGCCAACGTAATGCTATTTGGTAGCTTCTGCTCAAAACTATCTAGGATTGCGTTTAAGTTTTCCGTATCAAATAGAACTCGCTTTGCCATTATTAATAACTTTCTGCCTTCTTCAGTGATCTCCAGACGTCGTGTTTTTCGTTCAAAAAGACGTACATTGCAGGTATCTTCCATTGCCGAAACCAATTTAGCTACGGCCTGAGCACGCTTATTGAGCTTGATAGCCGCGGCTTGAAATGTCCCATTTTCGGCTGATAAAACAAATGCTTCTAGCTGAGGTAGTGAAAATTTCATAGAACTGCTCCTAAGTCTGACATTTACATCCTCAACCTGAGGTTGTGTTATGCAATTATACAGCACCACCCTTAGTTGTAAAAATAGCGCCATGACACGGGCAAACTCCTCGCCCAACTACAACAACTACTTTGACAAATAAGGGTTTGATCATGAAAAAATCAATCTTGGCACTATCACTGGCGGCAAGCATGGGGATTGCAGGCGTTGCACAAGCTTGCAGTTCTTTTAACTATGTGGCACCAGATGGCAGCCGCATGGTCGGTCACTCGATGGAACTACCTGTAGAAGCTCATGAGCACTTAGCTGTGATTCCACGTGGCCATAAATTCGACGGCGGTGTGACAGCAAAATATGGTTTTGTTGGTATGCAGCATGGTGAAACTGCCGGGGCAGACGTATTCTCTTCTGGCATGAACGAGCATGGTGTGTCTATTACAGCACAAAACTTAGACGAGTCTGTATACGCACCAAGCGGTAAAGGTGATATGAATCACTGGTATGTTGGCGCTTACATCTTGGGCAACGCCGCGTCGGTAGTTGAAGCCATCGAGCTTATTTCAAAGATCAAAGTTGAATTGGGTGAAGGCGTGTTTGGCACTATGGGTCTTCACTGGTCTATTCAAGATAACGATCGCGCTATCGTACTTGAGTATACGAAAGGAGATGGTACGCCAGATATCCATGAATCTGTCGGTGCGATGTCAAATGGCCCAACGTATGACAACCAAGTCACTATGGCTAAGGTGAAGTTCAACGCTCAAGATTTACGTAAGACTAAACGCAATACGAGCGACCAAGTAGGTTATAACGGTGACCAAACGTCAGAATCACGTTTCCAACGTGCTATTTTCCTCAATGCAACAGCAGACTTTAGCCGTGATGACTCTAAAGAAGCGATCTTGAATCATACATGGAACATGGTGAACACGTTCGATATTCCGCAAGGAACATTGTACTGGGAGTGGTTATCACCAGAACCTCAAACGGTTACGCACTTCACCGTTCATGACTTGAAAGAGAAAGATTACTACTACCGCACATACAAAAATATGACACCTCAGAAAGTGGATGTAGACAGCTTAGATTGGGTGAATGTCAATTACTCGTCGTTTGATATCTATCAGACGACCACTCAATATCAGCAAGTTAGCTTCAACTAAGACACCTTAATGAATTGCACCCTAGTATCGTCATGCGTTGTTACTAGGGTGAAGGCGATTCCCAACAACAGAAAGTAGTGATAGTTCCGAACTAGTGCAAAAGTCTACTCATTGAGTCATGACATTTTGATTATCGCTACAACCACAACTAGACAGCTACCAAGTGAAAAAGATGATTTTAACTGGGTCCATCGCCTTATTGTCTTCAATGGCAGGGGCAAATCAATGGACTGACCCAGTAGATGGTCGCATAGACGCGAGTCGATGGCTTTTAGATAACGCTTATGGTTTTTGCCTGTCCCTGTAATGATTATTGATCCTGACGTGGGTAATGGCGGCGGTGTTGCCGCGCTATTTTTCCATGAGACAGAGGAGCAGAAACGCATCCGAAAAGAGAACCCAGAAAAAGTTGCTTCTATTGTAACCGGCATAGTCGGGATCGGAACAAATAACGGCTCTCGTATATTTGGCGGATTTCATAATGGTGTGTGGAAAGATGACACGATCCGATACGAAGGTGCTGCCTATTCGGCAGATGTGAACATTACCAACTACCAATTAGGTTCAGCGCTAAAAATGAACTACCAAGGTTTGTTTGCCTACCAAAAAATTGACTTCAGAATTGGGGAGTCAAATTGGTGGCTTGGTGCAGACTATAACTTAATGTCCAGAACCATCACAGCGAGCACTCCGTAACTCAGAAGTGTCGAGTAGACGACACTT
>NZ_JPJA01000085.1:79440-87704 GCF_000733315.1 Vibrio sp. ER1A
GTTTTACTTTATCTATATCTGCTTGGAATGTATCAGCGCCGATAATAGTGACTACTTGCTCAATAACTTTGATTTCTTCAGGGTCAAATGTATGGTGTGGATCGACTAAGTTCCATACATGAAGAGGACTTGGAGACCATCGTTTGAACAAGCAGTCTAGAGCTTGCTCTTGGCTTCGGGCGAGTTGTTTATGGATATTTTTGGCACCTTTGTGCCTCAAAGGGCCGTTAATGTAGACATCTGCCATATGAAGCATCAATCTTATTCGTGTTGTTTCGAACATTATTTCTAATTTCCTGCAGTGCTCTACGACTTATTACACACAACAAAATATCTGTTATTGTCCATTTATAATGAGCAATGTCTAGATAACATACTTTCTCAAAAGATTAATGTGAATCGTGGATAAATTATTCGCTGTTATTTTCTGATATATTGCTTTTAATTAGGCAAGAGATAAGATATTTCCATCGAAAGGTAATCTTATTTAGAAACTGATCATTCTAGGCATACACGAGCGGTTAAATAATATTAACACTATAAAGGTAAATGTGGCTCAAAAAATCACATTCATAATGTGTATTGATGAGAGGGATGACTGTCGATTCTTGAGGCAGGTTGTACGGCATAAGAGAAACATCTCACTTCTTATACCGTACAAAAGCACTTACGCCAGTAGCGATTTCGCAGTCGCTACAATGTTTTTAGTTGTGAAGCCAAACATCTTANNACCGAATGTTGTCATGCCGATAATCTTGCCACCGAAGCCAACATACTTATACCAGTAATCCGCAATACCTGCTTCAACTGCAATACGCTTAGTCACTGCCGCTGGAAGAACTGCTTCACGGTATACTTCATCTTGCGCATCAAATACGTCAGTAGAAGGAAGAGACACTACGCGTACCTTTTTACCTTCAGCCGTCAGTTCAGCGTAAGCGTTTGTTGCTAGCTCAACTTCAGAGCCTGTAGCGATAAGGATCAGCTCAGGTGTACCTTCACAGTCTTTCAGGATGTAACCACCCTTGGCAACATTGGCTAGCTGCTCTGCGTTACGATCTTGTTGTGCAAGATTTTGACGAGAGAAGATGAGCGATGTTGGACCGTCTTTACGCTCAATCGCGTATTTCCAAGCAACCGCAGACTCTACTTGGTCACATGGACGCCATGTGCTCATGTTTGGTGTTACGCGTAGTGATGCGATTTGCTCAACCGGTTGGTGTGTCGGGCCATCTTCACCCAGACCGATAGAATCGTGAGTGTAAACTTGGATGTTTTGCACTTTCATCAGTGCAGCCATGCGCATTGCGTTACGAGCGTATTCCATGAACATTAGGAAGGTTGCACCGTAAGGGACGAAACCACCGTGCAGAGCGATACCATTGATGATCGCGGTCATACCGAATTCACGTACACCGTAGTGGATGTAGTTACCAGACGCATCGTCAGCCGTTAGCGACTGAGAGCCAGACCACATGGTGAGGTTTGATGGTGCTAGGTCAGCAGAGCCGCCCATGAATTCTGGAAGCATCTTACCGAACGCTTCTAGAGCATTTTGAGACGCTTTACGAGATGCAATGTTTGCTGGGTTCGCTTGAAGATCAGCAATGATCTTGCTTGCTTCTTGTTCCCACTGAGCTGGAAGCTCACCGTTCACACGACGCTTAAACTCGGCCGCTAGTTCTGGGTAAGCCGCTTCATAAGCCGCTAGCTTCTCGTTCCAAGCTGCTTCTTTTGCGCTACCCGCTTCGTTTGCATCCCACTCTGCTTTAATGTCAGCAGGGATTTCGAATGGACCGTGTTCCCAACCCAGGAATTCACGTGCTGCTGCAATTTCGTCGTGACCTAGTGGTGCACCGTGACAGTCGTGAGAGCCCGCTTTGTTTGGTGAACCAAAACCGATGATGGTTTTAGTACAGATAAGTGTTGGACGTGGATCCGCTTTTGCCGCTTCAATCGCTGCATTGATCGCATCAGCATCGTGACCGTCTACTGCAGGAATTACGTGCCAGCCGTATGCTTCGAAGCGCTTAGGTGTGTCATCAGAGAACCAACCTTCCACTTCACCATCGATAGAGATGCCGTTGTCGTCCCAGAAAGCGATCAGCTTACCCAGACCTAGGGTACCCGCTAGTGAACACGCTTCGTGAGAGATACCTTCCATCAGACAGCCATCACCCATGAAGACATAAGTGAAGTGGTCGACAATATCGTGACCTTCTTTGTTGAACTGAGCTGCAAGAGATTTCTCAGCAATCGCCATACCAACCGCGTTAGTTATGCCTTGACCTAGAGGGCCAGTCGTCGTCTCGATACCTGGTGCGTAGCCGTACTCTGGGTGACCTGGTGTTTTTGAGTGCAGTTGACGGAAGTTTTTAAGATCGTCAATTGATAGCTCGTAACCGCTTAGGTGAAGCAAAGAGTAAATCAGCATTGAGCCGTGGCCGTTTGACAGTACGAAACGGTCGCGGTCAGCCCACTCTGGGTTTGACGGGTTATGATTTATGTGAGAACGCCAAAGAACTTCAGCGATATCTGCCATACCCATTGGTGCACCTGGGTGACCTGAGTTAGCTTGTTGAACACCATCCATGCTTAGCGCGCGGATTGCATTAGCGAGTTTTTTTCTGTTGTTTGTTTCAGTCATTTTAACTCTCGAAAATTAATATAAATGTTCAAATTCTTGGATTGTTGCTTTGCCGCGTAGACGCAGGAAATTTAGAAAGCGGCTCGACGATGTCGATACAATTCTCTCTTCCGGTACTTGGTGTTTAGTGAGCAGGTCTATGGCTTTGTCGAGTTTTGAAATTTCCTCACAAAAGTGCGCGTCTGAACCCGTGGTGAAATACACACCCATTTTATTTCCTAGACGGACAATTTCGTCACAACGCTTGTCACTGCCCTTACGGCTTTTACCAGTTAGTGAGGTGTTGTTTACTTCGACAACAATGTTTAAGTCTTTCGCGCACTGTAAAACTTTGCGCATATCAAACGGGTAGTTAGGGTTCCCTGTATGCCCTAACACATCAATTCGGCCACTTTGCATAGCGTTGATCAGCGCTTCTGTGTGCGCTTCTTCCGTGGACGGTGAAAACACGGGTTCATGAAAGCTGGCAATAACCCAGTCCAAATGTTGGTCACTGGAGTTAGGAAGATCAATTTCCCCCTTTGTATTTAGAATGTTGGCTTCGACACCACGCAAGATGCCGACATCATGGAGAAATCGGGGCAGAATCCTTTGATTGTTAAAATACCAGTAATGGGGGGCACCTGGCATTTCAGGAGCATGATCCGTAATACAAAGAAGCTCCAGCCCCTTATTTTTTGCTGCTAACGCATTCTCTAAGACCGTACTGTAAGCATGGCCGCTAGCGATAGTATGAGTATGGGTATCAATGACTATTTTCATGACTCTCGTCCTCTATCGCTTAAATCTTGAAGGAACCATCTTGGTTTAGATATAGGTTCAAGTCTGCTTTTTGAGAGTTGTTCAGTACGTTATCGACGTTGATAGCATCTGACTTGTAGTAGAAGTCCAAGGCATCTTCCTCGGATGTACCACCGCGAATCTTACGGTTCACCAAACGATCTTGTAAGAACTGAGGGTCGGTATCGATGAACACCGTGAAATCAGCAAAATTCTTTAACCCATTCCAAACCGGTTGATCTAGCAATAAATAGTTTCCTTCGATAACTACAATGTTCTTATCGACAATCAATGCATCGTCCACGGGATCGTGAAGATTTCGGTCGTAATAAGGCCATTTAGGCGCAGGGTCTTTTAACTGTCTTAGTTTTCTGACCAGTTCAGTCAGATTGAAGGTTTCATAAGCGCCCTTTATTGAGCGAAGTAATACTTCTTTACCATTTCGAGTCGTGCTATTGCTGTCTAAGATTTCATTTGGAAAGTGAAAGCCATCAAACGGTAATACTTGCAAGGTTTCTAGGGCTTCGTCTTGCTCTGACAAATGTTCCCAAAATGCTGCAAGTGTGGATTTTCCACTGCCTGGAGGCGCAGCAAGAAAGATAATGACTCGGTCTTGTTTTTCTTTGTAGAGTTTGGAGAATTTTTCGACTAGGGGTTTATGGATTTGTTCAACGTCGCTATTGGGAAATTCAGCTTGGGTTTCAAAGCCGCTAACGTTTAAATTCACTTTCATAGTGACACCTTACTGATGGATCTCCTCTTCTATTTTTTGAATAAGCATTTCACAAGACAGTTTAAGAACTGTGATGATGAGAGATTCGTATCTCATCTGTGAAAACGTCTCAAATGAAGAGAACTTAAGTTGTTTTAGAGATTCAATATAAAAGCTATCTTGTTGCGAAGATAAAATGGCTTGGTTCTCGATAAAGTCATAAATCATGTCATCGCTAAACGACACTTTTTCTGGCCTAGACAAGGCGTACTCCAGCACTTGGTCGTAAAGGCCGATATCCGAATAGGTTTCTAGCGAAATCTTACCCATTGCGAATACTAACTTTGACACCACATCGGTGGTCACGAGAGGCCCATCTTCTTTCAGCAACGGGTCCACAGCATACTCCTTCACTAGTTCGTCTTGGACGAATACCGATGGAAGTATGGCTTTTAACTTGAGGTTTATAATTTTGTTTGAAACTTGAAGAAAAGCGGTGGCGTTATCGCACTCATCCAGTTTCTCCAATAAATCTTCAATTCGTGACAAAGTTTCTAACCTTTTGATTATGTGGTAACCGTGAGGCTACCACATAAATAAGCTTCGACTAAACCGTCAAACTCACGTCATAAAACTCCAGTAACGCTTTTTCTGCTTCTGCATTCCAAACATAGTTGTTTTGCTGCAAAATCGCGTCCAATTCCCCAAAGAATGGGTCACTGTCTTCTAGAGTCTTAAACTGGTCGATTGCTGTTAAAGGCAAGTCGATGTGAGGGTAAATCAGCTTCTTACCACCCGGAATATCGAGCTGGTTCAGAATCGTATCTGGTGCTGCTTGTAGGCCGCCTACATGGGTAATCATGAACGAAGGATTGATCTTCCCTTTTGCAGAGAGGTCTAGAGACTCAATCATGTCTCCGGTAGAGCCACCTGACGTCCCGACAATGTGAGTCGCTTCGTAGTGCACATTATAGAAGTTAAACGGTACTTTGAATTTCTTATCTGTAGGACCAGCAAAGAAGTTTAAACAGCCGTCATTACCTAGTAACTCATCCGCTTGCTCTAATACTTGTGATACAGCGGCGTAGACCATAACGTCATCGTAACCTAATCCGCCGTTCAGTGATTTAAGGTACTCAACGGGATCTTCCACATTCGCCGTATTCACATAGTGAAGCTCAACACCATTCTCCGCCGCTGTGCTTACTGGAATTAAGCTCTCAGCGCGTGCGAGACGTTCTGCATCAATGTCAGTAACAACCAGTAGTTTAGGTTTTACTGGACCATTGATCGCGTAGTCGATAGCACCGATACCCATTGGACCAGCACAAGCGAGAAGCGCGAGTGACCCGCCCTCTTTGATACCCATATCATGTTCATACACGTAAGGAGTTGTATGGTAGCTCGCGTGATATGCGCCAATAATGCACGACATTGGTTCTGCTAGTGAAGCGTCAGCAAAGTAGTTCCCTTCATAAGGAAGCACGCAGCCAAGGTCGATAGCGATTTTCGGGATAATTGAATAAGTAGCGTTACCACCAAATGTCTCGTAGCTGTAGCCGGCAGAATAACCAGATGGTAAGCCCATTGCTGGTTGGAGTACAAAAGAGTCACCTGGCTTGAACTTGTCTTTTAGGTTGTCACCAACTTCAACAATAATACCGGCATACTCGTGACCTGTGATAACTGGTGTTTCTGCAATATCTTCTGGTACACGCTTATGTTTGCTACCTAGAAGCGCTGCTTTATACGTTGATAAACAAACGCTGTTAGAAATATTTTTGACCAGTAGTTCATCCGCCGAAATAGCTGGTAGGTCAAAAGTGCGAAGTTGAATGTTCTTTTCTCCGCAGATGACAGCTGCCGTAGTTTCAACCATGTTCTCTCTCCTCATAGGGGCGCTGAGACGCCCCCGAAATAATAGTTATTAAGCTTGTTGTTCGATAGTCACCAGCAGCTCATCTAGCGCTGGGTCATTGATAAAGTTTTTGATGGTAATGACCGGTAGTCCTGTTGCTTTCACTGCGCGACTTTCTAGACTCTCATGAGTCACAACTATATCTGCGTCGCTAGGTACTTTTTCGATAGCGAAGTTCTTCACTTCGACATCGTAGCCCGCTTGTGTCAGCTTTCTCTTGAAGGTAGACGCTCCCATAGCACTTGAGCCCATACCTGCATCACAAGCAAATGCAACGAACTTGATGTTTTTGCCTTCAGCCGTAGCTTGAGTTGCAGCCACTGTGTTGATAGCACCTTCCGCTTTCATGTCCTTCATATTGGTGACTGATTGCTCGAAGTCCTCTTCAGACTCTGTGCTCTTGGACATTTTAAGAATGGCACTCGCTACCAAGAAAGAAACAATTGTTGCAGTCGTCACACCAGCGATAGTCGCTAGGAAGCTTCCTTTCGGCGTTAGCGCCAAGTAAGAGAAGATAGAACCTGGACTTGGACCCGCTACTAGACCTGCATCAAGTAGATTGAAGGTTGCGATACCTGTCGCTGCACCAGCAATCATTGCTACGATCATGATTGGCTTCATCAACACATATGGGAAGTAAAGCTCGTGGATCCCTCCGAAGAAGTGAATGATGATGGCACTTGGCGCTGAACGCTTCGACAAACCTTCACCAAATTTCGCATACGCAAGTAGCATACCTAGACCAGGGCCTGGGTTAGACGCCACCATAAAGAAGATGGATTTACCAGTTTCAGCCGCAGCTTGAAGACCTAGAGGGTAATAAATGCCTTGGTCGATTGCATTGTTTAGGAACAATACTTTTGCTGGCTCATTGATAATCGCAAGTAGAGGTAAGAAACCTGTTGCTACCAAAGCTTCAATGCCTGATTTAACGAACAAGTTTGCAGCAGTTACAGCAGGACCAACAATCTCATAAGCAAATAGGCACAAAAGCATACCTACGATACCCAGTGAGAAGTTGTTCACGACCATCTCAAAGCCTGACGGGATACGGTGTTGGATTCGTTTATCCATTTGCACCACAACCCATGCACTAAGTGGGCCCATAATCATTGCACCAACAAACATTGGAATGTCAGCACCTACAATGACACCCATCGTTGCGATAGCACCCGCTACTGCACCACGCTTGTCACCAACAAGTTGACCACCGGTATAACCGATTAACAGCGGTAACAAGTAAGTGATCATTGGGCCAACAATGCTGCCAAACGCTTCGTTAGGCATCCAGCCTGTTGGGATAAATAGCGCAGTGATAAAACCCCACGCAATAAATGCGCCTATATTGGGCAATACCATGGCGGTAAGATGTCCGCCAAATGATTGCACTTTCGCTCTCATATTTGTAGTCACGTTACATTCCTTATTAGCAGGTTTTTATAATATCCAATACTTCTGTTTTCGATTTTGCTGCTGCGAGCTTCTCTATATTTGTCTCGTCGACAAGCATTTCACTTAAAGATTGGATTACTTGAATGTGAGTATCTGAATCCTTGGCAGCTAAGGTTAGCAGCACATTAGCGGGGCCAAGATCTGAACCAAAGTCTACTGGTTCAGGGAAGATGTGAATGCCTAAACCGGTTTTTAGTACACCGGCCTCAGGGCGAGCATGCGGCATCGCGATGCCCGGGCACAAAACGTAATAAGGACCATTGTCGATGGTAGACTGAATAATGGCATCAGCGTAATTCGACGTCACATAGCCCTTCTCTTCGAGGTATTGTGTTGTCGTTCTTACAGCCTGTTCCCATGATGTGTTATCATGTTCTACAACGTCTACTAGGTCATGGTCGATTAAGTCATACAGCATTGTCTTGTCCCATAATGAATGTCGTTTCGTTGAGTTCATTATGAGTTCTTTTCCTGGGGACATGCAATTCCGCACGAATTGTGACGCAAATCACCAAAAATTACCTGTCAATAGGCAAGTAATGATCAAGTTAACAAATTACAATTGAAAGTTTTGGTAAAAATTTTATTTTAATTACAAGTCAATAGAACAAAGTTGATACACGTATCGTTTTTTGACATCTCTTAAATCAAATAAACATTGAACTAGATCACATTATCCATATTGACGATCGTTTTTATGTGATATAGAGATCATTACTTATAAGCACTTTAAAGCCTATTCCAGTCACTAGTAG
>NZ_JPJA01000085.1:87954-111411 GCF_000733315.1 Vibrio sp. ER1A
AAATCACCAAAAATTACCTGTCAATAGGCAAGTAATGATCAAGTTAACAAATTACAATTGAAAGTTTTGGTAAAAATTTTATTTTAATTACAAGTCAATAGAACAAAGTTGATACACGTATCGTTTTTTGACATCTCTTAAATCAAATAAACATTGAACTAGATCACATTATCCATATTGACGATCGTTTTTATGTGATATAGAGATCATTACTTATAAGCACTTTAAAGCCTATTCCAGTCACTAGTAGCACGCTTTTCACCAAATTAATAAAAGCAACAATAATTTGTTTCTCAGTTTCAGGTAACTTTACACTTCAGTTTATTCTTCCACGATTGTGTTTGCTGATTTCTTTATTCTTGGAAGTAATAAGCCGCGTCTCAACCCTTCTGCTTTTTGATTGCTAGTCTATCCACTGAGAATATTCACATAACTAACTGATGAATATAAATATAACTTTATATTCACCCACTATTCATTCTTATGTCGTTAGGATTCGAGAAAACACATAGGAAGTACACAATATGAAGATCAAATTGAAATTACTCATCGCAACATTATTAGGTGCAATGGCGCTTTTCATTGGCAGTTTCACTTTCGTTTCAGCAGCGAAGCCACCTATTGACGGCAATGTCGCTAATGGAAAACAAAAATACGAGGCGCTGTGTATCTCTTGTCATGGTTCTAAGGGGCATGGTGATGGTGCAGCGGCTAACGCTCTGCCGAATGAACCAGCCAATATCGCTCAGAAGCTCAACAAGCCTTTCAAAACACCCATCCAAATTGCTAATAAAGTGTTAGCGGGAAAAATCGACGAAGGTATGCCTGCTTTTAAGGGAGTACTTACCGAGAAAGATGCTATTGATATCTTGGCGTATGTGCAGTCCATTCAATAAACAATCTGAAAAGTTTAAGGATAAAAGGTTCACTAATCGTCAATCACGACTGTGAACCTGTCGATTAAAAATGAAGGGGTAGTAGCTCTAGTCCTAGCACTCCGCTGAAACTTGTCACCACCAGCAACGAAACTTTAAATACCGCTTTGGACCAATCAATATAATTGCTGCTATTCATATCGCGGAATGTAACTCGAGCCCAGAACGCACTGATCGCTCCTACTACAATCAGATATTCGTAGTTCGCCTCACCAACAAAGAAAAGTGCGGCAGCAACCGCGCAAAATGCCAACACATAGTGTCGAATATGTTGGTTCGCTTTATTCAGGCCTTCCTTAACAGGTAAAACAGGAATACCTGCTTGACGATAATCTTCCATTCGAAAAATCGCAATAGCGTAAGAGTGTGGCATTTGCCAAAGGCAGAACAACAGGAACAATAAGACAGATTCAACGCTCAAATAATTGGTGACCGCTAGGTAACCGACAAGTGGAGGTACTGCTCCTGAGATACTTCCGATCAAGGTTCCATAAACTGAATGCCGCTTGTACCACATGGTGTAAAAGAACACGTAGAAGACATAGCCGATGAGCACAACAACCGCAGATAGTGGATTGGTCATCTGATATAACAACGCTGTGCCAACAAGCAAGAGGAATAGCGCGTAGACAAACGCGACATCCATATTGACATAACCCTGAACTAAATCACGATATTTAGTTCGCTCCATCTTCTGGTCAATATCTCTATCGAAAATATTGTTTACAACACAACCTGACGCTATGACTAGCCCCACACCAACGAGTGCTGCAAAGAACAAGGTAATATCGACATGCTCACTTTTAGCGGCAAGGAAAAACCCTGCCGCTGTTGAGACCATGTTGCCAAAAATAATACCTGGTTTTGTAATCGTCAGATAATTTTTGAGCATACTGCCTCTACATCATCATGTTCATATTCATGTTGTACATTATCCACAGCGACCCAGCGATGAGGATAAACACCACAACGATGGTGAATAGCAACGAAACCAAATTCCACTGCCCATCAGAGGTCTTCGCTTCCATATGTAGGAAGTATTTGAAGTGAACAAACACCTGAACAATCGCGCAAGCAAATAAAACAGAATACGTTGTACTCGCTGGCAGAGATTGTGCCCAAACCAAATAGAACGGTACTACAGTCAGTACCAAAGCCGCACAAAACCCTTTGATGTAGTCTGATGCAGCTATATCTGTATTACTGCTCATGACATGACTCCCAGTAAATAAACGATGGTAAATACACAGATCCAAACAATATCTAAGAAGTGCCAGAACAGGCTTAAACAACTAAAACGCATCGACATGTTGCTGTTTAACCCTTTCTTCGACAGCTGGTGATAACACACCGCCATCCAGATCAAGCCAAATGTCACATGAAGGCCGTGAGTCCCAACTAAAGTAAAGAATGCTGACAAGAAAGCATTGGTTTGAGGTCCATATCCTTCAACTATCAGGTGATGAAACTCATACACTTCCATGCCAATAAACCCTAGCCCGAGCAGAAAGGTTACTTTCATCCACAACTTGAGGTTGGTAATATCCTGACGCTTCATCGCAATCATGCCAAAACCAAACGTGATACTACTCAGTAGCAGCAACATGGTTTCGACAAAGACAAACGGCAACTCAAACAGTTCTCTCGCTAATGATCCCGTCATAGGGTTACTAGCAAGTACCGCATAAGTAGCAAACAGCGTTGCGAAAAGCACGCAGTCACTCATCAGGTAAATCCAGAAACCAAACAGCTTGTTATCACTATGATCGTGGCTATCATGAACTGGTGCACTCACACTACCCTGCATAATTCACCTCCATATCGTCCTTCTTATTTCCGTCGGCATGAGTGTGTTGCTTGGCTAGTTCAAGCTGCTGTCGTCTAGCGTTTTCGATGGCTTCGATTTCCTCAACCTCGACGTAATAATCCACATCATCGTTGTAACTATGTTTGATACAACTTACGACAATGCCAACGAAACTAATGGCCGCTAACCACCACATGTACCAAATCATTCCAAAGCCAAAGGCCAGTGCCCAAGCTGAAATATAGATACCTGTCGGCGAATTTTTCGGCATGTGAATACGTTGATATTCCACTTTCTTCATTGGATCAAACTCACCGCTTTCTTTCTGATACCAAAATGCATCAATTTGGTCGCCTTTTGGTAAATGTGCAAAGTTATAGAACGGCGGAGGTGACGAGGTTGCCCATTCAAAGGTACGGCCGCCCCACGGGTCTCCAGTGAGATCGAGATGCGCTTTTCTATCACGAACACTGACATAGATTTGAATGAACTGGCACACAACGCCGAGTGCAATTACGGCAGTTCCTGCTGCTGCAACAGCAAGTAATGGGAAGTATTCAGGGTTGATATCTTGACTAAGACGTCGCGTCATCCCCATAAAGCCCAGCGCATACAAAGGTAAGAATGCCATCAAGAAGCCAATAATCCAGAGATAGAATGCTCGTTTGCCCCACGTCTCATTCATCATGAAACCTGTTGCTTTCGGGAACCAGTAAGTGATAGCAGCAAAGCAACCAAACACCACACCACCGATAATCACATTATGGAAGTGCGCAACTAGGAAGACCGAGTTGTGTAGTACGAAGTCAGCACCCGGTACCGCCATCAATACACCAGTCATCCCGCCGACCGAGAAGGTAATCAAGAAACCTAGTGTCCATAACATTGGCGTGGTAAAGCGTACTCGTCCCTTGTACATAGTGAACAACCAGTTAAAGATCTTCACCCCTGTAGGGATAGAGATAATCATGGTCGCAATGCCGAAGAATGCATTGACGTTTGCACCAGATCCCATGGTAAAGAAGTGATGTAACCAAACGACAAACGCCAAGATAGTGATCGCAATGGTCGCCCAAACTAGTGAGGTATAGCCAAACAGTTTTTTGCGTGAGAACGTCGCTGTGACTTCCGAAAAGACACCGAAAATTGGCAGTACTAGGATGTACACCTCTGGATGTCCCCATGCCCAAATCAAGTTGACGTACATCATCATGTTGCCGCCAAAGTCATTGGTGAAGAAATGCATTCCTAAGTAACGGTCTAAAGTCAGCAGTGCAATGGTAACCGCCAAGATGGGGAATGAAATAATAATCAGAATATTGGCGCACAAAGATGCCCAAGTGAATACCGGCATTTTCATTAACGGCATAGATGGAGTTCGCATGCGCAATATAGTGGCAAAGAAGTTCACGCCGGTTAAGGTTGTTCCGACACCAGATATTTGTAACGCCCATATCCAATAATCGACCCCGACCCCAGGGCTTGCATCAATCCCTGACAATGGTGGGTACGCCAACCAACCTGTGCGACCAAACTCACCGATACCAAGCGATAGGTTGGTGAGTATCACGCCAACAATAAACAGCCAAAAACTGAGGTTATTTAGATATGGAAAGGCGACATCTCGCGCTCCTATTTGCAAAGGAACGACGATATTCATAAGACCAATCACAAGTGGCATGGCAACGAAAAATATCATGATCACGCCGTGTGCCGTAAAAATCTGGTCATAGTGGTGAGGTGGCAAGTACCCGGCTTCACCAGCAGACGACAGCAGTTGTTGGCTGCGCATCATCACCGCATCAGAGAAGCCCCGAATCAACATCACCATTGCCACAGCGATGTACATGAATCCCAGTTTTTTATGGTCAACTGTGGTAAACCATTCATTCCAAAGATATTGCCACTTTTTAGCTTTAGTAATGGCCGTGACTAATGCTAATCCAGCAAGAGCAATCACGACTAAAGTGACAACAATAATCGGCTCATGGTATGGAATCGAATTGAGCGATAATCTTCCAAACATAACGTTTATCCTTCGTGTTCGGGTAAACGGTTCATCGAACCTGGATACTGAGTTACAACATCATTAAACAGCGCGGGAGGGACACTCGAATAAAGACTGACAGGATCAGCCACACTCGGTTCTGCCAGCGCTCGATATTGCTGCCAGTTTTCGATCTGTTTTGGACTGTGTTTCACTTTGTCCACCCATTGAGAAAAGGCCTGTTTATTTTCCAAAGCGGCGGCAGTGAACTTCATTTCGGAGAACCCTTTACCGCTGTAGCTAGACGCAAAGCCTTTGTAATCTCCTTGATGGTTCGCAATCAGATTCAGTCGCGTCACCATGCCGGGCATCGCGTAGATCTGAGACCCGAGCCTTGGGATAAAGAACGCATTCATAATGTTGTCAGAAGTGATTTTGAATGTGACCGGAACATCCTTAGGAAAGGCTACATAGTTAACCGTTGCTATCCCTTGTTCTGGGTAGATAAACAGCCACTTCCAATCGAGTGAAACCACTTCGATTGTTAAAGGTTTTTCTGGATGTGCGATGGGTTTAGATGGCTCTAAAGCGTGAGTAGAACGCCAAGTGATAACCGCCAAAATCGCGATAATAATAATCGGGATAGTCCAAACCACCACCTCAATTTTGGTCGAGTGAGCCCAGTCTGGAGCGTACTCTTCTTCGGTGTTAGTTGAACGATACCGATAAGCAAAATAAACCGTCATCAGAATCACAGGAATGACAACTATCAACATCAGCAAAAGAGCAGTGATGATCAGCTCTTTTTCTTGAACGCCAATTGCACCTTTGGGGTCAAGTAAAGCAGAACTGCATCCAGAAAGAGTAAGTATGGCAGTCGCCACACCTCCCCTAAGCAAGATGCTTTGATATCTTGAGGCTTTCATTAACTTTCTCGAGTATATTCGGGCTTGACTACATTGTCGGAACTCGTTGTCAAAACCCATTAGTTAGAATTATGTTTTTGTTGAGCGTGTGTAAGCAAAATCATCAAGGTGAAGCGTAAAACCCATGCTTCAAACATGGATTTATTGTTACACTTTGAAATATATTGTTACAGCAAGTGCATTATGCGTAGATAAAATGTGAAGCACATCTGTCGTATTTGAAATCTAAGCTTGCGTGAATCAAGTTAGACAACGGGATGTGATAGTAAGAACTGAGGCGAGATAGTATTACTATCTAATTGATATTAAATAATTAAAAAGGTACTTAAATGTATATTTACGTTGTTATCAAATGCGTTCAATAACATGCCGTTTGTTGCATTATTGTTATCAACATAACGATGGAAATGTGATTTTATTCATGAATTTAGGATTTCAAGTTAACATATAAATTACACCAAAATTCACATAAACCCTTATTTCTGTAAAATAATCATCTCATCTCCGACCCATTGAAGTAATTGTTTAGTCGCTTTAGACAAGATTTGATTCTGACGAACAATGTAGCCAAGGTTCGTTGTCGGGAAATCAGATAACGGCGTAACATCTGTCTGGATATTTCTTTTCGTTGACAGCGCAAACTCAGGGATAATTGCCACCCCAAAACCAGCTTCAGCCCAATCAATTTGTGCATCGACGCTCCCTACTTCCATCACACGATAATTTGAAAGATTTAATCTAGGTAACGCGTCATCAATTAGATCCCGCGTTCGGGTGTCATGGCCAAGTAGAATCAAAGTAATTTCGCTTTGATTGGCGATAGCTTGTTGAAACCCTTCACCAAACGCCACCCATTTGACCTGTTGTAACTCTACAAAGTGCAACGGCTGAGATTGCTGTTGGGAAATAACAAATCCCACATCGGCCTCGGCCTTTTTAACTAAATCTGCTGCTTGAGATGACGTGGTATTTAAAAGCACGATATCCATTCCAGGATAAGCATTTCTGAACAGTTTAAACGCACCAATAAGTAGCATACGTGAAATAATATCGCTTGCTGCTACGGTGATGGTTCCCTTGTCTAACTCATTAAGTGCATTCAGATCGGATTGACACACCTGTAACTCTTCCAACGTCTTGATACTGCTTTGTAGTAAACGCTCACCCGCTTGCGTGAGATGAAAAGGATTACGATCTAACAGCTTCACGCCTGTTGTTTGCTCTAACTGTTTTAACTGTAAGCTCACGTTAGGCTGAGTCATGTGCAACGCATTGGCCGCTTTACCGAAATGCTTGTATTCAGCCAGCGTTACAAACGTCTTTAACCAATGAATATCTAACATTTTTCTTCCCTCTTAATGCGTGAGTTAGTCAATAGAATAATCATAGTTCCGATATGAGTTCCTTATTAACTTAATAATTATAATTAATTTTTCTTATTCACACTACAGGGTTAAGCTGACTCCCTAATCAATTAGGAGAACTTATTATGTCGTCTATCGTTGTTGTAGGTGCTAACTGGGGTGATGAAGGCAAAGGCCGCATCGTTGACTTTCTAGCTGCAGACGCGTCTGCAAGCATTCGCTTTCAAGGTGGAAACAATGCGGGTCACACTGTAGTCAATGACTTCGGCACCTTCAAACTACACCAACTTCCTAGTGGCATTTTTAATCCTGATTGTACCGCTGTGCTTGGCCCAGGCATGGTCATCAGCCCTGCCGCACTAAGTGAAGAGATTGCTGAAGTTGAATCAGCAGGCGTTAAAATTAATCTATGTATTTCAGACCGTGCGACATTATGTCTGCCCCTTCACGCTCTTGAGGATACTTTAGAAGAGCAACGTCTAGGCGATGCCGCTTACGGTTCAACTCGACAAGGTATCGCACCAGCCTACGGCGATCGTGTGATGAAAAAAGGTATTTTAGTCGGTTGGTTACAACAGCCTGAAGTCCTAGAGCAGCGCCTCCAATTTATGCTCGATTGGAAAATGCCTCAGCTAAAAGCGCTTTATCCACAATGTGACTATTCACAAAGCGCAAAAGAAATCACTGAATGGCTACTAGAAGTGACCAAGTCTTGGCGTCCATTTATTTGTAATGTCACCGAGCCACTAAAAGCATTGCAAGCTAAAGATGCGAACTTGTTGTTTGAAGCACAGTTAGGTGCAGGTCGCGACCTGGTATACGGTGAGTACCCTTGGACAACGTCATCTAACGTAACAGCCGCTTATGCTGGTATCGGCAGTGGTCTACCAGCACTTAGACCTGAACGCGTGATCGCGGTAGCTAAGGCATTTAGCTCATCTGTTGGGACAGGTACATTGGTTACTGCGATGGAAGAACAAGATAACTTCCGTGAAAGCGCTAACGAATTCGGTGCGACAACGGGTCGCCCACGTGACATGGGTTTCTTTGATGCCGTAGCCACCAAAAATGGCGTTGAGCTACAAGCGGCCACTGAAATTGCACTGACAAAAATCGACTGTTTGACGGGCTTAAAAGATTTAAAAATCTGCGTCGCATACGATGGCGAACATACTGAAAACCCTATTTGGCCTCAAACTGCTGCACTGGCACCAGTCTACGAGCAAATGGAAGGGTGGGATGAAGACATCACCGGCTGTCGTAGTTTCGAGGAGTTGCCAAAAGCAGCTCAAGACTATGTGACACGTATCGAAAGCTTAATGGGTGTGCCTGTACGCATGGTATCCGTGGGTCCAGAGCGTGACCAGATGATCATTCGCAATTAACAGCAGCGAATTTCACAGATAAAATAGCCCAGCTCGATAGCTGGGCTTGTTGCATTTTATAACTTTAAAAGTTGGTGCAAATGAATCACGTACTATTACGACTTTATTTTTAATTTCAGTAAGGTATGGCCTAAGCCAATATCGTCGGTACGTTCTACCACTTCTAATCCGGACTCTTCGACAATTTCTAAAAAGTCTTCACTGCGATAGAAACGGCTATTACCGTTTGCTAGACAGGTAAAATACAAAGACGTCGCGTTCAAACTAAACGACGCCGCATCGTATTTCTGTGCATCCCAAAATAGCTCAAGAATATAGACCGTTGAATCGGGAGTCAGCTGAGAACGAACATTTCTTAAAATCGTTAGAATCTCCATTGGAGAGAAACAATCTAAGAACTGGCTCATCCACCAGACATCTGCTTTCTCAGGTAAGGCTTGAGACTTGTCCAGCATGTTAGCAGGGAAAGGATGTACACGCTGTGCAAAGCCATTATCTGCCACATTCTTCATTGCCACATTAAGCTGTTGAGGCAAATCGACTATTGTTACTTCAACATCGCTATTGTAGCCACAACATTGCATCGCCCATTTACCGGTGTTACCACCAATGTCCACAATATGCTTCGGCTCTTGGCTAAACACTTCTTTCAATAAAATAGGAAACGATCTGTCCGAGTAGAAATGATCAAACTTGAACCAACTCTCTTTTGCTTTCTCTGGCAACTGAGACAGGCCTTGATATATGGTTTCCCATTCACCAAGTTCCTTTAAACCCGCTGGTTTGCCTTCTTTAATCGATTCCGTCAAATGCATCATAGCGGCGTAACAAACATCAGCTGTGAAATCCATATTCGCCTGAGTCATACCATCATGAAGCAAAAAGAAGCCCATATTAGCTAGCGAATAGTTGGGTTTGTTCCACAATACGATATGGGCACTGATTGCCATGTCGAGTAGCACTTTGACACCATACTCAGAGACACCAGTTGCTTGGGCAATTTCAGGAGCACTTAGTCCCTGCTCTCCCGCTTTATCGAGCTCAGCTAAAATCCCTAGGTCTCGTAAAGTGCGAGCGGCTTGAAATACAATTGGGGCAAAAGACAGCTCTTGAGCCGCTGTCTTTGCTTCAAAAGCATTGTATGGATCAATATTTTGTTTTGACACATCAATTCCTGGTGGTTGTTCTGTTCAATTATTTTGCTGCTGCGATAGCGGCAAGTTGCTTTCTTATATCAGTATTCAAATTGTTGATCCAGCGATTGTAATTTCTATGAATTTCGCCGTCTGCAGCTTTTAGGTTCTTAGAGCTTACATAAGTAATTGAATAGAATTTATTAGTGTAAGGAATTTTAGCTTCAGCTTCATGGCTACGAACCAAAATTGCTGCTTTTAAAACGCCCTCTTCAGGTTCAGTGATCACCCAACCGCGATTCGTCGCAGCTTCGGTAATCGCCGACTTGACTTGTGCTGCGGTCAAATCATATGTTACCGGCTCATTGTCAAAATTCAGTACAGGTTGGACTCTTCCACAACCTACTACAACCAATGCTACAACAACTGCCATCGCGAACTTTAACGCTTTCATATTAATTCCTTACATTTTAGTTTATAAAACGATATAATTATCCAGTCGTATCTAAATAAATCAATACCTTATGTCAAATTCAACTCCATTAATTTCCTTTCACCTTGACGCATGGAGTGCAAAATCAAACGGTCTGCATACTATTTCTGATTGGCAAGATTGGTACCACACAGGCAACTGCCCTAGCGAAGGCGCGTTGGAAGTGAACCGCATACCTGCCATGATGCGCCGTCGTATGAGTACATTAAGTAAACTGGCTGTCCAATGTGCACTTGAGCTTATGGAAGAACAGCGTATTGATTATATTGTTTTTTCTAGTAGACATGGTGAACTACGACGTAGTTCCGAATTAATTAAAACTATTGTCAGTGGTGACGATGCGTCTCCAATGGCTTTTTCTCAGTCTGTACACAATACGGCAGCCGGACTCACTACCATTGCAGCAAAGAAGGCCATCCCAGTCACTTCCATTGCAGCATCGGACAATACGTTTAATAGTGCATTAATTGAAGCGTGGAGTTACTTAGAAGAAAACCCTGAACATCGAGTCTTGGTTGTAGATTTTGATGAGCCTCTACCTGAGATTTATCAACAATTCAAAGATCAAGAGTTTTGCGGCTATAGCCTTGGTTTGGTATTGTCTCGCGGAAATTCGATGCAAGTCCCTCCAGTAACGGCGTCTAATCAACCGCAAGCTTTGGACTTTCTTCGACATCTTTTAGCCTCAACCCAGTCATAACCTAATAATAATCGCATGATAGTGAAGTCTCTATATATAAAAGTGAATCAGATCTGGCGCATTGCTGCGACAGGTTTTTGCTTTAGTGTGTTTGGCATTGGGGGGTTAGTGCTCAGTTTTGTGCTAATTCCGTTCATTATCCGAACCACATCTGAGACAGAACTAAGAGAAAATCGCGTACAGGCATTGATTCAATCTTCTTTCCATGTATTTTGTCGTTTAATGAAATTTACTGGTGCTATCGACTACAAGATAACTGGCGCTGATGTGTTAGAAAACGACCGCAATTGCCTGATTGTAGCTAATCACCCGAGTCTAATTGATTACGTTTTGATTGCCTCGCAACTTAAGCAATGTGATTGCTTGGTGAAAAGTGCAATATGGCGTAACCCGTTTATGAAACACATCGTTCAAGCGGCAGGCTATATTCCCAATGAAGCCCCAGATGATGTTATTACAATTTGCGAACAACGATTTGATCAAGGCAACGTGTTACTCGTTTTCCCAGAAGGAACACGCACCACACCTGGTGTCGAATCAAAGCTACAGCGAGGTGCGGCTCAAATTGCCGTGCGTACTCAGCGTGATTTGCGAGTAGTTCATATTACTGTAACTCCCTCTTTTCTCACGAAACAAAAAAAGTGGTATCAAGTTCCAAAGACCAAGCCCTTTTTCCATGTCGAAATAAAGGGTAAGATTGAAATCGCGCCCTTTATTGAGCAAACTAATTCTCCGACTTTAGCGGCAAGAAAACTAAACCGTTATTTGGCCGAAGCGATTTTCCCCGAAAATGAACACCAATAAGTAGGACCCTGTGGAAGCACTACAAAACCAAATCAAACAACTGATTATTGACTCCCTAAACCTTGAAGATATTACTATTGACGATATCGAAACTGATGCCCCACTGTTCGGTGATGGTCTAGGTCTAGATTCCATTGATGCTCTTGAACTCGGCTTAGCCATTAAGAAAACGTTCAATATCGTAATTGACGCAGACGATACCAATACACGTGAACACTTTGCATCTGTAGCAAACCTTGCAAAGTACATTTCGTCTCAAACTAGCAACTAATCGATAGATATCAGCATGACAGAATTAAACCAACAGCAAGTATTTGACCAAGTAAAAGACGCTCTCGTGGAGCTGTTTGAAATTGACGAAGCGGATATTCAACCTGAAGCTCACCTTTATCAAGATCTTGATTTAGATAGCATTGATGCTGTTGATCTAGTAGTTCACTTGCAAAAAGTAACTGGCAAAAAAATCAAGCCTGAAGAGTTCAAAGCTGTACGCACAGTTAATGACGTTGTGGTCTCTGTGACTGAGCTATTGAAAGATAAATAATGCGAGCTTTGCTGACCATACTGTCTGCAATAGTAATTTTTGCCTATCCTTTTGCCGTCTACTTCGGTGCAGAACGATTCGGTCTCCAAGCTATCAGTCTGATTCTTATCACAGTATTTGTGGTGAGAATCATTTCTAGCAAGCAGGCAAAATTCAAAGAACTCAAGCAGCTTGCATTGATCAGTGGTCTCACAGGAATCACGCTTAGTGTATTAGGTGCTTTATTTAAACAGCACGGATGGCTAACCTTTTATCCCGTCGTCGTTAATCTTTGTATGCTGAGCGTTTTCGCCATCAGCTTAAAGCAGCCACAATCCATCATCGAGCGTTTCGCTCGTCTTCAGGAACCGGAGTTACCCGCAAGTGCCATTTCTTATACTCGAAATGTCACCAAAGTATGGTGTGCCTTTTTTATTATCAACGCGGGCATTGCTCTCTACACTTGCTTTCAAACACTAGAGGTTTGGACTTTGTACAACGGATTGATTAGCTATCTAGCAGCCGGAAGTCTTTTTGCAGGTGAGTGGATAATCAGACAGTTTGTACGCAAGGATTAATTCAATATGGCAAATGTTGATCACATGAACCGCTCTAACAACAAACACCGGACGCTTGCGCACTTACTCTGCACCTCTAAAATCGGTGAAGACACTGTCGCGTTCGATATCGAGAAACAGTGGACGTGGCAGCAATTTTTACACGACATTCGTGCCACGAGTGACATGCTCGAACACTCGACCTCACAGCGCGTTGCAGTGTGCACACTAGATAGTTATCAATTTGCAGTTGGGTTCTTAGCCTGCTGCCATGCAGGAAAAAGTGTGGTCCTTCCTGGTAACTACCAAAATGCGGCGTTGACTGAACTTTCCTCCCAGTTCGATTTATTAATCCATGACGCTGGTGTAGAACCCATTGCGACCAGACCATGCGAACGGATCACTATTGACTCTCACTTTGAGAACCTAAAGCCGTTTCACATCCTCGATTTAAAGCAAGTTGAAATCATCTTATTTACTTCTGGTTCGAGTGGAGCACCAAAAGCTATTGTTAAGACACTCGAGCACTTAGACACAGAAATTACCATCCTAGAGTCTATTTGGGGCGATCTGCTAGGCAATGCCCTCATCGAAAGCACGGTCTCTCATCAACATATCTACGGGTTGTTGTTTCGCGTACTTTGGCCACTATGCACTGGGCGTGCATTTGCTTGCCGAAACCTAGAGTATCCTGAGCAAGTGATGAGTCATGCATCGGCCAATCGTGTGCTAGTGAGCAGCCCTGCTCTACTCAAGCGGTTATCTACCCAGACAGATTCTGCTGAGATACGCGCCTTGTTCTCGTCAGGAGGACCGTTACCTTACGAAGCCGCGAAACACGCGCACGGACTTTTTGGACAATTACCTATCGAGGTCTACGGAAGCACGGAAACTGGGGGGATTGCCTACAAGCAACAGCACAGTCCAAGTGAATTTTGGCGACTATTTCCCAGCATCGAAGCTGAGCTAAATCACGAACAATGTTTAAAGCTCAAATCACCACATATTGATGCTGACAACTGGTACCAAACTGCGGATGCTTGTGTATTCCATGATGAACAACGCTTTGAATTAAAAGGACGAACTGACCGTATTGTAAAAATAGAAGAAAAGCGTATCTCGTTAGTTGAAGTAGAAAAACGTCTCGATCAGCTAAACTGGGTTTACGAAAGTGCCGTATTCTGCTGCCACGATCAACAGCGCTTGTCACTCAATGCCACAATCGTACTCACGCCGGCGGGTCTTGATAAGCTTAAATCCCTAGGGAAAGGCAAATTTTGGCTATTGCTGCGCGCGGAATTGAGGCAATGGATTGAACCAATCGCGGTTCCACGACGTTTTCGAGTCGTTGCAGAGATACCATTGAACAGTCAAGGTAAAAGGCAAGTATCCGAACTTGAGAAGCTTTTCGCCGACTCGCTATAGTTCGTTTATCGTAAAGAACACTACTTACATTTACACGACTTACATTAAAAAGACTAAGACCGACACGACCATGACAAAAAGAAAACCGACCGTACTAAATTCTGATGTACAATCAGCGTCCGCAACGATCTGTATTCAAGCAGACGCCGATATTCTGGATTTTTGCGGTCACTTTAATCACTTCCCTTTACTTCCTGGTGTAACTCAAATTGATTGGGCACTCTATTACGCTGTTGAGCACCTTAATGTTCCTTCTGCATTTAAAGGAATGGAAGTGATTAAATTTCAAGAGCCTATTCTGCCTGATGCAATCATCACACTGACTCTGAATTGGAATGAAGAGACGCAAAAGTTAGCGTTTAAATATACGTCAATATCTGGAGAAGACATCGTCGTGCATTCCTCCGGTAAAATGAAACTAGGTAGTTCGAGTGAGTAACAACAAAGAACGTGGACACGCAGAGAGCATCCAAAAACAAGACGGTCAGTATCTGCCTTGCTTTCTCATTCCATGTTTTAACCATGGTTCTACTGTCGAAGGCGTAGTGAGATCGTTAAAGCCATATGGCTTTGCAATCATCCTTATCGACGACGGCAGTGACCAGACTACAAAAGCAGCGCTTACCACCGTGGCTATCGCTCATGACGTGCACCTTATTACCCTTGAACAAAATCAAGGGAAAGGTGGCGCCGTGATGGCAGGTATTCGTCATGCAAGTTCGCTTGGCTTCACTCACGCCATACAAATTGACTCTGATGGTCAGCACGATCTAGAGTCACTACCTGTCTTAATCGAAACATCACAAAACCAGCCACATTCGCTTATTTCAGGCAAACCGGTTTATGACAGTAGCGTCCCCAAATCCCGATTGTATGGGCGCTATATCACACACTTTTGGGTTTGGGTTGAAACACTTTCGCTGTCAATAAAAGACAGCATGTGTGGCTTTAGAGCCTATCCAGTTGAGGCTACTATCAACGTTCTCAATCAATACGACATCGGCACTCGAATGGATTTTGATATCGAGATCTTGGTTCGTATGTATTGGGAAGGTTGTGACATTCAATTTATTGATACCCGCGTTATGTACCCAGAGGGTGGCATCTCTCACTTTGATGCCTTGTGGGACAACGTAAAGATCAGCACGATGCATACGAAGTTGTTCTTTGGCATGTTACCGCGCAGCCCTAAATTGATCGCCCGCCATTTTCAAAACCAAAATGTGAACACGCCTCATGGCTCTTCAGACAAATCTGGTGCTCATTGGTCAACGCAAAAAGAACGTGGCACCGTTATCGGTATCAAAACCTTGCTTTGGGTCTACCGTTTGCTGGGGCGTCGGGTTTTCAATCTCATTTTACCCGTGGTTATTGGTTACTACCATTTAACCAATGCCCGAGCGCGTAATGCATCGCAGCAATACCTCGACCATTTGAAGCACTACGCGGAACGTCGCAACATTGCTTTGCCCGATGATTTAACTAGTCAGAAACACCTCTTGTCGTTCGGTCATACCATGCTCGATAAACTGGCAGCATGGCAAGGGGATTTCTCACTGGATAATCTAACGATTCATGGCCAAGATCAGTTCCAGCCTTTGATTGATAGTCAACGAGGTGTTTTATTACTGGGCTCTCATCTTGGAAATATTGAGTTTTGCCGTGCTCTCAGCCAGCGCTACTCCCATATCAAAATTAATGCCTTAGTTTTCACAGAACATGCCGAGCAATTTAACTCAGTAATGAGAGCCATTAATCCAAACTCTGACCTTAACCTAATTCAGGTCAGTCAGATGGGTCCAGATACGGCGATCATGCTGCAACAAAAAATCGAGCAAGGCGAATGGGTAGTTATCGTTGGCGATCGAACATCGACGAGCAAAGAACAACGCTGCGTCTGGGCCGACTTCTTAGATAGACCCGCTCCTTTTCCTCAAGGGCCGTTTATGTTGGCGTCGGTACTCAAAGCTCCAGTCTATCTAATTTTTGGCTTTCGAGACGATAGCCGCAAAGAACCACATTTTAATGTCTATTTTGAGCATTTTAGTGACAAAATAGCCTTGCCACGTAACAATCGACAAGACGCTTTGGAACACGTTGTCCAGCGGTATGCGAACCGCCTAGAGCACTATGCCGTAAAGTCGCCACTACAGTGGTACAACTTTTTCAACTTTTGGACGTTAAGTAAGCACAATGACCAAGAAAAATAACATCACCTTCGGCGCAGAGCGCCTTTCTATCGAAGACGTCGTCGCCATTTCTGCTGGCGCAACGGCTAGTATGAATAGCGCTCCTGAGTATGTTGCCAAAATTGACCGCAGTGTGGCTTTTTTAGAACGTCTTCTTAAAGAAGAAGGTGTTATTTACGGTGTAACCACAGGGTATGGCGACTCATGTACTGTTGCTATTCCACCAAACCTTGTCGATGAGCTGCCACTTCATTTAACTCGTTTTCACGGCTGTGGTTTGGGCGACATACTCACTCACGAACAATCTCGCGCAGTTCTTGCGACCCGTTTATGCTCGCTAGCACAGGGGATGTCTGGCGTTTCTCACGATCTACTCAACCAAATTACAACGCTGATTAATCACGATATAGCACCAAGAATTCCTCAAGAAGGTTCTGTAGGTGCCAGTGGTGACTTAACACCGCTGTCTTACCTTGCCGCGGCCCTTATCGGTGAACGAGATGTACTGTATAAAGGCGAGATTCGTGAGACTAAAGATGTCTTTGACGAACTGAACATCAAGCCTATCACGCTGCGGCCAAAAGAAGGCTTGGCACTCATGAACGGCACCTCTGTGATGACTGCTCTCGCTTGTTTGGCGTATAAGCGTGCAGAATACCTTGCACAACTGTGCACCAAGATCACTGCGATGGTTTCAGTGGGGATCCACGGCAATGACTTCCACTTTGATGAAGCACTATTTGCTGTAAAACCGCACCCAGGTCAGCAGCAAATTGCAGCGTGGCTACGTGATGATCTTCAGGCTGAGCGACCGCCTCGTAACAGTGACCGTCTGCAAGACCGCTATTCATTGCGCTGCGCACCACATGTCATTGGTGTTGTTCAAGACTCTCTGCCTTGGTTACGACAGCTGATTGAAAACGAGCTTAACAGCGCCAACGATAACCCGATCATTGACGGTGATAACGAACGCGTACTGCACGGAGGTCATTTCTATGGCGGACATATTGCTATGGCAATGGACACGCTCAAGACGGGTGTTGCCAACCTCGCCGACTTACTTGATCGTCAAATGGCACAGTTAATGGATTACAAGTTCAACAATGGCTTACCGTATAACCTAACGGGCGCTGAAGGTGAACGTAAGCCTATTAACCACGGCTTTAAAGCGGTACAAATCGGTATCTCGGCTTGGACAGCTGAAGCTCTAAAACACACGATGCCAGCGAGTGTTTTCTCTCGCTCTACCGAGTGTCACAACCAAGATAAAGTCAGCATGGGTACCATTGCTGCTCGTGATTGTTTACGCGTGTTAGAGCTCACTGAGCAAGTTGCCGCGGCTTCTTTGTTAGCTGGTATTCAAGCCATAGAACTCAGAAAACGCCAAAATGAGTTAGATGAACATCATATGAGCGAAAATCT
Source organism: Vibrio sp. ER1A (assembly GCF_000733315.1). Lineage (NCBI taxonomy): Bacteria > Pseudomonadati > Pseudomonadota > Gammaproteobacteria > Vibrionales > Vibrionaceae > Vibrio > Vibrio sp. ER1A. Next base: position 105,605 of record NZ_JPJA01000085.1, read on the forward strand.
GAAGGCAATTCGAGACTCCATATTAAGTGAGTTTGAAATGGTCATTGAAGATCGTCCTTTAGAAGCGGAATTGCGCCATTTCATGCAGCGCATACAACAGCGCCACTGGTCTCTTTATTAAGCTAAATTTACCGTTACAACGTAAATCATTCTCTGGTTAAAATTGTTTAGTTAACCCCATGGGTTTATACAGTATTAGGAATCGTTATGACTGATATTCAACATCCGCTTACAGCTGAGGTCAACATCATTACCTCTTTTCAAGATGCGGATCCTATGGGCGTCATCTATCACGGGAATTTCTTTCGATTTTTCGAAGAAGCCCGCCGAGTTTTGATGAGTAAAATCAGCTACGATTATCGTGCCATGCAAGCCTCTGGCTATGCGTGGCCGATCATTGATACCCGAGTGAAATACGTTAAAGCCATTCCCTTCAATCATGAGATCCGAGTAACGGCTGAATTAACCGAGTGGGAAAACCGTCTGAGAGTCGACTACGTGATTTACGATGCACAAACTGGTGCTCGTATGTGTAAAGCGCACACCACACAGGTAGCGGTAGCAATTGAAACTGAAGAGATGTGTTTCGTCTCTCCAACTATTTTCACCGATAAAGTTGAGCAATGGCATAAACAAGGACATTTCAATAATGAAAATTAGACAAAATATCCACGTTAGACGCTATTGTTCAGCCTTAAGAACTATAGCAACAATGATGCTGCTCATTGCTTCTCCTTTTGCGTTGGCCCAGGTCAACACAATGGAAGAGTTGCAACAACAACTCGCTCAACATCCTATCGTACGTGGCGATTTTGAACAGAAGCGCACGCTCGCAATGTTTGACCAACCTTTAACTTCAACGGGTCAATTTACACTCGATAAAACGCACGGTTTATTATGGCGGCAAGATGTTCCCTTTACGGTGCAGTTAGTGTTAACAAAAGACAAGTTACGCCAGACTTTCGCGGACCAACCTGCACAAGTTATCACAGCAAAGGATAATCCGATGGCATTTTACTTTAGCCATATATTCCTAGCCGTGTTTCATGGTGATACCGACCAGCTTAAGCAGCAATTTGATATGACGTTTAAAGCCGACAATGGTCAATGGACCTTAGCTTTAACGCCTAAATCCGCACCACTTAATGCCGTTTTTGATACCATCACACTAGGTGGAAAAAGCGACCTTGAGCGCTTAACGTTACAAGAGATCCGTGGCGATAAAACCGACATCCTTTTCAGCAACCAAAGCTACCAACCTGAAAGCTTAACGGATGCCGAACAAGCTCAATTCAAGTTCTAACATTATGCGCCGCCCACAGTTCACTCAGACACGTTGTTATCAACTGGCCACATTGTGGGCTGGCATCGTTGTGTTTGCTATTTTCTTACTGATCAAGCAATGGGGATTCTCAGCGACCTCACCAATTGAGACTGACATTCTAAAGCTACTCCCCGTCAACCAGCAAAACCCTATCGCGGAAAGTGCATTTAATAAAGTGACAGCCAGTATGAGTGACAAAGTGGTGTTTGTGCTATCGACTGACGGTAACTCACAAGAGCACTCAACTCTCTTCAACGCTGCAAACGCTTTTTCTAAACAACTGAAAGACAGTCCCTATTTTGCTTCGGTCACTGCGAAAATATCACAAGACCAACAAAAGCAATGGGCTCAATATTATTTTCAACACCGCTGGCAGCAACTGACCAATGATCAAAGAGAGCGACTAACCACTAACCCTAGCGCCCAAACACAACGAGTGATTCAAGCGATTTACAACCCATTTTCTGGCGTTACAGGTAGCGAATTGGAGAATGACCCTTTTCTACTATTTCGCGATTATTTGAGTCAAGTGAGTCACTCTTCTTCAGCGTTCCAATTACTGAACGGTTTCCTAACCACAGAGTATCAAGGCACAACCTATTTACTGGTGACGGCTGAACTCAATGACTCGCCTTATAGTATGAAGGCTCAGAAAGCCGTGCCTGACATCGAGTACTGGCAGCAGCAACTCAAGCACAAGTTTGACGTTGATGTTGCACATACTGGTGTACTTTTTTATGCCGATTTCGGTACTCGCAGCGCTAAGTCCGAAATCAGTACAATTGGCGTATTTTCGCTCGTTGGCGTAGTGCTATTAATTGTTCTCGTTTTTCGAAGTGTCGTGCCACTTGCTCTAGCACTTATCTCAGTATCCATGGGGTTGCTGGTTGCTTTAGCGGTGACCACAGCGATATTTGGACAGGTCCATCTATTTAGCTTAGTGTTTGGCGCTAGCTTGATTGGTGTGTCTATTGATTATGCCTTTCACTTTCTTACTGACCGTTTAGCTGCGGGTAATAATTGGAACAGCCTTAAAGGGTTGCAACATATTTTTGTAGCGATCACTTTTGGACTACTCACTAGTCTAATTGGTTACTTAGGTTTATTAATTGCCCCTTTCCCCGGCTTACAACAGTTGGCATTGTTCTCGGCAATTGGACTGATCTCGGCCTATGTCACTGTAGTCGCGTGGTACCCAATTTTAGCAAAAACACCAAGTCAGCCGCGTGTTCTACCGGGTCAGAAGTTGAGTCAGCTGTGGCTTGGCTATTGGCAGAAGCGAAGTGTCTGGTTGGGCCTACCTCTGGTTGTTTTGCTGTTAAGCGCTATCGCTGTCACCAAAGTACGCTATAACGATGACATCCATCAGTTGCAGGCGATGCCAGCAGACTTGAAACAGCAAGAATCTACTATTTCTGGTTTAACCGGAATGCAATCTTCTCAGCAGATGTTAGTGGTTACCGCTCAAAACAACGAAGCGCTGATGCAAACTTTAGAATCGCTAGAGCCCCAATTAGACTCGTGGCAACACAATCAAGTGATTACCGGTTACCAAAGTCTAAGCCGCTACCTTCCTTCTCAGCAAAGACAAGCGCAAGATTTTAAGTTAATTCAGAATTTATACGCAGATCAAGCCGAGCCATTAAAAGCGGCACTGCAAATGAATCAGTTGCCACCTCTGGCGAAACAGCCTCAATTGGTCACGTTAACTGACTACCTTAAACAGGCGGTATCTGAGCCAGTTCGTTTCTTATATCTCGGCGATATCGAAGGTAAAGTCGCCTCAGTGATTTTACTAAAAGATGTGTCTAGCGCTGAAAGTATTAAACAGCTAGCCCACCAGCATAACAACATCACCTACCTGAACAAGGCAGAAGAAGTGTCTGATCTTTTTGCTCAATACCGAGTCAAGATTATGGAGTTGTTGGGTTTTGCCATTGCAGTTATCGCCGCCGTTTTAGTGTGGCGCTATGGTCTGGCTCACAGCATACGAATCCTGTTGCCCTCACTCATTGCATGTGTTGCAGGATTGGCCGTGACAGTGTTGTCTGGTGGAGAATTAAATCTGTTTAACCTACTGGCACTGATTCTAATCATTGGTATTGGCATCGATTACACCTTGTTTTTTGCTGAACAACAGCGATGCCAAAGTACCTTACTAGCGATCACGCTTTCTGCTATCACGACATTATTGTCATTCGGTTTGCTGTCTTTGAGCCAAACACACGCTATTCACAGCTTCGGAATTACCGTATTAGTCGGTATTTTCGTGGCTTGGCTGCTCTCGCCTTTAGCCATTGTTGATAATAAGGAAATGAAATGACCTTAACCTTCTCTCCTACTCTGGCTCACACACCGATAAAGATTATTAATAGGCTGAAGCAACGTATCGGTACGTTAATCGCAACGCTATTCCTCCTAATAACGACAGGCTGTGCTTTACAACCACAAGATGCTTCTACACAAGTGCAATTAAACCCAAACACATCGGTTGAACTGCCGACTCCAGCTCAGCTAGGGTATCAGCTAAGCGCCAGTCAACTGATCAGTGCGACCTGGCAAACTCCAAAAGGACCAGAGTCCTCACAACTGCCAGTGCAGCTGCAAGTGGGTAAAGACAAACTTGTACTCGCAGGGTTCTCTTCTTGGGGAACACGCATTATGTCTCTGAGTTATCAGAATAACGATATCGAGGCGAACGTACTGAACGGTTTGGAGAATACACTTCCTGAGCCGGAGCAAATTTTGTTTAATCTCATGATGACAATCTGGCCAAAGAGCGCTTGGGAAGCCCCACTTAGCACAATAGGTTGGCGAATCAAAGATTCCACGCAACAACGTCAGCTCATCGATGAGACGGGGGCTACGGTAATCACAATCCGTTACAGCAACCCAGATCCACTTCGTGGTAAAATTTACTTTGAGCACCAACAATTGGGGTACTCAATCGTAATCCAAACGCTCAACTTTCAACTCAACGGCAGTAAATAATAGATAGGTATGAAGCAAAGCATTCCCCCAATACCCATTTTCATCCAAGATTGCGGGTTCCACTCAGCTCTAGGACATACACCTGAAGGTGTAAGACGGAGCTTGTCTCAAGGTTATTGCAACCATATGGAACACGACCATGGATTGTTGAATTCGGGAAAAGAGACTGTCGTAGGACGCGTTAAAGAAGCACTACCTGAGCTTCCCGCCGAGCTTAGCCGCTACGATTCAAGAAACAATCGATTGGCGCTTTCTGCATTGCAACAAATAGAAGACAATGTGCGAGCCGCCATTAATCGTTATGGTTCAGAGCGCGTCGCCGTCATTGTAGGGACCAGCACATCTGGGATTTCCGACGGTGAAGTGGCTTACACTGAAATACTGGCTACAAGCCAATTTCCAAAAGAATATCACTACACCAAACAAGAGCTGGGTAACTGTAGTGACTTTATTGCTAAGTATTTTGGCATCAAAGGCCCGTGTTATGCGATTTCAACAGCCTGCTCTTCCAGTGGACGCGTATTCATCACAGCGAAACGGCTACTCAAGTCAGGGCTGGTAGATGCGGTTATTGTAGGCGGCGCAGATACGCTATGTGCACTTACACTGAACGGATTCAATAGCTTAGAAGCGCTATCCAATACGCTTTGTCGTCCATTCGATGCAGATCGAGATGGAATCAATATTGGTGAGTCCGCCGCCTTTATGCTGCTTGGTCATCAGCCATTAGACACCGATAACAAGCCAATCGCTTTGCTAGGGGCTGGTGACAGTTCTGATGCCCATCATATCTCAGCGCCTCACCCGGAAGGTCGTGGTGCGGAAGAAGCAATGCAAAAAGCCCTAGCAGATGCTCAATTAAGCCCTGCAGATATTGGCTATATTAATGCCCATGGAACCGCGACACCGTTAAACGATACTATGGAAAGCAAAGCTATTGCTCGTGTTTTTGGTACTAACGTGCCAGTTAGCTCCACCAAACCATTTACTGGCCATACACTTGGCGCAGCCAGTGCAACAGAAGCAGCTATTGCTTACCACATACTCAAATCTGACTTGTCTTTGCCTAAGCAATCCTGCAAAAACAAAGCGTCCGACATCGAAATCAGCCTTGTGGATACTGACCTCAAACTCAATGGAAAAGCAATATTGAGTAACTCATTTGCCTTTGGCGGCAACAACATCAGTCTTATTTTTGGAGAATGGAATGACTAATTTTCCAGACATCGCCGAATTGCTTCCTCATGATACACCAATGATTTTGGTGGACCGTTTGATTGATGTACAAGAAGAATCAGTGCATTGCCAAGTGGATATTGGTGAACACCAATTGTTTTTTGATAACGAATCTAAGACCACTCCTGCATACGTCGGTATTGAGTTCATGGCACAATCTATCGCTGCTTGGTCAGGGTTTCATTCCAAACAAAAAGGTGAGACACCGCCCATCGGTTTTTTATTAGGTAGCCGACGTGTAACTATTCACCCGCGA
>NZ_JPJA01000085.1:111455-291675 GCF_000733315.1 Vibrio sp. ER1A
TCGCGGGTGAATAGTTACGCCGACGTTACCAGGTTGATTGTGACCGTTTTGAGCAGGGACAAACTCTCGATGTCTATGCTGAGAAAGTGATTGAAGATAGTGGAATGGCGGTATTTTCTGCCCGGCTTGAGCTTGATGGAGTACAAATTGCTTCATGCCAACTCAATGTTTACGTGCCATCTGAACAAAAATTAGAAGAAATGAAAAATAGGAACTCCCAATGAGCCGACAAGTTTTAGTCACTGGTGCCAGTAAAGGTATTGGTAAAGCCATTGCTATACAACTCGCTAATGATGGTTTTACCGTCGCCGTGCATTACATGGGCGATAAACAAGGCGCTCAAGCAACGTTATCAACCATCGAAGCCAATGGCGGCAAGGGTCGATTGATTCAGTTTGATATCAGCAATCGTGCACAATGTCGTGAGCAAATTGAGGCGGATATTACAGAGCATGGTGCGTACTACGGCGTGGTCAACAACGCGGGAATTACTAGAGATACCGCTTTTCCGGCAATGACGGAACAAGAATGGGACGGGGTTATTCACACTAACCTAGACAGTTTTTATAACGTACTTCACCCTTGTGTAATGCCAATGGTTCAAAAACGCAAAGGCGGCAGAATCGTCACTCTTGCATCGGTATCAGGAATCATGGGTAACCGCGGGCAAACGAACTACAGCGCTGCAAAAGCTGGCGTCATTGGCGCGACAAAATCGCTTGCTCTAGAACTGGCAAAGCGCAAAATCACTGTGAACTGCGTAGCACCTGGTTTGATTGACACTGGAATGGTGGACCAACACGTGAAAGAGCACGCGATGCCACAAATTCCACTCCGAAGAATGGGTGAGCCTGAAGAAGTGGCTGGTCTGGTAGGCTATCTGATGTCTGATATTGCCTCTTATGTCACCCGCCAAGTTATCTCTGTTAACGGAGGCCTAGTATGAGTCGCCGTGTTGTTGTGACAGGAATGTCTGGCGTTACCGCTTTTGGCAACGACTGGGCGGCGGTCGAGCCGAAGCTTCGCGCCTGTGAAAACGCCACTCAATATATGCCGAGTTACGAGCAATATGACGGGTTGAATACTAAATTAGCCGCACCAATTGATCAGTTCGAACTGCCAAAGCATTATAAACGTAAGCAAGTGCGCGGTATGGGGCGTGTTTCTAAGCTCGCTACTGTTGCTACTGAAAATGCATTACTGCAATCAGGGCTTATAGGCAACGACGTTCTAACCAACGGGCAAACTGGTATTGCTTACGGTTCTTCTACTGGAAGTACCGATGCCATTGGTGCATTTGGTGTGATGCTCAATGAAAAGAGTACTAAGGCCATCACCGCAACTACTTATGTTCAGATGATGCCCCACACTACCGCGGTTAATGTTGGCCTCTTCTTCGGCCTTAAAGGTCGCGTCATTCCTACCAGTAGTGCTTGTACATCAGGAAGTCAGGCGATTGGCTATGCTTTTGAAGCTGTCAAACATGGCTATCAAACGGTGATGGTTGCAGGCGGTGGCGAAGAGCTCTGCCCAACGGAATCGGCCGTCTTCGATACGCTATTTGCCACCAGTTTAAAAAACAATGATCCAAAGTCCACGCCGAGTCCTTACGACTCAAGCAGAGACGGCTTAGTTATTGGCGAAGGTGCTGGCACATTGATCCTTGAAGATTACGAACACGCCGTTGCTAGGGGTGCGACTATTTACGCCGAGATCATCGGTTTTGCCAGTAACTGCGATGCTGCACATGTAACACAGCCTCAAATGGAGACCATGCAAATCTGTATGGAGATGGCGTTACGAGATGCCGGTATCACCGCCGATAAGATCGGCTACGTTTCTGCCCATGGAACCGCTACAGAGCGTGGTGATATCGCAGAAAGTAACGCAACAGCCAATGTCTTTGGCAACATTCCTATCAGTTCTCTTAAGAGCTATTTTGGTCATACCTTAGGGGCTTGTGGTGCTATTGAAGCCTGGCTTAGTTTAGAGATGATGAACTCTGGCTGGTTTAGCCCAACGTTAAACCTGAACAGCCTTGATAAAGAATGTGGTGCATTAGATTACATCACCGGCGAAGGACGCAATATCGACGCTGAATACATCATGAGCAATAACTTTGCTTTTGGTGGTATCAATACATCGATTATTTTTAAGAAATATAAGTAGACGTTCTACGCGTCATACATACAGTTAGTCGCTATTAACCTCCGCTCAGTTCATTGAGTGGAGGTTTGTTGTTTTTAGTCCTCATACACTCTCTTGTTTCCCATAACCATTAGTCCCACCTGACATCACTATTCTGTCACAAATAGACATACTGATATTTATCGTTGTGATATCAGCTATCGCTCCCACTGCATTGTTGGTCCTTAGCTCGCTATCTACAATGCGCCTCAGACACTAAAAGCCCACAAATAATGAGGCCATTATGAAAAAATCCATTCTAGCTGTTTCCGTATTATCTATCGTTTCTGCACATGCATTTGCAGATTACGAGTCAGTAGAGACATACCAAGGTAAACCAGCAACTTCACACACTGTCGAAGCCAACAATGCGCTCGCCAAAACACTTCCATGGAAAGATACCACCGCATTTGATCGTTCTAAGCGAGGTCTAATAGCAGAGTTTGGTGACCATCGTGCAGGAGAGCTAAAAAACCGCATGGCTCACTTAGATAATGATGAAATTCCAGTCTCGGTTAACCCTTCGATTTGGCGACAAGCACAGATGAACTTTACGTCAGGCGGTCTGTATCAAGTCACTGAAGGTGTGTATCAGATTCGTGGTGCAGACCTTTCAAACATGACTATCTATAAAGCAAAAACAGGCTACATTATTCACGACCCTATGGTAACGGCTGAAACCGCGCTAGCAGGTTGGGAGTTTGCGAAAAAGCATCTTCCGAAAATCAACGGCGAGCATAACATTGTAGGTATGATTTACTCGCATACGCACGTTGACCACTTCGGCGGCTCGCGTGGTATCTACGAGTCAGGTGACTTTGTAGAAGGTGCTCCTATTATCGCACCGGTAGATTTCATCCGTGAAATGGCGGACGAAAATGTATTAGCGGGCAACGCCATGGGACGTCGTTCTGCTTATCAATACGGTTCAGAGTTGGGTAACGATGTCACTGGTATTGTTGATAATGCACTGGGCATGGGCTTATCAAAAGGTAATGTTACGCTTGTAGCGCCAACTCAGTACATTGAAGAAAGAGAAGAGACCGTTGATATTGGTGGGCTAGAGTTCCACTTTATCAATATGCCAGGAGCAGAAGCACCCGCAGAGATTGTTCATTACATCCCAGAATACCGCACGCTGCATACTGCAGAACTGACCTACGACGGCCAACACAATATCTATACCTTCCGCGGTGCTAAAGTCCGTGACTCGTTAATCTGGACTAAGTACCTGACAGAGCTGAAAATGCGATTTGTAGACTCTGGATTAGTCGACAGTATTCACGCGGCTCACTCTGCTCCGGTGTGGAATGATAAAGGGAACGAAATTTCCGACTACATTACCCTTCAGCGCGATAACTATGGATTTGTCCATAACCAGTCGCTGCGCCTTGCTAACCACGGTGTCACCATTAATGATGTTGGGCGTGAAATCGACAAGATCATACCGAAAACGCAGCAAAACAACTGGGCTTCAAGAGGTTACCACGGTTCCTACTCGCATAATGCACGTGCTGTTGTGAACATGTATTTGGGTTATTACGACATGAATCCAGTTAACACCAATCCACTGACTACAGTTGATAAGTCATGTACCTATGTTAACGCTGCTGGTATCGATACCTTCATGAAAGTCGGCCAAGAACATTTTGCGGCGGGCGAGTATCAACAAGCCTCTCAACTGCTCAATGATGTTGTCATGTGTAATCCCGATAACAAACAAGCACGCGAGTTGTTAGCTGACAGCTTTGAGCAGCAAGGCTATCAGTCAGAAACCATGGCGTGGCGTAATAGCTACTTACAAGCTGCGGTTGAGCTTCGTACCAACCAAATCGGTGAAGGAACTAAAGTAGCATCGGCGGATGTTATCGCCAACACACCAACTTCGAGTTTCCTAGATTTCATCGCCGTGCGCCTCAATGCTCCTAAAGCAGAAGCACTAGGTTTAGAATTCAATATGAATGTGGTTCATCCTGACGTTCAAGAAACCTATTACGTTGAAGTGTCTAACGCCAATATGGCAAGCCTTGAAGTCGATGAAATAGTGAAAGATACCGATACCACCCTACGCATCAACAAAACCGATTTGACCAAGGTGGTGTTAGGTCAAACTACGCTTGATGAGTTGATTAAGTCCAACGAAGCTCAAGTTGAAGGTGATGCGAAGACGCTAAAAGATTTGGCTAGTTCGCTAGATAGCTTTAAGCAAGGTTTTGAGATAATGCCATTGGCCAAATAAACCTTTTAAAATAACACCTTAAAAATAAACGGTAGTATGTGACCAGCGTACACGACAATAGCAGCCAAACATACTGCCGTTTTTTAAATTAGCTATCTTACTTTCACAACGCTCTTTGCTCTTCCTTCTTTTAGGTAATATCAATCTCTTCATAAACCCTCGATTAATGAGGTAATCAATCCTCTCCTCTCATGCCAGCCAATTGTTGAATTACCATCATACCCTAGACAATTACGTCTTCTGTTCCTTATTATCGCCAACAACTCAGATATGAAAATTGCAGACCTAAAGCTGTTCATTAAAGTCGTGGAGTTAGGTAGTTTTACTGCCGCCGCCAATGCACTTGATCTTCCCAGAGCCAACGTCAGCAGACGAATCAATGACCTAGAGAAATCTGTGGGGTCTCAGTTATTCCACCGAACGACGCGTAATCTGTCATTGACGAATAGTGGCAGCACGTACTTTGACGAAATAACTCAAGCCATAGAGTTATTCGATCGAGCACAACAATCTCTTTCTAGTTCTAGAGATATGCTTACAGGAAAAATAAAGCTAGGCGTACTCCCTGAAACCTATGATCTGCTGCAGCCTATTTTGTTCGAATTTCATGACAAATACCCAGAAATTCAACTCGATATTCGTAGTATCAGTAATGGCTTTAACGAGATTTTCCAACAAGGATTAGATATAGCCATTCATGGTGGGCCCATCTTTGACTCAGATATTGTCGCCCGAAAAGTGATTCAATATCGCCGTGCGTTAGTCGCCTCTCCAAGCTATATCGAAGAATACGGTCCTCTAGATTCCTTAGAAGACCTCCACAACCATAAGTGCATTTGTTTTCGTTGGCCTAATGGTGACATCGATAGTCACTGGCACTTTGATTCAGGAACGGCCTCTGTTAAAGCGAGTTTGATAGCAAACAGTGTAGGTTTTATTAAAGGAGCAGCAATAAGGGGCAGAGGCATTAGCTTTCTGCCAACCATGATGATTAAAAGAGAGTTGAAGCAAGGCTCACTAGTGTCGTTGCTGACACAGGAAACGGCAATCAGCGAAGATGGTTGGCTGCTTTACCCTCAACCTAAAACACTGAATAAAGCTAGCAAAGTTCTCATTGAGCACCTTTCGTTAGAAATACCTCGCCTAAATCGATTGTCATAATTTTCGTGACAGTAAGTCTCGCCAGAGACGGATTATTTGAACACTGTTCGATATTAAGATAGCTCCACTATAACGGAGCTATCTACTATGAATAAACTAAACACACTAACACTTTGTATCGCGGCTTCAGTTGCGCTATCAGGGTGCAACCAAGCCAAGGTTTTAGAACAACCGGCACCAAAGCAAACCACATTGCAAGTGATTAAACTTGATAGCCTAGAGGACAACACCACCAAGCACTTTAGTGGTGTTGTACGTGCTCATGAAACAGCAAATTTAGCCTTTAGGATTCCCGGCACAATAAACCAAGTCCACGTAAAAGCGGGAGACACAGTAAACAAAGGCGATGTAATTGCCCAGCTGGATCCTCATGATTATCAAGTTGTACTTGAAGAGCTGGAAGCAAAAATGCTTGAAGCACAGTCTGCGCATAAACTCGCTAAAGCTGAACTCAATCGAGTTAAGCAGGCAACTCAAGACAACGCTATCGCCAGCGTGAACTTAGACCGTGCTACCAGCGGTTACGAGCGCAGCCTTTCAGCGGTGAAAGTTGTAGATAAGAACATTCAACGTGCTAAAGATACACTGCGCTATACGCAATTAATCGCGCCTTTTGATGGCGTGATTGCCACCGTTGATTTTGAAGCTCACGAACAAGTGCTTCCTGGTATAGCCGTTGCAACTATGCAAGATAGCTCCACACTAGATGTAGAGATCGATGTTCCTGAGAACATGATCGAACAGTTTAATATCAATGAGGTTGGAACCGTTTCTTGGTACCAATCGGAAACTCCGATTAATGCTCATGTTTCCGAAATTGCCCCACTACCGCATTTGATAAAACAGACCTATACCGTGACTTACACACTGGATAATGAAGATAAACACCTGTTCCCAGGTAAGTCCGTAACCGTCTCTTCAAAGACCAGCACACCTATGGATTCATTTTGTATTCCCTACTCTGCTTTAGTTGGAGAAAAAGAGGAAATGCACATCAACATTGTTCGCGATAACCAAGTCATTGCTACTCCTGTTGAGCTTCGATCATTGGATGCTTACCAAGCATGTATTTCTGGGAATGTTCGAGGTGATGACTATGTAGTTGTTAGCGGTTCTTTCTATCTAAAAGATGGCGATATCGCTGACAAACTAGTACTAAGAGATTTGTAGGAAAATAGACAATGATTAAACTCGCCGAATTCGCCATTCGTCAAAGAACATTCCTGTTGTTTTTTACGGTACTAAGCATAATTGCGGGCATCTACTCTTACTTTGATCTTGGTAAGCTAGAAGATCCAAGCTTTACCGTAAAAACTGCGGTCGTTGTAACCTTGTACCCTGGTGCATCCGCTGAACAAGTCGAAAAACAAGTCACCGACACAGTAGAAACCAAATTGCAAGAGATGGGAGAGTTGAATCGACTACGCTCCTTATCTCGTCCTGGTATGTCTATGGTTTTTGTGGATTTAAAGGAAAGCCTTAATTCTAAAGCTTTACCTCAGCAATGGGACATATTGCGCAGAAAAGTACAAGACGTAAAGTTGCAACTTCCTACGACAGCGCAAATCAGCTTAGTCCAAGATGAGTTCTCAGAAGTCTACGGTATGTTATTTGCCATTCACAGCAAAGATGCAAAGCCCGAAGAACTGAGAGGCTACTCTGAAGAGCTTCAACGACGAATAAAGGCGGTTGATGGTATTAAGAAGATTGAGCTTCATGGTGTAAAACCTCGTGTGGTTTATATCGATCTTCCTGATGAGCGATTAGCGCAGTATGGACTGTCTGTTGCCCAAGTCTGGAGTCAATTGAACAGCACAAATACCACATTTGAGGCAGGCAAATTTGATGCGGGTTCAGAGCGTATTCGTATTCACCAAGGTAGTGAATTTCAGTCTCTGGCAGACATTCGAAATTTAGTCATTAAAGGCGGCATTAGTGAACTTGGAAGCGGACTGATTCGCTTAGGTGATATAGCTGATGTTTCCATGGGATATCAAACTCCGGCACTCACTGAGAACCGCTTTAACGGCGAACCTTCAGTGACGTTAGCTGTCAGTCCGGTACCAGGTATTAATGTCGTATCACTCGGCGACACCATCCAGGACATCATCGACGAATATCAGGCGAGTCTTCCTCTTGGCGTTGATATCTCCACAATCGCGTTTCAGCCTAACGAAGTACAGAAATCTATTGATAATTTCGTAGGCAACCTAATGGAAAGTGTTGGTATTGTCTTTATCGTCCTGTTGATTTTCATGGGCTTCAAGAGTGCAACAATTGTTGGTAGTAGTCTTATTCTAACAATCTTGCTCACGCTGATTTACATGAACATCTACGACATCGATTTACATCGTGTTTCACTAGGCACGTTTATCTTGGCATTGGGTATGTTGGTGGACAATGCGATTGTTATCACTGATATGATGATTGCCAAACTCAATAAGGGAGTTGAAAGAACTGAGGCTGCGCTGGAATCCGTTTTGGAAACTGGTATCCCACTGTTGGGAGCGACGGTCATCGCAATCATGGGAGCGAGTCCAGTACTATTTTCTAAGACAGACGCTGCAGAATTTGCAGGCTCTGTATTCTATATTATTGCATCATCATTGCTGCTTTCTTGGTTAGTAGCGATGACGTTTACTACTCTGATGTGCTGGCTGTTTATCAAACCAAGCTCAGAGACCAGCGATGAAAAACTTACTCGTTACAAGAAGTGTGTCAGTTGGACCGTAGATAACCCTAAAAAGGCACTGGCGGCATTGATACCTTTGATTGTTGTTACGGTAGTAGCGATCCCTTCCGTTGCTATTAACTTTATTCCTCAATCAGACAGACCAATCGTGTTTTTCGATTACTGGCTACCGAATGGCGCCAAAGTAGAACAAACCTCTGTCGACATGCAGAAGATGGAACAATGGCTTCTCGCGCAACCTGAAGTTGATAGTATTGCTACAGCCATTGGTAGCAGTGTGCCTCGATTCTCTGTAACAGTAGAGCCTGAGCCATTTGATCCGGCATATGGTCAAATCTTGATTAATACCAAAGATTACCACTCTATCTCTACGCTAGTAGCTAGAGGTGATGCATGGATAAGGGAAGAATTTCCAAATGCTGAGCCAAGATTCCGTGCATTGAAACTGGCTACGGCCGACAAGTACGCGGTTGAAGCACGTTTCTCAGGTCCTGACGAAGCGGTATTGCACCATCTCTCAGATCAAGCTAAAGCAATCATGGCTCAGCATCCAGAAGCAAAATACATAAGAGACGACTGGCGCCAACAAAGTAAAGTGCTAACTCCAATCATTAACCAAGATAAGGCTCGTCGAGCTGGTATCAATCGTACCGACATTGCTTTTGCAATGAAACGGGCCTCTGATGGAATGCCTCTAGGTCAAATGAACTTGAACGATGAGCTAATTGCAATTCAGCTTCGTGGTTCTGAGCAAACCATGGCTTCATTAGAAACATTGCCAGTGAAATCGATCCTCGGTTTACACAGTGTTCCTTTGGGGCAAGTGGTAGACGGATTTGAACTTAAGTCGGAAGAAAGCATGATATGGCGTCGTGATCGCGTTAAAACCATTACCGCTCAAGCTGGTGTAGAACGAACGAGTACTCCCGCAAGAGTAAGAAATGCTATTAAAGATCAAATTGAAGCTATCGAACTTCCACCAGGCTACTCAATGGAATGGGGGGGAGAATACTACGATGAGCACAAAGCGGTTTCAGATATCTTAAAGCAGCTACCAAAAGCTCTGATCATCATGGTAATCATACTTGTAGCAATGTTTAATGCCTTCAAGCAACCGGTGATTATTCTTTCAACCATCCCGCTAGCAGCTACAGGAGCAACATTTGCTCTACTTGCTTTCGACAAACCATTTGGGTTCATGGCACTCATCGGAGCAATCACCCTTATGGGCATGATCATCAAGAACGGTATTGTTCTGATGGATCAAATAGAACTAGAAAGAAAAAATGGGATGGATCTTTCTGATGCGATTAAGTCGGCAACAATCAACCGTACTATGGCTATTTCAATGGGAGCTTTAACCACAGCACTTGGGATGATTCCTTTGCTTAGCGATCTTCTGTTTGATCAGATGGCCGCTACCATCATTGGGGGTCTTGCTGCTGCAACAGTGTTGTCATTATTTGTTATGCCGGCTCTTTATCGATTGGCTTATAAAGAGAAACCTGCAACAGATAAATTATCAACACAAGAAGTACTTACCACCTCACAACAAAAGGCATAAAGCATGAAGACGCATCACTCACGTAAATGCCTGCTAAAGGCGTTAAAACTTGCTCCCTTGGCTCTAGCAATAACATTGGCTGGTTGCGCCGTTGGTCCAGATTACACTGAACCGACGACGACACTGTCGAATGCATACTTACATAGTAGCGGCACACAACTAGCTGAAAACGATTATTGGTGGACCAGCTTCAACGACTCTTCACTTAATCAAATGGTGCAAGACGTACAACGTCAAAACATTCCGCTAAAGATGGCTGCGGAGCGGATAAAAATGGCGAACAGTTATCAATCAGTAGTGAGCTCATTCAAGGTGCCTACAGTTAACATTGGCGCAGGTTATTTCAACTACCAACTGAGTAAAAATGACTCATTGTTGGGACCAGCGTTGAATCCTATTGGAGATTCATTACCTACTGGTACACCTCTAGATTCTGCAACGCTATTGGATAATCAACATGATGGCGTATTCGCAGGGGCAAGCATTGCTTGGGAAATGGATTTGTTTGGTCGTCTCGATAGGCAGTCTAACGCTGCCAAGATTCGTGTAGAACAAGCAGAAATCTACCGCAGCGGGCTCAACACTTTGATAACGGCAGACTTGGTGCACAACTATCTACAATATCGTGGTGCTCAAGAAAGAATGACATTAGTTCAGGCTAATCTTGTCGACCAAGCTAAGACGTTAGAACTGGTTAAAAAGCTGGTGAAAAGTGGTTACGGTTCTGAGCTCGACTTAGCACAAGCTCAAGCCATGCTTGCAGCAACTGAATCCGTTATTCCGCAATTGGAAATCGCTCAACAGGTTCATAAACAACGAATAGCTACTCTGTTAGGAGAGCCACTCACTAAGGTAGATATCCGTCTTGCCAGTAGTGCAAACCTGCCAAATCTGGAGGGAGTAATTCCTGTTGGATTACCATCTGATTTGCTAACACGTCGTCCGGATATTCGCATTGCAGAACGTAAAATGGCAGCGATAAATGAAGAGGTGGCAGCTAGTATAGCCAACCGTTATCCTAAGTTCTTCTTGACCGGGACACCGGGTGTCTCAGCAAGTAGCTTTGACGACCTATTTGACTCCGATTCAGTGGGATGGGCAGCCGCAGTTGGCGTAAATTGGAACGTGTTTGATGGAGGTAGAGGTGAAGCGCTAGTCGAGCTAAACGAAGCACGATTTGATGCCGCCGCGCTTGGCTACGAGCACGCCGTTAATTCAGCGATTACCGAAGTTGACTCAATGCTGTTTGCTTATGGTCGAAGCCAGCAAAATGAACAGCGGATTCAAAAGGCCTTAACGGCTTCAGAAAATGCACTGGGTAAAGCCCAATCGCTCTATAACGCGGGTCTGATTAATCATCTTGCATTACTTGATGCGCAACGTCAGCAACGCATAATGGAAGATCGATTATTGGCGGCAAGGTTACAAACAGCTCAAGTCACCGTCGGTGTCTTCAAGTCGCTGGGAGGAGATTGGCAACTTCCCGAGACAGATTCATAACAAGCTAACACAAACAACAAGAACGCTATAGCGGTACCTATAGCGTTCTTTTGTTTGAGTAACCTGTAAGTCGGCTAACCTCCTAACGGCCTATCACTTCAATATGTTTGAAGTTGTTCCATTCTTGCAACGAACCATCGACATCATTGTTTCCTTCGCATTTAAAGCGAATATATTTTCCTTCTACCACAGCTAACGAATATTCGGCCATCTCCTCAGTAGTACCGCTCGTTGTGATCTTTCTAGCGTGAACAAAGTTCACCCCATCTGTGCTGGTTTCAATCTCCATAAAGTACTGACGTTCATTACCCTTGGCTTGGGCAAACCTAACACTATGAATCTCCGATAAAGCCGCAAGTTCTATGGTGTAAAACACTCTGAACCCTTTTGCAGACCATTTAGTCGAGAAATTACCATCAATTGCATGCTCAACTTTATCAATACCATTTGGGTTAGTGGCACTGGCGCTCGCATTGCGAATAGCAAGTACGCTGTCTCCGCCAGTGTCGCAGCTATGAAAGATGGGCAGTGCTTTCTGTTCAAAGTCCTGAAGTGTTGGAAATAGGCATTCAATACCACTCTTCCTCACTCCTATCCACTTTAGTAGGGATGCATGAAACAAATCCACACTCAAACTTGGTATTACTCGCCCTCTAGTTAACAAATCGTCACTATTTGAGGCTAAGTTAGGCCACTCTCCGAGCACTCTTCCACCAATGACATCTCCACCAATAACCATCTGACAGTTTCCCCAACCATGGTCAGTGCCAGAACCATTAGGCTCAAGAGTTCGCCCAAATTCAGAGAAGGTGAATGTGGTCACAGACTCTATTAAGTTATGCTGTTCAAGGCATTGGTAAAAAATAGATACTTGAGAGGCTAGCAAACGAAGTAAAGCACCTTGTTCTGCTTCTTGTGCACTATGTGTGTCGAAGCCTCCCAAGGTAACAGAGAAGAATTGAGCAGGCTGCTGAAACTCATCACGAGCACGTAACAATAAGAAAACTACCCTCAGTTGCTTGCCAATTGAAGTATCTAAGTCAAAACCATAATCGTCATCATCTTCAAAAATAGCCCTGAACTCGACAAACTTGTCTTCGGCATCAACACACAGCTCTGAGTAATACTCTTTATAGAGCGAACCTTCCGTTAACGAACTCTCTCTAAATGCCTCATAAAGCGATCTACCTTGGCTCTTTAATACCATATCGTCTGGCATGGACGTACCAATTCGATTTGCCGACTTGGGAATACTGTTGGTCCATACTGTCTGAGAGCCGACTTCAAATAAAGGAGGCAGTTCCTCAAGCCCAAATGCGTTTTCGAGCAAATTAGCGGACAATCCTCCCCACCCCTGGTTGGTAATCTGTTCAGAAGTATGAGTTTGTGTAACTGCACTTTGGTGATTATGAGAGAATAGATGTATTGGCTTTAGTTCATCGACCTCCTGCTCCTTACCTCGTTCCATCATTAATGGCCCCACATTGAGGACTGGCAATGCCATTTTCCTCTCAAATAGCCATTCCAACTCCTTAAGCTCTGGTGAAAGCCCTAGCTTAAGCGAATTATCATCTAAACCAAGTTCGATGATATCATCGCGCTTAATCGCTAAATGAGAACGAAGCTTTGCATACTCAGGGTACTGCTTAGTATCTTTGGGAACAAAACAATTAAAACCGTCATTTCCTCCAGCGAGATTGATCCCAACAAGCGCCTTATAGGGCATATTATCATTGCATTCTTGACCAAAGGCGTGTGCTATTGGTGAGCTTAGATTTAACGCAGTAACCCCTACTCCCGACAAACCACCTTTAAGAAATACGCGTCTCGACATTTTCATTGTGATTTACCCCTGAGTAATAAAGTCTGGCGACATGATTATTTGAATAAGTAACGCTCTGAGATAGTTAGTGTTATGCCGAGGTGCATCGACCAAGAAGTCTCGAATAATAACTTCCATTTCACTACTCATATTGGAAGCAAATAGATGGATATTTAGTTCTTCAATTAATAGGTCAATACTATTTTCGTTTTGCTCTTCTAAATAGAACCTAATTATCCGATCCCGTTTCATATACGTTGTTACATTAGCGTCAGTTTCTATTTGGACCGCCAGGTCGGATATTTGCCTAAAGTAATGGTATATATCATCCCAGTTATACAATTTAAATTCTGCTGCCGAATAGCCAACGAACCGGTCATCATTTGGAGCTTCCTCCGGTTGATAATAATAAAAAACACTAGGGCCGTGTAGGATGGTTCGTCGATTCTTCCAAGAATATTTGTCAGGTAGCATTGTAACTCCGGGCATTAAAGTAATATTAAGTGCTCTCA
The DNA here is from genome assembly GCF_000733315.1 of Vibrio sp. ER1A. Taxonomy (NCBI): domain Bacteria; kingdom Pseudomonadati; phylum Pseudomonadota; class Gammaproteobacteria; order Vibrionales; family Vibrionaceae; genus Vibrio; species Vibrio sp. ER1A. The sequence goes on from NZ_JPJA01000085.1 coordinate 125,133, forward strand.
TTGCGTGAGATAAAACAATTAGCGGATCCCTTACTAAACCATCCTCCTTTTTATCACGGCTATACTCTGCCTCACTGTCTGTTAATATTGCCTTAATTAAAACGAGCATATCCAGTCCACTGTTCTGAAACTGCCTTGAAACTCGAGCAATATACTCAGGCGATGGATTTGAGGACACCATCTTTTGGATAAAGAACTTAGAAATGAAAGGGGCGATGTTTGGATGGGAACATAACGTACTGACAAATTGATCTAAATCTTGTTCTGCATTCTGCCCCGCTGCAAACTCCACACCCAAGATTGTTTTTGATTCGCTATTGTGAGCACCTTCTTTCTCACACATTGGCTTTAGCCAATCACCGTTATCAAGCCCCCAGCCTGTCATAACTTTTGCACCATTCTCTATATCATCTTGGCTATAAGAAGGGACAGGTCTGTCATCTGAGTCCGTCACTACAGAACCATCCATGTTAAGCATCGCAGGACCTATAGAAAACAATTGCATTATCTCTCTGGCAAAATTTTCGTCGGGTGATACACCGTCTCGATGGTCATTATCTAAATAGGTTAAGTACTGCCCCATCACGGGAGAAGTTGCCGCTGTTTTCAACAGTTCACCAAATGTTGAAAAACACGCCTCTGAAAGATTGTCGTAGTACTTTGCAAACGCAATTCGTCGATGATATTGATTTAGGTTCGGCGCATTTTTACTCACGACAAACAGCTGTGTGAGGATGTAACTGATACGATATCGCAAAATGTCATTACGCTTTAAGAGTCTATCTGTATAGGCAATATTAAAATGAACATCTGTCCATTTTTTCTTATGATGCCGACTTTGCATTTCCTCTTGCCAACGTTTCAAAGAAGCGTGGTCCATTTTAGATTGGTCTTCTATCCAATTTTCGATACTACCAGCTTCAAATACCTTATTTACATCACTGCTTTTGAAGCCCATTGAGGCTTGCAAAAGAAGTTGATGTACTCTTTTATTAGTAATGGTTTGCATATGACTTCCTTAGTGAACTAAACATCACGTGGAAATATACTTATTAGCCAAAGAATTATGATTATTACGAGTCAAATAATGAAGCAAGGTTAAATTAACCAATCAACTAACAAGAAAATAAAGCAGCCAGATTGACAAGAACCTACACGAGTATTTAATTTGACATAGCCACCTTCCTTAAATGACACGTCAGGTTTTGGACAAATATTTTTTAGGACTTAACTAAATTAATCTTCTAAATTAAGCGGGTACCATTAATTCAAGGTTATTTTTGTAACAAAAAGCCCGCAAAGTACACTGTACCTCACGAGCTTTATGACTATCGGGTTAACCTATTTGGTTTTGCTCTTTTAATCTCTTTAATTGGTTAATAGCACTGAACTTTGCACGCGTCTGCACATACTTAGATAAAGCTCTCTCCTGGATATGTGCCACCCTGATCGCACCGAGTACATTTACCTCCAATGGCGCATCGATCGAAAAAACCATCGTTGGAATATCTGATACAAGGTTGTGATAGCCTTTGTTAGCTAAGATATCACACTCGTAACTCTTACTTATCAGGTTACAAGATATACAGATATTTACATATTTAAGTTTTCCTATGATGAAGAAGTTAGAGTCGTCACTACCTCGCTGAACTTCAGTGAACCCAAACTCCTGCAAAGAAGCGGTAATCGTTTCGGTATGCCGTTCAACGAAGAAACTCATAACCTTTCCCTTTGCTTAGTGCAAAATCGATACCTAATTTGATACCACGCTATATCCTGGCGAGCAGTGGCTTGCTCTACAGCCTTCTTCCAGTAAATAGAAGCTTCATTATACTGACGCTGTCTCTCCAACTTTGAAGCGGTCTCTGCGTATTTCTCAATATCAGTCAAAATTAAACCCTCAGCTAAATATAGATTGGGGTACCTTTGTCAAAGCAGTAGCCTTGATACCCCCAAAAGAATCGATTTAAGCCAACTAACATTTTGAATATCGACGTAGACTCAACATGTTCCATGATTATTTTTTCAGGCCTTACCTGTGCGAAGGTCTCTAGCATATCCACTTCTCTTGCTGAGCTAGGAGATTGGATTTTTATGAACTCGTATAAGTTCATGTCCAATTCATTAGCACGAAAGTCCGAATGGTAAATATCGTAGTCATCAGCTGCCGTCACTACGCCATTCTGTTTTAGTAGAGTAAGCCCCTCTATGATTCGTACACAGCTACCGCATACATTTCGTTCAGTCATTTCCACTACAAGCCCAATTTGTTTTTCTAATAGATAGCTATTTAACTCAATAAGTCTCGCTAACAAGGTAATATCGCAGAGATTACTTCGCTCAATGTTGAGAAAGATATACTTCCCAGACCAATCACATTCAAACCTACCATTCTCAACGGCGACTTTTATCCTTTCGAGTAAATAATTGGCTGATGATGAAAATGTTAAGTCACTATGAACATTGGGACCAAGCAAGGTTTCTCGACTTCTTATTTGATCAATTAGAACCTCATATCCTATACATTGCCCACTTGCACTATATATTCCTTGCATTTTGTATTGGTAATTTGCGCTACTTTGCTTGATCCCCTTAATAAACCTGTCAATTTGCACACACATAAATGGCATTCTCCCCTTCTACGAGTGCGTAACCTACGCCTCGTATACTTATTATCCTTATATTTTTATCTGCCAGATTCCTTCTTGTGCAGTACACCAACTGGAGCAAACTACTTTCGCTTATTGGTTCTCCGTCCCAAACAAAATCAACAATCTCATTTTTCGATAGAACCACACCTTGAGGTGTTTGGTTTAAGCAGCAAAGCATTCTTAAACATGTCTCACTCCATACTCGATTGCTTTTTCGGTCTATTACTTTGTTCTTTCTCTTCTCTAGTTGAAGATCAAACCGGCACTCAATATTCTTAATTCGAATACAGTTAAAACATTCAAGACTTTTAAGACATTCCATTAGTTACTCCCCCGTAAGCGAAAATGCTAACAAACAGACCAACTGACATGACGTTTAATGATTATTATTATTTAGAGCACAAATTCTATTTTAGGGTGGAAGTAAAGTGCGAACCAATAACCAATGTAGATCACATAAAACAATCACACTAATAATAGTAGAATCAATAGTAACCTAAATTTCAATGGTTATAAGATGTAGAGTAATGAAGTGTCGGAATAAGTAACGTTTCGTAGGAATAACCCATCAAATATCCGTACGCAATCCCAATTAATTATATGTGGTAATTCTATTAATGAGAAAAAACAAATATTATCAATTGGCTAACATCGACGAAAATTAGGCGTTATATAAAACAACACCTCTTATAAACCGCATGTCATGAGATATAAATAGTGTACGCTCTTCATCACAATGGGGTTACTCTTGGTATCAGATATCTACGTACAATAAATTATCTGATCAACATGACTTATTCTTGGTGAATAGAGCTTGAAAAATGAAATTACATTAACGAGCCAACACCTGTACTCGTTTACTTTTTGTTGGATATACTATTGGTAACTCTGGAAGTGAATATGTTTTTTACACATACGAAAAAGCCCGCTTCAGAGAAGCGGGCTTTCGAAAATTTGGTGGGTCCGGGCGAACTCGAATCGCCGACCCCTACCATGTCAAGGAGCTCCGCTAATAGACCTAACCAACTGTTATTATTGAATTAACCCTAAAATACAACTAACTATCAGAGCTCATTCTCGGACATTTTCACTCATATAAATCAATCACTTAGAAATGAGTTTTGGAACCATATTTAGCTTATGTTTAGTTGTGCTGCTGGTACCGTAGTCCATATTACATGCCCCTCTTTGTATACCTCAGTACTGCGTGCATCGGTGTGTGCTGCTCGCGCCTGAGGGTCGTACCCTGCTTTATCATACAGATGGATACTAAGGCCACGGATCTCGTGAAATGTAGGTCTAGCCCGAGCAGGTAGCACCGCTTTTATCCCGACAGAGTCACGGAGCTCAGTAAATTTCGTGCTTAAGTATTTTTTGTTCACTTGAGTATGGTGATCGCAGTGACGTCTGCTTTCGTTAGAGCAACGAGCTGGTAGGCGATGCACGATATATGGGGATGCAATGTTATCTCGACTATCCTCAATAATTTTTAACAGTGACGCCGTCACAGGAATACGAACACGACTAGCTTCGTGCTTCTGTACCTTTTGGCGATGTATTTTCAAGTAGCCAAAAATCTCCAACCCGTTTTCACTAAGGGGAGTAACCAACCGCTCGAAATCTTTGTATTTTAGGTTACACACCTCGTTTACAGAGTGTGTTGTCTCGAGAGCTAAGCTCATCGCTGTTTTCATCCATGTGGGTGCAGCTAACCAAATCTTTTTATATTCGGTTAAACTGAGACGCTGTCGCTGTTTAGGTGGTAGAGGTTTTCGCTTTTTGCGCTTAGCTGGATTATCTAGCATAACGCTTTCGTCGACCGCATAGTCAAATACCTTCGACATAAACGCGATCCAGCGGTTATACACTTCATTTGACTGGTTTCTGGCACATTCATCGAGTACCTGATTAACGATCTCAAGTGAGATTGATGAGCCGGTATGATTGCCTAGCAGTTCATTCAAGCGATTCAAACGCATCATGAATAGCTCATATGTAGACTCTGCAGGTTTTTCATCTTCCAAGTAACGCTTCGCCACTCTCTCAAAAAACGTGCTTAGCTTCTCGCTACCTCGAGCAGTTTTGGTATGGGATGACTTAGAAAAAAATGATTCTTCATGAGCTAAAGGTTCTTCAACTCGATAAGTAGCATTGTATCTTCTTGCAAGAGAAATCGCCCTTGCCTTATCGTGGCCAAGTGACTTCCAACTATCATCGATTCGCCGGAAGACGTATCCTTTTTTACCTTTAAAATAGAGACCTTCCGGAAGGTCTCTATATTTTTTACTTCTTGGTCGTGGCACGGTCACCTCTATCAATGTGATAACAGATCATCAAGCATGGCATCACCACTTGATGACTTTTCTTTTTCCATATCAACGTAATATGTGCGGCCGATTCGCTTACCTGGCAACGTACCTAAATCGATTTCTCTACGACAAGTACGTGGATCTGGTGCTTGTCCATCGGGGAAGCGCACTTTTAACCATTCACTAAGTTTAACTAACATTTGAATCTCTCGATCAAAATATGAAAAGGATCAAATCTAGGGAGGCACAGGCATTTCAAAAAACCTATGGACCTGTGGAACGCCTTTACCCAGACACTTATCTATCAGAGAGTTACAAAACTTTTGCTTATTATTTCGCCCATAAGTTGCCGCTTAATGTGCGAGTAAACCCATGGAAAACCATGGGTTTGGTTGGAGCCGAGAGCATAGTTTTGCCGTCTCATGGTCAACAATGATGATTCAACACCCTAACCGTCGCATCCAAATGCAGCGAGCTAACCCCCATCTTCGCGGCAAGGCGCTTACGGTTGCTTGGGTCTAAATGAATCGCGCTGGCTAGCGTTTCATACTTGTTTTGATGCTGCTGCATATCGTACTTTTTGTCCTCGATATAAGGCATGTCAAGCCCTGCTTCTTCGTAGACCTCTGTGATCATCTTTGCAATGTAATTGAGTTGTTCAGCCATGTTTCTTTACCTCTTGCTTCAGTTGTTTAAATTCGGCTTCGTTACAAATAAGAAAGCCGCCAAAGTTACTTTCTCGATGCAGTACACCTTTGGCAATAATTCGCCCTTCCAGTACTTCACAAGCATGTTCCACTGCGCTTTCGAAGCTAGGAAAACTGCCAAGATGCATGTTGATTATTTCTTGAGTTTTATTGCTGACAGAGACAGCACCGTTTTCATTTAAGTACGCGGCAATGTAGTTCATGACACCATCGACAACGCTTGCTCGTTACCGCCTCCTAGCCATGTACACGTGACCAAAACAAAGCCATTCTCTACGTGCTCTGTTGTCACTGTTCGAACTAACAACTCCAACCAATAGCCACTGACTGACTTAGCTTTAACTCGGTCGCCCTTTTTGTAGTTTTGGTTAGCTTTCACGATTAAGTGCCGCCGCTCGTCGTTCATGAACTCGCAAACGGTTTTGTCTGAAACGGGAATGAGATAATGACTCATGCTGACTCCCCCTGACGAAAACCCCATTGCTCAATCAACCCCTCTACAAAATCACTGCCATAGATTTCATGGGACTCAACTGCACCGCAAATTTGAATCAACGTAAGCACTCCATCACGCAGTAAATTGCATGATTCCCCGCGGGTGTATGACATCAAGTTGTACATGTCAGCTCCACAGATATTTGAGTTGTAAAGATTGACAATCAAGCTCGCTGCATGGCGCTTGTTTTGGGCTATACGTGCAACATAAGCGAGCTCCTTACGGCGTTCCTGAGGGATTGATTTATATTCCCCAGGGCGTGGTTCTAGGTTTACTTTTATCTGGTCGGTAGATACAAACTACATATAAATCTCCTTACTGATTAGTCTCTTTCTCACGTAAATCCTCAGGGATTGTCGGGAACAAACCGAACTCACGGAGGTTCTCGACGCCTAAGGCCACAAAATTTGCTACTCGTTTGCCGTTAATGCTTTTCTCTGCCCCGTCTCGAAGCACTACTCCAGCTTCTTTGAGTTGTTTTTTTAACACTCGGTCAGACTTCACTGGCAAGCTATCAAACTTAGCTTTGAGAGCTGGGCTTTGGCTGATGTGTTGCATGATGTGGCTGGTTCTCACTAGTAAGCACAGCTCACCGTCAAACCAGTCGAATGCATATGGATGGCGGAAGTGACCTGCGTCCATCTCGCCGAGGATTAGCTCGATAATCCAAACCCAAGGCTCACGCTCTGCACTGGTATCGCTGATGTGTAGGTTCATCTCGGTCACAAGATCATTAATAAAGCGACCATAGTTAGTGGCAACACCTGTAAACTCGCAAAGCAACTTCCATGCAAGCAATACACAGGCGTAGTTATCACGCATACGATTAGCACCGTTATCATCGGTTTTTGCCATGCTATGTTTGCTCAGAAATTCGATACATTCGCGGTACGCTCGTTTTACCTGCGGTCGTGTGTAACCAGTTAGATACTGGATCCAATTTTTGACGGGGAAGCGAGGAAGGTCATCAGGAATGAGATCCCCTTTACGATTGGTCAAGTCAGACCGCACCAACTTACCCAGTAGTGATTGCACCGGCACATCCTCACCAGCCAGCAAAACGGGTGCGATGCTCAAGAACTCGGTCATATCGGTACCGCGGCGAGTGACCGTGTATTGGTAGCTCTCTTGTAGCTGTGCAACGGCTTTGTCGATAATGCCCTGACCTTGAGCACTCAGTTCTTCCCATCCGACTGGGTGAGAGGTGTGTGAAATAGAGGTCAGCAAGCGGAATTCTGTTTTAAGGCTTTGGCCCGAGAACATCGTAAAGGCAATAGTACGCTCAAGCGTCTTGATCAACGTTGACTTACCTGAGCCCTTACCCGACTGCAATGTGTAGTGTGGCCACAACCCTAAGAACGTTTTTAAGTGTGCGCCCAACGCCCAGACTAACAACGTAAGCGCTGCGTTGTTTTTAAATGTCTTATGGTATGCCTCAACCACTCGACGACCTTGGTCTGGCGTCCCAGAGGGGAACTGTAAGTTGTGATAAGGGCATTGTTGTTGCGGATCGGTAAAATAACAATCTGGCCCTTCGTTTAAAATCGCTTTGCCGTCATGCCATGCCAAGCCGACGAAATTCACGGCATTACGAGCGCCGATGTGAGTTGCGCGCTCGAGGATAGAAATCATGCGAGTAAACTTACCAGGGTTGAAAATACCGCCACCTACACGCTTCCAAACATCGATGTTGTAAAGCTGCTCACGCTTTAGGACAAAGCGAGTTAGCTCATACGGCGAGTCCGGTGTTTGAATCGTCGCTGAGTAAATTTTACTTGGCTGTAAATCTGGTTCGCCCGTCATTGCCGCCGTAGCCGATGAAATCGTCACTTTAGATAACCCAGCAATGCGGAAACTGGCGACATCGGTAAATGTTTTTTGCTCCTCCCCTTCAATGGTTTGGATTTTAATGAAACTGGTAAAGTCCTGCTTGGTACGGAACAACCAATAGATACTTTGATCATGTTCTGGTAAAGGCAAACGCCTAAACTTGCCTGGCTTGAACTCTCCTTCTTGACCATAGACAAGCCAAGGTTCGTGGTGCAGCAACGCGTACTTAGTTAACTTTGCGCCATGTTTTTTCAAAAAGTCATTGAGGTCGTTGAGCTCATCCCACTTGCCTCCCGACATATCAACAAAGAAACATGGGATGTTTAAGCCGGTACATGCTTCGTGTACCAACCAAGCGGCTTCTGGCCCTGGGCGATGGCCTTTACGTGGGCCTTTTTCAATTGGTTGATCATTATCGAAACAACACACCACTTTCTTCCCTGCCAGTAGGCGCCAATCAATCTCTTCCACGGCCAAGCCCCGAGTAGCAATAGCGGTAGTCGTTCCCTTCCCGGTGCCCTCTGGGTCAAAAGCTGTAATGGCTGAAATGGCATTGATGGGAGACTCAACAATGATGACGGTCGTCGCACGCTTAAAAGCGATAGGATCAGGTATGTACGGAAAGCCACGTTTCTCTCCTTGTGCTTTGGTCTTTAGGTCCCCATTGAGCGCTGGGTCAAAGTAACGATAGTCAATGCCCTTCACTTCTTTGGTGTAAACACAGCGAGCAGGGAAAGCAATGGCTGGGCCACCGTAACTTATCTCACCAGGGTTCTTCTTTGGGTTCGTCCAATCGCTAAAGCCGAATGCTTGTTTCTTTTGCAACATGTCGACAACTGGCGCCGGTATACCGCGCTCATCAATCAGGTAACCTCTGGCATCGTTCGCCACCGAAAGCTGCTTCTCAGCAACCCACTCAATTTGGCTTTTTTGCTGTTGTGGTTGGTCTGGTGTATCTGTCGGAATGTTGTATTCCTGATGCAGCCACGCCATTGCTTCGCTCGTATCGCCAGCTTGGCCACAATAGATAACGAGGTCGATACAGCTGCCTTTATCACCAGAGGTGTGGTCTTTCCACATCTCAATCCCAGCCTCTTTCGCATCGAAAATGCTCACGCTAGGGTGTTTATCATCGCGGCTAGGTGCACGGTAATTTCCGCTTGGATCGGGACGTTCCATACCCAGCCGTTCTGCGAGGTCGTGCAGGTCGATGGTTCTTTTTAGTTTATCTGCAGACGCCATACAGCGAGCCTCCAATGTCTCTTAAATCCACCCCAATCGTTGTGGGGCCAACATAACGTTCTAGTTGTTGTTTAAACTGCTTAAATTCTGTAGAGCTCAGTAACTCACTGAGTGCTGGGTTAGCCTGTTTAATGTGTGCCCATACGTAAGGCTTTTTGTTTTGAGCAAGCCTAGTAAGGCAAATATCCGGTACTCGGTCATGACATAAGCATGGTGTCGAGTACCAAATAGGCTGTCGCCAACTCTTATAAGTCGCAGGCATAAATCCGCCTTAGCGAACTGGCCGCGATCCACATCTGTTCAGACAAGCTACAACTGTGTGTTAAGCCATATTTTTCGATATAACTCTGAGCCAACCCTTCGCCTTCCAGCGGCTTTAACGTGACGACCCCTTGCTCCTGCCATTTATCAAACTCGCCTTTCTCTTGCTCATTTAAAGCAGTGAGATTAATAAACCCCTGCTGGCGCACCATCTGTTGCTCGATGCGGAATAAACAAGCGCGCTGCTCGGCCGATAGCTCATAGGTGTAAATAGGACTACTCATGCCACTGCCCCCACGTAGTGAGCTGCGATATGGCGAGTAGGACGCAGTTGATGCATTCGCCACACTGAATGCTCGTTCAAGATAACGAGGAAATCAGCCACATAAGGCTTAGGGACACCATTGCTAACCTGCCATAATTTAATGTCCGTCGGTTGTAGTCGTAGCCGCCCCGCTACGTATTCAATCACTACCTTCTCACTCGCCTTACCACCAAAAACATGAATGTTGATATTTCGCAGCGCAGCGTTCACTGCGGATTGGCGCAATGCCTTTTGAGCCTCACAGATAATATTTGCCATAACCTTTCCCCTACTGAGTGCTGCCGTAATACACGGCAACTTGACGATCCTTGCTCACCAATACTTCACCCTCTCCGATGAGCGTAACTAACACGTTGGCACCGCGTTCGATGCAGCTTTCCACTATCGATGCCTCGTTGTGCGAGCCTTCAATACTAATAAGCTCGCCACGACGAATTTTGTGTGCACTTTTGTGCCCTAAAAGTGGTCTCGTTATCGAAAACATGTGCTTGCCTCCTGTAACGCCTGCTTCACTGACTCACGGTTTGGTTTGGTATACACCGATGTGGTCGACAATTTAGAGTGATTTAGCACGGCTTGGACAAAACGCAGCGCCATCGCAGGGTTAGTCGTGCGGTCGAGGTAGCGAATCGCCCATGTATGGCGTAACCAGTGCGGTGACCCAATGGGTACCTCAGCAACCACACACCACTTTTCAAAACGGTCTTGAAAGCTGCGGCGACTCATTTGTTGGCGATTGCGGCTAAGAAATAACGGGCGCTCCAATCGCGGAACATCCCAATCAATATCTTTCGACATGTCATCGTGCAGCCTCAGCAGCTGTTTCAAGGCATGAGCAGCCGATTTGGTCAACGCCACTGGGTGCTTCTTCTGACCTTTGGTGTTGGAAGGGTCATACATCAAATAACCCTCAATTAAGCTGTTTTGTGCATCACCCACCGTTAAACCAATCATTGGTAAATCGTTGGTCGTTGCTTTTTTGACGTCTGGACCTGCCAATACACCTAGGCGTACCGCGGTTTCGCGCATGAGCAACATCCAGTAGTAATCACGCTTCGCGTAAACACCACCCATTTGTTTCACGGTTTTAAACAGTTGCTTTTCTTCTTGCTCGGTAAAGTAACGATCGATTGTGTGTGTCATGGCCTACCTTCCTTTTTGGCTTCGCCTTAAATTAATTCGCAACCAATGAGCGAACACGGTTAAGAAACGTCAGTGCCGCTTGAAAAGATTCAACAAGCTCTTTTTCTATTCGGATCAACTCTTCAGGCTCAATTCGGTTGTCAGCAATGGCTTCACCAAAGGCGCGATTGACATCACCTAGTTCGGCGTGCCAGTTGCTATAGCACTTGAGCAGCTCGTCATCGGTAATCACTGCGTAATCGGCAAGGAAGTAAATGGAATGGTTAAACTCTGCGGCAATCGCGCGCAGTATCTGCACATCCTCAGTAATGTGCATAAGGTCGATAACATCAGCTAAGCCAAGCTTATGGCTACGCTGTTTGGGATTAATTTCGTTGGCCAGTACGCCAGGGCGTTTACCTAACAGTTGTTCAAGTTCGGCGGTATTGTGAAAACCGCGCATAGTACTTAAACAGGCCTGACGCACTTGTTCAGGCAATGGTGAAGTGTGTTGCATGTGAGACATGTAACCTCCTGATAAAATTTTACGTTTCGTTTTTCAGAAGGTCTGCGCTACAATCTATCGCAAGGATGAAATGGTGTTGGAGCCGTGAGCATAGAGGTTGCCGCCTCGCTCTAAGTCCCTACAGTAGACTGTGTATTGCAGACCTTCTGGCCCTTACTGGATTGCCGTCCTGTAAGGGTTTTTCTTTATGAGGCTTTCTTTTCTAATTTCTTATCCAAAAGGTCGAATAGTGGTTGTCGCATCTTCAACATGAAGCACAAGCGCTCAATCATGTCCGTATACAACTGCAATTCAAACTCGTTGTCTGCTGCCTTTCGCATGTTGACGTATTTGGCAATATCTTTGGCAAGCGTTGAAGTTTGATTGACAGAAAGCGAACTAATCTGAATTAACTTCTCTTCACTCTCAATGAAGTACTTGCGTGTCGCTCGACCAATTTCACTTCGTTCTAACATGCAGAGCTCTTTAGCCATATCAATGGAAATGGTGTACTCAGTAGCAGGTCGCCCACCGGAACTTTTCCCCACCGCTGAGGAAAAGTCTAAGTTCTCAGAGAACCCAAACTCCTCGATTTTACGATTAATCCATGTGGGGAAGTCGGCCCCGACTTCGATAGCTGAGTGCAATGCCCTTGCATCTACACAACGTTGCGTAGCCGTAGCATTTCCTAGTTGCGCTTCAAAAACTTCAATTTGAATTAGTGATTTTTTAGTGTTCATTTTGTTTCCTTTTTGATCTAAAAATCATTGAACCCCTAAGGGTTTCGGTTACTGGGGCATACATATGTATATCTAAAGGGTTACCCGTAGTACGGGCATCCTAAGCCGCCTCTTCCTCAATCGGCGGTAAACCTCGCTCCTTCTCTACTTCATCAACAACACGACGCAATAGAATTCGCGCCATTTGTGCCATTTTTCTATCTTCTAACGTTGCCAAACGCTCAACGCGCTTTCTTAATTGGTAATCTCGGGTTGAGATAATGTCTGCATACGGCTCTGTTGGTGTGCGCATAAGCTACCCTTTCTGTGTTAAACTCGTTTTTCAGGAATGATAACAAAGAAAATTCTGTTTTCTGTCATTTGTTATCAACTTGAACTCATATTAGATCGGTATTCGGGAATTAACAAGCCAATTCAGAAGGTTTTCAGGAATGAATTTTGAGGAACGTCTCACTTTAGTCTTAAATGACAGAAAAAAAACGCCTTGGGGAACAAGTTTAGGCTTTACCTCAACGAGTATTTCGAGCATGTTTAACGGCCATGTTCCTGGCCCTGAGTTTTTACAAGCGATCCGTAAGGCTGAAAACGTCAACCTAAATTGGCTTCTGACGGCTCAAGGCACACCTTTTGTCATAGAGAACTATCATGATTCGTTCGTACTCAATGACGCTGTTTGCGAGTTGATCAAAGATGAAGCATGGCAGGTAGCTATATGCTCGCACCAAGATACGGCTATCGTTATCATGCATTTACCCGCGCAATACAACTTCAAAGGTAAATGGATAGACTACGAAGAGCTTGAGATACTCGTTGGCCCTCTCAGCGAGCAGTTAATAGAAACGTGTACACGTTACCAAATCAAAATGGGAGGTGGTGTGTACATCCCCGAAATATCAGACGACCTCAAAAATGACATAATGTCCGGCCACTATGGTACATACTTGATCGGCAATTGCATTTCGCCAGTTGGGCAACAAACTGACCTCAGCGAGCTTAGGTTTTCATTGCCAGAACCAAAGCAATCGGCTGTCAGTCTCCCCCTAATGCGCGAGGTCGTAAGACTAATAGAAAAATGCGAAAAAGAACTTTATGAACGTTTAACACCAGACCAAAAGGCTCGAGTCATTACCGCAGTCTACCGTCAAGCTGAACGCCTAAAGCTAACCGCTGATGACCTCACACCTGACTCTGTACTAACTGCGTTCGATGTAGTTCGCGATTAACTTCTTTTCGTAACTTAATCACTAAAAGCTGTTTTAACGCCAGAGCCAACACTTGTTGCTCTGGCGTTTTTTTATCCTCACCTTTTTCGTTCGCCATATTGATACATCCTTGATTTCTAATGAATTAGTTTTAATCGGTTCAATATACCGAGTTTTTACTCATAAAAAACTGCTACCACTTGAATAGTGCGGATCTGTAGATGTTATAAGAAAATGTAGCTACCTATTCGATCACCACGAGGATATCTCGGTATTTACCGCACTAAATGAAGAAAGAACGCTTAAAACAGGCAAGGAAAGCAGCAGGATTATCAAGGGCAGAAGTCGCAGCTGTTATGCACAAATCCCCTCATACGGTACGAGCTTGGGAAACCACAGACCGTAAACCTCGGACGATGCGGGAAGTCGAAAGGCTATGTTCTGTATTGAATATCAATGTTGGTTGGTATTTGACGGGGCAAGCGCCAATGCGCCGAATAGCGCCAAAGGAGAGGGAATTAGAATTGTTAGCCCTATTTTCAGAGCTAACAGACGAGCAGCAACTAGCAGTTCTAAAAATCTTAAAGGTTATGGCTTAGCCAGCTGGTTTTTGGAGCTCTGTATTGATTCAAGTTGTTGCTGTAGCCTTTCTATTTTTCGAGCTTGCTCAGTTTCTAGACTTGTTATTCTCTCCTCTTGTTGAACAACAATTTTTCTTAGTTCAACATTTTCGGCATTAATCTTTTCGAACGAAGTACGAAGGTTATTATTTTCTGAGACCGAACTTGCAAGCTTGTCAAAACTGCTAGACATTTGCTGAAAGCCGGTTTCCATAACTTTCAGTTCTTCATTCGTTTTACCTGGATTAAGAAAGGTCGTAGAGATTGAATACACCAAGCCGATGACAGTTAACCAAAAAACACGACTACTAAGCACAATGCCTTTCTTCGCTAAATCCGTCGACTCCGCACTTGCTTCTTTGCTCTCCGCTGCTGCAAGTCTTTGGTTGTCATCTAGACTTCGCATGTAATCTACTGACTCGGACATTCGATCGACTAGAGCTCCAAGGTGTTGTTCTTGCCTTTCATTTAACTCTTCTTGTTTTTGTCGGCTTTTGACCTTAGCACGCTCTCTCTCCGCCAAAAGATCACTCAATTCATTTGTAGACGCTAGTTGATCTGGAGGATTTAACACACTATCAGGCAACCTGTGTAAAGAGCTTATATTAGGCATTTCAATACTTGGTTGAATAGATGCCACAGCCGCTGATATAGGAGAAGTGAACTTATCTACCAAGCTCGCAGCAGAAGTGGCCATTTTCATTTGCTCTATTGAATGACTCAATGTACTGCCTAGCCTATTGGATACCTCAAATTGAGTAGCGAGTTGATCTGAAAGCCTATTCGTTATCCCTAGGTCAGCGATCATTTTCTTTGTGCGGCTCTGCTTTTCTTCCTCTTCAATCACAAGAAGCCTGTACAAATAATCGGTTGCCGACTCTTCAGGCTCTTTTGGGTGAACTACATCCCCATATGAAAACGATATTGAAACTTTGTCTTCTCTCTTCTCCTGATTGGTCAATTTCTCCCGATACAAGTAATCATGATGTTCGAGAAATAAATTGGAGTAATCGTTTAATGTGTCAATACTAAGACTCTGTACATCTTCATTGGATAATTGATAATCATCGGGCTCCTTACCATCTACAACTTTGTCCCGTGAAAATGCAGTTATTCGCATCAAAAGACGTACGTAGCCTTCACTATCAAACTCCTGTATGGATTTGCTGCCTTGAAGCTCGAGCAACTTACGTATACCTTTCACCCGTAGAGAGAAAATTGCCAGTACACCTATTTCTGACTCCACCTCACCAAGGTATGAGTCTATTTTTGTAAGTGCCTTAGATAAGTTGTCGATATTCAAACTACACTCCCTCATCGTTTCAAGTCATTACAGTTTAATTCTGGTATGGAAGTAGTCAATTACTAAGCCTCGGAATCTCATCTATATTTCTTTTCGGCGCAACAAACGTCCCACTCATCACATGGCCACTCTCATCCAGTGTCTCAGACAAGCTTTCACACATCCATTCCCCGTTAAACTGCGCTCTATGGTGACCACTCAGGCTAATGTTGCGCTCGGCCATTAAGCTGGGAATAAACGGAAACTCATCAAGTTCTAGAGTATATTCGGCTCGTTTTAGGTCGTGCAATGCAGATTCAGCGGCGGCTTTCGCCGCGGCTTCATTTGGGTAACTGGTATTGAGCTGCTTGGCTCGCCCTTGCGACTCGCCCACTCGGACTGTTTTGGTTTCTGCTGCATCCGCATCGTGCCAACGGGCTGTCACAGCTTTAAACTTTCCAGCTCCGCTTAGAGTGATAGTGGCATCTACCTCATCGGTTAAATGCACCGGTACAGATGATAGCGAACTGCCCGATACAGTTTGGTTGTCACCACGAGGGAAGAATATCAGCGTCTTTTGCTTAACCTTCATGGTGGCGTTATTCTCTTCCGCCAGTTCGGTGAGAAGATCAGCATCGCTTTGGCCTGTTTGATTACGGTGAGCAATGGTGACCGAGGCGTATTGTTCAGCCACCGCTGGGATATAACCACAACGCTCGGCAACAGCTTCGACTAATTGCTTTAAGTTGGTTTGCTCCCATGTATAGTCACGTTGGTTTTTGAACTCGCCAGACAAGTTAGCAGCATCCCCCGACAACTCTATGGTTCGCTCTGCCGAAGTGAGCTTTACCGAATTGACGGTAAACACTCCACGTAAGCTCAATGCCTGCTGAGATTTACCTGTATACACTTCAATCGTCGCTTCAGTTTGTGGATAAGCAATTTTGCCATCGTCAAATAACCGCAGAGTAAAACTATCACTATCACGACCTGCTTCATCGTTGATGTTTATGCTGAGGAATAATGGCCGGATGACATTGGTGATGTCTTTACCATCGGCAACAATTTTATAAACGGCTAATCCCATAGACTTATCTCTTCAGTCATTGTAGGTTGCTCTAGCTCGGGAAGTGTTATTTCAATACCCGCCGCCAAGGGGTGAGGCAGCGCTGATAGCCCTCTGTTGGCCGCAAGCACCGCCTCATAAGCACCGGTTCGACCGTTGTAATATCGGTGAGTAATGTCATCTATGTGATCACCCTCTTTGGTTATGTAGACCATCATGGCGCTGACTCCTCGTTCGCGTGTTCTTTAAGCTCAATTGTGAAGTCCATTTTCAGAGCGATGCCCTGTCGCCAAAGTTTAGACCTATCAACTTGCAACTCTCTAATGGTCCAGTTACCCCAATCACGGCCTAAGCCGTCCACCATACGCAGTGGCTCACCTTTGTCACCTTCAGCCTTCATGGCATCGGTTTGACCAAGCCCGCCGCGATAATGAGGATAAATGGTACCCTGTAAGTTGATGGTTGAAAGGTCGGCGCCAATAAACTCCGATTTAGGCTTTTGCCCTGCTACGTTGTGGTCAGCCCAGCGCCAAGAGTGTGTTTCGCTGAGCGTTTGTAAAGCGGCGGTATCGATGGAGAAACGATACTCACCCAATGCCATCATTACGTCACTCATGATTTCTCCTAATGTGCGCGATCGTTAGTCTGCAAAGGCTAAGTTGGTGCCGCCGTTTTGCATCTTGCTCATTTGTTTGTGCAGCCTCATCACCATTTTTTCTAGCTTGGCGATCTGTTTATCATCCACATTGCCGGTTATTTGAAAGCTTGGAGAAAAAGAGACTTGGGTTGGGGCGGCGCGCTGCGGTTGCATCACTTGGTTAACCGTGTTGCTCACCTGTTGATGATTGAGTTTGTTGACATTGTTATTTGTGATTTTATCGCCAGCTTTGGGTCGCAATTGCTCACTCACCGAAACTTCTACTTTACCTGCCTCAATAGGTACTACTGAATTGTTGGTCACTTGATGATTAGTGATTGAATCACCCACCTTAGGCAGTGGTTCTCGAGTTTTTAACTCTACAATATTAGTATCTACCGGCTGAACAGTATTCGTCGTTGCGTTGGTGACCGTAGTTGTATTACTCACTGCACCTTCATACTGATTTCGGTGATGATCCACTTTGTTATTAGTGATTGAATCACCCACTTTAGGTCTCTTTTCATTACCAAACCAGCCGCCTGCCCAACGGCCAACTTTTTCAAGCCCAATGCCGCCTACGATGCCACCAATAACACCGCCAATTGCAGTACCAACGATAGGAACAACAGATCCCATCATAGCACCAGCGGCAGCACCTGCCGCCATGCCACCCATTTGCCCTACAGTACCACCAACCTCCTGAGCCTTCTCTTTTTTGCTGAGCTGGTCATCCATTAGTGTATTGCCAATATCAACGGCACCAATAACCGCACCTAGAACGGGTAAGCGCCTACCCATGCTTTTTAGCATGTTCATACCAGGCATGGTCTTTGGCAACCTAGCTAAAGAGGCTTTCGGTCCTGTAGATTTCGGCGTGATAGGTTTGGGTGAGCCTATTAGTGGTTTAGTGCGATTTAACCCTGGAATACCTTTACGGCCTTTTGTTTTGCTTTTGCCACCTGTGCCCGCCCCACCAAAGCCGCCCATAGGCATGTTAGTGACATAAACGTTTTGCACGTCACCCGATAACCCTGGCAGTGAGCCTGCTCCACCCTTTTTACCTCCTTTAAAGAAACCAGCAACGCTAGAGCCAATCTTCCACGCTTTACGTGCTGCCCAAGCTGCTCCCAATCCGACAGCTAAGCCTGTGGCAGCTTTTAAGGTGGTGTTAAGTGTTTCAGGTTCAAGGCTGTTAATGGCATCCGCCATTTCAGAGATAGGCTCGGCTAGGTTTTCATCGGCAAAACTGAGCCATGCGGTTTTAAGGCTCATCATAGCTGCATTAGCAGTTCGGGCTGCTCGAGCAGAGTCTTGGATTACAGCAGTTCCGTTTCCTTCTATAGCGAGGAAAGAATCAAAGGCGGTTTTACCATCTGCACTTGATAGCACTTTCATAAAGCGCATTGCTTCATCACCAAACAGCTGACTGTATTCCGTGATGTCAGAGTTGGTTGCCTCCATGATTTCTTTTACCAAAGAAGGCAAGTCTCGGAACTTCCTTTCTCCTCTAGCCAGTGCCTCTTCGTCAAAGACTTGAATGCCTAAAGCTTCAATGTCTTCATAGTTTGCTGTAATGTCTGCTAATACTGACTCCATCGCGCTTGCAGCTTCGGCAGCAGAGCCCGACCCCATGCGAGAGATCTGCAGCATAGCGCCCATTTCTTGGACAGCTTTTGGACCAGTTCTTCCCATCGCAGCATAAGCAGCAGATACAGAGGCACCTTCAGCAGCTAAGTTTTGCAAGGTGAATGCTCCAGCTTTACCCTGTACCACAAGCGTATCAATGGCAGAAAGAACATCAGCGCTGTTTTTCAACCCAAACTTTTGAGACATGTCGGCAAACATCTCACCAACATCCACACCTGCAGCGCCAGTAGCTTGCATAACTCGACCAATATTAGCCATGTTTTCACGGGCAAAATCGAGGTCACCGGTTTTCTCAACAATTTTCTCTACCGCAAATAGCAACTCGTCTTGATTGACTCGAATATCAGATTGTTGAGATGTAGCAAACATTTCTTCACGTAAGGAAGTCATTTCATCTCGTGACTTGCCTACTTGAATGCCTAGTCGCTCATAACGTTCTTCTAGCCCCATGACTACCGCAGCAGAACCTGCCCCTACAGCACCAGAGGCTAACGCTGTCCATTGGTTACCAACTGCATCTAGGCCATCATCAAGCTTACCTACGCTCTTTCTTAGCGCATCAGTTTTACGAATAGAGCGACCTACATCACGCGTGTACTTTTTGACCCCAATCTGAGCTTTACGAAAGGTACGACCAAGCCCTGTGACTTTACGTCCTGTCCGCAGGCTCTTTTGACCTAACTTTGTGGTTTCGCTACCCAGCTTATTGGCGTCTTTGCCTAGCTTTCGGTTTTGCTGCTCAACTTGAGAAAAAGCCCGAGTGACGCTTTTGTCTACTCGGGCTTCTACACCAATGCCAAGCGTACTTTTTCTATCTGACATGGCTAATCATCTTCCTGATTCTTCTGCATTTGTACCAGTTCCGAGCACTCTTCTAACCAGTCGTTGAGCTCGGCGATGGTGAGGGCTCTAAGCTCGTCGAGAGAGATTCCTCCGCAAAACTTGGAAACAGTAAGGCACATTTGGCGGCATACTGTGGGAGTGGCTCCAAAAAACAGTCATACGCCTTTTGCAGTTGGCTAAAGTCGTACATCTGCAAACTGCCAACCACTTCACGTGTAGTGCCCGTTAGGTTGGCAAACAATACTGCCTCGTGCTCTGCATCATCTGACACTACTTGACCGCCTATCATCGTTGATGACTGACGCTGAGCAATCAGCACATCGTTAGTCGTGGGTGGGCGCATCGTGAGTTTGGTCAGTGTTTCACCATCAAACGTAACGGCTTGCTGCAGTGCGATGGTAATGGGTTGATATTGATTCATGCCTACAATCCTAATGCCGAATTGATGTCTGAACGGCGATCAACACCGCCTATGTTTTCTTTACCTGTCAGTAAGTCGATATCAGCCAACACTTCACCGTTGTAGGTGAGCTTTAGCTTGCTCCAGGTGATCTTACAGGTAGTTTCGGTGAGTTTTTTACGCTCCATATCACCAAAATCGAGGTCGTATACACGACCGTATACTTGGCATTTGAAACGGTCGGCAGCAGCTTGGTTTCCTTTGAAAGCAGCACGGAAGGTAAACGGGGCTTCTTTGCCATTCATTAGGCCAAACATCTTTATGGTGCTTGGGTTTGGTTCGGCGATAGTCACTTCGAGATCTTCGGTTTCTAATGTCGCCATGTCGATCTTCACTGGGCCTGCCATACCGCCAGCAATGTACTCTTCGACAACACGCTTAAGCGGGGGCAACTTCACTTTAGGTACTAGACCAATCATCCCGATTCCATCTTGGTACCAGGCATAATCGACTAGAACATTGGGTACTCTGCGTTCCATGTTGAATCCTTATTCGTTTTGACACGCGGTGATTTAGCTAGCAAAACTAGCTAAAAATCACATCCGCATAATCGTTGGTGAAGTGGCTCGTTACTTGAATGGCCTGTGCGATGCCTGGCGGTGTGAAGTCGTAATCGAGGTAGAAATTGCCCGCAATAATGGAGTCTGGCGGATTCAAGTCTTCATCAGCCCATGCGGTAGCACCGTAGAGATGACCAGCACGGATCTCACCATCCAAAAAGTTTTGAGTGCTTTCTGTTACGTCTTCAACGAAGGTTGCCAATATCTTGCGGTCTCGCGCCCACTTAAGGCCGAGGGTAATGGCATCAAGCACCATGTCATTGACACGAACATGGGAATTGAATTGCCATTTGGGGTCATCACTGCAACTTAGGTTGCCCCAGCTGCGGTAACCATCGTCGAGTATCACAGTAGTGATTTGATTTTCGTTCAATAGGTGCGCCATGCAGTTAGTATCGCCATCGACATAATCGACAGGAACAGTGGTGCCTAGGGTGCCGTTAACTTTTCTGTTAGACAGCGAAGCACTGTAACCAGCATTGGCATCTTGATCTTTTTGAACTTCAAGACCGAGCATGTAAGCTGACATCGGAACTGCTTTACCCGTTGCGTTTTTCATCTGCGGCCAATAAAGCTCTAGGCGTTTGTCTCCCCATAATTGGCGATAAGCGACCGCATCTTCGTACTTGCCATCTAGTGGACAATCCGCAAACACTTTGCAACGTAAACGTGTTGCGATAGGAAGAAGCTTAGTCAGCACAGCTTGAATGTGAGTGAAGCCAGGAGCGGCGAGCAAACGTGGCCGTTTACCAGTGATCGCTTGAACATTAAGAATCGCTTCTAAGCCAAGCTTGTTACCAGTTGCTGCATCAACACCACCGATGATGTTGGTTTGGGTTTCAGCTTCATTCGCGCCTTCTTCAACACGTATCACGCAGATAGCACAGCGCTTTTGGTCAAACACTGCGGTGAGTGCATCAAACAGCGTGCCGTTACCGTCACCTGTCATGTCTAGTTTTGCAATTTTATGAGGGTTACCCGCTATCAGAACAGGCGTGTTAGCAGGGAAAACCGTGGTGTCAGCGTCAGGGGCAGTGCCCACGACAACTGCGAATGAGGTATCGGCCATGAGCATTGGACGTACACCGCTATTGTCGGTGCTTCCAAAGATGCCGTGTTTAAATCCAGCCATAAGGTTAAATCCTCTTGGATTGGGGTTTACCTTCAGCGGCTTTGGGTTCGTTATTTCGTTAAATTTTTACTTTATCGCTGGCGATATTTCACCAAAGCATCTTGATCAACTACATCATCTCGCGCTGTTTGCCGCTGACTTAACAGCTCTTGATAAGCTTCATCAGTCAATGCAGTTTCAACTCCCATAGCAACCTGATCACGATGGCGAGTTACTTGCCAATCCGTTGACTCAATAAACAATAAGTTTTCTCGATCTTGCTCCGCCTGAGTTTGAATGAAATCACATTCATCAACGGAATAACCTAATAAAGCTACTTCACGCTCTGCATTAGAAGCATTAAAAACACCGATTACAATGCCATCATCTTTTTTAACAACTTTCATTCTTAGCCCTCAGGAGTAAAGATAGGTGAACCGCCAGTCTCACCAGCGGCGACAAGCATCGATTTGCCAGCCATTGGAATATATAGAAACGGCAATGCAATATAAACTTCACAATTCTGATCATGCGGCAAACCAAAGTTCAGTACATTGCCAGACACTGCGCTAGCCTGTGCAATAGATATAACCTTATCGACCAGAAACCAACCATCATCACCAGTGTCTGCTTCTGATTTTTCGATAACGTTACCAAGTCTATTACTGGAACCAGACCACAGGCCATTGTCATTGCCCATACCCACTTTGCCATTAACGATTTTGATCCAAAAACGCATCCCCAGCTTCTGAAACACACCAAAGGTTTCCACTGGAATTCGGAAAAATTTTGACCCTGCGGATGCTGTTGAGGTGATTTTTAAAATTTTGCCATCGCTAATGCCGCCCCAACCACCTGATAAGCCGCCACGATACATACGTGGGCCTAGATTATAACGACCATACCAATAAGGATTTGATTCATTAGCAGAGTCTGGCGTGGGCGCTACATTGCTAGGCGCAGTTCCTGTATAGCACCCCTCAAAACCTTTAGTGTAAGGGTGTACAGCTTCAAGCGTACATCCGACAAACTCAAAGCCTGTAGGATGTCCTTCAGCCTCAACCGAACGCATCATGGCATTTGTGAAAAGGTTCAATGGAAGCGGAATATATTCTTGAATATCATCTTTAAACTGATTGTATTCATTCTCAGCTCGATCAACTCTTTGGTCAATCTCACTGATTTTTCCAGTCACCGCACCGGTGAGGTTATTCGACGCATCAACTAGCGCCGTAACTTGTTGCTCCAAGCTCATGCGTTAAGCTCCTATATTATTAATGCTCGTTGCTCCATCATCAAATGCCTGAGCAAGCTGAGTAAATGCGTCACCTATCGTTTGTTCAAGCGACTCTACGCTAGACGCAGTTGCGTAGTGGCTCGGTAAGTTGTTTCCGAATTTTAAGGCATTGTTCGCCGTTGCATCGGCACTCAAAAACGCGCTATCCGCCTCAGCTTTTGTATATACGCCCGTTTGATTGGCTTTCTTCGCCAGCTCTGCTGTCATCGTTGCTGCAAAGTTAGGGTCATCCCCTAGCGCAACTGCAATTTCAGCAAATGTATCGAGCAAGTCAGGAGCTGCACCAATAATGCTCTCTAATCGCGCTTCCATTTCAGCTTTTGTGTATACGGATGTTTTATCTGCTTTTTCTGCAAGCTTCGGGATAGTGACGTTTAACGTTATATCCTTTGAACCATCAAAGCCTTTTGAACCAAGTGCATCACCATCTAAAGTGATACTTCGAACAATCTTTAGCTTGGAAGCAGAAGCAGCGTTCGCCCCAAGCGTTTTGGTTGCATCATCCAAGTACGCACGGGTATACACATCAGTAAGCTGTGCCATGCTACGGATCTTGCCGTCAATAACGTCCATAACGTTATTGACAGAGGCAACCATATTTTGAATTTTTTCAATAAATGACGGTTCGCTACTCATCATTTGCCCCCTACAGCCGAAATGGCCCCAGCATAAAAGTTAAAACGGTTAGTCATTTGGCTGAGTGAGTCAGCCAAAGCAGCACTGTTTGTATCACTTTGTGTTTTGGCCTCTTGAGCTTGCTCAACCGCTTGTGCTGTTTGATGCTCCATTTGCTCTACGCGGTTTAGCACTTCTTCCGCTACTGTTCCTACTGGGCCTTGAGCGCCAATACTGACAACGCTTAGTGTGGGACGGCTCAGGTGAAGCACACTCACTTTACTACCTTGCGTCACGGTTACCACTTGCTTGGTGTCGTAGCTCAGCGTTAATTTGGGGTTAATCATCTATCGCCCCTCGCTTGATATCTAATCCTGCATGAACCAACGAGTACACATCACCAGAAGGGAAACTAACACGCACTTCATAGTCGACAGTCCCATTGGAAGCTTCACCAAAATGACGAGACTTATGAGCAGCTAATGCAACGGTTAGCGTGCTGCTACCGACGTCGATGTCGATACCATCATTAGTATCCGCCGTTGCCATTATTTCACCCGTTTTAACATCACGAACGGCAAACTTTGCGGTACAACCATCCATCTGAACAGGCTCTAACTTTCCCAGTTCACTTTCCGCTTCCCACTTAAGTTGGAAACGAAGTGTTGTGCCGGCAATTAGCTCTAAGTCACCCAGTGCCATTACTTCGCCTTTTCAAGTTCCATTACGCGGAATAACATTTCTACATGTCTAGCCATATTGGCAACGATAGATGCTGCGTTAGTAATATACTGCTCACCCCAAGCGGCTAAACTAAGATTTGCACCAGTTCCAACGACCGTGACGGATTGGGCTGGCAAAGCTGCCAGCACTAAGTCAAAGGCGAGGAGAAGAGGTACTTTGGTTGAATGATATGCAAGCGGGTCGGTATCAGACCAAATCGCCAAGGCGGTACCATCTTCCAAAATAAACGCAATTTCTTTTACCCAGAATCCATCCCCACCGCTCGCCAAAGCAGTAACATGAATTTGATGATCATCAATTCTCTGTCCATCAGCGATGGAAATACGCATTCTTTCATTGACTAGCCCAAGCTCTGATTTGCTTGGGTTTCGACCATGATCACCTAGCGCAATGTGGGTAATCTTCCCTGCAACACCATCATTAGTTGCATTGAATACGGCAGCTAAACCACTAGTTGTGATAACTGGTACCAGCGATACAACATCACTCATGCGGCCTCCATAGTTAGTTTAAGTACGGCATAGCCGCTAAATGATCCTGCAACCGCTACAGGAGTGATATTGGGTTGTGCATCCATGATTGCTTGTGTGGTTTGGCGTGTAATCGAAATGCCTGTTGCTCTGGTCGCTACTTCTACCGCAGCTTTGCTTTCAAGAGGTTGCTGAATTGCATCGGTATCACAACGTGCCATCGCGGTTGGATTCGTAATCGCACCTGCCATTTGTAACGTATTGGGGCCAAACTTAGCACCAACAGTAAAATCAAAGTGGCTGCGGGTGTTTTTGGCATTGTTGATGGCCGACTCGATGCGGCTGTATAGGTTTTCATTGAGGAACTCAGTTTGATTTGGTGACAAGTTTTTATTTGCCCAGGCAGTCACTTTAAAGCGCCCTGGTTTCAGCTCTGGGGTGGTTTCAAACCATTCTTCAATTTCAGCATTCACACCCAAAGCATCGAGCGCATGCTCTACGCCATATCGAGTGCCTTTGTAAATATGAACAATCAACGCATTGGCACAAACGCCACGCTTAATGGATTCATCCCAACTGTCATCCCAATCATCAACGCTCAATTCCCATGCTAAATATGGGAGAAGATCAACACGACACTTCCACGGGTTCAAAAAGTCTTTAATGTCGCGCTCAATGAGCTGAATCTCTTCCCAGAACACTTGCTCTAGGGCTCGCTCCATGCTGGTTGCTGAGGGTGGCAGCTTGCTAACAAACTCCATTACGCCACCTTCTTCCTAACCACAATCTCTGTGCAGTACGGTGCTTGGGACTTAGTGCATTCAATTTTGTTGGTTGGCTCAATCATCACAACGTCACGCACTGGTTGGAAGCTCGTGACACTATCAGAAACGGTTTGCAAGTGTGCCGCACCATCAATAGCAGAAAGAGATACAAACCCCTCAAGAACGTGGGTTGATTTGGTTAAGCTTTTAAGTTTTTGAGTGACCAGCTCAATAGTTTGAGCTTCACCAGGGCCAGTTAGCATTTCGAGCTCTAACTCAATACGATAAGGGATGATTTCAGCAGGTAATACCGTATAACGATCGCTAAGCGGACGTTTTGCCGCTGCGCTAACATAGTCAGAAACAATATTGCATAGTTCGTCGGAAGCAGTGCCATCACCTTGGCGACTTAAGATGTATTGATTTACCACCACTTCCTCAGGACTATGAACTTTGCTGTCCAAAACATCTTCATGAGCATTAAGGGCGTGGAAAATATAAGCGCCATCTGGCCCTGCGGTACTAAACCCTTCGGGTGCCATTTGTACACGGCGGCGATATTCATCATCAGTTTCAGAGTCAAATTTCTCAACAGGCCGCGCTGCGCCCAAATGCTCCAAGTTGGCACCGTTCGAGAACGCCACCATATTGTTTAAGCTAATATCTTGAAACTCTTGGCGAGCTCGGGTGACTTCTTCCGTCATTGAGGCCATTGCATTGTAGAGAGGATCACCAATTTTAGGCACTTCAACACCTTGCAGCTCGGCATAACGATTAAGCATTCGTTGATGTACTAAGCTGGTATCAAGTTGTTGAACCACCTCTGGCGGTGGTAAGTCAGAAATGACAATTTGACTCATAACCCTAGACCCGAAATTTCCTCTACTTTGCCATCAAACAAGCGTGTGACTTCTAATGAAATCGATACCTCGTTGGCGCCTTGCTCTATCCATACTTGATTGAGTTTTATCTCGTCAATGAAACCGTTAGGAGGGTGAGCAAGCATCTTGGCTATGCCAGCATAGATGTCCATTTTTAGCGCTGCGTTGATTTTGCCATCAACACATCTGGGCAGGTCTGAGCCATAATCACGCCCTAGCGGTAAAGTGAGTAAGCGTGTCTTCATACACCGCTGCAGACGTTGTTTTAATTCTGCTGAGCCTTCAATCAAGATTCCTGTTTTCTCATCAACTCCAATAGCCATTACTGCTCCTGATTCGGTTTACCGACAATCGGATCACCGTGGTTATGGTCATGGTCGTTATAGATATCTCGGTCGTCAGCCATCGAACGAGTGCTATCTGCAATGTCACTGTCGGACTTGATGCTGCCAGTGGAGTGCTGATCGCCTGTATGCTCGATATCACCAATTAATTTGAGTTTTGGTGCTTTGAGGAAAATTTCAGTGTCAGCGTCTAGGTTAACCTTGCCGACCACTTTTCCCGATAACACATGATTCTTCATGTCGTATTTGAGCTGAGTACCGTCAGGGAACTGACGATAAAACACATTCAAATCGGTTTGCGGTTGATCGAACGCTGCTTGATTTAAGCTTGCGATGATAGTGCCACCTTGTGAATTGAATGGCCGAATAACGATCACTTGCTCACCAACCTGATGAGGGTGCCAATCTTTCACCTGGGCAGCATGGCCTACATCCGAACGCAACCAATCACTGATACGATTTTCACCAAACTTAACTTTGTAGCGAAGTGGGGAGGCTTGTACCTCGGTGATGGTACCAAACTGAATCATCTCGCTAAGTAATCGATGTAGCTGCGCTTGAGTAAATTCCACTAGAGATCCTTTGGTAATAACTCGTAGTCATCTTCATGACCAAAGCCGATGTCTGGACTTTGAGAAACTAAAATGTCATCAGGAAGCTCTGTTGGTCCTTCTGGTAACCAATCAATGTCTCCAGCCAAGTCAAACGGTCCTGCCGTGCACTCAGATATAAACCAACCATCTGGCGCCTCTTGCTGCTGAGACGTGGAAACAGAGAGCAAATTGATATTGCCCCATGAGCTTGAGCCACAAAACTCACGCCATTGCTGTAAGAAATCTAACTCTGCTTGTTCTATTTCCTGCCCAGTTGCATCTGCTCCGCAATAAATTCGCCCCACGACGAGAAGCTTTAGATAGGTGTTGTATGGGTCGCTTGGGTTTTCACCTGTGTAAATAACCGTGAGTACGCCATCTTCAAGATCACGATTACGATAGGCCGAACGAGCTTTCCAGTTTCGATCTGCATCGCGTTCGGGGTGCTTGTGTTTAAACCCTGAAACGATTGCATCAAGGATTTGGTTTACGTTTTTGCGTTCGCTGCTCATTAGTTCATCCTTAGGCCAGCTCTTTGCATCGCCATCTGTGCAGATTTGTGAAGAATATCCGCCACTTTATCTTCTACTCGGTCGGCGGCTCGGTCATAAAAGTCATTGGGCTGAGTACCATTGGCGGCGATGTGGCGAGCCATCATAAATGCAAGATCACGAGTTGAGTGTTTAGGGTTGTGTGGAGTGATTCGTTTTACTTTTATCCAATCCTCTATCGAACGAACGGGTGGAAGACCTTGCTTGGCTGTGCCGTTAACCACATGTTCGTTGTAATTCAGTTTTGAAGTGATGAGCCTTTCTAGTTGAGAGACGACTCGGCTTTTGATGCTATTCGTTAGTGCAGATTCAGCTTTGGGCGCTTCTTCCCTGGCTTCTCTCGAGACCAAAGAACCTGCAGTACTCACTCCGGCCTTCAAACAGCTTGTCATCTCTGACATAGCATCACGAAACGCTTCATCGAGCGCTGAATCCACCTCTATCGAAAACTCACGCATCTGCTATCTGCCTTTCAAATTGACGCATTAGTTGCTCATGCACCGCAGCAGGGGTGCCATTTTTGGCTTCGCCACCAATACTGTTACGCACCGACACCGTTTTATTGAGTTGATGCACCATAATGTGTTTGACTGCTTCGGCTACACAACGAAGTAGCAACAAAGGTTCCAACTCAACAGGTAAATGAATATCCCCATCTTTGATGGCGCGTGAAGCCCAGTAGGTATAGGTGACTTCACGACCGCAACTGAGCAAGGTACCTTCTGCAGGGAAATGAGAGAGCTGAATAAACATGCCTTCATCCCCTTCTATCGCGTAAAAGGTTGGCAACTTTTTCGGGTACCCTTCTTGCCAGGGTTTTAACTGTGAGCGTTGGCTTTGGCCATACATGACATTACTGATATGCATCAGCCCGTTTGGCGCTGGGTAGACGAGTTGACCCGAGACAAGTTTAAAGGTAGCCACCCGCTTTTGGGGCTTGTAGCGGCTGAGATCGGCAAGGGCCATGGAGATGATCTGTTCTTCATCTCGAGAAATAAGTTCAGCGCTGTCCATCAGCGCTGATTTCAGTTTGTTGGTAAGGTCATCGAGTCTCATAAGTGGCCTCGCATCGCGTAACCAGCAAAACCAATAACTAGGCTCAGTAACAACCAAATAAGGTCGCGGTTGTACTGGGTCTTTACGTTTGTTCCGCCTTGGTTTTGCTCTATGTGCAGTAGCCGCTCGTTAACTTGGTCTAAGCGCTTATCGATTCGGTAAACAAGCTTCTCCAAGCTGTTATGCTTGGTGTGCAGTTCAACCATCTCTTTCATCAGCTCAGTCTGGTTTTGAATGGCTACTCTCATTTCGTCTCTAAACACAACAAATTCTTGATGACTTACCCCACGTTCGATGGGTTCGCCCATACTAGCCCCCTGGTTTAAGCTGCTTACCTTTGGTCACACTGCCCTGACTGCTGCCCAACCAAAACGCGATACCTGTACCAAATGCTCCCAATACCGTGCCTGCAATCATGATCAGCACTTGTGCATAGTCCTGTGGCGGTTTACCAAAAAACAACGCCGCAAACATACCACTGACCATCAGCGACAAAATGAGCGTTAACGCCCAAGGCATCCAGTGGTCTTTGTGCTGCTTGCGGGCATCTTGCGTATCGGCAAGCTTCGCTTTCTCGTAGTCAAGCTGCAGCGACATCTCTTTGAGTGCGAGGTTCTTGAGTTCAACTTTATGATCCATCTCCATCTGCTTGACTTTAAGAATGGCGTCTGGATTGTTGCTAAGCTCATGCTCAATCGCTTCTGGGGTATTTTCGACACCCAAAGTGCTAGAGATTAAGGTACCAACAGCACCTCCAACTGGACCACCTACCAAGCCACCCACGAGTGGAGCGGCTGAAGCAAGCATTGATTTGACTTTATCCCACATGACTATTGCTCCTTACTCGCTTTGCGCTCAGATAGCTCGTTTTCAATCGCGGTGATTTTCATTTCGTTGTCACCAGCATCGAGCAGCGCAAGGTTGAGATCGCCATCGTCCATTCCTTTAAGCGAAGCAGCAAAAGCTTCAGGGTCAAAGCTGCGTTCAGCCGTGCGAACCGCTAGCTCATCCGCAAAGTGTTTAAGTAGTGTTTTGCGCTTCTCACCCAAACCTTCTAAATCAACAAGCAACGACAGCTCATCATCATTTAGCTCGGAAACATAAGGTGTGATTTCTGAGATATTCTTTTCAAGCAACTGCTTGAAGATCTCCAACTGAACTTTGCCCGATTCTTCTACATTCGGATTTTCAAAATGAATAAGCGGCAGGCGAGCCGCTTTGCCAGCTTCAACTTTAGTTGTGCCGAAAAAGCGTGGTTCTTCATTGAAGTTGATAAACAGCACGACTACATCGCGGTTTACCATTGAGGGTGCTGGCACAAAACGCGCATCCACCTCACGAGTTTCACCTGGCAAGATAGTACGCCCACCAACATTCAGCGCTTCAGCTTGTGTATTGGTAAATGGAACATAAGGCATGATTGTTACCTCTGGCTTGTTATATGTAACAGTTAAGAAAAAGGCCCCTGCGAACAGGGGCAAAGCAGCGGCTATCGACCAGATGCAGAATAGAAAATCACACTCGTGAAGCGGTTGCGGATTGGTTTAGGACAGTGGATGGCGTTGTACTCTTCGGCATACGCTTCTTTACCGCCTTTAAGCTGACCATTGGCATCTCGTGCTTCTTGCATTTCGCTTAATGTGTATGGCTTGACCACGGTGTACGTGAGAGCGCCACGTTGCCCCATGATGATGCGCTCATCACCTAAGTGCGTGGCTGGCGCATTAGTTGAGTAAGATGAAATAGCTTTGATCGCTTCCAAATCACCTTGTGAATTGGTATTTGAGCCATCACGACGCATAGAGGCAACAAATTGCTCTGCGTTAGTACAGGTGTCGTTAAGCGTGTTGGACATCAACAAGAAGTCTGGGGTGACAAAGCGATCATCTTTCATGATGGCTTTACGGCGACCAACAGCCTGAATCAGCTTGTTGTAGTGCTTCTCGGCGGTAGTGCCTGCCGGAATATCACTGTCTACTTTTTGAATGTTGGTTGCGTAGCTATAGCTAATTTTTGCATTCGCTGGCGTACCACTCACCAGTTCACCACCTTCATTGACCAAAGCAAACTGACCAAGGTTGTATGATGTGACAACGTAATACGTGCCTACTTCCTGTGTACCCGAACCATCGAATGGCTTGATTTCCGTACCGTCAATAACCAGAGTGATGGCGTTCTCAATAGTACCAACAGTATTCCCTTGCAGATCATATTGTTGATGCTGGGCCACAATTGGGAACTGTGCTGACTTGAATGTCGATGAGTTTTGCAACTGAGCATTAATATCTTCATCGGTCACGCTCATCGACATATACGAATCGGCCACACGCTGCATGGTGTTGAGCAAGCGGCGAGCAATCAGCTCTTTAATGATACGGCTCGCGGTCGCAACGTTACGACCCCATGCGTCCCAGTTGATGGTTGAAGACTTGGAAAAATGCATCAGCTCATTTGAGACTTCAAACGCTACTTTCATCGGCAGAACGTAAGCTAAGTCCATGCGCTGTGAGTTTTTCACTTTCGGGATTGTGCCGTTCTCGAACACAATGCCGTCACCCATGATCGCAGATACATCTCGGTTCTCGTATGGGATATTCGTTGTTGCCGCGGCACTAAAGTCCGTGAGTGTCTGCACCAGTTGCAAAATGTTTAGATCGGACAATGCCTCACGAATCACTTCACGCTGTACGGATACTGGTAGCTCGGTGTCAGAAATGACGTTACCAGTACCTTGACCAGACAGCGCCAAACGCTCGGCATGGATTTGACGGTGATGCAAACGGTCGAACTCTGCCAATACCTGTTGGCAGAACACAGGTAAGTTTTTCTCTTCCGTCAGTGATAGCTGACCAATCGCATACGTATTGGTATTACGTAAGTTGCTGTGGATGCGTTCTTGCAGCTGCAAGCTTTCACGCTGTTGGTCTGGGGTTTGTGGAACAACGCCTACTGGGCTACCAAAGCCCATTCCTGATAGCTGAACCGAAACCATTTTTTGGTTGCCGTGAGCAATTTGATTTTCGGCCAACTTAGTGACCTGCTCATCGGTCATTTCTACTGTGATAAGGTCTTGAGCCTCTTTAAGCTCTTTTTTCACGTCATCGCTTAAGCCTTCTGCAGCGTCAACGGCATCGGTGAAGATTTTGACTTTGGTATCGAGCTTTTGCTTTAGCTCAGCCTTGGCTTGTTCAGCTTTAGTAGCACGTTCGTTCAAGATACGAACCACATCATCTTCCGAAAGCGAACCGCCATTTAAGTTGATTGTAGGTAAATCTCTGGTACCCATTTCAGATAGCTGTTTAGCTACCCCTTCAATTTGTTCGCTTAGTGCTTTGGCTGTGGTTTCATCACTCACGCCATTGAGAGAGTCGGTAAGCAGCTTAACCATAGCAGTATGTTGCTCGGTGGTTAGCTTTAGCCCTTTAAGCTGTTTTTCGAACAGCTCGATCAGTTGTTTCCACATGATTTCACGTTCCTCAGAGAGTTTTTGAGCCAGAGACGAGGAAAGATAGGTAGGACAATCGTGAAGACTTCCTTCACTCAGTTCGATTTTGTCTAGGTTCTTGATACACGGCCGTGTCACTAAGCCAGCACCAAGTAACGTCGGCCCGAACTGTTGATACTGTCCGTTACCATCGGCCTCGTTGCTCTCGTAATTGGGATGAATTTCGGCGCTAAGGTATTTAAAGCCTTCCTTCTGCACCTTGTTTACGCCAAGTTCGTACCACTCCACCTCTGCACGTAAACGACCACGATCTGTAAATAGGCGCCTTACCACCGCCCCTGCACCATTTTCAGGAAGGTGCGCTATGTCAATATTGATCTCCTGTCCATAAACATTCGCGTTGAAGTTTTTGATCATGGAGTCGAACATGGCTTGGGTCAGTTCAAATTCACCGTAACGGGGGTCATTAAATTTGCCGGTTCGGGTAATGGTGACAACCGATCGTTTGCTGTTGGTGTCCACCTTCACAGCATCGGACAACACATGAACCACACCTTGTGGGGCTGAAGAAGAAAGTGCCAGCACAATGCTAGCGGCAAGATGAGTTTTAACCATGCTAAGTCCTTTGCTTTAAAAGAAAAAAGCCCCTGAAAATTCAGGGGCTCGGTCGCCGTAATCAAGCAAATAGTGAGACAGCTATTAGACCGTTGGGAGGGAGGAAAACTTAACTAATGTGAGCTGAGTTGCACATTTTTGGCTTGCTGTGAGACTGGAGGGAGGAGTTATTTATACTCACTACATCACTTCGAAAATTTTAGGAGACACTATGAGAAAAGTAATACTACTATCATCACTACTGACTTTAATTTTCACCCCTTTTTGTTTCGCAGACAACACTAAGACTCAAATCATCAATCAATTAAAGCAGTTCCAGTCGCAAGGAATACATCAAAATACCAGTTATAATTTGTCTGAACTAGACCAACTAAAACAATGTACTTCCGAATCAATGCCATATCGTCAAGCTGCTGATGAGCTGAGAAGCTCTATACTAAAAAATAACGATGTGGCTTTTAGACTCCCTGCATATCAAGCGGCCGACCTTGCATTTCAATGCCTATACTGTGCCAATAATTCTATTGCTAGTTGTGAGAAAATGAGCAAATACATAACTAAAGCAGAAACTCAACTCAAAAAAGGATAAAAATGACTGACTTTATTACTTTAAAGCGTAGCAATGACATAATGATTACCCTCAACGTAAATCACATTGTATCTTTCAGCCCGAAAAATGAAGAAACGACTCGAATCATAGTTGCACACCGAGAAGGCGCCCTGATTGTAAAAGCAAAGTACGAAGACCTTGAAGAACTGCTTGCAACTGCATCTATAGAGTAACTAGTTTAAAGCCTGAGCTCTCGCTCAGGCTTTCTTCCCAATGGGAACTTCCACCCACCTTTTACAACGACACAATGCCGTTCCCTCATGAATTTTCACACATCGAGAACGAATCACACCTCGCTCATCGCAAATGCGATGACCACAAATACAGTCTACTGGTTGGTTTGATGCTCGGCCATGAATCTTGGCTTGGTGTTGAGGTTGTAGTTTTTCGGCAGTATTCATAATTGCTCCTAGCTCTTTGCACAATATCCATTGTGCATTCCACTGACGTAACCATTGTAGCTAAACTTACGCACTAATTGTGCATGACTTAATCAACAGCTTAGAGGGTACTGGTATCAATGCCTTTGCGCTTTAATGCGGGCTCTAGATGCTTCCATGGGGTTGCTATCATATTTTCGGTTAGAAGATCTTTTTGTAGTGCGGATACCTTTTTTTGATGGCCGAGAACGGCATGTTGCTGCGCTTGGGATTGTCGTTTAAGCCAGTTAAGGCGAGAGCCATCTGTTTGCTTATCGTCTTCGGTTATTTCATCGACAAACACGACTTGCTCGTAACTGATGGTGTTGGGGTGCGCTGGCCATGGACTTTTACCCTTGGGGTACACGCCTTTACCGAGGCCATATAAGTTGACACGAGCGTGCATGTCACAAATATCTCGCCTTGGATGGTTGGGGCTAAGTTTGAACTTTGTGCCGGCAACAAACTCATCTTCAAATGCAGCTTGTTGAAATGCCACACCGTGTGCTCGATTAATCTCGGTTCGCATGACACGCTTTATTTGATAGTACGGCGCACCTTCATCCTGCATGAGTGCACTCGCCATGGTTCGGTTAAGTGAAGCTGAATTTGCCATTTGAGCTTGTTGAGAAATGTGACTGGGAATAGGTAGGGCTTTATTTCGGAAATCTTGGGCTGCTTCGCTCGCGGATTGGCCGAGTATCACGGCGCGTTCTACCGCCCCTATTACCGCTTCCTTGGCTTTTTTGTTCACTCGCCATAGTCGATCGCTTAGTTGCAAGCCGTCTTTTTGCTTCATGTGTTTTACGGCCATCGTGGCAGAGTCTATAGCAGCGGCAACGCTTTCAGTCGCTACACTGGTTGCAAACACATTCCCGCCCTGCTTTGCTGCCAAAACAACATGCCCACTCACCATTGATGACTGAGTAAGGTGCAGCTGGTTAAGCACCTCTTCTAACTGCCTTGTCAGTTGGTTGAGTTGAGTAAGGCGAACTTGGCCAAGCTCATCAGCATGTTGAGTGATGAGATGTTGTATTTCTACCAGTACGCCTTCATACAGCGTTTTTAGCTCTCGCATAGCCTGAGCATCTAACTCATTGGTAGCTTGCTGCGCCGCTAGCATGGCTCGGCGAATAGTGGCTTTAACTTGGGTTCGTTCATTAGGCATGTTGGTCACCCATTACTGATTGAGGTCGCGCTTTCACCTTTGGGTTTATTGCCTGGGGTAATGCTAACTTTGGGTGAGCTATCATCAGTGCCTTGGTGATCATATTCAGGGTAAGGATCATTGCTGTTGGCCTCATTTTCTCTCATGGCTTCGGCTCGTTGAACATCGACGCCAGCGGCCTCCCAAGCCAGTTTACGCGGCATTCCTAATGCCTGGTATTTGAGAGCTAGGTCCGCTCGTTGGTTTTTGCTGTCGGTCATGCGTTCGACAAATTGAATTTGGAACTGGTAAGAATCTGGGTTCATTCCAGCGAGCAGCAACTGCAGTCTAAATCCATCTTGATAGGCATAAGCCAATGCATCTTGTAGTGCGTCGATTTCTTCATAGTAATCACGCTTTAAATCTTCAAGCACGTCACGGGCTAAGTCATCCACGTAACCAAATAAACCTTTAGGTGCAGGCGCACCAGAGAAAAATGCATCTACTAGTAGTGTGATGTCGGCAATTTGGTCCATGTTGGCATCACCACCTACGGCGGTTACGCTCAGTTTGTTACCGTAAAAGTCTGTTGCTATTTCACCCGTTTCACCTTCTACCCTTTGGCGATATTCATTTATGTCGTCCTTGCTACCACCATCAAGAGAGTGGGCGAGCTTCTGCGGTGCTCGAGTTCGGCGACGAATAACCAAATCTTCTTCTGTCATAGTGAGCTTTTGCCAGATTGGCCGACTAGCATCCATGTAAGGCCTGCCCATACAACCCATATCGTCCCAGTTATCTGGGTCTAGGCGAGAAACGGTGAGTTGCCATAAAGGAAAGGTGCAAAGCGGTTCCCATGTAATTGGGTCAATCTGCTTAAAGGCTTTTTTGGGGTCTTTAAAGCGACCTGTTTGGTCTACCAATGGAATGATGGTCTCGGTTGGCATTCGTACCGCGCTAACCACTTGGCCAAGGTCATTTACCACCCATTGCAATGGTAAGTTCCCTTCTTTGGCCATACCACCTGCATCACTCATAAGTTTGGCGCGATTATCAAGCTGTAAGCGAGTGGTAAAGTCTTTCCACATTTTGGCTACGCGCTTGTTCTCCTTGCCTATCCAATGCAGTTTTAATCCACCTTTTGTTGCATCACGGGCGATACGACGGTGGATTTTTTTAACTCTGGGATCGGCTTTGTCCATATGACGAAGCGTGATGATGGCCGCTCGCAGGTTCGGGTCACACTGCATTTGCTCATACATGTACTGTACTGAGCGTTCTGGGTCAGCAATATGGCCCTTTTCTGTGGTTTGATTTCCAGCTTGATTGCCTGCAGTATTAGGCGCGGAAGGCAAGGGACAGTTCCGTATTATCGCCCAAATTTGGGAAAGCTTATTCATTAAAAGTTCCTTAACAGTTGGATTCCACTTGGTGCGCCAAGGAGTTGTTCGCGTGTTTTGTGATTAATGGTGATGATGCTTGGGACTGGCGCGGCGCCCTGTGTAACGAGCGCCCAATGTGATGCCATGTGTGCATCAAAAAGGTCATCGCCAATATTCTTTTTAACCATCTGATAACTGCTATAACTGCCCGATTTCACAGGGCTTGGCTTGATGTTACGCAGTTGCCGCGGTAGGTTGGCGAAGTCTTCTACTTCAGGTTCGTTTTCTCGGTCATCCACATATGGCAATACCATTTGGCGGTTGTGATAGGCACTGCGAAGTGATTGGGCCATCTGGTGTTTTGCCATACCTTCAAATCGCAGGGGAGAGAATGCCCATTCAGGCCATGTTGATGCGGTACTTTCACCACCGCCTATGGTTTTACGGTCTATTTGAGTTAAGCCTTCAGCAAATAAATCATCATTAACCTGGGTAATAAGGCCAATACCAAACGCATCACCAATAGCGTAGTCGGGGCGGAAATAGCGCCAAAAGCCCACTAGGTCTTTTCGAATGACACTTTCATCGGTACCCGGGTGCCAAGTTTTGCAAAACAATACGACCGAATAGTTACCAACTTGCTCCTCAATAACGAGCGAGGAACGAGAAGCCGCGACATTTTCACCGTGACCTGTATGATCATAACCCCATGAGATAACACCGCGCTTTTTATAGACGGCATAAGGCTCTGGCGTCACAGGTTCTAGGTTGATTTTGGCGCCAAGCTGAATCGCATAGCGAATGTACTTTTCCCAAATTAGGTTCTTAGCTGCCACATTGATGCACAGTAACTGACGAATATATTCATCTTCTGGAAGCTGCTTACGCATCGACATGATGAACTCTTCGTTAAGGATCCCTAGTTCAATACCAAGATAACAATCCACAGTTGGCAAGCAATGGTACTCACCAGAGTCTATTAACCCACTAAGAACGTCAGCGCCTTTGAATACTCCTGTGGTTCTAATTTGCGGTTTGTTCAGGGCTTTTTTGCTAGCGCCTAAACGTCGGCTTGACCCCATCATAAGTAGGAAACGACCATACAAACGATCAGCATCGAGGTCATCGACTTCTTCTAATGATGCCCAAGTTAAGTCACCACCATCAACGTTAGCCATGATGCCATACGCTCGAGCTTTTGAACGGTTGGAAAACTCGTAGTAGGTGTCTGCAAGCTGCTTTCTTCCGGTTTTATAAGCGATGTATCCGCTTAAAATCTCGGAGCGACGAATTGCATCAAGGTGATAACCAAGGTTCACTAAACTTTGTGCTTCCCTTGGGGCAACAATACCGCCTTCTTGGTCGCAGTGAATCGCATTGTGCTCGAGAAGGTACATCTCTTTTACCGCTGTTTTACCAGTACGACGGCAACTGTTATCGACCGTATTTTGGTAAGCGTCCATCTCTTCCATTTTGAGCAGTTGCATTGGGTCAAGTTCAACATTGTGAACATGCTTATGCCACATGCCGTGATTGCCTGCGTAGCGTTGTATCTCTTTTTCGGCGAGGCTTTGTATCTCAACTCGCTGCTTGGCTGTAATGCGATCAGCCATCGTCTATCTCTCGATAGTTCGCATCTTCAGCGCTATGCTCTTGGTTATGCTCGATGAGAATGTCATCACTTTGGATACGTTGTCGTGAACGTTCAATAAGGCCACGCAATCCTGACATTTGCTCTGCCATTTTACGTTGATACTCGAGGGCAGATTCTTTCTCTTCTTCTTGCTCTACCGTTTTGCCCATCTCTATACCTTGATCAACCTGCACTTTTGGTGTCATGTTGAGATCAGACATTGATAGATTGTTTTTGCTTAGCATTTCAAGCATCGGCTTTAACAACGGGTGAGCTTTAACTTCTTCAATGGTCTGTATATTGCCAGCTTTGTCTTTGTACTCACCAATATGAAAACCACCTTCTTTGTCAAAGTCATAAACTGGGTTGCGTAGTGATACACCATCGGCAACGATAGTTTGCATCATGTCCTGAAAGATAGCCGCAAGATTTGCTTGATTAATAGCGTGCATTTCAGTGAGTTTTGAAGGGTCGCCAGACTGAAACGCAATCAAGTGCTGCATCATTAGTTCGGTGCGCTTCACACAGGCTGGCTGCGCCTGGCAATAGGCATGATCTACATCGCATGTCTCGCATTGGGGATAACGCCCTGGGCGAGCAGGGAAAAATAGAGCTGTTTTAGCATTGGCACCATGCTTCAGTGCATTGAATCGGCTTACTGATCTATCACTGGCTTCAAGTAGGTTTGCCGCTGAACGAGCTTTCCCTTCTGTTGTTCGTGGACCTGTTGCTACCAGAACCGCACAAAACTGTCCTACTTCCCATGGCACTTGCTGTACTTCGCGCTCACAGTTTTGGCACTTTGCGAAATAACGAAATGGATGGGCGCGTTTAGGCTCATCCTCAATCCGTGTTGGAACTGCTCTAAAAGTGAAATCGCAACTTCCACACTTGAAAGTCACCATCTCCTTTGGCGTATTAGCTGATTCATCTTTCATGAAATCAAACTATGGCTTTATTGGAGACGTTGGGAGGGAAGCGAAGACTCAATATGACGCCGTAAACGATTGAGCCTGGTATCGGAAGTGGTGCGGCCAAGCCAGTAAAAAAGCTGTTTCTTTACCGTGGGTTTTGCAACTTTATGAGCTAGAAGCTCAGTCAGCAATATTTTTTCTAGATGAAGAGTCCAACTCTTCAGTGCCGGAACGTAAACACGCAGCTGCTTTCTATTGGGTCTTTGAGCTGCTTCAAAGAGTGTTTGCCATATAAATCGATACTGTGACGCACTCACAACAAAATAGATTTCAAAGAAAGCAGCAGATAGCGACTGCGCGTCCAGCCACTGTTCAAACTTATCGTCACTTAGCTCCAACAGTTCCAGTTTCAATGTAGGAATCTCAATTCGCAGCTGCCGCTCGGTTCGCAACGTCTCAAGTTGTCGCCATAGCTGGAGCCATAACTCTGTTCCAAGCTCATCAGCAATTAATCGCCAGTGAGGTGCTAAAGGTAGGCAAGCCATTGCTGCTTCAATCTCTTGAGCACTTAGGGAAAGTTCAAAACTGGTGTAGTTATCTAGGTACCCACCTCCCCCTGCGGACATACGAAACTTTCTATGCCGAGCCCCCACCCCATGGGCGGTAACCTGATGATCAACAAGAATAGGTAAGAATTTTAGAATTGAGCTGCACATTTCCTGATTCCTAGTGAAAACTACATCGAGTAAACACAAGGGCTCGGGCACCACAGCTTTAGATTGAACTGCACATTATGTCAGTTTGTGCAGTAGGTGACGTATGTCACGTTTACGGGTTTGGTCGTTATTTAAGTGAGTTCTAAGGTCTCACACAATCGTCCCACAACATCCATTATAACTGAGTTTAGTAAAAATGTTAAAGACGGGTTATATGAGTTCTAAGACTTAAAAGTGCACCAAGAAAGGTTTGTTGAGTGCCTTCAAAAATATTGAGTTTGGTATGAATACAGAGAAGGGTTAACTGAGGATTATTGAAATATCCTGTTCATGAAGAAACATGACATGGTGACCCTCTATTGTGACTTGATAACCAGCATACCGACCAAATTGGATATAGTGCCCTACTTCTACCTTAACGACCTTTGGTCCAATAGCAAGAACTTTCCCCCTTTTGGATAATTGGCTAGGAATATACAGGTTACTTTTACTATCGGTATTTGAGTCTCGTTTGACTATGACCCAATCATGCAACGGCTTTAACTTCATATCGCTTTACCTTTCTTCATCTCATTCATTAGTGCGGTGACTGGAGTGTTCATCTTACCAAGTGGGTTGGAACTATCTTGCAACTGGGTGAGCTTACGTTTAGCAATGTGAGCATATATTGCTGAAGTTTTCGGGTCGGCATGGCCCATCAATGCTTGAATTTGTAAGGTATTCATATCAGATTCCGCCAACTCAGTACCAAACAGGTGACGAAGTGCATGAGGGTGAGCGTGCTCCTCAGGAACGCCAGCGGCCAACGCGTATTTCTTTATCATTCGGTCGATGGCCCGAGTTGATATTCTTCGAGCTTCTCCTCGATGTTCCCATTCTGGAATATGTCTATTTCTCACATTTACAAACAGTACTTGGTCACCGTCGGCCAGCAGCCTATCCATTGATGTTAAATCTGAGTGACCCAAATAAGCCTGTAGCAACAACATCGCTTCACAAGGTACCGGCACAATGCGTTCTCGCTCTCCTTTTTCTAGCACTCGAATCGCTAGACGATCAGCACCTTCATACTGATACCACATCAAGCTCGACTCATTCAGCTCACTCACGCCACCAACACGGAAACCACAACCTATCATCAGTGACAAAATAGCGCTGTCACGCAGCCCCGAGAATGAATCTAAATCGGGTTGCAACAGTAGCTTTTCGGCACTGTGCAGTTCCATATACCGTGGAAGCCTTCGACCAATCTTAGGGTAAACAAGATCCGCGGCTGGGTTACGATCGATAATTCGTCTTTTGTGCAAATACTGGTAAAAACCTCGCACTGCTGCAACAGCAACCTTACGTGATGCGGCGGAATAGCCCTTGTGATGCAACCAACCACCACTAAACCTTTCTAAATCCGCTAGCGATGCCTCCTTGTACCCATTTTTCATGTATTCACTTAGCTGCTCTAACAGTTTTCGGTACTTGTTTACGGTTCTCTGGCTGCAGTTCTCACTGTCGCGCTTCCAATTAACAAACTCATCTATGTGATCCAATTCACTCGTTTTGGTGCTCATTTGGGAGGCGGGGGCAAAATAACTCATGGACTTGTGGATTGACCTAAGTAGAAATCGTTGAACTCAGTATTAACAAGGGCCGCGCGCTTTAAGAGGGCTTTAAATAATCCATGGATCAACCTATGGATCAATAAAAAAACCATGGGACAAAAAATGAGCACCAAAAATAATCCATGGGCACCAATTTACAGCCTCTTTTACTTCCTAGCCTCTCTATCTCTATCTTTTTATTAAAAAAAAGAAAAATAAAGAAAGAGAGCACGGCAAAACCCCAAAAAAACAAACTCATGGAGAAAAAGCGCTAACCCATGGAGAAATTAAGCCAACCCATGGGGCAAAAAACAACCAAAACCTAGACAGAGCAAGAGATAGCGAATCATGCTCCATAATTCCATAAGTTAGCAGAAACGCCTGTGACTACAGATTGCTTAAATATAGACAAGCTGCCATCCTGTTTTTCTAGCCTGAGCTCGAATCTGGGCGCCCTAAACCTCTTAGGGGGTGCGGGGGATACAGATACAAAAAGTGAAAGCGCGCCTGATAATGTTGGGCGTTCTAATAAGGTAGCGGTGGTAAGTAGGAATGCCTGCAGAACGCCCTCTTAGAAGTTGTTCAGCGAGATAAGAATGACGCATAACCAAGGAGGCAGTTATGCGTACCACACCCCAACCACTCTCATTGCAACAAATCATAGAAGGCGTGATGGCTAGAGAAGGTCATCGTTCAAACAATGCCGACGACTTAGGCGGCGACACCACTTACGGCATCACAGAGGCCGTTGCTCGTAAATATGGCTATCAAGGCTCTATGGACGATCTGACAAGCAAGCTGGCATTTGAGATCTATATGGAACGTTACGTTTTCGCTCCAAGATTCGACCTTATCCACGATGTAAGCGCTATGGTAGGTGAGGAAGTCATCGATACTGGTATCAACATGGGCAAGCCTGTTGCTGCTAAGTTTTTGCAGCGCTGGCTTAACGCCTACAACAATAAACAAGCATATTACGCTGATTTAGTTGTTGATGGCCAAGTTGGCCCTGCAACTATCACAGCATTAAAAGCGTTCCTGGCTAAACGTGGAAAAGAAGGCGAACTCGTCCTCTGGAAATCGCTAAATTGCAGTCAGGGCGCACGATATTTACATATCTCAGAGAAGCGTGAACAGAACGAAACCTTTACCTATGGATGGATGTTGCATCGAGTCTAATTTTACAGGAGTTTTGGAACCGTTTTGGAACCATTTTGGAACCGCCTAATTTTTAGACTTACCACTCTATTCAGAAATGCGAATACTGATTCATTTTCGCAGTTCAATGATCACATACCTTCCAGATACAAGAAAGCCCGCTATAAAAGCGGGCTAACCTATTGAATTTGGTGGGCGTAGGCAGATTCGAACTGCCGACCTCTTGCATGTCAAGCAAGCGCTCTAACCAACTGAGCTATACTCCCAAATTCGTTCCATTCTGAATAAGCATTCAGAGAAGGATGGTGGGTCCGGGCGAACTCGAATCGCCGACCCCTACCATGTCAAGGTAGTACTCTAACCAACTGAGCTACGGACCCATCGTCTTTGGAACGAGATGGATATTAACGAGAGATACCAAGCTGTGCAAGTAGATTTTTGTGTTTTTGGTATCGTTTGGCTTAGAAGCCATCAATTCGACTCTTTTTTATGCTTTTAACCAGTAAAAATGTGAATTACATCAGTTTGTTGAACCTAATGGTACTACGTATTTATTCCTCATCATCGAAAACGACATTGTAGTTTTCGGTGTATTGACATAATGGTTGGCGACTACAAGTGAAGAAGCGTCGTCCTTTGAAATCGCCCTGCGTTGCCGTCTTTATCGTCATAGGGCTACCACAACGTTTACAGAAACGGACTTCTTTTTCGGGTTCAATAAGATCAATATGTGCAGCAAGCAAACGTCTTATCTTACTGACTTGGTAGCTCAACTTAACAGATGCACCTATTAGTGGGATATTTGCAGATTTACACACTTGCATAATCAGCTTTTGACGTTCAACTTTGCCTTTATCCAACTTTTGACCGTTGTCGTACTCGATCACGACTCTGGGTTGCATCGTTCTCGGATCGCAAATAACAAAATCGAAGTAGCTTTTGGCAATCACGT
Organism: Vibrio sp. ER1A; assembly: GCF_000733315.1. Classification (NCBI taxonomy): domain Bacteria; kingdom Pseudomonadati; phylum Pseudomonadota; class Gammaproteobacteria; order Vibrionales; family Vibrionaceae; genus Vibrio; species Vibrio sp. ER1A. The sequence goes on from NZ_JPJA01000085.1 coordinate 168,653, forward strand.
TGTTAGCAATGAACCATTGCTTCTTATTACTAATGTTCTGAGGAGTCACTACATTAGCCATGCTGACCTTAGTTAAGATGACACCATGCTCCCCTACAGCTTCTTTTAATGCATTATAGAAAGCTGTTTGTGCCGAAGAGAGAATTGGTCCCTTCACTTTGTACTGATACGATCTTGTGTCTTCCTGCTTTACAAAGTATTTCTGAGCAACAAGGAACAACCCCACCAGTAAGGCTAATACAATGAATATCTCAAACATTGACGCAGTAATACCTAGAATTAATGAACATGTTCGTTTCCAGAGTATTCGCAATAGGATATAGATGCAATCATTGTAAGCTGAACTCTGATTTTTGTCGTATATTCTATTTAGAAAGAGTCAGTTAGGTATTAAAAGGAGTCTACCTTGATAAAAACAATTCTTCGCTATTTTGTGGTGAGCTTACCACTGTTGTTACTCGGTTGTACTGGCATTCCCGACAAAGTACAGCCCGTTACAGGTTTCGATCTCGACCGCTATCTTGGTAAATGGTACGAAGTGGCTCGACTGGACCATAGTTTCGAACGAGGTCTAGATAATGTGACAGCTACCTATTCAATAAATGATGATGGCTCTGTAAAAGTACTGAATCGCGGTTGGGACACAAAAGATCAGGAATGGTCGGAAGCGGAAGGCAAAGCAAAATTTGTTTCGTCACCTGATATAGCTCATCTTAAAGTGTCTTTCTTCGGACCTTTTTACGGCAGCTATGTGGTCTATTACTTAGAGTCAGATTACTCTGCGGCACTAATTAGTGGCTACAATTCCGATTACTTTTGGATTTTGTCGAGAACACCGACCATACAGGAAGCAAAGCTAGACCAATATTTGAAAGTCGCTTTTGAAGCTGGATTCGACACATCTGCACTTATCTTCCCTAAACATGATAGGTCTGAGCAACATTAACGCGCAGTCAGTACGGACCTAAATACCCCTTTAAGTTTAATTTTCGTTACCCGCCAATGAGTCACTGGTCTCATTGGCGCGGTGTCAAGAATATGTTCTTTTGCTTGCTCGTCAAAAACCACAGGGCCTCGGTGCGCCAACAGAATCTGCTCGGCGTTTAAGTTGTACACTTTCTCCACTGATCTTCGATACTGATTGGGATGAAATATAGGAAATGGTGCGATGAGATGCTGCTTTACTTGCACCATTAAGTCCGCAACATAGACAATCGACTCATTGGGGTTATAGACCGAGATATCTCGGTCTGTGTGACCCGGCGTGTCAAGTATTTGCCAATCATCAAATAGCGGTACAGTATCACCATCAATCAGTTGGTAATCCGCATTTAATGCCTTCTTGTACCATAGGTTTTTTCTAGGTTGCCCTAGGCGCTTGGCCATATACCACGCCAACACTAAGTCTGTAACATGCATCAGAAAGCCATCGATCCCAGAATACCAATCACGCTCTTTGGCCGCAGAGACAATTTTAGCCCCTGTGATGGCTTTAAGCCGATGGGCAGCTCCAGCATGATCTGGATGCATATGGGTCACGACGATAACTTTTAAATCAGAAACTTGCCTCTGTAAATCATTGGTGATAAAACGCAGAATTGTACCCACGTCAGCACGGCTTGCACCGTCTAACAAGAGCAATTTATCTGGGTACTCAACCAAATAGATTTGTTGTATATATCCTTTGATATGATGAATCTTCATCTTTTACTGACTGGTCTGATGTCTTTTCACCAAGATAGCCTTCAGGTAACATTTTTGCAACATAAACATCATTCATCTATGTTGAATTGATAAGTGTCTAGGAATATATATGAGCACATTAATTGCAGGTCATCGCGGTGTTGCTGGAACCCATCCGGAAAACACCTTAGTGAGTATTCAAGCAGCAAAAAAAGCGGGCCTAACTTGGGTAGAAGTAGATATTCAACCGACTAGAGATGACATTCTAGTAGTTTGTCACGACCATACTATTAACCGATGCAGTAATGGCACTGGCAGAATAGATGAATTAACATTCGAGCAACTTAGTCAGTTCGACTTTGGGTCATGGAAAGCGCCACAGTTTGCTGGTGAGCGACTAATGGCGTTCGATGAATTACTCAATTACTGCCAAACTAACCAACTAAGCATCAATATTGAGGTCAAGGTCGATAAACATGATGCAGAGCACGTCGTTGCTCTACTTGCAGAACGGCTCAATGCCAGTGAGATAGACCGACATCAGTTGCTTATCTCAAGTTTTAGTCGTGAGGTCATGCTTGCACTGTATGAAGCAAAACTTGGCGTGCGCCTAGGCGTGCTGGGTAACAGACTTAATAACCGTCTTTTAAAAACAATTGATGAGGTCGAAGCATTCAGCTGCCATCTCAACTATCGTTGGCTTACTCAAAAGCACATTAGAACGTTGCGAGAACATGGCTTGCAGATCTGGTGCTATACCGTTAATAACCCGAAATCTTTTAAGCATTTACAGCAAGTTGATGCAATCTTCAGTGATTATCCGCAGCGATTTATGAACTTACTTTAGTGGGCTTCATTGACGCAACCATATAATCAATAAATGCTCGTCTTCGAGTGGGCATGAACTTTGACTGGGGAAATTGCATCACGATTTCCCCTTGATACCGAGAGTTAATATGCCATTCTGGTAACACCTGTAAGACCTCGCCTGCTCTCAAAGCTTTTTCCACCACAAACTCTGGGAAGATACCAATACCAACTCCACTTTTGACTGCATTTAACCGCATCTCGGAGTGGTTAACTGAGTAGCGACCGTCAACTTGAACTTTGACGTTTTCTCCATCCTTGTTGAAAAGCCATACGTTATCGTTTGGTTGCTCATTGAGAAATAAGCAATTGTGATTCAATAAGTTATTTGGATGGAACGGAATACCATGCTCTTGAAGGTACGATTTGCTTGCACACAGCACGGCTTTGATTTCACCAAGCGTTTTTGCCACCAAGTTTTCTCTTGGGAAATGCGTCAGCTCGAAAACGATATCTAGGTTGTGACCAAAAGGATCAACGAACTCATCACTAACCAGTAAGCGAAGTTTTACCTTCGGGTACAAATCGAGAAACGGCAGCATTAGTGGTTCTAAAATATGGCGGCTGAAAGCTTTGGGTGCCGATATTCTCAGTTCTCCTAAAGCTTCTCCTCCTTCCTGACTGGCGATATTAGCGATATCAGAAGCAGACTCCATAATTTTCTTACTGAACTCGTACACCACCTTGCCAGTGTCCGTTGTTACCTGTTTTCTCGTTGTTCGTTCAAGCAGATCGGTATTAAGAGCAGCCTCAAGTCGACTGATTTGGCGACTTACTCCTGATGGCGTCATCCCTAACCTCTGAGAGGCGGCGGTGAAGCTCCCAGCTTCAACAACTGTCACAAACGCTGCAATGTCTGGCAGAAGTGCCATGAGTTTATTTGTGTCCATCAGTCATAAGTCCTATGCATTTCGGAAGTATTATCACCTTGTTATTCATAAGTTAGCATATCGATACAATTATTCACAAAAAATATTTAAGAGCAATTACAGATGGATAGGAATTACGCACAAAGTTTCACAGCAAATTGGGCTATCATAGGGCTACTCGCGGTATCAATCGTCTGGGGAACTAGTTATGGAACGTCAAAGCAGGTTCTTCAAACACTTACTGTCCCACAATTATTGTTCGCTCGTTTCGCTTTAAGTTGTGCCGTACTAGTCGTAATCCTCTATAAGAAAAAGCTCTTCATTGAATTTACTAGCAACACAATTGGCTATTTAAAGGTAGGCTTACTTACCGGCGCTATCTTGAGCTGCATATTCATTACCGAAACATGGGCTGTAATGCTCGCTCAAGCAGGACAAGTCGCTGTCCTCATCAGTCTCTGTATCCTGTTCACTCCATTCTTGGAAAAGGTATGGCTTAAGGTTTCATTGCCTAAAGGCTTGGTAGGATACTGTTTTATAGGGGTGGTAGGTGTCGCTTTGCTTTCCAACGTGACTCAACAGGACTTTACCTTCAATTTGGGAGTCGCATTAGTTCTAATCGCGGCCGTACTCAGAGCGATCATGGTTGTTACCTGCCGAAAAGCCTTCACGGGACACGAGTTGAATACCGAACTGATTACTTTTATTCAACTCTCGGTTGTTACTTTCGTAAGCTTGTTATTAATGTTCAAAGAAGGGTCGGCTACCCAGTTTACAACAACTATGATGCAACTTGATTGGGTCACCTCGAGTTGCTTAATATACCTTGCTTTAGGTTGTACCCTTATGGCGTTTTTCCTGCAGAACTACGCCGTCAAGTTTCTTCACGCAAGTCAAGCATCACTTTTGATGGGCACAGAGCCACTATTTGGGTTGATTTTCGCGGCAATTTTCTTGCAAGAGCAACTTACAAACCTTCAATGGTTGGGTAGTTTTCTTATCATTTCCACCACTGTTGCAGCTTGTTACCAATTTTCTAAGCACAAACAGCCTTGATGTCAGTCGATTTACCTAAAATGCGGCACTTTTTTTGATTTACCTCAGGTCTAGCACGTAAACATAGGGTGTAAAGTGAGTGTCCCTGTTTCATAACGTGAAGTAATCCTATGACACTAGTAAATACCGACCGCCTTGTTAACCACTTCTTTGATCTTGTTAAAATCGACAGCGAATCTGGCAATGAAAAAGCCATTGCTGAAGCTATTGCTGAACAGCTGGGTGAGCTAGGTTTCGCCGTAAGCAAACTTCCTGTACCAGAACAGTATACCAATGGGTTTAATGTATATGGTCGCCTTGAAGGTACGCTTGACGGTAGCATTGTATTCAGTGCTCACATGGACACAGTAACTCCAGGTATTGGGATCGAGCCAATCATTGAAGACGGTATTATTCGCTCAAAGGGCGATACGATTCTTGGTGGAGACGACAAGTCTGGTATTGCAGCAGTAATGGAAGCGGTACGTTGCCTTAAAGAGCAAAACCGTGAACATAAAACTATCGAAGTCGCTTTCACCGTTCACGAAGAAGGTGGCCTGTTCGGTTCGGAACACTTCGATATGTCCTACATCCAATCAAACAACGCGATAGTACTTGATACTGGTGGCCCAATCGGAACCATCGTAACGGGTGCTCCGGGCCAACAAAAAATTGTTGCTAAAATCAAAGGTCGCCCAGCTCACGCAGGTCTAGCTCCCGAAGAAGGCATCAGCGCAGCAATGGTTGCCGCAGATGCTATCGCAAACATGAAGCTGCTTCGCATCGATTCAGAAACTACAGCAAACATCGGTTCTGTTAACGGTGGCCAAGCAACTAACATCGTAATGCCAGAGCTAACTGTGGTTGCCGAAGCACGTTCACTAAACAGCGACAAGCTAACCGCTCAAGTTAAGCATATGGTTGATACTTTCCAAGCGTCGGCTGAGAAATTCGGTGCAGAAGTCGAGATCGAATCAACACGTGCCTACGACGCTTTTGTTATCGCAGAAGACGACGCACACGTTCTGAAGGTTAAACAAGTCTTTAAAGCAAACGGCATCGAAGCCAACACAAAACACACTGGTGGTGGTAGTGACGCGAACAACTTCAACGGTAAAGGTCTAACAACTGTAAACCTTTCTACTGGTATGGCAAAAGTTCATACTACTGAAGAGTACATCGCTATTGACGATATGGTGAAAATCACTGACTTCGTTATTGGCTACGTAACGGCTTAAATCTAGCAATAGAACTTAGCGCTGCATTTCACACCTGTGGAATGCAGCGTTTTTTATAGCCCCTCATATTCATCAATGGCGGCACGAGCTTCCACTAAAGTACAACCCGACTCATGCATCAATTCTGCAATGGTTACTTCAGGGTTTCGCTCTAATACTTGTTGAATGGGTGACTTATACTCCGATAACACTTTCTCTATCGCAACCGATATCCAACCTACACTGGCATCTAATGCGAACGACGCCAGTTGTTCTTTGCGACCAGTAACGAGCCAATTGCGTGAGCGGCGGATGCGTTTGAGCGTGCATCCGGATTGGGAAGCGCTTGAGATAACCTGTGCTTTATCCTCAACTCGATGGACGAAGCTATTAAGACGAACTGATATTAAAAGCCGCGATTTTTCCAAAACTGACCTTCATCTCTTGCTGTTACTTTGAACTTCTTCTCCGCAACCACACGTCCTTGCATTTCAAGTACCATGCGCCACTCCCCTAGATTGCTTTCAAAGCCATCGATAGGGTGAAGCAGCTGAATGGTGTCCCCCAGATAGAAGTCCCAATCATTACTGCCGATATGCTCTTCACCATCAAAAGGTTCCAACACCTGCCCTTTCTTACCAAGGATGCCAGGATGGTAAATACAGTATCGAACGCGCTCCCCTTTGGCCTTTTTGATATTAACAATAAAGCCAAATTCAATGTGCTCATCGGCTGGCACTATGGTGGTGAAATCTTGAATTTTAGGCAGCTCTTTAGAGCCGGAATCCCAAGTAGAATAAATACCATAAGACGTCATTTCGATGACGGGTGAACGTTTAGCCATTGTCCCATTGAGCCTTTAATTTGATCAGCATTATTTGATACATCATTATCACGACACTGCGCTACATTTCATGCGTTCAGTCTTGCCAGCGAGCACGCATTTTAGCAATGACAGCATCACTAACTCCATGGATATTTTGGTATTTACCGTTACAAACGATAATTTCCAAATCCGCATTGAATTGCTGCGCTAGCGTTTTATACGCCTTCATTTCCCAACGTCGCACGAAGGTATTTGCCACTACTACATTCTCACCTTTGGCAAGAGCCTGTTCGACCTGCTTCTGGCACCACAAATGTGCTTGTTCAATCAAGTCAGGATCATAGCAGTAGTCTCCGTGAACATTAACAAAATACATGTCGGCTTCGAAATGTTGTGCATCATATGTCTTTGCTAACGTTGTTTTTCCTGAGCCAGGTAAGCCACGGATTAGCGTCAATTTCAATTGCTGGTACCTTCAAACATATAGAACCAAGCATTGTACCCAATTTCAGGCTCAGTACACGGTTTGATTCGTTGGTCATACTCGAATTGAACTAAAATTAACTATCGACAAGCAAAAACGTTTGCGTTAACTTTAGATGTATAGACGTCCAGATGACCAAACATTAGCTTAGGGAGAAAGCTGTGCCAATTAAGATTCCCGATCAACTGCCTGCATCCAACGTATTGAGAAACGAAAATATCTTCGTGATGTCGGAGACGCGTGCTGCCACGCAGGAAATTCGACCACTCAAAGTACTGATCCTCAATTTGATGCCAAAGAAAATTGAAACGGAAACCCAGTTCCTAAGATTGCTTTCTAATAGTCCACTACAAGTTGATGTCGAGCTGCTGCGCATTGATGACAGACCAAGCAAGAACACACCAACGGAACACCTAGATACCTTCTACCGTCAGTTTGAAACGATCAAAGATCGTAACTTCGATGGACTTATTATTACCGGAGCACCACTCGGTCTAGTTCAATTTGAAGACGTGATTTACTGGGAACATCTGCAAACCATTATGAATTGGGCCAACAAGCACGTGACCTCTACCTTGTATGTGTGCTGGGCGGCTCAAGCGGGACTGAAGCTGTTATTCGATCTGCCGAAAAGAACTCGCAAAGAGAAACTGTCGGGCGTTTACCACCATACTATTCAGCATCAATACCACCCGCTACTGCGTGGTTTTGATGATTCTTTCCTTGCCCCCCATTCGCGCTATGCGGATTTCTCGCCCGAGTATCTGGAGTCACATACCGATCTAGATATCCTAGCGACCTCAGATGTAGCAGGTGTCTACCTTGCGGCAACCAAGGACAAACGAAATGTATTTGTGACAGGTCACCCTGAGTACGACTCACACACTCTACACGGCGAGTATGTCCGTGACCTTGGTGAAGGTATGGAGCCCGCAATTCCGGTCAATTATTATCCGAACAACAACCCTGATAATAAACCTATCGCGAGCTGGCGAAGTCATGGGCACTTATTGTTTGCCAACTGGCTCAACTACTGTGTATACCAGCAAACGCCTTACGATTTGGAACACTTCAGTGCAGATGCGTTTACCACAGACGAGTAAGGCAGTCTTGCGACCTACTTTCTAAATCCTATTGCGGCAATATCTACCTATCTCCCCAGCTATTGGGGAGATATCATCTGCTTTCCTACGATTTTACTTCGCCAATAACGCTACTTTTTTCAAAAAGCTATCACGCAAGTGTTCTTGGTCGTATTCCAAATGATAGGTATTGTGAAAGCCCACTTTCAGCTCTACACCATTACCTCTCATATACACGTTATAACCATCATAATCTGAGAACGCTTCAACACCGCCATAGATCTTGCCAAACTCTGTATCAGCGCCATGTTCCATTATGTTGTCGTAGGCTTGAAGTACTTTTCCGGGATCCAGTTCGTTTTTCATCGCTGCCTCCTAATAAACAAAGCCACACTAAAAGTGTGGCTTATGAATATGCAGAGCGCCAATTTTATCCGACTATTGCGTGAGCTGTCCGATCTTATTCATCACGTAGAACTCGACGTAATATTTTACCCACGTTGGTTTTTGGCAGCTCATCTCTAAACTCAATTACTTTAGGGATCTTGTATCCTGTGAGATGTTGACGGCAGTGCTTTTTAATGTCATCAACGGTAACTGGACCACTAGTCACTACGATTAACTTGACGCGTTCCCCAGCTACATCATCAGGCACGCCTACCGCTGCAGCCTCAACAATTTTCGGGTGTAGCGTCGCTACCTCTTCAATTTCCGTTGGGAACACATTGAATCCAGAGACCAAAATCATATCTTTCTTACGGTCTTCGATATAAAAGATACCGTCTTCGTCCATACGACCAATATCGCCCGAATACAACCAGCCATCTTTGGTTAAGATAGCGTTGGTTTCCGCTTCTTGCTTCCAATAGCCTTTCATTACTTGGTCACCACGGATTTGAATCTCTCCGACTTCATTTACACCCAGTGGCTGACCGTTTTCATCTACGATACGCAGTTCGGTACTTGGCAAGGGCACTCCTACCGCAGGCACGTAGGACTGCTGCGTATGAACACCACCTGCGACTACAGGCGAGCATTCCGTCAAACCGTAGCCTTCAATGATTGGCATCCCTGTAATCTTTTGCCATTCGTCTGCGATGTGTTTTTGAGTAGCCATGCCACCAGCAATGGTGAACTCAGCATTGGAGAAATCCAACTCTCTAAATTTGGCGTGATTGTTCAATGCAGCAAATAACGTATTAAGCCCAAATATCATCGTGAACGGATATTTACTTAAGTCATTGACAAAACTATTCAAATCACGAGGATTCGTGATCAAAAGATTGCTACCACCCATGTACATCATCAACATCATACTGACTGAATTGGCAAAGATGTGGTAAAGCGGTAAAGGAGTTACCGCACGCTCTTTGTCTTTCGAGGTTCTAGGACCGAAATGGCCATAGACTTGCAGCACGTTCGCAATGATGTTTCTGTGGGTTAGCATTGCGCCTTTCGCAAGACCTGTGGTGCCGCCAGTGTACTGCAGATAAGCAAGGTCACTGCTTTCAATCACAGGAGGGTTAAAGTCCATACGTTTACCGTCAGTAAGCGCACGTCTCAATGAAATCGCCCCTGGCAAATGGTACTTAGGCACCATTTTTTTCACGTACTTAACCACAAAATTTACTAGCGTTCGTTTATGTGGCGCAAGTTCATCACCAATGCTCGTCAAGATGACATGCTTGATGCTGGTCTTAGCAATCACCTGTTGTAAGCTGTTGCCAAAGTTAGTCACTGCCACAATGATCGTCGCACCTGAGTCACGCAACTGATGCTCAAGTTCTCTTGGCGTATAAAGTGGGTTGACGTTAACCACAACAAGTCCTGCCTTCAATGCACCAAGAATGGTGATCGGATATTGCAGTAAGTTCGGCATCATCAGAGCAATTCTATCGCCCTTTTTCGCCCTAAGTTCGTTCTGAAGATAGGCAGCAAAGGCATCACTTTTCTCGTTTAAGTCGCGATACGTGAGTGAATGTCCCATGTTGACAAACGCTGTGTTGTCCGCGAATTGCTCGAACGGCTTAACGAACATCTCATTGATGTTGGTGTATTGGTCGATATCGACAAACTCAGGAACATCATCGGGGTACGTCTTTAACCAAGGTTTGTTATTTGTGCTCATTGCTATTACACCTATTTATTTTGTCTCGAGTACTCTAACGAAGTTCACACAATAGATATAGATTAGAGTCATTATTCTATCTTAAATGGCTACTTTATAAGCAAAATGATTTGCACGCACTTCACAACCATCATTGAGTTTTGACGATTCGCTCGCACAGTTACCCCGTTTTCCTACGTTAGTTCCGGCATCTACTTATGATGATCGGAACAAAATCACAGTATGACATTTAGGAATTTGGGACAGAACTATGAAAATCCATACTCATATCGTAATGCTCGCATCGATGATATTAAGTGGTTGTGTTACCGTGCATGAGGATAATAGCAATGCTCAACACAGCCCCATAGATATGGCTGATACACGTATTGCTTTGGGTCTTAACTACGTCAAACTTGAACAGTATTCCAAAGCACGTCAAAGCTTAGAAAAAGCCATGAAATATGCACCCCACTACTACAAAAGCAGTTTGTCTTTAGCGTACTATCTCGATGTAGTCGGAGAAGTTGATAGAGCGGCAGAGCTATACAAGAAAACACTTGATGAACATCCAAACAACGGCAATGTTTACAATAACTATGGTACTTTTTTGTGTAAGCAAGGGGAATTTCAAAGGGCTGATGTCTTATTTAATCAAGCGATCGACAAGCCTAATTATTATGCTGTCGCCGAAACCTATGAAAATGCGGGGTTATGCGCTCTAAAAGCGCGAAAGAGTCATCAAGCCAAATACTATTTCAGCAAGTCAGTTGAACACCAACCGCTGCGTCCAACCTCTAGTTTACAATTAGCGGCGTTAGAAATAGAACAGGACCAATTGCATCAAGCTCGATTGAGATTGCTCGACTTTAGCCAACGTTATGGTTATCAGCGAAACAACCTCGTGTTATTAATCGAGCTTGAGCGAAAATCGGAGAACTGGATGTTAGTCAACAAGTACCAAGCGTTGCTTGAGCAAGTTAACGTATTAAAGTAGTGCTTTGACCCTATCTTGTCTTTCTTCTGCCGACATGAACGTCCATGCCAAGAAACGACTTTTCTTCTGCCCTTGTGCCATTTCTTGAATCACGATTTCAGAGACACCTAGTTTTTCTAGACGCTTTCTGAGTGGGCGGATATTGTCTTTTTTGGACAGTAAGGTGCTAAACCAAATCACTTGTGATGCAAAGTCTTTACTTTCCTGAGCCATATTGAGGACAAATGCTTCCTCTCCTCCGGGACACCACAGTTCTGCATTTTGTCCGCCAAAATTGAGCTTCCCATTCAACTTGGTCGCACCGGACTGACCACGCGACTTTTGGTTTTTCGAGAGATTGTTGTTTTTTCGCTCTGTGCCTTTTTGCGCGTCTTCCATCGATTTATGGAAAGGCGGATTGCAAGTGGTCGCGACGAAGAAATCATCAGGAGCAATCACACCAGCAAAGATATGATTGTTGTTTTGCTGATGACGAATCTCAATTTTCCGCGCCAGTTTGTCGTTATTATTGACGATTTCTTTGGCACAACTCACCGAGACAGGGTCGATATCCGATCCTATCCAATTCCAGTGATGACGCGTCGCACCAACAATCGGATAGATGCAGTTTGCGCCAGTGCCAATATCAAGCGCTTTAACCTTAAGACGAGCTTTCTCAGACTGCTCTCGCATTAAGTCATATTGCAGCCACTCATTAAGTCGATGAACATAATCTGCTCTGCCGGGGATAGGAGGACACAAGTAACTCTCAGGAATGTCCCAAAAGTTTATACCATAGTAGGCCTTGAGCAGAGCGCGATTGAGGAGCTTAACCGAAGCAGGATCAGAGAATATAATCGTCGCCTCCCCTTTAGGATTGCTGATAACATAGTCCTTCAGTTCAGGGAGTGCCTGCGTGAGCTTTACAAAATCGTAGCGTCCATCGTGTAAATTGTCTTTGTGAAGACCCTCTGCATGACGCTTAACTAGCGTGGTTTCTGAGCTCACCTTTTTGTTCTTCTTAGTGTGACCCGATTTGCTCTGAGCACGTTTATTGTTGTCGGGCTTCATGCTTAAGTTCCTGATAGATCATAAATAGGCGCGCATCGAACTCTAACTGGTGATAGTCAGGCTCCATATGACAGCATAATTGGTAAAACGATTTGTCGTGCTCTTTTTCTTTGATATGAGCAAGTTCGTGCACCACTAGCATCCGCAACAACGGCTCCGGCGCATGCTTAAACACGCTAGCAATGCGAATTTCGTTCTTAGATTTTAGCTTGCCGCCATGAGAGCGGGACACATAGGTGTGCAAACCAAGCGCGTTATTTATCAAGTGAATTTTGTTGTCCCAAATGACTTTTGAAATCGGCGCTGTTTTTTTCATGTAGCGCTGCTTGATATCCATGGTGTAGTCGAATAAGGCTTTTTCACTTTGGATTTGATGACGTTCGGGATAACGCTTTTCAAACCACGTGACAAAACGTCCGCTTTCTATTAGTGAAGATACTTGTTCAATAAGGTTTTGCGGATACCCCGCAATGTATTTGAGACTACTATTCATCCGCTTTTAGCGCATCCTAGGTTAAGTTTGTCGCCATTCTATAGAAGTCCCTTTTTGAAAGCCATAAGATGGTTCTGCCAATCTAACTGCTCTAAACCAACAAGCAAAAAATCCCACAGGTAATCGCCATTGCTGCAGAAAGCAGTAAACCACTGTCTATTGTTGGGGCTTTGCGCACCGGAGCGGTAGACATACTAGCGACTAGCGTCGCCAACGCTATCACCATTCTTAATTTAGACGCTCAGCAATAAAATAGCCGTGCAATGTAACAACTAGTGCATTGCACGGCTTCATTTTGTGGCTACCTAACGGATTGCTACCACCAATGATAGCAGGAGCGACGGTTATTGGAGGCCAAAAGGTCGGAGGTAAATGGATGGTATGTACCTACCTTTCAAGGAAGTAAGTACCGGAACCTCTTTTCTAGCTAATTTAGAAAAATTAGCTCTCCCACAACCCTTTTGTATCAGAAAACAAAGACTTAAACCAAAGAACAACAGAGTCCCATGCTCGTTTAAAAATAGAGCCTTGCTCTACATTAGACATGGCAATCAGAGGCTCCGAGGCAATTTCATCATTACCAACACTCCAAGTGACATTACCAATGATATCCCCCTGTTTCACGGGAGCAACCAACGGTGCGTAGATTTCGGTTTCCTTCGTCACTCCACGGCTGTTACCGCGCAGGTAAGTCGCATAAACATCATGGTCAAACCCCACGTCAATATTGGCGTTTTTCCCTTTCCAAACTCTAATCGTCGCTTCACTTTCGTCCGCTACGGCAAGTTGGTCTGTTTCATAAAAACGGAAACCGTAATTGAGTAGCTGTCTTGATGCTTCCACGCGAGTTTGCGTACTCGGTGTCCCCATAACTACGGAAATCAGACGCATCTGCCCTTGTGTCGCTGAACTAACTAAGCTATACCCTGCATCTGAGGTATATCCGGTTTTTCCACCGTCGACATTAAGAGAGTTATCCCATAGCAGTCGATTACGGTTGTATTGCTTAATATCCGCCCAAACAAAGCGTTTTTCAGAGTATATTTCATAAACCTCAGGCACATCTTCGATGATCTTTCTCATCAATATAGCCATATCGTTTGGCGTAGTGTGAATCCCCTGCCCATCTAAGCCATGAGCGTTAATGAACTGAGTACTGTTCATACCCAAGTTCACTGCCCATTGATTCATCAAGGCAACGAAACCACTTTCCGTCCCGGCTACATGTTCGGCAAGTGCGACCGCGGCATCATTTCCTGATTGAACAATCAAACCACGTAGTAGGTCCGACACCGTGACGTTGTCACCTGGCTTAATGAACATTTTGGAAGAATCTGGAAATTTAACTGACCATGCGTTCTCACTTACCGCTACTTTGCTATCCCAAGAAGTGCGGCCGTTTTCGATTTCTTTACCAACTACATAAGCAGTCATCAATTTTGTTAAACTGGCAGGCGCTAAAGCGGCATCTTGGTTGCCTCCCACGAGTATAGCTCCGGACTGATAGTCCATGAGAACGTAGCCTTTGGCATTAAGTGTGGGTGGGTTTGGTGTCACCAACGCCGCGACAGACACCGATGAACTCAAGGCTAAAGACGCAAACAGCAGTGACATAGTTTTATTCATCTCACGGACTCCTTATTCTGTGAGCACTCCATTGAACCACCGATTTAGGGAATCTTGACTACAACTCGTCATTTGAAACATCGGTGTCAACACGGAGCAGAAAGGTTTCTTTCCCCCTACCCACAAACTAGAATAATATTCGCAAGTTAGCTCAGAATTTTTGTAAAATTTATTACCTGCCCTCAGTTTTAAATCCAGTATGATTTTTAGCTCACCAAAACGCCTAAAGCGCTAAGAAGCCGCCCACAAGATATATCATTCCAGCAATCACCAGCCTTCATTGACATAGATATGAAGATAGTTTTTACAAAAACTACATACTCATGACATAGACAGCTTCTTCTCTCATCAAAGCAGAAGACACATTAGATTGGAGTAAAATACTTTGTAACAATCAGAACGGGTAATTCTTCGAGCTTATGTAGTGGCTAGATGAACCAGCTTGCTTTTTCGCTTGATACATCGCCTTGTCCGCAGTAGAAATAGCATCTGATAAATCTAAATCAAAACTGAAGCATAGTGTGGCGCCTAAACTCAATGCGGGTTGTATCTCTTCACCGCTAGGCAACAAAATAGTATGAGAAACCACCTGAAGAATGTGATTCGCTATACCCAAAACGTGCTCTTGACTATTCAGACCAGGAAGTACTATCAAAAATTCGTCTCCTCCTAATCGAGCAACCAAATCTGACTGGCGTGTAAAGTCTCTGAGCCTACTGGCCAAACAAACCAAAACTTGATCGCCAGCTGCATGCCCATAATGATCATTCAGCTGTTTGAAATTGTCTATGTCGAGGTACATAAACGCTAATTTCTCAAGCCGTTTACTGGATTCCGATACTACAGATTCGAGTTTGGCATTCAACAACCTACGATTTGGAAGATTAGTGAGCGGGTCCAAGTTTTGAGCTTCAATTACCTGTTGCTCCCTAGCCTTGCGCTCTGATATGTCCCGAACTATGGCCAATAGATAGTACTCGCCATTAAATTCGACCATACTGACATTAGCCTCAATAGGTAGTTCACTACCGTCCTTGCGCCGATGTGTGGCCTCAACAAACTGATGAGGGGACTGTTTCATGTTCCTAACGTGCTCTCCCCACGTCAGATTTTTACTGAACATCGGGTTGATATCAGGAACCGTTAACTTTAGTAACTCTTGCTTAGTGTACCCGAGTCGCTTATATCCCAATTCATTGCAATTTAAAATCTGTCCAGACTCTCTATCAACAACATAAATCGCATCATGGGACTTCTGAACTAGTTGGTCTAACAGCAACTCAGCAGCCTGAGATTGACGGACTCCAGATAAATCTACTATCTGTGATAAAAAGCGGCAGGCATTTCCATATTCATCGACCTCGGCAGCCATATTCAGTAAAGCGGGAATAGAATGTCCGTCTTTGTGGAGGTAACGTTTGTGTACTTGGACCGACTGCGTCGGATTTTCCACCAATTGGGCCCGTACCTTCTTGTTAATGTGCAAGTCTTCAGGATGAGTTATGACGACTTCAGACGACATTAGCTCTTTCTGGCTATAACCAAGAAATGCATGCAAAGCAGGGTTTGTATACTCCAACCCACCATCTACCGATGTCACTACCGTGGGTATTGGGGTGATATCAAAAAGACGATGAATCGATTGATCAAATTTAGCGGAATATCTATCCATACCATTCTCGCTTTAAATCAAGCAGTTATATAAAACAAAGCAAGCCAATGACAAAAAAGCACTGACGGGTGACAAGCTACTCTGTTATTTTTATTAGTCATTTAATACTGAATCAAACTAGTTCAATTCACTGCGCTTACAAACCCATTATTAACCAATTACTCAAAAATGAGACACTAATATACACCCGTATGAATTAACCCCTTAGTAGGATGTTGTCATTCGAATTGCTCAATTATGATGCCTACTTGTCCCGCCTTTTAGTTCTGTGAAATGCTCGTAAAACCATCCTTGACTGAAGCAACTCAACAATTGATTCAAGCCGTAAAAGAAGAACTTCCCCTTTATGCTGAAGACACTTTCGTCTGTGGTCCAGAGAATTCCTGTATTGGCTGCCCGAAAAAGCTTATGGAACTAGTGGAAACTGAAGTTAGTTACTGGGAATCCTCTCTAAATCGTGGCATAGCTCCTAATTTTGAGGAACTTCGTCGATTCGGCAAACTTTGCCAAAGCGTTAAGCGAGGTTTAATTCGAAACGGAGTGATCAATAAAAAGTAACGCCCTACGTAAAATTTGTATGAAAGGAATTCCAACTACTGACGGTCATGTAGATATTCCTTAGTTAAAAACAAGCAGGCGTATGGATATGTCAACTCAATTAAGGTTATTTAACGACCTAGAAGAAACGCCCTTTGCACAAGTTGAAGTAGAGTTTTACCACGTAAATATGATCATGGATGAGATTCGGTGCTTTCATTCCTGTCTACAGTGCCCCCATGTGCGTATCGATGTATTGGAAAGTGGCCAGCTTGTTCATTCGTGTAGAGCTCCATTTACGACGGAGCTACAACAGCTACTCGATCAATTTTGACACTATACTCAAGATAGTTGGTGGACATAGCAACGACATCTCTAATTACTTGGAATTAACTTTATTAATCGCGCTGAAATTTCTTTCCTTTCTGTTCGGTCTTATGCGGCTGATGGTTTTTTCAAGGCTCACCTCTATAGATGGTAATAAGGCTATTGATTATCACAGGCCAACCTTTAGTATCATTTATTAACAACTAGGCAAGGTTCGCCGCAAACAATATTTAACGGATAACAGAATGAATAATAAAAGATTTAAATCCACAGTACTTTCTACTCTCGCGCTTTCCATCTCAGCTTTATCGTTTCCCGTTTTGAGTGCAAACCAAACCAATATGGACTGGATTAGCATACTGGACGATGCTAATGGTCAAACCGTTTATTTTCACGCATGGGGAGGTAGCCAAGAAATTAACCGTTACCTCCAGTGGGCAGGTAAAGAACTTAAAGACCAATATGGCGTTAACTTTAATCACGTAAAAGTCACCGACATCGCCGAAACTGGCTCTCGTTTACTCGCTGAAAAAGCAGCAGGAAAAAATGATGGTGGCAGTGTCGATATGGTGTGGATTAATGGTGAGAACTTCAAATCCATGAAGGACAACGCCCTACTTTATGGACCTTTTGTATCCAATCTTCCGAACTGGCAATACGTCGATAAATCGCTTCCCGTTGACAGCGACTTCTCAGAACCAACAGAGGGGCTTGAAGCGCCTTGGGGAGTGGGTCAACTCGTGTTTATTCACGATACACAAACTCTCAATAACCCACCGACGTCTTATATGGAGATGCTCAACTACGCTAAAGCGTTTCCGAATAAGTTAAGCTACCCTAAACCGCCCGAGTTTCATGGTACTAGCTTCTTGAAATCTCTGTTAATTGACCTTACAGATAACGATCCTGCGTTAGCAAAGCCCGTTTCAAAAGCTGACTTTCAAGGCGTCACCAAGCCGCTTTGGGATTATCTGGATGAGTTTCATAAGGTTGCATGGCGTGGTGGTAAACAATTCCCTGCCGGAACCGCTGAAACAATCCAATTACTAGACGATGGTCAGCTTGATCTCGCTATTACTTTCAATCCAAACGCTGTCTACTCTGCTCAAGCGAATGGTAACCTTAGCGATACCACTACTGTGTATGCAATGGATAGTGGCGCATTGTCCAACATCCATTTTCTTGCAATCCCTTGGAATGCTAATGCTAAAGCGGGGGCTCTAGTCGCTATTAACTTCCTACTAAGTCCAGAAGCGCAATCGCGAAAAGGTGATATCGCAATTTGGGGTGACCCTTCGGTACTCAGCAAACAATATCTCACTGGCAGTGCGGCGAAAACTCAACAATTTAAGTCTGTCGCCGAACCTCACCCAAGCTGGCAGAGCGCTCTTGAGCAAGAATGGCTCAAGCGCTACGGCAGCTAACGGCTTACGAGATAATAAGATTATGCTTAGACTGTTGTACGTCTGTTTAGTCGTTGTCTGCATTTTCCCTACAGTACCTGGTTTACTTGGGGTGGTGGTATCCTCTTTGGGTTATATCCCCCCTTTAGGTCTACATCATTTTGATTTAGCCGGATTCAATCAGGTCTTTGCATGGCAGGGCGTAGAAACTTCTATTTTGCTGACATTTAGCTCCGCAATACTGAGCAGCTATCTCGCCTGCTTCTTATCCTTTGCCATTATTGCCTCTTGTTGGAACAGTAGATGGTGGAAGCGAATCGAACTATCGCTATCTCCTTTACTTGCTCTGCCTCACGTCGCCTTTGCTATTGGTTTTGCTTTTCTGTTTTCTCCTACCGGATTTGGCGCGAGAGCCTTCGTTGACCTTTTTGGAATGGACCTAAACGCAAACTCTGCCAGTTCAGCTTGGCTAGTCAAGGATCCTTATGGCGTTGGCTTGACGTTGATGCTAGCCCTCAAAGAAGTGCCGTTTATACTGCTGATGAGCATCCCAATACTACGACAACTTAGAGTCCGTGAATCACTGCGTATCGCTGCATCACTAGGATACACAGAAAGTGCAGCTTGGTGGAAAATCATACTTCCACAATGGTTTACTAAGATTCGATTCCCGATGCTCGCAGTGATTGCCTACAGTTTATCCGTCGTCGACGTTGCTTTAATTATCGGACCAACTAACCCGCCAACCTTCGCGGTCTTAGTTTGGCAATGGTTCAATGACCCCGACCTGAGCTTGCTTCCCCGCGCCAGTGCTGGTGCTGTTGTGCTGTTTGCTATTGCCTCAATATTGATTGGTATCGCTCGTCTTATCGAGCATCTCGTCGTTACCGTTTGCAATCAATGGCAATATTCAGGTCGTACATCGCTGCATATTCCTGGCAAACCAATATTCACTGTACTTGTATCCATTGTTGCCGCCATGATACCTCTGACGGTCGTTTGGACATTTGCGCAGCGCTGGCGTTTTCCGGACGTCTTACCAAGCCGTTATACAATGCGTTTCTGGGAATACGAATGGGACGGTATTTTTGAAGTGATGGCACAGAGCTTAACCATCGCGCTTATCTCGGCAACGATTGCTCTCATACTTGCTGTTGTAGGACATGAGTATCGCAATAAATATCGCTTACATATCCCAGGTTACGTCATTGCGATTCCCATGCTATTGCCGCAATTAAGTATCCTGTTCGGATTGCAAGTTACCACGCTATTGCTTAGTGATTCGAGTTATTTGCTTTGGGTTTGTTGGTCACATGTATTCTTCGCCTTCCCGTTTGTTTTCCTTGCACTAGATGGGCCATGGCGCGGCTTCAATAGTAAGTTTACCCAGGTATCACTGAGCCTTGGGAAGAGCCCTATTCATACTTGGCTGCATGTCAAATTGCCGCTTCTTTTCCCTGCAATGGTATTTGCATGGGCGGTAGGCATTAGTGTGAGTCTTGCTCAATACTTACCTACGCTGGTATTAGGAGCGGGTCGAGTTGCCACTATTACAACCGAAGCGGTAGCCCTATCGAGTGGATTCGATCGCAGAGTCACCGCCATCTATGCACTCTTCCAAGCCTTATTACCACTACTATTTTTCTCTGTTGCCGTATTGGTTAATCGCATTCACTCTCGTTATCGACGAATTAAGATCAAAGGACTTTTATTTAATGACACTATCGCTGGTAAACCTCACCATCCGTAAGAAGGAAGGCGAGGTGCTGTTTTCTGACTGCAGTTTCAACATAAAACAGGGCGAGATATTGACGCTAATGGGCCCAAGTGGTTGTGGAAAATCCACGCTGCTTGACGTCGTTGCGGGTCATCTGTCGTCGGAGTTTGTATACCAAGGACAAGTTTTACTCGAAGACAAACGTATCGACATGCTAGAACCACACAAGAGACAAGTCGGAATTTTGTTTCAAGATGACCTGCTGTTCCCTCATCTCAATGTATGGGAGAACCTTGCCTTCGCCTTGCCTAATCGAATTAAAGGGGCTGAACGACAAGAACATGCAATGAACGCTCTTGCTAGTATCCAACTCAATGGTGTGGCTAATCATTACCCTGAGCAATTATCCGGAGGACAACGTGCCCGCATCAGCTTAACACGAATGCTGCTCGCTGAACCAAAGGCAGCCCTACTTGATGAGCCATTCAGTAAACTCGACAAAGAGCTGCGGGTTCAATTCAGAGATTGGGTTGTGGAGCAGCTTCGCAGTGCCAATATTCCTGCCTTAATGGTCACACATGATGAGGATGATATTCCTGATGGCAGCCAAGTCCTTAAATGGCCTTGGGAGAGTGCAGCATGTTAGACAGAATTAGTATCAAAGTTATTCGCTGGCCGTTATCTCAATCGGCACGAGTGCTTAACCGATTAGGGATAACAGCGAATCAAACTACACTATTTGGCTTCGCTTTGGGTTGCCTTGCTTTTCCTGCTTTAGCGTTTGAGCATTATTCCATCGCCCTGATATTTATTTTGTTAAACCGAATTTGCGACGGTCTTGATGGCGCTTTAGCACGTATTCAAGGAATTTCAGATGCCGGAGGTTTTTTAGATATAAGCTTAGATTTCTTATTCTACTCATTGATACCGTTTGGTTTTGTTATTGCCAACCCTGAGCAGAATGCCATTGCTGGCGCGTTTTTGATTTTCTCTTTTATCGGCACTGGAACTAGCTTTTTGGCATTCGCTGTGATGGCAGGTAAACGCGGTATTGAGAATCCAGTTTATCGTCATAAATCTTTGTATTATATGAGTGGCCTTACCGAAGGTACCGAGACCATTGGTTGCTTTGTTCTTTTATGCTTATTACCTGAACATTTTGCTACCATTGCTTTCGTCTTCGGTGCAGCGTGCTGGTTTACAACGTTCACTCGCATTTATTCAGGGTTTCACACATTGCGATAAACGCTACCGAAATCAAGTTAGAACCCACTTTTGTTGTGGTACATTCAGCATTAGTTGTTTCGGTTAATACGATGAAAGGATCGATATGTCTTCAGACTACTTTGGAACCAGTGCAGCCTACGCACGAAAAGAGAGCGATTACCGTGAGAAAGCCCTTAAGCTTTATCCGTGGGTATGTGGAAGCTGCGCTAGGGAGTTTGTTTATTCAAACCTAAGAGAGCTAACGGTTCATCACA
Source organism: Vibrio sp. ER1A (assembly GCF_000733315.1). Lineage (NCBI taxonomy): Bacteria > Pseudomonadati > Pseudomonadota > Gammaproteobacteria > Vibrionales > Vibrionaceae > Vibrio > Vibrio sp. ER1A. The sequence continues at coordinate 190,126 of NZ_JPJA01000085.1, forward strand.
AAGATCATGACCACACGAATAACCCTGAAGACGGGAGTAATTGGGAACTTCTATGTTTGTACTGCCATGATCATGAGCACTCAAAATATACTGAGCACGATTTATACGGCAGCGAAGTAAAACCAGGAGAAGATAACCATCAGGCCGCTACGCATAATCCGTTTGCAGACTTAGCAAATATGATGAAGAAAAAGTAAGCGCGTTAAACGAGAAACGTCAGGGCTCACCCTGACGTTTGTTTTCACCCAGTCGAAACTTAGTCCCACTCAGGAGCGAAGTCTGGATTGGCTAATCGATGACCTCTATCCAGTTTCGAAATACTCTCCATATCTTCATCGTCTAATTTAACGTGAACATACGCTAAATTACTCTCGATATTCGTTTGCTTAGTCGATGATGGAATCGTCACAAATCCGCATTTAGCCATCCAAGCCAATACGATTTGAGCAGGCGTCGCTCGATGTTTTTCAGCAATATGTTTAATTGAACCATCTTTAAGTACATCCCCATACGCAAAAGGCATGTAACCAGTCACAATCATCTTGTGTTGACGGCAGTAATCCACTACGCGTTGGTTCTGCAGGTATGGGTGCACTTCGACCTGATTGGTATAAAGCACATTGTCACCTAAGATCTCAATTGCTTTCTCCATTTGCGCAACAGTGAAATTAGACACGCCAATATGACGAGCGAGTCCATCGTCTTGAGCTTGCTTAAGTTGTTGCAAATACTCAGCCATTGACACTGCTTCATCTTTAAGTGGCCAATGAATAAGAAGCAGATCCACATAGTTTACCTGAAGATCTTTCAAGCTCTCATGCAAACTAGGTAGAAAAGACGCTTTCCCTAGCTTATCCATCCAGATTTTGGTCGTTACAAAAAGCTCCTGACGGGGAATTCCAGAATCCGCTATCGCTTGCCCCACTTCTTTTTCGTTGCCGTAAATTTGAGCGGTATCGATGTGGCGATAGCCAGCATTCAAAGCCATTTCAACGGACTTATAAGCATCGTCGCCCTTTAAGCGAAAAGTACCGGCGCCAAGAATTGGAATAGAAAGAGACATAGCTTCTCCTTTGAGTTGGTTATGCATTTAATTACAGTACTAATTACAAGGTACTACAAATAAAAAAAGCAGAGTGTGCGCCAACTCTAAAACTATATAGTTATGGTATTATCGAAAATCTATTGGAACAAAAAAAGCCTCGCAAACTGTGCGAGGCTTTTTATTAGTTTAATAACGAATTACACGTCGTAAGTCGTTGAAGCCGTATTACCGCCTGTACCAGTCCAGTTTGTGTGGAAGAACTCACCACGTGGACGGTCAGTACGCTCATAAGTGTGAGCACCAAAGTAGTCACGTTGAGCTTGAAGCAGGTTAGCTGGTAGACGTGCTGTTGTGTAACCGTCTAGGAAAGATAGCGCTGAAATCGTACATGGCATTGGGATGCCCGCTTCTAGAGATTTCGCTGCTACTTTACGCCATGCTGCTAGGCTGCTTTGTAGGATGTTTTTGAAGTACTCATCTGAACCTAGGAATGCGATATCTGGGTTCGCTTCGTAAGCATCACGAATATTACCTAGGAATGCAGAACGGATGATACAACCACCACGCCACATTAATGCTACGTTACCGTAGTTTAGATCCCAACCGTTCTCGTTTGACGCTTCACGCATTAGCATGAAACCTTGAGCGTAAGAAATGATCTTAGATGCAAGTAGTGCTTGGCGCAGTGCATCAACCCACTCTTGCTTATCGCCTTCTACTGGAGTAATAGTCTTACCGAATAGAGATTCAGCTTCAACACGTTGGTCTTTAAGAGCTGATAGACAACGAGAGAATACAGACTCAGAGATAAGCGTTAGAGGAATACCAAGATCTAGTGCGTTGATACCTGTCCATTTACCCGTACCTTTTTGGCCCGCAGTATCAAGGATCTTCTCTACTAGTGGCTCACCGTCTTCATCTTTGTAACCAAGAATGTCAGCGGTGATTTCTACTAGGTAGCTGTCTAGTTCTGTCTTGTTCCAATCTGCAAATACAGCCTGCATTTCATCTGCAGACATACCTAGACCGTCTTTCATGAACTGGTACGCTTCAGTAATCAACTGCATGTCGCCGTATTCGATGCCGTTGTGAACCATCTTAACGAAGTGACCTGCACCATCGTTACCAACCCAATCACAGCAAGGCTCGCCAGCATCAGTTTTCGCGGAGATACCTTGGAAGATAGGCTTAACTGCTTCCCAAGCTTCAACTGCGCCGCCTGGCATGATTGAAGGTCCAAAACGAGCGCCTTCTTCACCACCAGAAACGCCAGTACCGATAAAGTGGATACCTTTTTCACGTAGCTCAGCAACGCGACGGTTTGTGTCTGGGTAGTTTGTGTTACCGCCATCAATGATGATGTCGCCTTTGTCTAGTAGTGGTACTAACGCTTCGATGAACTTATCTACAACATCACCAGCACGTACCATTAGCATCACTTTGCGTGGCGTTTCTAGCTTCTCAACGAGTTCTTCTAGCGAGTATGCACCAACAATGTTCGTGCCTTTTGCTGGACCTTCCAGAAACTCGTCAACTTTTGCAGCAGTACGGTTGTGAGCCACTACTTTAAAGCCGTGGTCATTCATGTTTAGGATAAGGTTCTGACCCATTACCGCCAGACCAATTACACCAATATCACCTTTCATTGTTCTCTCCATCAATTCGGCAACTTAACTTGCTGCTTTGAAATCTTTTCGTCGAGCCAAGTTGTGCAGCTCTCCTAGCTCGACATTATTTGTGATTACAGTTCGCAGTAATCGGTATCAGTCAGGTTTTTACATGGGAAGCGCCACGCGCGACCATCATTATGTAGTAGCTGATCTGACTCTTGTGGACCCCAAGTACCACACGCATAACCAAACAGGGATTGCGGATCTTGCTTGTAGTCCAGAATTGGTTGAACAAACTCCCAACATGCCTCAACTGCATCGCTACGTGCGAACAGCGTAGCATCGCCATTGAGTGCATCAAGTAATAGACGCTCATAAGCTGTAAGCATCTGTGTCTCTTGCAGTGATGCGTAATGGAAATTCATTTTTACTTCTTTTGCATTGAAACCAGCACCTGGTTCTTTCAAACCAAAGCTCATTTGAATGCCCTCATCCGGTTGAATACGGATGATCAGCTTATTCTCTGGCGCATCTTTACCAAACACTGGGTGCGGTGTTTGTTTAAAGTGAATCACTACCTCTGTCACACGTGTCGGCAATCGTTTACCTGTACGAACATAAAAAGGAACACCGTTCCAACGCCAGTTGTCGATAAACATTTTCAAGCCAACGTAAGTCTCTGTGCGAGAGTCGTCAGCAACACCATGCTCGTTGCGATAGCCTGGTAGGAATTGACCACGTACGTTAGATTCCGTGTACTGCCCGAGTACAAGGTTGTTACGCAGGTCTTCATCAGAAAGAGGACGCAAACACTGCAGCACTTTAACTACTTCGTTACGAATAGCGTCAGCGTTAATTTGAGCTGGAGATTCCATACCGACCATTGCTAACACTTGCAATAAGTGGTTTTGGAACATATCACGTACCGCGCCAGAACCATCATAGTAGCCACCGCGCTCTTCCACACCAAGGAACTCGGCACCTGTGATCTCAACATAGTCGACATACTGGTGATTCCAAAGCGGCTCGAACATGGCATTTGAGAAACGTAAAACCAATAGGTTCTGAACCGTTTCTTTACCCAGATAATGGTCGATACGATAGATTTGATGCTCTTGGAAATGCTCGTGAATTTCTTTGTCCAATTGACGCGCAGACGCTAGGTCATAACCAAATGGTTTTTCGATGATCAAACGCTTCCAGCCATCAGCTTCATCATTGAGACCGTGAGCAGCAAGACTTGCAGGAATAATGCTATAAAGGCTTGGCGGTGTCGCCAAATAGAAAAGCGTATTGCGTTGCTCGAAACCATATTGGTTAGCAACATCATCAAGGCGGGTTGCCAGTTTCGCGTAGTCTTGAGTATCAGAAGTATCAATGGCTTGATAGTGAAGATGATTACAGAAGGCTTCTAGTGTTTCAGGTTCTGTTTTTTCCATCTCCTGAAGGGAGTGTTTTAGCTTTTCTCGGTATGATTCGTCGCTATATTGAGTGCGGCTTACACCAAGAATTGCGAAAGATTTAGGTAGCTGGTCGCTAGCATACAAATGGTAAAGTGCAGGGATCAACTTACGATAAGTAAGGTCGCCTGAAGCACCAAAAATCACGATGCTGCTGTTTTCAGGTATTACCATCTTTTTTCCTTAGACAATGGGGGCAATTGTTTAGCGGACGCAATGTTAACAGCGTGCTAGAGAAAAAGAAAATAAGTTTTGCCTATCCAAAGGATAGGCAAATTCACTCAAATGATAAGGTCTGACCACGACTATTATAGTCAGTTTAGAGATATTAGAGGTTAGTTAGTGCTATTTCGCTCAATAAAGCGTACGGGAACCATCAAGCGAACCAAACTTGAGTCCTTTTCTTTGATTTGATTTGAAATGATTTTTACTGACTCTCTCGCAAGACGTGTAAAATCTTGGCGGAAGGTCGACAGCTCATAGCTTAGCCAAGTAGCCTGTGGAATATCATCAAAACCAATCACCTGAACATCTTCCGGGATCTTCAAATCAAACTCAAAACGGGCGATGTCCATAAAAGCCATGGCAAGATTGTCTGTCGCGCAGAACACACCTTGTGGTTTTGCCCCACTCTTCAGCAATGCACGGATCTCTTCTAGCGCGCCACCATAATCGTAGTTGGCTTCAACGACTTTTGGATTCTTACCTGTCAGCGATTTAAACTCATCGCAAAAACCATTGACACGCTCTTGGTTCGTAAAAGTAGGAACTTCACCCGTTAGATAAACGACGTCAGACAACTTGCTATCCGCAAAGCGCTGTGCGGCGATTTGCCCTGCAGAGTAGTTATCACTGATCACATAACTACTCTTAGTTCCCTCGACGACACGGGCGTATTGCACGATAGGAATATTAAACTCTTCACACTCTTCATAAAGCGCTGTGTTGAACGTAGCGGATGCGGCAATGACGCCGTCTACTCGATATTGGAAAATATTAGGAATCGAGTGTTGATTCTCACCATCAACTTGCCACGGTATTAGCACTGCTGAGTAACCAATTTTTTGCAGCTCGCTACTGATGAGCTGCAGCGTTTTCATGTGGATGGGATAATCCGCATCTGGGAAGACTAGACCGATAAGTTTAGATTGATTAGTCGTCAGACTTCGCGCGAACGCATTGGGGCGGTAGTTGAGCGCTTTTGCTGCCTCAAACACCTTTTGTTTGGTCTTCTCTGAAACAGAGCTTCCCTCAACAAAGACGCGAGATACCGTCGATTGTGAGACCCCTGCAAGTTTAGCGACATCTTTTGACGTGACCGTCTGTTTTGGAATATTCATTTATTTTGTTTAATTCATCTAGCCAATTGCGCTAAATGTAGCATAAATTGGTACGTATGCATAAATAGAAAAGCCTTACATCGTTTAAATGTAAGGCTTTAGTGCTTAAATACCATCTAAAATGGGTTGTACCCATCAACCTGCAGCAATTACCTGTTCCCAAATTACTGAAGGTTGCGGGAACAAATCACTAGAAGTAGTAACGAATACCCGCAGAGAACTGGTTATCGCGGTTATCGTAGTGGTCTTGAACGTATTGGTCATTACCTTGGTCAAACTGGTATTCAGCCCAAAGAAGGAAGGTGTTCTTTGTAAAATGATACTCTAGACCTGGAATAATGGTTTGACGCTCGTAGCCATTCGCATTGTCATCTGTGCTAGTTAGGTAGTTAAAGTTAAGCGTTGGACGTAGACCATTTTCGAAGTGGTAGTACGTGTAAAGCTCTGCGCCACGCGAATCATAAAATTCAGCGTTGTCGTTTACTTCCCATTTAGAGCCCTGGCTGTATGTCGCACCAACATAGAAACCGCCTAGCGAGTAGTTAGCACCCAACAACGCGATACGTTGGATGTCACCATCATTGATGTTCGACGCGTTTTCGATATCCGTGAGTTCATTCTGGTGGTAAGCCAGACCAAGCGTCAGGCCATTTTCAAACGAGTAAGAGGTAGAAGCGCCCATACCGTTGTTCAATGTTGCGGTTGCATTGCCAGCTAGAGCAACATCGTTACGTGTTGTTTGGTAAGTAAAGCCGTATTTCCAGTCTCCACCCAAGTTGTTGCGATAAGTGATGGAGTTTTCTGCACGACCTGTGCCTGATGCAATACCCCAATCAGCTAGGTTGTAATAACCAGTACCACGTGAACCATAGGTACGACCTAAGTCGGTGTACCAAGCCACATCATAGAAAGTACTCCACTGCTTAGTTCCTGCAGCGATTTTACCCCATTTTTCGTGCTCTACACCTGCGTATAGAAGACGACTGTAGATGTCGTTAGCAGTCGAAGAAGAGTTATACCCCCACTCTGCGTGACCAAAGCCTTGCCAACCATTTTCAAGTTGCTTAACGCCTTTAAAACCGAAACGAGAACTACCGCTGTTGAACTCATCAGTACGAGCTTCATACTCACCAGCGTTGTCATCAAAATTGCGTGCCTTGTTTTGGTAGCGAACTTCAAAACGACCGTCAATAGTTAAAGAGTCACCATTTTCATTGGTAAAAGTGTGTGCGGCCATTGCAGAGGCAGAAGTAAGTGCAGTTACCACTAGTACACTTAATACAGACTTTTTCATTTGCTTCCTACTTTACAGGCAATAGAAAGCCTCCGTGCCTAACAGCCCGTTTAAAAAATAATCAGGAAAAACGATGCCACATCCTGTGGCATCGGTTGGGAGTAGGCTTGGGGTTGAGAGGACGCTCAAGCCGTAGGTATTGTTCTTATAGAGAAGGGTTAAGGATGCTTGAAGTACGCTCGAACACGTCTAGACCTTGCTGTTTTAGCCAGTATGGTAGGTCGATCAGTACCCAGTTCTCAGATAGCTTGTCGCCGTCACGGTAGTAAACGTCAACGACTTGCATGTCCGCACGAACTTCGCCGCCAGTCATACCTAGGAAACCACCGATTGGCGTGTTTGATAGGTTTGGCCAACCGAAGAAGCAAGAGAAGCTACCTTCTGCGAAACGACATACGTGGCCGTTAAACTTCTTGTCTTTTAGGTTGTTACGGAACGGCAGTTGGTGCTGCTGTTGGTAACGAGGAATTGTGTAAGACGCGCCGATACCACATGGACCGTACCAGATCATATCTTCAGACCAGCTCTTCGCTAGTACTTCTGGTGGGCAACCCATAGCGCCGCTGTCGTTAAGTGCCGATAAATCGTCAACCATCTTGTTCACTAGTGCTAGTGTTGCAACGCCCTCTTCTGGCGCAGCGTCTTCGAATAGAAGGCCGTCATGGTTGCGTGGACCTGGGTAAGTAAAGTGCTTGCCAGTTGATGGTGGAAGTGGGTAGCAACCCGCTTGATCCATTACACCTAATAGGTCTAGAAAAAGACCTGTTTTAGTAATTTTACCGTTCTCTACGCAGTTGAATTCAGCGTAACGGATGTTCATGATTTTGCCTGTTGGACGCATACCTAGGTATTCAGCATCGAATAGACCCATGAAGTGACCCATGCTCATAACCCAGATTTCACCTGACGTTACTTCGTTCTCACCGCCGATAAAAATATCTTGGCGACGTTGCATGCGAGTCATAGATTTCATCAAAGGAGCCCAGAAAACTTCTGCAGCCGCTTCCGCACCTTCTTGCTCACGGAATGGGTAAACACCACGCCATAGGTAATCTTCTGAAGTGTGAGCTTTTAGTACTTCAGCAACGTTTTCGTGCGTTGCGTTTTCCATTGCGTCGAAGTATTCACGTACAACGCGTTTTGCTTCTTGATATTTAGACATAATCATCTCTCTTATTAATGATGAGTCGGTGTTGGAACAGGACTCGTAATTAAGTTGGGTTGTCGACAGGTATCTTCAGATACCGGAGAGAATCTACCTGTCGACTAAATTCGTTGAAGACCAAAGTTCGTTAAAAACTAAGCTTCGTTAAAGACTAATCTCTTTGATTAAGCGCTCGCTTTTTCTGCTTTCTTCTCTTTGTGGAACACGCCGCCTTTTAGTGTCTCTGGCAGTGTTAGCCATAGAAGACCTGCGATGATCCATACTATTGGTGAACCCCACATTGCGGTTTGTAGGTCGGTACGCTCTTGGATAAAGATAAGTACCATTGGTGCCCACATACCTAGGATACGACCACCGTGGAACAGTGCTGCACCGTAGCTGCGAAGGTGTGCTGGGAATAGCTCTGAGAAGTAACCACCCCATACCGCTGATGAAGACAGACCGAAGTTATAAATCAGGCCAAGGATAGCGAGCATGTTCAGGCCGCCAATAACCTTGTCACCCGGTGCGATGAAGAAGATTGACACCATGATACCGGCGAGGATGAAACCAAATGCGTTCACCTTACGACCAAACTTGTCTGCCGCCCAACCCCAGAACCAAGCACCAAATAGTGAGCCAAATGCTGAGATGGAGAAGATAAGACCGATTGTTGCACCGTCAAACATACGAACTTCACGTAGGTAAGTCGTTACGAAACCACCGAAGAATTGGAAGCCGTAGAAGTTCAGACCTGCAAGTAGCAAACACGTAATAGTGATAGTGCGGTAAGGCTTGCTTAGCATCTCGCCCCAAGAACCTTTCTTCGCTGTCACGTTAGCGTCTGTTGAAGCTTCAGCCTTCGCTTGCTCTTCTTCGCCGTAAGCAATCACTTTCTTGTCGCTTGGTAAAACGAAGATCATTAGCGCTGCTGCCGCTAGTGGTGGCACTCCGCCAACCCACATGAGGCTTTGCCATGGAGCATCGATGCTTGTAATAAATGCTGCATACGCACCCATAACCATCAAAGCGACAGAGAACATAGAAGATGCAAAGGCCGTCAACTTACCGCGCACTGTTGGTGTGAATAGACCAATCATCAATGAAACAGCAACCGTGAAGTAGCCACCCAACGATAGGCCGATGATGAAACGCATTGCAGCCCATGTCGCGTAGTCGGTAAACATCATATTGATGATGGTTGCGCCACCGTTTAGTGCAGTAATAGCAATCAAGGTGTTCTTTTTACCAAACTTGGTTGCGAACCAAGCACAGCTTAATGCACCAATCAGGGCACCAACGGACTGCCATGTATAGAACTGAGCCGTATCCGACAAGCTAATTCCGTCGTACGCTTCAACGATGTAGGGGCGTACGTAGTCAATAATTACAAAGTTATAACAGTAAAAGAAGTAACCAACCAAGATAGCTAAATAGGCAGCTACCCTTTGGATCATTGGAACTTCGCTCATGTGTTTTTTAGCGGTCATAGCCGTTAAACCCTTATTTTAATTAGGTATAGTATTTTTAATGGCGAGCACAGTGTTTCTAAACTTTGTTTGACTGCCCCCGTCCTGCGAGATGAATCTTACTTTTTTTGTGGTTTAAAGATCCGTGATCCATATCAAAAACCAATGAATACGCACCCAAAGTGCAAGTTTTAGTGATAACGATCACACTAACACTCAAAACTCGCCATTTTGATGTATTTATAGTCAGTTTAGTCGATAAATCTCACATTTCTTGACTCAGAACTGTATCATTCGCCTACAATGACGATAGAATCCACCCGAATTTGAAGCAAAAGATATTTTGGAATAATCAAGAATGGTTACGTACCCAAGTCTCGTTGTGATCGCCCTATACATTACAACAACCATATTTATCAGCTACTTAGTAAACAAGAAGCTGAAAACGGGTGGAGACTTTTCGACAGGTGGACGTCAATTCGGTTGGTTTACAGCGGGAGTATCCATTCTCGCGACCTATATAAGTGCGATGACCTTCATCGGAATGCCAGGTTGGGTCTATGGAACAGGGATGGAAGCGATGGCAATCCACCTCAACTACCCTTTAGTGATCTTTTTCACCGTGGTGTTTTTCGTTCCTATCTTCTACAAGCTCAAGCTGACTTCTATCTATGAGTATCTAGAGATGCGTTTTGGTATCTATGCCAGAACCATCAACTCTATCGTTTTTCTTGTGGTGCAATGTATCTCCGCAGGTGTCATCTTGTATGCGGTGTCGCTAATTCTGGTTCAGGTGTTACCCATCACCATTACCCAAGCGATTTTGTGTATTAGCGTATTCACCGCTATTTACACCTATGCCGGCGGTATTTCGACGGTCATTTGGACAGATATGCTTCAGTCGCTGATCCTAGTCATTGGTACTATCGCTATCTTCTTTATTTTAATTTTCGACATAGATAGCGGTGTGAAATCGACACCTGAGATGCTCAACGTCATTAACCTGAGTATGGATCCAAGTGTCGATACCACAGTCTGGGCAGGGTTAGTTGCCGTTGCGTTTTTGCATCTGAGTGTTTACGGCACTAACCAGCTTATTATCCAGAGAACTCTGGCCACGAAAGACGTCAATACAGCCCAAAAGTCGATGCTGCTTTGCGGCTACGGCGCGTTTTTTATCTATCTACTGTTCGCAGTCTTAGGTGTACTACTCAACCTGTTTTACGATGGTCAAGTCTTTGATAACCAAAATGAAGTCATCTTGGATTTTGTGTTTAACCACACCAATCCGATTATTATTGGTTTGATCATTTCAGCATTAGCAGCTGCAGCGATGTCGACACTGGATTCAACCTACAACTCAATGGCAACCGTAGCGACATTTGATATCTATAAGCGCTTCATTAAAACCGATGCTGAAGGTATGCATTATGAAAGTACCGCGAGAAAAATGAGTTTGGTTGCGGCGGCTTCGGTAGTCGTACCGGCAATTTTGGCGGTATCCAACGAATCCGTATTAAAGACGATCGCTAGTCTGACCTCAATTTTTGTAGGTATTCGTCTAGGCTCTTTTGTGTTAGGAATAGCGTCTAAGAAAGCCAACGAAAAAGGCATTATTCTCGGAAGTATTGTTAGCATGGTTGCAGTGTTTGCCGTTAAAGGAATGAACATCGCGTGGCCGTGGTTTGCACCAATAGGGACATTGGTATTTATGGTCGTAGGATTGACCGCTAGCTATAAATGGGGCGAAGTAACGCCCGAGCAGCTAGACTTTATTCATAAACAGAAGCACTTGATCGCTAAACCGAAAGCCAGTCATTACGGGCTATTTGCCTTCGCTGCGTTCACAGTGGTCATTTGTATATATATCCCCGACTGGCTTGGCTCAGTACTGCTGTAATAAGGTAATAGGTTATGTTGTCCATCTTCGACATTTATAAGGTTGGCGTCGGCCCATCTAGTTCTCACACTAATGGTCCAATGATTGCTGGCTATCAGTTCACTAAGTTGATCGCAGACTCTCTAGAAAATGTGGTTCGAGTTCAAGTTGATTTATACGGCTCACTCTCACTGACAGGCATCGGTCACCACACCGATCGTGCCACTATTTTAGGCTTGTTGGGCAACAAACCTGACACTATTAAGATTTCGAGCGCAAACCAAGCGATGAGAAATGCTATCGAAGATGGCGTATTACCTCTCTCAGGCACTCACCATATTCCGTTTAACTACAAAACGGACATGCTGTTTCATGAAGACAATCTGCCTCTACATGAAAATGGCATGACCATCTCTGCGTTTGATAAACAAGGTGAGCGCATTGGCTTTGAGACTTACTATTCCATCGGCGGCGGCTTTATTGCCACAGAATATGAGTTGCAAAACGGTAAAGACGAAGAAGACGTCAGTGTCGAATTCCCGTTTAGCAGCGCTGACGAAATGTTAGAGCTAGCAGAAGAACACGGCATGAGCCTCGGTGGTATGGTACTTCGCAATGAATTAGCGTTCAAAGATCTTGAAGACATTAATGATAAAGCCGAGCAGATTTGGCGAGTCATGTTGCGTTGTATGGAGCGTGGTTTTGAAACTGAAGGTATCTTGGATGGCGGGCTAAACGTCACCCGTCGTGCTCCTAATCTACTGAAAAAGCTGGAAGCAAACGCCGCCATCGAAAATGATCCGATGGAAATTATGGATTGGATCAACTTGTTTGCCTTTGCCGTAAGTGAAGAGAATGCGGCGGGCGGTCAAGTGGTCACCTCTCCGACAAACGGGGCTGCGGGGGTTATTCCTGCCGTATTAATGTACTACCATCGTTTTATTAAAGAGCTTGATACCAAACAGCTCAAAGACTTTTTAGCGGTTTCCGGAGCCATCGGTATCCTCTACAAAACCAACGCCTCCATTTCCGGTGCTGAAGTAGGCTGTCAAGGTGAGGTAGGCGTATCATCATCCATGGCAGCGGCTGGCCTAACCGCACTACGAGGTGGTAGTAACGAGCAAATGTGTATCGCAGCAGAGATTGCCATGGAGCACTCACTCGGTATGACCTGCGACCCTATCGGCGGTTTAGTTCAAGTCCCTTGTATCGAACGCAATGCCATGGGTGCAATGAAGGCAATCAATGCTTCGCGCATGGCGCTTAAGCGAACCAGTAAGTGTCTCATCTCTTTAGATAAAGTCATCGATACTATGTATCAGACAGGCAAAGATATGAATAAGAAGTACCGTGAAACCTCGCAAGGTGGATTGGCGCTAATTCATTTGGCTCCGCCTTGTGAATAAATGTGCAAGTAAACAAATAAAGGCGACCAGAGGTCGCCTTTTTTGATGAACAACTTAACGATATTACTTCGCGATTAAGTCTTTGTAAGCGATAGTCTTGCCTTGAGGTTTCTCATTTGCAAGCTTAGCTTTAGGTGCACCTGGTTGTGATAACCAATATTCTGGATCCTTCTTAGGATTCAGTTTTGGACCACAGTCACCCTGAGCACCACTTCTTTCTAGACGCTTAAGCACTTTGTCTTGAGCTGCTGCTAGGCCGTCCAGAGCTTCTTGTGGTGTTTTTTCTCCACTCGCCGCTTCAGAAACATATTGCCACCATAGCTGTGCAAGTTTTGGATAGTCTGGCACATTGGTACCTGTTGGAGTCCACTGTTTACGCGCATCACTGCGGTAGAACTCAACCAAACCACCCAGCTTAGGAGCAGCATCTGTCATCGCTTGAGAGTTAATGTCTGACTCACGAATTGGCGTCAAACCAACCAGTGTTTTCTTCAGGCTCACAGACTTAGACACGACAAACTGAGCATACAACCAAGCGGCTTGACGACGATCCACTGGCGTACTGTTTAGGAATGTCCACGAGCCCGCATCTTGATAACCAAGCTTCATGCCATCTTCCCAGTATGGGCCACGAGGTGATGGTGCCATACGCCATTTCGGTGTGCCATCTTCATTAACCACAGGTAGCCCTGGCTTGGTCATGTCAGCAGTAAACGCGGTATACCAAAAGATCTGCTGCGCGATAGAACCTTGTGCGGGAACCGGACCTGCTTCGCCAAACGTCATCCCTTGGGCTTCAGGTGGCGCATATTGTTTTAGCCAATCCACATACTTGGTGGTCGCATACACCGCCGCTGGACCATTTGTCGCACCGCCGCGAGCCACATCGGAACCGACAGGGCTACAGCCTTCTACACGAATCCCCCACTCATCAACTGGTAAACCATTAGGAATCCCTTTATCACCCGCACCAGCCATGGAGAACCACGAGTCAGTGAAACGCCAACCTAGTGATGGGTCTTTTTTGCCGTAGTCCATATGACCGTAGACACGTTCGCCATCGATCATTTTCACCTTCTCACTAAAGAATTCTGCAATGTCTTCGTATGCAGACCAGTTAAGTGGCACTCCTAGCTCGTAACCGTATTCCTTCTTAAACTTGGCTTTAAGATCGTCACGCTCAAACCAGTCTGCACGGAACCAATATAGGTTCGCAAACTGCTGATCTGGCAGCTGGTAAATCTTACCGTCAGGACCTGTGGTGAAATCCAAGCCAATGAAGTCGGGAAGATCCAAATATGGGTTAGTCACACTCTTACCGTCACCTTCAATAAAGTCAGAGATTGGTACCACTTTTCCGTATCGAATGTGGGTACCGATCAAGTCTGAGTCATTGATATAGCCATCATAGATATTGCGACCTGTCTGCATTTGCGTTTGCAGCTTTTCTACCACGTCACCTTCTTGAATCAAATCGTGATTCACTTTGATGCCGGTTATCTCATAGAACGCTTTAGCAAGAACTTTTGCTTCATATTCGTGGGTAGTGATGGTTTCCGAAGCAACGTTGATTTCCATGCCTTTGAAAGGTTTGGCAGCATCAATAAACCACTGCATCTCTTTCGTTTGCTCATCGGCGGTCAACGTCGTCGGAGTGAACTCTTCACTCATCCACTTTTTAGCCGCGTCCATATCGGCAAACGCGTTTGGCGAGAGTGCTGCGAATGCAATAGACAAAGCAACGCAGCGGGTAAGATAAGACTTCTTCATATCCTTTTTCATTATTGTTTTACTCCAATTATGAGTGTTTTGTTTCGTACGTTATTAGTCACACCTAAGCGAGCCCTATGGCATTACAGCCAAATACAGCATGTTGAGCATGGTTAGGCACTTATCGGTGAAAGTTGTTATTACCCCCATTTCAAAACGGTCAAAATCCAAACCGTGGAAATCGCAAACGGCACCCAAATAGAGAGCTCCGTTAGTCCCACAAATCCAAGGTGTATATAGGCTGAACTCAGCAAGCCAATAAACAGTCGGTCTCCCCGTGTCGTACTGATTGGGAGAAACCCTTTGCGCTCAATACATGGCGCTTTAATTTCAGCAATGGTCATCGTTAACAAAATCAGTGCGATGCCAATAAAAAACAGTGCAGACGGAGTCGTCCATGCCATCCAAGCCATAATGTGTCTCCTTAAACTCGACCCAGTGCAAAACCTTTCGCAACGTGGTTGCGAACAAACCAAATGACAAGAATGCCCGGTACGATAGTCAGTACCCCGGCCGCAGCTAACACGCCCCAATCTATCCCCGAGGCACTGACGGTTCGCGTCATCACCGCAGAAATAGGCTTGGCATCAACTGATGTAAGTGTTCGAGCAAGCAGCAACTCAACCCAGCTGAACATGAAGCAGAAGAACGCCGTCACACCAATACCGGAACGGATCATTGGCAGAAATATCTTCATAAAGAACTTTGGAAAGCTGTAACCATCTATATAGGCGGTTTCATCGATTTCCCTTGGTACACCTGACATAAAGCCTTCAAGTATCCAAACCGCCAACGGCACGTTAAATAAGCAGTGAGCGAGCGCGACCGCAATATGGGTGTCGAACAGGCCTACCGATGAATACAATTGGAAGAACGGCAACAGAAATACTGCTGGCGGTGACATTCGGTTGGTCAACAGCCAGAAAAACAAGTGTTTATCGCCGACAAATTTGTAGCGTGAAAAGGCGTACGCCGCAGGCAGTGCCACTGCTAACGTAATACACATATTCATTACCACATAGATGATGGAATTGACGTATCCCATATACCAACTTGGGTCGGAGAAAATGGTTTGATAGTTCTTAAATGTCCAGTTTTCTGGCCAGAAGCTCAGGCTTCCCAATATCTCTTGGTTTTCTTTAAACGACATATTGAGCAGCCAATAAATCGGCAACATCAAGCAGATGATATAAAGTGCTAAGCCGACAATTTGGGTATAGCGTGTGTATTTTGACTTCGTCATGGTTAAATCCCTTTATTTATTCTCACCGTGCGTCATCGCGGTATAGAACACCCAACTGACGAGTAATATGATCAAGAAGTAAATGATGGAGAAAGCCGCAGCAGGACCAATATCAAATTGTCCGATGGCCATCTTGGTTAAGGTTTGGCTTAAGAACGTGGTTGAGTTACCTGGCCCCCCTCCAGTAAGTACAAAGGGTTCGGTGTAAATCATAAAGCTGTCCATGAAGCGCACTAACACGCCAATCAATAACACACTCTTCAACTTTGGAAGCTGAATGTAACGGATGATTGACCATGTAGAGGCGCGATCAATATTGGCCGCTTGATAATAGGCATCCGGAATAGCGCGCAGACCTGAATAACACAGCAAAGCGATGAGTGACGTCCAGTGCCATACGTCCATCAGAATCACAGTCAACCAAGCATCGACCGGATTACCTGCATAGTTATAATCAACGCCAAGCCCGTTTAGAGCCCAACCAAATAAGCCAATGTCCGCACGACCAAAGATCTGCCAGATAGTACCCACGACGTTAAGTGGGATAAGCAATGGAATAGCCAATACGATTAGGCAAAACACCGACCACTTGCCTTTGGTTGGCATGGTGAGCGCCACAATAATCCCAAGGGGAACTTCAATCATCAGCACCGTAAATGTAAATCCAAACTGACGCAGCAACGCACCGTGTAGTCGTTCATCATTTAACGTTTCTCGATACCACTCCGTTCCAACGAAGTAGGCGGTATTAGCGTCAAAGATATCTTGTAGCGAGTAGTTCACTACCGTCATCAATGGCACGATGGCACTGAAGGCCACCAAGGCGAAAACCGGAAGAACTAGAAACCATGCCTTGTTGTTGACTGCCTTGTCCATTAGTGGCCTCCTACATTAACTAAGAATTCATCGACATAGAGCATTGTCCATTGCTCTGGAAAGCTGATGTACGCGACACTTTTCGGTACATGTTGGTCTTCTTGAAGGCGTGCTTTGATGTGCTGTTCACCCAGCTTTAAAGTGAGAATTTTGTAAGTACCCAAATCTTCAACATGCAATACCTGTGCTTTTAAAGCAGAAGGGTTCTCTTTCTCCCATACATGAACAAATTCCGGTCTTATTCCAATCTTGATATTGTTACTCGATGCCTTTGCAATAGCGTCTCGATAACTTGACGACAACGGCACATCGACATCATCAAATCGCACTCCAACCTCAGTTGGTGTCACTTCCATTAGATTCATTCCAGGACTGCCAATGAAGTAGCCGACAAAGGTGTGGTTAGGGGTTTCGAATAGCTCTCTTGGTGTACCGAATTGCACAATTTGCCCGTTGTACATAACGGCAATTTCATCTGCGAACGTCGACGCTTCCAGTTGGTCGTGGGTCACGTAAATCATGGTGATGTTGAACTGTTGGTGGATCTGCTTAAGCTTGCGTCTTAGTTTCCACTTCAGCTGCGGGTCGATAACCGTTAGTGGTTCGTCAAATAGAATCGCCGAGACATCATCACGAACCAGCCCTCTTCCCATCGACACCTTTTGCTTTTCATCCGCAGTAAGATGTTTTGCTTTTTTGTTCAGCACGGCGGTCAGCTCGAGGATTTCGGCAATTTCCGTCACTTTGGAATGAATTTTAGCTTTGTGTACCTTCATATTTCGCAGCGGAAACGCTAAGTTGTCGTACACCGTCATAGTGTCGTATATCACCGGAAACTGGAAAACCTGAGCAATATTTCTATCCTGAGGGCGCAGTTCATTCACTTTCATGTCATCGAAAAGCACTTGACCTTGCGAAGGACTCATGAGCCCAGAAATAATGTTGAGTAGTGTCGATTTTCCGCAGCCCGATGGACCTAATAACGCGTATGCTCCACCTTGTTTCCAAACGTGGTTCATTTCTTTAATGGCATACAGCGACGACTCGCTTGGCTGTTTGTCATAAGTATGAGCCAGTGAATTGAGTGTAATTTGGACCATGACTGACTAACCTCTCACATCATTAATCGGAGCATGAATCAGTTTTTCGTCCATACCGAATACATAGAATTTGTGGATTGGAATGTAGATTTTGATGGTTTCGTCCACTTCATAGCTGTGAACGCCAGCCAAGTGAAGCACCAACTCAAAATGCGCATTACGAACGTGAAGAAATGTCTCTGAGCCACTAATTTCGGCGACTTCCACTTGAACCGTCAGCTCAACATCGTCGTCGTTTTTCGGTAACAAACTAAGATGACTGGGTCGAATACCAAACTTGTAGCTACCCTTTTCAAGCTTGCTTAACGACTGGTTAAGCGGGAAGTGAGCACTTTGATCAAAGGTGACTTCACTTTCAGTAACGTCACCTTTTAGTAAGTTAATAGGAGGCTCACTAAACAGAGTGGCTGAGGTCACGCAATCTGGGGTGTGATACACCTCTGCGGTCGGGCCTGACTGAATGACCTTTCCTTCGTGGAGAATGGTTGTCGTTCCGCCAAGTGCTAGAGCTTCGTTAGGCTCTGTAGTAGCGTAGATAGCGATCGTGTGACGGGTTTTGAACAACTCACGCATTTCCTGACGCAGTTCCTCGCGAAGCTTGTAGTCTAAGTTCACCAGAGGCTCATCGAACAAGATAATTTCAGCATCTTTGACCAATGCTCTAGCCATTGCGGTTCTTTGCTGCTGACCACCAGAAAGTTCTAATGGGTGCTTTTTTAGATGTTCAGTAATGCGAAGCATGTCTGCTGTTGCGTGCACACGCTCGATGATTTCTTTTTCAGGTGTGCCACCAAGTCGCAGTGGAGAAGCGACGTTTTCAAATACCGTTAGATTCGGATAATTGATAAATTGCTGGTATACCATCGAGATGTTTCGCTCTCTTACCGAAACCCCTGTTACATCAACGCCGTTAACCAGAATTCGTCCTGACGTAGGTTTATCCAAACCTGCTATCAATCTCATCAATGAGGTTTTACCTGCGAGTGTTCGCCCAAGCAAAACGTTAAACGATCCTGCTTCAAAGGTGAGGTTCACGTCGGATATGTGATGCTCGCCGTCGACTACTTTGCTTACCTGCTCAAGTGTTAATGACACTAAAAACTCCTTTCATCTCGAACAATGTCGTTTTCGATATTGCTCATGATTGCTAGAGTCATGCCAACTTGCGAAAATTGTAACAATTTAATTACAAGGCATGCGATAAACTATTGAATGAGCGTAGTTTTAAACGCTAAACCCATATAAAGAAAGCACTTATCCTACAAAAACGTTTTATGATCCAAGTAACATTTGTTAACTAAATGTGTTCAAACTGTTCAGAGCAGTGATATGTTTATTGAGCAATTGGTGAACAATCTTTGTTCGCAAACGCGCTTTTAGTATTTTGACTCTAATTTGGCTGGTCGTAGAAATGAACAGTAAACACAGCACGATCATTAAAAACTCTTGGCAACGATGTAGAGAAGCTGGGTTGTCACACAGCAGTGCTCCCATTATAGAGATGGAGACAGGCTCCTCACTGGCGAGAACAACAGAAGAGCACTCCGGTTTAATAGAAACTACACAACAAAAAGTGTTGCCGTTTTACGACAGTTTATTGGCAAACAGTAACTGCCTCATTACCTTGGCAAATACTAAAGGCCAGGTCTTGAATAGCTGGGGAGAACAACGTTTTTTTACCCAACATCAACCACAAGTCTTTCAAAATGGCGTGCAATGGAAGGAACAGTTAATTGGCACTAACGCCATAGGCACGGCTTTAGAAACGGGCTCCATTGTGCAAGTTTTTCACGATGAACACTTTCTTAGTTCAAACCGATTTATGGCAGGTTCCGCAGCACCTTTGTTTGATGCAGACCGAAGAATGACGGGCGTTTTGTCGATATCAAGTGACGCTTATATGCCCTCTTCTCATACACTTGGTATGGTAAAACTGATGTCACAAGCCATTGAGAACCAATTAATAGCTAGTCGATTTCAAGCGACCCATCACCTATTTTGGTTCAATACTTCTCCTGAAAACATTGATAGTCAGTGGTCTTCATTGTTGGTGTTTAACGATGAAGGCATTATTGTTTCAGCCAATCGTCGCGCTGAAGTGGTACTTGGTCAGAATCTTGCGTTGCAGCGTTTGGAACAATTGTTCGATGTAAAGATGGAGCAAGTGCTATCGCACCCTCCTTTTACGCCATTTGCTCTAACTTCTCGTAGCCAGTCTAATTATTTTGGCTTGACCATACCTCCAACGATTCCAAAAGGTCGTCAACTCGATTTTAGGTTGGTACCACAAACCACAGATATAGCTGCTCCAACGGACAGACCACTTGATTTAGAACAGTTGAATACCGGTGACCCAAGATTGGCGAAAGCGATTAATCAAGCAAGTCGAATCCTTGATACCGATATACCCATTTTGATCCATGGCGAAACCGGGGTGGGTAAAGAAGTTTTTGTTAACGCACTGCACCAATCAAGTAGACGCAGTCACGCCCCACTCATTGCAGTAAACTGTGCCGCTATTCCGTCTGAACTGGTTGAATCCGAGCTGTTTGGATACGAGAAAGGGGCATTTACCGGTGCTCACACTAAAGGCTATGTGGGATTAATTAGAAAAGCCGATAAGGGAACACTGTTTCTTGATGAACTTGGCGACATGCCGATAAATGTTCAAGCTCGACTGCTTCGAGTACTGCAAGAGCGCAAGGTGACGCCACTTGGCTCCACAACCTCTTACCCAGTTGATTTTAAGTTAGTTTCCGCAACCAACCGGAACCTAAAAGCTGACGTAGAGCGCGGCACGTTTCGCCAAGATCTCTATTATCGAGTAACAGGCCTGAACATCACGCTCCCTGCTTTGAGGGAACGAACGGATAAAGAAGCTCTGATCCGGTTCATTCTAAGAAAATACGCATACGGCAACGATGTACCAAATCTAAGCGTGGAAGTATTGGCGATGTTCAAACAACACCCTTGGCCTGGCAATATCAGACAAATGGTTAGCGTGATTCAAATTGCAGCCGCCATGGCGGGCGATGAAACCATCACCTCAGAACATTTACCTGATGACTTCATAAATGACCTCAAACCTTATGAAAGTGCGCCGATTCAACCTATATTGGGCGCTACCGCATCAGACTTAGCAGTCGTCCCAAATTTGGTTGAACAGGCCACAGAGCCAGTATCAAACAATCAAGAGTGGCTTGATATTTATGAGGAACATGGAAGGAATATTTCGGCAACTGCAAAGGCACTAAATGTCAGTCGCAATACATTGTACAAGCGCCTAAGGGAGCAAGGATTAAGATAAGCCTCCCTGCTCCACTTGGATTGTTTTTATACTAAATTACTGGATCGACGTGATAGTCATGAATAGTGGTTCTGGTGCCGTCCAAGCTTACTTTCCAAACTTCGTTAACCAGCAAGTTAATGCTTTCACCACGCAGCGTTGACTCGGAATAGGTGTCTGCAAGTAAGCGCATTCTGAGTTCGACTGCGTAATGATTGCCTTCTCTACGGACTTCTATTTGCTCGATTTGATGATGGCAATCCGGTTTAAAGGTGCGCTTAACGATGGAATACCAATCTCTAAATCCATCATGACCATAGAATGTTCCTTCTGGCGCTGACCATTTGATATCCGCGCTTAAATAACGCGTAAAATCATCAGTCGAGTCAGGAAGTTCATCAAACTGGGCGAACCATTGAGTCACAAACTTACTAATACGGTTTTCTGGTGATTGGATAAGGTCTTCAATCCTCGTTTGCAAGCGGTCAGCATGACTCCTAGCACGAGTTTCTACCTCCTCCAGAGTGTTGTACACGCCTGCAATGTAAACCATGCTATGAGTGTAAACTGGCTTAACGTAATTCATTCCTGCAAGATAAGCGGTTTGCTCTAAAGGTTTTAACAACTCTTCAATTGAGAAATGGTTATAGCCAAGCGGGGTATAAGACTCCTCAGGACCACCGATCGTGAACGATAGCACCAAATCTTTGCCTTTTAACTTGTCGCCTTTAGCGCCATAAGCAAAGTTATAGCTGAATACATCATCAATCCATTTTTTCAGCAATGCAGGAATGGAGTACCAGTAGAACGGAAACTGCAGTACAACAACGTCAGCTTTCACTAAAGCCGCTTGCTCTGCCTCTACATCGATCTGATAGTTAGGGTATAAACGGTCTAGTTGACGCACTTCAATGTCATCAAAATGATCACTTAATTGGTTCAAAATAACTTTATTGGTATTTGACGCGTCCAAATTTGGATGACCTGAAATAACTAAAACCTGGCTCATAATGACTTTCTCATCGGTTACTGACTTAACATGTGAGTAGTGTAATTAGTATCATTGATAATTTTTAGATGACTTTTAGCTAAATAATTATTAGTTTAAAGCTAATAATAGTATTAGGTCCTAATCATGAACGGAACAATATTCAACCAACTGATTGTATTTAATACGATCGTTCAGGAAGGTAGCATTACCAGAGCGGCTAAGAAGCTCGAAATGGCACCTCCTTCAGTCAGCAATGCGTTGAAAGCTTTAGAGCAAGAATTAGGTCTACCGTTGTTTACACGTACAACACGACGCATTGAAGTCACTGAAGCAGGTCGATTACTGCATGAACGCACCTTGCATTCTATTTCCGAATTGAGTTTGGCTTTCGAAAGTGTCAGCGATTTAAGCAGAGAACCCACTGGCACGGTTCGCGTCACCATGCCACGGTTTGTCTATCAGTATTTAATCGAGCCCATTTACGCTGAATTCTGTCAGCAATACCCTCATATACAACTAGAAATTTCAGTTTCTGACGCCACAATCGACATACTTAACGAGAACTTTGATCTTGGCATCCGCTTTGGTGATAAAGTGGAAGAAGGCATGGTCGCTCGACCACTTACGACTTCTATGAAAGAAGCCTTTTTTGCGTCCCCTGCCTATATAGAACACTATGGACAACCATCATGCCCAGATGATTTGAAACATCACAAGCTGATACAGTATCGATTCATCTCATCAAACAAAATTGCACCTCTATTGCTAAACAAACAGGGAGAGATGCTTTCGGTGGAGATGCCTACCTCCATGGTTGTTAATGACACGAACTTAATGGTAGATGCAGCCATAAAAGGTTTGGGAATAGGCAGACTTGTCGAACCTATGATTCAATCGCATATCGCCCAAAAGCAACTGGTACCAATTTTAGAAGACTATTGGTACCCATATTCTGGACTTTATGTCTACTTTCATAAAAACACACAAAAGGCTAAACGTGTCCGTGTATTGATTGATTTTTTGATAGAAAAAACCAAGCAGCTATAACTAGATGGCGGCTCTTTTCATGGATACATTGTCCCTACTACGAGGTATCAAATTGAACACAAGTAAAATTCGCAACGTGGTCTTCGACGTTGGCAACGTGATTGTTCGCTGGTCTCCCGTTGAGATCGTCCGACTAACATTTGGGTATAGTGCTCATGAAGCAGAGCAAAAGGCTAAAGCTATTTTTCAACATGATATTTGGATGGCTCTTAACAAGGGTCTATTGACCGAACATCAAGCACAAGAAGAATATCAAACTGCATTGGGGCTATCTGAGGCTGAGTGTGAGAGACTCTTCTACTACATCAAAGAAACCCAAATTCAGATTTTTGGTACGGTCGATCTCATTAAGCGCCTGAAACAAGCCAGCTACAACATTTATGCATTAACGGACAACGTCCATGAAATTGTCGAGCACTTAAAGCATCGTTATGACTTCTGGCCACTATTCGAAGCTGCTACCGTATCGGCTGAGTTGGGTGTACTCAAACCCTCTGCTGACATTTATCAGTCGCTACTCAACAGCAACAATCTTATCGCGGAAGAAACCGTATTTTTGGATGACATGCCATACAACGTCGACGGCGCAGTGCAATGTGGACTGCATGCCGTTCAGTTCAGCGATACACAACAAGCGGAGAATGCACTTCGAGAATTGGGTTTAGAGTTTTAAGACGAATAACGGCAGTTCTCGTGACAAGAACTGCCGTTACTATTTCAGTTGATTCAAATGAACAAACGCCTAACTAAGCTTGCTCTTCAAACTTTCCAATACAGACTTACGAATTGAACCCAGTTTTGGACGCTCTTCATTTGGAAACGGGATTGGTCGCATTAGACTGATCGTTTTCAAACCCAAACGAGCTGTTAGTAGCCCCACACCAAGGCCTTGTCCAGCTCGGGCTGAAAGTTTTTCTGCCAAGTTCATCGACAATATATCCGCACTTGATTCAATGGCAAGTTCACTGGCACCCGCTAATGCAATGTTCATTAATACGAGTTTGAACAACTTAAGTCTTGACCAGTAACCTAACTCTACGCCGTAAACCTCTGATAATTTGTCGATCATTCGGAAATTACGCCAAGCGATGAGAAGCATGTCAGCAATAGCCAATGGACTCAGAGCCACCAAAATTGCCGCTTCCCCCGATAACTTCGACACTGCAGCCAGTGCTTGTTTATCTTGCTCTTTCAGTACCATGGACTGGTACATATTGAGCACTTCAGCATCACTATGCGCACTGTGAATACTGTTCTTCCAGCGGTCAAACGAAGGGTTTTCAGGTTGTATCCCCGCCTCATCAGCTAGCTTTTGACAGAATTTCTCACCCTGCCCCACTCCATCGTTGGCAATCAGTGCTTCGGCCTGTTCCTGAACCGAAAAGTGGTCTTTCAGCTTGCGAAGCTTATACAGCTCCTTACCAAACGCCCCAATACCCATTGCCGCTACTGCGGTAATCAAGCCTGACCAACCTAAAGACAACCAGTCTCCGGTATTGGCAGCAGTCACGACGTTATCTATCGCTTGCCAACCAACTAAGCCTGCAAATGCCGTTAATAAAGTAGTGGCAATCCAGCCTTTTTTGCTGCTTCCTTTGACTACTCTTTCAAGCTCTAGCTCGTCCTGTTGATCATTTGCTTCATGTTCAACAGGTATGAACGCCTGTTCTGGTTCAAACAGCTTTTGGCTGTTTATATCCACTGAAGATTCTATTTCGGAAGTATCCTCAGTGAAGACTTTTCTACCTTTGATATCACTCATCGAAGTTTATCTCCAATCAAATACTGCAGTGCTTTATCAAGTCGAATATGCCCACAAGGTTCGTCAACCGCCGTTTCAAGCGGTCTAAATGAGGTAAACTCAAACTGATTGTTTTTCCAATACTCAGCCTTTGGGAGGCGGGCTGGCACATCACCGGGATACAAGGTCATGGTTTCATTATCCAAGGTCGTTCCTCTTAGCGCAGCACTGCTCTCATTTCCTTTACCTACAAATCCTGCTTCGGTCGCTCTGATGGAAGCGACGCTCATGCAGCTCATTTCTATATTTTCGAACGCAGTATCTTGCCACGCTGGATGTACCATTTGCTGTAACAAGCTCACTAAGTTGTTGTGCTGATCTGGTGTGACATGATCAGCCTTTGTGGCGGCAAACAGAATTTTATCTATTCGTGAAGAGAACAAGCGACGTAGTAAGCTAGATTGTCCATAACGGAAACTCTTCATAATTTGTTGCAGCGCATCTTTCATATCATGAAACGCTTCTGAGCCTGCCATTAGTGGCTGTAAACAATCCACTAGCACAATCTGACGATCAAATGTCGCAAAGTGATTCTTGTAGAATTGCTTCACTACTTTGGTTTGATACTCTTCATAGCGGCGCTTGAGCATCGCATAGCCGCTCGTTTTCGTGACTTTGTCTGACGGAGCCTGACAAGGGAAAAACTGCAGTACTGGTGCGCCTTTTAATTCACCCGGAAGAACAAAGCGCCCTGGTTGCACCCAATGTAATCCACGCTCCTTGCAGGCATACAGATATTGAGTAAAGCTCTCGGAAATGTCGGCTATTTGCTTTTCGTTTTCTTCTCCAGTGGCATCAAACTGCTCAAGTTTAGTCAGCCAGTCTTGGGCACATTCGCGGCGAATGCCCGTTAGATTCTCAAACTGCAACTCACTCCACTGCTCAAAGGTCAAATCGAGTAGTGGTAAATCGAGTAACCACTCTCCCGGATAATCAATGACATCAATATACAGAGTCGACGTTTTGCTGATTAAACGTTTCGCCCCTTTTGCTGGCTTATACTTAACCGCTAATCGTATTTCACTTACATCGCGCGTAGGCTCAGGCCAACTTGGTGGCATTGCATGCAGTTGACTCATCGCGTCATCATAAGCAAAACGTGGAACCATTAAGTTAGACTGCGGGACACGCTTGGCGCCGATCAATCGTCCATCTCTAGCACAGTCCAACAGAGGTAAATTCTCGTGCGTAGAGGTATGCAACAGTTGATTAACCAGTGAAGTGATGAACGCCGTTTTACCTGCTCGCGACAAACCCGTCACGGCAATTCGAACATGAGAGTCCATACTACGATGCAGAAGATCAGATACTTCTTGACCAATTCGGCTCATTTAACGTACTCCAATAAAACTAATGGGATAAGTTTGCACTATACGAGATTAACGAAACATGAACAAAAAACCCCTGAAAATATTCAGGGGTTTACGTGAAACTTTGAGAGCGTCCTAATCGTCTTCAATTAACTTATAAATGACGAACAGTGCGATTTCCAACAGAACCGTCAGCACACAAGCCATGGTGACGTATTTTTCATTAAAGATGCTGATACCGTGCAGTATTAAATCGTAGCCAACGAAAAATCCCACTACTAGCAATAACGCAATTTGTAATATTTGTATGAATCGAGGCATTGTTGCTCTCTCCTTGGTTCTTTTTCTAGTATGTTTTTTAGTATACGCCTGAATTATAGATAAAAAAAAGTGAGTATGCGTTCACACACCCACTTTTTCTAAGCGGATTAAGAAACTTTTTCTGCTTCCGCTATCTTAACTTTCCACGTATCTGGACCAATTTGGTGAGCATTCGCTCCGCTTGAATCTACCGCGACCGTCACAGGCATATCTTCTACTTCAAACTCGTAAATAGCTTCCATACCTAAGTCTTCAAAAGCAACCACTTTGGCTTTCTTAATCGCCTTAGCTACCAAATATGCCGCACCGCCAACAGCCATTAAGTACACAGCCTTGTGCTCTTTGATAGACTCAATCGCCGCAGGACCACGCTCCGCTTTACCAATCATGCCAGTTAGTCCAGTTTCAGACAGCATCATGTCAGTAAATTTATCCATACGAGTTGATGTTGTTGGGCCAGCCGGTCCTACTGCTTCATCGCCAACGGCGTCTACTGGACCGACGTAGTAGATAAATTTGCCTTTAAAGTCGACACCTTTTGGCAAACCTTCACCACTCTCCAACATCCCTTGAATACGTTTGTGCGCTGCATCACGACCTGTCAGAATTTTCCCAGAGAGCAATAGAGTCTCACCTGTTTTCCACTCTTGAACGTCTTCTTTGGTGATAGTGTCAAGATTCACTCGACGAGTATTTTCGCCAGCTTCCCATGTAATATCTGGCCACTCTTCCAATTTTGGTGGCGTAAGCTCTGCTGGGCCGGTTCCATCGAGAGTGAAGTGAACGTGACGGGTTGCTGCACAGTTTGGAATCATACACACAGGCTTAGAAGCTGCGTGAGTTGGTGCGGTTTTGATTTTAACATCGACAACGGTCGTTAAGCCGCCCAAACCCTGAGCACCAATGCCCAGTTTGTTGACACGGTTAAAGATATCAAGGCGAAGCTCTTCTTCTGCATTAGAAGGACCACGTTCGATAAGCTCTTGAATATCGATATGCTCCATCAAAGATTCTTTTGCAAGTACTGCCGCTTTCTCAGCCGTACCGCCAATACCTATACCCAACATACCTGGTGGACACCAACCTGCCCCCATAGTAGGTAAGGTTTTCTCTACCCATTCTGCGATGTCGTCAGATGGATTAAGCATGACCATTTTGGTTTTGTTTTCAGAACCGCCGCCTTTCGCTGCGATTTGAATTTCAACTTTATCCCCTGGCACCATATTGATATGAACCACAGCTGGCGTATTGTCTTTGGTGTTAATACGCTTACCTGCTGGATCTTTTAGCACAGATGCACGCAACGGGTTATCAGGGTTGGTATAACCTTGACGAACGCCTTCATCGATCATCTCTTGAACAGTTAGATCAGAGTCCCATTGGACATTCATACCAATGTTCACAAAGCAGGTAACGATACCTGTATCTTGGCAAATTGGTCGATGACCTTCTGCGGACATGCGCGAGTTAATGAGAATTTGCGCGATGGCATCTTTTGCCGCTTGGCTTTCTTCCTTTTGATAAGCTTTATCTAGGGCTTGAACAAAGTCGAGGGGATGGTAATACGAGATGTATTGCAATGCATCAGCAACACTACTGATCACATCTTCTTTACGAATAACCGCCATTGAATACCTCTTTATAATTTTAGCTTCCAGAATTACGAACTTTCTTTGAACCTGTACCACGCCTTAACCCGCAGTAATTTCAGGGATAATTGTCCGACTTTTTATTGTGAAAATATGATACTCTTGCTTTCCACTATGCGCCATGAGTGCGACAACGTTTCTGTCACAATTTAAGCAAATGAACACAAAAGAAAGACTATCTATTCAATTCGTTGACCTTCCTTATTACCAAGACCTAGCCCGAGACAAGTTTGCTGAGATTGAGCAACTTCCTTGGTCAATGCTACTGAAATCGTCAGACGCCAGTCATGAGAACAGCCGATTTGATATTTTGGTTTCTCAACCGGTCGCAACCGTCGAAACGTTTGGGGCTATCACCAAGATTATGGTTGGAGACGAAGTGTCAGAAAGTGACCAAGATCCATTTGCCATCGTTAACGATTTGATAGAGACCTTGGTTGGCTTCAGAAAAGATTCTACCAACTGGCCATTCATTGGAGGTGCGGTTGGATACTTTGCGTATGATCTAGGACGCAGAGTGGAACGTCTGCCAATAAAAGCAGAAAACGACATCCAAGCCGCCGATATGTCTATTGGTATTTACGATTGGGCATTAGTCGTTGACCATCAAGAACAACGAGCTGCCATCGTAGGTAGCAACCCTGAATTTCATAAGCAATGGTTAGAGCGCCAAGTCTCCCTTCAAGAGAATCCGTTTACGTTGGTGTCGAATTGGCAGTCCAACATGACCAAGCAACAGTACCAAGACAAATTTCTTTCAGTACAAAACTACCTCTCTGCTGGAGACTGCTATCAGATTAACTTAGCGCAACGACACCAAGCTCAATATACTGGTAGTGAGTGGCAGGCATTTAATCTGTTGGACAACCAGAATCAAGCACCGTTTAGTGCCTTTATCCGAACCAACGATAGCGCGATAATCAGTGTTTCCCCTGAGCGTTTCTTACAGCTTCATCAAAACTGTATTGAAACCAAACCAATTAAAGGTACTCGACCAAGATCAGTCGATGTGGAACAAGATAAAGCGTACGCAAAAGAGCTAAAAGCAGCGACCAAAGATCAGGCAGAAAATTTGATGATTGTGGATTTGCTCCGCAATGATATCGGACGAGTAGCAACTCCAGGCAGTGTTAAAGTGCCTAAGCTTTTTGATATCGAAAGCTTCCCTGCAGTTCATCACTTGGTAAGTACGGTAACTGGCGAGTTAGCTCCAGAATACTGCGCTACAGACCTTCTTAGAGCTTGTTTCCCCGGAGGTTCAATAACTGGCGCACCTAAAATACGAGCCATGGAAATCATTGAGGAACTAGAACCTCACACTCGCAGTGTATATTGCGGTAGCATTGGCTACATCAGTGCTCATGGCGTTATGGACACCAGCATTACCATTCGAACACTCATCGCAAAACAAGGTAAAATCTATGCTTGGGCCGGTGGCGGTATCGTCGCCGATAGCGAATGTGATGCAGAGTATCAAGAAACCTTCGATAAATTAGGTAGAATTTTGCCAACCCTTGGCAACCTCTAGTCAGAGCGCATCTAAACCAGAGCTTGGCCCCCATTTAGAGAGTGTGAGGGTCAAGTCTTTTGCGGTATAAGGTTTGGATAGGATATCGTCCATACCCACATCATAACAAGTTTGTCGTTCTTCTCGTGTTGTGCCTGCGGTTAGCGCCACGATGGGTTTAGCGTAACTTGCATCTCGTAGTCGTTTCGTTGCTTCAAATCCATCCATCACTGGCATTCTACAATCCATAAATATGATGTCGTATTGCTGATTGGTCGCATGTTCAACCGCTTCAAGGCCATTAACAGCAAGATCAGGTGTGATACCGACTTTGCTCAGCATTTTGGTAATCACGACCTGATTCATTTTGATGTCATCAACGACAAGCACTTTGAGTGCTGAGAAGTCTTGCGCGATGATATCGAGATTTTGTTGCACGCGTTCCTTCTCATCTACTTCTTCAATACCTACTGGCAAAAAGCCAAAGAAAGTCGTTCCTTCCCCTACTTCACTTTTGAGTGAGATAGAGCCACCCATTAGCTCAACAAGCCTTTTACAAATGGCTAAACCCAAACCAGTACCTTCGTAATTTCGTGAACTCGAACGATCTGCTTGAGTAAAAGGTTGAAACAGTTTCTTTTGAGCTGATCGGCTAATACCAATTCCGGTATCGACCACTGAAAAGTCAAACCCTTTGTCTTTTAAGCTTACGGTGACCTTAACACTACCTTCATCGGTAAACTTGATCGCATTACCAATAAGGTTTACAAATATCTGAGTCAGACGTTCTAGGTCACCTTTTAGTCTCTTAT
Source organism: Vibrio sp. ER1A (assembly GCF_000733315.1). Classification (NCBI taxonomy): domain Bacteria; kingdom Pseudomonadati; phylum Pseudomonadota; class Gammaproteobacteria; order Vibrionales; family Vibrionaceae; genus Vibrio; species Vibrio sp. ER1A. The sequence continues at coordinate 220,486 of NZ_JPJA01000085.1, forward strand.
TTTCGAACCCCTCCGAGCAAACAGTGAATCCAATTTGCTTCTCTGCTGCTTTATGTTCAAAGATGCTGCACAACGTTGACTGAAGATTGGTCCACTTGAACGTAGAATCTATTAACTCCAACATACCAGCATCAATTTTACTAAAGTCCAGCAAATCATTGATGATCGACCTGAGTAATTGACCTGATTGACTCAAGTTAGTGTGCAACTCCTGTTGAGCTCCTTTTAAATCAGTATCAGCAAGCAGTTCAACACTACCGAGTAACCCATTTAGTGGCGTTCTTAACTCATGATTGATCATTGTAAGAAATTCACGGGTAGAACGCTCAGACGCTTCGGCACGCTCTTTCGACTTAACTAATCTAAGGTTAATCAGTTGCCGTGTAATCGAACTCGATAACAGCTCACAAACCAACGACATTTGGCTCTCAATAAACGCGAGGTCAAAATCTTCCCCGACGAGCCTTACTTCCAGTTTTCCAACGTTTTTCTGTTCCACTTGAATCGGAATAGAAGCTTTCAACATCGGAATATCACTGTCTTCATCGTTCTGAATTGACGATTTGAAGCGATTATTGGTGAGCGTAGGAATCAAATCATCAGTCAGCTCAATGTGATAACAGATGCCCTCAGCGGCTTCACTTAGTTGCTTGATCAAATCTGAGAGCAACACATCATCAAGGTTACTGCGCAGAAAGGTCCTTCCAAAATGAATAAGAATACGTTCAATGTGCTGTTGAAATTCAAGTCGCTTAAAGCTTGCTTCAGAACGCTGCTCAACCTGCTTCAACGCTACCTCTAATTGTTGGTTAGCGTTAAACAATTCTAAACTCTTTGCCTCAAGCAAACTCTCAGCCGCTTTCCTCGCAGCTATCTCACGTTTAAGCTTTCTTTCAATCGCTGAACTACTTGTCATTATTTCTTTACACTAAAGATAGACTAAACCGAACGACGCTTCCGTCTTCTGTTTGAGGGCTCATTTTGACATCCAATGTTTCTCCAAAATGGGTGGCGCAGCCTTCAATTAAACCCAAGCATACGTTAGACATACAACGAGCGCTTTGATAGTCCATAACCATTTCAGTTTCTGTCTCACTAATGAAATGAAATTTTGGAGGTTCTGCATCAGCATAGAGTTTTTTCACCTCAACATGAATGTAATCCTCTACATGGCGAATAAATTGAAATGTTGAAGCACTTTGGCCAATACTGGCGCTTTCAGGTATAGAGTCGAGTAACGCCTTGAACACTGTTTGTCCAAACACCTGCTGTAGTGTGTCAGGTGCAATATCTGTCTTTTTACTTAGGTTAACAATAAGCTTTACTAGGTCTCGATGATCGTAGCTACCTACTGCGGTATAAACACCTTCATCTCCCGACATTTCAAGTACTTCGTCCAACACGTCTAAACCGAACTTTTCTTCAACGAGCTCCATAAATTCGGTAAAAATGATTCCTTTCATAGCCAATCTCCCCAAGATTGAGAGGTAAAATTCTCTCTTGCCGATATTGAGTCTTATCTTTGCTAGACTCGATGAGTATTTCATTCCCTTTATTAAGTTCTAGGACATTATTCAAACTAAATCCAAGTTAATCGTGTTCACAATCAATAACCTAGTTAAATAGTGATTGATGAAAAACCTAATGTTCCATCATCAAAACTCAATGTTAAATTCAGCTGTGTTTGCGCTTTGCGGTTCACAGCCCATAACGTAAAGGTGTGCATATTGTTTGCTGTGACTAACCCATCACTACAATTAACATCGATATGTGCGATACGTTTATGAACTCGCCTACTCAAAAGGGCTTTAATCTCTCGAGTCGACACTTCCCAATAGTTACCAGTTTTAGTTTGAATACAATTATCGAAAATTAGGTTGGGCATAAAGATCAGATCAAAAGTTAAATAGCCGTCACTACTATCTCCATCCTCGCCAGAGAGGGAAAGTTTGCCGAGGCCTTTACTACGATTGACAGAAGACAACGTCAAGTCCCCTTCGCTTTCTGACTTTACTTGAACCAAATCAGAGTGCTCGAATACTAACTGGTGAAGGGATTTTGCACATTGATTGCTCACAGAGGTGGAGATCAAATCCCTTTTATTGACTTCAATGTCACACCATTTGTTCGACGCTTTCAGGCTCGTTTGCATCGGCACTGCTTGCATGTGTGTTATGAAAATTCCAGTCGCAATATATTCCACCGCGTCAGACAACAAATAAATATATCCCTTGGGCTCACTCTTTGGTTGACTGAAAGACCCATCTGGCAAGCGACGTAAGTAGCTCTCGTTGGAAAACGAATATACAGAGTCGGCGTAGACTATCGGACTTGCAAATTGCGAAGGAGAGCCAACTAGATCTATCTGCTCTAACGCATTTCTTGAATGCATAGTATTTTCTGTTTTGACTATTAAGTTCTTTAACAGAGTAAAATCAAGAGTTAGGACTAGCTCAAAACGCTGTTCATTAGATAGATTGAACGCTTCGACGATGAGAACACAAGACAAGGGCTGAGCACTGTTTATCGAATGCGGATGCGGTGATGAAACGAAACAAAACTCCTTGGTCAGTTTGCATTGATAGTTTACCGTGTCGGTTGAGACTGTTCTAACTTCGATTGCATTTCTAGGACTCCCCCCCTCTGTCTGGCCAAGTTTCTCATTCACAAGATGGACAAGCGCATCTCGACTGATAGCGATGGTTCCATCCGAAAGGATTGAGTAACCAATGGGGCTATTCTCAGGTCGCATTAGTTGAAATTGTTCAGGGACAACAATATGGGGCTCTGATAGTAGATTACATTGCACTTGCAGTGGCACTCCTTCTATCAGGCATCGAAGTGACAACACTCCACCGAATTCCTTCTTCGGTAAGTAAGCATAAACTCCATTACCATAATCCCTAAAGATCCCTTCACTACTTTCACACAGTACTTGCTCAGGCGATAAGCCATTGAGCTTTTCAACATGCTCAACGAGGTAATCTCGCGAAAAAACGAGTAAACCAGATTGGAACTCAACAACTTGATGTCGATAGCTATCTACACTCATCACATACTCTAGTAAGTCTGGGAAAATTTAGTGTCGCTTAGTGTCAGAAGCATACTTAAGAACGTCTCGTACCTGACTTGATGACAAGGGACGATAAAAGAAGTAGCCCTGGATATAGTCCACATCAATGGACTTTAACGTCTCCAACTCCGACACTTTTTCTACACCTTCAGCAACAACTTTAATATTTAAGTCGTGTGAGAGCTGACGTAGCATATTCACGGCAAAGTATTTCTGCTTAACCTCATTGATATTGGTAATGAACTTGCGATCGATTTTAAGTTCATCAAAATGAAAGTCGTTAAAGTAAGAGAATGACGAGCTACCCGTACCAAAGTCATCAACCGCTATCTTGATTCCAGCTGAACGAATTGTCTCTAGCAAGTTGGCGTTATAGGCATTATTTTCGAAATAGGCAGTTTCTGTAATTTCAATAGTCACGTCATCATTGGCTACTGGCGAACGCTGAATAAGTTCAAATAACTCCGCTAAATGAATCGAAGGCTGGCCTGATTCGGCAATTGAACAATTTAGTGACAACGAGAGCTTTTTAGAGATACCAGAAGTAATACCCACAAATTCTTCAATCGCCCGCTCTGCCACCATCAAATCAAGAGCCGATATCAGATTAAGCTCTTCTGCTAGGTGTATCATCTCTTGAACCGTGTAAGACATATCCTGAAAGCGAAATCGACACAGCGCCTCCAGTTTTACGATCTCTCCAGTATGGGTATCAACTATTGGTTGAAAGTTGACGTCAATGGACTTATTGCGGATCGCGTCAATCAGTAGCTGCTCCAAGCGCTTTCTGCGTATATTGCCTTGAACCAGTTTTTCATCATAGAAATTGACGCTACTTACTTTAGAATCATGGACAAACATCGCTTGTACCGACTGGGATATCACTTCGTCAATACCGCAACCATTAAAGCCATGAAGGGCAACGCCAACTTGACCATCAGCAATATCATTCACTAAATGGTCATCCAAGTACTTACGCATACCCTTAAAAAACTGCTTGATACACATGTTAATAGTGGCCAAGTCTTCAACATCACTTTCACGTATTTTTACCAGTGCTACGAAAGTATTGCGCCCTAAATAGCCGGAACTTGCTTTATCGTGTGACGACTTCAATGCTGCGAGGACCTTGCCACGTGATTCTTTTTCCAACTCACTGTAGAAATGAGGCTTAAAGCTGATCACTATATGCTTGCCATTCTTCTTTGACAGCTCTGCTGCACTTTTTCTAAAAGACGCTTCATCCTGTGCTGTCTCTTCCCGAAAGTTCGTATTTACCGAGCTGTTGGCCGTATTTTCAGAGAAGTTTTCACCGAAGAAAATGTAGACAAAAATATGTTTACCATCAGACAACTCAATTTTCTTTACACTGATTGTTTCTAGCCGAACTTGAGAGTCTCTCGCTCGGGTAATAACGGCTCCTTGCCATCGATTGGTTAGAGATATTCTTCCTTTGAATACGTCCATATGGTTAGCATCACTTTGCAGCAGTTGAATATCCGCTATGTTTCTGCCCAAAACGCTGATAGGAGAAATATTGTGCTCGTAGCACAATCGGTTGTTTGTGAAGAGCACATTGTGGTTTTGATCGGTCACCAACACGCCTCGATGCGGGTCGTCGAGCAAGTGTTCAATCATGGAAAATAAGTTGATTTGGGCTTGAGATTGAGATAGAAGCTCAACACTTCCTTTTACTTTATTGTCCAAAATTAGATAGATTTCGAACTTAACAATAAACAAGTCTTCTGAGGTAGTCTCAAGGGCAATGGGAACGGCCGCAGGTAGACCATTGAACTGGACATCCCTAATCAACAATAGAATTTGGTTTATATAATCAATTGATGGTGGCTGCACTGTGGTTCGTTTTGTCTCACAATGCAAAACCTTCTGCCAGAACTCTCCTTTAGAAATTACCGAGGTAATCTCAGAGAGATCTTCCGACCAAAAAGTTTTCTTTTCGTCATGCATGGTAGAAAGCATTCGCTTCTCACTTTTATAGTTATCTGCCAACAACGTGTTCAAAAGTAAACTAGGTAATAGGAATATGAAATCAAGTTAACTTAGGGGATGAATTAAAAGTTGAATACACCAAATTTGTTCCTAGCTTGTTCACTAGATTTGAGAGAAAAGGAGCAAGTCATGCAGTACGTTTATGTCAATGACGTGTACGATGAGCAATATCGGATAACGCCTCCTCTTCAAGTACAATTGGTGAGCGGCGATATTCCGGAGGAAGAGCTCGAAATAAGAGAAATACTTCGATGTTGGATTGATACTGGCTTGGGGCCGTTTCAAACTGCTAAAAAGTCGAAATTAGACTTCTGGAGGCACGCCAACAACTTTTCTCGGCTTAGTCTCATCTTGAACACATTGCTCAAACACAAAGCCTACTACTTCGCAGCAAAGCGGGTTGCCTCATTGTGGCGGTTTGGTTCAATTGAGAAAGCCTACCTGGAATACTTGCTAACAAAACATGTAGGCGTAAAGTCACAGGATTAATCAATTATCAAATGGAATTGCTTTTAATTTTCATTTAGCTAGATTATATTTAATATTGTCAATAGATAGCGGACGTTAGCCATACTGCTACCGTAGATAGGTATGTATAAGTATATAAACGATATTTTCGATACGGAGTATAACCAATCACTTCCTGAGCGAGTGGACTTTACCGAAAGTGAATTACCACTCGAAGAAATAGAAGTTAGGGAAATGGTCGAAGCTTGGTACCTATCAGGATATGCGCCTTGCTTTGAAAAGCACAAATCAAGTCTATCCAGCAAATTCGATGAACTTTCATTTGACACTTGCGAGAGTGCGGCTCGTTTGAAAAAGTTAGAAACGACTCTGATGCTTGTTATCAAGAATCAAGTATATAGAGCCGCGTTCAAACGTTTAATGACGACAATGAAGCCATCAAGCTCCAAAGCGAGATTAACGCTCTTATTAAATCAAGTAGAAAATGATTTAAAGATTCACTAACTATGTTACTTGAACTAGTTGATCCAGCCATCAAATTTTAGTTTGTTCTGTAATTTTTGAATCCCTTCTTGCTGCAACTGACGAACTCGCTCTTTCGACAGTCCAAACATTTCTCCCAGATTATCCAGTGTAAGTACTTCCTTGCCAAATAAACCAAAGCGGTGAATCACAATATCACGGTATTTTTCTGGCAGAGAAAGTACGACGCTTTCCAGACTCTTCAACAATTTTTCATTGTGGCATAAGTCATAAGGTTCTGGGATAGCTTCAGAACGACAAGTTTCTAAACTTTGAAACTCTTTATCTATAGTGTCAACTGACGAACTGGATTCTATAAATCCGCTCATATGGATCAAGTCACTCACTTGTGCCTGAGATTTCAGCGTTTTATCAGCAATCTCCTTCACTGAAGGAGGACGTTGAAGGTCGGCAATAATCTCATTTGTCTGTTTCGACAGTCGATTGATTTCCTTGATAACATGCACGGGTAAGCGAACTGTTCGTCCTGTGTTCATCAACGACGATTCAATACTCTCTCGAATCCACCAAACTGCGTAGGTACTAAAACGAAATCCTTTCTCGGGTTCAAATTTATCAATTGCTTTAATCAGTCCTAAATTGCCTTCTTCGATGAGATCAAGAATAGTATGATTACTCAGCCCCCTCTTCGTATAATTTCTGGCAATTTTCACAACTAAACGTAAATTGGATTCGATTAAAACGTCTCGAGCAGCCTTGTCACCTCTGCGCGCTAACGTCGCATAGTGATACTCTTGTTCCGGTGATAGCAAGTCAATACCCACAACGTCATGGATATATTTTGAATAGAAGTCCGAACCACGCTCTTCATATTGTTTGCTAAGCCTTTCTGTCCTTGTGCTCATGATTAGCTCCTTTGTATGGCGCTGCTCCTAGCCAATTAATTATTATTGATGTGATCTAAGTCGCACGAATAAGCATAGACGCGTTTATGCTATGCATCAAAATTTAGTCCTATCGAATAAGCATAATTTCCTTAAAAATAGTAGAAAAGTATTAGAAATTTGGTTTTGTGGTCATTCAAGTTTAGATCTCTTATTTCTGCAGATTTTAATTTTCTATGAACTATACTATTTTTGTAACTATCTGAAGTTGGTAGGTAATCTACTGAAGAACACCACTTATTCATTCTTTACGACAACAGGGACGCTACAATGATAGATTTTGAGGTCTTGCGCGGCTACATGGATAATGACGACGATATCATCGCCGCTGTATTCATGGCTTTTATCGAAGAACACGAAGATGGTGCGGAAAAAATCCAAACCTTGTTCAACGAACAAAATTGGAGTGAGTTATTTATTACCGCCCATTCGTTGAAAGGCATACTAGCTAGTTTTGGGGAAACTAAGGCCGTCGAAAAACTCGAAGCTATAGAAGGTTTAACCAGAAACAGTGATGCTCCTAACAGCGAAGATATTCAGTTTGTTGTTCAGGAGCTCGATGTTATCAAGGGACAAATCAACGAATATCTCGCTTCCGCCGTATAACTAAGCAGTAAGGCACCAATGACTAAGCACGAATTTTTAGAACGATTTCAGTTACATCAGTTAGCGGACTATCATGCTGGTTCTAAATTGAGGACGGAACATCTTGATAAATCAGCGCTCAGGGAAGCGAGCGTTCTTATCGGCTTAGTTGAAAGAAATCAGCGTCTTCATGTCATATTGACGAAACGCGCAAGCCATTTGAAGCATCATCCGGGACAAATTAGTTTTCCGGGAGGAAAAGTTGAAGCAGATGACCTAAACGCAACCTTCACAGCTCTTCGCGAGGCTGAAGAGGAAATAGGCGTGCGCTATGACGAAGTATCCGTCATCGGTCATCTCCCTCGCTTGGTCACCGTTACCCAGTTTAACGTGACACCCGTTCTTGCATTTGTGGACAGTAATTACCGCCCATCGATAGATGCTAATGAAGTGGATTTTCTATTTGAGGTACCACTTGAGTTTCTCGCTCACCCAGAAAACATGTCAGCAATGCAGTTTATTGTGCGTGGAAAATCACACCGCGTTCTCTCTATTCCATATAAAGAGCACTTCATCTGGGGCGTGACCGCACAAATAATTGAAAGTTTACAAACACAGCTGCAACTTAGTTAACAGACCACCAACACCAGCCAATCGATTGCGTTATTTAGCATTAGTTTTACTAATGCATCGCAATAGTCAATCTAATCTCTGGCACGTAAAAAACGTGACCCAAATAACGAATCCATCATTAGTATCAATATCCCGCTACAAATCATGACCTAGATCTAATTTTCACGTGAGAAAAGCATGCAAAATGCCCCCGACTTATTTCCTGTTCCCAAAATGAGTAACAAACTATGACTACCACAACTACTACGGCAACTAGCCGTTCTTCGTCTAAGTGGACCTATAAGGATTTCACCTGGGCTCTTTCTCTATTCGGTACAGCGGTTGGTGCTGGTGTACTTTTCCTTCCAATCAAAGCAGGTGCTGGCGGTTTTTGGCCATTAGTTATCCTAGCCCTAATTGCAGCACCAATGACTTGGTTTGCACACAAAAGCTTAGCTCGCTTCGTTCTTTCTGCTAAGAACCCAGAAGCGGATATTACCGACACAGTAGAAGAACACTTTGGTAAAACTGGTGCGAACCTCATCACTTTTGCATACTTCTTCGCTATCTATCCAATCGTTCTAATCTACGGTGTAGGTATCACAAACACAGTTGATTCATTCCTAGTGAACCAAATGGGTATGGAATCTATCCCACGCTGGTTGCTTTCAGGCTGTCTGATTGCAGCAATGACTTGTGGTGTAGTATTCGGGAAAGAGCTTATGCTGAAAGCGACTTCCGCGATGGTTTACCCACTAGTATTCATCCTACTTGCTCTATCTGTATACCTAATCCCAGATTGGAATACTTCAATGATGAGCGTTAGCCCTGACTGGGGTTCAATGCCAGCAGTTATCTGGCTAGCAATTCCAATCATTGTTTTCTCTTTCAACCACAGCCCAATTATCAGCCAGTTCTCTAAAGAACAGCGTCGTGTATACGGTGAAGATGCAGTTAAGAAGACTGACATGATCACTGGCGGTGCAGCGATGATGCTAATGGGTTTTGTAATGTTCTTCGTATTTTCTGTTGTTCTATCTCTATCTCCAGAGCAACTAGCGATTGCACAAGAGCAAAACATTTCTGTTCTTTCTTACTTAGCTAACGTTCACGAGTCTCCACTGATTTCTATCCTTGGTCCTGTTGTTGCGTTCGCCGCAATCACTTCAAGCTACTTTGGTCACTTCCTAGGTGCACACGAAGGTCTTGTAGGTCTAGGTAAGTCTCGTTCTAAAGCACCAGTTTCTAAGATCGAGAAAGCATCTCTACTATTTATCGTTATTACTACTTGGATTGTTTCTATCATCAACCCAAGCATCCTAGGCATGATTGAAACAATGGGCGCGCCAATGATTGCGGCAATCCTATTCCTAATGCCTGTATACGCAATGAAGAAAGTACCGGCTATGGCTAAGTTCCAAACTTCAGCACCTGTACAAATCTTTACAGCAATCTGTGGTATTGCAGCGATTACTTCTGTAATCTACGGCGCTTTTTAATTGACTTCGTCAGTTGAACATCTCGGTTAAACAATAACGATAATATTAGCCTCCATGTACTTTGGGGGCTTTTCTAGAGGTAAATCAGTATGATCAGTGTTTTTGATATCTACAAAATTGGTGTTGGACCTTCAAGCTCTCACACCGTAGGCCCGATGAAAGCTGGTAAAGAGTTCATCGACGACCTACGTTCAATGGGTAAGCTAAGAGACATCACCAAGATCACTGTAGATGTTTATGGATCACTATCACTGACAGGGAAAGGTCACCACACAGATATCGCAATCATTATGGGTTTGGCTGGTAACTCACCAGAAAAAGTCGACATCGATTCCATCCCAAGTTTCATTGCCCGTGTTGAAGAAACAGAGCGTCTTCCAGTTGGCATGCACTGTCACACCGTTTCATTTCCTCGTGACGGCGGCATGAATTTCCACTCCACTAATTTAGAGCTTCACGAAAACGGCATGCAGATCCACGCTTGGATCGATGACGAAAAAGCGTATTCAAAAACTTACTACTCTATTGGTGGCGGCTTTATTGTTGATGAAGAGCACTTCGGAAAAGAAGAAGTATCAGCATTAAAAGCTCCTTATGAGTTCAACTCAGCGGAAGAACTCGTAGAGCTGTGTAAAGAAAATGGCCTATCAATCAGCACACTGGTTATGGCTAATGAGCACGCTGTACACTCAGATGAAGAGACTCGTACGTACTTCGCTAATATTTGGAAAACAATGCGTGAGTGTATGGAACGCGGCATGAGCACTGAAGGCATTCTGCCTGGTCCACTGCGTGTTCCACGTCGTGCAGCAGCACTTCGCCAACAATTGATCACATCAGAAAAAACCACAACTGACCCGATGTCGGTAGTTGATTGGGTGAACATGTTTGCTTTTGCTGTAAACGAAGAAAACGCAGCAGGTGGTCGCGTAGTTACCGCTCCAACCAATGGTGCTTGTGGCATCATTCCAGCGGTACTTGCTTACTACGACAAGTTTATCCAAACCGTAACTGAAAAAGACTACATCCGCTACTTCGCTGCATCGGGCGCAATTGGTGGATTGTACAAACAAAATGCATCGATTTCTGGTGCAGAGGTAGGTTGTCAGGGTGAAGTTGGTGTTGCTTGTTCTATGGCGGCCGCAGGTCTTGCTGAACTAATGGGTGGAAGCCCTGAACAAGTTTGTATGGCAGCTGAAATCGCAATGGAACACAACCTCGGTCTAACTTGTGACCCAGTTGCTGGACAAGTTCAAGTACCTTGTATCGAGCGTAATGGTATTGCAGCGGTTAAGGCTATTAACTCAACTCGAATGGCGCTTCGCCGTGCTTCTGCACCTCGTGTGTCATTGGATAAAGTTATTGAAACTATGCTTGAAACGGGTAAAGACATGAATGCTAAATACCGTGAAACCTCTCAAGGTGGTTTGGCAATCAAGGTTGTTTGCTAATAGACAAATTCCAATAACAAAAAAACCGAAGCCTGAGCTTCGGTTTTTTTATGGTCATAGTAACGTTTAGCAGCTAGCGGTTTATTCGCCTTTGTAGATACAACCTGCAGTACACGTTTCTTTGATCTCTACTTTACTTAATAGCGGTAGGTTAGGCTTAAGCTGCCCCCAAATCCATTTGGCCAGTACTTCACTGGTAGGGTTCTCTAATCCCTCAATATCGTTCAAGTAGTAGTGGTCTAAACGATCGTAAATTGGTTTGAATGCTGCTTTGATCTCTGCAAAATCGACTACCCAACCAGTATGCGGATCGACTTCACCTTCAACATAGAGACGTACTAAAAAAGAGTGTCCATGCAGACGACCACACTTATGGCCCTCTGGCACATGCGGAAGATGATGTGCAGCTTCGAACATGAACTCTTTATACAACTCAGTTTTCATAGGATATCTCTGTTAAAAAATGACACGCAATCCTACTGAAAACCGAGCTCTATCTCAAGCTATACCGTAAAGAACGACGACGAGAAAAACCCGATAGATATAAATGTCGACATGGCTGCACCGCACAATAGCACTGGCATTTTTGCTCTTGGGTAAGATTCAAGCAGCAAGATAATCGCCAGATAAGTAGGATACAAACCAAAGATATAACGCGGCATCGCATTGACACCCGATGATAAAGGTATCACTAAGTTGATAAACATAAATAGCGCTTCAGCATAACGTTTTTTGTAGATTAGATAGCCGTTAAGTGCGAAGCCAAGTAAAGAAACAATGGTGAGATAGAGCTTTGGACCACCTCTTTCAAATCCATATTCCAACCAAACAAACGGATTACTAAAGGTTCTGCCCCACGCCACCTGAATATGACCGAATGCTAATGCATCTCCCATATGGAAGTACAAATAAGCCATGTAAGTAAAGAAGCCTAATGGGATGATCCAAATCGCCGCAATAACTGCCAAACCGCGAGTTTTAAATCGATAAAAACTACTTAACCCATAGTGCTGGATGCCAATAATGAGTACAGAGAACACTAACATCACACCTAGATTTCGAGTCACTGCAGCTAACATCCCTAATACAGCGACCAATAACCAATTCTGGCGATAACAAGCAATGAAGAGTCCTGCTACCAAGGCAATATACAGTGGCTCAGAATAGCCCGCTAATGAATAAACCGTATAAGGCGAGAAGCACATTAACCATATTGCCGTATCTTGCGCATTATTGCTAAGTTTCATTTGTTTCAATGCCATCACTAAAGCAGCTGTGCCGGCAATGAGGGTCACATTAGACACCAAAACCAATGACAGATTGATGTTATTAACGACGTAATTCACCGTTTTCGCGAGATAAGGGGACATGGGCATAAACGCCCAGTTAGCCCCGTTACTTTGCCTCATATAGCTAGGCACTAGCGCGTAGCCATCTTCCGCTATTCGCCTAAACCATACACAGTCAAAGCGACACATTTGATGCCAAATATCGACGTCCTTGACCGCTTCAGGGTTGAATGAGTACGTTCCTATTAAACCAAAAGCGGCAAAAACGATACGACTAGTGATCACTGCCAGCAAGAGTGTTATCCATTGATCTTTGGTTAGCATTATTGAAGAGTTTGGATTATGCATGAACTGAACTCACTTTCTCGGCTTGCTGCACCCTGGTTAGAGGGGGTTGTTCTGGGCTATTTCCCTTGCCATATTGACCATATATTCCTTCTACAAGGTAAATTGGTCTCTGTTTCATCTCTCGATACATTCTGCTGATATAGCCGCCGATAATGCCAAGCGAGATCAATTGAATACCACCTAAGAAAAGTACAACACTTATAGTTGAGGCATATCCCGGAGTCTTAATATCAAAGAAGGTTGCGCCAATCACTATCTTCAGCATAAATAGAAAAGCGAGTAGAGAAATCACACATCCGACAAATCCCCATATTCGTAGTGGCCATGCCGTAAAACTCAGTAAACCGTCCACAGCAAAATTCCACAATTTCCAGTAGTTAAATTTGGTTTCTCCAGCATGCCTTTCAGGACGCCTAAAAGTAATCCCTTTGGAACGAAACGCTCCCCAAGCTAGCAAACCTTTCATAAAGCGATTTCTCTCCGGTAGTTGACGCATTGCCTCTATCACTACGCGATCAATCAGACGGAAGTCACCTGCATTTTCCGGCAACGTTGTTTCTGATGCGAGCCAGTTGAAGACTCGATAAAAACCACCAGCAGAGACTCGCTTCATCCATGTGTCTTTGCTTCTATCTTCGCGCACGCCATAGATAGTGTCCCACTCACCGGTCTGCCACTCTTTAACAAACTCTAATATGAGTTCTGGAGGATCTTGAAGGTCAACATCCATAATGACACATGCATCACCTCTAACATGATCAAGACCTGCTGTCATTGCCGCTTCTTTACCGAAATTGCGGGCTAAATTGACTAAGGTGACCCGTTTATCTTTGGCTATCAATTCTTCAATAACCGTGCGGGTTCGATCAGAGCTACCATCATTGACGAAAACAATATCCAATTGGTGACGCATTCCGTTGAGAGCATTATCCAGCGCCTCAATAAAAGGTCTAACCGACTCTTCTTCATTAAACACCGGAACTAATATGGATAAACTAAACTCGTTACTGCTTTTCATCAGCCCCGTCCTTAATCGTTATTTTGGTAACCGTTAAACTTGCTGGAGTTTCAAATTGCATATATTGGATAGGACGAGCCGCATCGATATTCGTTGCGGGCAATGTGGCAGCAAGAGACAACAGACCGATAGGCTCCAATCGCGTCTTATGTTCACCGTCGATAGAAACGTAGACAGGTTCTGTAATGCTTTTAGCTAGATCGATTTTTACATACACGGAATGAGATGGATTTTGGTCAAAGTTAAAATACACACCGCCAGAATGAACTAGTCTCCTACCTTCGTTTTTATTCCGCTCAAGCTCGGTGTGTAAATCGTAGTTCCAGCCTTCCCGACTAATAAACGGGGATTGTTCTCCTGGCTCAATAATCCCCGATAAAGGCAGCACTAAGTTGTTATTATCCTTGCCCCAAAAAAGCGTCGCTTTATCAATGTAATACGTTTGATAACCCACTGTTACATTAGGTGTTGCCGCTAAATATAAAACCCACAAATAGTAGCCAGACAACGCAATCAGAATGGCAATTAGACCTATTCTAAGGCGACATTTTTTACCTTTAATATTGCCTCTAGACGTCGTGTTTTCGAGATTTTTTTCGGTCATAATTAATTTACAACTAGTTACATTTCATGATGTTTTACTCCTGCACCACGACTAGACTGTCAACATATAGTCAGAAGCTTATTAAGATTTGATTAACCGATAATTGAGCATAGGATACAAACTACCATTCATCCGTGCTTTCTATTTCACCGCCAATTTAAATTCATACGGACATATACCAACTCAACTTATATTTGTCTCATTTCTCAATTCCAAGACTAGTTGCATAAAAAACCATGAGCTTTTCGAGGTTTTACCAATAAATGCCTTCCAGAGCACCGGTAAGTTAACTTAATATTCACTCTGTCAGCCCATATCATTAACAATAAAAACTATGCGTCTAACAATTACAAATAAACTTTTAATAGCGCTTATATTGGTCTTTGGAACAGTGGTTATTATCTCGACAACTTATCAGTATAACCAACAAAGGGATCTCATCTATTCAGTCCTCAGTGAACAACTTCATGACAAAGCAAGTAACTATTTCGATAGCTTAAACATGATGATGCTCACAGGTACCATGGCTCAAAAAGAAACGCTGAGAAATAAAGCACTAGCTCAGGAGAATATTGAAAACGTTCGTGTTCTTAGAGGAGATGCTGTTTCCAAGCTTTATGGACAGGGTTTAGAAAACCAAGTAGCGGTCGATGACATCGATAAACGTGCCCTCAATGGAGAAACGGTTATAGAACCGTTTAAAGCAGATTGGGGAAGTGGTCTAGTCGTTGCCCTGCCAATGGAAGCAAGCACCAACTATCGAGGTACAAATTGCGTTACCTGCCACATGACAGAAGAAGGCGAAGTATTGGGAGCAATTCGCATCGAATACAACCTGAATCAAGTCAATGGATTAATCAATAAGCGAACCGCCATTGCTGTCGCTATTATGGCCGCCATCGCGTTTCTTGGTTACTTAGCAACGATATTTATTGCTCGTCGGTTTATTGTTGGACCCGTGCAGACCACGTCCAAATTTATGACTCGTGTTAGTGGCAGCAAGGATCTCTCCATTAGATTATCGCAAAGACAAAATGATGAAGTCGGTGATTTAACCAATGACATCAATGCATTTCTGGACACAGTCTCAGACAGCCTGACTAAAGTACAAACTACAGCGCAAACCGTCAGCGCAAATGCCGACAAACTAACAGACATTGCGGAAAGCAACGAGTCTGTCGCAAAGCGTCAGCTTGATGAAACCGCAGCAGTAGAATCCAACATGCAGATGCTGAAACAGCAACAGGCTACAGTCAGTGACGCAACCGAACGTGCATCGCAGTTGATGCAAGAGACGTGTGAACTGACAAAGGCGAGTAGCACCGAAGCTCAGTCTGCAAGTAACGATATCGAATCATTGGTACAAGATATTACTCAAGTCTCCTCCCATATCTCTGAGCTTAATGAACAGACAGAGCAAGTCTCAGCAATTCTGTCGACAATCAAAGGAATCGCAGACCAAACAAACTTGCTTGCACTCAACGCTGCTATTGAGGCTGCGCGAGCTGGGGAGCAAGGGCGCGGATTTGCTGTTGTTGCAGATGAGGTTCGCTCTCTTGCTAGCAGAACCACACAAGCGACTAATGATATTGAAGAGATCATTGCTAAATTCCAACAAGGCAGTAGCTACTCCGTTCAAGCGGTTCGAAACGTCTCCGAAACGGCCCACCAAAGAGCGGATGAGGTTCAAGCTCTGGCAGATAAAATGCAAACCGTAGTATCTCAAATCGAGGCCACGACTGACATCGCTAGCCAAGTGCAAGAGCAAATCCAAGCTAACCGAGAAACCAGCGAAAGCGTCGGTCAAAAAACCGTCGTAATTAGTGAGCACGCTAACGAAGCTTCGGACTCAGCGACTCACACTCACCAAATTAGCATGGATTTGCAGCAACTCTCCCACCAACTCGATACATTACTGAATCAATTTATGCTGAATAACCACAATAAAGGTTGAACCGTGAAAATTGACAGGTAATATGTCCCTTTGAAAAGAAATTTAGTAGCAACCCAATGAATTGGCTAAATGTTAGCCAAAGTCATTGGGTTGTATTGTTACCTCCATGGAGAAGATTAATAACATGACTTACGCGCCTGTAACTGACGTACTAAGCGGTAAGCTAGCTGTTGACAGTGAAGTCACTGTACGCGGCTGGATCCGTTCACGTCGTGATTCCAAAGCTGGAATCTCTTTCCTTGCCATCTACGACGGCTCTTGTTTCGACCCGATTCAGGCCGTGGTCCCTAATAATCTTAATAATTACGAGAATGAAGTACTGAAGCTAACAACAGGTTGCTCTGTTGAAGTAACAGGTACCATCGTAGAGTCTCCAGCAAAAGGTCAAGACTTCGAACTTGCAGCGACAGACGTTAAGGTTGTTGGTTGGGTTGAAGATGCTGATACTTATCCAATGGCGAAAACACGTCATTCAATCGAGTATCTACGTGAAGTTGCTCACTTGCGTCCACGTACCAATGTTATTGGTGCTGTTGCGCGTGTACGTAACTGCCTGTCTCAAGCTATTCATCGTTTTTATCACGAGCAAGGCTATTTCTGGATGTCTGCACCACTTATCACAGCTTCTGATGCAGAGGGTGCTGGTGAAATGTTCCGCGTGTCTACGCTAGATATGGCTAACCTGCCATTGACAGAGCAAGGTGATGTAGACTTCAACGAAGATTTCTTCGGTAAAGAAACATTCCTGACGGTATCTGGTCAACTTAACGCTGAAGCGTATGCTTGTGCTCTAAGCAAAGTGTACACATTCGGCCCAACTTTCCGTGCTGAAAACTCAAATACTAGCCGTCACCTAGCGGAATTCTGGATGGTTGAGCCTGAAGTCGCGTTTGCAGACCTTGATGACGCAGCGAAACTGGCTGAGGACATGCTGAAATATGTGTTCAAAGCGGTATTAGAAGAACGTCGTGACGATCTTGAGTTCTTTGCTCAACGCATCAACAAAGAAGCGATTACCCGTTTAGAGAAGTTTGTAGAATCGGACTTCGCGCAAGTAGACTACACTGACGCAATTCAAATCCTGCTTGATTCAGGTAAAGAGTTCGAGTTCCCAGTTGAATGGGGTATCGATATGTCTTCTGAGCACGAGCGCTACCTAGCGGAAGAGCACTTCAACGCGCCAGTTGTTGTTAAGAATTACCCGAAAGACATCAAAGCGTTCTACATGCGTATGAACGATGACGGTAAAACAGTAGCGGCTATGGACGTACTAGCACCGGGGATTGGTGAAATCATCGGTGGTTCTCAACGTGAAGAACGTCTAGAACTTCTAGACAAGCGTATGGTAGAAATGGGTATCGACCCTGAACACATGAGCTGGTATCGCGATCTTCGTCGCTATGGCACTGTGCCTCATTCAGGATTTGGTCTAGGCTTTGAACGTCTAGTATCTTACGTGACTGGCATGGCAAACATCCGCGATGTGATTCCGTTCCCACGTGCACCACGCAGCGCGAACTTCTAATTTTCTTACTCATTTTGCTCTTACGAGCTGAGATAGAATCCAATTTAAAGACCACCGCTTTTGGTGGTCTTTTTTTTGTTTCATCACATGCCAATTCAAGAGCGGATAATTGAATGCTTAATTTGCAAATTCGAATCGAATATTCAGTTGGTAATTCATCCTATTAGCACTACATTTAGAGTGTAAACTTTATATAGAACGAGGTCTCATGATGGGAAAATTTACAGTAAAAGACATTGAATACTATGGTGAATCAGACGGCGTTCATAAATGGCAAGCTTCAAGTGGTCAACCATACTACTGGCATCCTGATTGGCTACATGTTGCTGAAGATGAAACCGGATTGCACCCAAAACAAGCGCTAGAAGTGGATGACAATGAAAGCGCAACAAAAGAGCATGCAACAACCGCTATAGTTAAACATCTTAACGAATGGCTAAAAGATAAACTAACGCAAAATCCAGATCTAGAAACTCAAGCCGTTGAATCGGAGCATGAACTTAAAGGTCATGATGACTAAGTCGACTTATTAAGCAGCTAACATATCGATGAAAGTATGTCACTCGGTATGTTAGTTCTTCTCAAGCTCATTCAAGCACACGTCCTTTCCATTGTAAGTCCTCATAGTCTGCATTCAGGCTTTATCCATCTACCTCTCCAAAATATTCTTTACACCACAAATTTTCGATTATCAATATGATGTCAAGTTATCCATAAAGGTTACGAATAACTTCCAAATCAAGCCTTTGGATATTTATAGTAGGTATGGAAATTGTGGCCTTAACAGGAGGTTTTATGAGTCGCGAATCTGCTAGACACAGTATGCATTATTTTGGTCAGTCATACTTCAATCAAGGTTGGGGACAATGTTTTAACCAACCATGCTATCTCAGCGGTAACTGGAATCATATTGCAGAAAGTACTTTAGGTATCTCGTATACTGAACGGTGTGAACCGAGCTACGTAGATGCTTCAACAGAGAAAATTGAAGTAGATAAATAGAGTTAGATATCACTTCTGAGTTAGAAGGTACATTTCCTACAATAAGTATACCTTCTTTCTATGAAAACCAGCCTTAACGTTAGTTATCCTTCGCTTAACCTCAACTCTTAGAGCACTTAACTCGTCAAAATAATGAATTAGAGTCCTTTTCTGTTTCAAATCAAAATAATTTTCTGTTTTCTTCTTTAATGTAGTTGTCTCCTATAGCCTTGAAAGGTATAAATAGGCTGTTGTCGTTTGTTAACAAACGTTTTGATTGCCCCTTCAATTAACATGGATGAAGAATATGTTTGAAAAAGTTGTTGCAGCACCCGCCGATCCAATCCTTGGTCTTACAGAAGAGTTTAAAAAAGACACTCGCGCAGAGAAAATTAACCTAGGTGTTGGTATCTATAAGAATGAACAAGGTGAAACTCCCGTTCTAGCGACTGTTAAGAAAGCAGAAGCGGCATTGCTGGAGACTGAGAAAACCAAATCTTATCTGACGATTGAAGGGACAGCTGAATACGGTCTAGCTGTTCAAAAACTGCTTTTCGGCGCTGATTCAGAGATCGTTGCCGAAAAACGTGCCAAAACAGCTCAAGCTCCAGGTGGTACTGGCGCACTTCGTGTTGCTGGTGAGTTCATCAAGCGTCAGCTTGGTGAAGTGAAAATTTGGATCAGTAATCCTACTTGGGCGAACCATAATGGCGTATTCAGCGCTGCAGGTATAGAAACCGCGCAATATCGTTACTACAACGCTGAAACTAAAGATAAAGACTTTGCAGGCATGGTTGCAGATCTTGAACAAGCGTCTGCCGGCGATATTGTGCTGCTGCACGGTTGTTGTCACAACCCAACAGGTATCGATCCTACTGCCGATGAGTGGGAGCAGTTAGCTAAACTTGTTGCAGAAAAAGGCCTAATCCCATTATTTGACTTTGCTTATCAAGGATTTGCTAAAGGTGTAGAAGAAGACGCTCAAGGTCTACGTGCGTTCGCTAAACACAACAAAGAGATTCTAGTGGCAAGCTCTTTCTCTAAGAACTTTGGTTTATATAACGAGCGTGTTGGTGCGTTCACATTGGTTGCGACTTCCGAAGAAGTGGCAACAACGGCTTTCTCTCAAGTTAAGAGCATCATCCGTTCAATCTACTCTAACCCACCAGCACACGGTTCTGCAGTAGTCACTCACATTCTAAATGACCAAGCACTGCGCGCAGAATGGGAGCAAGAAGTGGCAGAAATGCGCGACCGTATCCAAGAAATGCGTGAACTATTCGTCGAGACTCTTAAAACCGAAGGCGTAGACGCAGACTTCAGCTTCATCGAGCGCCAAAATGGCATGTTCTCTTTCTCAGGCCTGTCTAAAGAGCAAGTTAACCGCTTAAAAGAAGAGTTCGGTATTTACATCGTTGGTTCTGGCCGTATCAGTGTTGCTGGTATGACAAAGTCAAACATGGGTCCGCTATGTAAAGGTATCGCCGCAGTTCTATAAGCTCTAGCTCATAGAATCAAGACGTTAGCATTGAACAAATGCAACTATCAGGCATAAATAATAGGTCAGCTTCGGCTGACCTTTTTTGTATCTGCGTGTAGTATTAAAGCATTGACCGACAGCTAAGGCCGCACATGGACGCAGAAATCTTGGAAATTCAAAACTTCCTAGCCTCCCACCCTCCTTTTGATGAACTTCCAGAAGAGACCGTACTTTATGTCTCTCAACATATGGAAATCGCTTACTACCGACAAGATACACCCATCATCCACTTTGGTGATGATATTCACGACCTTTATATGGTTCGCAGTGGTGTGGTTGAAATCTACCGTCGAAAAGGAGAGCTCTACAATCGCCTAGATGAGGGAGACCTATTTGGGCAGATGGGACTGCTAACCAACAACAAAGTCCGTTTTCCTGCAAAAGCTGTTGAAGACACGTTAGTTTACTGCTTGTCAGCCGAGATCTTCCAAGAGCTCTATGACGGCTTCGACTCATTTGCTGATTTTGTAGAAGTAGAGGATACGGTACGTTTACGCCAAGCGGTTTCCAACAATACCAATGAGAATGACCTGACCACATCCAAAGTAAGAACTTTACTAACGCGTGACGCTCCAACTATCGAACGTTCTAGTACCATTCAAAACGCTGCACGATTAATGGCGGACGAACAAGTATCATCATTACTGATCATTGACCCAGAAATTGTAGACAATGATGAGGAAGACACTTCTCCAGTCCTCGGCATTATTACTGATAGGGACTTGTGTACTCGTGTGCTAGCAGAGAGCCTTGACCCACAAGATGAAGTGGGTAGCGTGATGTCTACCGATGTGATTTCTCTCGACCACAATGCTTATGTTTACGAAGCCATGCTTACCATGCTTCGTTATAACGTGCATCACTTGCCGGTACTCAAAAACAAACAGCCTATCGGCATCATAGAAACTACCGATATCGTCCGTTACGAATCGCAGAACTCGTTACTACTGGTGAGCAGTATTTTCCAACAACAGTCCGTTGAAGAGCTTAAATCGCTCTCCGAACAAGTTGGAGACAGCTTTGTCCGTTTAGTTAACGAAGATGCTAATGCTCACATGGTAGGAACCGCCATGTCGGTCATTGGCCGAAGCTTTAAGCAGCGCATAATTGAACTTGCAGAAGAAGAACTCGGAAGCGCGCCTATCCCTTACTGCTTCTTAGCGCTTGGCTCAATGGGACGAGACGAACAACTTGTCGTCACTGACCAGGATAACGCCATTATTCTTGATGACAGCTACGATGAGAAGAAACATGGGAAGTACTTCGAAGCCTTTGCTAAGTTCATTTGCGATGCTCTAGCAGACTGTGGGTACAGTTACTGCACGGGTGACATCATGGCCACCAATCCGGAATGGCGCATGACTCGCAAAGAGTGGGAAGCGTGTTTCTCTGATTGGATTGATGATCCTAACCCGAAAGCCCTGTTGAATGCATCGATCTTCTTTGACCTCGATGGTGTGTACGGCAAGTTGAAATGGGCCGAGCAACTAAATAGCTTTATTGTCCGTCGTGCCCGTCGTAACAACCGATTCCTTGCTTGTTTGGCACGAAATGCCTTAAACCGAAAACCACCTCTCGGTTTCTTTAAAGATTTTGTGATGGAAAAAGATGGTCAACATAACAACTCTATTAACCTCAAACGTCGTGGTACTGCACCTTTGGTCGACCTGATTCGTGTTCACGCCTTGGCGGTTGGCTCTCGCTCCACCAATTCATTTGAACGTCTGGACGATATTCACGAAGCGGGAATATTACCCAAAGGCCGTGCTCGAGATCTCAAAGATGCACTTGAGTTTATCTCTATGGTACGCATTAGCCACCAAGCTATCGACGTAGAGCAAGGCATAGAACCAGATAACAATATCGAACCAGAAAACCTTTCTGACTTTGAACGTCGAAACTTAAAAGACGCGTTCCAGATCCTAAGTAACGGTCAAAATTTCCTCAAATTCCGTTACCAAGCCAATAACGCGTTAAAGTAGGCTCAAATGATTAAGAAATTACTTCAGCCCCCATCCGTTCAGTGGACAAACAAGTTTGCGACCTTGGCAGAACGAGTTAATGATGAGCGTCTACGAGCATTTTACTCTGCTGGACTACCTGCCGCAGACACGCCATTAAGTGAGTTAGAGTATGTTGCACTGGATTTCGAAACCACCGGACTAAATCCAGATAAGGACGGAATTCTCTCTATCGGTTTAGTGCCGTTTACCGCGTCTCGTATTCGTCTCAAGCAAGCAGCGCATTGGACCATCAGACCCAAAGCCAAGCTTGAAGAAGAGTCCGTTGTCATTCACGGCATAACTCACAACGACATTATTGACGCACCAACACTAGATGAAGTTTTGGGTGATGTCCTTTCGGCGCTGGCAGGGAAAATTATTGTGGTTCACTACCGCCCAATTGAGAGAGGCTTTCTCAATAGTGCGCTTAAGCGAATGATTGGAGAAGGCATTGAGTTTCCGGTTGTCGATACCATGCAAATCGAATCAGATTATCAATCGCGCCTGACCGGGGGCATTATTAACAAACTGAAAGGGAAACGTGCAGACTCTGTGAGACTTGGTCAAAGCCGACGTCGATATGGTTTACCTGATTACCCACCTCATCATGCGCTGACCGATGCCATCGCGACAGCTGAACTTTTACAAGCTCAGCTCGCTTATCATTTCGAAGGCAAGCATACGATTAGCGAGATTTGGCTGTAGAAGTGCACTCCCCTCTGACCGCTTTTGGTCAGAGGGGAAATAAGATTAGATCTTAAAACGACCAATCTCTTTCTCTAGTTTCTGAGATAAATTAGACAGGTCAACGGCTTGCTGTGCCGCTTCCTGAGCTTCTTCAGCTAACTCATCAGACACATCACGTATACCTTGGGTATTTCGAGTGATTTCAGAGGTCACAGACGCTTGTTCTTCCGCCGCCGTAGCTATTTGCGCAGCCATATCACTGATTTGTTCAACAGCTGCATGAATTTGCGTTAGGCTCGCTGCAGCACAGTTCGCATCGTCAACACTAGTGTCAGCCAGTTTTCGACTATCGTTCATAATACCCACCGCTTTTGCAGTAGTTGCTTGCAAGGTTTCAATCGTACTTTGAATTTCTTGAGTCGACGCATGAGTACGCTGACTAAGCACACGAACTTCATCCGCTACAACCGCAAACCCACGCCCCTGCTCTCCTGCACGTGCTGCTTCAATTGCTGCATTAAGAGCGAGCAAGTTCGTTTGTTCAGCGATGTCTTGAATAGTCGAAAGAATGGTATTGATGCTATTACCGTGCGTCTCAAGCTCTTGAATTACGCCTGTCGCCACTTGAACTTCTGCCGCCAGGTTTTGAATAGAGCCTTGAGTTTGAGAAACTTGGCCAGCACCGTGATTACTCGCACCAACCGCTTCTGACGAATTAGATGCTGTCATGTCGGCATTACTTGCGATCTCTTGAGTGGCCGCAGCCATCTCGTTAATCGCTGTCGCAACCATGTTGATTTCATCTTGCTGTGTTTGAATACGCTGGCTACGCACTCGGGCATGCGTTGCCGTATCTTTAGCTTGCTCGGATAGAGCCAATGATACATCTTTCAGGTGCATGACCGTTTCATGCATATAGCTGACGAACGTATTGAAGTTTCTAGCCAACTGCCCTACTTCATCTTTACTACGTGGTTCTAAACGCTGAGTTAGGTCACCTTCACCAGAAGCAATCTCTTTCAATGCTTTTGACACGCGCGCGAGGTCATTCACTAGGAAACTCATCAACCACGACGCTACAATACCAACCAGAATAAGAATAATCAGAGAGGTAATAATCAGTTGAGTTAATGCCGTTTTGTGACCCGCTAGTTCTGTCGCTTTATCAAGTTCAACCGCAAAAACCCAGTTTGTTCCGGGAACCTTTGAGAAGAACATCAGCTTCTCTGTACCGTTTAGT
Organism: Vibrio sp. ER1A; assembly: GCF_000733315.1. Taxonomy (NCBI): domain Bacteria; kingdom Pseudomonadati; phylum Pseudomonadota; class Gammaproteobacteria; order Vibrionales; family Vibrionaceae; genus Vibrio; species Vibrio sp. ER1A. The sequence goes on from NZ_JPJA01000085.1 coordinate 244,800, forward strand.
TTAAGCTCCAACATTGAGTTATCGGACGCTTTTTGCTGAATAGTTTGGATATTAAAACTCTGACCCAATGCGGTCACAGGCTTTAGAAGTAGCGATTTGTTAGGGTGTGCTAAGAACGTGCCATTAGTCAGATCAATGAGCATTGCTGTCGCATTATTACCGACGTTTAAGCTGATTACATCGTTAACTAATTGGTCAATGAGAACATCAGCCCCAACGACCCCCATAAGTTGGCCGTGCTGTTTTACTGGCTCTGCAATTGTCACCAATAGTGCATTGGTAATGGCATCTTGATAGGCCTCAGTAATAATCTGTTTATTAGCAGCCTGAGCCTCTTGATACCAAGGACGGGTGCGAGGATCGTAATCAGCACGATTACGCTCAGGGTGAGAGCGGAACATTTCGCCAGCTGGAGTGCCAAAGAAAATGTCGTCAAAGCCACCCGCGATGCGAGCTTGCTGTAAATATGGAACTTTGTCCTCTTGTTCAACAAAACCGTTGAACGCCGTGGCGATAGTTTTGCGAATATCGACCCAGTTTTTAATGCCCTCTACAGCAGCATACGAGACGTTGTTCGCACGTGCACTGATTGCAGCATTGGTTTGCGAGGATAATTGATTAGCGGCAAGAATGGTCAACGCGACCGCCATGAGCACCACCGCACTGAGTGTGGCAGCAATAAGCTTTTGTCTTAATGATAAGTTCATAGTTTATTATTCTGTCTTTGTCGGATTTTGGTTGTTATTTTTATTGTTAACCACTACGTGGCGTGCGAATAATATACATATTCAGCAGCAAAATCGAGCGCCAATATATTGACTTATAAGCACTTTATAGTGACATTTCATTGACCCCACTAATTTTACAAACATTGTTTTTATTTGTATTATGCTGGAGATTTAATCAACTCCACTATAATCGGCTGAACACTCCATTTCTTTAGGGCTCGACATGTTAAAGATCTACCAAAGACAATATTCAGTTGTCGAGGCCATTGCTTATTTGAAGCAACCTCACATTCATTAGCTAATGTTGATTTTTGTGCTGACAGCACTAAAAACTCGGGAGAATTTCTCAACATTCACTTTGGCTAATTTTAGAGGTTCACTATGAACTCCAAACATTGGACTCGGTTTGAACTACTCCATCAAACTGTGACTAACCCTAATATCCACGTTAAAGGCACGCATAGTTATTACAGCGACGCTTACGACAATGGTTTCGAGTCGTCTGTCATCCGCTACCTGCATGGCGACGAGCAAACTCGACATAAGTCGCCGCCATGGGACATTGACCAACTATATATAGGCGATTATGTCTGTATCGGAGCGGAAGCAGTAATACTTATGGGTGGCAATCACACTCATCGACTCGATTGGTTTTCACTCTATCCATTTTTGGACAATGTCGAACAAGCTTATCAATCGAAAGGCGATACCATTATTTCTGATGGTGCATGGATTGGCATGCGAGCGATGATCATGCCAGGAGTGTCTATTGGTGAAGGTGCAGTAGTTGCGGCGAATAGCGTGGTGACGAAAGATGTAGCGCCTTATTCCATTGTTGGCGGTAACCCAGCAAAGGTCATTAAGCATAGGTTTGATACCGACAGCATAAAGCGTTTGCTAACACTCAATATCTATCAATGGAGTGAAGAAAAATTCGAGGCGCTACTACACCTCATTTGCGCCAGCGATATCGATGCACTCGAACGTGCTCACACACTCTATGTAAGCCGTTAATAGCAATCATAATTGAACATCAATAAACAAAAAGAGCGGCTAATTAGCCGCTCTTTCTTATCTGCTTAAATTGCAATCAGTATTTTTCAGTTCTCATACCAAGCAATAGACTCACACACATCATCAGCAAAATGACGGTGAACGGTAGTGCAGATGAAATCGCACCGGCTTGCAGTGCTGCAATTGCCTCATTACCACCAATCCAAAGTAGCGCAACTGCGATAGCACCTTCCATAAACGCCCAGAATACGCGCTGAATAACTGGTGCATCGACTTTACCGCCCGCTGTAATACTATCGATTACCAAAGAGCCTGAGTCTGACGACGTAATAAAGAACACCAAAACAAGCACAACAGCAACGATAGAGAGCATCGTACCCATAGGCAATTCATCGAACATTTCAAACATCGCCAGTGGAACATCACCTAAGCCATTAGTACCCAGTGAGCCAACTTGATTAATCACTTGATCAATAGCCATACCACCAAATACCGACATCCACACCACGGTCACTGCGGTCGGTACGATAAGTACTGCTGTAATAAATTGGCGAACAGTACGACCTTTAGATACACGCGCGATAAACATACCTACGAATGGGGACCATGAAATCCACCACGCCCAGTAGAACACTGTCCAACCGTGCATCCATACTTCATCTTCGCGTCCATGAGGGTTGCTTAGTGGAATAATGTTCTTAATATATGCAAACAACGTCTCAGGAATCGCGGCAAATGTAACGGCATAACCAATAAAAGCAACTAATATAAGCAACAAGAAGGCGATGATCATGTTGATATTACTAATAACCTTAACACCGCCATCAATACCGCGTAATACAGAAACAACCGCTAATAATGTTACGACCGCAATAACGACTATTTGCAAAGTCATTCCTGACTCAACACCAAACACATGGTGAATACCACTTGCGGCTTGTTGAGCACCTAAACCAAGAGATGTTGCTAAGCCGAACAATGTCGCCAATACCGCAAGAATATCAACGATGTGACCTGCCCAACCCCAAGCTCTGTCGCCAAGAATCGGATAGAAAATTGAACGCATCGACAAAGGTAAACCTTTGTTGTAGGCAAAAAAGGCAAGTGAAAGAGCAACAACGCCGTAGATTGCCCATGGGTGTAGACCCCAATGGAACATAGTAGCACCCATTGCAAGCTCTCTTGCCGCCGCAGTGTTTGGCTCTACACCTAGTGGAGTTTCAAACCAGCCAGTAAAGTAAGCCACGGGCTCAGCTACACTCCAGAACATTAAACCAATACCCATACCAGCAGCGAACAACATGGCAAGCCATGACATAAACGAATAATCCGCGACCGCATCTTTACCACCAAGGCGGATTTTACCGTATGGGGACACTATCAATGCTAGACAGAAAACAACAAATATGTTCCCAGACCACATGAATAGCCAATCAAATTTATCAATGATTGCTAGTTTGATACCATCAAGAGCAGATTTTGCGGTATCCGCGTCAACAATGACGGTTAGTAATAGAAGCAGTGCAATAAATCCCGCACTGATCCCGAAGACAGGGTTGTGAACATCAAACCCCCATTTCTGGACATTATCTTGCCCAATAGTGTAGTCAGTACTATCAATACTGTACTTATCAATACCCTTTGTCATTAATCCTCTCTATGACCCATTCCTTTTAACTCAAAGCATTTTAGGTCAAAACTATGAATGCTGGACTACAACGAACAGCCGACCCTTAACGATATCTGCTTTGCAAACGCTGTATTTTACCAAATTATAAGCGGAATTTCACAAAATGTTAGGAAAGTCAGACAATTCGTACCAAATGGAGCTGAGACAATTAACGATTAGAACTCAAATTAAATCGGAGTGAGCGGGAGTTTAAGGGTCAAAATAGGAGAGACATATGGCCCCAAATTGATGAGGCCACTATTCCAATAAAATACTAGTTCTTTGAAATATTACTATCGAGTTGTAGAACCGGAGACGCGTCAATATCGTCGGCGTTCATCATCAACGAAATACGCTGGATCGACGACAGCAATAGAGTTTGCTCCCAACTTTCTAGACGCTGAAATTTCTGAACAAAGCTATCCTGAAGTGGTAAAGGAGAATCTTTTAATACTTCCTCTCCCTTCTCAGTCAGAGTTGCGTGCACTTTGCGTTTGTCTTGCTGACTCCGAATACGTTGGACATAATCTTGAGCTTCAAGACGGTCGATGATCGTCGTTGCCGTGGCTTGGCTGATATTGGTTGAGTTTGAAAGTTCACGAATTGTCACATCACCCATATCTTTGATCGCTTTCATCAAAATAAGTTGAGGCCCAGTTAAGCCACACTCTTTCTTAAGTTTTTTAGAGTGTAGGTCAATCGCGCGGATAATCTGGCGTAACGCCACTAATACTTCTTCGTGTTTTTCCAATTTCCAGTCCAGTCTTTCAAAGAGTTAGCGCGCTCTTTATAACAGAACGCGAAACAGAATGCGTCGTGATTTTGGTAAAAGTCTCAATTGATCACAGCTTTTGTCCACTTAAACACCTTAAACCCTCGCTAAATCTAGCTTCACGCCCATTTTCATGCCCGTGAAAGGTATGTTAAACCAAGTCGTTCGAGTGCTCTACGACAAGCCATTTTCTAGCGCGTATTTTGCCAACTCTGCCGTCGAATGTAGATCCAGTTTATGTTTGATGTTTTGACGATGAGTCTCCACTGTTCGATAGGATATGTCTAACATCTGAGCTATTTTCTTACTACTACAACCTTGAGCTACTAGCTTGAGCACAGACTCTTCACGTCGACTCAATGGGTTGGACTTTGCAACGACAGGGGTAATCTCTTGAGAGAATAATGTTTGGGTGACTGACTCACAAAAGTAGGTCGACCCTTGGTGAACAGTCTTAATTGCCTGCACCATTTTCTCTGCGGAGATTTCCTTAAGCATGTAACCTACCGCTCCTGCCTGCATTACCTTCATAATGTATTCACGATTATCATGCATCGTTAACATTAAAACTCGGATATTGGGCAGCTCTTCTTTTAGGACTTGCGTGGACTCAATGCCGTTCATTATCGGCATACTTACATCCATTAAAACCACATCCGGCAAAGTGCTTTTGACGACCTCAATAGCTTCTACACCATTGCTTGCAGTTGCAACCACATCGATTTCCGGTTCCCGCTCTAGCCTAGCCATAAAACCTTCAAGAACAACCTGATGATCATCGACAATGACGACTCGGATCTTGGCATCCATTACACTGCCTCCTCTACCTTTAACAACACGGTAATTTCTGTTCCCTTTCCATATTCACTAATCAGCTCGAACTCTCCCCCGATGAATTCCACTCGTTCGCGCATGTTTCTTAATCCAATCCCACGGCTATTCATCGCATTTCCAACATCAAATCCAACTCCATCATCGGTGACGATCAACTGTAGTACACCGCCAAATTGCTTCAAGAACACGGTGACCTTGGTCGCCTGAGCATGCTTTTCGATATTATTAAGAGACTCTTGAACCACTCTATAAAGTGTAGTCGCCACTTCAGATTTGAGTTTCGAGGCATTGGAGTCTAAAACCAGTTCAGTACTTGCCATGGAGTAAGTTTTAAAATCTTGCAAGAGAGTGGTAATCGCTGCTTCCAAACCTATATCATCCAAAGCACTAGGACGTAAGTGATGGGAAATTCGACGAACTTCCATTATTGCTTCTGACAATGAAGATTGAGATTGCTGTAAGTGCCCCATAGAACGATCATCAACGCTTCTCGTGTCCATCAACTCAAGATGACACTTACTCGACACCAGCAATTGATTTACCCCATCATGAAGCTCTCTGGCTAAGTGCTTACGTTCATCCTCCTGAAACATCACCGTTTTATGGGCGAGCTCTTTTAGATTTTTATCAGCTAATTTATGTTCGTGCCAATTAACCGCTAAGGTCAGTACAATAATCACCGCTACTGTTACTGCGAAAATTGTCACGATAGAAAATATCGTGGTCTCGATATTGTTATCAATGGCGGCCCTTAATATTGCCACTTCTTGCGCCACATCTTCGATATACAGCCCGGTCCCTATCATCCAGTCCCACTTATCCAGCCAGGCTGCATAACTAAGTTTGGTGACCGTTTCTCCAGTAGAAGGTTTTTGCCATAAGTACTGGTGATAGCCCCCTCCTGATTGAGCTTGAAACAACAGAGCTTCAATCAGGTAATCACCATCTTGGTCTTGAAGTTTTAACAAGTTTCGACCGACAAGCTGCGGAAGAATTGGGTGAACAAGGTTGGTGCCGTTTTTGTCGTAGGCAAAAAAGTAGCCATCGGTTCCATAACGTAGACGATTGAGCGTTTCTTTGACCTGATTTTTGGCTTCAGTCTCAGTTAATGAAGAGTTGTTATAGACCTGCTCAATGGCATCAAAGGCCATTTCGACGCTATCTTTAAGAGCAGATTCTTTTGAGCGAATAAGGCTCTCTCGGAAAATGTTAATTTCATTTTCTCCGAGGGCTTTTGCTTGATGAAGAGTTATCCAACTAACACTCGCCGTCACAATGATAAGTGGGATGAGTGTCAGTAAGATAAGTTTTGCTTTGAGCGGCATAGAAGTCCTTTTTCTAAGCTGCATTGGATGTAGCTTATTGTTTCCTATTGTAAACAGTAGCAATGTCTAAAATAGAAATGAACTACTATGCCGAGCTAACGCAGCTCCGATCACATTCCATAAAACTCTGGGAACATAAGTATCGACGCTAAGACGACTATTTGTATCGCGATAAATGGCATTACACCTCGGTAAATATCTCTTGTGGTCACGCCATTAGGGGCTACGCCTTTCAAATAAAACAAGCTAAAGCCGAATGGTGGGGTTAAGAACGATGTTTGCAGGTTCATCGCAATCAATATAGCAAACCACGTCATATTGATACCCATTAGCTCTGCCACAGGGGCAATCATCGGTACGATAATGAAACAGATTTCTACGAAGTCGATAAAGAAACCAAGAATCAAAATCACCACCATGGTAATGATTAGGAAGCCCCATTTTTCACCTGGCAGTTCAAGCATCCACTCCTCTACCAGCATATCACCACCTGTATAAGTAAACGCCATTGAGAACGCCGTTGCACCAAGCAAGATCGCAAATACCATTGCCGTCACTTTCACCGTCTCTTTGGACGCATCATAGAGCATGCCCCAACTGAATTGGCGATACATAAGTGATAAAACAATCGCACCCGCACCACCGAGAGCAGCAGACTCCGTTGGCGTCGCAATACCGGCAAAGATAGAGCCTAATACCACAACAATCAGTGCTAGCGGTGGAATAATCGCTTTCAGCGCCGTTTTCACTTCTTCTGAGCGTGAAATAGTTTCATCTCTTGGAATCGGTTGGGCACTCTCTGGGTTTAGCTTTGCATAAATGAGTATGTAAGCGACATAAGCGCCAACTAAGACAAAGCCCGGCCATAACGCCGCTTGGAATAAATCCCCTACTGGTACACCTAACACGTCACCCAAAAGAATAAGCACGATGGATGGTGGAATGATTTGCCCTAGAGTACCCGACGCACAAATAGTGCCGCAGGCCAACCCTTTATCATAGTTGTATTTGAGCATCACTGGCAGTGAGATAAGCCCCATGGCGACGACCGATGCTCCTACAACACCCGTAGATGCTGCAAGTAATGCACCCACGAGTACCGTTGAAATTGCGATACCACCACGAACACCACCAAACAAACGACCCATCGACTCAAGAAGCTGTTCAGCTAGTCGAGTCTTTTGTAAAACTAACCCCATAAAAACAAACAGAGGTACAGCCATTACTACCGTGTTTTCCATAATGGACTGTATGCGATATGGCATAAACGCAAACATTTCTATCCCTTCCGCCCACACACCGAAGATCAGCGCAATGCCGCCAAAAGTGAAAGCAACAGGAAAGCCGAGTAGTAGCGCGAATAAGGCTACAAAAAACATCACAATACCGATCATGAGAATGTCCTTATTCGTGTGAGCCGGAAGACTTAGCGTAAATGAGGTGTGGATTGAACAGTTTGTTCAATGAGTGCAGAACTAAGCCAACACCAGCAATCGCCATAAAGAAGAATGAAAGAGGAATCATCGCTTTGATGATCCAGCGATAAGGTAAACCACCAGGGTCACCAGAGGTTTCTCCTAGCGCGTAACTTTCTTTGGCAAAATCGATACCAAACCAAGCGACCAATAAGCAAAATGGGAAAAGAAAAACAAAAGTACCTAGCAGGTCGATGATGGCTTGAGCTTTAATAGATAAACGCTCGTAGAACACGTCTACTCGTACATGTCCGCCCGCTTTAATTGCGTATGGGACACCCAGTAAAAACACCGCCGAGAATAAATGCCATTCCATTTCTTGGAAGGCGATAGAAACATCATTAAATACGTAGCGCATCACTACGTCATAAACAACATTCACCAATAAGAGCAAAAACAAAATACTGGATAACCAGCCTAGCAAATCCGCTACCTTGTTAAACAGTCTTTCAATGTAAATTAAACTACGCATACAACTTTCCGCCTATCCGCCATATTTAGTTCATTGTTTTAGTTAAGGGCGTATGACCATTTTTTGGGAAAAAGTGGCGCAGGAGCAGCGCCACTTAAAGGGGGTATTAATTGTCGAACTTGTTTAGGTAAGCTTTAGACGCAATATCGGTCCAAGAGCGTACTTGCTGTAGATAAGCGGCTTGAGAAGCTTGGATTTCTTTTGCCATTTCATCTTTAGCTGCGTGCTCTTTTAGCAATTTGTCATTCGCATCACGCAGTGCATCCATTACTTCGCGTGGGAAGTCTTTAACTTTCACGTCTGGGTAATCTGTTTGGATAGTCGCCCAGTTTTTGCCACTTTCGTGAGTCGATTGGATGTACATGTCGTACGCTGCTGTCTTCATAGCGATTTGTAGAATTGCTTTCAAATCGTCAGGAAGTTTGTTCCAAGTACGTTTGTTTACTAGGAATTGCAGCTCTGTTGCTGGCTCATGCCAACCGGTGTAGTAATAAGGCGCAATTTTGTGGAAGCCCATACGAAGGTCTAGTGATGGTCCCACCCACTCAAGTGCATCGATGGTACGACGTTCTAAAGAGGTATACAGTTCACCTGAAGCGATGTTTGTTGGCTTAGCACCAACCTCTGCTAGGATTTCGCCCGCAAAACCTGGAATACGCATTTTAAGACCTTGTAGGTCATCGACACTGTTGATTTCTTTTTGGAACCATCCGCCCATCTGAACATCAGTGTTACCACCAGGGAAAGACATCATGTTATGCGGCGCATACACTTTCTCCATTAGTTCCATACCACCACCGTGATAGAACCAAGCGTACTGTTCTGGTGCCGTCATACCAAAAGGCATTGTCGTAAAGTAGAGGGTATTTGGCACTTTACCTTTCCAGTAATACGACGCTGAGTGACCCATGTCATATTGACCAGATTTAACCATATCAAACACACCGAAAGGCGCTTTGTGCTTGTTCGAAGAGTCAATGCGGATTTGTAAACGACCGTTTGACATTTCTTCTGCCATTTTCGCCATGTTCTTCGTTGCGTCACCAAAGATAGGGAAGTTTGGCCCCCATGTTTCGGCTAACTTTAAACGATAAACTTTATCGGCTGCATTTGCGGTACCTGCAACAAACGCTAAACACGTTGCTGCAACAATCGCCGTGCTCTTCATGACACGTGTTACTGATTTCTTGATTAGACTCATTATTCAGTTCCTTGAGTAGGTTCCCTGTTGAAGTCACTGTCGCGACTCCAAGTTTCACATTCCACACAACTATGGATGCAATTCTGAATAACGGGTATTAGTGAGAGCACGCAGTGATAAAACCATTAATTAGCGTTATCAGACCTTGGTATTACGTAGAAATACGTAGGAAATAACCGCAGAAAAAACTTTAATGTCGATAAATCAATAATTTAAGAAGGTAGGATTTAAAAGGAGATAGTAAAAGTACTTAGGCATTTATTATCAGGCACCAATTACACAATCGCTACTTTTGTGACATCAGTCGCTAACATTATTGCATTTTAGTCTTCTGGATCAAAAAGACCCCTAAATAAGGGGTCTTTTTGAGAATGGGTAAAGTGAACGCTTAAAGCGCTTTATAGATCACTTTATTGCCCGCAAGCTGTTCTTTAGCCACTAAGCCTTCTTCTAGAAGCTTCTTAAGTGCGCCAGTCGCCCAAGATGCTGCTTTCGCTTCTTCTTGGCCAGCTTCTAGGCCGATGCCTTTTGGATTGATACCGTCAGCGTTTTTAGCAACGATGTCTAGCACTTGTTGCTGCTTAGGAGTTAAGGCTACATCAACTTTTTTTGTCGCAGTTGCGGTTTCAACTACAGGCGCTTTCGCTACAACAGGCTTTTCTGTTTTTGTTGCAGCTGCTGTGTTGGCAACTACCGCTTTAACGCGCTTTTGCAACTTAGATTGCACTTTGCGCTTATGAGCAAGTCTCATTTAGTTTTCTCTCCAATTCACTGCACCAAGACAGTGGTCAAAATTCGAAGCGCGTTTTATACCAAAATTTTGATAGCTTTTGTAGAGGATTGACACAAAGTGGCGTCAAAAATGCAGACCTAGGACGTTTATGGCTATTATTTAAACAATAAACTTTATTATCGCTTCATCGGTATAAAGAACCAAATAGGGTAAAAAATTAGTCGTCACTATGGATACATTACATTTCAGCAATCATAACTACACATGGCAATCTCCGACCATTAAAGTCGTTGCAGCAGTTGGGGGACTAGCCTGTTTTAGTTTTCTTCTACTTTCCCCCAATTGGCAGCAAGCACTGGTGTTTATTACGCTCGTCGCTGCAGTCATGACCTTTGCTTACTTTATGCTTATCAAAAGTCGTGTCACCTTCACACTGACAGCGACTCATTTCCAGCAACACGTATTTAAAGGTGGCTGGGTCGTTAAATGGAGTAATATCGAACGAATAGGCGTATGCACTCACCACCAAGAAGGTTGGCATAAACCGTTACCTTGGATCGGAATCAGACTTAAACACTATCAACCTTACTTAGATGGCATCTGTCCTAGAGTGGCAACCGACCTTTTGCTAAGCCAACGTGCATTGCTTTATTTGGGTGCTCAGCAAACCTCACCAGCACTTAATTTTGAAGACATAGTGTTGGACTCTGAGGCTTACGTTACCAATGAGGGAAAAGAGTACAGAGGACTTCTCGCCATGTTGGCAAATCGAATGCGTTATCAGCGAGAGTTTTATGGATTCGATGTATTTGTAGCCGAGGCCGACTTAGACAGGTCTGCAGACGAGTTTGTGGGTCTTACCCGCCGCTATTTAGCTGCGGCGGATAGAGAGTTGCCATAGAGAAGCGTTACTTTTAATCGCTTACTGTCAGTACGCTTCTCTTAGACGCCTGTTAGTAAAGCGGCATCTCATCGGCAACAAACGGATTGGATGCTCTCTCCTGACCAAAGGTAGACTGTGGGCCGTGACCCGGTACAAATGTTACGTCATTACCCAGCGGCCACAACTTTGTCTTAATCGAGTTAATCAAAGTAGCGTAGTCACCTTGAGGGAAATCTGTGCGTCCAATACCACCATTAAAGAGAACATCACCAACAAAGGCGACTTTTGATTCCTCATTAAATAGCACTACGTGACCTGGAGTGTGACCCGGAGTATGAATAACGTTAAGAGTTTGATTACCAAACTCTACGGTATCACCATCATCCAACCATTGATTGGGTTCAAACGCTTTAGTTAAAGGAAAACCAAACATTTGGCTTTGGTTTTCTAAGCCTTGTAGCCAAAAGTTATCAGCTTTATGAGGACCAACAATGTTGGCATCAAGCGCCTCTGCAAGTGGCTCAGTTCCGCCAACGTGATCTAAATGCCCATGGGTGAGTACCAGCTGTTCAACTTGGACTCCAAGTTCTTTGATCAACATTTCTAGCTGTTTTACATCACCGCCAGGATCAACAACCACACCTTTCATGGTTTCGTCACACCAAACGATAGAACAGTTTTGCGCAAATGAAGTGACAGGCACTACTTGATATTGAAGACTCATCATAAACCCTATTAATTTTGCAATTAGCGGGACTATGACATCACGCTAGCGGAATGACAAGTGTTACCAGTTTCTCACAGGGCCTGTATCAATATGGACAAACTGGCTTCTTGGGTAATACCCCACTCCACCAGCCTTTATGGTTAGCGCCGCCTCATGAAGATGACTGAGTTTTACTCCATCTAATCTAAAGTCGATAGCCTGACCTAACATATGAAGACTTTTTTTCGCTACTCCATTTGAGCCTGAACGCAATGAAGCATTGGTTTCTGGAGATCGGTAGCCAGAAATAATCAACACCTCTGATTTAACGCCTAATAGGCTCTGAATCTCTGATATCTGGTCGAACAAACGCTTATCCATGTTATGGGTTTCATTACGTCGATGATCACGACAAAGTGTATTGAGGCGAGCGAGTTCAGCTTGAATATACTTAGCACCGTCAAAGTAGCGACTTTCTAGACTCTCTCCCGTGTGTAAGTTATTCATTGCTAATGTTCTTGGTGCAGAGGAAAGCATTGCAAAAGATAGCGAAGGCACCAATGACGCAGTTGCGCCACACAATGCAAGTTTGAGGGCGTCTCGTCTAGAAATATTTGTTTGGATCATACTACTCAAAGAAAGGAAACTACTGAATTGCGGCGCAAGATACGTGTTTCTCGAGCCTAGTTCAAATGCAGAAATGAGCAAAATGCGCTTATTTTTGCAGCTAGCAACGGTTAACCTTTGAGCAGAAAGCGTTTTTTAGATTGTTCAAATTTGTGTCAATTTTTTGAAAAAGCCGCACTGTTCATACTTTCTCGTTTCGCATCGTATTGGTATACGTCACCACGGAAGTGTGCCTTTCCGTCAGACATCCAAGCGGTTTGATAAATGATATGTACTGGAATTCGCTGTTTAAGGGCTATCGCTTTATTTGGGCGATCCGTTGCGACATCTTCTAGTGTTTTCCCTTGTGCTTCGAGTAACACTTGAGCGAACTGGTCAGCGTGTTCCACTCTCACACAACCAGAGCTGAACGCACGTAAACTCTCATCAAAGAGATGTTTACTAGGTGTATCGTGTAGAAATATGGCCTGCGCGTTGGGTGTGTTGAACTTGTACTGACCCAGCGCGTTCAACTCCCCAGCTTGTTGACGCATACGATACGGGAAGCGCCGCGCATTAACCTCCTGCCAATTAATCATCGTAGGGTCGATACGAGCCTGATTGTTCCAATCTTCTAAAATTTCAATTCGTTGCGAAAATAAGTAAGTGGGATTTTGTTTTACTTTAGGAATGATGTCTTTAACCATAATTTTCCAAGGCACATTCCAAGTAGGATTTAGGATAAGCGAATCCATATTAGTTTCCAGTAGAGGCGTTTGACGCGAGGTTCTGCCTACAATTACGCGAGACTCAAATCGTTCCTCTCCTTCATCCCAATATTCAAGCTGAAAATTCGGCACATTGACGACAATGATGTTTTCGCGCTGCTGTGGCCACAAGCGAGAACGTTCCGAATTGAGTGCCAAGATACGCAGTTTATCGGACGCGGACTTGTTCAACCATTCAATGGTATTGGGACCGATAATACCGTCATCGTTTAACCCGTAAATGGTCTGGAACTCTCGAATAGCAAGGTCGAGTGATTCATCGAAATACTGGTCTTCCCTTGCGGTTATAAAGACATTTGATTCGGACAGTCTTTCAAGAAGAATTAAATATGCTTCTTCAGGTAACGTATCACCGAGTCTCGTGAGTCCAACTTGCTGGTACTCTATTTTGGTCATTTGCGATTTCGACACTAGATCGATGTAGGCATTCTCAAATCCATCTTGCTTTAACATTGGCGACGCGAACGAGGTGATATAAGCCAGTGCTTCTTGCGCTTCGAAAGCTTTTACCATTAGATCCACTTCAGTTGCCGAAGGACGCGGAAGAGGTTCAATGAGATCGGCAGTAAAATACCACTCTTTACCAAGCTCTTGAGACGCTGCAACATAGCTTAAATAAAGTAAGAAAGTATCTGTAGCCACTCTATCATAACGGTCCACTTCGCCCTGCTGATAATACTGTTGCAGGAGTTCTACTCTTGATTGGAACAGCGGACTAAAGCCAGCAAGCTTCATCATATCTAGTTGCAGATTTAGCTGAGCGTTAAGCTCGTTGCCACTCCATATACGTTCAGCATCCAGTCTGGAGTATAAGTAGTCAACTAACGAGGGATAGAGAAGCGCGTCTTGAGTGCTCTCTATAAGCTCAGTTGAGCCTTTTGTATTATCCTGCTGAAGGATTGGCTTAATGTGTTTTACAGAATAAGAGGCTAGCTCAGTCGAATTTGAGACAAGCTGATCTGGCGCAGCAACCGTCAAATCAGTTGTAGCAAGAGAGAATAAACCAACAGACAATGAGAGTAGCCAGTTTCGCATCTACCAACCTCCTTTCAAACAAGGATCTTAAGTATGGCAGAAATCACACTATCAACCGGACAATTTTAAACTAAACCAGCTACCGTCTCATTTATGTGATGGCACTCCAATGATTATCCCACTGAATTCCAGAATAAAAGCGCTGCTTGTCCAGTTGTGGATTAATTTTAATTACTTGCCCCGCACCAGAGCTAACATGAAAGTCACCATTCCTGACTACCACTCCTGAAGCATCTGGGAGCGCATTAATCTCTAGCAATTCACGCGTTGCCTTGTCCCATATACCGTAGCAGCTTCCTCTGGGAGATGTCGCCAGAATATGCGTTTCTGTCGCTGCAATACTGGCAATATAATGATTAAATCTTGCCCATTGCTCAGGCTCTCCACCCAGCTCTTCCATCACCGAACCTCTCTGGTGAATAGCAACAAGTGGTACGTAGTCCTCCGCTTCACCCCGATATTGCTGACCTGTTAACACCGTAATGTCACCATCATGAGCAAGGTGGCGAATACTCTTATGATGGTCGCCAAGTGTTGCTTGCTCAAGAAGCTCTCCTTGATAAGAAAGATAACTCAAGCTAGGTTGCATGGTTGCAAGATTTTTAGGTTGCCTGCCATTGGTATGTACGCCGCCGACTCCAACGACTAACGAATCGTCTGCCATCACGATCACTTCATGAGGACCTAACCCGAAACCGGTAAACTCTTCTATTTTTTTATAGTCATTCGCAACATCATAAACGCCAATAATTCCGCGACTGCTCGACCGCTCCCCTTCTGTAGCGTACAACCATCGACCATCATTTGAATACACGCCATGCCCGTAAAAATGTCGGTTATTTGGCGCTAAAATGAGCTTTCTTACTTGTCCTTCACGATAATCAAACACCATGGCATAGCTACCTGGCCTTCGAGCAAACATCACCGCCTGATGAGTATTCGGCGATACAGCGATGCCATGACCACGGTCTGGTAAAGGCAGTCGATGCAAAGCAGCAGCATTTTCGGCAGAAACAATAACTTCGTAGTCACCCTTGTTGCGAACCGAACCTCCTATCAAAGTCTCCTGAGCCATTTTCGTTGTGGATGCGCAAGCCGTAAGCAAAGAAGGCGACATCGCCGTGATGCCTGCCAACTTTGTGAAGTTACGTCTAGAAATATCAATCGCCATCAGTCGCATTAAATCCTATTACTACTCCCAACTGAACCGCAGCCTCTTCATTGATAAGATACTTAAGTTGTTCAAGCTTGTTGAATTGCGACAGCACTGTTCGATAGCCTTGCTTAGATTGCAAAAGCGCAAATAGGCTGGTTTCGCTCGGCCAAGTTTCCAGCGTATCTTCAAATTGGTGAATGATACTATCCGCCAAAGGTGCATGACCTTCATCACGCAAAATCTTATCTAATCCTTCTCCTTTCGCAAGATAGAGTGCTTGCATAGCTTCTACGTTGGTTTTTAAATTGCTCATCGACGTTTCCGAACGCCACGACTCAGAGAAATAAGGTCGCGGCGCACCGATTTTTGCTAACGGACGAGACAGTTTTTTCATACTGTAATCCAGCTGGTTAGACAGCAAAGCCAGATATTCTGACTCCCACCCCTCTTTGTCTAAAGAGGACCATGGATTGGTTTGCCATGCCATGAATATCGTGTCGGCGCGATCGGTAAGAGAAGCGGTAATGGCGGTCGCCAATGAGCAATGCTCTTGCGAACCCTTTGCTAGTGTTGAAGCATCGTCATAAAGCAGCCATTCTATTGCTCCTAGCCCCTGAATGGTGACACTTTGCAATTGCACTGACTCCATGGTCCACACGTCGGTTTTAACCGCTTGTGACATCTTCCTACCGGTGGTGTTCTTCTTATCTGGCCAGAATTGAACATTCCAATTCTGCTCCAGTGCCATAGCAGGACCTCGCTCTTGCCCTTGCAACCACATCCAACGAGACATTCCTTGTTGCCATGCCGCAGACACCTGCGTCAGGTCCGATTCCCCTTGGCAAAACTGTGCAGTTTGCGATTGCAAGTTCATCATTGCCGTTTTGAACTTCAACGCAGAGTCGAATTCAACTTCATATACAGCTTGGCTAAGGTGTGTTGTGGCTTCTGGCTCAGGGGCTTGGGTCACACGACTCGATTGACAAGCCGTTAAAGAAAGCAAGCTCAACGCTATAGATGAAAGTTTGTAATTCACGTTGATCTCCTTATAGTGAATTTAGAAACGCCAGTAGCGCATCACGTTCTGATTTAGATAAAGCTAACACGTTTTGTTTTGCGGCTTCTGCTTCGCCACCGTGCCATAAAATCGCTTCGGTAAGATTTCTCGCTCGCCCGTCATGAAGAAAGTAGGTGTGACCATTAACTTCTTCTGTATAACCAATGCCCCACAATGGTGCTGTACGCCACTCACGGCCCGAAGCCGCGTATTCTGGTCGATTGTCTGATAGCCCCTCCCCCATGTCATGTAATAGCATATCGGTATAAGGGTGGATCGTCTGGTTCGAAATGGCAGGTAACCCTTCTTGTGTACCGGTTTGAATGCCTGTTCTATGACAGTTTTGGCAACCAACATTGTTGAATAGCTTCTCACCTGCAACAACCAAAGGATCATCGATATTACGTCGTTGAGGCACCGCCAAATGCTGAGTATAAAACTCGACGAAGTTGAGAATTTTGTCGCTCACCTCAGGATCTCCGCCACTGTGCTGCGCCGTACAAACGTCCTGATTACTGGTACAGTTCTCACTTGGAAACAGTGAACTTGTCAAGCCTACGTCACCATTGAACGCGGCCGCATTTTGCTGCATCAGATTAGGCTGGCCTGCTTTCCATCCAAAGCGCCCTAATGCCATCTTTTGGGTGCGTACATCCATTACATAGTTCGGCTTTCCTGTTACTGATGAGTTGTCCGCTTTCTGCGCTTCAGCAAATGCTAAAATCGTCGACTCTGGAATCGATTCGAGCAACCCTAAGCCAATCATTGGTGGAGCAACTCGTGCCGACATTAAAACGTCAGGGTGCATATCGCCGTAGGCTAGCTCGACAATCTTAAGGTTAGGCTTGCGTAACATGACGACCGTGCCATCTTTAAACCTTACCGCAACCTCATCATAAGTAATATCAATTTGTCCTTCTGACTGCATGTTTGGCAAAGCAAAATCTTGCAACTGACCACCATATGTTGGCTCAGGTATTACACCGTCAAGCTCATAGGCCGCTTTCTGCTGCGCAGTCACAGCTGGAATACTCAACCTAACCAGCATTGACACTGCATGTTGATCATTTGCTTCAGGAGGATGACCGCGACCGTCTTTGATATGACAGTTTTGGCAACCATTAGTATTAAATAGTGGTCCAAGTCCATCCCTCGCATCTGTGGAAGCGGGAGCTTGAACCCATGGGTTTCTAAAAAAACTGTTACCGACGCTAAAGTCTAGTCGCTTTGACATAGGCAAGTTGGCTGCAGGCATTGAGTAAGCGTTAGGCCCCTCTTTTTTTACTGTTGTTTTGCCGCCCGACAGATGAGAAGACTCAGGCTCGGCAAATACCGAACCAACAAAAAGGAATAGTAACGTGGCTAAAAAAGGATAAGATCTTGACATACAGCGCTCACAAAAAGATCGACAAAAGGGGGCAGTAGCCCCCTATTTATTATGGTTATTGTGCTTAGAATTCGTGGTCAGCAGTATCTGGATTTAGGCTATCGATACCGATGATGCCAGCGGCACGCTCAATTGAACCAGTTTGCGAAACAAGTGCAACAATGGTCTCATTCACTAGTTTGTTACCTTGAGGATTATTAGACGCGATCAACTGGTCAAAGTGTTGGTTGTCTTTTTCTGCCGAGGTAACAAGCTTTCCAACTTGAGCGCGTGCAAGATCAAATTGCTTTTGAATCTCTTTCGCTGCTGTTTTGTCTTTTGCTTCAACAAGGTTAGCGATACTTGGACCGTCAACTAACGTTCCATCAACACGAACATAAGTGCCCGTGTAAACGTTATAGATACCTTGCTCGTTGTAATAGTGAGAGTTATGCGTGTTATCAGAGAAACAATCGTGCTCATCTTCAGTAGAGTTGGCTTCTAGAGCCACTTTCATGCGCTCACCCGCAAGCTCACCTAGAGAAAGTGAACCCATGCCAAATAGCATCTTACGAATGCCGTTGTCAGCTTTGTCAGCAAGTAGTTCAGAGCGGTAGTTGCCTTTCTCAGCCGCCGACCATTGTTTCTCCATCCATTGAAGATCTTGAATCAACAGTTTTGATGCAGCTTGAAGATACTGCGCACGACGCTCACAGTTACCGTTAGTACAACCTTCACCGACAACATAGTCAGTATAAGGACGTTCGCCTGCACCTGCGTTGGTGCCGTTAAGGTCTTGTCCCCACAGTAAGAACTCAATCGCATGATAACCTGATGCTACGTTTGCTTCAGAGCCACCAACTTCATTAAGGTTAGCAATGACTTCAGGTGTAATTTCTTTAACGTCAAGAGTTGTCGCGCCGATTTTTAGGCTGTTGTTAGCAACAATGTTTGCTTGTGCACCTTCATTACCTAGTTCATATTGGTAATCCGCACTCACATAGTCGATAAGACCTTCATCAAGTGGCCATGCATTAAGCTGTCCTTCCCAATCGTCAACGATAGCATTACCAAAACGGAATACTTCCGTCTGCTGATAGGGTACGCGAGACGCTAGCCATGCTTGTTGAACATCGGCAAGACCTTTCTCTGAAGGGTTTGCCAAGAATGTGTTAATAGATGTGTCTAAATCTTTTGCTGTAATTAGTGCATCTGCGAATACCGCGTGAGCCAGATCAGCATAGTGTTCTACTACTTGGTCTTTAGTAACTGCAGAAAATGCAGCGCTTGAAGTCATTACAAGAGAGGCTGCCACTGCACCCTTCACCATGGTTGTTACATTCATGAAAAGCATCCTTGTTGAGCTTAATAGTTATCTGTAGTGCGAATTATTATCATTTATACTACGAAGTGCGATAATACTCAGTTACAATTTATTTTCAAGAATAAATACAAAAAAGCCTCACAAAAGTGAGGCTTTTCTATCATTTTACTAACAATTTTATGATTGGTGACCAAGATTACTGGCTAAAGCTTGAGGTAGTGCTTACCGTGAGAGACCTTTGCTTTAAGGTAGTTTTCATTGCCATCTTTGATATGAGCGTGCGTATTCACGACTTCTTCAATATTGATGCCGTGCTCGCGAAGTTCGCGCACTTTTTTAGGATTGTTAGTGACCAGACGAATAGAGTGTACATCCAGCGCTTTAAGCATTTGAGCGGCTTCAGTAAAGTCACGTAAGTCATCGCCAAACCCTAAATGGTTATTGGCTTCATACGTATTCATACCATCAGACTGAAGCTTGTAGGCGTCTAATTTGTTGTAAAGACCGATTCCTCGCCCTTCCTGACGTAGATACAGGATGATGCCGCCTTCTTCGCCCATTTTCTGAATGGTCTCTTCCAATTGCTCACCACAATCGCAACGTGACGAGTGGAAAACATCACCGGTAAGACACTCTGAGTGCATCCTTACCAGAGGTAAAGATTGGGTCTTGTCAGATGATTTAAAAATAATCGCTACATGTTCTTTATCTGTCTTGAGTCCACGAAACGACAGCATCTCTGCGTCTATATCACTCCTGGAACCGACTTTTAATTGTATTCTGGCACGTACTTCCGCCATAGTCTCTCTCACTAGATTATCTGAGGCTAGTAATGAACTTATCTCAGCCATCGCTCTATTCTCCATAAAGTGAACTATGGGGGCTAGTACTCGACTTTTCAACAATAAGATCAATATAGTAATTGTTATATTATAACAATTACTATTTATAAGAAACTAAAAAAGCCCCGAGTATCAATACTCGAGGCTCATAAAAATCATTTAGTTAGGCGATAAAAAGATAGGTCTTACGCTTGTTTTTGTTTCCATACAGCGAGTTGGACCCACACATTTTCCAGTTCCGCTAGCTCTTCTTTTGTTAATAGAGAGATGGTCTGGGAAGACTCACTCGAGCTCGCACCATTGGCAGTTTTAAGGTGTGCATAAAAGTCTTTTTTGAGTTGGCTGATGACTGCTTCCACTGCTGTACCACCTTACTTACGGGTTATTTCCTAAACAATGCGATAATACCACTCTGATCAGATCGTACAGCTTTTTCAAACATTTCTGGAACTGCCATCACAATCTAACGGGTTTTTACCTAGAATTTTCTAAACTTTATCGCACAGCGGACGAAGGCGGCAATTTGTTACTGAACTTTTTTATCGAGGCGGTAGAATATCGACACTTTACACTTCAAAGAACAATGTCATGTTAAAAATCATCAGCAACCAAGACTTCGATACATTCGCGCAAAACGCAAAAGAAGCGCCACGCAAACGCAGTCATCATAACCTACACGAGCATTTGGACGCTGGCGTTCAACGTTTGTTCATCTCAACAGAGCCAGAAACCTACATGCGTCCTCACCGCCACAGTGAAGAGCACAAGTGGGAGTTGTTCCTTGTTCTTAAAGGGCAACTGGATTTATTGATTTTTGATGATGAAGGCAACCTCACAGAGCGTCATAGTCTATCACCAGAAACTAACCGTGCTATCGAAATCCCACCAGGTACTTGGCATGGTTATGCTTGTATGCAATCGGGCACGGTCGGCCTTGAAATCAAAGAAGGCGCATACATCCCTACTTCTCAAGAAGATTTCGCACCTTGGTCTCCAGCAGAAGGTGAAGATGGCGCCAATGAATATCGCGATTGGATGAGTACAGCACAACCAACGGCAAAATAATCTTCAGCTGCTATCCTCACTACTAAATCTACAAAAGCGTAGATAAAAGTAGCATCTAGAGCGGGAATGTTGATAATACCCGCTCTGCATACCGACTGAGGACAGCTCTTGAACACTCCAGCCTTTTCTACCTTAAACTTACCATCTGAATTACTCGGCACATTAGACAGTCTTGGTTACGCTTCCATGACTCCAATCCAAGCCGAGGCACTACCAAAAATTTTGGCGGGTAAGGACGTTATCGGCCAAGGAAAAACAGGTTCAGGAAAAACCGCAGCCTTCTCTCTCGGCGTACTTAGCAACTTAAGAGTAAAGCGCTTCCGTGTGCAGTCTCTTGTTCTCTGCCCAACTCGTGAGCTTGCGGACCAAGTTGCAAAAGAGATTCGCACCCTAGCTCGTGGTATTCACAATATCAAAGTACTAACACTGTGTGGCGGTATGCCAATGGGACCACAAATTGGTTCTCTGGAACACGGTGCGCATATTCTAGTGGGAACGCCTGGTCGCATCCTTGATCATCTAGAAAAAGGTCGTATCAACCTAAGCGAACTGAATACTCTGGTACTTGATGAAGCGGACCGTATGCTAGATATGGGTTTCAAAGATGCCTTAGACGCTATTATCGACCAAGCTCCAAAGGAGCGACAAACGCTGCTTTTCAGCGCTACATTCCCTGAGCAAATCCAAACCATTGCTGCTCGAGTTATGAAGCAACCAGAAGTGGTGAAGGTAGAGAGTAAGCACGATCACTCAAGCATCAAACAGTTCTTCTATCAAACTAACACTCTCGAAGAACGTGATAACGCACTTGAAAACTTGCTTCTGACTCGCCAACCGGAGTCTGCTGTGGTGTTCTGTAATACTAAAAAAGAAGTTCAGAGCGTCGCGGATGAACTGCATCATCGTGGCTTTAGCGTGATTGATATCCACGGTGATTTAGAGCAAAGAGATCGTGACCAAGCACTCGTACAGTTCGCCAATAAAAGTGTTTCTATTTTAGTGGCAACGGATGTTGCAGCTCGTGGTCTCGATGTCGATAACCTCGATGCAGTATTCAACTATGATCTGTCTCGCGACCCAGAAGTACACGTACATCGCATTGGTCGTACTGGGCGCGCCGGTAATAAAGGTTTAGCCTTTAGCTTCTACAGCGAGAAAGAGTTCTATCGTGTAGCGCGTATTGATGAGTACATGGATATGCCGATTGAACCAAGCGAATTGCCTGCAAAGTCAAGCAACCAACCATTTCAAGCAAAAATGGTGACGATTCAAATTCAAGGCGGTAAGAAGCAAAAATTGCGCCCTGGTGATATTTTGGGGGCGCTAACCGGTGATAAGACACTCTCCGGCAATCAAATTGGTAAGATCAATATGTTCCCGATGAGTGCTTATGTGGCGGTCGAGAAAGCGATAGCTAAGCAAGCGTTAGGTAAGATTACCAATGGCAAGATGAAGGGCCGTAACTTCCGCGCGCGAATCATCAAAGCTTAACCTTCAACTCCATCAAAAACAGCTCTTAGTTAATACATAGAGCTGTTTTTGTATTCGCTACTGCATGGATAACGCCATAGATACGGCGGAAAAAGGACATCCCTGCTTACAACGTCCGCAGCCATCACAAGCTTTCTTATCCAACTCCGGTAGGCTGTACGACGTGATACTTATCGCTTGTTTTGGGCAGGCTTCTTGGCATAAGTGGCAATCACTAAACAGTGCATTTTGACATCCATCCGAGAACTGCGGAATTAAACCAGTATGGTTGTCCTGTCCATGCAATGCACCTGTTGGGCATACTTGGCTACATTCTCCACATTGGCTGCAGTACCCATAATCAAGTACAAGTCGAGCGAGTTCATCTTCAATAGCAATAACCTGCTCAGGACAAGCCTTGACGCAATCTCCACAAGCATTACAAATCTGTTGATAGAGCAACTCATCAACAGCTTTTGGTGGTCTAGGGATTGTTCGTGATACTTCTTGGCACTCTAACTTAGCAGCTAACGAGTCATCACTGGCCATGACAGGTGAATTCCGCGTACTGCCATTCGCCAAAGCGCGAAAAAGACCACGACGGCTTATGGTTTTGTGCTCCATATACGCTTTGTAGTATTTTTCATCTCTGGTCATGAGTGCTTACCAACCTAACGATACAGTTTCACGGCAAGTGGCGTAATATTTAACAGCTCCTGAACGGCTTCACACCATTGCGATACCAAGGCAGCTAGTTGTTTGTAGCTTTGAGTTGAAGCATGCTTCTCAACCAACTCGAAATAACGGTAACACCAAGTCAACAGATGTTGTGAAAACAGCGCTTTGACCGACTCAATGTCTTGTTCTTGTTCCACCAATTGACTCACAGCAAAGAACATTAAACCAACCTGATCTTCTGGCTCTCTCATCCCAGTATCTAAGGCAATATCGTGATCTCGAAGAAACTGACGGTACGCTACTGTGGTATCACCAAAAATCACCTCCTCTCTATCCATATAGACTGAGCCCCACGGTGGCGCCAGCATCGCCTCTCCTCCTTCAAAAAGTAAGAAGAAGTCTTGATTTAGTGCTTCGTTGCTTTCGCCATTAACCTGATGACACCATGCCTGAAGATCACTGTCTTTTAAGTTTTCATCTTGTAGCAACGTAGTCAATAAGGTCTGGTTGTTGTTGTCGGTAAGCGGGAAATAAAACAGCGAACCGAATACCTTTGCCATGGTTTGTAGACTAAGTAGATCGATAGATTGATTTTCTGACATGAATTTACCAAATTTCAAAAATGACTAAGTTGAACCAATAAATGAGAGCAGGCCGGTTAGCCTGCTCTTATCTTTGCTACATGCCTGCTGTCATGTGCAGACCAAAGAACACGCTGCGTCCGATGAGTTCCGCAACTAACACCATCGCAAAGCCAATGACGGCAATCGGCATAGAACGAGACTCAGAGCGCATCGCCCACATCCACGCAGCTAGGCCAACGAACACTAGGACAAAACGTAAGTTTTGAATCTCTGCCATATTTGGCACTAACTCACTAGCTGCAACAATCGCAGAATGAATATTAGGCAAGTTGGCGACCATTGACATAGTGACCATTGCCATTGTCACTGCGGCTACACTTGCCACAATCGCCGTGACTTTACCTAAACGTGGACATTCCAACTTAGCGCCACGCATCAAAATAAGTGACAGCATCACGCCACAAATGACAGCCGTAAGCGTAAATGATTGACCCGTAAACGGTGTATCCCAAGTTGGAACCGTGTCAATGATGTAGACGTTCGTCATGGCGACCATAAAGACCACGCCGATCACCATCGCCGCTACCATCAACCCTTTACGAATCGATTCACTGCCTTTATTGATGACAGACAATAGCCAATATAAACCACCTAAGCCAAAGAACATCGAACCAAATAGGATCTCACGCGATAACCAAGATGTTCCAATTTGGTTTAACGCATTGATTGCACGCATTGGGCTACCTAAGTGCATGGTTGACGCCATAAAGCCAAGTCCCATGAAAACCCAAATAAAGAACATATTGCGAGTTATCGCTGTCTTAACGTGTGCATCCGCCTTGCCAAATAATGTGATTAAGCCCATTACGATAAACGCACCGACTGCTGTTTGAGCAAATACAGTAAAGAAAATCAGAGGCCATTCATGCCATCCCATGTTAAACCTCCTTAGGGTTTGCTAGGTGACCAGTGGTATCATTCGTTGGACGCGCATGACGATTTGGTTTGATCACGATATTTGGTTTCGTTAACGTTGATGATGGAAGTGGCGCTACGTCAGCGTTGGTTCCATACTTGGCACGAAGCTCAGCAATAGAACCGAATTCCAACGCACGAAGTGGGCAAGAACCGACGCAGATTGGCTCAAAACCTTCTGCTACGCGCTCGAAACAACCGTCACATTTCGTCATGTGACCCTTTTCTTTGCTGTACTGTGGCGCACCGTAAGGGCAAGCGTTAGCGCAGTGTTTACAGCCAATACACACCTTCTCATCCACGACCACAAAGCCGTCTTCACGTTTGTGCATTGCACCCGATGGACACACTTTTGCACACGCCGGTTCGTCACAGTGGTTGCATGCAATAGAGGTGTAATAGGCAAACACGTCTTGACGGTAAGTGCCGTTATCTTCGATCCAGTTACCACCTGCGTATTCGTAAACTCGACGGAAGCTGCGATCAACACCAAGATCCTTAAAGTCTTTGCAAGCTAACTGGCAGGTTTTGCAACCAGTACACTTACTCGAATCGATATAAAAACCGTATTGTTTCATGAGTTAGTCCTTACGCCTTATTTGCCAGTTGAACTTCGACTAAGTTAGTGTGTTGAGGGTTACCTTTCGCCAACGGGCTTGGGTGTTGAGACGTCAGAACGTTGATCGATCCATTATGGTCAACCTTGTTGCCGTCTGGTGCATACCATGCTCCCTCTCCGAGAGCTACAACTCCCGGCATCATTCTTGGCGTGACTTTAGCGTTAATTCGAACTTCACCTCGGTCGTTGAAGATCTTAATTCGGTCACCATTGTTAATTCCGCGACGTTCAGCATCTACAGGGTTGATCCACATTTCTTGTTGTGCGGCCTGCTTCAATACATCGACGTTACCGTAAGTTGAGTGGCAACGTGCTTTAAAGTGGAAACCCGTTAACTGTAATGGATACTTATCGCGTTTCGGTGAATCCCAGCCTTCTGATGTACTCACGTAAATAGGTAGAGGATGAATCACATCACCTTCTGGCAACTCCCACTCAGCGGCGATACGAGCTAGCTCTTCTGAGTAGATCTCTACTTTGCCTGAAGGTGTGTTAAGCGGGTTATTCACCGGATCTGCACGGAAAGCTTGGTAAGCAACATAGTGACCATTAGGATCGCTACGTTTGACGATACCTTGCTGACGTACCGTCTCGAAATCTGGCAATGTCGGGTCTAACTTCAATGTTTCAGCATACAAATGACGTAGCCAACCTTCTTGGTCACGACCTTCGGTAAATGGCTGGCCCACACCCATGCGCTCCGCCAAATCAGAACAGATTTGATAGATGCTGCGTGCTTCAAATTGAGGCTCAATCGCTTTGTCAGCAAAGATAAAGTAAGGCATATTTGCCGCTTTACCATCCATACAGAAATCCGCCTGCTCTGAAGTTGTGAGGTCAGGCAGAATGATGTCGGCGTACTTTGCTGAAGACGTCATGTGGTTATCGATCACGACAATCATTTCACATGCTTTGTCATCTTGAAGGATATCGTGAGTACGGTTGATATCTGAGTGTTGGTTAATGACACAGTTACCCGCATAGTTCCAAATGAACTTGATTGGCACATCGAGTTTGTCTTTACCACGCACACCATCGCGTGTTGCAGTCATCTCAGGGCCACGAACAATCGCATCAGTCCACAGGAACATAGAGATCGACGTTTTCACAGGGTTTTCTAAGGTTGGGAAGCGCACAAACGGAATGTTGTAATCCGATTCACGAGCACCAGAACCACCGCCATGAATGCCTAGGTTGCCAGTTAATAGCGCTAACATGGCAATCGCACGTGACGCGATTTCACCATTTTGCGTACGCTGCAGACCCCAACCTTGGTAGATTGCACAAGGTTTGGTTGAACCAATCTCACGAGCTGTCTTGATAATGATATCCGCTGGAATACCGGTAATTGGTGCCGCCCACTCTGGCGTTTTCTCAATACCATCTTCACCCAAACCTAAAATATAAGATTTGTAATCACTATTTGCTGGCGCAGATGCTGGCAGGGTTTTCTCATCGTAACCAACACAGTAGGTATCTAAGAACTCTTGGTCGACCAAGTCTTCTTTGATCATCACGTGAGCCATTGCTGCTATAAACGCTGCATCAGTACCCGGTTTGATCGGAATCCACTGATCTTCACGACCCGCCGCAGTATCGTTATAGCGCGGATCAATCATGATCATTCTTGCGTTGGATTTCTCTTTGCTTTCAATCAAGTGATGAATCAAACCACCGCCAGACATACGTGTTTCGGCTGGGTTATTGCCAAACTGAACAATGAGCTTACTGTTTTCGGTATCTGAGAAAGAGTTACCGTTAGCCCAACCGCCATAGGTATAACTCAGGCCTTTGGCAATTTGAGCCGTCGAATAATCGCCATAGTGATTCAGATAACCACCCGTTAGGTTCATCAGACGCGCGATTAACGTGCTACCAGGAGGCCATGACTTGGTGACCGTGCCGCCTAATGTGCCAGTACCATAGTTAAGATAAATCGCTTCATTACCATATTCTTTCTTAATGTGGTCTAGGCTATTTACGATCTCGGTGTAAGCTTCATCCCAAGTAATACGCTTAAACTTGCCTTCGCCACGTTTACCGATACGCTTCATTGGGTACTTCAGGCGGTCTGGATTGTACACGCGACGACGCATAGAACGCCCACGTAAGCAAGCGCGCACCTGGACATCTTTGTTTGCGTAATCATCTTTGCCGGTATTATCTGCATCTACCCACTTTATTTCACCTTCAACGACATGCATACGCAGTGGGCATCGACTGCCGCAGTTTACGGTACAAGCGCTCCACACCACTTTTTCATCGTTTGATTGTGGTTTGGTTTCCGCTTGGGCAGATTTAAAAGGAAGAGAAATGGCGCTGGTTGCAGCAGCAAGACCGCCGATGGCCGAAGAGGATTTTATGAACCCTCTACGCGTCAGCGACGGCGTCAATAATTGCTTCAGTTTATTATTCATAAAGACATGCTCGATTATAGTTATGCATCATCGAGCGAATGTTACTAACGAAACCTTTAGAAACTGTTGATAAAAATCAACACTACTACTTAATGGTTGGTGGATTGACAATTCTCTGACATTTGGTGGAATATTTTTAAATCACTCATTTATAAAAACAAATAATTTGCTATTTAATAGAAAAACAAATTATCGTATTGATAGACATTCCATTTTATAAATGAATATCAACATCATTTAATCTCAAAGAAAAATACCATTTACTGGTGTTTAATAAACACGTTCGCCAACGTTGGATGAGGATTAGTGCCAGTCAACAGTACAATATCCACACTAGGGAGTGGTGGCATTCCGTTTAATATCTTAACGTCTTTGTTAGTACTTAGACGCCCCATCGCACCGACGCCCATTCCTTTAGCCACTAATGCTCGCTGAGCCGAAGCGGTATTGCAACAAGCAAGTAGTCGATGAGCGATCCCGCGCTTGGTTAAACTATCCAACGCCGCGGCATGATACTTACAGTCGGTTTGAAACAGTACCAACGGCAATGGGGTGATAGCGGTATCAAAATCATGCCCAGCAATCCAAACGCCTTTGTCTGACTCTAGCCAATAACCTTCTTCACTGTCAGGCGCTCGCGTCACAATCGCTGCGTCTAACTTTCCCTCGTCTAACCACTCTCTTAGCATAATGCTAGGCTGACTGAAGATTTGAACCGAACAAGTAGGTTCAACTTCGTTAATTACCGCCACCACTTTCGGTAGGACAGTGTCATTGTAGTCTTCAGGGCAACCAAGCCTCAACGCAGTCTTGTTTTGATAGCGTTTCACCTGGTGCAAGGCGGCATCATGTAAGGAGAGTATGCGTTCAGCGTGTGCTTTCAATGATAGTCCAGCTTCACTTAGCACCATATTCCGGCCGTCACGCTCAAACAATACAGCCCCAGTTTCGGCTTCTAACTTTTTCATCTGCGCGCTAAACGCAGATTGAGTTCGGTTTATTTGTTTTGCTGCTCGCGTAAAGCTCCCCGTCTCGGAAAAAGCGAGAAGACTTCTCAGCGCATCGATATCCATATCGCCCCCAATCCATCGATTTCATTGATGAAATACATTCAAATTTTGCGTTAGTCACCCATCTCACCATTGATTAGTATCAAAATCAAACAGGCAAAGGAGTCAAATATGAAACTGTATATTGGAAATCAGAATTACTCGAGTTGGTCATTACGTGCGTGGCTTATCTTTGAGCATTACCAGCTTGAGGTCGAAGTAGAAAAACTCAAACTGTTTTCAACCGAGTTTTATCAAACACTTGAAACGCTGACGCCAACAGCCAAGGTTCCTACTCTCATTGATGATGAAACTACGGTTTGGGACTCTCTTGCGATATTAGAATATGTGAATGAGCAATATCTCAATGGTTGCTGCTGGCCAAATGACAGCGTGAGAAAAGCCAAGGCAAGAGCAGTAGCCTGCGAAATGCACTCTGGATTCTTGGCTCTACGCAATGAATTACCAATGAACTGCCGAGCCAAGCGCCAGGTCGTACTTTCTGCAGAAGCTAGAAAAGATATCCAACGGATTGACACCTTATGGGCAGAGCAGATGTTAAAACACGATGGTCAATGGTTATTTGGCGATTGGTCCATTGCCGACGCCATGTTTGCTCCTGTTGCACTTCGTTTCCGAACCTATGGCATTGAACTGTCACCCTTAGCGCAGCAGTATCAACAAAAAGTGCTAAATAGTGACGCAATAAAAACGTGGTTAATACAAGCAAGTCATGAGCAAGACATCATCGTTCAGGACGAAGCGGGAGTTGAGCGCTAGCCAACGCAACGGTTTGACAAAATAACAAAGGCTTGCCTAACGTTTCGTTATGGCAAGCCATGAGTTCAAAACCGCAGTGCATTGACTGCTTTATCAAATCATTATTCGATTAGTTTAACGCTTTTGCTCATTTCGGATATATATAATTGCGACCATACTAAAGCCCATAAATTGCCATAGGTACTGACCATCACTAGCACCCGAAATCGTTTGAGTAAATGCCATACAACCTGCGACGAAAAGAGAGGCGATTGCCGAATAAAGCAACCAAGGACGTTCTCTATCAGTCATAAATTCTAGATTCAATACCGAACGAATAATGAGAATAAAAGGTAGGCATTGCAACAAAATCAGAATCGGAAACATAAAGTCGAATGTTGGACTTAACAAAGCATGACCAACCTGACTTTTATCCCATGTCCCCACAATATAGCCTTTCCATCCGGCCCAAGTATCACCCGCATAGGCCGTCTCAGGAGTGACAGCCCCAAGTAGTACGCCCATTACCTTGTCGATAAAGCCATTCTTAAACCAGAATACAAATAAAAAGATTTGCACTGGAATGATTTGAAACGCGAGCTTCTTTAACATTTTTTGTTCCTGTTAGCATAAATAACACAAGAACAATTATGAGTTTGCCTTTATTAAAGACGCTTGATGCAAGGCAATCGGCGTTAATTACAAAGTAAATTCAAATAAACCATTCTCCGTAGCCCTATGAACTATGGCAAGGTTTGAATTAAATTTGATTTTTGTAAAGATTCAATTAAATCATAGAGTTGCCCACCACTCTCTTTCTTCATCGCGACATAGTGTTGGTAGTTAAAATCGGCACCTTTTAGATTACCAACTTGTTTGTCAGCCACACTTAATAGGTAGTAGCCAATGGGAGTTGGCGTGCTCTTTGCAGCATAGAAAAGGTAAGGAATGGCTTGGTCAGCGCGTTGGTTTAACAACAAGGCAAGCCCTAACGTCAGGTTCGCGATATCACAACGAGGGTTAAGTTCGAACGCTTTTTGTCCCAATTTAAGACCCTCAAGGCGTGTCTGATCATCACCCGATTGCAAATAGTCAACGGAGGCTGAGTAAGAGAGTAAAGCACTGACTAAATAGTTACCGCGACCTTGAGACTGAATATTCTCTAGCATAGGTGAGAGCTTTACAAAGGCATCGTTTCCGCCACCTAAGTAGAACTGAGAAATACCGTCTGAAATCACTTCCCAATCATCGTAGTTATTAATGGCACTAACACGATGACTGGTCACTTCATACCCGTCTTCTTTAGGTTCTACCAACGCCTTAATTTCCAATACTACATCGCCAATTGCGGTGAAAAAATCTTCTTTGTTGAAAGATTTTTCAATACGCTGATTCTTAGATGGTAATTGGTTGTTCTGAATCATCAAAGTAAGTAAGAACTCACTCTCGCCGCTCTTTTTAAGCCAGCCTTTAAGCTCAATACCCTGTTGCTTTAATGCCGCTTTACTCTCCTTAGACAACTGGGAAAAGTGATAGCCGGTTAACGCTCGCGACGAATTGAGGCCATAGAATAGATAATTGTAGACGCTTTCCGACAGTTGATAGTCTTGCATCGAATCTGAAGTAATATCATGGATATAAACCGGCACAGTACCAAGCGGATTGGTATTTTCAGCCACGATGCCTGTGTTCTCTTCAACAATATAAGTGACAATCCATGACGCCATTGCCAATATCGCTAAACACCCTGCAAGGGTAGCCCAAAGCTTGTTGTTACCGCCTTTGCGCCCACTCTTTTCCGAAGATTGTGCCTCCTCAATATCATCGACTTCAACCGCGACGACTTGTGGTGCTTTTTCAATGTGAGCAATCACTTCAAGATCAAATAGGTACCCTTTCTTCGGGATAGTTTTGATCGTACGGTAAGGCCGCGCTTTGTCTTTAAGCTGGCCTCTTAATGAGCTAATCACTTGGCGAACCAAATTGTCCGATACATGATTACGCTGCCAAACATTGTCTGCGATTTGTTGAGTAGTCAGGACTTGCCCTTGGTTTTCAACAAAATACTTCAACAAACGAGATTGCAATGGTTCTAAATGCAGTTCTGCACCATCGACTTCAAGCTTATTTTTGCTTGGATAAAAAACAATCGGAGATTCGAGCTGCAATACGTAGTATTTAATGGAGTCCATAGTGGCTACAAGGGTAAGAAATAACCCTAAAAGGGTATTAATTTCGTTTCACAGAAGCAACTGAGATTTTGTATTGTTAAGTATGGACAATAACGCTGGCGAAATGGACCGATTAAGGAAAAGGATGTTGTGGGGCGCTTTGTAAGTCAAGCCGCCATTTGAGAGCCTACAGGCTCTGAAACGGCGACGAGGAATCTCAAACGATTACTTTTGAAGTTGCTCTTTTGCTGCTTCAACTTTTGCGAAATCAAGTCCTAACTCTTCAACTGCTTCTTTGATCAACGCAGGGTTTTGCATAACTTGACCCATTAGCGCTTGAAGCTGCTCTTGTGGCAAACCAAGCTGGCTGATTGTTGCCATTGCTGCAAGAGGGTTCTGTGTCAGCACTTCAAAAATTTCACTGATTTGCTCATCACTGATGTTGTTCTCTTTTAGCATTGCAATTATTGGATTCATTTCACTACCTTTCTCAATATTAAATGAAATTGCCCGCAGTTTATCATTTGAGACCTTAACTGGGTACTACCCGATTCCATCACTCCTGCCAGTTGGAGAAATGCGCAACCAAGTAGTCTATCGCTAAACGAGCCCGCATTGGCAAAAACCGTCGATTCTGGTAAACAATCCAGCTACTGGAGCCTTTGCCCCAATAGGGAGTTAAGACGGGAACCAATCGCCCGTTATGGAAAGCGTCACTAAAACTGCTTTTTGGCATATAGACAATGCCTAACCCCTGTTCACAAGCTTTAACCACAGCACTGGAGTTATTGCTGCGCCAACGTCCATCTACTCGAATACTCCCCATCGGTTTGCCATTTTCTTCAAATACCCAATGGTCATTATTTGCGATGATACAGCTATGGTGTCGAAGTTGATCAGGATGAGTTGGTACTCCGTATCGTTCAAGGTACTCAGGACTGGCCGCGGCTGCCATTGGCCTGTCCACCAGCTTCCGTGCAACTAATCCCGAATCACTTAATCGGCCGTACCGAATCGCGAAATCGATACCATCTTCGATGAAATTGACCATTCGAGTATCAAAATCCATCTCAACCGTTAGTTCCGGGTACCCTTTCGCAAATTCCATTAATGCAGGAGCAACGTAGTTTTCGGCAAACGCGCCAGCGGCACTCACCCTTAAGGTGCCATTTAGCTGTATTTGCTCGGAACTAAGTTGCTCGTTAGCTTGTTGAAGTCCAATAACTAAGTCTTTGCACTGCTGATAATACACCTGCCCCGCCTGTGTGAGATTCACCATTCGAGTAGAGCGGGCAAACAAAGCGACGCCCAAGCGTTCTTCTAAACGCGATACCTGTCGACTCACATGACTTGTGCTGCAACCAAGTTGCTTAGCTGCCGCAGAAAAACCGTGGCTTTCTGCTACCGCTACAAACTCGTTGATTCCTTCAAAGCTATTCACATCTCACCTTTGTCATATAGCAATAATATTTTGTCATTTAGCTACATTATCACCAAATCAGTTAGCAATTAGTATAACTAAGGTAATTACAACAACGAATCAGCCAGAAGGACATAACGATGAAAAAGGTACTTATTCCCGTCACTAACCATGCAACATTAGGTGAGACAGACCAAACAAACGGAACTTACGCTCCAGAACTCACTCACGCTTTACGTGAACTCCAGTCGGCAGGTTATGACTATGATATCGCATCCATTAAAGGTGGCAAAGCGCCACTTTACGGTACTGACATCGAGGGTGACAGTGTCAATACAGAAATCCTAACGGACGAGGCGTTTCAGAATCGTATTAACAACACCATTCCTGTCTCGCAAATCAATATCAATGATTACGATGCTATTTTTTACCCGGGAGGGTTTGGATTGCTATCTGATCTATCAAGTAACGAGGATTTCGCTGCGCTTGCAGCTACTCATTATGAGCAAGGTGGTGTAATTGCAGCAGTGTGTCACGGCCCCGGAGCTCTTCTACCTATTACTCTGAGCAATGGTGACAAATTACTGGCATCGAAGTCAGTCACTGGGTTTACTCGAGAAGAAGAAATCGACTTCGGCACTATCGGCGATATTCCTTTCTTACTTGAGGAATCACTGGCACGCACTGCCGCTCAGTACAGTAAAGTACAACCGTGGCAAGAGTTTGTAATTGTTGACAAACGTGTAATCACAGGCCAAAACCCAACCAGCGCACACGCTGTCGGAAAAGCGATCGTAGCGGCTTTATCTTAACTTTTGTCACAGCTGTAACCGTCCGTGTCGTGTTAACGTAACCCAACGTTCTCACGACACCTATTGTTATCTATTGCCATTTATAGACTTGGGTCTCTGGATAAAAAGCGTACCACGCGAACCAAAATAGTAAGGTTGACGGTTGAGTTTCACCCTTCTCATCAGTTATCCAAGCTGACTGGTTGCTGCTATCCCAGTTAACATAATAGCGGTCCCCGCCCAATTCAAAGCTTTGCTGCTGAGTTGCTAACTGAGATATCTCACTAAATGGAAACGCGATAGTTGACTGCTCCACTTTAAACCCTAATACCATCTCTTTCGGGTGATACTCATTGGGTGCTTGATTCGCTACAGGAAAGTAGATGGCAGCGTTTTTTCCATAACCCGCATAAGGATCTCTCTGGTAATCGCGTTGATAACCAGTGTTGGTAGAAAGAACTAGCGAGTCAGGGTAACGAGCTAGCCAATTCGACCAACGACTAAGTGTAAGCGGCACTTGCTTGAGTTTACGGGCAACTAATGGTCCAGCTATAGCCTCACCATGAATTTGCGACCATAGCGATTCGGTTTTGCGGTCGTACATAAGTACGTCCGAGTTATACAACAAACCAGAAACTCCAAAATCCAGAGCGTCACGCTCTCCCATCGGCTGGCTAAGAAATGCCATTCCACTGCCACATAATGGACAATAACTAATAACGTAACGTGTTCCGCTAAATTGATCATTAACGATTTCATGCCAGTTGAGAATTCGAATCGGATACGCCTTAACCACATCACCAACCTGCAACCCCAATACGATATCCTGTGCACGCATGAATTTTGCGTCGTTGCCTTTAATAAACTCGGGCTGATTGAGCGCTGGAATACCATCTTTAGGTGGCCCGCCTTTTTGAATGAAATGTGAAGGCACAGAAGCATTGTCGATGTTGAATCCATTGAGCACCTTAGCCAATAGTGATATCGGAAACGACAATAATATGAAGACCAAAAGAGTTAATCGCAGCTGCATTTGCTTCTCCTCCAATCAAGAAGACTGGTCATATAGACCCGCCAACAACAGCAATGCTTTCAATTGTCCTCTAGAACAAAAGCAACAAAATGCATTAATACGTATATCACCCTAATGCTTGTTCGACATAACAAACGCCGCGTTGAGCTGCTCAACAATTGTGACAAACTTCAAAACCATAAATAAAAACTATACTTAATCCGAATGATCAAGTTGATCGAATGATGCAAATGTGAAAACCTTACCACATTGAAACATGAAAACCTTTTCATGTTGTATGAAAACCTTTTCTTAAAACGTATCAGGATAGAACAAATGAATAAGAAAATCGCGGTCCGCTTGCTTGCGGCTCTCGGCGGAAAAGATAATATTCGTGCCCTAGAACATTGCGCGACAAGGCTTCGCGTTGTTGTCAAAGATGACGCGCTTATCGATGTCGATCAAATCAAATCAACGGATAATGTCGCTGGTTACTTCCTCCAGTCGGGCCAACACCAAATCATCCTTGGCACGGGCTTAGTCAACAAAATCTTCGCCCTTATCCAGCAAGAGCTAGATGGCGAACTAGAGAGCGCGAAAGGTGCTGCGTATGAAAACATGAGCCCATTCCAAAAGGCCCTGCGTTCATTAGCAGACGTATTCATTCCTTTAATTCCAGTGCTGGTTGCGACCGGTCTGTTCATGGGGTTACGCGGGTTCGCCCAACAGCTAGGCTTTGAGTTCTCTCCTGAGCTACTCACTATGACGCAAGTTGTAACTGATACGGTATTCATCTTCCTACCAGCGCTTGTCGTGTGGTCTGCATTTAAACGCTTTGGTGGTACGCCCGTTATCGGTATGGTGCTGGGTCTAATGCTTATCGCACCGATGCTGCCAAACGCATGGGACGTGGCAAGCGGTAACGCAGAAATGCTGAGCATTGGTATGTTTAAGATCCAAGGCTTCCAAGGCACCATTATTCCAGCTCTAATTGTAGGTATCTTGGGCGCTAACCTAGAGCGCTGGATTAACTCATGGATGCCATCGGTAGTTTCGCTAATCTTTACTCCATTTTTGACGATCACTATTGGCATGCTAGCAGGTCTATTCATTATTGGTCCGGTATTCAACATTGTTGAACATGGTGTAATGGTTTCTACAGAATCTATTATTAACTTACCAATGGGCATCGGCGGTGCAATCTTTGGCGGTCTACAACAGGTTCTAACTGTAACGGGTCTTCACCACAGCTTAATGGTTGTAGAGCTTAACTTCCTATCTACTATCAAGATCAACCCATTAAATGCACTGATTACTGCATCAATGGCAGGTCAAGCCGGTGCAGCGATTGCCTACACCATGTCGATGAAAGATAAGAAACAAAAAGCGCTTAACTACTCTTCAATCGTACCGTGTTTCTTTGGCATCACTGAGCCACTACTATTTGGTGTGACGCTAACCAATAGCCGTGTATTTGCTTCAGGTATCATCGGCGGTGCTATTGCAGGTGCATTCGCAACCATCATGCACATCGCACCATCTGTTATGGGTGTTACTTTCATTCCAGCTATTCCTGCTTATTTAGGTAATGGTCTTGGTATGTACCTAGTGATGATTGTTATTGGTATGGGTAGCGCAGCAATGCTAACTAAACTACTAGTGAAACCAGCAAGCAATGAAGCAAAAATGACAGTTGCTTTAGATAAGTAAACTTCCCCTCGTGGCGGTGTACCTTAGGGTCACCGCCACGGTTCGTTTTAAAACATTGAATAATTCAGTGTTAGCAACAAGTCCAACTACAGAGTGTATTAATAGCAATGACTTCAACAGAACTGTGTTCACAAAGCGAATCTTCAGTGTCGCACCAACCAAACACTGACCACTTGCGCCCACGGTTTCACCTAACTGCACCGTACGGACTGATTAATGACCCAAACGGCTTTATTGAATACGATGGAGAGTATCATCTGTTTTTCCAATGGAACCCACACGCTTGTGAGCACGGGGCAAAATATTGGGGACACAGCACCAGTCAGGATCTAGTAAACTGGACACTGCAAGGTCAAGCATTAGTCCCAGACGAAAGCTACGATCGCCACGGCTGCTACTCAGGCAGCGCGTTCGTATTGGATGATCGACTTCATCTTTTCTATACCGGAAATGTAAAAACCGACGACGGTGTTCGTCTTACTACTCAATGTCTCGCCAAATCTATTGATAACCGCAACATTCATTTCGAGAAAATAGGCCCGGTTATCCCAAAACAACCTGAGGGATATACGGCGCACTTTCGCGACCCTAAAATTTGGCAACACGATGGCACTTGGTATTGCGTTCTTGGTGCTCAGACAAATGATGAACTTGGTCAGGTGCTTCTTTTTAGCTCAAAAGATGCTTCTAACTGGACGTTTCTCGGCCCAATTGCCGGCAACCAGATCAACGGACTTCACGACTTTGGTTATATGTTCGAATGCCCAGATCTGTTCCACCTAGATAACACTGATGTTTTGATAGGTTGCCCACAAGGAGTTAAGCCCAACGGATTAAGCTTCCAAAATCGCCATAATAATGGCTATTTTGTAGGTAAGATGGATTACCTAAATACGTGCTATACACACGGCGACTTTGAGCCACTTGATCATGGGTTTGAGTTTTATGCTCCGCAAACCACCGAGTCCAATGATGGACGCCGCCTGATGAGTGCTTGGGTTGGTATTCCTGAGGAAGATGAACAACCTAGCGTCACCAATGACTGGATTCACACTTTATCCTTAGTGCGAGAGCTTTCCGTCGTTGATGGGAAGGTGTATCAACAACCCGCTCGCGAGCATGAATCTTTGCGCGGTGCGATGTCTTCGTTTGAAGAGGTGCAACTTACCAATCAGAATCACTTATCTCTGGACAGCAACCACTGTTTTGAATTGAATCTTGATATCGAGCATATTACTGATGATGTCACGATCAAGTTAGCTGATGAAGGTGACCGTTGGCTGGCATTAAACTATCAAGCAGAGACTGGCGTAGTCACTTTAGATCGTTCAAACTCCGACTATTTACCGGGGAAACGACAGTGCAAAGTAGACAGTGAGCAATCCCTCAATCTGCAGATTTTCTTTGATCAGTCTATTGTTGAAGTCTTCATCAATCATGGTGAAGCCGTGTTTACATCACGCGTTTTCCCGCAAGCCGAACAGTCAAAAATCACACTTGAAACTGGAAAGTCATGTATAATCAAGCGCTTTATTAAATACGACTACTGACCAAAGGAATAACGGGAAATGGCGACAATTAAAGAAATAGCCAAGTTAGCAGAAACTTCAATTTCAAGTGTTTCCCGTGTCTTGAACAGTTCTGGTTATGTCAGTGAGCCCGTTCGAAAGCGCATTCAAAAAGTGCTTGATGAAACGGGCTATCGCCCCAACGCCTTGGCCAAAGCACTGCATTCAAAACGCAGTCAGACTATCGGGGTTATTCTTCCAAAAATAAACGCCACTTCCTCTGGTGACAACATCGCTGGCATTGATCAATACTTTGCCAATAACGGCTACAGTATCATCTTAGGTAACACCAACCACAGCATAAAAAGCGAGCTAGAATTTCTCGATTTATTTGCAGAAAAGCAAGTCGATGGCATCATCCTAATCGCGACTACGATTACGAGTGAGCACAAAGAAAAAATCAGAAAGGTAGGCAAACCCGTTGTTGTTATGGGGCAATCCACTACCGATGGAACACCTTGTGTGCTGTTCGACGAAGTGACGGCGGTGGAAGAGATCATTGACTATCTTGTAGCGTCGCAACATCGTAATATTGCGCTTATCGGTGTATCTGAAAGTGACGTATCTGTGGGTGTGAAACGAAAGCAAGGTTACTTAAACAGTTTAGAAAAGCATGGATTACCCATTTCTGCCGATATGATGGTCAATGGTGAGTTCTCTGTAGAAAGTGGTTATACCGCCTGTCAGGAACTTTATGAAGAGCGAATGCAGCGCCCAGACGCTATTTTCGCTGCCAACGATAAAATGGCTATTGGTGCGATTACCTACTTACTTGAACATGGCTTTAAGGTCCCAGAGGATGTCAGCGTGTGTGGCGTTGGTGGTGGTAATATGTCTCGTTATTACAACCCTAAGATTACCTCGCTGGTTTATGACTTTGAGGAGTCAGGTAAAACCAGTGCACATTTACTGCATATGCTGATTGAAAAGCCCGATCTGGATTTGACCGACCACGTAAGCTTTATTCCCTACCATCTCGAAGTAAGAGACAGTACTGCGCCTAAACTAAGTTAAAGCGCAGCCATATTTGATTGTCGTTTAACGAGTGATCATTTGACGGGCTATCGGAAGCTACTCGAAAAACTCTATTACTAACTGGTTGTTCTTAATCACAACTTCTGGATTAGAGGATTTCAGTAGCGCCTCTTTAACCGTATTGCTATCGAGTTTGTAAACAGGATAGGTAGATACAGCGGCACCAATCATACTTACTGCGGGCTTTATCAGCTTCTTGATTTCTGGTGTTAGAAGCTGCCCTTCTTGGTCAATTTTTTCTAGACGGAGCGATTGAAGAAAAATCTCACCACTTTCTTGTTCATATCTAGGTATGGCACTGAATTCTATATCCAAATCAAGGTTAATATCTTGTTCATCCAACAACTGTAGTTGAGCCTTGGTGTTGGCAAATACCGCTACACGATCAGCGTCAGAGCGTCCAATTTTGACCTGAAGATCATCGACTGAAAGCTTGGCATACATGACGTTTTCAACACCAATAGATTGGTTGAGTTGTAGGTTGTCATTGAGATAATTCGTCATTTCTTGTTCAGTGATGCTGTAACTCACACAACCTGACAATAACAGCACTGATGAAGCCCAGAGGAGTTTGGCGAATCTGTTTTTCATAACGGGTAGCACTCTCAGAATATCGGAATAAGAGAAAAATAAAGCAGACCTTTGAGTCTGCTTTATCTTATTAAAAGGTAGGGTGTTTTTGTGTCACAGGCAAGTGTTAACTTAGTCAGAATAACTTAGCTAATCGACCACCGTGACAATGAGCATTTAAAGTCATCGTAACCAAACTCATTAAGCTTTTCGATCTGACCGCTTGAGCGCTCACAGTAGATTGACGGCATCTTCAGACCATTAAACCAGTTGAGTTTCACCATGGTATAGCCAGCACTGTCCATAATATGCAGTCGTTGCCCCACCTCTAACGGCTCATCAAACTTGGCCTCACAGAATTGGTCACCAGCTAGGCAAGAACATGAGCCAATGACGTATTCATGATCACCTTCTGAATTGGCTTCTAAAATCGAAGCGGGTTCATCGTATATGAGCGTGTCCAGACGATGCGCTTCCGTCGCAGAATTTACAATCGCCGTCTTTTTCTCATTTTCGACAATGTCCACAACGGTAACAACAAGGTCAGTCGTTTTAGTTATGATCGCTTCACCTGGCTCTAGGTAGAGCTGCACACCATGCTTGTTCGAGAACGCACTCAATGCAGCACCAAGTTTATCGATATCATAACCAGGCCACGTAAAGAACACACCGCCCCCCATACTAACCCAATCGAGCTTATCTAGATGAGCACCAAATCGCTCTGAAATAGCATCAAGTAAACCGATAAATGCATCGACATCTTTATTCTCACAGTTCATGTGAAACATAACACCATCGATAGAATCGAAGATCGTTGGGTCGATATGATCGGCTTGCACTCCAAGGCGAGAGTACGGCCTGGCAGGGTTGGCCAAGTCCTGTCCCGCATAGCTTACACCCGGATTAAGACGTAAACCAATGGACGTTTTGCCTTCAACGATATGACGATAAGCGGCTAATTGAGACTGCGAGTTGAAGATCATCTTGTCACAAATATCAGCCACTTCGCGTACGTCGTCTTCGGTGTAACCAACACTGTATGCGTGCGTTTCACCACCAAACGTCTCGTAACCAAGTTTTACCTCAAATGGACCACTGCTGGTTGAGCCATCTAAGTATGGTTTAATAATGTCAAACACACCCCAAGTTGAGAAACACTTAAGCGCCAGCACTAGCTTTACGCCAGAGACCTCTTTGAGGTGTTTTGCTTTCTCTAGGTTCTCAATCAGTTTGCCTTCATTAATCATGAAGTATGGAGTTTTGAGTTCGTTTTTAATCATTTTGTAGACCTAAGTTTAAAGACCCTAGATAGCTACCTAGGGTCTGTCACTTTATTTAAGAATCTTGATATCCGGAGCACCGACTTCCAGCTCTTGAACATGCCAATCTAAACCGATTTCAG
This sequence comes from Vibrio sp. ER1A, assembly GCF_000733315.1. Lineage (NCBI taxonomy): Bacteria > Pseudomonadati > Pseudomonadota > Gammaproteobacteria > Vibrionales > Vibrionaceae > Vibrio > Vibrio sp. ER1A. Next base: position 286,081 of record NZ_JPJA01000085.1, read on the forward strand.
GCATGGTTTCTAGGAACGGATCAGGGTCTAATTGCTCCATATTGAACACACCAGCGTCTGCCCATTGACCACGGAAGTATTGCAGTGCCGCCGTGATGGCTGGGACACCCGTTGTGTAAGAAATGGCTTGATGCTCTACATCTTCGTACGCCACTTCATGGTCTGCATTATTGTAGATAAATACTGAACGTTCTTTACCGTCTTTCTTACCTTGAACCCAAGTCCCGATACAAGTTTTACCAGTGTAACCTGGTGCCAAAGAAGTTGGGTCTGGAAGCAGTGCTTTTAACACATGTAGTGGCTGAACCACAGTGCCATCATGTAGAGTTAGAGGGTCAGGGCTAAGTAGACCAATATCACGCATGCAATTGAAATAGTTCAAGTATTTATCGCCAAAGCCCATCCAGAACTCGATGCGCTTTGCAGGAATGAACTCTTGCATAGAACGAACTTCATCATGTGCCATTGAGTAAACTTTGTGTTTTCCGACTAATGGGAAATCGAACTCAAGCATACGAGTGTGGCATTCTACTTGTTTCCATTCACCGTTTTCCCAATAGAAAGAGTCACCTTGAATTTCTAGCATGTTGGTTTCTGGATCAAAGTTAGTGGCAAACTTTTTACCGTGGTCGCCAGCATTGACATCCATAACATCGATGGTGTCGATTTCATCGAATAAATGCTTCACTGCATAGGCGGCAAATACGCTTACCACACCAGGGTCAAAACCTGCACCTAAAATACCCGTGATGCCTGCCTGTTTGAATTTGTCACGGAAACCCCACTGCCAATCATAAGCTTGAGGAACTTGCTGACCTTCCGAGCATAGATCGACAGCGACAGAAGTATCCAAATAAGAGACTTTCGCTTGCAGACACGCTTCCATGATGGTGATGTTTACCCAAGGAGGACCCGCGTTAATCACTAGGTCGGGCTTCACTTCATTGATCAGGGCAACCAGCGCTTCAACATCGTCAGCATCGACGGCACGGGCGTCTAGCTTTTTAGTCGTGTCTTTTAAGTTGTTTTTGCCTTTAATGGATTCAATGATTTTTTCACACTTCGCGACGGTGCGTGACGCAATCGTAATATCACCTAATACATCGTTATTCTGAGCCGCCTTGTGCGCGACTACCCAACCAACACCACCAGCGCCAATCTGTAAAACTGCCATTTTCTTTCCTTATTCTGTTTATCGGTTAGTACGAGTTAGCTAGCTCAAGTGCTAACTGATCAATGTTATTCAGTAGGCTCTCAAAATCTGAGAGCGTTAAGCATGGGTTTAGAATCGTGAACTTCAGTGCTGACTGACCGTTCACTACCGTTTCCCCTAACACCGCAACGCCACGTGTTAGTGCTTGTAAACGGATCGCTTTATTCAGCTCATTCAAATCGTTGACGTCATGAGTAATAACGCGCAATAAGACCGTTGATAATGATGGCTGTGCCAATAGCTCAAATCGTTCATGCGCTTGAACAAGTTTGGCCACCTCTTGCGTTTGTTCCATCAGATGGTCATACATATCACCTAGTGCCTGTGGACCAACGTTTTGCATCGTCATGAAGACTTTTAGAGCATCGAAACGCTTGGTTGTAGCAATGGATTTATCGACCAAGTTTGGCAGCTCATCGTGCTCTCGATTGAGGTAATCCGCATGATGAAGCAGGTACTTAAAGTTGCTGCGATCTTTTACCAGCAACGAGCCACAACTGATGGTTTGATAGAACAATTTATGGAAATCGACGCTGACAGAGTCCGCTTTTTCAATACCATTAAGCTTGTTTTTGTGACTGCTTAGAATAAGGGCGCCACCGTAAGCACCATCAACGTGGAACCAAAGCTGGTTTTCGGCAGCAATGGTGGCGAGAGAGTTAAGATCATCAATAGCGCCGTGATCTGTCGTCCCTGCTGTTCCGACTAAAGCAAAAGGTATTAAGCCTTCTGTTCTCATCGCTTGTAAGTCAGTGATAAGCGTATCCGTTTTGATGGTACCGTTGTCGTGGGTAGCAACGCAGTGCACGGCTTTTTCACCCAAGCCTAACAACGAGGCTGACTTTTGAACCGTAAAGTGCGACTTATCGGAACAGACAATACGAAGTCTATCGGCATAACTCGGAAGACCTTGCTTTTGAATAGAATGACCACCCGTCACATCCGCAATTCGGTCACGTGCCAGCAGAAGACCCATTAAATTGCTCTGTGTGCCACCGCTGGTGAAAATACCATCTGCTAATGCACCAAGCTCATAGCGCTCACAAAGCCAATCCAATACTTTCTGCTCAACATAAGTCGCTGCTGATGCTTGGTCCCAAGAATCCATAGATTGATTCAACGCCGCTATCATCGCCTCTGCAGCTACAGCTGGCATTAAAGGTGGTGTATGCAAATGTGCAATACAATTAGGGTGTTGAGTGAATATTGAATGGTCTGCAACCAAACTTGCTGTCTCATCAACAACACGTTGTAGATCGTGATGACTGCCGTCAAGATTGACATTGTTAATGGCCGATTCAAGCACTTTTGGATCTAATCCCGAATACGGTTTCGAGACGCCCTCAAACACTTCTTTCATCGCCTGAGTGGTGTGATTCATTACCTGAGAAAATTCGGTCGCACCTTGCACACCCGTGTGGATAAAGTACTTTTTCCACGACTTTGCTTTGTCATCTTGCTGTGACTTTTGCCCGCCACCAGCTACAACGATAGCCTCTTCAATAGTGCGTAATGCAAAATCGATCTGCTCGAAACTGATGATTAGTGGTGGAAGAAAGCGAATAACGGCACCATCACGCCCACCTTTTTCAACCATCAAACCGCGTTCTAGCGCGGCACGCTGTATGTCTAGGGTAAGCTGACCATCGGCAACAGGTTCACCAAATTTGTTGTGTTCACCCGTTGGCTTGACAATCTCGACGCCCAGCATCAGTCCTTTGCCGCGAACCTCAGCAATACAGTTTACGCGTTGCTTTATTTTGTTGAGGCCAAGACGTAAATACTCTCCAGCAACTCTGGCATGCTCAACAAGGTTGTCACGCTCGATGATCTCAAGCGCTTTCTCGCCCGATACCATAGCCAGTTGATTACCGCGGAATGTACCCGTGTGTTCACCTGCGTTCCACGTATCCACTTTTTTGTTGAATACAAGTAGCGACATCGGCAAGCCGCCACCAATCGCTTTGGATAAACAGAGAATATCTGGGCTAATCCCCGCTTCTTCAAACGCAAAACGGTAGCCTGTTTTGCCTACGCCACACTGGATTTCATCCAAAATGAGCAAGATCTCATGCTCATCACAGAGTCGGCGCAATTCTCTCAGCCAAAAGGCCGGAGCAGGGATAACGCCCCCTTCTCCTTGAACTGGCTCAACAATAATGGCAGCTGGTTTCATGATACCGGCTTCATCATCGTTCAATAGTCGTTCGATATAACGAATACTCTGTTTTGCGCCCGCATCGCCACCAAGACCAAACGGACAACGAAGACTATAAGGAAATGGCATGAAGTGAACATCGGACATCAGCCCAGTACGACGCGCTTTGGTGCCAAGGTTACCCATCATCCCCATGGTGCCATTCGTCATACCATGATATGCACCGCGGAAGGCAAACATAGTATTTCTACCCGTAGTTTGCTTCGCCAATTTGATAGCGGCTTCAACAGCGTCAGCACCCGAAGGGCCACAAAACTGAATCACCGATTGGTCAGCGAATTCTTGCGGTAGAAACGCCTTCACTCGTTTGATAAAACGATCTTTCGCTTCTGTCGTAATAGGGGTCTAAGGTGCAACGGAACGAAAAACTATGATAAGGAATTTGTTACCGCTCCTACCTTCACTCTCAAAATGTGATTTTTTGTCCAAATGGCTAATTTAAGTAGCCAAAAATAACCTAGCCAATTTAAATCCCTATTCCTTATTTTTAGCCACCCTTATACACTAGGCCAAATGATCTATACCTTACTTGGCTACCCATCTATGAAAATCGCAAGGTTATATATCCGCGTCAGTTCTTCTCAGCAAGATCTTGAACGACAAAATCAAATTTATACTGATGCTATTGCAGCAGGGTATTATGTGGCCGGTGTTTATAAAGAAAAAGCTTCAGGAGCACGAGCTGATCGACCAGAACTACTACGTCTTATTGGTGACCTTCAACCAGGTGAAATTGTTGTCGCTGAAAAGATAGATAGGATTAGCCGCCTTCCACTTCCTGAGGCTGAAAAGCTCGTTGATTCCATTCGTAATAAAGGCGCCAAGTTAAGTGTCCCTGGTCTTGTTGACCTAACAGAGCTGATACCTGATTCAGACGGAGTAACCAAAATCGTGATTGAATCAGTTCAAGAACTTTTGCTTAAGTTAGCATTACAAATGGCGAGGGATGATTACGAGACAAGGAAAGAAAGGCAACGACAAGGTATTGAATTGGCTAAAGAGCGCGGTAAGTACAAGGGGCGTCAAGCTAATACCGATATTCACCAACAAATTATAGCGCTTAGAAAGTCGGGTATGACTATCAGTAAAACAGCGTCAGTGACAGCTTGCAGCATCAGTCAGGTGAAGCGGATATGGGCTTTGTACAATCAAGGGAAGTTATAGACTATGCCAGTAGATTTTTTGGAGCATCAACATGATAGTTATGGAAGGTATTGTCAGTCACCAACGCCACAAGAGCTATCTCGATGTTTCCACCTTGATGATTTGGACTTAGAGCTCATTTCTGAAAAACGTGGAGCTCACAATCGTTTGGGCTTTGCATTACAACTATCAACATTGCGTTATTTAGGGTTGTTTATCAAACAACCATTTGATGTACCAGACATAGTGCTTGAAACATTGGCAGAGCAATTAAATATCAATGAAAAAGTGGACTATCAGCGTTATTTAGAGGGTAGTCAACGATGGCACCATGTTCAGCAAATACGAGACCATTACGGATATACTGACTTATCTGAAGGTAGGATTGTGTTCTACTTTTGTCGTTGGTTATATGCCTTATGTTGGAGTGGCATTGATCGGCCAAAAGTTTTGTTTGAAAAAGCTCAATATTGGCTCATCGCGCACAAAGTGATACTTCCTGGACGTAGCACCTTAGAGCGATTCATATCCAAACTTAGAGCAAGAGTAGATAAGCGCATATGGCGGATCCTTGTTTCTGATCTTACCCTTGAGCAACAAGAGCAATTATTAGAATTATTGCTTCCCCGTCCAAACCAAAGATTGAGTGTTTTAGAAAAGCTGAGAACGTCGCCTGTTAATGCCAACAGTAAAACGATAAACAAGGAAATACAAAGGCTTATTGAAGTCAGGAAATATCATTTTCCTTGGCAATTCAAGAAAAACATTCCTATCGTTCGAATTAAATTACTATCACGCTACGCCTCTACAGCCAAAGTGGCAGCACTGAGGCGTATGAGTCATCTGAAGAAATTGGCTATTTTACGAGCTCTAATGGCCAGCTTAGAAGCGTCAATTCAAGATGATATTCTGGTTATTTTTGAGTCTATTATTCAAGAGATTTTTAATAACGCCGATCGTACCTATAAACAGAATCGCCAACGAAATCTTAAGGATATGGATGATGCGGCCTTACAACTAG
>NZ_JPJA01000085.1:293524-313241 GCF_000733315.1 Vibrio sp. ER1A
TTCCGTTGCACCTTAGACCCCTAATATCAAGAGTTTGGTACGGTAAACCTGAATCGAGCTGCTCTTTGAGAGCTTGATTGATTTCAGGATGGTTGTAACCCATCGCAAGCGTGCCTGCTCCAGCAAGACAATCAAGAAAGATTTGGCCGCGAGTGTCTTCCACCAAAGCACCAAATGCTCGCTTGATGGCGATAGGCAGACGACGTGGATAGGAACGAACTTCTGATTCGTGCTCCGCTTGGTCAAGCAGAACCTGATCAGGTGTCAGGTCATAAGTGCCTTCAACGTGTGGAACGTGTACCGAAATTGAAGACGCGAATTCTTTGGAATCAAATTCGAATGCTGTACTCATTTTTTTAACCTAGATTAGGCGTGCGAAATCACTCGCTACGCGCATAGCAAAACAAGTCCCACCGTATTTCAGATGTGACAAAGACCTAAATGAACTGCTTCATTTAGAAAGGTATTAGCGTTTTGAAATCAAGGCTCTGTGATACTACGGTTTAAGCGCAATACACAGTTTGGAAGTACAAAGCTGATTTTTGAGTGTGAGTTAATCTGTTTCAATGTTGGGTTTCCCATTAACATGCCCTTCTAGGCATCAGTATCCCGTCTACTGGTTATTGGCATAACCAGTACCTACCCTACGTTGTGTCACAATCAGCTTGAATGGTCACAACGCGTCTCCCCCAGATTCATTCCGAGATTGCGCGGGAAAGTAACATAGAAATCATTATCATCGCAACCGTTTTCTCCAGTCACGTTTTGTCTAACTTATGGAAACAACTACCAAAAATATGAAATTGGTTAGATAAAAAAACCGCCTCGTGGGAGGCGGCGTTATTTTATTTTGCTACTTATCCTTTTGATCGCTTAGGCGTTTGGTGGTCGCTTGGCCTATGGTATCTACGTCAACACCATTTTGTTCCAAGAATTTTTCAAACATCGGCAACAGTGGGCCTAAAGTGTCAGAAATTGTATCGCGCACGGTATCAACGACAACTTGAGTGCCACGCTCAATCTCGATATTAACGTCATCACCCACCTGCTTTCCCTCAAACGTCGTCATACGGCGAGTTTCTGGAATCAGCCACACATCAAACCACCCTTCTTGCTTATCTACTTCTGAAACCGTCAAGCTTGCCCCGTTGATGGCGATGTAGCCTTTGGGGAACACGTATGGTTTCCACTCTTTTGGCAAATGAAATTGTATACGGTAGTTATCTTCTTGTTGATGAATTGCAACCAATGGCGTTTTGAAGTCCACATGCCCTGAGAGCGGATGACCGCCAATCTCTGCGCCATCTTTTGCCGCGCGCTCCACATTGATTCTCTGGCCTTCTTCAAACGCACTCAATGTAGTGATGTTCAGGCTCTGAAGCATGACGTCAAAAGAGAGACGCGTCTCAGTCTGGATTTCAGTGACCGTTAAACATACCCCATCCACAGCGATACTAGCTCCAATTTCAACATCGACACAAAACCCAGATTCAAAATCGATTTCAAAGGTACGAATGCCGTTAAGATCAGTAATTTTGTCGATTGTCGCGACAGATTGGATAATTCCCGTAAACATAGATGCCTCATTTCACTAGTGAAGTGCTTTTAGTACGGACATCATTACAAAAAGAATCAAGAAGATAAAGAGAGTAGAAAGGAAAAACGAAAAAGCCCAGCATAGTTGCTGGGCTTTCTTATTTGGAGCGACACACGAGGTTCGAACTCGTGACCTCAACCTTGGCAAGGTTGCGCTCTACCAACTGAGCTAGTGTCGCATTTGTCTTTTCAGACTAATTTGAGATGGTGCCCCGGGCCGGACTTGAACCGGCACAGCGCGAACGCCGAGGGATTTTAAATCCCTTGTGTCTACCAATTCCACCACCAGGGCACACAAAATTCATTGTGATGGAGACACCATCTAGATATCGCTTTCGCCATATCTTTATAATTTGGAGCGACACACGAGGTTCGAACTCGTGACCTCAACCTTGGCAAGGTTGCGCTCTACCAACTGAGCTAGTGTCGCATATTCTCTAAGAGAGAATGGAGGCGCCTCCCGGAGTCGAACCGAGGTCCACGGATTTGCAATCCGCTGCATAGCCACTCTGCCAAGGCGCCTTCTTGTCACTCTGGGCTCTAACTTAAGCGCTTTGCTTTAAGCAGTTCCTCTTGAGTACGGGAGGCATTTTACGCAATCAGGGAAATGAGTCAACACGTTTTTTTATATTTTGAATCGTTTGTCTAAGAAACATCCAAAAAGCGCTAATTTGCTCAATTTTCTAGCAAAAACATGCACATTTAGCGCTAGAAAACTTGTTTCGCTTTGTTGTCGTATTTGTATCTACAAAACCTAAGAACTCTGATATCACTCACCAAAGCGCCCATCTTCGAGTATTAGGGCATTCAATAGTGATAAAAAAGGCGAGCTCATCGCTCGCCTTCTCTTATTCATTATCACTAATCATCTGCATTCAACAAATCATCTTTAGCTGCAGCTAGATATTGGAACATTGACCAGTAGGTTAATACCGTTGCAACATAAAGTGCACCGAAGCCTAGCCATACCATCCAATCATCATAGCGCCAGATAAGTACCCACAGTGCGAACATCTGTGTGAGTGTCTTAACTTTGCCGACCCAGGAAACAGCAACACTGGCTCGTTTACCTATTTCAGCCATCCACTCTCTCAAAGCAGAAATGATAATCTCACGTGCAATCATGGTGACAGCAGGAATTGTCACCCAAATGCTGTGGTAGTGTTCAGTAATTAGAATCAACGCAGTAGCAACTAACACTTTATCAGCAACAGGGTCGATGAAAGCGCCAAATCGAGAGGTTTGCCCCAGCTTTCTTGCTAACATCCCATCTAACCAGTCGGTAAAACCGGCCACCCAAAACACCATTGCGGCAGCAAACGGCGCCCAGCTGTATGGGAGATAAAAAACTACAATGAATACGGGGATGAGAAATAATCTCAACAAAGACAGAATGTTAGGTATGTTTAAACGCATATTATTATCGGCTCTTTTCTACTGCGCCTTTATGTTGCGGGATTTTCTCTAGTGTTTCAATGCTTGATAGATGTTTTCTGCCAAAGATTTGCTAATTCCGGGTACTTTGGCGATTTCTTCTACACTGGCTCGCTTAAGTTCTTGTAAACCACCCATGTACTTCAGCAAGGCTTGACGACGCTTAGGACCGATTCCTTCAATCCCTTCTAACGGACTGGTACGTCTTGTTTTAGCACGTTTGGCTCGATGGCCTGCTATCGCATGATCATGACTCTCGTCTCGAATATGTTGAATTAGATGAAGTGCTGGCGCGTCACTTGGTAAGTTAAACTCACGCCCCTCAGGGGTAATTAACGTTTCTAATCCTGGTTTACGAGTCACCCCTTTCGCGATACCAATTAATAATGGATGCTTAGGCCACTCTCTCCAATACTGAGAAACGATTTCAACCGCACGGTTGAGTTGACCTTTACCACCATCAATAAAAATAATATCAGGAATTTTGTCTACGTCGATTTGCTTAGAGTAGCGACGTTCAAGCACCTGTCCCATAGCAGCGTAATCGTCACCACCAGTAATACCAGTAATGTTGTAGCGACGATATTCTTGCTTTAGCGGCCCTTCTTGATTAAACACCACGCAAGATGCAATCGTACTTTCACCCATCGTATGACTGATGTCAAAGCACTCCATGCGAGTTATACTTTCCAACTCAAGTTCTTCTTGAAGGGCTTTGAAGCGCTGGTTGATTGTCATCTTATGATTGATTTTGGTGGTAATTGCCGTTAATGCGTTGGTGTTTGATAGTTTAAGGTAACGACCACGAGACCCCGTCGGATTGACGTGGAAAATAACTTTCCTTCCAGCAATTTCAGACAGCGCTTCACCTAACGTACTGATATCCTCTACAAGGTCATCATTGAGGATGATTCGCGTAGGGATGGTCCTAGATTCTGTTTGATTCAGATAGTATTGGCTTAAGAAACTGTAAAACACTTCTTTTCGGTCGGTGTTACTTGGGATTTTCGGGAAATGACTGCGGCTACCGAGTACTTTGCCTTGGCGAATCATTAGAATATGGACACAAGCGACACCTTTCTCTTGAGCAAAACCAAGCACATCCATGTCATCATCGCTGTCTTCGGAGACGAACTGCTGCTCTTGAACCCGTCTAATCGCTTGTATCTGGTCACGATATTTAGCCGCATCTTCGAATTTCAGATTACGGCTTGCCTCATCCATTTTCTCCACCAGCATTTGCAATACGTTACTGTCTTTGCCTTGCAGGAAGAGACGTAGCAATCCCACCAATTCTGCATATTCTTCATCGGAGATAATGCTGCTGACACACGGGCCAGCACAACGGCCGATTTGATACATTAGGCATGGACGGCTACGGTTAGCATAGACCGAGTCTTCACACTGACGAACCGGAAAGATCTTTTGAAGAAGGTGAAGAGTTTGCCTAACAGCGCCAGAGTCAGGGTAAGGACCGAAATACTCCCCTTTCTTACGACGTGCCCCTCGATGCATCGAGAGCCGTGGATGTTTGTGTCCAGATAAGAAAATATAGGGATAAGACTTATCGTCTCTCAGCAGTACATTATATTTGGGCAAGTACTGCTTAATATAATTGTGCTCAAGGATCAGTGCTTCGGTTTCTGTATGAGTAACAGTTACATCGATTTTCGCAATATTGCTGACTAAGGCACGTGTCTTTTCGCTATCGACTCGTTTGCGAAAATAGCTAGTAAGGCGTTTTTTGAGGTCTTTGGCTTTACCGACATAAATAACGACCGACTCGGCGTCGTACATTCGGTAGACGCCGGGTTGGTTTGTTACAGTCTTTAGAAATGATGTTGAATCAAAAATGTGTTCCGACACTACAATGTCTCAGTATCTAACATTCCATGTCGAATAGCTAAATGAGTCAGTTCAACATCACCATTGATATCCAGCTTACTAAAAAGTCTGTATCGGTAGCTATTAACTGTTTTCGGGCTCAAGCTCAGTTGCTCTGAAATATCTGTTACCTTCTGTCCTTTGGTGATCATCATCATGATTTGAAGTTCACGTTCAGACAGGTCTTTAAACGGGTTTTCAGACGCTGATGAAAATTGGCTAAGTGCCATTTGCTGAGCAATTTCTGGAGAAATGTATCTCTGACCACTATTGACGAGTCGAATAGCGTTGACCATTTCATCAGGCGCTGCACCTTTGGTTAGGTACCCGGCGGCACCCGCTTGCATTACTTTTGTCGGAAACGGATTTTCCGTATGTACAGTTAACACGATGATCTTAATGTCTGGATTGTGGCGTAGAATTTTCTTTGTTGCTTCTAAACCGCCAATACCAGGCATATTCATGTCCATTAAAATGACGTCAACATGGTTGCTACGACACCATTTTACGGCTTCTTCACCACTGTCAGCTTCTCCTGCTACATTCATTCCACGGACGTCTTCGATAATACGTCGTATCCCTGTGCGAACCAGTTCGTGATCATCTACAAGGAAAACATTAATCAAACTTGTATCTCCACACTTGTCTATTGGCTCTGCGACCACTTGAGGTTAGTGGATAGCAGCATGGCTAGCTATCTTACCTCATTTGAAACTAAATTGCTCTCGTACAAATCGTGCACAAGCGCAAACTTTGGCAAACACATTACGATGAAGATGAAGCGTCGTCAATCATAAAAACTTTAAAATCATTAGGTTACAAATTAGTCACTCATCCTAGTGCTTAAACGTAACTCCTCGTTTTACTACGATTATTTCCCAATGTTCACCTATGAAACCCAGTACACATCATATGCCAAAAAATCACAAAAACTCGATATAAATCACTATTCTAATTTATACTGTTCGTTAATAAAGTTTAGCGCATATTCATAGATTTTCGCGGTTGGTAAGCCTTTGTTACACTACTTCCTTACATGTGATTATCAACCAATGATATTTTGCTTAAAATTTACGCAAAGCCATTATGCCGGTAGGAAAAAACTGAGTTGGACATCCATAAAGGGTTTCTATTAACCCGACAATCAAGAGACACGCGCCAAGGACCACAGATTGAGTTGTGGATTTCCACTGTGAATGGGCCCGTCCAAATTCTAATTGAGGGTCAGAAACCAGTTTTCTTCGTGCCACGACATTTTGCAGAGCTGGTCGATGACTTAGCATCTGATGCTCGACTTCCTATTGCCCTCAAGCCTGTAGAACTAAAAAGCTTTGAGGGTGAAGACCTCTTCGCGGTCTACAGCCAATCAATTTCCGGTGCGCGCAAGCTTCACGAACTCTTGTTGAATAATGACATTCTGGTTCTTGAAGCCGATATTAAGTTAGCAGATCGCTTTCTAATGGAGCGTTTTATCCAAGGCAGTTTAGCGGTCACTGGTAACTGTGAAGTGATCAATGCCAACACTTGCAACCAGTACATTCGAATCACTAATGCCAAGTGCAAAGCCTACGACTACACGCCTGAATTAAAAGTAGTTTCTCTGGATATAGAGTGCTCTGAGAAAGGCCAGTTGTATTCCATTGGCCTTGATAGCGCGAGGGATAGTCGCGTTATTATGGTAGGTGAAGCGCAGGCGTGCGCGACCCAAGTTCAATGGGTCAACGATGAAAAAGCCTTACTTGTAGCGTTAAATGACTGGTTTAAAACGTTCGACCCCGATGTCATCGTAGGGTGGAGTGTCATTGATTTTGATTTTAAGTTACTTAATAAACGAGCAGAATTGAACCATGTGAAGCTCAGCTTGGGTCGAGGCGAGCAGAATATATACTTTCGTACCTTACCTTCTAGTCAGCAAAGCTTTATCACTATTCCGGGACGTGTGGTGTTAGACGGTATTGATACCTTAAAAACCGCCACTTACGGTTTCCGCTCTTGGTCTCTAGAGTCGGTTTCTCAAGAACTGTTAGGCGAAGGAAAAGCGATTCATAACGTGCATGACCGAATGGCAGAAATTAACACCATGTTCCGCCAAGACAAGCCATCACTCGCTAAGTATAACCTGCAAGACTGTGTGTTGGTTAACCGCATCTTTGCACACACCCACTTGCTAGAATTCGCCATTGAACGTACCAAATTAACGGGCGTTGAGCTTGACCGAGTAGGCGGGTCGGTAGCAGCTTTCACTAATCTTTATCTCCCTCGTCTACATCGCTCTCATTACGCGGCACCTAATTTGCACCCTGAGAACTGGGTAGCAAGTCCAGGCGGTTACGTCATGGACTCCATCCCAGGGTTGTATGATTCAGTACTTGTGCTCGATTTTAAAAGCCTTTATCCATCCATTATTCGCTCCTTCTTGATCGATCCTATGGGACTGATTGAAGGCTTGAAATTGGAAATTGGTAAAAATGACGACAAAGCTGTAGCAGGATTTAGAGGAGGTCAATTCCATCGGACGCAGCATTTTCTTCCAAATTTAATCGAAGAATTATGGAAAGCGCGCGATGTCGCAAAAGCCAACAATGAAAAAGCATTTTCTCAAGCCATCAAGATCATTATGAACTCGTTTTATGGTGTTTTGGGCTCATCAGGCTGTCGATTTTTCGATACTCGTCTAGCCTCCTCAATTACCATGCGTGGCCATGAGATAATGAAAACATCGAAACGCTTGATTGAAGAAAAAGGCTATCAAGTTATTTATGGTGACACCGATTCAACCTTTGTTTCATTGAATGGTAAGTTCGATGCTCAAAGTGCGGATAATATTGGCAACCAACTTATCGACTATCTGAATACGTGGTGGGCCGATCATCTCAAGAACGAGTACAACTTAACGTCCATTTTGGAATTGGAGTATGAAACCCACTATCAGAAGTTTCTAATGCCAACAATAAGAGGTTCCGAAACCGGATCTAAAAAGCGTTATGCAGGGTTAATTGGAGATGGTGACAAGGAACGACTGATCTTCAAAGGATTGGAAAGTGCCAGAACCGACTGGACTGCACTGGCGCAACAGTTTCAGCAAAAACTCTATATGATGGTGTTCAAAAACCAAGATCCATCTGACTATGTCCGTTCATTTGTGGAAAGCACTTCACGAGGTGAGTTTGATGAGCAATTAGTCTATCAAAAGCGCCTACGCAGAAAACTGCATGAGTATCAAAAGAATATTCCCCCTCAAGTACGAGCGGCACGCATGGCAGACGACATCAACCAACAATTGGGACGACCATTACAATACCAAAACAAGGGAAGAATAGAGTATGTCATTACCTTAAATGGGCCCGAGCCCGTTGAGTATCAGCGTTCACCCATCGATTATCAACACTACATTGATAAACAACTGCGGCCGATTGCTGAGGCAATATTACCGTTTATTGGTCAAAACTTTGATGATTTGAGTGCACCTCAAATGGGGCTCTTCTAATAGTAAAGTTAGCCAATTTTGAATTCTGTTTTCTTGTACTCATTAGCAATCCATGTCCCAAACTCATCCAAGATACCCACTACTGAACGTTTGGGAATGACTCGATTCCCCAACAAGATCCCAAGACGTTCAACAGTTTGCTGGCGCTCCGGAAAATAGTTTAAGAATTGCAAACCACACTCCTTAGGCTCATCTATCCACTTCTTGTGTTTATGTAGAACAAGTCCATAAGCAGCACGTAATAACTTCTTAGCCATTTGGCGCTGCGCCATTAGCATTTGGTCTTTTGTTGTTGCTTGCGCAATTTCGCTACGCAGATTGATAGAACTCTCTGCAATATCCATATTCCACTGCTTAGAAATTTCCCAGCTAGGAATATACTCGCCAAAACACTCGGCCAAGTTTTCACCATACACATTCATACAACACTGCTTAAGTAAGAATCCCCACGTAAACAAGGCATCAAGTGATGCCACTTGCTTTACGAGCGCAGTGCGTATCGAGATACCTCGTACAAAGGGAAACTCTTTTTGAAAGCGCCAGTTAATACTATTGAAAAGAGACGTTCGATTATCACTGAATGATTGATGAGTAACCACAACAACATCCAGATTGGATACGCCAGGGATGGCACGCCCCTGCGCCACGGAGCCATAGATATAAACACTGTGGAGATTGTCTTTAAGCCCGGCTTTCAAACAAGCTAATAGGTCCTGTACGACATCAGCATATTGAGGTTGAGCTACCAGCGATGAAAGTGAATTCGGAGTTTGCACGATATCGATTTAGAGTACTGCGGATAGATCTATTCTACGTTTCGAAATGTCGAGATTCAATGCTCAAATGAATCATGGCCAGTATCACATGTTTCTTGAGCAAAGCCCGACTTCGGACGTATAATTGTCTGTCTAAACAAAAAACGAAGGAAATATTCCCATGCCTAAGGCAAGTGAGCTAAAAAAAGGTTTTGCGATTGAGTCAAATGGCAAAACGTTGCTAATCAAAGATATCGAAGTAACGACTCCAGGCGGTCGTGGCGGTGCAAAGATCTATAAATTGCGTTGTACTGATTTGGCAACAGGCTCAAGAGTTGATGAGCGTTTCAAGTCTGATGATACTCTAGAAACCGTTGAAATGAACAAGCGTAACGTGACGTTCTCTTACGTTGATGGTGATGAGTATATCTTTATGGATAACGAAGATTACAGCCAGTTCACGTTCAAACATAACGAAATTGAAGACGATCTACTGTTCATCAATGAAGACACTCAAGGTGTACAAGTTATTCTAGTAAACGGCAGTGCTGTGGGTCTTGAACTTCCTTCTTCTGTCGAGCTCGTTATCGAAGAAACTGACCCGTCAATCAAGGGCGCATCAGCATCTGCTCGTACAAAACCAGCTCGTCTGTCAACAGGTCTAACCGTACAAGTACCTGAATACATCGCAACAGGTGACCGTGTAGTGATCAACACTGCAGAACGTAAATACATGAACAGAGCATAAGTTATGTCAGAACTGATTTCATACGATGACGTTATCGAAGCGGCCTACGACATCTTCCTAGAGATGGCCCCTGATAATCTTGAACCTGCAGATGTCATTCTTTTCACCGCACAGTTCGACGACCGTGGGGCTGCTGAGGTTGTAGAAACAGGTTTGGATTGGGCTGAACAGGTAGGATTCGACGTTGATGAAACCTACGCAGAAGTGCGTATTGGGTTGGTAAACGAAGAAGACGATGTTCTTGATGATGTGTTCGCGCGCTTATTGGTAAGCCGTGATCCAGAGAATAAGTTCTGTCATATCCTTTGGAAGCGCGATTAATCGTTGGTTTCCATCCATTAAAAAAGCTCAGCAAACGCTGAGCTTTTTATTTTACGCTAAGTATTGAGTACTGACATAAATCACTACCAAACATAGGTCATAGAAATACCTGCACCCTGAGATGAAGCCCACGGCAACAGTTGAACATTTTGGTCCAACTTGTCGGTAAACATCCAACCAGTAAAGACACCGATAGCCGCACCCGCAGCAACATCGCGCCAATAGTGTTTGTCTGCTTGTACACGGCCAACGCCTACTAAAGTTGCGACTCCATATGCGGGTAAGCCGACCTGCCACCCATGCCTTATGTGTAAGGTAGTTGCAGAAGCAAATGCATTTGCCGTATGGTTTGATGGAAAGCTTTTGTTATCGCTACCGTCCGGTCTCGGTGCATCGATCGTATGTTTTCCTACCAAACCAATAGCCGAGGCAGAGCCAATACTCAAACCTGCCTGCCAAACACCTTCCCAATCTTCTTGGTAGGCTGGTAATCCCGCCGCTAAACCAACCAATCCATAGGCGCCAATATCGCTGAATAAATCCCAGTTATCCTTATTAGAGGCAGACGCCAACGAGCTAATAAGTACGCCCAAGATTAATAGAAAGAAACGTTGCATGACAGAAACTTACCGTAAGAAAAACTGGCAAAGAGTCTACCTGAAGTTCAGGTAAATGAATACGTCATGCAATGTCTATTTACTATTTCAATACTCACTGGCTTTCTGGAAAGCTTACTTTCTGGAAAGCTTAGTCGCCTGCTTCTTTAGCTCGAAATCAAACTCATCAGGGAATAAAATAACCCCTTCTTCATTTTGATTTGGGAACACAACCACAGCCAATTCGTCATCTTCCAAACCATAGGTCCAGCGGCTATGCCATTTATTTAGAGAGATAGCTTCAGCTTTGCAGTGATCCCACTCTCCTGTAGCCCATTGCTCAGCTAACTCTTGGTGCGGCCAAACGGGAACACAATCTTCATCTTCCGTATTTAACATGACACAACCATGTTCATCGGTCAGAATCCAAATCTGACGTTCTTGAACCATAGTCTTCACACTGTACTTCAGCCGTTTCTCTTCGTCATAGCTGGAGATTTCATCGATTTGCTGTTGCTCTAATGACATCACTGAACACCTTTATGTAGATTCGAAAATTAAAAAACCCCAGTACCTTAGATACTAGGGCTTTTTTCAAACTTAGTGAATAATTACACCAGCTCGTTCTGAAGCCAAGGCCAACCTTGCTTCTTACGGCTTAGTGTATTCTCCATCATAAGCATGCCGTTTTCTTCGTGCTTAACCAGCTTCTCAGCCCACTCGCCTTTGTAGATTAGGCGAGTTTGTGCTGTTGTGATATCCGTTAGCATTACCGCTGCAAACGCTAGGCCTTGTTCTTCACAACGACGAGTTAAGTCTGCTTCAAGCGCGTCAATCATGCCATCTACTTGCTCAAGTGTCGCAAGTTCAACTTGGCCAACAACCACATCACGACCATTGAATGGGTATGCTTTAAGGTCTTTTTCTACTAGCTCAGCAGCAGACAAGCCTTCGATGTTTGTTTTTGCAATCAGAAGATCTTTGATAAATGCATCAAGATCTTCAACACCAGCGATCTCTGCTAGTTCCGCTACTGCATCTTTATCTTTTTGAGTACACGTTGGTGAAGCGAAGCCTACAGTGTCAGACAAAATTGCAGACATCATTAGGATAGCGAGAGGACGAGTGATCTCAGCGTTTTCCATCTTGAATAGATTGAACAAGATAGTACATGTACAACCCACAGGCCAAATCCAAGCTTCAAGAGGGTTAACGGTCATGACGTCACCTAAACGGTGGTGGTCAACAATACCTAGAATTTCAGCTTCATTGATATCATCTGGTGCTTGAGCTAAATCGGTATAATCAACTAACCATACTTTTTCACCAGCAACGCTAGTGCGAAGTTCTGGTTGGTCAACACCTGCTGTTGCAAGGATATGTTGAGTTTCACGGTTAATTTCACCTTGGCGAACTGGCTGTGCTTCAAGACCACGAGCTTTTAGAAGTTCTGTTGCAACGAGTGCACCACAAATGCTATCACTATCTGGGTTTTTATGACCGACAACTAAAATCATTTTGCTTCCTAACTAATTCTGATCATCAGGCTCATGCGCCTGCTTTACATCTCACAAAGGTCGTTACTTTACCTGAATTTCTAAATTTGTCATCGGTTGATGTCAGATTCGTTCTATTTCTTCGCGTAGAAAACCACATTAATAGCATTGAGAATTATTCTCATACATGTATAATGATAATAATTCTCATTTAATATCGGTAAAGTGTATGCAACAGGTAAAGAACCTCGCTATCGTGAATGGATTAACTATCGACCAGTTCACACCAAAGTATAAGCGTCTAATATTACCTATTGCTATGGCTGCCCTACTCGCCTCTAGTGTTACAAGAGAAGTCACAATAAATGCGCTTTCCGATGCTTTCTGGGCCGTCTCCTGCTATGTCGTATTTACCTTAGTCGTTTATCATCAAATATCTCAACTGATATCTAGTCAAAACCGACTCGTCGAGCTTTATCACCACTCACCAACACATCAAGTTGTCTTTTCTTCGTTGTTAGGGGCTCTACCCGGCTGTGGTGGCGCCATAATTGTCACGACGCAGTTTGTTTCCGGTCGGGTTGGCTTCGGTTCCGTCGTTGCGGTATTAACAGCAACAATGGGTGATGCCGCATTCTTGATTCTAGCGAGTAAACCTAGCGTGGGATTAGGCCTTGTCGCGATGGGTGTCGTTGTCGGGATGATCTCAGGGTTAATTGTAAACAAAATACACGCTGCCGATTTCCTGCGCCCTAAATCCGCTAATCCTTCGGCAAAACGCGTCTCACAAGTAAATAACACAGATAATACCGATTGCACATGTAAAACCACACAAGAATCAACGGGGGTTCAAAGAGCAGCGATCAATCTACAAGGACTGTTCTGGAAGTGGATTATTGGGCCCGCGTTGATAATTGCCTTTGCTATGTCATTTCAGGTCGACATAAACCAAGTACTTGGTTTGGCAGCTAACAGTATTGAGTGGACTGGTGCGGTCTTAGCCGTGGTAATGATGTTTTTGTGGGCCTTCACCAAAGAAATCAACGACTATCAAAGCACGGTCGCGGAAGACGCTAAAATCGCGTCATCACACCCAATGCAAAAAGCAGCGCAAGACACTCATTTTGTGAGTGCTTGGGTCATAGTGGCATTTTTGTTTTTTGAGCTAAGTGTCCACTTTGCACATATCGATTTAAGTTCTGCGCTATCTGGTTATGGCATTTATATGCCTCTTGTAGGGATGCTGGTTGGTCTACTACCGGGTTGCGGACCGCAAATTTTGGTAACTAGTCTTTATATTACTGGTGCGATGCCAATGTCCGCACAAATTTCGAATGCCATCTCTAACGATGGGGATGCTCTGTTTCCTGCGATTGCACTCGCTCCTAAAGCTGCGTTAGCCGCTACATTTTACTCGGCAATACCCGCAATCATTGTCGGCTACGGGTATTACTGGTTGTTTGAACTATAACTTGGTCAATTAATTAAGTGCATGACCGATACGATTGCACGACTGTCTAAGCCTCGATTAACCGGGATAATTTGGATCTGAACCGGTTCTTTATTGAGTTTCTCTCCCGTCCAGTAATCGAACCAGTCACAAGGTAACTCAGCGGTTAGGGTGTACTCCGTTACATCGTCGTCATAGTGGAACAAACAATGCACTCTGCGATCCTCTGACAGCTTCAACGTTGCGTGATTCATCGACAGTGATGTAAATGTTGACGCATTGGTCGAGTGTCGCTGGCGTGACACCAACCGCGCCAGTGTTTCTTCAGCAAATGGTGTGAGTTCTGGTAATGGGTCTCCCGATAACAACAACCCGCCACTCGCCAAAAGAACATTACGATGGAATTCGTAACTGGCTCTATCGGTGCCTTGATTAGGTAGTGAAGTAAACGTGGCACAATCCGGGTCAATCAACCACAACCTCTGATGTTGCCAACTGCGATAGAACGTCTCCTTGGCAATTTGTTCAAATCGATGTGGATCGCGTTCTACGTCATCAGAAACACGCATTGCATCAACCAACCCAAGTGAAGGCCACATTGGTGCGTTGCAACCCAGAACTAAGGCGTCGCCAGCACCTTCGTTTATTGCTGCCATACCTAGGCGATAAGCTTCAACACCAGTGACACCTTTCTGGTAACGTTGACCTTTTAAGGTTCCCCAGTAGTTGGCATCCAGCTTGAACAACTCCACACCCCACTCTTCTCTCATGGTTTTAACAACACGAGTTAAGTGCTCTTGAACTTCTGGATGTGACGCATCAAGGATGTACCATGGTGTACAGCGCCAACCGCCATAAGTAATATCCTCCGCCTTAAGCAGTTCACCATTGTCATGCTTTAGAAACCATTCAGGGTGATTTTTAAATACTTCCGATTCCGCTTGAGCGATAAATGGTGCCATCCATATGGCCGGTTTTTTTCCTTTTTCACGAATATTGTTGATCAGTGATTTTACGCCACCTTCAAATTTTTCCGACGGTGTTAACCAGTCTCCCATAAAAGATTGGTAACCGTCATCAAGCAGCACCCACTCCAAGTCAAACATCTTATCAGCCATGATTTCGACGTTTTCAAGCACGTTTTGCTTAGTTACATCGGCATAGTATGCGTACCAAGAACACCAACCGATGGGACTGTCACCTGAGACGCCAATTCTGGTGGGATGATGATTTGAAATGAGGTTAGCGTATTCGTTGTAGACCGACTCTAGGCTATCGCCATGCAAGACCGTTAGCGATTCCAATTGGTTGTTTTCCCAATGCTGCGGAGAGCTTTCTTCACCATCAATCAAGGCCACAATGTCTACGCCATGACCAGTATGTTGCAGTTCAAAATAACCGGCGAAGCGATGGCATGAGGTAAAACCATATAGGTGAAAGCCAGTAGACTGCTCAACAACCAGATAATTGTAGAAACGGCGCGGAGCATCTTCAGGATATATACGATAACTACTGTTGTTATCTGGGCAGCGGCCTATATCAATAAAGCCATCAAGTTTTCCTGCGGTTTGGCACAGCATTTGGAAACCATCACCAAGAACGTACGCTCCAGATTCGATCTGATTTTCAAACTGCACTAATGCGGTACGGGACGACAAAGGAGAGAAGTGAAGACTAACATTTTCAAAATGCAGCTCTTTGCCTTGTTTGGTTACCTTAATTTCAGGATTGATAGCCAATGCATCAAGCTCTTGAGATACAGGGATATATTCGGTCATTGAACCCTCGACCATAAATTAGGAAGTTGCTCAATAAGTATATTGTTAGGTAAAAAAAAACCCATCCTAATGGATGGGTTTTGTGTACTAGTTAAAACTATGGGAGACCAATTGCAATTAAGCTACTTCGATCGGTCCACCGAACGACGTCACTGGCGGCACTTTGCCTGTGAACTTCTCGAAGTTTACAAGACAAGTATTTGCAGATGTCGCCTGCGCCAGCTCAGAAGAAGGAATATCTTGAGTTAGCGTATTTGGATCACCATAGGTATCGATCGCACCGATTTTTTCGTTTAGAGGACCATACCAAGCCCCCTCTTCAATACGAACCACACCAGGTGCATAGCTATCAGTAACCACAGCACCCGCTAGAAGCTGACCACGGTCATTGAATACGCGAACCAAATCACCGTCTTTAATGCCTTTTGCTTTTGCATCTTGAGGGTTGATGTAGATTGGCTCACGCCCCTGTACAGCATAAGTCGCGCGGAATTCTTCAGATTCACACATTTGTGAGTGAAGACGCTTGTCCGGGTGGCACGATTGTAGCCAGTACGGGTGCTTGTCAGAACCAGGACCGCCATGTGAACGCTCAGATTTTTCAAACCACATTGGGTGTTCTTGGCAATATTCGTAACCCATGTTGCCGATAGTACGGCTAGTGATTTCGATAAAGCCTGAAGGCGTACCCAGTGCGTTGATTTCTGGATCTTCACGGAAGTCAGCGTGGCGAACCCAAGGTTTACCAGTGCCGAAGTCAAGGAAGCCTTTTTCCCAGAACTCTTCAAACTCTGGTAATTCAAACTTGCCTTTGTTCGCTTCTTTACAGTTGTTATAAAGCGACTTAACCCATTCCATTTCAGACATACCACGAGTGTAATCGTCTGAACGACCCCAACGACGAGTAAGCTCAGTCATGATCTCGAAGTCTGTCTTCGATTGGAATAGCGGGTCGACCAGCTTATGCATCGCGATTAGGCCACGGCCAGAGTATGCACCATAACCATCAATATCGTTACGTTCCCACTGAGTACAAGCAGGTAATACGATATCAGAGAAACGACACGTTGCCGTCCAAGCAAAATCAACAGCGACAACAGTGTGAAGGTTACGGAACGCTTTCTTCATGCGGTTGCGATCTTGATGGTGATGCCAAGGGTTGTTACCACTAAACACCATCATCTTAAGATCTGGTAGCGTCACAACAGAACCGTTTGAATTAATCTTCTTACCCGGCTCCACAAGGCTGTCTACCCAACGCGCTACAGGAATAACTCGGCTGTAACCGTTGAAGTCTTGGTTGGTGTACTTAGGCTTTTGACCTTGGTCGATATTCAATGGGAATGAACCCGGTGCTGCGAAGCCTGTTGATGGTACGCCAATACCTGAGTAGTGGTGACCGTATGATACACCGCCGCCTGGCAGACCGATTTGACCGATCATTGAGGCAAGTACGGCACCCATCCAGTATGGTTGCTCACCATGTTCTTGGCGTTGTACACACCAACCAAATAGGATTTGAGTGCGCCCTTGAACCAGCATACGTGCAAACTCACGAATCTTGTCCGCAGGAACACCACAGATGTCTGCAGCCCACTCTGGAGTTTTCTCAACCTTGTCTTTGGTCTCACCCTGAACGTACTTGATGAAGTCTTCGAAACCTAGGCAATACGTATCGATGAACTTTTTATCATACAAGTCTTCGTTATAAAGAGTGTGAGCCATACCTAGCATGAACGCCACGTCTGTTTGCGGGTTCACATATAGGTGTTCGTTTTCTAGATAGCGTTGAGTCTTGTTTTTAACTGGGTCAACAGAAATAACATTGATCTCTTTCTTCGCTACTTTTTCTTTAAGCTGTTCTAGGTAAGCAAACGACTCATGTGTTTCACAAGTCCAGCCTACCTGCAGGTTTTTCACTGGATCGTTAGCCCAAAGAATAATGTTGTCACTATTCTCAAGGATCAGTTCCCAAGACGTACCCTGTGCGTAAACTTCTGTAGAGCCAAGCACGTAAGGTAGGATTGTCTGACCTGCACCAGTTGAGTAGTCACCCACTTTCTTAACAGAATAGCCGTGTAGGCCCATGGCACGCATCATGTGGTTAGTACAGCTGTGGAACTGACCTGTTTGACGCCAACCTGTTTGACCTGTGTGCAGTGCCCATGGACCGTAATCTTTCTGTACACGTTCTAGTTCACGGTAGAACAGGTCAAGTGCCTCATCCCACGTCACACGTACAAAACGGTTGTTACCACGAGTTTCAGCAGCATATTTGTGCTTCTTCAACCAATCAAGGCGAACCATTGGGTAACGCACACGTGATGGGCTGTAAATAATACCCTTAATGCCGTTAAGCATGTCAGTTGGGTACTTATCAAGTTCTAACGGTTTAATTTCTTGAACTTTTCCGCCCCATACACGGGCGCGAAACGCGCCCCAGTGAGAACCAGATGTCTTCCAAGTACCATCAGTTTCCGCTGCACTTGCAGACGCCGAAGCCAGCAAACTTGGTCCAATCAGTGCTGCTGCACTTGAGCCAGCTGCGCCTTTAAGGAAGCTTCTTCTTGTAATTGCCATTTTATTACTCCAATTGACGTCTATTAGTGGTGACCTTCAGAATAATCTGAAGAGTGCTTCTGTAGATACTTAAGAACAAGCGCTTCTGTATCTGTGTCGAAGTTCACGAATGCGATCATACCGTCTAGCATACCTACCCAACCGTTAGCACTGAAGTGCGCAACATCCGGTTGTGTGTGACATGTAGAACAGTTGGTTTGATACGCTTCACCAGCTGCATCCCAAATTGGATTGAAGTCAGACACCATAGAACCTTGTTTCATCCAAAGATCCACGGCAACTTTCTCCCAAGGAAGACCCGTCAACTCATCTTCTTTCTTCTCGCCGACATGAACGTCACTGCTCTGAGATACTTCACGAGTTAGAATCGCGGTAGAAATGTTCTTACCAAAGTCTTCTTGAATAACGCGACCGAAGCCTTTCGCTTTACGCCAGCCGTCAATTTCAACTTTAATCATGTCACCTTTCACATCCAGGATTTCAACTTTACTTGCAGGGCTTAGTAGACCTGCTTCAGTTGTACCCGTTTCGTCTGTATAAAGAGGTAGGTGACGAATGGACACCACTTCACCGCCTTTAGAGTAAGACGTGCTATTTGCAACTTGCTCTAGGTCACCCACAATACCGCTTGCTTTAGCCATATCTTTAGGCAAGTTGTGCGCAATACCTTTGTGACAGTCAACGCAGCTTTGGTCACGTTCAGCCGCTGATTTCATTTGGATACGAGCGGTTGGAGACATTTGCTCAAAGTCCATTGACTCATAGTTGTGACAGTTTTTACATTCTAAAGATTTGTTGGCAGAGAAACGATCCCACTCGTGACGAGCGAGTTCGAAACGACGCGCTTCGAATTTCTCTGGTGTATCTAGATCGCCAAATACTTGCGCGAATACTTCTTTAGAAGCCTGCATCTTACGTGCAATTTTGTCCGTCCAGTTATGAGGAACGTGACAGTCTGGACAAGTAGCACGAACACCTGAGTGGTTTTTCCAGTGAACGGTTTCTTGTAGCTCTACGTATACGTTGTCACGCATAGTGTGACAACTAATACAGAATTCTTCTGTGTTTGTTGCTTCTAGTGCAGTGTTAAAACCACCCCAGAAAATAACACCTGCGATAAAACCACCAGCAGTCAACACACCCAAGCTGATGTGAACTGCAGGGCGACTGATAGTACGCCAAAGTTTGATTAAAAAGGATTTCATGACTAACTCTCTTGAATATCGTAAATGAATAAAGGGCTATGGAATTAGCCGTGTACACCAGGAGGACCAAATACGAAGATTTGAAGCATCCAAACGATAAATCCGTAACCACCTACGATGGCTACACTCAAAAGAGGGAAGAAGACGGCGCAGATGAAGAAAAATGATTTCCACTCCATACCATGCTTTTCAGCACTCTCAACTTTGTTAACATCACTCATACATTTGCCTATTTTGTATCGTGTATAGTTTGCGAATTGCACTAGTTTGCAACTCAATTATTTAATATCTCTATTGGAAAATGCTAAACCATACTAACCGTGTGGTTCAATCAATTCCGACCATTCATACCTTATTAATCAACCGTTTTTTGAGTTCATCCAGAGA
>NZ_JPJA01000085.1:313298-353941 GCF_000733315.1 Vibrio sp. ER1A
CGTTATAAGTATGTAAAACACCTTACAAATTTGCAACTTTAACCCTTTAGAGTAAGCTCGAAAATTCAGTTTCTGGCGTGAGATTTTTAGATCTAACCCACATATTTGTTAAAGAAATGTATCTATATCTCGTTTAAAAATAGGTGGTTAAGCATTCAGTTTGCGGTAGAATTTAGTCTCTCGAACACCACTAAATAGGGTCAATATGCAGCAAGTCGTCGATATAAGTTGGTGGCAAATACTCTTGTTTTCACTCACTCTGCTGATCCCGTTTTCTATCAATAGCTACTACAAAATCAACATTGGACGCGATGCCATTGTCGGTTTGGTGAGAATGACTGTACAACTGGCATTAGTCGGTCTCTACCTTGAATACTTGTTTTATTTAAATAGCTTAGTCATCAATCTTATATGGTTAGCGGTGATGATAGTGGTAGGCTCAAACGCTATCGTTAATAAAGCAAAGCTGCCAAAATATCCATTAATGGGCTTCGTCAGCATTGGTCTAGTAGTCGGTCTATTTCCTATTGTCGGTTTGTTGTGCATTGCCATCATTCAACCAGAACCATTTTACAGTGCTCAATACGTCATTCCTTTGGCGGGTATGCTGTTAGGAAACAGCCTAAGTGGTAATATCGTCGCGTTACAAAACTTTTTTGGCTCTCTAGAGAGCCGATGGAGCGAGTATGAGGCCTCTATCGCGTTAGGAGCACCGATTCCTCTAGCGACCCTGCCTTTTATTAAGGTCGCACTCCAGAAGTCCTTAGCTCCCATCTTAGCGACTATGGCGACGACCGGGTTAGTCTCTCTCCCTGGCATGATGACTGGTCAAATTTTAGGCGGCGCTAGTCCACTGATAGCAATCAAATATCAGCTTGTCATTATGATTGCGATTTTTGTAATGATGACGATCTCAATAACCATCAGCCTTAACTTAGTCGTACGCCGAAGTTTCAACGAAGCCGGCAAACCGAAAATTCGATTTGTTGATCCTCAATAGATCTGCAACTTTCATTGTTACTCACCAAATTTAAACCAAGTTATCCACAACTTATGTGGATAACCAAGCTATTGAGTTTAGTATAATTATTGGTTCTCACTACTACATATGGTGTGCTGATCATACTGGATCAGATTTCTTCATCTTATTGTCATACCTTCTGGTTATTTTGTGTTCTAAACAGTCACTCCTTAATGGAGACACACATGGGAGGTGACTTAACGCAGTTCGTATTATCGAGAGAGGAAGGAACCCATGCCGAATAACATGGATTTTGAAGACGGTATAGATAACGAGGCTAAAAACTGGCTCATTCACGAACCGGAAGAGCTCAGAGATATAATGGCTGACATTCCCTTTTCCGTGGAAGGCAACAGCGCCGCCACAAGAATACCTATATCTTAAATTCAATGAGACCAACATAAAAAAAGCGCCAAAAGGCGCTTTTCTACAAAAAATCCGTTATTTAATCTCTTAAGTAGATCAACCAGTAAAGCATACCGACGAAAACACCACCGCCGATAATGTTGCCAAGCGTTACCGGAATCAAGTTGTTCACAACAAAGGTAACAACATTCAGGTCTGCAAAGTCGGTAGGATTTGCGCCAATCATTTGCCAAAACTCTGGCGACGCAAAGTTCTTAATGCCGATCGCCATTGGTACTTGAAATAAGTTCGCAATACAGTGTTCAAAGCCCGCAGAAACAAACATCGCCACTGGCAAAACCATCACAATGATTTTGTCAGTTAAGGTTCTACCACTGAATGTCATCCAGACAGCTACGCACACTAGTACGTTACACATAATACCAAGTGCAACCGCTTGCCAGAAACCATGATGCAGTTTGTGCTGAGCGATATGCATGGTGTTCAGTCCCACCTGCCCTGCATCAAACATATATTGTTTTGCTGTAAGCATGATTCCAACAAGAAGTAGCGCCCCTAGCATATTGCCGAAATAAACAACGAACCAGTTTTTGAACAGTGAACGCCATGTAATCTTGCCACTGGCACGAGCAACTAACGTCAGTACCGAACTGGTAAAGAGTTCTCCACCAGTGATAATGACCAGTACTAAACCTAAACTGAACGCCAGTCCACCAAGAAAGCGAGTGATACCCCAAGGGAGATCACCAGCACCCGTTGTAATGGTTGTATAAAATATAAATGCGATACCTATGTGCAGACCTGCAGTAATCGCCAAAAGAAAAGACTTCATTGGGTCTTTTGTTGCTTTACCTACACCGGCCTCGGCCGCACGTTCTGCCATTTGTGGTGGCAGTAAGGCATCAAACTGATTCATTTCCATTTTGCTCTATACATATTTGGTTACATGTCAACTGGGCGCGGATAATCGCTCCAATCAATGGATAAAGCAAGATCTATTTAGCACTTTAATTGCGTTTTTCTTGACAGGTGGTAAATGAATCTGCACTAAGGTTTATGTGACAAGGATCACTCGCTGGTTTTCAAAAATAAGTGTTTATATTTCACTATTGAAAATGTTGAACTTGGATCTCGGTAATAAAGGTAACTGATAAAAAAACGCCGCATGACGCGGCGTTGATTAGAAAGATATGAGACTTTAAAACAAGCCGTTAAGATTTGTCTGATTTGTCTTGAAGTGCAGAAACCAATTTCTTCAAAGCTTCAATTTCTGCCTGATTCTGCTCTGCTCGATCTAGTGCTACCTGAGTATCAACTGAATGTCCTTCGGTATTTTGCTCTTGTAACAGAGCTATTTGCTGTTTCAGTAGTTGATTTTCTTTCTGTAGCGCTTCAGAACGATCCGCTTTCCTCAATTGTTCAACATCATGAGCAATACGTTCAGACTGTGCCGTAAGAGATTGATCTCGATAATCGTTACCCTTTGCCACCGAAGATATCTTGTGCAAACGTGATTCAGCCTCTAGCACCATAGGTTCAAATTGAGATTTCTCGATATTAATCAACTTGTTTACTTCAGCGACAACCGCCTCGAGACGTCGGAACTGAAAGTTGATCTGATTGACTTGATGTTCTATCTCAGAAAAACTTCGCGGTGACTTAGCAACATACTTCGCCAACTCAGCGGTCCCCTGCTCTACATAGCCATAGCTCACCGGTGCCAATGTATTGTATTTTAGCCGACTTAGATCTGCCAGTCGCTGCTCCAATGGCTTGACATACATGGCATCAATAACGCGAACTTCAAGTGCCACAGCGTTATTCAGGAATGTATCTTGATAGCTTTCAGCGTGCTCAGTTTCAGATACGACTAAATACTCAAACAGGCGCTGATAATCACGATTTATGTTGTTCATCGCATGTCTGAAATATTTGCCAGCTTCTATTTTATTAAGATAGGCCATTTGACTCATCGCTGGTGCGAGCAAGACATCCGCTTGCTTTTTGAGTCCTTGAATTGCTTTATAGTTATACTCCACAGAATTAATGCGGTCTCGGAAACCAACCGCATACGTCTCACTAGAAAAGACGGAATGCTTCGCGTCAACTTGCGTCGGGTCCTTACGCATTTCTATGAATAGATCATGCGCACTTTTCCAAGATGACATCATATCGCGGTAGTTTTCTGGAGCATAAATTCGAAGCGCATCCGCGCCTTCCAATTTCTTCGACCATTCAGCATAGGTGTCTGAAATCTCACTAAATACCCTACTTCTTGTTTGACGAACCTCTTCCGGCGTCAAGTTGGCATGGGATTCATTAGCCGTTGGGGTACTCGCGCACGATGCAACGCCCAAAACACACATTAATACAACAGCCAAATTGCGTGTAGACATCTACTCTCCTAATAACTTGATTTCATCATATGAACCAAGAAAAACCGTCCTATCAAATCGACAGGCCATAACCTACGAACTATATTCAAATTACTCACTAAAATACATCACATAGAGCCCTAAGTGATTATATTTCATCCACTTAATAACAAAAATTTACCGTTTTCCTTTAGAAGGCGGCGCAAGCTAACACTTTATTAACTGTGTGATTGTCAACTCGTTCAATCCCCACTATGTTGAGTGGAGAATCTCAACCAAGAGGCAAATCTATGAAATTCACTCCAGCGCATCTTTCTGAAATGAACCTGTTATTGCAATTTGACTTAAGCAGTGCGGCAACAGGTATCAAGGTCCATCACGATGCAAGCAAAGAGATGCAAGAAGCAGTCCAACGATTATTCGATAAAGGACTTTGTACCCTACCTGACGGTGGCTACCTTACGGACGAGGGAATTGAAGTGGCGGAGCACGCAGACAGAGTCCTTCGTGTCTTAACGTCTTAGCACTAACGTGATATGTCTCTAGCAGCGGCATCTCATTGCCGCTGTAATTAACTCCTACCTCTTAAGCTAAAAAAAGACGACGATAGGGCTGCCATCTGTCATACACCCAATTAAACCCCGTCGTATAGAAGAAAAAGAATACAAGAAAACCTGCTTCAATAATCAAAGCTGTCAGTAATGAAACCTGTAAGAACCAAGCGATGGCCGGTATGGTCATCACGATCAATCCTGCTTCAAATCCTATTGCATGACCGATACGCACAAGCATGGAACGCTTACTTCTCTCACCCGGAATATATCTATCAAACAACACATTATAGAAATAGTTCCATACTACGGTGAACAAACTCATGCCAACACCTACAATCATTAGTTGCGTTGATTTACTACCTGTAGCTATAGATGCAATAGGAATTATGATAGCTAATGCTAACGCCTCAAATAGAATGGCATGAAATATTCTTTCTTTATTATTCATTAAGTTACCTTGTTAATTTGAAACATCGTTTACCAATAAAGCTATTATCCGTTATGCTTTAGAAAGACGGAAACGAGATAACATCAGGAAACCTGATATGTTTAGCATCGAACAATTAGAAGCATTTATTACCACAGTTGAAACCGGTTCTTTTTCTGCTGCCGCACGCAAGCTCGGCAAGGTTCAATCTGCTGTTAGTCAAAACATCATGAATCTTGAGATCGATTGTGGTGTTGATGTCTTTGACCGAAGCGGTCGTTATCCAGTTCTTACCGAGGCAGGTCATAAACTACTTCCCTATGCTCGCGCTGCCATCACCCAACATCAACGTCTTGCAGATTTAGTCGATACATTAGGACATGATGAGATACAACCTATCGTTTTAGCAGTAGATGAAGGTATTCCACTGGAAAGAATCACTCCAATACTCAAGACGCTCTCGGAAGAGTTTCCCTCTCTGCAATTGGAATGCTTGCTTGCCTCCAGTGTCGATATTATAGAAATGGTTCAATCAGGTAGAGCAACCTCCGGTTTAGTCTATGGTGAACACGTTATCCCCTTCTCATTAGACTTTGAACATGTTGGTGATTTCGAGTTCGACATTTTTGTGTCTTCAGAGCACCCGCTCGCTAAAACTGTCACCCCCCATCTTGAAATGTTGAGTTTGCACCGACAGCTTGTCGTCAGCTCGAGAAGTTCTCAAAAGAGTAGCTTTCATCAAGTGCTCAGTCCCGATGTTTGGTACTCCGATAGCTACGCTATGATTATGGAATGGTGTCTTGCAGGATTTGGATGGACCTATGCTCCTTCCTATATGGCAAAAGAAGCGCTTGCTCAAGGTAAGTTAGTACAGGTTCCGATAGAATTTGAAAAGATATCCGCAATCACTAACATCGATTTAATCCAACACTCAAGTAAGAGTAAAGATGCCGGTCATAAGCGACTGCGGGAATTACTTCGACACCGTTTCGAGGATGTGTAACATGACAGAAAAGCAAATACTCGTCGTAGGAGCTGGTTGGCTTGGCCTGCCGCTGGCCCATGCTCTACAAAGCCGAGGCTACAAGGTTATAGCAACAAGAACCAGCGTTGAAGGCGTGGCTGAAATCACCCAAGCGGGTTTGGATAGTCTCTGTTTGGATTTGAATGCTATCCGTTCAGAAGAAGAGGAGCTGACACTAACAGATCAACTCATCAAGAAGCAGATAAATGTGATTATTGGCTGCTTTCCTCCAGGCTTTAGGCAAGGAGGCGGTGCGCTTTACGCTTCTCAATGGGCGCAGCTTGTTCAAGTGGCAAAACGAATTGGTGTTGAAAAGATCATCATGATTAGCTCTAGTTCTGTTTATCCAGAGCGAGCCGAAATCATGACTGAAGATATGGCTAGACTACCGATAGCAAAAGGCAGAGAAGACTTTAGCGCTAAGTCTATTATTATGCTCACTGCAGAAGAACACGTTAGAAACTCGACTTTAGATTATGTCATCGTGCGTTGCAGTGGTTTGTTTGGTCCAAATCGTCATCCATCTCGATTTGCCTCGAAACTCAAGACTGTGAGTGATCAAGCATCCGCCAATATGCTGCACCTTGACGACGCTGTTGGTGCGATTATTTTTTGTTTAGAACATGTGGATGCGAGCGTGGTAAACGCCACCACACCAGAGACCTGCGACAAAGTGACCTTTTATCGTGCTGCCTTGCGTTCGGTAGGTTTAGATACCTCGTTGAATTTAGTGAACTCAGAGCCAGACAAAACCATCTCTAGTGAAAAACTGCAAGGTCTGGGTTATCACTTCAAATACCATCATACGCTTGATGCGCTGTAGATTACTGAATAGTCCACTACTAAAAAAGGAAGCATTATGCTTCCTTTTTTACTTTCATTATGTGGCTTACTTGCCCAGCGCTTCTTTATAATGCTGACGGCAAACTGAGACATATTTATCATTACCACCAATCGCTACTTGGTCACCTTCTGCGATAGCTTTACCGTCTTCATCGGTTCGGATTACCATATTAGCTTTACGACCACAGTGGCAAATTGTCTTTAGCTCGACCAATTTATCCGCCCACGCCAGTAGGTGTTTACTGCCTTCAAATAACTCACCCAAGAAGTCTGTCCTCAAACCGTAGCAAAGGACTGGAATGTTCAGCTTATCAACCACTTCTGTGAGTTGATAAACCTGTTCCTTTGACAAGAACTGACATTCATCAATAAGGATACAGTGTCGTTTGGTCTCAGCATTCAGCGTTGCGATCTCATCAAACAAATTGGAGTCTGGCTGGAAAAGCTGCGCTTCGGACTGAAGCCCAATACGTGAGCTAACCTTACCAATGCCATAGCGATCATCAAGTGCGGCAGTGAAGATTAGAGGATTCATTCCTCGTTCTTGGTAATTGAAAGAAGACTGAAGAAGAGTTGTCGACTTACCCGCATTCATTGCCGAGTAATAGAAGTACATCTGAGCCAAAGTGTTACACCAAATTCAAAACTTAAAAAGAAGCCCTTGCATGCAAGGGCTACGAGAAATTACTTACGACGCCACGTCGTGCCTTCAGGGCCATCTTCTAGAACAATGCCCATTTCCGTCAGTTTGTCGCGTGCCATATCTGCATTCGCCCAATCTTTCGATGCACGAGAGTCATTACGCAGCTTAATCAAAGCTTCAATTTCAGCCACTTCATCGTTATCGCCTGCATCACCTTTCAAGAAAGCTTCCGGATCCTGATGAAGAATACCGATAACATCAGCCAGTTCACGCATTAGCGCACCAAGTTGGCTCGCCTGACCCAAATCCACCGTTTTCAGACGGTTGATTTCACGTGCCATATCAAATAGCACTGAGTACGCTTCAGGTGTGTTGAAGTCATCGTTCATAGCTGCGGTAAAGCGAGTCACATACTCTTCTCCACCCGTTGGTTCTGCATCTAAATCCAAACCACGAAGTGAAGTGTATAGACGCTCAAGTGCTGAACGAGCTTGGTTTAGGTTGTCTTCACTGTAGTTCAGTTGACTACGGTAGTGACCTGACATTAAGAAATAGCGAACCGTTTCTGGATCGTAATGATCCAACACATCGCGAATCGTAAAGAAGTTGCCAAGAGACTTAGACATTTTCTCTTTATCAACCATCACCATGCCGCTGTGCATCCAAGTGTTCACGTATTGTGTGTCGTGTGCGCAGCAAGATTGAGCAATTTCATTCTCGTGGTGTGGGAATTGAAGGTCTGAACCACCACCATGAATGTCAAAATGATTACCTAGAATCGATGAGTTCATTGCCGAGCATTCAATATGCCAACCAGGACGTCCTGGTCCCCATGGCGATTCCCAAGTAGGCTCACCTGGCTTAGACATCTTCCAAAGTACGAAATCCAGTGGACTGCGCTTAGCGCTCTCAACATCAACACGAGCACCTGCTTGAAGTTGGTCAAGATCTTGCTTTGAAAGCTTACCGTATTCATCGAACTTCGATACTTCAAACATAACGTCACCGTTATCGGCAACGTAGGCAAAGCCACGTTCGATCAGTTTTTCAACTAGCTCAATGATTTCCGCAATGAATTCAGTAGCACGAGGCTCTACATCTGGACGCTTCATATTTAGCGCATCAAAGTCCGCGTGCATTTCACCAATAAGGCGTTCAGTCAACGATTCGCACGACTCACCATTTTCGTTAGCACGTTTGATAATTTTGTCATCAATATCAGTGATGTTACGCACGAATTTCAAATCGTAGCCAACATAGCGAAGGTAACGTGAAACCACATCGAAAGATACAAAAGTACGACCATGACCGATATGACAGAGATCGTAAATAGTGACCCCACAGACATACATGCCGACTTTGCCTGCATGGATAGGTTTGAATTCCTCTTTTTGTCTCGTCAGTGTGTTGTATATTTTTAACATGATCTCTATCTGGATTATTACGTTTAAAAAGTAACGGCGATTATAACCATAATCCTTGTCATAATGGAGTCATTAAGCGAATAAATCTTGCATTTTGCGTGCAGAATGAGCTATCTCCAATCGAGTCAGCATAAAAACGCCCTCAATAATGCCAGATAACCGGATTTCGACGTTTGCTTGTGACAACAGTTAGGCTAGAATCGTTGTCTCTAACATAAAAACACAGAATAGGTATTCATCATGATCACCCTTCATACTAATTTCGGCGACGTTAAAATTCAGCTAAATGAAGAAAAAGCACCAGAAACGAGTGCTAACTTTGCTCAGTACTGCCGCGATGGTTTTTACGACAACACACTATTTCACCGTGTTATCGATGGTTTCATGATTCAAGGTGGCGGCATGACGTCTGGCCTTAAAGAAAAGGCAACTCGCGCGCCAATTAAAAACGAAGCTAACAATGGCCTGAGCAACAAAGTCGGCACTTTAGCAATGGCTCGTACAATGGAACCACATTCTGCAAGTTCTCAATTCTTCATCAACGTAAATGACAACACCTTCTTAGACTTCCGTTCAGAAAGTCTAGATGGTTGGGGTTACTGTGTATTCGGTGAAGTAGTTGAAGGCATGGACATCGTAAACAAAATCAAAGGCGTGAGTACTGGTTCTATGGGTATGCACCAAGACGTACCGCTAGAAGAAGTCATCATCACTGGTACCACGATTCACGAATAATCGTTCAAGGGAGGGCAATGTCCTCCCTAATTCAACTATGACTACACTATTTATTTCCGACCTTCACCTTTCTCCCTCTCAGCCCCAAATAACGGATTGTTTCGTTAAGTTTATGCGCGAAGAAGCGGTTCACGCAGAAGCACTCTATGTGTTGGGCGATCTGTTTGAATTTTGGATTGGCGATGATGACCCCTCAGATTTTGCGCAAGCGATCAAAGCCGAATTCAAAACTCTCACTCAATCGGGTGTCGCCTGCTATTTCATCCAAGGAAATCGTGATTTTTTGCTTAACAAACGTTTTTGCAAAGAAACAGGGATAAAACTACTCGATGAACATAGTGTGATTGATCTTTATGGTCGTAAAACCGTTATCCTTCACGGCGATACATTATGTACCGAAGATCACAAGTATCAAGCATTCCGAGCCAAGGTTCATATGCCTTGGTTACAGTGGATATTTAATCGGCTTCCATTCTTTACAAGGCAGCATATTGTAAATAAAATCCAAGGCGATATTCGTGATGTGAAAGCGCAAAAATCGCTCGATATCATGGATGTTACTCAATCAGAAGTGGAAACACTGATGAAACAATGCGGAACCGACTTGATGATTCACGGTCACACACACCGACCTAATGTTCACCAATTCGAGGTTGAGAATAAGCCTTACACACGCATCGTACTTGGTGACTGGTACCAACAAGGATCTGTTTTGGTTTGTACGCCGGAGTCGCAACACTTAGAAGTACGCCGTTTTGCTTAAAGCATGAGCCAAACCGCAGAAAATTCGACATATAATTAGTCAAGGACTGCAATAAAACGTTAAGATAGCCCAACGTTTTTGAGATCACGATGCAAAATTTGAAATACTCCTACATTGCTCGGCAACCCATTTTGAATAGCGAACAGAAGACCGTTGGCTATGAGTTGCTATTTAGAGACGGGCCGAACAATACCTTTCCAGATATCGATCCAGAGTTGGCGACAAACCGTCTGCTTTCTGAGCATTTCCTTGCAACTCACTACAGTACTATTGGTGATAAGCTAGGTTTTGTTAACTTCCCCTACCAGAGTTTAGTGAATTTGGTCCCGACCTTGTTCCCTAAAGATAACTTGGTGATCGAAATCTTAGAAAGTTGTGAGCCCACTGCGGAACTCCTCGCCGCGATAAAGAAGATGTCAAAAGCAGGCTATACCATTGCACTTGATGACTTTGTACCACGTAAAGAATGGCTGCCATTCTTACCGTACACTTCGATTATCAAGATCGACATTCGCCAATACTCTTTGTCGAAAGCTGAAACTTTGATCGAGCGCCTCAAGGATCAAAACATCGTGTTTCTTGCGGAAAAGGTAGAAACCTATGAAGAGTTTGAGCTCGCTAAGCAAGTTGGTTTCACCCAGTTTCAAGGCTACTTTTTTAGCCGCCCTCAGCTGATAAGAAGAAAACAGATCAAACCTTCCTTCTTGACTGTAGTTCAGCTTTGTAAAGAGATTTCAAACCCGAGTATCAATTATGATGAGCTTGAGCGACTCATCTCTCTAGATGTCACGCTCTCATATAAACTACTCACATTTGTCAACGCCTCTTATCTGATACGAGCAGAGATAAAGTCATTTAAACAAGCTCTGGTCTATCTCGGCGAAGATCGCCTGAGAAAGTTCATTTCGTTAGTCGCGATCACTTCAACACAAGACGATAAGCCTGACAGCTTATATAGCTTATCGATTCAGCGTGCCCGCTTTTGTGAATTATTGCTTAGTGATATGAACACCAACTTAGATGATGGATTGGGCTTTCTGACTGGCATGTTCTCGTTGCTTGATTCGTTATTCGATCAACCTCTAGAAGAGTTGGTTCAAAAGATGCCAATCGATAACCTGGTTAAAAGTGCCCTTGTGACCAAACAAGGCACACTTGGTAACATCTTAACCTTGGTGAAGGCTTATGAAGCGGCAGATTGGACAACGGTGATTGCCTGCCGAGATAAACTTGCTCTCAATGACGAGATGTTAGCTAAATATTACGATGAAGCCATCAAATGGACTGAAGATCTATTAGCTATCGAAACGGAATACCACACCCACGCTTAACTTGGATTTTTTATGACATCATGCTATTGCGGTAACGATGCACCGTTTGAGTCGTGCTGCCTACCAATACACCAAGACGTTCGCAAGGCCAACAAGCCTGAACAGCTTATGCGCGCTAGGTTTAGTGCTCATAAGACGAAAAATGTCGACTTTGTTGTCGCCACCTATCACCCTAGCTGCGATGCCGAAGCCGAACGCAGCTCAATCGCTGATTCAATTAATAGCAATTGGACCAAGCTCAAGGTTACTGGTACTGAGAGCGGAACGAATGAACATGAAGGTTTCGTGTCTTTTGAAGCTTATCTTGAAGAGGACGGCTTTGAATATTGTCTTGCCGAACGATCTCGCTTCCTTTTTGAAGACGAACAATGGTATTACATCGATGGCGAGTTAGACGACTCTATTCCGCCTCGCCCACTCACCACACAAGCGCTCAAGGTCGGCAGAAACGATCCATGCGTGTGTGGCAGCGGCAAGAAATACAAAAAGTGCTGCGGATAGAGGATCACAAGGGAGAGTGAATCGACTCACTTTCCCTTGTTTTATACATTGGATTCGCCACGACTGCCCGCTGGACTGGAGTTAGCGCTCATACGCTTTAAACTGATTGGTTAACGGATCATATTGATAACCCAGCATATCTAGTTTACCAACAACCCCTTCTACATCCATTTCGTACATGCTAACAAGCTCTTCGAACGAGTCACATTCCAAGCGAAGCTTTTCATTAACGATGCCCAACAAGATAATGCTATCAAAACGGCTCACGTTACTTAAATCCATAATCGTACTCCATAAAAAAAGCTAGCCTTTAAAGACTAGCTTGATTTAGTAAAATAGAAAGTGACCTAAGTGGCAGATTACGCCAGCCAATAGAGTTGTAACAACCCGACGTTAGTAACCATTAAACTCAGAAAAGCGATCGTCAATTGACCTTTGGTTGGTGTGCTATGACGAATGATGTGCCAGCTCCAGATAACTATTCCAACCACCAGCATCACCAATGAACTGACCACAGCAGAGGTGTATTGAGTTACGATTTCTGGTTCCCACTGGTAAGCATTTACGACAAAGCTCACTGCAAGAAGCATTGAAAAGATCACCCCAGAGACAGGCAAAATACGATGAAACGCCTGTAAGCGCGTTCTCGCGATAGTCAACAGCAGGTGAGCAAAAGCCGTACCTAGCAGTAGGCCAGAACAGACTAGAGAAAGAGACTGAGCTAAATTTGGCTGTTGAGCAACAATGATACCCGCAAACGCAATACTGAAACCATTGGCTAAATGCACTACCCAAAAAGGGCCTTTCTCTCGCGTTTTGCCAGTTTTAACTTGGGAATAGAAGTAAAACACCGCGAATACCACAAGAAACGCCTCAACTTTTAATGATGCGATTGCTAACCACAAAATTCCGATAGCTGGAAACAACTTGTGGATACGCCCGCGTTGACCAGGGCAAATATCACCTTTTGCCAGTATTAGGGTCAGGATAAGCAGAGCTACCGTTAAAGCAGGCGCTAGAAGGGTTAAAACAGCGGTAATCATGGTTTGACATTCAAAATGGTAATTGATGGCGCTGATAATATATCAGGTAACCGTCGAATGCTATTCACATTGAAAAACCACAATTTCTTTGGGCTTTGAAGTCATCAACGTAGGGGTATATAATGCCCGCCTCCAAAACTAGAGGTTAAAATATGTACAACGACGTTTCCCCAATCCATGAGCATAAAAAATACTGGGCCGAGTGCTTCGGTGTGGCTCGTTTTCTGCCCACTAGCAGAAAAGAAATGGATGCCCTTGGTTGGGACAGCTGCGACATCATCATTGTCACTGGTGATGCCTACGTCGATCACCCTAGTTTTGGCATGGCGATCATCGGACGCTTATTAGAAGCGCAAGGCTTTCGTGTCGGCATTATTGCCCAACCAGATTGGAGCAATAAAAACGACTTCATGAAGCTTGGTCAACCGAATCTGTTTTTCGGTATTACAGCGGGTAACATGGACTCGATGATAAACCGCTATACTGCCGATCGTAAGCTACGCCATGATGACGCATACACGCCGAACAACGAAGGCGGGAAAAGACCCGATCGTGCAACACTTGTTTATTCACAGCGTTGTCGTGAAGCTTATAAAGAGACCCCCATTGTCTTGGGTGGTATCGAAGCAAGTTTACGCCGAATTGCGCACTATGACTATTGGTCTGATAAAGTGCGCCGCTCTGTGTTATTTGATGCTAAAGCGGATATTTTGCTGTTTGGTAATGCCGAGCGTGCCTTAGTTGAGGTCGCACACCGTCTTGCTGATGGAGAAGCTGTTAGCAACATGACCAATATCCGCGGGACGGCTGTTAACCTTCCAGCAGAACCAGAAAACTATACGATTATTGATTCTTCTCGCATTGAAAAACCGGGGAAAGCGTTCGTGCCTCAAAACCCGTACGAAGTAGAGTCAAATTGCGATACACAAAAGAAAGAGCCAGAAGCTAAGCCGATTACGATTCGCCCTTCTCGTCACGATGCAAAAACAACGGCAGTGAGACTACCACCGTACGAGAAGCTTAACAACGACCGCATTTTGTACGCGCACGCTAGTCGCGTCATGCACCTGGAAACAAACCCTTATTCAGGTCGTGCTCTGATTCAAAAGCACGGTAATCGTGAGCTATGGGTAAACCAAGCCCCAATCCCACTGTCTACCGAAGAGATGGATTACGTATTCGGTCTACCTTATGCACGTGTACCACATCCTATGTACGGTAAGGCCAAGATCCCTGCCTATGACATGATCAAGACTTCTGTGAACATCATGCGTGGCTGTTTTGGTGGCTGCTCATTCTGTTCGATTACAGAGCACGAAGGCCGCATTATTCAAAACCGTTCGCAGGACTCAATTCTTAACGAACTTGAAGAGATTCGCGATAAAGTTCCGGGCTTCACGGGTACTATTTCTGATCTGGGTGGTCCAACAGCTAATATGTATCGTCTTGGCTGTTCAGATCCAAAAGCAGAAGCTAACTGTCGTCGTCCTTCTTGCGTCTTCCCAGGCATCTGTAACAAGCTCAATACTGACCACAAACACACTATTGACCTTTATCGTGCAGCTCGCAAAGTGAAAGGGGTCAAAAAGGTGATGATTGCATCGGGTGTTCGCTACGACTTGGCAATAGAATCACCGGAATATGTGAAAGAACTTGTTACGCATCACGTTGGTGGTTATTTGAAGATTGCTCCTGAGCATACCGAGAAGAATCCGCTCGACTTAATGATGAAACCGGGTATGGGAACTTACGACCGCTTCAAGGAGATGTTCCAAAAGTACAGTGAAGAGGCTGGTAAAAAACAATACCTCATCCCTTACTTCATCTCTGCGCATCCAGGCACTGAAGATGAAGATATGTTGAACCTCGCGTTGTGGTTGAAAAAGAACAACTACGAATGTGATCAGGTTCAGAACTTCTATCCATCGCCTATGTGTAATGCCACATCAATGTATTACTCAGAGACCAATCCACTCAAGCGTGTGAAGTACAAAAAACGTGAGGATGTACCTGTAGCCAAAGGCGATCGTCAACGTCGACTGCATAAAGCGTTGCTACGTTATCATGACCCAGCAAACTGGCCGTTGATCCGAGAAGCATTAACGAGCATGGGTAAACAGTACTTGATTGGTGACAAACCGGGCTGCTTAGTCCCTGCAGAAGATCTAGACGCTAAGACGCCAGCCCAACGAAGAAAGTCAGGTCGACACGGTGCAAACAGATTTGCGACCAAACATACTAAAGGTCAACCAGATATCAGAACTGACGGCCAAAGGAATTCAGGTAAACGTCCGAAACCTAAGAGCAAACCAGGGCAACCATCTGGCAATGGAAAACCAACCAGGAGCCCTAAACGACGACCTCGTTAAGCCTAACGCCAATATAGAAAAGCGCCTCTCAATTTGAGAAGCGCTTTTTTTTATTTTGCGATAAGCCCTTGGACATACTAATAAGCCCATGAATTATCGAAATTTATAGGTTTGGCACAGTCCATGCTCTGATACTTAAAACACTATCCCCCTTGATAAGGACAGCAAGATGGAACTACTAAGAGCAGAAACCAACAACCACACTTTGAAATTAGAACTTTATGGTGATTTTGATGCTCGAGGAAGCCGTGAAGCACAGCCTCAAATCGATGACATTATCCATAATGACTGGCACCAAGAGATAGAGGTTGACCTAAGTCAAGTCCGCTTTATGGATTCTTCAGGCATCGGTGCTATTGTTTATCTATATAAGCGTCTAGTTGAACGCGAACGCAAAATGCGTTTAGAGAACGTAACGGGACAACCGCTACAAATCATACAGTTGCTTCGAATTGGCCAAGCAATTCCTGTGAACACGCATGCGAGTAACGAATACCTGTAACACATAATTATACTAATTTGTTGGCAAAATAGGTGGTAACTACATGGATGTAAAAACGGGTGTAAAGCTATGCATTACCTGTCTCTCGGCATATCTCCTTTTAGCTTGTACAAGCTACCCCGATGAGGGAACAGGTGGTATTGCCGAGAACTATGCAGGTTCTGATTTTTCACCAGTAATGCCAGATGAACCGTTAGGACCAGAGCATGGTTTGAGATTCGACTGGAAGTTAGCCGCACTGCACCTAGATTCTCTGATTGAAGAAGGGGCACAATGGTGCTTCCCCGCTGCCGTTCTTCAGGCTCAAGAAAAACAAAATCGTATCGCAAGAGAATTAGAGGGCGGCCTGTGGATTGACGCGGCTAACGACATCGTCATCCAACGTAAAAAGCTCAATGATTTGGAGCTGCGTCTTGACTACGTATTGAATGAAGCAACATGTGCCCCCCCTCTCAAGGGCAAGGACTTTGATGATTTAATGCAAGTGGTTAAGCGTATCTATCATCTTCTAAATGTCGATAACCAGTTCGCTTATAACTCTATTGAAGTCAATCCCAAATACATGGGTCATCTAGCGGAAGCAGCAAACATCCTTAAACAACATCCCACCATTCGTCTCTCTGTCACCGGACATGCCGACGCTACGGGTGGAACCGAATACAATGAAAAGATTGCGAAAGGGCGTGCCCAGCAAGTCAAGCGTTACCTAACTATATTTGGCCTAGCACCTGGACGTATCGAAACACACTCACTTGGTGAAGAACTGCCTCTCTATCAGGGGGACAGCCCAGGAGTTCGACTCACCAACCGAAGAGTCAGCATTGAAGTCATCGCGGATAAAAATAGCAATGCCACTCAAGGAGCGTTGTGATGAACCAAGCTAAAGTAATAGTGCTACTATGCGTAACCGTTCTCTTCGCCTTGTTTGCACCACTTTCCCTAGCTAACGAGAAACAGGTACAAGTCGGAGACCTCATTCAAGTCGATTTGCCTGGCGAATCAAGCTTAAATAGGGGATTTCAGGTTGATAAACGCGGTCGAATTACACTACCAGAAGTTGGCCCTGTATTCGTTGCAGGCTATAACGAAGAACAGCTCACCACGGCAGTTAAGGGAGCGCTTGATAAAGTTTTTCGTGACACCTCAAACGTCCAAGTCTATGTATCAGAACGGCAAATACTGATTTCAGTGCAGGGCTATGTTGCCTCTCCCGGAGAATATACGCTTCCCTACAACTCAAATGTCCAAATGGCACTGCACGCCGCTGGCGGACTGCGCTCCGGAGCCCAGTTAAACAAAATGTTGTTAAAGCGTGGCGCAGATAGACAGGAATTCGACTATAAGCGCTTCCTTGACACCGGTGATGACAAAAACCTTCCCGCACTGCAATCTTTGGACACCTTATTTGTCCCAGCCTCCCCTTTAGTCGGTAATATTGAACAAGAGTTCGATCCGGCTAAACTTGCTGATTCTGGTGATAGTGCAGACTCACGCCAAGCCATTAAAGTATTTGGAGAAGTGAATGCACCCGGCTCTTTCTCCTATAAATCGAATAGCGACCTAGTTGATGTATTGATGCGAGCCGGTGGTGTTACGCGCTATGCGAGCGTGGAACAAATTAGAGTAATCAGCAATAACACCCCTACACTATTCAACCTAAAACGCTATTTAGACAGCGGTGATGTTTCCTTGTTACCTCCTCTACAAGCCGGAGCGACGATTTTTGTACCCAAACAAGAAGAGGAAATTAAATCTGGTTCTAATACTGTGTATGTCATGGGTGAAGTAGCCGCTCCCGGTGCTTTTGAGGGCAAAAAAGGCGCGACCTTTATGGATATCCTTGCCAATGCCGGAGGCCCAACACGATTTGCAGAGTCTAGACAGATTCGCGTAATAAAATCCGATGGCCGAGTAGTCCCTTTTGATATGACGGCGTACACCGAAGGCCTAAAAGGCAGCCAAGCACCAAAAATAGAGCCTGGCGATGCTATCTTTGTACCAGAGAAAACCGATATCAACGAGAAATCGTGGCTTAAAGTATCCCCAGACCGGGCAGTCAACGTTATCGGTGAAGTGGTTCGTCCTGGTCGAATTGAGTGGTCAGACGAAATGGATCTGATGGACTTACTGGCACATGTTGGAGGCCCAAGCGGTCGCGCTGACACCTCAAAAATCGAAGTCGCTAACGGCAATAAAATGGTGGTATTTGATCTTGATGCCTTCATAAAACGAGGCGCGCCTCAATCAGAGCTGCCTTACATTTCAGCAGGCGCTATTGTCCGTGTTCATGATTTACCACAAGATCCATCGGATAACAAAGCTCAGTGGGTAAGACAAAGCTCCGATGCTTCTATTTACGTTTTTGGACAGGTAAACGCGCCAGGGCGCTACAGATTTACTGATGACATGCATTTTCTCGATATCCTCTCAGCAGCTGATGGTCCTACAAGAGACGCGGATATCCACAATATTCGGGTTACTCATCGCGACAAACCTTACTCCAGAGTCAGTAAGCTCAATCTATCGCTTTACTTCGAAACTGGCGATGAGTCCATTATTCCATTGGTCAAACGTGGCGATACCATCTACGTCCCTGAGAAAAATCGTAATTGGCTAGATACCCCCAAAGAGGAAACGATTCGCATTTTGGGCGCAGTTAATAACCCTGGTAGATACGTTTTTAACGACAACATGACTATCCTCGATGTCTTGGCCGAAG
This sequence comes from Vibrio sp. ER1A, assembly GCF_000733315.1. Taxonomy (NCBI): domain Bacteria; kingdom Pseudomonadati; phylum Pseudomonadota; class Gammaproteobacteria; order Vibrionales; family Vibrionaceae; genus Vibrio; species Vibrio sp. ER1A. The sequence goes on from NZ_JPJA01000085.1 coordinate 331,939, forward strand.
CTGGGGGGCCGAGTGATAGGGCGTATGTGGAGAAAATCAGTGTCGTCAACATGTCCTGCTGCCAAGGCCAAGCAAGAACTTTCGATCTGGTAGAGTTCAGTAAAACTGCCGATATAAAAATGTTACCCGTGATTCGGGCAGGCGATACTATTTATATCCCAGACCGTCGTAATAGCTTCGCAGAACAAGCTCGACTGGGCTTAACCGACATCTTCAGGATCGTCTCGACGATCGCCGTAATAGGAGCGCTATAATGTCTATTCCCGCGACTCATGCTGAAATTGAAGAACTTTATCTCAATGCAGAGCTGAAGCAATGTCGTTCAATCAGTATTACGGCCTGCAACAGCCAAGAGGGTACCTCTTCGGTAGCGCAAGCTTTGACTGAGCGCTACCTTCTTGCTGGTCATAAAACACTGTTAGTCGATCTAAACCTTTACCACCCTAGTCTAATGAGCATAGAACTGCCTGATGTTCCCCCTCTTTCATCAGAACTAACTCCGCAGAGCAGTCATTGGGTGCAAGATAAGCACTCCCCAAAAGTGTTTCTTGGGGTATCCGCACCTAGCGATCCACGAACCCGGTTGTTGTATAAAGACCCAACCAACTTAAGGCAACAAGTTGCAGAGTGGCTAACTCAATACGATCGAGTGGTCATTGATACTTCACCCATTCTAAACGTCAATCAAAACAACATTCCTGCACACTGCGTCGCTAACGCATGCGATGGTACTTATTTGGTTGTTCTAAGCGGGGTCACGCTCGCCAACCAAGTCGCCGATGCAGTGCAAGCATTACAAGAAGGTACCCACACTCACTTGTTGGGAACCGTGCTTAACTATCGGGATCAGCCTTCACTAGCAAATGAGATTTGCCGCGAAATTGATCGTCTGGGCTGGTTACCCTCCCAAATAACATCATGGGCTAAACAAAAAGTTATCGCCAATCGATTCTTGTCGTTACCTATTTAGCCTTCTTTTACGCAAATTCTTTATATTCAGCGCGTTAGGTATTCATTTACTAAAAATCGTCGTTATTTGTACTATCCTTTAATCAGCAGTGATATTAAACAAGGACAGTAGATATGACACCAAAAGTGCTCCTTATTGAAGACTCTTCTTCACTCGCAGTACTTTACAAACAGTTTTTGCAGAACGAGCCCTACGAATTATTGCATGTAGCTACCGGCGCGGAAGCAAAGCGTCTGTTAGAGCGAACCTTGCCTTCATTGATAATCCTAGATCTGCAATTGCCCGATATGCAGGGGGACGAGATCCTTGAATGGATGGAAGAAAAAAACCTACAGATTCCGGTTATTGTCGCTACCGCACACGGCAGTGTAGATACGGCCGTGAAGCTTATTCAAAAAGGCGCGAAAGACTTCCTTGAAAAGCCAATTCGAGCAGACCGCTTAAAAACCTCCGTCAACATTCATCTAAAGCAAGTTCAATTGGAAACTATGCTCGATGATATTCAACAGCAGATGGAACGTGAACGATTTCATGATTTCATTGGTGCCAGTATTCCCATGCAAGGCGTTTACAAAATAATCGACGCTGTAGCGGATACTAACGCCAGTGTGTTTATTATTGGTGAAAGCGGCACAGGTAAAGAGGTCTGCGCCAACGCCATTCACAACGAAAGCGAACGTCGAGAGCAGCCTTTTATCGCCATAAACTGTGGTGCTATTCCTAAAGATTTAATGGAAAGCGAAGTTTTTGGACACGTCAAGGGGGCATTTACAGGGGCGACAACGGATCGTAAAGGTGCGGCGTCACTTGCTCACGGCGGTACTTTGTTCTTGGACGAATTGTGCGAAATGGATTTAGAAATGCAGAAGAAACTTCTGCGCTTTTTGCAAACTGGCACGTTTACACCACTAGGTGCGACCAAAGAGCAAAAAGTAGATGTTCGCATTATTTGCGCGACGAACCGTGACCCATTAGCTGAAGTAAAAGAAGGTCGCTTCCGTGAAGATCTTTATTATCGCGTGCATGTAGTTCCTGTTCATATGCCGCCACTGCGTGAGCGAGAGCATGACATCGTCACTCTGGCAGAACACTTCTTGAAAGGCTACGCGAAGCAAGATAAGCGCCGTTTTGAATCCATTTCCAAAGAAGCACAGCGTTACCTCAGACGATATGATTGGCCCGGGAACGTTCGACAGTTGCAAAACGTAATACGTAACATTGTGGTTCTTAACGATGACAAATCTTTGGGCGTTAATCATCTACCCGCCGAAATGGTCCAAACAAGACCAGCAACAGTTGTTCGTCCTAGCACCCCGCAAAGTCTGCTCTCCGTGGTACAACATCCAACGCCGGAAAACACCGTTGACCACAATATGGTAGAGACAGTCCAAATGGCCTCCGTACAACCTCAGCCTGACCGCGATACTGAGCCTAGAACACCTAACATTCGTCCTATGTGGCAGGTTGAGCGAGAAACCATACAGCAGGCTATCGATTTTTGTGATGGCAATGTGCTCAATGCGGCCGTGCTTCTAGAATTAAGCCCATCCACTGTCTACCGAAAAAAACAAGCTTGGGAGGCAGAAGACAGTGCCTCGTAGCAAGCGGGTTTGGCTACTGTTAGACAGTAGTACTTTTGGCGGTATAGAAACGCACGTCCTTGAGCTAGCAAAAGGCTTGATTGCCTTTAAGCAAAACGTAAAAGTTGTATTTTTAACGTCGCATAAACCTACGCCGCCACTCATTGCGCAGCTTCAAACCGCTAATATTGATACCACTATATTGGATGTCGACTATCCGCAGCACTCTATTTGGCTGAGGCTAAACAAAGCCATTGACAAAGCGGCTTCGCAAAACCAAAAACCCACTGTTATTCATGCACATGGCTATAAAGCGAACATACTACTTCGCTTATCTCGCCTTTGCGGCGCGACATCTGCAATTAACATAGTATCGACTTTTCATGCTGGTGAAACACCGATCGGAAAAGTTCGCTGGTACGACGCTGTAGATCGCGTCAGTGCCATAGTCAGCCATAAGCGGATTTGTGTAAGTCGCGCGATCCAAGGGAAAGTTCCTTATTCTAGTGTACTGGTCAATAACTTTGTCCCACAAACTAAGTTTCTTGAATCCACAAATCAAAACGTAGCATTCGTAGGGCGATTAAGTCCAGAAAAAGGCCCAGACACCTTTCTAGATATCGCTAATCGGTTTCCTCGCAATGCCTTCCATGTTTATGGCTCTGGTGATATGGAGCGAGAGTTAAAACAATACAGCTCACCCAACGTCACTTTCCATGGCCACCAAAAGGAGATGGCCCCCGTATGGCCTAACATCGATGTATTACTTATCACCTCGAAATATGAAGGGCTGCCCATGGCGGCGTTAGAGGCGATGTCTCGTGGCATTCCACTTATTAGCTTTAAACTGGGCGAACTGCCTAGCATGATAGACTCGGGTATCAATGGATGGATCGTAGGCAGTAACCAGGAGATGTATGACGTACTAAAGCACTGGTTTTCACTCTCCCCCGCCGAAAAAGCCCAAGTAAAGCTGAATGCGCAAAAGACGATAGAACAGAACTACTCCACCAAAGTCATCATTCCGCAAGTACTGTCTATTTATGGTTTTGCCGATACTGTAACCCAGTAACGCTTATCATTGAGCTGTCATTGTGATTCCTATATTGAGAATCTCATTATCAAGTCCAACCACACTAGCGAATTTTATTCTTAACCATCTGTAATATATAGAGTTACCAACGTGGCACCTTACTTGCTCTAGTCATATCTATTATGCAAATTCAAGGGCTATCCCTCGTGATAGCTACTCATCCTTATCAGGCCTTAGATATGACCAAACAATGCCAAAAACATATTGTAGTCTTCGACTCTTATTCCACGAAAAACAGCGATACTTTAGCGTTGCACTCTTTGCTGCGTCAGCTCGGTAGCGAAGGTGTACAGATAAGCGTCTTAACGGCAAAAGCCGATCATTGGACACAACTGAAAGACTATGAAGTCCCGTTACAGATATACTCACTCCCTTTCCCAATTGACTCTAAAAAGCGATTATCAATTACTGATTGGCTCAAAAGCTTCTGCCACCTTTGTTACTGTCTCTACTTGTTAACAACACTCCCAAAAGTGCATATGATGCTATCGTTTTCTCAGCCTCAAATGGCCCTCCCAGTCTACTGGTTGAGAGTGTGTTTGGGCTACGCGCTCGTTCACTTGGTTTATTCAAAACTCTATGACTCTGCCACAAACCTATGGTGTCTAACAAAAGCCACGAGAGTTTTTTACCTATCTGGTACTGAAGACTTAAACAAACATCTATTACAACGAAGCAACACATTGAAAGAAGAAAACTGGCAAAGCTTCCAATGTGGTATCACAATCTCCGATTGGCCAACAGTAAGAAAAACCGCAGACTCGAGAATATTCTGGGCGGGAGACCTTAACCAAGATCATATCGAGCACCTGTTAACTGCGGTATCACAAGTTCCTCGGCCTATTGACGGAGACATCTGTTACATCTCTCAATCTTTATTGAAATCGACTGATAAAAGCACTTCTATCCCTCGCCCGATTAAGGGACTGCATTGGTATCAGGACTGCCAAAATATTGATGAAATAAGACAGCAATGTAGTATTTTTGTCTCAACTGCAACTGATGAGTCGGCTAACCTTTTAATTTTAGAAGCGATGGCAGCGGGCATGTGCCCTATTATTCCAAGGGACAGTGGATATTGGGGACGAGTGTTGTCAGATGGTTACAGCTGCATGAAGTATAATGGCAATGAACCCTGTTCTCTCGCAAAAGCTCTCCACCATTGTTACAAAGACCCCTTCTCAAGGGATGCGATTGCCGTCGAAGCGATGAAGGTAGCTCAGTGTTACGATGCTGAGACTAGTTATCGCCCAATCACTACTTACGTACTCGCTACATGTAACTCCATTCTTGAGTTGGAGCTAAGTCATGACTAGCGTCGATTCGTACAGTTCCAATTGGAATAGACGAGATATCGTTATAAGAAAGGTATGGCAATGAGTAGCGCCTTTCCTTCTTCTGAACACTCTAAACATGCACTACTCAGTGTTACATTGTGCGCTCTGGTAGGCCTTATATGGGGATTGATACCCCATCCTATCGTTGGTCTAGCTATCGGACTAATACCAATCGCTATATTGGTTGTTTTGAGTCAGACCTTTTGGTTGGTAACACTATTTATCGTATTTTCTTTTTTCCGAATTCATGAAGTTTTTCCCGCACTCTATCCATTGAAAATCCCGTTGATGCTCTCAGCAGCTGCTCTGTCCGCGTTACTCTGGCATACTTTAATTAGTGGGAAAATACAGCTTTATTGGCATCCGGTTTACCGATGGCTGTTTATCTTTTGGGGGATTGTCATTGTAGGAGCTGTATTTGCAGCGAATAGAAGCGTTGCCATCGCGATGTTTAGTGGTACTTACGTCAAAATAATGATCATGACATTAGCCGTGTCATGGCTGATTACCTCTCCTAAGGAGCTATCACGTTTTTCATTTCTGATTGTTATCTCAGGGCTTGTTGTAGGTTGTGTTGCCCTTTATAACTCCGCAAATGGTATTGGTTTGGTCGAAGGCTCAAGGGTCACTATTGGTCGAAGTTTCGGCTCAATGCTTGGCGATCCAAATGATCTTGCCTTAGTGCTGCTATTTCCCCTTGCGTTCACTGTCGCCACTATGACGACGAAAGGAATCGGGTGGTCATTTCGAGTCCTATCGCTCCTTACTTCTGCAGTTCTGTTTTTTGCTATTGTCGCAACTAAAAGCCGAGGAGGGTTGTTAGGGTCACTAGCGGTGCTTGGTTTCTACGCGTGGCGTATTATTCCATCAAAAACTCTATTCGTTTTTTTAGGTGTGATCGGCGCTCTTGCGCTCTACTCATTAGCGGATATCTCTGGTCGAGCCTCTGGAGGGGCTGCGGAAGAAGGCATTGATGAATCTGCCATGGGCAGGATCTATGCGTGGGAAGCTGCCTATAAAATGGCACTAGATAATCCTGTCTTGGGTGTTGGACTGGATAACTTTTACTATAACTATTTTTTCTACAGCCCTCATTGGGATGGATTAAACCATGCTGTTCACAGTACTTGGTTTGGTGTGTTAGCCGAGACTGGCTTTATTGGGCTTATTGTGTTCTTACTTTTCATTTATCAGCTTTTGAAATGTGCTAGGCAAACACTCACTTTCATAGATGGTAGAGCGGATATCCCACCCTATCTGCGTTCAATGTCATTGGCGGTATACAGTGGCCTTATAGGCACCTTCGTATCAGGTACTTTTCTCACTCAAGGCTTCGTATGGCCAATTTATATTCTCGCATCGCTGACCATCGCAGTGTCACAAATTGCTTCGCAATTTGAGAAGTGCGAAAAGCCAGAACATAAATAGTCGACAACCCTATGATTAATATAACAATAATTATTGGCGCAATTCTTGATACTCCTTCTAGCATACTAGTACCCATGACTCAGACTAATGAGAGGGAATGTCAAAATGAATACTACTTCGTCATTCGATTTCAAAAATTGGCTTCGGTGTCATCCAAATCCCAAAATGAGAAACCTTTTTGTCATTTTGAAACGAGCCCGTTCGACAGGCATTCCCACGCCATCGTTCTATAACAAAGCGCTTTATGCGTTATTAACTATTCTGCGAAATGGAGTCGAATCACTATCTCGACTGTTTGTATACACGCCTGCGTTTAAAGGTCGCGTATCAACATGTGGTCACTCACTCTATCTTTACAGTGGATTGCCACTTGTCACTGGTCCCCTGAAAATTGCTTTAGGCAATGACTGCCGAGTCTCAGGACACACCACCTTTAGCGCTCGTACCACGCCTCACCCTAACCCTGCAATACAACCAGAACTCATCGTCGGTAACAATGTTGATATCGGCTGGCAGGTCACTATCGCCGTTGCCGAAAAAGTAGAAATTCAAGACAACGTGAGAATCGCGGGACGTTGTCAATTGTTTGGTTATTCAGGACATCCGCTCAATGCACGCCAAAGAGCAGAAGGCGCACCCGATGAAGATCATCGTATTGGAAGCATTGTCCTAGAGCAAGACGTTTGGCTAGCGACAGGAGTAACCGTGCAAACGGGGGTGACAATTGGACAGGGAACTATCGTCGCAGCAGGTAGCGTCGTGACTCACGATTTACCCGCCAACGTTATCGCAGCTGGATGTCCTGCGAAAGTCGTCAAGCATATTGATCAGACGCTGTAGCGTTAAGTGATCGTACTGAATAACAAGGATTGTGTTATGAGAGATTTGATTGTATTTGGAGAAGACTATGGTGCTCTGCCTTCTAGTACTCAGCATCTCGTCAAGCGCCTTGCCAGCCAACGGAAAGTACTATGGGTAAATTCCATTGGTTTACGTCAACCCAAGTTCACTAAACATGATGCAGCCCGTGCGTTAAATAAGCTACTTCGACGTGACAAGTCCAAACAGCTGAAACTCGAGTCCGAGCCAGTGCCGGAGACTATCACTATTGTAAACCTAATGACGATTCCAGCACCTCGATCAAAGTGGTCTAGAAAGCTAGCAGCAACCTTGATGAAGTCACAATTGGTTCCCATTATCCAAAAACTAAAACTAAAAAATCCCATTATTTGGAGTTCATTACCCACTGCTGCTGACGTCTGCCAACGTTTAGGTAATCTACCTATTGTTTACTACTGCGGTGACGATTTTGGAGCACTCGCAGGTGTTGATCATGACACGGTATTGCAGCATGAACGTCATCTGGTTCAAGAGGCTGATATGGTCATTACGGCAAGCGAAAAGCTTCTGAGAAAATTTCCAGAAAGGAAAACTCGCTTGCTCACTCATGGTGTGGATTGTCAGCGCTTCTCCCAGCCTACCAAGCGTGCCAATGACTTACCAAACAGAGGACGTCCAATTGCTGGCTTCTATGGCAGTCTTTCTAATTGGCTCGATTATGAGCTCCTTAATCAGGTGATAAGTGCCATGCCGCATTGGGATTTCGTATTTATTGGTCCACTAGAACTAGAACAGTTGCCAATTGTACAGGCCGACAACGTCTTTTATCTGGGACCTAAGCCTCATGCGCAACTGGCAAGTTACAGCCAGCACTGGACCGTCAGTTTGCTGCCATTCGTCTTAAACGCACAAATTAGTGCGTGCAACCCTCTTAAGCTGAAAGAGTATTTAGCCGCAAGGAGACTGGTTATTACTACTGAATTCCCAGCACTTGAGCCATACCGTGAACACGTCATCGTGATTCAAAATGCTGATGAAATGATTAAAGCGCTTGAGTCAGCGGCAAAGCAATCGACTAAGCTTCCTGAAGGTCTAGTCGACAGCGAGAGCTGGGAACAAAGAACTCAAGTGCTAGAGCGCTATTTGGAGGCCTTATGAGTGAGCTAAAGCTGAGGCTTTTAGCTATTTTAACGGCAGCCTGGAGGCGTCGTTATGCGATTGCAATGCCTATCTTGATCATGCCGTTTATCGCTTACGCTATTGGCGTCTTGACTCCTCTGAAATATAAATCGCACACCAGCATGCTGATTCAAGAAACCGCCAAAATGAATCCGTTTCTTGAAGACATTGCCGTCTCGACCATGCTCAAAGATCGTCTATCAGCGCTCAAAACTCTCCTCAACAGCCGCCACGTGCTACTGTCAGTTGCGAGTGACCTAAACCTTATTAATGACTCAATGACCGCATCTCAAAAAGATCAAATAATCGCTGAGCTTTCTGCCAACCTAACCGTCACTCAATTGGGTAAAGACTTCATAAAAATCGAACACTCCTCATCCTCACCAGAGGGGATGAAGGCGCTGCTAGAATCGGTAAGTGTTCATTTTGTGGAAGAACTTTTGGCACCTGAGCGCTCATCGATCAGAGATTCCAGTGAATTTCTGACTATCCATATTAAGAAACGCAAACAAGAACTAGAAAACGCCGAACAATCGTTAGCCGATTACTACAATCAACACTCTTCAGCGACGCCTGAAATGCAAAATGAGAACCTGAGCCGGCTCGCCTCCCTCAAACAAACTTTGGCAGAAAAACAAGCAGAGCTGTCTGGCGTAGAGCAAAGCTTAGGCTCGCTTGATCAGCAACTCTCTAAAACCAACCCAATAGTCGGCAAACTGGAGGAACAGATCATTGAAACTCGAAGCGCGTTAACCTTACTCAAAGCAAAATACACTGATACACACAGTGCCGTGCAGGCCAAGCTCAGAGAACTTAGTAGGTTAGAGAAAGAGCGCAACCAATTACTTCAGTCTGAGCAACCCGAACTCAACAGTGACCAACTGTGGGATATTGCCAGCGTGACTTCAGTGAGCGATGTAGGTGATATTCAGCCGCTTCTAATTACCCAGCTCCATAGTCTACAGCTTGTTCGAGGTCGGTACGAATCTCTCAAGCAAGAGACTAATAGCTTGCAGTCTATGATTGATGAGCTCACCGTCAACGCTCAAAGTTACGGTAGTAATGCCAAACAATTATTGAAGCTACAACGCGATGTCAGTCTAAAAAGACAACTCTACGATGAACTAGTGGAACGTTATGAAATGGCACAATTGACTGGTTCGTTAGGTGTGTTTGAGCAAAATAAACGAGTCAAAATCATCGATCTCCCTTATACACCTAGTTCACCAACAAATTTCACGCCAACCGTATTTGCGGCTGTTGGTGTTATAGCTGGACTTGCTCTGGGCATAGGTATGGCAATTATTCTTGAGCTCTTTGACACAACTATACGCCGTAGGGATCAACTCACTCAAATATCCGGTGTGCCTTTGATCACTGCTATTCCTAAGATTGCCGCCGAATGATATTCAGAATGAATTTCATATCGGGAAAGCCATATGTTTTGAGCTTAACTATATGTTTTTACTTACTTATAAATTTGGCACAACCTGTGCAATGTTAGATTAACAATGCAACGCCTATGCAAGGAGCAAATTATGGCAAGCTCACCCCTTATCCCAAAACACAACTCTGGTCCCACATACAAGGTCGTACACGTTGTTCAACACCTAGCTCCCGGAGGACTTGAAACCATGGTTCTTGAGCTGCTTAAACAGGCGAAAAAAGATGAGAGAGTATTTATCATCAGTTTGGAAGGGGAACTTGAACAAGCCATCAAACACTGGCCACAACTTATCAAATATCGTTCACACCTGTTCTTTCTTGGCAAAAAGCCAGGTTCCCAAATTACTCTGCTTCGAGTGATGTATCGACTCCTTAAGGTACTCAAGCCCCAAGTTGTCCACACTCATCATATTGGACCTCTTATCTATGGTGGTATTGCCGCCAGACTCAGTCGAGTCCCAGCACGAATCCATACCGAGCATGATATGTGGCACTTAACCGATACAAAACGGCAAAAAGTAGAAAACCTCGCACTCAAATTGGTTAACCCTATCTTAGTCGCTGATGCTCAAAAGGTTCAGCAGCAGCTTTCTCAGCTTTTTCCGTACACCACGCCGAAGGTGATTAAAAATGGAGTGGATTGTAACCGATTCGTACCTGCAAATCAGGCAGGAGCAAGGCGTATACTTGATTTACCCTCCAAGGTTATCCTTATTGGTACTGCTGGTCGCTTAGAACCTGTCAAAGCACAGGCGACTTTGATCAAGGCCGTTGCACGACTTTCCAACGATATCCACCTCGCTATTGCTGGTATTGGTTCCCTTGAGCAAGAGCTCAAAGACCTTGCCAAAGCGTTGAAAGTGGAGGACAGGGTCCACTTCCTTGGATTAGTAAACGATATGCCTTCATTTTACCAATCGCTTGACCTGTTCTGTCTTCCCTCTGTGTGTGAGGGGTTTCCACTTTCGCCACTTGAAGCACAGGCGTGCAACATTCCAGTAGTGGTTACGGATGTTGGTGCAGCAAAGGAAACTCTCTGCCCATTATCTGGTGTGACAACGAAATCAAATCGAGTATTTTCTCTAGTGCAAGCTCTAGAGAACGCGTTGAAGACACGTCACCTATTCTGTCCACGAGACTTTGTTGTCGAGAATAATGATGTACGTTCAATGAGTGAAGCCTACCGAAATCTAGTGTTCAAGGCTTAACAATTGGCTAGTCGAGATTAATTATAGAAAGGACATAGTATGGAAGTTGTAATGATTGGAGTATTCATTCTAAGCGCATTTTTCATAGTGTATCACCATGCTGGATATCCTGTGATTCTCCGTTGGTGGGCTAACCAACATCCAATAGTCGCAAGTGGTGCCATACCAAGAGGCTATCGTAGCGTCCGCAGAGATCGTGCACTACCTAAGGTTACCATTATCATTCCCGCCTATAATGAGGAGCAGTGGATAGCGGATAAAATCAGAAATTGCGCATCGTTAGACTATCCAAAAGATAAGCTAAAAATCTTGATTATTGATGATGGCAGTGAGGACAACACTCTTCACTTTGCGGAGTCAACAATACAAGAGGCCATATGCGCGGATACCCATTTTGAAATTATCAACCAGCAAGATAATATTGGGAAAGTAGCCATCCTTAACCAATACATTCCGATAATCGACAGTGATATCACTTGCATTTCAGATGTTTCAGCCATTATTTCCGTTGATGCCCTCCTAATCGCCAGTGAATTTTTCAAAGACCAGAACATCGGTGTCGTAAACTCAACCTATCAGCTGCTCCATGCTAGCCAAACCGGTGAGTCAGACTACTGGCAATATCAAAACAACATCAAATATCGTGAGTCCACTATGGGGTCTACTATTGGTGCACATGGGGCACTGTATTTCATTCGAACACCGCTATTTGAATTGTTACCGGACAATACAATCAACGATGATTTCATCATTCCGATGAGGATTGTTCGCCAACACTATCAAGCCGCCTACGCACCTAATATGAATGCCATCGAGCAAGAACCTACTGAATCAGTACAAGACTTTCAACGACGATTACGAATCTCAGCCGGAAACATGCAGCAGGTCATCATGTTGTTTGATCTATTTTCACCGCAATATGGAAGAACTGCATTCACCTTTTTTTCCGGCAAAGGACTGCGCCTATTTACACCATACTTAATGATTGCATGCTTGTTTTCTTCACTTTGGTTGGCGCAGACAAACACTATCTTCTTGGTACTGCTTTGTTCGCAGGTAGCCGTTTACGTTATCGCCGCGATAGCCAGCTACTTCCCACAACTTCAAAAGCTGCGACTCATTCGTTTAATTACATATTTAATCGTTGGTCACACTGCTAACTTGATTGGTGGGCTTCGTTACTTATTTGGACTTGAAAATGGAAAATGGCAGCGTCTCGCGCGCTAGGAGGGGGAATTATGACTTACTATGAGAGACGCTCAATACACTTCTCAAAGCGAATTTTCGATATCGTAGGTGCTAGCGTTGGCATGATCATACTGGCAATCACTTTTGTACCTGTGGCGCTAGCGATTAAGTTTACCTCGAGAGGACCCATATTTTATAAGCAGCTCAGAGTCGGGAAATGGACTCCTGAAAGAATGGACCTCATTCATGTACTTAAGTATCGATCCATGTATGTAGATGCCGAATCACATTCAGGTGCTACATGGGCAACAGAAGACGACCCGCGAATCACACCGGTAGGCCGCTTTCTTCGCAAAACTCGACTCGATGAGCTCCCGCAGTTTATTAATGTACTCAAAGGAGACATGTCACTCATAGGGCCGAGACCAGAACGCCCTGACTTCTATAACAAGCTTGAGAATGACATTCCCTTCTTTGTAGAGCGTACTTACGACGTACTACCCGGTATCACAGGACTAGCACAAGTTAATCAAGGTTATGATACATGTATTGAAGATGTGAGAAGTAAGGTTGGTTACGACCACAGTTACGCCTTATCACTGTCGTCATTTAAAACTTGGCTATCCACTGACATTCATATTGTGTTTAAAACTCTAAAGATCATGGTTGATGGACGCGGCAGATAAATCTGAGGCACAAAGAAAAGTCCAGCCTAATGGCTGGACTTTTTCGCGGTAAAGATAAAGGTCAGCCCTAGGAGGATAAAACCGATCCCAGACAATTTCACCCAACTAAATGACTCATTGAGCCAAGGCAAAGTAACTGCTAGCAAGTAGACAATTACATAGCTCAAGCTGAGCAAAGGATACGCGACCCCTAGTGGCAAGTGCTTTAAAGCCATTACCCAGCACGCCATAGACAGTGCATAGCAACCTAGGCCGATGCCAACACCAATTAAAGCTGGCCACACATGCAATAGCAGCTCGGCCAGTTGAGCTTGCTCAAATAGAGCTACAATGCTGTCCCATTGCGATGCAAGCCCTCCCATTCCCCATTTCATAGAGAGCTGAGCAGTAGATATGAGCAGAACGCTCACAAGTGCAATTGGCAAGCCGGCTTTAAGATCTTTCGCTACCATTAACCAGCTCCTCCAAGAATGCCAACGCCGATCATTATGCACATTACACCAAGCCATTGCTTGGGCAGAATGACTTCGCCAAAGGCAAATTTAGAAACCAATAACATGATAACGAAGTTAACGCTTAGTAACGGATAAGCAACTGATACATCCCACTGACTCAGTACACCCAACCAAGTTAGGGCGCTCGTCCCCAAGAAGACAATTCCAAGGATCATAGGAAAGCTCAATAACTTCCCTACTGCGGACAGCTGTGGATTTTCTTCAAAATACATAGCGGCTCGCTTTTGCCAATATTGACTAAGCGAGCTTGCTACAACTGAGAGTGCAAACAGCAGTACTGTCATTACTGGGCATCTTTTTGATTAAAGATCAGCGCATGATAACGGCCACGATCAACGTGATCATCTGGCTTAGGAAAACCTTCTGGCAACGGTGGTAGGTCTCTAAAATGCAGCAACACTGGACCCGTTAACTGTTTTTCTTTGATAAAGTCATCTAGCTGATTCCACTCAATGTAGCGATGCTTCGAGTCATCATATTTCAGACCATAATCCACTTCGCCCATTGCCTTGGTAAGATAAACATCGCTGCGCTTCAAGTACCAGTTTAATGCTGACATCGTATCCGGGTAGTCAGCGATAAGAACCATATCATCGGTGACTTTTGGTGCTAGCTGCTCCATGAAACGCGCTGGCATTTTTGAGTCAATCGTCGTGTTTGGAACAACGGTAGAGAACAGCGCGAAAAGAGCCAAAGGCGATACCATATACGCTGCAAACTTGTGTTCGAACGCTTTGGCTTTCGCTGCATAGAAAGCACAGGTAGCCCAAAATCCTAGTATGAACAACGCTATCCAAGGACGATAAGATTCAGACTCATCCAAAGGTAGCTTGCCCATAAAGAACATCACCATTAATGTAATAGCAACCGTCGCAAAGAATAAGCCATTAATGATCGAACCTATTGTTAGGCCTTTCGCTTTGCTGTTATAAGCTTTGATAATGCCATGGGTCAATAGAATCGCGATAGGAGCCATGCAAGGTAAAATATACGTTGCCAGTTTTCCACTTGCATAGGAAAACAACAAAAATGGCATTACCGCCCAGAGAATAGAGTAGCGAATAAGTGGCTTTGAAAACTCACCCTTCAACTGAACAAGAGCAGACGGGGCCCAAAATACCCAAGGTAAAGTTCCTAAGAATAGGAACGGTACATAATACCAAATCGGCGCAGCATGCTGTGCATCTTCAGCAGAGAAACGATGGATATGCTCTTCCCAGAAGAAGTAATTCCAGTAATCTGGTTCAGCTGCATGTATAGCTAGAGACCATGGCAAACAAGTGATTAACGCAACAAACATTACCCACCAGCCCCATCTTAATATCTCTAGGAACTGCTTTTGCATGATCATGTAAGGCACGACAACGATAACTGGTAAGGCAAGTGCCAAAAAGCCTTTAGTTAATACTGCACAACCACAAAAGAAGCCCGCGAGACCGTAATGCAGCCAACGTTGCTTGGTAGAGGTCGCTTCCGTTGCAAAATAGAAAGCGGCATAACAAGCAGTAAGCCAGAATGCCAACATGCCATCAAGTACACTGTAAGTACCGATTGCTGCCACCATAAACATGCTAAGAAACACACCTGCGGTTAGCCAACCTTGACGGCGATCTGTCATTCTGCCAACGAGAGAAACTAAAAATAGTGCAGAACCAAACATAGCGAGTGCCGAGGCAATTCTCACAGCAAAATTGGTATCACCAAAAATAACTTGTGCAATGGCGTTAAACCAATAACCCATGATCGGCTTTTCGAAATAACGTAGGTCGTTAAAAGTGGGAACTATCCAGTTACCGGAAGCCACCATCTCGCGAGAGATCTCACCGTAACGTAACTCATCTGGTGACCACAGTGGGCGCAGATCAAGCGGTAGTATGTATAACGCAATAAAGAAAAGCGGTATCCAAACCGCCCAGTTAATTCGTGATTGTTGCATTCTTCATCCAATTGAATAAAAGCCCATGACATCATGGGCTTATACTAGTTTCAAATCTACATGCCGTAGCATTTAAGGCATAAAAGCAACTACAGTCCCATGCGTTCAACAAATGACGCCTGGTGTGTTAGCCACCCTTCTCGCCCTTCCATTTCGATGTTTTTTATTGCATCACTTGGAAGTGGCGATTCTGCCCCTTCAAGCAGATCTATCATGGGTACGAATTCTATATTCTGTTGCTTGGCTCTGACAATCAAATCTTCAAACATTTCAGCACAAACAATACCTTCTACTTCCGCGTGGATTGTATAAACATTCAAACCATCGCGTTTGATAAGCTTAAGAATAGCATCATTGTAGTTGCTGTTGTCGACACCATCTTGCCCGACAAGCTCGTCATAGGTAGGCAGGGTCACTGGGATTTGGGGTGCCATTCCTTCGCCTGGAGAGAAAATAGAATCGCCACGGCAATCACTATTGTACTTAAATGGGAAGGCATCTTTCTCAACAAGTGTTTGATCAGTACAGCGCCAACCAGCTACCGCACTACACGGCAGATCTCTACCAGTAATATCCTTCAGCATGTTATAGCCTTTGGAAATCTCACTACGCAACTCTTCAGGTGACATGGTATCGGTTTTCATCTGCCACTTGTGGTGATCCCAAGCATGCAAACCGATTTCATGACCAGCTTTATCAGCCGCCTCAATAATTGGACGAAGTTTTTTACCAATCACAGGGCCTGGCCAGATAGTGCCACGAATTAAAATATCGTAACCGTAGAGACTAGCGGCCTTAGAGCGAAGCATCTTCTTCAGAAATGCAGGACGCAAAAGGCGCCATATATGGCGCCCCATGTTATCAGGTCCAACAGTAAAGAAGAATGAAGCCTTCACTCCGTGCTTCTCGAAAATTTCGAGTAGCTTAGGTACACCAAGCTTGGTGCCTCTAAAAGTGTCTACATCGATACGAAGACCGACTTTAGTGACTTCATTCTGTTCCATTACTTCTCTTCTGCTACTGCACCTTTAAGGAAGAAATCTAGTGTCTCTTCAATTGTATCGTTCATGTGAACTGTTGGTTCCCAATCAAGCAGTTTCTTCGCATTTGCGATGCTTGGTTTACGGTGTTGAACGTCTTGGTAGCCGTCACCGTAGAACGCTTTGCTTTCTACTAGGTTGTAGCCAGCAAATGGAGGGAACTGATCACGTAATGGATGGTTCTCAAACTTTTCAACTAGCGTCTCAGCAAGCTCTTTGATGCTCGCTTCGTTTTCTGGTGCACCGATGTTGATGATTTGACCGTCACACAGACCTTCTTTGTTCTCGATGATGCGGAATAGCGCTTCAATCGCTTCAGAGATGTCAGTGAAACAACGCTTCTGCTCACCACCGTCAATCAGTTTGATTGGCGTACCTTCAACTAGGTTTAGGATAAGCTGAGTGATCGCACGGCTAGAACCAATACGTGCAGAGTTCAAGCTATCTAGACGTGGACCCATCCAGTTGAACGGACG
The DNA here is from genome assembly GCF_000733315.1 of Vibrio sp. ER1A. Taxonomy (NCBI): domain Bacteria; kingdom Pseudomonadati; phylum Pseudomonadota; class Gammaproteobacteria; order Vibrionales; family Vibrionaceae; genus Vibrio; species Vibrio sp. ER1A. The sequence goes on from NZ_JPJA01000085.1 coordinate 348,861, forward strand.
GAATAGAGTAAACTTAAGTCCATCTTTCTTACCATAAGCCCAGATAACACGGTCAAGTAGCTGTTTAGATACTGAGTAGATCCAGCGCTGACGGTTAATAGGGCCAACGATCAGTGGTGAAGTATCTTCGTTGAACTCAGGATCCGTCGACATACCGTAAACTTCAGAAGTCGATGGGAAGATGATGCGTTTGTTGTATTTCACACACGCACGAACAATCTTCAGGTTCTCTTCGAAGTCGAGTTCGAATACGCGAAGTGGGTTACGCGTGTATTCAATCGGTGTTGCAATAGCAACTAGTGGAAGAATGATGTCACACTTCTTAACGTGGTATTCGATCCACTCGTTGTGGATGGTGATATCACCTTCTACGAAATGGAAATCAGGGTGGCTGAGGTGCTCTTCGATTTGGTTCGAGTTCATGTCCATTGCATAAACTTCGTAACCACCGTCGTCTAGAAGACGCTTAGTTAGATGAGTACCGATAAAGCCGTTTGCACCTAGGATAAGTACTTTTTGACGCTTCTTAGCGTTAATTAGAGCACTTGCCTGTGGACCAAAACGCATACCTTCTACAAGATGAAGCTCTGCAGCTAGCTGCTCACCACCTAGATATAGACCGTTTTCTGCTTCGCCAGATTTAACAATCAGTGAACCTTGAGCACAAGCGATCGTTAGTGGTGTAGTAGAAACGATAGTACCAGGAGTTACATCAAATGTTTTGTCGCTTGCTTCCGCGCTCCAAATAGTCAGCTTACGCTCACCAAGGAAAGTGAATGCGCCTGGGAACGGTTCTGTTACCGCGCGAACTAGGTTAAATACGGTAAGAGAATCGTTAGACCATTTAATCTCACCGTCAGCAGGAGTACGACGGCCAAAGTAAGTCGCTTTGCTTTCATCCTGAGCCGCTGTTTTGAATGAACCATCTACGATAGTTGGAAGCACTTTGCTCAGTAGATCGCTAGATGCGGTGTTCATACGCTTATGAAGCGTTTCTGCCGTATCAGCATCAGTGATAGCAATTTTTTCTTGACCAACGATATCGCCAGCATCCGCTTTCTGAACCATTTGGTGCAGCGTTACACCAGTTTCAGTTTCGCCGTTGACTAATGCCCAGTTGATTGGTGCACGACCGCGGTATGTTGGAAGCAAAGAACCATGTAGGTTGAAACCACCTTTAGGAGCGATATCTAGCACTTCTTGGCTGATCATATTGCGATAGTAGAAAGAGAACAGTGCATCTGGCTTCATCGCACGGATTTTCTCAACCCATAGTGGGTGGTTCACGTCTTCAGGTGCGTAAACTGGAATACCGTTCTTTGCTGCAAGTTTCGCTACAGAGTCAAAAAACACGTTCTCGTTGCTGTCATCAACATGAGTAAATACTGCTTCGATTTCTACACCCGCGTCTAGCAAGCTACGAATACCAGTACAACCGATATTGTGGTAGGCAAACACTACTACTTTCATGGAATATTCCTCTAAATACAAATCTTATTCTTTATTTTTTAATTCGTCGCTTTCACGTGCATTTTTAGTGGCTTCACCGACTAAAACATCTTGCACATAAAAACGTGGGCGCGCTCTTACATCAGAGTAAATACGACCAATGTACTCACCAAGTAAGCCTAGACCCACAAACTGTGCACCAACAAATACAAATAGGATAGCAAACAAAGTAAACAGGCCATCACCTGCCCACTCAGAACCAAACATAATGCGCATCAACATAAGGATGACGCCAAACGCGATACCTGCCGCAGCGATACCACCACCAACAATGCTCAACAGGCGTAATGGCGCTGTTGTCATACTGGTAATCAAGTCAAACATTAGGCTAATAAGCTTCATAAAGCTATATTTCGACTCACCATCAGCACGCTCATCATGGTGCACATCGATCTCAGTGGTATGGCGAGAGAAGCCATTCGCTAGCACAGGAATAAACGTGCTGCGCTCGTGACACTCAAGCATTGCGTCAACAACATGTCGACGGTACGCACGAAGCATACAACCGTAATCGTTCATCTCGACGCCAGTCGAACGTTTCACTAGCTTATTGATAAGCTTCGATGGGTAACGACGAAGTGCGCTGTCTTGACGGTTCTTACGAACTGTCCCCACAGAATCAAACCCTTCTTCAGCTTTCGCTACAAGGTTAGGTATTTCTTCTGGTGGATTCTGAAGGTCTGCATCAAGCGTGATGATCAAATCGCCACGTACTTGCTCAAAGCCAGCCATAATAGCGTTATGTTGGCCATAGTTACGATTCAAGATAACGCCAACAACATGGCTCCCTTCTTTCGCTGATGCTTCTTCAATGATTTCCGCGCTGCGATCACGACTTCCATCGTCCACAAGAATGAGCTCGTAATCTTTACCTAGGCTATCACTCGCCTTGGTCGTACGGTCAATGAGTTCTTGTAGACAGTTTTCTTCGTTGTATACCGGAATAACGATAGAGACAAAGTTGATTGCTTGATTGTGTTTCATGGTTTACCCAATTATTTCTGAAACGGCGCTAACTACACGCTCGACATCATCCTGAGTCATATCAGGAAACAGCGGTAGTGAGCAGATTTGATTACTGTTACGTTCTGTATTCTGTAAATCAGGGTTAATCGCCCCGAACAATTCCGCGTAGTTTTCGCGGTAATATTTTTGAGTATGACAGGCTTTAAAGTGAATACCTGCTCCGATACCTTTTTCTTTTAGTGCGGCAATTAGGTCGTCGCGCGTAAGGCCTGCAACAGCAGGATCCACTCTAACGATCATTAGGTGCCAACAGTGTTTGTGCTCATGAGAAGCCAAACCTAGTGGCGTCACACCTTTGATAGACGCCAACTGACTGCGATAAGACAGCGCTAACTGCGTACGTTTTTCGGTGATTTCCGCAATTCGATCCATTTGTCCAAGCGCTAACACTGCACAGATATCAGGCATATTGTATTTGAAGCCAGGCTCCACGACTTCTGCTTGAGGCGCTCGTCCTTGAGTTTCACGATCAAAAGCATCAACGCCCAGACCATGGAATTTTAAACGACGCACTTTGTCAGCTAATTCAGCATCATGCGTGGTAAGTACACCACCTTCTGCCGTCGTCACGTTTTTGATTGCGTGAGTAGAGAATAGGCATGTACCACGATTGCCCACTGGCTTGCCTTTGTACTCGGTACCTAAAGCATGAGCCGCATCCTCAATCACAGGGATATTGTGCTTCTCACCTAACTGGTAAATAGGGTCAAGGTCAAGCGATGCCCCAGCATAATGCACCGGGATGATAAGCTTCGTCTTGCTAGTGATCAGTGATTCAATTTTCTCAGCATCCGTCATCAAGGTGTCAGCATCAACATCTACGAATACTGGTTTTGCTCCAACAAGCGTAATCATATTGACGGTAGAAACCCAAGTAAGTGATGGAGTGATAACTTCATCTCCAGGACCGATACCTAAAGCCAACAATACTAGATGCATACCTGCAGTCGCGCTACTAAGAGCAACGGCATGTGGAGCACCAGTGTGTTCAGACACTTTATTTTCTAACTCTGCGTTTTTGGGACCCGTGGTGATCCACCCGGAACGAAGGACATCGACCACGGCTTGGATGTCTTGCTCATCTACAGCAGGTCTACATAAAGGGAGAAAAGGCTGGCTCATTTTTTAAACTCACAGTTAAATCGTGTACTCTGACACGAAGAAGGACACCAAAGTTTACTAGGGCGTTCAAAGAATTAAAAGGGTCGATGCGTTTTAGCAATACAAAACATTGACCTTTAGAACATATTTACCGCAAATATAGTTCATACCTATGTGTGTATCGGCAAATTAACAATAATATTTACTAAAGCGCCACTTATAGATAAATATTATTGGCCTAGCAGTGAAAATCCTACGATTTGTCTAATCAGCATAGCACTCAGGGCACTAAGTCAGTTTTGTGTAAATTTAACCAACTCTTGTTTCACACTTTCTAAGCTAAGCTAAGAAAACGCGCTATTCTGCCACATTTAATGGCTCGCCAATGTAATCATTTGTATGTGCTCTGTTTGTGTCTATCATTGTGAGAAGGTAGAATCAGCGTCCACTTTTTTGAGTCAGGTATGATCGTGAACCTCAATAACAGTCCTGTGACACAACATCAGTTTCAAGGACACGATTTTCATTTGAAGCGAGATGACTTGCTACATAGTCATTTCAACGGCAATAAGGCGAGGAAATTTGCTGAATTGCTAGAGACAGATTTAGCGAACGTTACTCAACTCATCGGTTGGGGCTCCGCCCAAGCAAACTCCTTAACCTCTTTGGCTGCGCTGGCTAAAATAAAAGGTATAAAGCTCAAGTACTTTGTTGACCACAAACCAGATTGGCTAGACCAAAACCCTAATGGTAACTATAGGGCAGCTAAAGAGCTTGGCGCTGAGATAGTCTCCCTCAAGGAGCTACTTGGTCCAAACGCACCGCATCCGCATGCCTATATCCAAGCCTACTTCGCTAATTCTACTGACAGCTATATCGTACCAGAGGGGGGACGCTTTCAATCAGCCCGCCAAGGCATCGTACAGTTAGCAGAGGAAATTCTAAGTTGGTCGAGGTTTGAAAAAAACAAGCAGATTAAAGTGGCACTACCTTCAGGAACTGGTACGACAGCCCTGTACTTGGCACAAGTTCTCACCCCCCAAGGTATTGAAGTTCTTACTTGCCCTTGTGTGGGCGGTAAAGATTACTTAATACAACAGTTTGACGAGCTTGGTAACTTTTCTTATTACCCGACCATTCTTGAGCTCGAAAGCAAGCATCACTTTGGCAAGCTGTATTTAGAAGACTATGAGATCTGGCGGTTACTGCAAGCTGAAACCCATATAGAGTTTGACCTACTTTACGACCCAATGATGTGGCGTTGCCTGCTACCTTGGTTAAGTGATAACCCAGATGTTTCTCTATTGTACATTCACCAAGGTGGCATACTGGGTAATGAGACCATGCTACCTCGCTATCGCAGAAAATACGACGCACCAAAAAATGAGTGGTAGCTCAGCCTCAATGCGGTGCAACATTAAACAAAAAGTAACTATTCACCCGCG
>NZ_JPJA01000085.1:353983-361681 GCF_000733315.1 Vibrio sp. ER1A
CGCGGGTGAATAGTTACAACAAAAAGAGGAGCTACAGCTCCTCATTTTTGTTTCTAAGAAGGCTCCGCTCTATCATTGATGCGAAGAGTACGACTCTAAATAAAGTTTTGCTTTCTGTTGAGCTTGCTGTAACTCGTCCGCGTTTAACTTGAGCGCTAAATCATCACGGAGCTTCTCCGCCGTTGCATAACCATTAGTAGATGCAACAGAGGCCCAAGCATAAGCTTCTACATTATTGAGCTCTACGCCCTCTCCTAATGAATACTTATAAGCTAAATTTCGCTGCCCATAAGCGTATCCATTTTCAGCCGCTTTTCGATACCACTTTACTGCTTCAAGATCATCACGCTCAACGCCCAGTCCTTTGGCATACATTACGCCTAGACTGTTCTGTGCTACGTCAAAGTTACGCTCAGCAGCCAGCCGATAATACTCTACTGCCTTGGCATTGCTCTTAGGTACGCCGCGCCCCCACTTGTACATACCAGCGAGATAATATTGGGCTTGAACACTGCCTTTTTGAGACGCCTTTTCGAACCATGACGCCGCTTCTTTGGCATCGTAATTTACACCATGGCCGTTGTCATACATCATGCCTAACTTGTACATAGCAGATTCACTGCCCTGTTTAGCCGCTTTGTGATACCACTCCACCGCTTTGGCATCATTTTCTTTGACCCCATTACCGTCAGCATAACGGTCACCTAACTCTATTTGAGCAAATAGATCACCTTGCTTGGCACCTTGCTCAACTTTTTTTACGCTCACTGTTGACCAATCTTTTATAAACGCAAGGCTTCCTGCACTAAAACACAGACCACATAGGGAAACCGCTAACAGTGTTTTTCGCATTGTTTATTCCTATCCTTAAAGACGTCGTCAAATTCTGCCATATGATTAATAATCTTCTGACTAATTAAAACAGAATTAGCGATACTCTGACAAAGAATTTCGTATTAGTCACAAAAATGTTGTGGGTTGAACGCAAACTAAGCATAAATATATCGTTTGCCTTTTCAAGTCCCGCCCTATTTGAGCCTACAAGGCTCAGCCTTGCAATCGTTTACAGAAATCCCTCGTTTTACCCTAGTAAGTTTTGTACACTCAGAAAAGATTTTGAATTGGTCAAATTAGATAAAGAACGGAGTAGTTATGGTCTCTAAATGGGCGAAACGATTCATTCAGATGGCGGAATTGGTTGGTTCCTGGAGTAAAGACCCATCGACGCAAGTTGGTGCCGTTATTACCAAAAATAATCGAATCGTTTCTGTCGGCTTTAATGGGTATCCCCATGGCATTTCTGATAGTGCAGAAGTCGATGAACGAGAAACCAAATATCTCAAGACTCTGCATGCTGAAGAGAACGCAATTTTATTTGCAAAGAGAGATTTAGACGGTTGTGAGATCTGGGTTACCCATTTCCCATGCCCTAATTGCGCTGCAAAGATTATTCAAACTGGTATTTCGGTCGTGCACTGTCCGCAACAAACGGAAGACTTTCTGTCTCGTTGGGGTGAAAAAATTTCACTGAGCCAAGATATGTTTGAGCAAGCAGGTGTTCATGTAGATTGGCTACCTTTAGAACAACTAGATTAGAAATCATAGCAGTCTGAGTGCTTATCTTTTAGTTTAGAACTTACCACCTAATTCTTAACTAAAGAGCTAATTACTCTACACACAATGAACTGATAGCCTAGGGGAACCGTAAGCCAAATTGCAAATAATAAATGCAATGAGGCTTAACATGAACATCGTCAAACTTTCACTATTTGCTTCTGCAGCAACGTTCCTAGCTGGCTGTGGAAGCGACTCTCACGACTCAACCCCTACTTCTCAACTTCGTGTAACGCATGCTAGTGCTGATGCACCGCAGGTTTCAATATTACTTGACGGAGCTATCGCCAGCGGACTTTCTGAAGTGGATTATCAACAAGGCAGCGGGCTAATCACTGTAGATGCGGGTAATCACGACCTCATCGTCAGAGGTTTATTGGCAGGAGATACGACCGCGGATGTCATCACTGCTAATGCTGTCAATTTTGCACCAGACATGCAGTATGACGTTTTTGCGGTAAATAACGTTAACGCAATCGAGCCTGTGATTTTGTCACGTTCGACCAGCGGTCCAGACGCTCAATCCGTGCGATTGGACGTATTACACGGTCATCCAGGAGTTGGTGGCGTCGATATTCACCTGACGACAGATCCAAGTATTAGTGCCAGCACTATCGCTATTTCAGACCTTACCTTCAAAGAAGACGAATCTCAGCTCCCAGTTACATTACCTTCGGGTGATTATCGCATTAGAATTACGCTGGCTGGAAAGAGTACTGATGCAGATGTAGTTTACGACAGTGGAACCCTGACATTCGACGGTGGCAGCGATCTAATGGTTACCGCAGTTCCAAATGTTAGTGGAGGAATAGTGTCACCTGTTAATTTGCTAGTTGCTGACGGTTCCGCTGTCAGCGTGTTGCGTAGTACAGGAGAAAAAGCAACAGTGCGAGTAGGTCATGCCGTTGCCGACCTCGGTGACGTCGACGTTCGAGCATCAGGTAACGTAGTGACAGGATTAAATGTTATTGGTTTTGAAAAAATCAAAAGCCTTGATTTGGCCGCTTCGTCATATGACTTAACCGTTACCCCAACTGGAGCAACTACACCAGAAGCAATTCAAGCTCCAGGAACATTATTTTCTGCTGGCTCGGAAACGACGATTTTTGCCGTGGGACGTTTTTCGGATCAATCTATTGAACCTGTGGTGATCGAAGATGATCTCAGAAGTGTGGCCTCCTACGCAAAACTACGTGTATTACACGCCAATCCAGTTGCAGGCACCGTTGATATTCACGCAGCAGCAACAGGCACCGGATTCTCTGCGAACACCGTTGTTTTGGAAGGCGTTAACTTTAGAGATACCGCTGTACTAGAGGTCAATGCTGGAACCTATGATTTTGCCGTCGCAGCCGCTGGAACGACAAACGTACTCTTGTCTGCTTCTGGAATCACACTAGCTAATGGTAACGTCGCAACAGCGTTCGCTACTGAAAACTCGATTGCGCTCAATGTAGACAAATAGCTTAAAGCTCACGTCTGACCAAAGTCCGCTATTAACATGTAGCGGGCTTTTTGCTCAGCCTTACCATTAATTTTCTTTCCATATATGTTTTAGTCCACTACAATCCGCGATCTTATAATTTGAGCCAATAGTAACTCCATCAATGACCAATTTTCTTGTTTCCGTTTTCAAGCGTGCCGTATGCACTTCTGCCTTAATATCTCTAGGTCTAGGTTCAGCGAACGCCATCGAGCTACCTCTATTTAAGAAGGAAGCAGAAGAGCGTGGATATACTCTACCCGAAGCGGTTGGACTTAGCTTGGGGTATATGAATGTGTCTCAAGGTATTAATGTCGACTCTATTGCTTTAACTGGCTTACCTAGCATTATTAAAGACCTGAATATCAACACACAAGGCGGTTACCAAGAAAGTGAAGTACTTACATTAAAGGCGGATGTTTGGGTCCTGCCATTTCTTAATTTCTATGCAATTGGTGGTAAGTTAAATGGCTATTCAGAAACCACTATTACATCCGCCAACGGTACAATTGACTTAGGCTTTTTGGGCCAGCACGAAGTCAGTATTGACGATATTAATGCACCATTTCGTCTGGACTTAGATGGATATATGTACGGTGCAGGTACGGTTTTAGCCGGTGGCTACGAAAGTGTCTTTGCTCTTGTTGACGCCAGTTATACAAAAACAAAATTGACAGTAATTGATGGTGAAATAGATTCTATTGTTGTATCGCCGCGAATTGGCTACGACTTTTCAAGAAATACCGACTTTCCCGTTAGAGCGTGGATTGGCGCGCAATATCAAAACATCGAACAAACCTTAACCGGAAATGTCAAAGATCTGCCTCTTGGTGGGTTAGGAGACTTAGGTTTCATACAAAACGCCAAGTTTACGGTTAATCAAAGTCTTGCAAATAACTGGAACACCTTGTTAGGCGCCCAGTACGAGTTTACTCCAAATTGGGTTTTAGTTACTGAAATGGGTTTGGGTCAACGTAAGAGCTTCTTTGTTACTTTGGACGCGCGATTCTAGCTACCGAGATTGCCAAAGAGAAATCTAACGCATCGATTTAATTAGATAATAACGGAATTTACATCTAGTTTGAGTTTATGTTTGCTTTGGGTAGATTCCTGCCTACGCGGGAATGACGTGGCTTCTTCCCTTGGGCTCGCTTCAGGTAATTGACAGCCTACGGAGGCTGGGGGCTTGTTGCAACGGCATTGAGTGCGGAGTGCGCGCTTCGAGTAGATCCCTGCCTGCGCAGGGATGACCACCTTTTTGGGTTTGGCTTTGTGCCGATTATGTCGCTTTTTTCTTTGTTAGTTCTAGTAATACCGGTAGTAAAACCAAACTAAATATCAAGATGCAGCTAAGTGCGATGGTTAGCACTAAGCCAATAGAATGCATCCCTCTATGTTCTGCGACGATTAGCGCTCCAAACGTAGCGAGTGTCGTTAGGCAACTAATCAAGGACGCTTTAGGTGTAGAGGTCTTAAAGAAAGCATCGATGTTTCTAACGGCTCTAAAACGCTTAACGATATGAATACCATTATCGACTCCCAATCCAAATATCAAAGGGATAACAATAATATTGGCCATGTTCATTGATAGATTAAACCAATGCATCATACCTAAAGTGGTAATTGCAGCAAGGCCAAGCGGAATAAAGATCAAAATAACATCACGCTTCTTGTCTACTGTCCAAATCAAAATGAGTGCAATACCAAATACAGACATCAAGATAGCGGCTTGAAACGCTTGGACAATAATACTGCCAACTTCTTGCTCTGCTACTGCACGTCCTGTTGCGTTAGAAGCGATTTTTTTCACCTGGGAGATAAACTGTTCCAATTCATGAACATTTGTCATATCTCCCTTAGGAGTAACTGCAACCAACCACTCTCCATTATTCGCGATGTAGCGTTGCTGTAGTGATTTTGGTAACTGACTGACTGACGGAGCTACAAGCTTAGCTTCCGGGTTATTAGCAAGTGATGAAAGGTTTTCAAACAGGTTCATTGTCACTTTCTGGGTGTCAATATCCGTAGGTAATTTCTCAGCATCAACCCAATGTTTTGACAATGCAGACTGTCTAAATTCGACATAATCCATTGGTTCGTCAACTGATTGAGCATTTATAGCGTTGTGTAGTTGTGAGTATCTCTGTTCGATTTTATTAGGTAGAAAATCACTCGCTATTGTTACATCTTGAACGCTTGTCTGACTCAGTAACCTTTTTTTCCACTGCTCAGCTTCTTGCTGATCCTTTGCTATTGCATACAGTTGGTAACTTGAACCAAGGCCGTGTTGTTGAAGCGCGTTTAAACCCGCCACTGACTCGGAGTTAGGATTTTTAAGAACCAATGTCGAGAAGTCGAATTTAAATTGTGTTGCACCATATCCCATACCGATAGCGAGAAGGCAGGAAGCCGCGACTATCAGTTTTTTGTTTGCATTTAGTTTTTTGCCAAACCATACAAATCGGTGTGTATCCACTTGATGCTTCACTGTTGGATACCCAAACAAAGTGAAGAACAACGGTATAATGATAAAGGTGGCGGCCAAACCTAAAATCATACCCAACGCAGATATAATGCCCAACTCGCCTAAGCCAGTGTAGCTAGTAGGATAAAAGCTTAGAAAGCCTAAGGCTGAAGATAAGGCACACAGAGTAAGCGGCTTAATTGAGTGAGATGCCGCAGCTTTCAAACTTGTGACGTTACTATCACCTCTTGCTCTTAGTTCATGAATATGCAGACAGAGGTGAATGGAAAAATCGACAGCTAAACCGATAAACATAACCATAAATACAATCGAAATCGTATTGTAAGACCCAACAACAAATAAGCCTGCCGCAAATGTCCATACTAAACCGACTAATACTGTTACGTAACATGCAAGAATGACACGTAGAGAGCGAATGCCAATAGCTAGTATTAGAACCAAACCTAGTAAAGACGCAGATCCAGCAATAGTAATACTGTTGTTTGCATCGGCAATTTCATCAAAGTCTAAGGCTGCTTGGCCGGTAATTTGGACTTTGATGTCACTTGGTAATTTCTGAGATTCAATAACACGATGAATAGTTTCTATTATCGCCCTATTGGGCTCTTTTACGGTCTCGTCAGGCTGAGCCACTATGGTAATAGCAAACGCTTTGGGCAGCTCTATGTTAGTTTTTAATAATTGCTGCCAATCCACTGCCTTGCTATCAATCGCTGACAGTAGAGGTGTAAGGGATGCTTGGTCTTGCTTGGCGAGGGAGCCGAAATATTGGTTAATATTCTGTGCTCTTGCTGCTTGAGCAGCAGGTTCAACGTCATCCTGTGCGGTTTTTAACAAGTGTTGAAATTCTGTGTCTGACAAGAAGCCCAGTGAGTATTGTTCAAACCAAGAAAGTGAGCTTGGTGCGAATACGTCTTTAAACAAAGCCTCTTTTGCTAAGGCGTCCGATAAATCGTCAACATGCTGCTTTAACTGCGGGTCGCTACTACTAGTAATAAGCAAGACGACATTCCCAGTATCAGGGAACGTGCGCTCTAACGTTGCTAAGTTCTCAACCCATTGACCTTCTTGTTTTACTAGAGAAGACAAGTCCGCGTTCATTTTAAAATGTTGCTGACCATACCAAGCACAAAGAGCGGTCAAAGAAAGAACAAGAAAAAGTGTTAGCTTAGGAAAGCGTAGAATATGAGAGATAAATCGGTTCACAGTAAGATTTGATACAAACGTTAATTAAGGCAATGATAGCCCAAAATCGCTAAACATTGGTTAACTTCCTGTCAGACCCGACTAATAAAAAAGGAGGCATCTGCCTCCTTTTTGCAATATTCATCACATCAAATGATTATTCTTGATCAATCATCCATTTGCGGAATTCTTTACGTTCTTCTTTTGAAGCTTTTAGGTACCATGCTTTTAGCTGTTCAATGTTGGAGGATTTCACAGACAGAGGCTTAACTTCAGCTTTTTTGGAAGACTGAGTAATTAACTCAGAGTTAGATACAACAGGTGCAGTAGCTACCGCAGCAACAACCATATTGCCGCTGTCAAATTTGACCCCATTTTTTTGATTATACTCAGCGACAAGTTCTTCAATATTCATGTAAGGCAGAAAACCTTCTCGGCCTTTCAGTTTCTCTTGTTCGTAAGGCAAGTTGACACTATCTTGGACTACACGCCATTGTGGTGAAGATACTCTAAATGCAGCCTCTGCTTCCTGCTTACTTCGCGCCAATGGGTGATTTATCTTCACCTCATCTCCTGTTACATTGAACGTCAACACATATGGTGCCGATGTATAAACATTTTGAGAACTGCCTTTCCCAATTTTCTTATCCATTCGAAGAACTACCTGTGTAAGACCAATGCCAATTTCATTAGGTTTGATTTTTGAATCAGCTTCTTGCCCATTAATATAGAGTAGAGATACTCCCTTCATTGGGATAAGAGTTGCCGCGTTAGAGGAAAATGCAACGCCTGCAGCTAAAAATGCTGTAACAATGGACAGTTTCACTATATATACTCCCTGATTTAGCTTTATGCCATTCTAAGTCATTATCGAACATCTCAATCATGCCATAGTTCCAGTTAGACAAAAGCTTTTTTTACGTTTATTTAT
>NZ_JPJA01000086.1:0-20375 GCF_000733315.1 Vibrio sp. ER1A
CGCGGGTGAATAGTTACCATTAAGCGAGTACCTGACTGGGCAGGTTGGGCGACAGTTTGCTTCGGGTTTATAGTGAGCCTGATCAGTAACAACGTTTTCAATGCACAATGGGTGTCTGAGACAATTGGTGTATCGTTGACAGGTCGAGAGTTGGGTGACTTAGGCGTAGTTATCACTCAGTTTATGCATTTAGTTATCACGGTGGGTTTCTTCTTCTGTACAGGTTTGTTCTACAAAGCACCAGTTGGAGAACGTAAACAAGCGGTAGAGCAGTTCTTTATTAATCAGAAGACGCCAATTGTTTCACCTGTGGGTATGGAAGAATCAGATATTATGCAGAGCCGTATTTTAGGCCGACTAACACTGATTTTTGGTGGTGTAATTTCTGCCTTTTTCTTAGTACCAAATGAACACTCATATTATTTCTTAGTGTGTGGATTGTTTATTGTTGCTGTTGGCGCATTGATATATTCGCAAAGCTTAGCTAACAAGCCTCAAGTTGTGAGTGTAGCAAAATAGTAATAGAGATAATTCGCTATTCTACAAACTAAATAGAAAGCCGCAAACATAGATATGTTTGCGGCTTTTTTGATTAATTAGTAGCAATGTAACGATTTTTCGTTTTAGGCAATGGCTAACACCTAGGTTTCATTAACACTTGATGGACAGACGCCAAATTCTTTTTTGAATGCTCTGCTAAAGTGAAAGCTATCGTTGAAACCTAACTCAAAGGCTACTCTCTTTACATTGGTGCCTTGGCGCTTGAGCATCATCATACTGGCATCCAATTTTAGTTTTAAGTAATACTGTTTGGGGGTAACGCTCAGATATTTCAAAAAGAGTTTTCTTAAATACTGCTCAGTATAGCCCGACTCTTGAGCGAATTGTTTTATCGAAATGTTCTGTCCGATATTTTCACTCATTTTAGCGACGATATCGGTAACAGTTTTCTCCTGACTACTCATGCGTTTTGATTGGTCGATTAGGGTTAACCACTTGTAAAACACAAATCCAAATCCCGCGACAGCTGCATTAAGTTTGATTGGTGACTTTGAGGCAATCAGTAGTTTCACTTCGCTCAAAATTTCTGGGTATGCGTCGTTTTTTAACGGAATCGGCTCTTCAAATGGAATAGGGGTAACTCCTTGCATCAAAAACTCAAACCAATTGAGATTCCAGACGATTCCATTTGTCCAGTAGCTATCTATATTTCGACTGTCTATGAATGTCACACTTGGAGCAGATACCGTAAGAACTTTCCCACTAATTAGCTGAATGCAACCACTTCCTTGAATGGTGTAAACGGCAACGATTGCATTAGGGAGCATAGGCAGGACACGGTCTCTAGGCCATTTGATATGGTAGTTAGCATCGGCTTGCACATCCCACATTGAGCGTAAGGTGATACCGCAAGAGTCAGCCGATTGTTCGATGAGCAATGGTTGATTTTTCATAGTTTCGTTTTTTACATTCAAGAGGGATTTTTACTATGGTTTATAGTAGCAACTTCCTCTAATTTTAGGAATCAGTAGTCTGTGATAAGGCGCGAATAGTAGAGCTCTATCACTTTTGTAAATATTTGAGGCCTCGATGATTTCTGACTTCTTAAACCCAAAAGAAAGAAAAGGCATGTTCTATAGAAATGAACAGAAAAAGCCGAACATAATTTTCATTACCGTGGATATGATTTCAGCGGACTGTTATCACCCAGACCGTCCTCTATCCAAGGTAATTAATACTCCAAATATCAATGCCATTGCTGACGAAGGTACTGCTTTCAGTTCGGCATTCACTCCTAGCCCGTTATGTGGACCAGCGAGGGCTGCGATTTTTACAGGAATGCATCCGCCGTACTTATCTAATGGTGAAAGAACACCTGTAGGGATGAAAGTAGATTTGGAGTTGGATGATATTATTTTCCAAGACTATTTGAAGCGGATCGGGTATTCGCTTAAGCACTCCGGTAAGTGCCATGTTGGCGTTGAAAAATTCGTGCGTACTTTTGGTGAAAACGTCCATGCCTGGGATCGATGGGGGCCACCCGTAGAAGATGATGATCGTTACCTTACTTATCTTGCCGCACAAGGGGTTCAACTTCCACAATATCGAAAAGAGCTTAGAGGCTTACAAATAGATAAGATGTCCCCCGCGAACTCTTTTGGTGGCTGGATTGAACAACAAGATGGCTCAGATTTCCCGTTAGATGCACATTACTCGGTTTTTCTTGCAAAGTTGGCTATTGACCAAATAAAAGCGTCGCGAATCCAAGCTCCAAATAAGCCTATTTTTAGTCAGTTAGAGTTTTTTGACCCTCATCAACCCTACTCTGTCCCTAGTGGTTTAGAGCAACGTTATCAGGAGATAAAAGAAGCCATTACTCTTCCTGATAGTTTTGATCTAGTAGAGCCTGACAACCCGATATATGCACTTTATCAACAGTATTGGGGTATGTATGACGAAGATATGGTCTCTGATTACATTGCTTGTCACTTGCTCCAAGTTGAAGTGGTTGATCATGCAATCGGTCATTTGATTCAGTTTTTAAAGCAGGAAGGATTGTGGGACGATACGGCGATAGTGTTTTCCGCGGATCATGGTGATATGAATGGTCGTATGGCTATGGCGGATAAAGGTTCCTATTTCCAACCTGACATCTTTCGTATTCCATTAATGATTAAGCCACCTAAGAGCGAAAGAGTTGTTGAAACCGTGAGTAAGGTGGCAGTTTCAGCGATTGATATAGCACCAACCATTCTAGGTTTTGCGGGTATTGAAATACCACCGCAGATGGAAGGTGATAGCCTATCCAAAGTGATGCAAGGAGAAGAGCGTCGGCCTCTGACGCAAGTTTATCAGACTGGAGTTCATGTTGGCTGTAATTATGGATTTGGCTTTCAGGTGGATATTGAGGATAAGAAATACTTCTATGGCTACAACGCCACTACAGGTTTCGAAGAACTGCACCATCTAGATCGTGATGATCAAACAAACCTATTGGATTCGAGTGATTACCTAATTCATAAAGAGTCTATTGTCGCGCAAGCGAAAGATTTGCTTTTATCTGATCCTCGCTGGATGGGATATTGGTCATCCTATCGTTTACACAATGCACGCTATCTTCCAGTGAGCTCGGAAGATATGCAAATGCTTAAACCAGTCTAGAATTAAAGTAACTATCAAGCGGGTTCATTCCCGCTTTTTAGGGGGCTTATTATGTCTTGGAGAAAGCAGGGTAATGACCCTGACTATAGATTTACTTTGGCAAATGAAAGAACCTTTTTAGCGTGGATTCGTACAGCGTTAGGTTTTTTTACAGCCGCTATAGCCGTTGACCAGTTGGCTAATAGTCTCAACGATGAGTTTTATAAGCCATTGATTTGTATCGCACTGCTTGCTGTATCAATTATCTGCTCGATCTTTGCTTACTCTAATTGGCGAGGAAATGAGATAGCAATGCGGCTTAACTCGAATCTTAGTTATTCAAATGCTATAAAAATCATTCCCGTCTTAATGGTGTTAGTTATCGTTGTTTTACTGAGTAGTATCTATAGTGATTCATTCATCCAATGAAGCTACGTTAAAAAGTGACGCAGGGTTACAAGTTGAACGCACGACATTGTCATGGTTCAGAACTCTGTTTGTATCCTTTTTAATCGCTCTATCTATCCTTAAGAAAGCACTAGATTATGAGGGGGGAACTTGGCTTTTTGCCTTGTTTTTTGCTTCCGCTCTAAGTATTGCTACTTACTATTCGTTGTATTTCGTATCGTCTGCATGTATTCGGCGCAAAGCTGGACGTTACAAGATCATTACCTTGTCTTTGGGCATGGCGGCATTTTTGTCTGGAGTTGGCATTGTCGTTGGCACATGACGCTATAAATATGATTTGAGAGGTTTTTGTTAAGGTTGCCACTAGCAACAAAAAGCTAATGGCAACGACTTAATATTTACTTAGGCTGCTTCGCCAATACTGCGTCAATATCAGCAGCGCTATGGCGCTCAGTGAGTGTTTCCCATTCTTCGCCCCAAGAGCGGTTAACAATACGACCACGTTTAACGGCTGGTCGTGCTGCGATGTCTTTAGCCCAGCGAATGAGGTTTGGATAGCTTTCTACGTCTAAAAACTCAGCGGCATTGTATTGGTTGTTAATCACTAGATTGCCATACCAAGGCCAAGTTGCGATATCAGCAATGCTGTATTCGTCGCCACCAAGGTATTGATTCTCAGCGAGTCTAGCGTCCAATAAATGTAACTGGCGTTTTGTTTCCATAGTGAAACGGTTAATTGGGTATTCGAACTTTTCTGGTGCGTAAGCGTAGAAGTGGCCGAAACCGCCGCCAAGATAAGGGGCAGAGCCTTGAAGCCAGAATAACCAGTTCATCGCTTCAACGCGCTTAGCAGGATCGCTCGGCAGTAAAGCACCGAACTTCTCTGCTAAATAGAGTAGGATGTTACCCGATTCAAATACTCGTACAGGTGTGTCACCGGAACGATCAAGCAGTGCAGGGATCTTTGAATTTGGGTTAACGTCCACAAAGCCAGAACCAAATTGATCGCCTTCGCCAATGTTGATTAAGTAAGCGTCATATTCAGCGTCAGATTTACCCAGAGCAAGCAGCTCTTCTAGCATGATGGTAACCTTCTGCCCATTTGGTGTAGCGAGAGAGTAAAGCTGTAAAGCATGCTCTCCAACAGGCAGCGCTTGCTCATGACGTGCTCCAGAGTCCGGCCTGTTAATGCTAGCCCATTGGCCGCCGCTTTCACTGTCGTGAGTCCAAACTTTAGGTGGGATATATTCGTTACTCATAGCATCTCCTAATGCATTGAATGGAAGCTGTTTTGCTTCATCAGAATCCGACTTGATAGAAAAATCCTAACTCGTTTTTACGGGTATCGCAAACCTTTTGAACAATCGTTCAATTATATTATATGACGAGAAAGTTGATGGTCTTTTAGTTCGGCTCTGGTTTGGTATACAAAGCTCGAATTGCGTTGTGTACTCGCCCGGACTCATCACCAATTTTCCATATCAAAGCCGCAGGAATACTCTTTTTGAGCGATGACTCAACATTGAGTTTAACGAGCTGTCCTGAAGTAATTTGCGGTTGAATAAAGGGTTCAACCGCCATTCCCCAGCAAGTTCCATAGGCGATAGCCGTTTTGGCGGCGGATATAGATTCACACTCCCAGACGTTGGCTGAGACGGTGGTATCTTTAGCTTTGGCGTCATGGGAAAGATAGGCTTGCCTGTGACGTTGCAAGTCCACGAGTGTCACTTTTTCCAGTTTGGCTAATGGGTGTTCTGGACTAGCGACGTATAGCAGCTCCGCTGAAGGCAGTGCGATGGATCCGAGATTGCTAAATATAGGTTGCTCTAGCAGAGTGAAACCAATGTTGGCCTCACCTTTTAC
This sequence comes from Vibrio sp. ER1A, assembly GCF_000733315.1. Classification (NCBI taxonomy): domain Bacteria; kingdom Pseudomonadati; phylum Pseudomonadota; class Gammaproteobacteria; order Vibrionales; family Vibrionaceae; genus Vibrio; species Vibrio sp. ER1A. The sequence continues at coordinate 5,413 of NZ_JPJA01000086.1, forward strand.
TACTGACGCAATAACTCCGGAGGAAGGCTTCTCGACCAGTTTGAGTTTAAGCTTTGGAAATTTGTCGGCGAGCAACGTCAGAATCTCTTTTTCCATCGGAACGCTGTAAACACTATCCAGCGCCAAGGTAAATTCCGTTTCTTCTTTCGGGTCAAGTTCGTTAGCCAAGCGCTCAAAATTCTCACATTGTGCTAAGACAAGTTTGGCCTCTTTCAGAAGAACCTCACCAGCCGCTGTCAAGGTAGGGTTTCGCGTGGAACGATCAAACAACGCTTGGTTAACATCTAACTCTAAATTGGAGATGGTCATGCTTATTGCTGAATGAGTTTTTTTCATTTTCCTAGCTGCGGCAGAAAAAGAGCCGGTTTCCGCAGCGAGAACGAATGCCTGAAGTTGGAGTAGATTAACAGTTAACATGTCAGTAAAACTTACATCTCAGTTCTTGATCTTGTAGATAACACTTAATGTTAGGTGAATTCATGAGCTTTGCAACTCGGGGTAGCTGCTAAGGTCTTTGTTTTTAACTGTCAATTTTTCTTAAGGTTTACTGAATTTGTATTTCAGAAAAAATGACTAATATAGGCGTTGTCAGAGGGGAAACGGCAACATCGTTTTGACAATACATAGTTGAACGGACGCGCTTTATTATAGTTAGAGAAGGTAAAGACCATGACAACTGACATCAAATCTGTATACAACGAAGACATTGACCCAGTAAAAACCTATGAGCGTAAAGTCTCACCAAACGTCGCTTTCTATGAAGACGTTCGTGGCACTAAAGCTAATGGCACACGCCAGCATGTTTATGATGACGTGTTGTTACCTCACACGGGTAATGCATTTTTGGTGAAAGCAGGTCAGGTCATTCGTTTTGAACAGCGTCCAAGCTTACACAATAATCGCACTCAAATTATTGACGTTCATTTCGTCACCCCAGATCTTGAACAATATGGTGACCACCTAAATACCAGCGCGGTAGAAGGGCTGAATCAAAGGTTGTACAGCGCTGTCTGGTCACAAAGCCGTTACATGGAGAAAATCGTAACCTTGGTTGAAGATGAGTTTCCATATGAAAAAATGGATGAAGATTTTAGTCACATCTTCTTTGCAGCGCACTGCTGCCCTGAATGGCTACATATGTGCTATGGCGAAGAAGGCAACGTGAATAGCTGCCAAGAGAACTTTATTCAAGGTTTCAACCGAGTCCCGGCAATTGCAGCTATTGAAAATGAAACGCTACGACGTCAAGTGGTACAAACCTTTGCTGACCGAAATGATGTGAACATGTTTCAACCAAATAAATTCACTCAAGACGACAATGGTATTACGCGCTGTGTCTTAGCCCCTACGCCGACGGTTGACGATGGTGTCGGCTGTGAGTTCTATGCTGAAAAAGACATATATGTAGTGGTAAGTAATTGTCCTTATGCAGACCAAGCATTGCCTTATCCGGAGGCTCGTCCAAACCCAGTGTATGTGAGTGTTTATGACACGGGAATTCAACCGGAAACCAAACACTTGGGAGAGATTGGTGGTTGGGAAGAGCGAATCTACCAACGCATTGCGACCAAAGATAACTCGATTAAATAGAGAGGGGTCTTTATGTCGAATCAACCAGACTCAAATCTAACAATGTTGGTTGATACTCCGATAAAGAAGGCGGCGCTGGTTGCCTTCATTATCACCAACATAGGGATGTTTGCTGTGCCAGCAGGACTTGGAGCGCTAGGTGCTTCAATGAGTTGGTCAGCAGAACAAACGGTATCGATAGTCGGCATTGGGTTTGCCATTAATGAAGTCATTTTATTTGGCTCCATCGCCATTCTAGGAAAGCCCCTCGTGGGCTTGATAAAGCGCAAGATTAAGACGTTGTTTAAATCTTCAAAGCGCAATAGTAAGTAACAGACATCAATCTTTTAAAGGACAAAAACTGAGCAAGGACGCTTACTAAATTTCTGAAGTCGAGCCAGGAACCCTCGGCCGTAGCCTACATGGATGTTGCAATCATAGGTAAATACTTATGTGCCATAAACATGTAAATCAAGTAGAAAACTTCGACTCTAGTTATAACTCTGATGTTGATCCAGTCGAGACGTTTGCGAGAGCAATTAGCCCAGACTTGGACTTCTACCAAAAAGTGAGAGCGACTAAGTCTGGTAAAAAACGTCAATTGGTTTACACGGACGTACTTGAAGCGGAAACCGGTAATGCCTTCTTAGTTAAAAAAGGTCAGGTTATTCGTATTGAGCAGCGTCCAAACGCAGAAGGCAACAATGGTCGTACTCAGATTATGGACGTGCTGATGGTGACTCCCGACTTAGAGCAATACAGCTGTCATTTAAGCTCTACAGCTGTTGAAGGGCTTAACCAAAGACTCTATTCCGGTATTTGGTCTCAAAGCCGTCATTTCGAAAAGATGGCGACGCTGGTGGAAGATGAGTTCCCATATGACGAATTACCAGAAGGTTTCTCGCATATTTGGTTAGCGGCGCATTGTTCTCCTGAGTTGATTGGATTGGCACAAGGTAAAGAAAACGTGCGTAACTCTTGTCATGAGAACTTTATTCATGGCTTTGGGCGAATTCCTGCCATTGCTAACATTGAAGATGACACCTTGCGTCAGGAAGTGATTCAATTTTTCTCGGACCGTAATGATTGGAATATCTTTCAAGGCAATCGCTTTACCCAAGATGAGAACAGAATTACGCGAGCTCGAATGTGTCCAACCCCACCTGTGAAAGATGGAACGGCGATTGAGTGGTACGCAGAAAAAGATCTGTATGTTGTGATTTCAAACTGTCCTTATGGAGACCAACACACTTGCTATTCAGAGATTAAGAATAACGATGTGTTTATTGAAGTGTATGACACGGGTATTGCGCCTATACACGGCGAAGCCACTAAGCGGATTCAAGGTTGGGAACAAGCTGCATTGGAGCGTGTTGCCAAGCGCGACCAAACGCTAGCCCATGATTGCCCAGTCGACGAGATTAAACTACCTGTCGAATTAGCCCACTTAGCTTCAAGGTAGTACATACCTCTTCCTCCTTCTTCCCCCGCTTTTTAGCGGGGTTAGGCGGTTGAACTTGCGCTATTTGCGCGTCATTTCTAAAGACAGAGGTAGTAAATGAAAAAAGTACTGTTAGTTGCATTGGTAACGGGTTTCTCGAGCATGGCTCAAGCAAGCAATGACTATGCTGGTTTGCGTATCGGGGCCGGAGCAACAACAGGGATGAAAGTGGATGGGGTAGGGACACTAAAGGCACAGCCAAAAATAGAGGTTGGTTATGATTTTAATCGGATTTTCTCGGTTAATGGTTCATTAATGAGGTTTGACGGTGAGCACAATCAGTACTCATCTAAGGCGTTGTATGGTGGCAAGACGGATGGCTACGATGCGCGAATTGAAGGTGAAATAGGTTATGCTTTTAATATCGCAGATGGGTGGGACCTAAAGCCTTATGCTGCTTTTGGCGGTGCACACGTAAGTGGTTCTATTGAGTCGCACAATGTGGGACTTTTAGTCGCTATTCCTAGCGACACCCAAGATAATATTGACTCGTATAGTGGCAATTTTTCAGGAAATTATCTGACGTCTGCTGCGGGCTTAAGGCTAACAACGCCGGTGGGGATCTATGCAGATGCAAGAGTACAAAGTCTTTATATGACCGGAAACCAAGAAGTGCGAACCCCAGTGAAAGAGAACGCCCAATTTGGTTTTACCGTAGGGTTTAAATTCTAAATGCACTGCCAGGGGAGATCGCCTGATTTCCTCTGGTTTTGTTTTTAGGTTGCCGTAATTTATTGGTGCATTGGCGAGTTCGCGGATTCAAATAGATGCCAACCTATTAAGAATGAAGGAAACAAAGCAAGAATAATCGGACATCAATGTTTTCGAGTGAAAGATATACTAGTGCAATATTTTCAATGGTAGATGACCAACTTTTTGGTCAATAGGTAAACACTAATGAGACTATTACTAGCGATTCTTATTCCATGGTTGCAATTTTTCACGATCGGAAAACCTGTAGCGGGGGTGGTCTGTTTGATTCTGCAAATAACTTTAATTGGTTGGATACCTGCGGTTATTTGGTCTGTGTACGCACTGAATCAATACGAAACAGATAAAAAAATAAATGTTGCCTTAGATGATGAATAGAGAAGGTTTTGAACTTAGCTCTAGAGAATCTTAAACCAACTCCTTGAATCATCTGGCGAATATGGCACTTAAATACATTTTATTGACTCACCTTAGTACAAAAGCGATGAATGGCGCGACATTAGTTCGAACTATTAATGCCTTACCATACTGGAAAGTTAACTCTCAACAGGTATACACCGAACTAAAACGAATGATCTCGCACGGTTGGATTAGTATGAGTACGACCGAGCACAGCTATCAGCCAAGAGAACGACAATATATAGTTGAAAAAGAGGGGAGAGAAGCACTTGCCAATTGGCTCGGGCGAAAACTAGCATTCCCAGCAATACGAGATGAGCTGTGCTCAAAATTGATGGCAAGCGTAAGTATGGATTCTAGTGATATCTTACATTCACATTTGCTCAGTGGTTTGCACCAAACTCAACACGCACTGAACAACGTTCTGCTTTATCTCGAAAATGTTGCTCATGACAGGAAGAAAACTTCTTCCGCTAAGCTTCAATGTAAACAACTGCAAGCACGAATCCAGTGGCTAAACGAATGCATTGATGAAGCGTCAGCGCGAGAGGTCGTGATGGTTCCAGAAGTGCTGTAGAGGGATTCGCCCTGGGAATGTACTTTTTGCTGACTTCTCACTACAAACGGTTCGTTCTAACCGTCTTACCTATCTATAGCTTCCCACTGCTAGCGGTTGAGCATGAAAGTGCGGTTACCGAGTATGTGCAAGAGCGTTGTGATACAACGCGATACTCATCATTTTTGCCGCTACTATCATCAGACTGTCCTATTGGTAAGGGGCTGTATGGAAATGATCAACCTGACGAAAAGCCGGCTTTTTATTGGGTTCAATGTGGGGCCTCTTCTAAACCATTTCATGTTGACGATACTCACCGAAAGGTGGCAATTGCTACGCAAAGCAACCTAGTGCAATCTTTTGATGGAGAGTACTATCGATGCTTGAGTGGTCCTTACTCTCAATATATCGATGCCAAGGTAGTTGGACGTTATATTTCTAGTCTGATTAAAAAAGAGACTTTTCTCCGGCAGCACGTTTTAATCTCTGCGAATCATAGTCAAATGACTTCAGTCCTTAAGAGTTACAACGAATCAAAGGTTGTTCTTGAGAATCAGCAACAGGTTGGCGAACAGGTCTTCTTTATTCCCACCTATCCGGAAAGTCGACGCACTTCTAACTGGGAAGTCAATCAACGTTGGCAGCGTTTTTCCTATGAAGTAGCGAAGCAGACGGGCCAATCGCTAAATGCAAGTTTAGTAACTAAGCCGGATATTGAAGCTCTAAAACGTCATATTGATGTGGCTGCATGGCCCACAGCTTTACCCTTTTGGCTAGATGAGGAACAAGCCGCGTTTCTTAGTGGAAAAAGCGTATCTGCTACTCCAAAATCGAAACTCTATTTAATGTGTAAACGATAACCCGGACTGTCATGATTGCAGTGAGCCGACCTGTGCGTATTTGGCTAAACTAAAAAGCCAGCAGAGTTCACTGCTGGCTTATGACGTAGCATGGTTACTAATGGTTGAGACTACGAATATGCAAGGGACTTAGCTCATTGCTAACTGTGTCGCTTGCTCTTTTTGCGCTTTGTTATAGCGAATCTTCTTCAGCGTAATCGCAACAGCGGCCGTAGTAACAACACCGATAGCCATTGCGAGCAATGCTAGAACAGGTTTGTTGAACGCACCAAGTAGAACGACGATTGGACCACCGTGTGCAACGTTACAAGTTAGACCGAATGTAAAGCCAAGCACACAAGCTACTGCTGAACCAATCATGTTCGCAGGAATTACAGCAAATGGGTCACGTGCAGCGAACGGAATAGCGCCTTCGGAGATACCGACCATACCCATAGCGGTTGCTGCTTTTGCGTTTTCGACTTCTTCACGTTCGAACAGTTTCATGCGGCTACCGAGGAATGCAGCTAATGCCATACCTAATGGAGCAACTGGAATGGCTGCCGCTTGTGCCCCCATAAACTGAGTTTGTCCTTCGGCAATCAGACCAACACTGAATAGGAAGGCGACCTTACCAAATGGACCACCCATATCGAAACCTTGCATCAAACCGATGACCAAACCAATGATGATTACGTTACCGGTTGATAAGTTCGCTAGGACGTTGTTCATGGTTTCCATGATGCCTGCGATTGGGGCTCCGATGATGAAAATGAATACGGCGGCAATAAAGAGCGAACCAGCAATTGGCGCGATCATAATAGGAACGAGTGGTTGAATCATCTTCGAGTAATTGAAGCTGACAATCCATTTCACGAAGTAACCAACCAAGAGACCAGCAATGATTGCACCAATAAAACCTGTACCAGCATCAGCGTCATAGAATGAACCGTTGTTGGCAATCCAGCCACCAATGAGGCCCGGTGCAAGCCCTGGACGGTCCGCGATAGCGTAAGCAATATAACCGGCTAGAACCGGAATCATTAGGGTGAAGCCGACCACACCGACATCAAGGATCTTGTTCCACAAACTGCCTTCAGGAATAGCAAGGCCGCCCGGTGTTGGTTCTCCGCCGATAGCTAGGGAAATGGCAATCAAAATACCGCCGACGACTACAAATGGGATCATGTGAGATACGCCATTCATTAGGTACTTGTATAGGTCTTTGCCTGACCCACCAGGACTCGTTGTCGCTTGGCTCGCGCTAGACTTACCATCGCCCGCATAGAGAGGGGCGGCAAGGGCTTGTTCAATCAACTTGTCAGCATCTTTGATAGCTTTTTTGACGCCAGTGATAATAACGCGTTTGCCTTTAAAGCGATTAAGATCAACTTGTTTATCGCAAGCCACAACAATGGCATCTGCACGAGCAATTTCTTCTTCGGTAGGGATGTTTTTAACACCGACAGAGCCGTTTGTTTCAACTTTGCACTCGTACCCCATTTCGGCGGCAGCATTTTCGATGCCTTCTGCTGCTAAGTAAGTGTGTGCAACCCCTACCGGACAACCCGTCACACCAATAATAAAGCCTTTGGTAGCGGCGACAGTTGGTGCCGATGCTTTGTCGTCTGCCACTAATAAGGCAAGCGCCTCTTCATTAGATGTCGTGCTTCGTAGGTTTTCTAAAAATGTAGGCTCAACTATCTTTGAAGATAATTTTGCAAGGACTTCGACATGGAAGTTGCTCGCTTTTTCAGGCGAAGCAATCATAAAGAAGATATTAGAAGGTTGTCCGTCTTCTGAGCCGTATTCGATGCCTTGTTTGCTGATACCAACGGCAATCGCTGGTGAAACAACTGAGGCGCTCTTGGCATGTGGCAGTGCAATGCCATCTTCAAAACCTGTGTTACCAGTTTCTTCGCGTGCCCAGACATCTTTCACAAATTGTTGTTTGTCAGATACTTTGCCAGCATTGACTAGCACATCTGCTAATTCATTGAATACCGCGTCCTTGTCGGTTGCCGCCAAATCAAGCTTGATTAGCTGCGCGTTTAGGATCTCTTTCATCATAATGTAGATCTCTTCTTGGTAGGGATTTTTAATTTATGTATTTACAAATTTAAAATAATCTTAGTAATGGTTTTGTAGATAGAGATTGATCTAAATCATTATATTGTGTGTGGGTATTCTGATTTGTGGTGAACTGTGAGGTGGATAACGAATATTGGAAACCAAAGTGCTTTCAAAATCACAAAAATATTTGTTAAGTCAAGTGGTGGGTTTTGACTGGGCTTTAACCAAAGGTGTGGGGTAGTTGAGGACAGAGCACAGGCGGTTTTAATAGGATGAAACCGCCAATAAGGTGGGTTAACTGACTGATAAATCAGCGTATTGATACAGTGGTCAGTTCGTTTGAAGCCAAGGTTTCAATTGTGTATTGCGCAAGTACTGAATGCAGGAGATACACATTATGTTGGATAGAAAGGCACAAGTGTCCGGGTTCGACTCTTAGCAGGAATGCTTCTTTATCATTCAGCATCTTGCCGGAGATGGTTTTTGCATCATGACTTATGTTATGCCCTGCAACTTGCTCCACGTAGGTAAGAACAGAGTGCTCACAATGAGCTTCTGTAAAATCAGGAAATAAACTCTTAGGCATCCAAGTTTCTTCAAGAATAGCGGGTTCACCATTGATAATACGCATTCGTTTGAAGTGATGAAGACTGGCGCCAACGTCTAAACGAAACTTATCTGCAAGTGATTGATTTGCAAGGACTGAACTAAATTCTAGCACGATGTTTTTTAGGTCCGTATCCTTGTTTATTCGCTCAGAAATACTGGTTAAATTATTGTCTTGATAGAATTCTGGCGGATTAACAAAAATCCCAGAGCCTTGTCTGGAGTGCACAAAAGACTCTTGTTTTAACTTCTCAATCGCTTTTCTTAATGTCGGGCGACTGACGCCAAATTTATCTGATAGTGCGTGCTCACCTTCGAGCTGAGACCAAGCTGGAGAAAGGCCGTTGATAATGTCAGCCTTGATTGCTTGATAAACTTCTACGTATTTCATTACTTCATTTACAACTATACAAATTGCTGACCAAAGCCTCTTAACCCTATACCTGTCAACACATATCTGGCAAGAGGTATCGAGAGACTATCCGTTAATACTTAAGATGTTACCAGAAAAGCCCATTCCAAAACAAAGTGGTTAGTAACATTTTTTGATGCATGATCTCGATCATCATTTTGGCAAAATCAATAATATTTGTATTTACATATTTTTGGTGTGGATTTATGGTTATCTCATAAAGATACGAGGAGCCCTACCATGTCATCCAAAATCGAAAATAATCCAAGCCAAGTAGACGTAAACAAGAAAATTCCATGTGAGAAGCCCGCAATAATGCAGCTTGAAATTATGGAAGCGTATACGCGAGCCCATCAAAGCGAAGAAAATCTTTATAAACGAGAAGTGGCTTGCTTGTCTGAACTCTATCCTGTGTTGTTCCGCCAAATCGAATCGGAAGATATCGTCGTGGGTCGTCTAGACGCTCTGCCTATTGGTTTTGGTAGTGTGACTTCTGTAGGGGGCGTGGGTCACTACTGTAATTTTGACAAACTTGAAGCCTTTAAAACGGAACTCTCTTCTGAAGATCACAGTCGAGTAGACGTATTGTTGGATTACTGGAAAGAGAGAGATACGCGCTCCATTTACTTCCGACAAACGTTAACCGACACCACACTTGGTAAGTTTGTTGACGTAAACTACCCTGCTATTGCTACAGCGCGCCTTAGCGGCATGTACCTTGATTACAATAAGCTGATTGATAATGGTATCGGCGGTATGCGCCGCCTAATTGGTGACAAGCTCGATTCTGCTCGCGCTTGTGACGATAAAAAAGCTATTGCGCTGCATGAATCCTTCTTGGGTTGCTTTGATATTGTTGAGCAGGTCATTGATCATCACATCAAGCTGTGTGCAAAACAGCTTGAAGTCACCACAGACTTAACGCGCAAACATCAAATGAATGATTTGATAGATGCGCTCAATGCCATTCGTAATGACAAACCACAAACATTCTTACAAGGTATCCAGCTCTCATGGTTGTATAGCTTATGTTCTGGGGTGGTTAACTTTGGTCGTATGGATGATTATTTAGGTGATTTACTAGTAGCTGACTTGGAGGCTGGGCGCATTACCGAACGTCAGGCCATCAATTATATTCGATCACACTATCGCCTTATTGAAGCTCGTAAAACCACGGTTAATGGTCGCGTCGTTGTCGGAGGTCTTGGGCGACGTAATCCTGAAACCGCGGATGTTTATTGCAAGCTTGCGATTCAGGCAGTGCGTGAGAACAAAGATACTGAGCCGCAGTTTACGCTTCGAATTTACAAAGGGATGAATCAGGATGTTTACCAAGATGCCCTAGAAGCGATTGGCGAAGGGCTGACCTATCCGATTCTTTATAATGATGATGTGAACGTACCTGCCGTAATGAACTCGATGCAGATTTCCGAACAAGATGCACAACACTATGTTCCATTCGGCTGTGGTGAGTTTGTGTTATCTGGTAAAAGTGTTGGAACTCCGAATACGTGTATCAACATCCTCAAAATTCTCAACATTTCGCTGACTGGTGGCACGGATTTCTGGGACGGTCAAAACAAAAGTGGTGGTACCTCGTTATTACAACCTGAGCAGGTCACAAGTTTTGATGATGTGGTTAAGAACTACAAAGATCTGCTGGATTTCTATATTGAACAGACTTCGAAAGCTCAAGCATTCTCTTATCAAGTGATGAATCAGGAAGTGGGTTTCCTATTTACCAGTATTTTGACTGATGACTGTATTGGCCGCAGTAAGGCTCTACTGGATGGCGGCGTATATAAGCTTGGTGGTACTAACGAAACGTACGGCAACACCAACGCTTACGATTCTTTAGCGGCAATCAAAAAAGTCATCTTTGAGGACAAAAAATACAGTTATAGCGAGCTTATCCAGGCACTGCGCGTTAATTTTGATGGTTATGATCGTATGAAATATGATCTGATCAACGCACCTAAGTTTGGTAATGATGATGCGTATGTCGATGATATTGCTGTGGAAATGCACGAGTACATCTGCAACGGCATTAAAGATTCCGCGGCAAAGGTGGGTATGGACAGCTACTTAGTCGTTATCATCAATAACCAAGTGAACACAGAGTGGGGACGTGCAACCAGCGCGTCGGCAGATGGCCGTCACACTGGCGTTTATATGAGTAATGCCAACAATCCACAAAGTGGTGCTGATAAGAATGGACCAACGGCGATGCTAAACTCGCTGGCAAAATTGAAAGCTGAGGTACACGCTGGTTCGGTGCAAAACATGAAATTCAGTAAGAATATGTACCAAAACAAACGGATGATCGTTGAAGCTTTACTGGATGGCTACTTTGAACAGGGCGGGCCACAAATTATGGTTAGTGTAGTTGGCAAAGGTGAGCTTGAAGACGCTTATCATAATCCCGAAAAATATCCGAATCTTGTGGTTCGTGTGGGTGGATTTAGTGCCAAATTCGTCAACCTAGATAAAGACGTACAGCTAGAAATTTTAAATCGCACGCTTAACGACTAAACACCTCCGATTGGGCGAACACGGCAGTATAGGTTCGCCCTTTTTTCTTGCGACAGTTATGAGGCAGCACATGCTCATCAAAGACTCTACTTCTCACATATCCTTCGCTCAATCATCAACTACAGGTGTGGTATTCGACATTCAGAAATTCAGTGTCAATGACGGTCCAGGTGTTAGAACGGCAGTGTTTATGAAAGGTTGCCAAATGAAGTGTGTGTGGTGCCACAATCCTGAGTCACTGAGCGCTCAGAAACAGCTCGCGTTCAATGCGGATAAATGTGTTGGTTGCCGTCGCTGCGAGCAAGTATGTCCTAACAATGTACATAGTGTTGATGCTGAAGGTAACCACAACGTTGATTTTGAAGCTTGCCAAATCTGTGGTCAATGCGTTGATGCTTGTATGCAAGATGCACTCAAGATTTATGGGAAGGAGATGACAGTAGAACAGGTTTTTGCTGAGGTCATTAAAGACAAGGTGTATTTCGAAAAGTCAGGCGGCGGAATTACGCTATCTGGTGGGGAAGCGCTTAAGCAATTCGAGTTCTGTTTAGCGTTGGCGAAAATGTGCAAAGCTAATGGTGTGCATGTATGTATTGAAACCAATGGTGCTTCCAAAACGGATTATTATCGAATGATAGCACCGTATGTTGATCTGTTTCTATTTGACTACAAGGCCACCGGAGATGAGCTTCATAAAACGCTAACGGGTATGACCCGCCGCTTGGTAGATACCAACCTTCAGCTGCTTAGCGAAATCAACGCATCAGTGATTCTACGTTGCCCTATGATCCCCGGTTACAACCTTTCCGATGACCACTTTGCAGCAATAGCAAAGCATGCGAAGTCTATGACAAATATCCAAAAGGTCGAGGTGCTTCCTTATCATAATTTCGGCAAAGGAAAAGCGACCGAAATTGGCAAAACGTATGGTGTAGATGCGAAAATGCCTGACGACGAAGAAGTAAACTCTTGGATTGAATCGATAAAACGCTATGGAGAGATTAACGTTACGCTGAGTTAGTTGTGAACTTTTGTTATCTAGACATTAAGGGGAGCTACGATTAGAAGGGTAGATACACTGCCAACTTGATACTTTTATTACTTGCTATGACTAATCAGCAAAGAAATAACCTCGCAATTCTCATGTATCTGCTCATCTCACTAGGCGGGATAGTAGTGGATATTGTGGTGCCATCTCTTCCTTCCATCAGAACTGAATTTTCGGCTACTGAAACGTTGACTCAATGGTCATTTACGTCAGCAATGTTGGGGTTTGGCCTTGGGCAGCTGGTTGCTGGTTTCATTGTCGATGCATACGGCCGCAAGACACCAATGCTTATTGGAGTCTTCCTGCTGGTGACTGCTTTACTCCTATCCATTATTTCTCCCAATATCTACGGCTTAATCGTACTTCGACTCATTGAAGGGCTTGCTGTGTCTTTCGTTTGTGTTGGAGGCAGGGCAGTGATCAAAGATATGTATCATGGAGCGGAGTATCTGAAAGCGGTTAACTGGATTACGATTTCGTTTGCGATGGGAATTACCTTGTCTCCGTTTGTAGGTGGTCATTTAGAATCTATGTTTGGTTGGCAATCGGTCTTTATTGCGCTGGCAATCTGGGTCTCATTAGGAGGCGTTTTTCTTTGCTTGTTTTTTCGTGAAACACTGCAAATTGTGCAGCCATTACGAGGGGAGCAAATTAAAAGCAATCTTACCGAGATCGTCTTAAATCGAAACTTTCAACGTACAGCCATCATTTGTGGCGTTTTCTACAGTATTTTGCCAGCGTTCAATACTGTCGGCCCTTTTATCATCCAATCTCGTTTGGGTTATAGTCCGGTGTTTTATGGCAATATTGCCTTAGCGTTGGGTGCGTGTTGGTTGCTAGGTAATTTGGCGAATCGTTTTTTATTTAGTGTATCCGCTGAACGAAAAACTAACTTTGCAATCACTGCGTCGCTAGTCGCGTTAGTGATTGGTATGTCATTTCAATATATTTATGGATTGAATTTGTTGGCGTTCTTGTTGCCAGTTGCCGTGATTATAGTTTCTCTGGGAATGCTATTTCCGTTATATCTGGGAAAGGCGTTATTACCCTTCCCGCATATTGCCGGTGTGGCTAATGCCATTGTTTTTTCGGGTAGTTGGTTGTGTACGGCGTTGGTCTCGTTTGTTGCTTCGACTTTGCCTGTCGGTTCTGCATTTCCGCTTCTGGGGCTTTACTTTGTGCTACTTGTGATGGTGGTAGTTATAAAGAACTCGCGCAGCGTATAGTCTCATCGATACAAAAAACGCCCTAGGAAAAGGGCGTTTTGATAGAGAAATGCGAGAAGCCGTTATGCGGTTTGAGTGCTTTTCTCATCTTCGGAAACGAGAGGGCTGTCCTCTTTCAGCGGGAACATGTCCTGAGTGACGAGGACGATGCCTTCGTCAGTAACAGTAAAGCGCTGCTTATCCAGTTCCACGTCAAAGCCGATTTCCATACTGTTTGGAATGTGACAGTTTTCGCCGACAATCACTTTCTTCAGCTTGCAGTTTTGTCCTACCGAAGCACTTGGCAGCAAAATGCTGTCAGTGATTTCGGTAAAATCATCGATGCGAACATCAGAAGAGACCAAAGTATGTGTAACCTGTGCACCCGAGATAATTGCTCCGGCGCAAACCACTGAGTCTACGGCATACCCACGACGATTTGGGTCATTAAACAGAAACTTAGCTCCAGGACGCTGAACTTGGTTGGTCATAATAGGCCAGCTCTTGTCATAGATATCTAGTTCTGGTGTCGGAGCGAGTAAGTCCATCGTGGCAGCATAATATTCATCTACATGACCGACATCTCGCCAATAGCCATTGGCGCCCGGATGACCACGTTCTGTAAACACATAGCCTTTGAGATTGCTGCGACCGATAAGACTAGGGATGATGTTGTGTCCGAAATCGTGCTTATAGTCAGGACAGGTAAGAGCCTGACGCAATTCAGCATCTAGAACGTCTACGTTAAAAATGTAGATGCCCATTGAAATGAGAGCCTTAGAGTCATCGTTAGGCATAGGGGTTGGGTTTGCTGGTTTCTCTACAAAGTTGATGATATCGCCTTCGTCGTTTAATCCCATTACGCCAAATTCAGATGCTTGCTCGATGGGTTTTTGAATACAAGCCACGGTGACATCAGCGCCGCTTTCCACATGGAAGTTGATCATTCGAGAGTAGTCCATCTTGTAGATATGGTCTCCACCAAGAATCAAGATGCGCTCAGTTTGATCGTGTCGTTTTATCAGGTCGAGGTTTTGGTAGATAGCGTCCGCGGTGCCTCGATACCAGTTTTCGCCAACACGTTGTTGCGCAGGAATGATATGGACACCTTCACCTAAGGCAGAATAGGACGATTGCCAACCTGATTGTATATGGCTAATTAGGTCCTGAGCCATGTACTGAGTGAGTACACCAACTTTGCGGATACCAGAGTTAATACAGTTTGATAAGGCAAAGTCGATGATTTTGAATTTGCCGCCAAATGAGACCGCTGGTTTAGCAATAGTTGAGGTGAGTTCTTTAAGCCGTGTTCCCTTACCTCCCGCTAGGATCATCGCGGTGGTATTACGAAGACGAGCGTTACTAGAAATGTGGGAATATTGATTTTCCTTCGGCATTGTATAACTCCTTATATTACAAGCACAAAAGACGTTTCGGAGGAGTGTGGCTGTCGTCGTCCTTCTTTGGGACGGTTATTTGTCGACTCTCACGCTCGAAGGTAAGGAAACTCAA
>NZ_JPJA01000086.1:20411-36001 GCF_000733315.1 Vibrio sp. ER1A
CGACTCTGTCGCCGGCTTGATGACGTCGTTAATAATCCTTTCCATAAGAGCAGAATTTTCTTATGCAATCCATACCATAGTGGGTAAAGATTTATCAAAAATTATGAAATAGGTGATTTGTCACATATGCCTCGCAACAATGTAATTGCGAAACACGCTACTACAGACTATTACAAAGACATTGGTTAGTTTTTAATACAATAAGAAACTATACACACTATCTGTGTATTGTTACGCCCAAGTGACAACACCAACTTTCAGGGAATTTTTGATATGGTTTTTCCTCAATTAGGTCGAGCTTATCTGATGAAATCATCAGTATTTATCGTTACCTTACTCCTTCTATCATTCTCATATGCAACCAATGCGCATGTTGAGACGCCGAATAATAAAGCAACCCTTTGGTTTGAACAGTCTGATTTGCCGTTGAATGAGAAATTGCATGTAAAAGTCTTAGACAATGGTATGCGGGTTGTCGTAATTCAGAACGTAAAACCGAAAAAAGCGATTTCGATTCGAATGCGAGTTGGTGCGGGATCGCTACAAGAAACTGGCAAACAACCGGGTCTTGCGCACTTTTTAGAGCATATGGCGTTTAACGGTTCTACTAATGTGCCTGAAGGCGACATGATTCAGATTCTAGAGCGACACGGACTGTCTTTTGGTAAGGACAGTAACGCAGAAACGAACTTTAAGCAGACGGTTTACATGTTAGATCTGCCAAAAAACGATAAAGAGACGCTATCGACGGCCTTGTTTTTGATGAGAGAAACGGCATCAGAATTAACACTAGATAAGGATGCTATTGCTCGTGAGTTACCCGTTATTTCTTCAGAAGTTCGCGAACGAACAACTTTAGATTTAAGAATACTTAAAGATTGGTCTAGCTATGTACTTCAAGGGGCGAATATTATCGATCGTATTCCACTTGGCACGTTAGAAGGAATGAAGGAAGTTAATCAATCGAGATTAAAAGCGTTCTACCATAACTATTACACGCCTAATCATACAACCCTAGTTATTGCCGGAGATGTTGACGTCCAATCTGTGTTCTCTATGGTAGAGAAACAATTTGCAAGCTGGGATAACAAAGGTCATGACATTGTTCCTTATAGCAAGCAAGTGATGTTTCCAACCACAGCCGAAGCAAGAGTGTTTAAAGATAGCAATGTGACGACACATGTTGAATTTAACTACTTAGAGCCTATAAATCGAGCGCCTGATTCTCGTGCCAAGCGAGTTGAAGAGTTCATGCTTTATGTAGCTAATCAGGCGCTTCAATACCGTCTAGAGACAACCGCTTTCGCAAGCCAAGGCGAACTGTTATCTCCCTATGTTGGCTCTTACAATCAGTTTGATGTTGTTACGAGTAATCAACTGAGTGTCGCGACAAAGTCGGACCAATGGCAGGCTGGGGTTAATATGCTGGAATCATCCCTAAGGCAGGCGGTTAAGTACGGGTTTTCTAAACAAGAAATTCAGCGCCAATTAGATAAATATCACACGTTATTAAAGCTGGATGCTGAAGCAACTAAAGATACGCTGAGTTCGAGCTACGCAGCAGGTGTCGTTAATGATATCAACAATAAAGCGGTATCAACGAGCAATGAATTTGCATTGTCATTATTCGAAAGTGATGTATTACCGAAAGATATTTCTGCGTATAGCCAAATATTCAACAAGCATTGGAGCGATAAGCATCCAAGAATTTATGTCATGGACAAACCCCAGTCCAAGGTTACGGCCCAGACGGTACTAGAGGCATACGAAGACAGTGAATCGACACAAGTTAAGCCATATGCAGAAGCAGAAAAAGTACAGTTTGCGTATCAGAACTTTGGGCAACCAGGGACAGCCAAGCTAATCGAGAAAACCGCCTTTGGAGATGTGACACGATATCGATTCGACAATGGCGTTTATCTCAATGTTAAACCAACTGAGTTTGAATCCAATGCGGTCTATATCAGTGTTCGAGTGGGCAAAGGCAAGCTTGATCTTGCAAAGAAAGATGCCCCATTAGCTACCTTGTTTGACTCTGCCTTCATCGCTGGTGGCTTGGAAGCTCATGATATTAACGATTTACGGTCAATTTTCTCAGGGCGACAAATTGGTGCCAGTTACTACCTGACTGATGATGCTATCGAAGGTCACTACCGAGTTCCACCACAAGATACTCTAGACCAACTAAAAGTGGCAGCGGCATTTTTGACACATCCTGGATACAGACTAAGCGGTCATGCTCTTGCCGTACAGAGCCTCAAGTCAGTTTATGACAGTTACCCGACAACTCCAGAGGGCGTATTAGGTTTTAATGTTGGCAAGGTGTTGTATCAATATGACCCTCGCTGGGAGTACCCGAAAGTGGAGGTAATCGACAAACTACCGTTAACCGCATTGAAGCAGTTTGTCGATCGCTCTGTTAATCAAGGTCCAATCGAAGTGTCTTTGCTGGGTAATATCACCCAACAACAGGCGGTGGATTATGTCGCTCAGACGTTTGGAGCATTAAATATCAAGGCACAAGACTTTGTTCCTAGACCAAGAGATGATATCCAGCTTAATGTGGGCGAGCATTACACGTTGTATCACCAAGGCGAACAGAACACGGCACTAGCATCGGGCTACTTCTCTTTGCCTGATGGACGCGATTATAAGCGAGTGGTTGGATTCGCGGTACTGCGTTCTATTTTGCAGCTGCGCGTCAACGATGCTATTCGAGAAAAGACGGGTAAGGCGTATTCACCATGGGTAGATTCGTCACAGTCACCACTGTACAAGGACTACGGTTATCTTAGTTTGAACAGCAATACCACAGTTGATAATGTCGATATCGTGTTTGATATCTATCGTAAGTTGATCAGAGACATCCAGGAAACGGGTGTATCGAATGATGAGCTTAAGCGTGCAGTGACGCCTATGATTGATGGTATTGAACAGAGCTACGAGAATAATGGTTTTTGGTTTGGTCTGATGTACAAAGCTTCAAGTTATCCCGAGAACCTTGCTAATGAGCAGACGTTTAAACAGTTAGTATCGGCGGTGACTGCGGCTGATGTTCAACAGTTAGCGAAACAAATCGTTCTGAAAGATATGATCACAGTTGCGGTACTGCCCAAAGAGAAAGAAGAATAAAAAAAACTAATATTAGTGTTGACAGGTTTGTCTCGGAAGCATATATTGATTACACGAACTGCCGAATGGAGTTCCTAAGTTGTCTACTTCGCCTATTTAGGGAAGTAAAGGCAACTGTAATCAAAGGACGTTGACGTTGCAATAGTCGATATCAACAAGCTCCTTGAACCTGTTAACACTTGGAACATATGTCTTAAGGCGCCATGAGGTGCAACAGAGTATGTCTCCGGTCTTGGTGAATCAAACATCAAGAACTATTGCTTATTTATGAGGATAGTATTATGCGTAATGTAGATTTTTCTCCCCTATACCGTCATGCCATTGGTTTTGATCGCCTATTCAACCTAGCGGAAAATAGCGCGAAAAAGCCATCTTCTAATGGATACCCTCCATACAATATCGAACAGAAAGACGAAAATAACTATCGTATAACGATGGCTGTTGCAGGCTTTTCTGAAGATGCACTAACTCTTACTCAGAACGAAAATATGCTTATCGTTTCTGGTGAAGTTAAGTCTGTAGAAACCAAACCAAACTACGTTTATCAAGGCATCGCAGAGCGTAACTTTGAACGTAAGTTCCAACTTGCTGACTACGTAACCGTTAAGGCCGCAAGCATGGAAAATGGTTTATTGCACGTTGATCTTGTTCGTGAAGTTCCAGAAGCAATGCAGCCACGTAAAATCTCAATCAACAAATAATCATTGAGAAGTGAAATGTGATAAGGCGATTTTAGAATTCGATTTGAAATTGGATCTCACTAGCCTTATCTAAAAAGTATTGCTGCCTACACATGCAGTGTAGCGACATCTAGAGTGCAAGAGTGAAATACTTGCACTCAAATAAAGAATAGAATTACATACTTTGCATTAGAAAAAATAATGCGAAGAGGAGAGGTATTATTATGAGTAAAATTATTGGTATTGATTTAGGTACAACAAATTCATGTGTTGCAGTGCTCGATGGCGACAAACCACGCGTAATCGAAAATGCTGAAGGTGAGCGCACAACCGCATCGGTTATCGCTTATACAGACGGCGAAACGCTTGTAGGTCAACCTGCAAAACGTCAAGCAGTTACAAACCCAGAGAACACGCTATTTGCTATTAAGCGTCTAATCGGTCGTCGTTTTGAAGACGAAGAAGTTCAGCGTGATATCGAAATCATGCCTTACAAAATCGTTAAGGCGGACAACGGTGATGCGTGGGTAGAAGCAAAAGGCCAACAAATGGCGGCTCCTCAAGTATCTGCTGAAGTACTTAAGAAAATGAAGAAAACTGCGGAAGATTTCCTTGGTGAGGAAGTAACTGGCGCTGTTATCACAGTTCCTGCTTACTTTAACGATGCACAGCGTCAAGCAACTAAAGATGCTGGTCGTATCGCAGGTCTAGAAGTTAAACGTATCATCAATGAACCAACAGCAGCAGCACTTGCTTACGGTCTAGACAAGAAAGGTGGTGACCGCACCGTCGCTGTGTATGACCTTGGTGGTGGTACATTCGATATCTCTATCATTGAGATTGATGAAGTCGAAGGCGAGCAAACCTTTGAAGTTCTTGCAACTAATGGTGACACACACCTTGGTGGTGAAGACTTTGACAACCGTCTAATCAACTATTTGGTTGATGAGTTTAAGAAAGAGCAAGGTATTGATCTTAAAAACGATCCACTAGCAATGCAGCGTGTTAAAGAAGCAGCAGAAAAAGCGAAGATCGAGCTTTCTTCTACTTCTCAAACTGATGTGAACCTACCGTATGTAACAGCTGACGCAACGGGTCCTAAGCACATGAACGTAAAAGTGACTCGTGCGAAACTAGAATCTCTAGTTGAAGATCTCGTGATGCGTTCAATTGAGCCATTGAAAACCGCACTTGCGGATGCCGAGTTAACTGTTGGTGATATCAACGATATCATTCTTGTTGGTGGCCAAACGCGTATGCCTATGGTTCAAGCGAAAGTGGCTGAGTTCTTCGGTAAAGAAGCTCGCCGTGACGTGAACCCAGATGAAGCAGTAGCAATGGGTGCTGCAGTTCAAGGTGGTGTACTAGCTGGTGATGTTAAAGACGTACTTCTACTAGACGTTACTCCTTTGTCTCTAGGTATCGAGACTATGGGCGGCGTCATGACGAAGCTTGTTGAGAAAAACACGACGATTCCAACTAAAGCGAATCAAGTATTCTCAACCGCAGAAGATAACCAAAGTGCGGTGACTATTCACGTTGTTCAAGGTGAGCGTAAGCAAGCGATGTACAACAAGTCTCTAGGTCAATTCAACCTAGAGGGTATTCAGCCTGCGCCACGTGGATTGCCACAGATTGAAGTGACGTTCGATATTGATGCCAATGGTATCTTGAATGTTTCTGCGAAAGATAAATCGACTGGCAAAGAGCAGAAGATCACTATCCAAGCTTCAGGTGGCCTGAGCGATGCAGACATTGAGAAAATGGTTCAAGAAGCAGAAGCTAACAAAGAAGCGGACAAGAAGTTCGAAGAGCTAGCAACGGCACGTAACCAAGCTGACCAAGTGATTCATAGTACTCGTAAGCAAGTAGAAGAAGCTGGTGAAGCGCTACCTGCAGAAGAGAAAGAGAAGATCGAAGCAGCGATCACTGAGCTTGAAGAAGCTCGCAACGGTGAAGACAAAGAAGCGATCGACGCGAAAGTACAAGCGCTAATGGCTGCAGCTCAAAAGCTAATGGAAATCGCTCAACAGAAAGCTCAAGCGGCAAATGGTGAGGCTCAAGCTAAATCAAATGTTGATGACGATGTGGTTGAAGCTGACTTCGAAGAAGTGAAGTAACGCCACCGACAGATAATTGTTTTCGAGCAATTAAAAGTTGAGTTATGTTCATAAATACATAAACTTATCGGTATTCAGGGCGTAAGAGGGAACTCATACGCCCTTTTTTCCGTTTGAGTGAGAAATTGAGTGAGGTTTTAGCATGTCAAAACGAGATTATTACAGCGTGCTAGGTGTCTCCAAGGGAGCCTCAGAGAAAGATATTAAAAAAGCCTACAAGAAGTTGGCGATGAAATATCACCCCGATAAAAATCCCGGAGATGCGACGGCAGAAGCGAATTTCAAAGAAGTAAAAGAAGCTTATGAAATTCTAACGGACAAAGAAAAACGTAGTCAGTACGACCAATTTGGTCATGCGGCATTCGAAGGTGGTGGCTTTGGTGGACATGGCGGTCACGGTGGTCATGGCGGCGGTGGGTTCGAAGACATCTTCGGTGACGCATTCCGTCAACGAGGTGGCGGTTTTGGCGGAGGTAGCTTCGGTGGCGGCGGCTTTGGTGGCTTTGAGGATATCTTCTCACAAGCTCGAGGTGGTCGTGGGCGCCCGCGCGCGCAAAAAGGCCAAGACCAAGAATATACCCTGACGGTCGACTTTATTGATGCGGTTCAAGGGGCTGAAAAAACGGTCGAATTGCCAATCAATGGAGAACAGAAAAAGATCAACGTAAAGATCCCTGCCGGTATCAAAGATGGCGAAAAGATTCGCTACTCAGGTAAAGGTGGATTAGGTGTCAATGGGGGGCCTGCGGGTGATTTACTGCTCGTTATTGCAACCAGGTCACATGCGTTTTTAGATCGCGATGGAAATGATCTTATCTGCAATACCAAGGTTGATATGGTCACTGCTGCATTGGGCGGTGAAGTAGAAGTGAATGTGCTAGACAGTCGCTTTAAGCTTAAAATCCCTGCGGGTACGCAAACTGGGCGCAAGTTCAAGATGACTGGCAAAGGCATAACAAACCGTAAAGGTGAAACGGGCGATCTATTGGTGAAGATTCAAGTTGAAACACCAACCAATCTGACTGATGCACAGCGTGAGTTGTTAGAACAATTCAGAGCAACGCTTTAGTCTTTTAAAGTGAAATGAACTAAGCCCGCCTTAAGGTTAGCGCATTACAGTGTAACGTATTGGAATTCAGCCACTTTATGTGGCTGAATTTTTATGCATCAAATAAGTGATTATTTCAATTCTTGAGCATCGTCGCCGATGAACTATTCTTACTCTTACCCGTAAACAAATCATTGTCTAAGGGAGGTGAGTATGAGCATGGTTTTAAAAGCATTAGTGATAGGGTTACTTTTTGGCTTGCTAGCGAAAGAGACATTGGCAGCCTCTTGTCCTACGATACTCAATTCAACTCAAAGAGCCTTAAACTCGACGGATGATATCAATCTTTGTGAGCAGTTTCAGGGCAAAGTACTTTTGGTGGTTAATACAGCGAGTCAATGTGGCTTTACCGGACAGTTTGAGCAATTAGAACAGCTTCATAACCAATTTAAGGACCAGGGCTTTAGTGTCGTTGGTTTCCCATCGAACGACTTCAACCAAGATCGTGGCAGCGAAGAGAATACCGCGAAAGTCTGCTTTCTCGATTTTGGCGTCACATTTCCAATGATGGCGCGCAGTTCAGTGAAAGGACAGCAAGCCAACCCGGTGTTTTCCGAAATAGCTAAGCAGAGCGGGGTTTCCCCAAAGTGGAATTTCTACAAATATCTTATCGACAAAAATGGTGCGGTGGTTGGTGTATTCTCTTCAGGTATTTCCCCTACTGATGCCAAAATCACTGAAATGATAGAAAAACAGTTGTAGACAGTTCGACATAGAAGAGACCCAAGAGCCTGAGATGATTATCCAAGCTCTGGGCCTATCGTGAGCGGAATCAACCAATAAAGAAGATGTAGCTTTGAATGATAATTAGGTTGGTTAAGTCGATAAAGAAAGCGCCTACAATAGGTACGACCATGAAAGCCATTGGTGATGGCCCAAAACGGCTTACTGTTGAGCCCATATTCATCACGGCAGTCGGTGTAGCTCCCATCCCAAAACCGCAATGTCCACTGGCGATAACTGCAGCATCATAGTTCTTTCCCATCACTCGAAACGTCACGAAATACGCAAATAATGCCATTACGATAGTTTGAACCGTGAGAATTATCAGGAACGGTACCGCGAGATTGTATATCTCCCAAAGCTGTAAACTCATCAGGGCCATCGACAAGAAGAAGTTGAGAGAAGTCGTTCCTAATATATGAACCGTTTCCATATTGATACGTTTAATCCCTGTTGCCTCAAATAGATTGGTGATGATGACCCCAATAAAGAGTGCGTAGACAAAGTCAGGGATCATAAGCCACCGAATGCCAAGCGACTTAATCATTGGTCCGAGGGTTTTAGCACCTACGACGCAAATCATAAGCAGACCAATCACTTCAACGATACTTTTAGAGGTGACTTTGTCTTGCTGAGCCTCGTCGTATGTCATAAGTTCTGGGTGTGAGGCGTGAATATCATGCTTTACGCCAAACTCTGAACTTAGCTTGTTCTTGGTTGCTAGTCGGTTCCCAACTGGGCCACCGATGATGCCACCTATGATAAGACCAAATGTGGCGGAAGCCATAGCAAGCTCAAGTGTATTCTGAATGCCATATTGTTCGGTAAACGTGCCCGCCCATGCTGCCCCAGTGCCATGCCCACCAGAAAGCGTGATTGAACCAGCGATTAATCCCATAAGTGGATTCAAGCCAAGCGCTGATGCTAGCGCTACGCCTACACCATTTTGAATAATGATGTAGACCGTTGCGACAAACAGAAACAAAAAGACTTTAAAACCACCTTTAGCAAGCTGTTTGTAACTAGCTGTCAAACCTACGGTGCTGAAAAACAACATCATAAAGGTATCTTTTAACGGCAGTGAAAATTCAATCGCGATACCTCTTAGGTGTGGAACCGTAATTAAGATAGCGGCAATAAGGCCGCCTATGATTGGCTCTGGAATATTGTATTTGTCGAGAAAGGCGACTCTTTTTTTAAGAAAGTTACCGACAAACAGGACAATAATCGCGATCAAAAACGACTGTAGTGGATCAATGGTAATAGTGTTGTGCATAGTTAACTTCGATTGTCTATACCATCCTTGAGGCTGAGAATGTAACGACGGCTTTCGTCCTGTAGCGTCGTCTTATAATGTGATTGGGCAAACTATGACGCTAAAAAAGTCGAATCTAATTGTATTCAACTTGGCAACCTACGAGTAAGCAACGTCTCAAAAGGCAGGTGTTTACTACCAATACTATTGTTGGAAGGGAAGCATAACAGGCGTGATTAGTGCCGAAATAATGAGCTAGTTACCAATCGATAAACAATATATTTAGATAGAAAATTTAATGGCTTATATGCGAAATAATATGGGATTTATAAAAGTTTTATCGGCTGATGCTGAGGCGTGTTACGCCTCAGGCCAGAGAATTGAAGTTAGATTTTTGAAGAGTGTGAGCTATTACTGGCAGTGAAATCATGGCTAGTAAGCTGTTGAAATGGTCGCAGTCCGAATAGTGGCATGATGGCATAGATATGATCGAAAAGATCAGATTGAATGCCTTCATAGAGTCCCCAATCGGTAGTGTTAGTGAAACCGTAGATCTGTAGCGGTATCCCTTCTGGTGTTGGTTGAAGTTGTCTGACCATAATCAACATATATTGATGAATGTCTTTGTTCGCGTGCAAGTAGGCATTCAAATAAGCTCTAAACAGTCCGATGTTGGTGAACTTGCGTTGATTCGCTTCTAGGTCATCTTGCTCCAAGCTCTGATTGTAGTCGTCCATCTCTTTAGACTTCTCAAAAATATACTGTCTCAATAAACGAAGTTTGGTAAGTTCTTCAACTTCTTCTTTGGAAACAAACCGAATCGAGGTTACATCTAAATTGACTGAGCGAGTAATTCTACGCCCTCCAGAATCAGACATCCCTTGCCAGTTAATGAAAGCATTTTGCACTAATGCATAGGCAGGAAGCATGCTGACGGTATTATCGAAGTTGCGAACCTTAATGGTAGTGAGCGAGATCTCTTCTACTGTACCGTTGGCGCCATAAGAGTCCATTTGTATCCAGTCATTGAGGCTCACCATTCTGTTAGCTGAAAGCTGAATACCGGCTACAAACCCCAATATAGTGTCTTTGAAGACCAGCATGACAAAACCAGTCGCCACCCCAAGCCCTGAGAACAAGATTACGGGCGCTTCATTGGCCAATATTGAAATAGTAACAATGACGCCAATAAAGAAGGTAAACAGCTTAATCAGTTGGACAAAACTCTTTATAGGCATGCGACGCGTGATGCCTTTGTAAGTTGCCAGATCGTTCACCGCATCTAAGAAGCAATACACCATCCAGAGAATCACAAGCAAAATCAAAATGGCTAAGATTCGATCAATCACTGTCGATAGAATGTCATAGTGACTGATGGCAATGGGTATGAATATGTTTAGTACTAACAGTGGTGTAAGAATAGAGAGTTTTTCGAATACACGATTATTAGTGACGCATTCCGCCAGAGGCTTATTGGTTTTGAGCAGAATATGATTAAAGAAACGTACAAACACATGATGGGCAACCATAAAACATATCAGCGCAATGGCTAAGCTTATAACGATTAACACGAGTGTCATCGTTCCGCCATCGAGCTCGCCTGTCGACATATAGATGTTTAATTTATCTGCAACAAAGTCGCGAAAGTGGTGTTCAATCAAACTAAAGTCCTTGGTTTTTAATATTGTTAGACCGTTTTTGGAGCAATTCTATGTAAAAAGCGTAGACGAAGAAACAAGTGTACGCTTTTGTTTCCAATACAGTTTAAAGAAACTTATGAATATCTGATAAGAAATTTATTACCTTTCTCTTGTTTGCTGACAAGATGGCGCTCATATTGAAAATACAATGAATTAAATCAGAACAATAATGTGCAGGAGTTCCAATGAAAGGTGTTATCTCTATTCAATCGCATGTGGTTTACGGTCACGCAGGCAACAGCTCTGCGGTTTTTCCACTTCAGAGAATGGGTTTTGAAGTTTGGCCAATTCACACCGTGCAGTTTTCAAACCACACTCAGTATCAACAAGGTTGGACAGGGAAAGCATTTTCGGCAGAAGACATTTCAGAGCTTATCGCTGGTATCGACAATATTGGTCAGCTAAAGGACTGCAATGCGGTGTTGTCTGGTTACCAAGGTAGTGCAGAGCAGTGTCTTGCAGTTAAGGATGCCGTCACTAAAGTGAAGCAGCGAAACCCGGATGCTATTTATGTCTGTGACCCAGTGATGGGTGACCCGGAGAAAGGTTGTATTGTCCCTCAAGGAACCACCGAGTATTTAGTTAATGACGTTATGCCAATGGCAGACGTTATCGTTCCTAATCAGTTTGAACTCAGCCAGTTCACCCAGATGGATATTGAATCATTAGAAGATGCCGTAGCGGCGTGCCAGAAAGCACTGACATTGGGACCTAAGATGGTACTGGTGAAGCACCTACATAGTATTTCTAACGATAAATTTACCATGATGTTGGCAACGCAAGAAGGCTGCTTTATTGCTCAACGTCCACATCTGACATTTACAAAACAACCGGTTGGTGTTGGTGATTTGATCTCGGCGTTATTCACAGCTGGATTATTAAAGGGCTGGACGGCCGAGCAAGCTTTTGCTCACGCGAATAATGCCAGCTATGCCATTTTAAAAGAGACGCAAAACCGTCAAGAATGGGAACTACAAACTATTGCAGCTCAGGAAGAGATCGTGGCGCCTGAAGAGCAGTTTACGATTGTTCAGGTTAAATAACGACTGACGTGATATTTATACAATGAAAAAACGGGAAACCTTTAGGTTTCCCGTTTTGCTTACCGAATTACATTACGCATTCTTTGGCGGAGTGAATGCCATTAATCCCGGTACTTTGCCAGTGTACTTCTCGATACGGACTAATGAAGAGTTCGCTGCACATCCGTTAGCAAGACGTGAAGTTGGAATATCGCTAGTCAGCACGTTCGCACCACCATTTCGGCACATGCCAGTTTCAGGATCAAGGTCAGGCCAGCCACCCTCATGGATACAAACAGAACCTTGTTTGATGCCATCGGTAACCAGCGCTCCAACTAGTACTTGGCCACGGTCATTATATGCACGAACCAGGTCGCCAGACTTGATACCATACTTCTTGGCATCTTCAGTGTTAATTGAAATCGGCTCGCGGTTAGCGATTGCATACTCTTCACGAAGCTTGGCGTAGTTAAATTGACTGTGTAGGCGGTGAGCTGCGTGCGCTGTCATTAGCTGTAGCTCGCCATCTTTAGCTGAGCCGAAGAACTCGGTTGGTTCCATCCAAGTAGGGTGCGCTGGGCAATCTTCGTAGCCATAGCCTTCAATGGTTTTCGAATAGATCTCAATTTTGCCACTTGGCGTGCCAAGCGGGTTCATCACTGGATCTTTTCTAAAGTCAGCGTGGCGAACAAAGCCAGCCACTTTCTTATTGAACTTCATTTCGATCAGTTCATTAGTATCCCAGAACTTACCAAAGTTAGGCATACGAACGCGTGCAGCACGACCACCTTTTTGAGCCGCTTCATAGAAACCTTTTAGCCAATCCATTTCAGATTTGCCTTCGGTGTAGACATCGCGACCACCTGCTTTGATAAGCTCAGACATATCAGCAAACACGTCGAAGTCATTACGCGCTTCACCTTGAGGTTCAACGACTTTTTTCATTGGTACGAGATGCTGGTTACTGTAGTCACCCGTCATCGTCATATCATTACGCTCGAATGAGGTGGTGATAGGCAGTACGATGTCAGCGTGTTTAGCGGCTGCGGTCCAGTAGATCTCAGAGATAACAATGAGCTCAGGTTTTTGCCACGCTTTGATCAAACGGTTGGTATCTTGATGGTGGGTAAAGTTTGCACCGCCAGCCCACCAGATCATCTTAATGTCCGGGAAGGCTTTTTCATGACCGTTGTGTTGGTAAGCTTTTCCTGGGTTTTCTAGAGCTTCAACAATTCGAGCAACTGGGAATGAATTCACAGCGCCTGAAATGGCCCAGTCATTACCTGCAGACGAACCACCACCAATAGAAGCAGAAATTGCAGGTAGAACGCCAGCGTCACGTGTAGGGTTACCACCGTTTGAGTAATGGTAAGAGAAACCGAAGCCACCGCCAGGAAGACCAATTTGACCTAGCATTGCCGCCAATGTAGCAATCATCCAGTGACGCTGCTCACCAAATTGTTGACGTTGAATACCCCAGCCAGCCATAAGCATGGTGCGATTGTCGCTGAAGATGTCAGCAAGTAGCTCAATTTGTTTAGCTGGAACACCTGTGATGTCCGCTGCCCACTCTGAAGTTTTCTCTACACCGTCTTCTTTGCCTAACAAGTAAGCTTCGAATTGGTCATAACCAGTGGTGTACTTATCTAGGAAGGCTTTATCGTGCTTACCTTTCTTAACCAAGGTGTGTGCGATACCCATGAGCATAGCAACGTCGGTCATTGGGCGAGGCGCGATCCATTGGATTTTGTTCTCAAAGAAATCAATGGTTTCGGAGCGCATTGGGTCGATAGCGATAATGGTTTTGCCTGACTTCTTAAGCTGGTGGAAGAATTCCAAACCTGAGCAGTCCGTTGAACTCCACGCGATCTTAAGGGTGTTCAGCGGGTTCATACCCCAAAGCACAACGACGTCACTGTTTTCTAGCACCATTGGGTGTGTAGTTTGCTGCTCATACACCTCAATCGAGCCCATAACGTGAGGCATGATAACTTGCGCGGCACCAGTAGAGTAATCACCTAGGTGACCTGAGTAGCCACCTGCCAAACTCATATAACGTTGTAGTAGAGTTTGCGCTTTGTGAAGCACACCAGATGAACGCCAACCGTACGAACCAGCAAATACCGATTCTGCGCCATTAGCTTTACGGATTCGCATATGCTGCTCGTGAATCAGCTTGTAGGCATCGTCCCATGACACGCGAACATACTCGTCTTTGCCACGTTCGCCTGCTGGTGCTTCAGGGTTTTCGAGATACCCCTTGCGCACCATTGGATATTTGATACGAGCTTTAGTGTATACCTGATCTGGACCTGTAGTTTGCAAGCTATTTGGTACCGTTTGAGCAAGCGCATTCTTAGTGGAAATCAGCTTTCCATCAACCACTTCACAAAGCATCGGTCCCATGCGGCCTGCGGTTAGAACACCTGAGCCTCGTTTTGATGCTGCTGAAACGGATAGGGGAGTCAAGGAAGTAAAAGCGAGCGCACCTGCTGCCATACTTGAACCTTTGAGGAATCCACGACGTGTAATATCTGTCATAACGCTTTCCTTATTTTTAGTGACCAGCCACGTCTTTTGCGTGGTTTTGGAAGAACTTAGTGAGAATTTCTAAATCAAGAGCTGAGATATCGGTGCGATCACCCATACCTTTTGCAACCGGTCCCCATGCATTGACCGTAAAGTGGTTCGCTGGGATTTTTGCGTGGCAAGTCGAGCAGTAAACATTGTCTAGCTCTTCGGCATAGCCCCACAATGCATCCGGACTGCCTAATACTGGTTCAGTAATGTCGGTGGTGAGGGTGGCAGTGCGCCATTCATTTCCATACTCGTCTGCTTCGAACTCGCCAACGTTCAGTGCTTGTTGACCCGCGTCTGAAAGTGTTGCGATGATGTTTCGCTGCCCTTTGCCCATATATAGGACTTGTTCTGCCCCTTTCATTTGGTAGCCTGACAGCGCCACTGTGCGAGTAGTGTCAGTGTGTTTAACCACGGACATTTCTACAGCAGGATTGATGGTGCCGAGTTCTTGCAGAGCTATAGGCCCTACGGAGTAAACCGTCGTTGCATCTGCTGATGTGTTATCCGTTTGCGCAACGACACGGTTATAAGCTTCGGTATCAAGCTCCGGTTCAGGCGCGAAGTGAGCGACGCCCTTGTGGCAGTCAATACATGTTTGATTGTTAGCAATACCGTACTCGTGCATTTTTGCGGCATCTTCAGATTGCTCGTAGGTATCCATTGCATCAAATGAGTGACATGAGCGACAGGTGGCTGAGTCATTCGCACGCAATTGCGCCCAAACAGTTTCTGCCATCTCCATACGATGTGCTTCATATTTATCTTCATCATCAATTTTGCCGGTTACAAACTCGTGATAGATATCTTTTGAAGCACGGATTTTAGTGATGACGTAATCGAGTGGGTCACTTGGTATATGGCAGTCTGAACATTCTGCGCGAATACCTTTTGCGTTCGTAAAGTGGATGGAGCCTTGATATTCCTCATAAGGGATCTGCATCGTATGGCAGGAAAGACAAAATTCGGTGCTGGATGTTTTGTGCATAATTGCAGCAGTGCCGCCAAAACTCAGCCAACCAATTAATATTCCCACACAGGTAATGAGCAAAATATATCGTTTTTTTAAATTCATAAGCATTTATTAATAAATGTGTCATTTCGTGATTATTTATAACGCTACTCCTTTAGTAGTATGTTTGGTTTTGATTTGAATCATAGATAAGCGCACTAATCTTGTGGGTGTTTATAACTGTGCTAAAGCTCACTTTTCTCTGTCGGAATTAGAGTACAAAAAAAGGACACCATATGGTGTCCTTGAGAAGATGTACCT
>NZ_JPJA01000086.1:36251-66101 GCF_000733315.1 Vibrio sp. ER1A
TTAATATTCCCACACAGGTAATGAGCAAAATATATCGTTTTTTTAAATTCATAAGCATTTATTAATAAATGTGTCATTTCGTGATTATTTATAACGCTACTCCTTTAGTAGTATGTTTGGTTTTGATTTGAATCATAGATAAGCGCACTAATCTTGTGGGTTTTTATAACTGTGCTAAAGCTCACTTTTCTCTGTCGGAATTAGAGTACAAAAAAAGGACACCATATGGTGTCCTTGAGAATATGTACCTAGTTTCTAATACAAATATCTATTTAGTGATCAAGATACAGATAATTCTGCCAGCTTTTCATTCGTATCAAAACCTTACGCATAATAGAAACATGAGTGAAACTATCTGAATAAATAGCAATTTCTGCGTTAGAACCTGTCGGCAGGACATATTGACTCATGTCATCTTCGATCACCAATTTCACCATAGCACGTCCCATAGTGTTAAAGCTCTGGGTTGTTCTTAGTGTTCCACTCGCACTAATCTGACCTTCCGCAATAGTGGGTAAAACTTCCACGACTTTTCCTTTGAACACTTTTCCAGGCAGTGCTCTAAATAAGAACTCTGCTTCAAACCCGGGTTGGAGTCGCTGTAACGAGTTCTGACGAAATGCACCAACGTAGAAATTCTCTTCGGTATGGACAAACGTCATCAAGGGAACAAGTGGAAGTGGTACTGCCATCATACCGGGGCGAAGCGCTAGTTGAGTCACATAGCCGTCGGTTGGTGCACGAACCACAGTTTCTTTAAGGTTGAATTCAGCTTGTATCAATTGGGCTTTAAGCTGAGCAACCGTAGTGTTTTCACCGTAAATTTGCGACTCAAACGCTAAACGTGCACTTTCTTCCTTCGCCTGAGAGGCTTCCAAAGCGGCTTGATTTGCTTTGAAGGTTTGCAGACGAGTATCGACTTGTTGCGCCGTAAAAGCACCTTTCTTAAAGCCTTTTTGGTAACGAGCATACTCTCGTTCAGCTTTATCGCGCTCGGCTAGAGCTTTGATTGTGTCAGATTGGGCCGCTTTGTATGCACTTTCTAGTTGAAGTACATCTTGTTCCGCGTCTGCAAGCGCGGCTTTTGCACGAATCACTTCCGCTTCAAATGGAATTGGATCAATACGGAACAACACATCGCCTTTCTCAAGCTGTTGGTTCGCTTCGACATCGACTTCAATTACTTTACCACGCACGCTAGAAACAATGGGAGTAGTACTGTAAAACTGTCCACCGATTTGACTAAATGGATGGTTATAGTTCATCAAAAGAATCAGAGTACCGATTAGTACCACGCCACCGAGCACTGCAGTAGGCACTGTCCATTTGTTCAAAGGAATCTTAAAGATCTTAAAAATGGCAATACATAGCGCTGCATAAGTGAGTATCAGTAATAAATCCATGGATTACTTCTCCTCTGCTTGTTGTTGAACGGCAGCGTTAGATTGCTTGCCTTTAAGATAAGTGACTTCTTGCTCAAGTTCGGAAACTTGATCGATAAGGCGTTCGAGTCGGTGATGAAGATCGTGTTGCTCTTCCTCTAATTTATGAAAACCCCAACCGCGCTCACTACGCCATAAGGTTGCCCAAATCCAAAGAAATGGCCATATTGTGTGAAGCGTAAATAAGCTTACCCAACCAGCAACATGTATGGCATCCTGATGAGGATGGTCACGCTCTTTTGCTATTTCATAAGGAATGTCGTGAATAACGATAATTCCATAAAAAATAACCAGAGCAACGAAGACAAGAAGGCCTAGAGCAAAATAATCAAGAAACATAATGCATCCTTGCTAACAAGTAATGAAGAGAACAATGTGTTCATTCGGTAAGTTAAGTATCTGTTATATTTATGTATTAAACAACACTGTGCGGTAATTAAAAGGATAGAAAGTGGGATTTATTGGAGAAGCAGCTGCGGTAGGCGCTGCGATGGTTTGGGCGATTGCAACGTGGATATACAGCCAGTTTTCACATCACTTTACTGCGTTACAACTTAATATCATTAAAGGATCAATCGCGTCGTTGATGATGTTGATTGTTCTGCCATTTACTCCAATGCCAGAGGTTGCGATAGAACCTAAGTATTTATGGGTTTTAGGTATCTCTGGTGTTATTGGTATAGCCATTGGTGACAGTGCCTACTTTGCGGCGTTAAAAAGAATCGGTGCTAATAAAACTCTGTTGCTGG
Organism: Vibrio sp. ER1A; assembly: GCF_000733315.1. Taxonomy (NCBI): domain Bacteria; kingdom Pseudomonadati; phylum Pseudomonadota; class Gammaproteobacteria; order Vibrionales; family Vibrionaceae; genus Vibrio; species Vibrio sp. ER1A. Next base: position 38,443 of record NZ_JPJA01000086.1, read on the forward strand.
AATCTTTGGCACCGCCTTTGTCAGGAGTTCTCGCGCTTATATTTCTTGGTGCAGCACTGCAATTGCAAAGCTGGTTAGGCGTTATCATTACTACCATTGCGGTGACAGCAGTTGTATTCCAACCGAATGAAAGTGACGGTTCGGCTCTCAATCTTCACGGTGTTGGGTATGGGCTCGTCGCCAGCGTTTGTCAGGCTTCTGGGGTGGTGATTTCCCACTTTGCTTTGGTGCAAGGGGATCTCCCTCCGTTGCTAGGTGCACTCATTCGGTTAGTTATTGGTGTCATGGCGGTTGCCGCCATCATTCCATTTGTCGAGAAAAAGCCATTTTCGACGATTCTTACTCAAAGCCGAGATATGTCGAAAAAGAATTGGACCTGGTTGCTTGCCGCGATATTTGTAGGAACATTCTTAGCATTGTGGCTACAGCAGGTAGCCTTAAAGCACGCCAACCCTGCGATTGCCCAAACACTGATTGCAACCAGCCCGTTGTTTATCCTAATCATTTACGCGATTCGTGGGGAGCGCGTGACTAAACGAAGTGTACTTGGGACATTATGTGCATTGGGAGGAATTTCCCTGTTTTTCTTGTAATCAAATGCAGGAAGAAACAGAAAATAATATCGAAATGCCTACTAACTAAGTAGGCATTTTAGTGTCATAGGCGACTCGGTAACCCCTAAACGTTGCGCCGCAGTTTGGCCACATTTGTCTTGGTAACAAAGGTTATGCCACGCTCTGAAGATATCCAATAGCGGATGAATTCCGGCAGGTCTTAGCTTTCTTCTTGGTTCGTTGATAAAGCTTTCGAACAGCAATTGGAATCGGTCTTGATAAAAATCGATCTGTTTGGTCGAAGCCGATTTCAACCAATAAGGAACATTTGGATTACTCCCGGCTAAATAACATATTCCTTTACTCGCACCGGAAGGTTGTTGAGTCACTGCCCAGCGGTCGCGCCACCATCCCATCAGTACAACGTCGATTATCTCTGATGGTTCAGAATCAGCCCAATTTTCATCTTGCTCAACATACATAAGATCGACAGTGCCAGCTTGAATACGAGGCAAGCAAACCGTAAGAGCGGCAGAGCGCAATACCGGATCTTGCGGCATATAAATCGAAACCCGTTTGCTATCGGTTAACGACTGTAAAATATGCAAATAATGCGCATAAGAGGTATAGGGTGCGCGTATCAGCGCTCCGACGGCTGGATAATTAAACGCTGCAAAATTACCGAGAGGATCTTCGACATTGCTACGCGCCAGAATGTTCTGATACTTGACATCGATACGACTTTTTAAGTTATCGGTAGGTATATTTACTTCGCTATTGTTTTCTGCACTGTAGTCGGATGGGACAATCTGGCAATCCACTTGAAAGGCATTGTGATCGGTAAAGCTTGTTGGCGTGGCATCAACAGAATAATTGGTATGCTGACACAATACGTAACCCGAGTTAGCGTCACAGGTTGCGAACCAGAACACGCCATTGTTACTAAGTGGCTGAAGCGTCCGATAGTTGGATGTTAGTTGGTATTCATCAGCGTGATTAATCCATCTCGCATCAATATCAGCAAGCTTGCGTCGGCAACGACTGGCGATTTGATCAATATGATCATAGAAAGTCTTCGGGTTGATTTCGAGCTTTCGACAGATTTCTCTTACCGAGTAGCCAGTGAACAATAAACCTAAGAGTGTCTCTTGAAAGGAGAGCTTTTTGTTGGTTCCAGACCAACGATCGACGAAAGTACCCTGACAGGATTTACAGCGGTACCGCTGACGATCACCGCTAAAGCCAAAAGCGTGGTAACGCTCTTTATGAGTATGAACGGACAGGCCATAATTTTCACATTGAGCGTCCTTACAAGAGGGAAGGCCGTCATGGTGATGTTGGCTTAAGCGGTCAAGTTCGTTAAGAACTTCTTGGTTATTAAGTAGGGGGGGAAACGCGCCACACTCTCGGCATACCATCGCTGGCCGTTTAGGATTACTGTGCTGCAGGATATAGAGGTTTGCATCACTTCGTCCAAAATTGTCACACGCCAATGTTTTACAAAAATTGAGCTGTAATCCATTTGCGGCTAACGGCAGTCTGCCTTCTGACACGTTCACCCCCTATGGTTCGGTCGATTCCTTGGCAAAGAAAAGCCAGCTCATTCAGGCATTGAGCTGGCTTTGTTCTTTAAATGTTGATTGCAGTCTCTAGCGCTACAACCATCATGTCATTAAATGATTTTTGACGGTCTTCTGAGCTTAGTTTCTCACCACGGATAATGTGGTCTGACACCGTTAGTACGGTCAGTGCCTTAGCACCTAGGTCAGCAGCTACACCGTAAATACCTGCCGCTTCCATATCTACACCAAGAATGCCCAGATGTTTCATTTTATCGAAAATGTCTGCTTCTGGAGTGTAGAAAAGATCCGCAGAAAAAATGTTACCCACTTTTACTGGTACTTCTTGCAAGCGCGCTTGTTTTACCGCTTCTTCAAGTAGGCCGTAGTCTGCAATAGCAGCAAAGTCATGATCGTTAAAACGGATACGGTTCACTTTTGAATCCGTTGATGCACCCATACCGATGACAACGTCCATAAGGTTAACGTCGTCGCGTACAGCACCACAGCTACCAACGCGGATAACATTTTTTACGCCGTAATCTTTGATTAGCTCGTGAACGTAGATGCAGCATGATGGGATACCCATACCGTGGCCCATAACAGACACTTTTTTGCCTTTGTAAGTACCTGTGAAGCCAAACATGTTGCGAACGTCACACACTTTTACAACGTCTTCAAGGAAAGTTTCCGCGATATATTGCGCGCGAAGTGGGTCACCTGGCATTAGTACAGTTTCCGCGAAATCACCTGGATTAGCATTAATGTGTGGGGTAGCCATTGTATCACTCCTAAAGTTTTAACTAATTCTGTTGAACGTGTTGTTCGTCGTTGATAGGGAGTTTATACCGATATATTGGTGTTCTATGAGATTTTAATCACATTTCTGTCGGTAATTATATAAAAGGCAACTAATGATAACTAAATCTGTTGAAAGTGGTTAGGCAATCGATTTTTTCTGCAAAAATCACTCGATGAGAAAATTTTTCGTGGAGAAGTGAACCAAATTGCGGTTCGATACATACAATTGTACAAGATAAAATTTTGTATCACTTATTGGCCAATAACATGCAATGCCAATAGATGAACGTAGCGAGGGATTTAACATGGAAGACGCAATTGTAGTGGGCATCAGTTCCTGTTTATTAGGTGAGAAAGTCCGTTTTGATTCAGGCCACAAGCAAAGTAGTTACGTTAATAAAGAGTTAGCGGACTACTTTGAATTTGTGTCTGTTTGCCCAGAGGTAGGCATGGGACTCCCTGTGCCCAGACCAACTATACGTTTGATGACGAATGAAGAACGTATCGCGTTGGTGGATACAAAAGACAGTACACGTGACCATACTGAAGGCATGATGCACTTCTCCCGAGAGAAGGTTGCCGAACTTAAAGACACGGAAATGTGTGGCTATATTGTCTGTGCTAAATCTCCAAGTTGCGGGATGGAGCGAGTTAAAGTCTACAGCAAAGGGCACGCATCTACAGATGGAGTGGGGTTGTATACCAAGCACCTCATGGATCAGATGCCGTGGCTACCTGTAGAAGAAGATGGACGATTGAATGACCCGGTTCTGAAAGAGAACTTCATTTCGCGTATCTACAGTTTGAAAGACTTCTATCGCTCAATGGAAGGTAAGCCGACACCTGGGAAGATTGTCGCCTTTCATTCTCGCTATAAATTGACATTAATGGCTCATGATCCAAGTGCTTACAAATCGCTTGGCCGCCTTGTTGCTAACCAAAGTAACTACGCTCCAGATGACTTTTATACCGAGTATCGTAATGGCTTGATGGATGCATTAAAAAATCGAGCAAGCAGAAAGAATGTCACTAACGTCTTAATGCATATCCAGGGGTATTTTAAGCGGGCATTAAACAAAGATGAAAAAGCAGAACTAGCCAAAGTTATCGATGACTACCGTGTTGGCTTGTTACCTATTTTAGCGCCGCTAACCTTGTTAAAGCATTATTTGAGTGCTTACCCAGATGATTACTTGGCGAGCCAAATTTTCCTTCAACCACACCCAGAAGAGATGCGTTTAAGATATGGATTGTAATGAAAAACGGTACGCCATTAGAGAAATAGCAGATTTGACCGGTATTAAACCTGTGACATTACGAGCATGGCAGCGTCGTTACAATTTGGTTCAACCGCTTCGCACTGAAAAGGGTCACAGGCTATATACTGCGGATGATCTCGAAAAGATAAAAACGATTCAGAGTTGGCTCAACAAGGGCGTCTCTATCGGTAAGGTAAAGTCTTTATTGGAATCTGAAGTGGTTTCTAGTGCTGTCGAAGACGCTAATCAATTGGAAGAAGTGTCAGAGACGTTGAATAGTTTAGCGGATTTAGATGGTGGAAAAACCGATAGGTTGATAGCAATGGTACTCAAGGAGTACCCACTGACTATTGTGGAATCTAAGTTCGTTATTCCTATATTGGGAGCTATCCAGTTTTTGAAGCTTGGACCTCGCTCTTTACAGCTTGCGTTGTTCAAAACGATGTTTATTAAGCATCTGACTTTGATGGTCAATTCTGAGAGTAAACGTGGCCACCGGTTGGATAAATTAATGGTGAATTTGGATGAAGCGGGAAACATCTACGCGTGGCTTTACTACGCTCAGTTGATAGAACAGGGTGAGAGCGTGGTTTTTTTAGATGGGGTAGAGGAGATGAGTACGCTGTTCACCGATGTGACTCCGTATCAAACTATCTATTTATTTGCACAAAAGTCATTGCCAGAGAAACAGCTTGATACCATTGTTGAGGCGCAGCAAATGGACGGTAATAATATTCGAGTTTCCCCCCTCATTGCTCATTTGATGGACGTACGCAAAGGGGCTGTTTCATGAGGTTAGTCCTATTCAATCGAGATCTACGCGTCACAGATAACACGGCGTTAATCGAAGCAATAGATGGCGAATCCCCTGTCATAGCTGCATTTGTTGCTACCCCAGAACAGTGGAAAAGTCATTCGCTTTCGCCCATTCAAGCTGATTTAATTTGGCGACGCCTCACTGTTTTGGACAGTGAGCTAAAACAACTCAATGTGCCTCTTATCTACCATGAAGCTCAAGATTATGCTGCTGCGAATACATGGGTGGCTGACATTTGTGACCAATTTTCTGTTCAAGAGGTATTTTTGAACTGCGATTATGAGACCAATGAAGCCATACGAGTCAAGAGACTGTCTGAGATCGCTGGTACAAAATGGAGTATTAGGACGTTTGATGACAAGTGTATTTTAAAACCCGGGTCAGTACTCAATCAAAAGGGAGAGTACTTTAAGGTATTTACGCCTTTTAAAAAGGCGTGGTTAAAAATCGTTGGTGAAGTGATCGTGCGTAAACCACTGGTATCAGCATCAGTGACTGTGCCTGCAAACCTCTTGTTCGACTCCAGTTCCTCATTTTCGTATCCAACGAGAAATAGCTCAGAATGGCCTGTAGATAGCCACGAGATCATCCAGCGGCTGCGAGACTTCTCTGCTGATAAAGCGAGCTTCTACCAAGCCGAGCGGGACTTCCCAGCTTTAGACAGTACAAGTATGTTAAGCCCTTATCTTGCCATTGGAGCAATATCGGCTCGTCAATGTGTCGCTAGGCTTAAGTATGATGCGGCCAATTGTTCGTTATCAACTGGTGCAGAGACTTGGTTGAGTGAGCTAATCTGGCGGGAATTTTACCAACACCTTATCTATTTCGAACCCAAGCTTTGTAAACATCGCGGATACTTATCGTGGGAGAAAAACCTGAAGTGGACCGGAAAGCTTGACCATTTTAAGCAATGGTGTGAGGGAAAAACAGGTTATCCAATCGTCGACGCTGCTATGCGGCAGCTTAATACCAAGGGGTGGATGCACAATCGATTGAGAATGGTAGTAGCCAGTTTCTTAACTAAAGATTTGCATTTGGATTGGAGGTTGGGGGAGCAGTACTTTATGACACAACTCATTGATGGTGACTTTGCTTCCAACAATGGTGGATGGCAATGGTGCGCATCTACGGGTTGTGATGGGCAACCCTATTTTCGTATTTTTAACCCAATAAGTCAGGGAGAAAAATTCGATGCCAATGGCGAGTTTATAAGAACGTGGATTCCTGAGCTTAACTCGGTCCCTAACAAATTTATCCACAAGCCCTGGCTTTGGAATGAGTTCGAGAATGTCGAATATCCGAAACCGATAGTTGATCATAAGATACAAAGAGATATAACCTTAGCTTTGTATAAAGATGCAAAGGACCAACATTGATGTTACGCAAAACCCTTTTAGCCGCCTGTTTGGGCTTTTCACACTGGTTGAGTGCCGCCACCTACAACCTTCCGACTGACGGGAGTAATATGGTGGGAACGTTGCAGTATCACAGTGTGGTGGCTGGGGAAACCATGTCTGATATTGCTAAGCAGTATGATGTTGGCTTTCTGTCTTTAATGGCAGCAAACAAGGGTGTGGATCCTTTCTTACCCAAAGAAGGCTACGTGCTGACTATTCCCAGTCAGGCTATTTTGCCGCATGTCGATTATAAAGGCATCGTGATCAATTTGGCTGAGCTGAGGTTGTACTATTTTGAACCTGACAAAAGCCTGGTTCACATCTTTCCAGTAGGTATTGGCCGAATTGGTCAAGATACACCGGAAATGACAACGAAAATCAGCCAATTGAGAGAGGCGCCAACTTGGACGCCGCCTACTTCAATTCGTAAAGAGTATTTAGCTAAAGGTGTTGAGCTGCCAAAAGTTGTTCCCGCTGGCCCGGAAAACCCGCTCGGAGACTATGCGATGCGACTTGCGTACGGGACGGGCTCTTACTTGATCCATGGAACTAACAAAGACTTTGGTATTGGTCTGAGGGTAAGTGCTGGTTGTATCCGAATGGATCCGAAAGACATTGATTGGTTATTCCACCAAGCGAAAATAGGTATGCAAGTAAGAATCATTGATGAGCCTATCAAGATCGCATTAGAGCCAGACAGAAGTGTGTTTATTGAGGCACATGAACCTTTGACCCGCAGTGACGGAACTAAAAAGGAAATGGACATCCCTCAAGAGCTGACTTGGTGGCTTGACGAGTACGGTATTAATGACCGAATTGCTCGCGCGGCGGTGTTAGCACAAAATGGTGTGCCGATTGAAGTTGTACCGGCTATGGATGACTTAGAATAACAGGTCGATTTACAGATATAAAAAAACACCCGCATCAAGCGGGTGTTTTTCTTAGTATTCTTTTGCTTACTTAGTGTAAGACTGAGCGATGTTGTCGATACGCTCGTTTGCACGCTCAGCTTCTTCTTGAGCAGCCATTGCATTTTTGTTACCCATTTGAACTTCGTTCTTCAGTGCTTGCACGTCAGAGCTTAGTTGGCTTACTTGGTTGCTTAGGTCATCCATTTTTGCTGTTGTTGCTTCGTCTGGACCAGATGCACAACCAGCTAGTAGTAGAACTGATGACGCTGCTGCTGCAATTAAAACTTTCTTCATTATAAGCTCCTTCAGGATTTAGTATTTAAAACAGCCCTGCTACTTAATTCATCGCATTGAGGCTATTTTTGAGTTTAGTGCCTAATTTTAAGAACGCAAATTATTTAAAAGTCAGAAAAACCAAAAAATTACGCGATTTTGCGGTTAAACTTCCTCTTTCTTAATTATGAGAATAATTTGGCATAGGATAATGTGATCTCTGTCAAAATTATAACGCGAGAACACGATAAGTCACTGTATCGTCAGATTTTATCTAAGGAAAGCAGAATTTGGGCCATATTAAGTGGGACATCTCCTACAATGAAGCAAGGGAACGCAAATTTCTGGGTGACTGACATTGCTGGTTACCATGACAATTATCAGGTATTATGCGCGCTCATTTTTATCTGCACGACCTTTTAGGAGTACACGCATTGCAATTTAAAGAACTTGGCCTTGATAACCGACTACTGAAGAACTTAAGTCATTATGACTTTAAGAAAGCGACTGATATTCAAAAGCAAGCTATTCCAGTAGCTATTGCTGGAAAGGATCTGTTGGCATCTTCGAAGACTGGTTCTGGCAAGACTTTGGCATTTGTATTGCCGATGCTCCATAAAGCACTCAAGAGCAAAGCATTCTCAGCAAGAGATCCTCGTGCTGTTATTCTTGCACCAACACGTGAATTGGCGAAGCAAGTTTATGGCGAACTAAAATCGATGCTTGGTGGCTTATCTTACGATGCCACGCTGATCTTAGGTGGTGAGAACTTTAACGATCAAGTAAAAGCGCTGCGTCGTTACCCAAAATTTATCGTCGCGACACCAGGACGTTTAGCTGACCACCTTGAGCACCGCTCTCTATTCCTTGATGGCTTAGATACTCTCATTCTTGATGAAGCGGATCGCATGCTAGATCTTGGTTTTGCACCAGAGCTGCGTCGTATTCATAACGCGGCTAAACACCGTCGTCGCCAAACGTTAATGTTCTCAGCAACACTTGACCATGCCGAAGTAAATGATATTGCAGCTGAGATGTTAGATGCACCAAAACGAATTGCGATTGGCGTATCGAATGAAGAGCATAAAGACATTACTCAGAAATTCTATCTATGTGATCATCTTGATCATAAAGAAGCAATTCTAGAGCGTATTCTTGAGCAAGCAGAGTATAAGCAAGTCATCATCTTTACTGCGACACGTGTCGATACAGAACGTCTTACTAAATGGCTCAATGAGAAGAAGCTTAAAGCAGTCGCATTAAGTGGGAATCTCAATCAGACTCAACGTAATGCGATTATGAGTCAGTTCGAGCGTCATGTCTTTAAGATCCTAGTGACTACTGATGTGGCGTCGCGTGGCATTGATATTGCGAGCGTAACGCACGTAATTAACTTTGATATGCCAAAACACACGGAAGAATACGTACACCGTGTAGGTCGTACAGGTCGTGCGGGTAATAAGGGCGATGCGGTATCTCTCGTGGGCCCTAAAGATTGGGATAGCTTTAAACGTGTTGAAGCCTTCTTACAACAAGACCTGACTTTCTCTGAGCTAGAAGGGCTTAAAGGTAAGTTCAAAGGCTTTAGACCTAAGAAGCCTGCGTTTAACAAAAAAGCGACTGCTACTAAGGGTAAACCTCAACAGAAGAAAGCGACGACTAAGAAGCCGGCGCAACGCGACAAAACGTTCTACAAAAATGTTGCGGTGGGTGATTCGGTCTTTATTCCTAAGAAAAAGCCGAAGCCAGCCGAAGACGCTTAATCAATCATTTCTACTAAAGAGCCTTATCAAGGCTCTTTTTTTATCCCATTCAAACTGAAAACCTCAGTTATATGACAGTCATATAATCGAAATAATTTTGTCGTCATATTTGGTTTTACAGTCAAATCTATCACTAACTTACTGATTCTTTAGTGATCTTATCCCAATTGCTCCTCTCAACGTTTTTGTCATTTGTCATACACCTTTCAACTAAGTGAAACACAACTGTCATATTCGGGCACTAATCTTGTCAGCGTTCAAATGAAACTCGGCAATCAAGCCAATAAAGGAAATTGTGATGAAAAAGACAGTTATCGGTGCAATCGCTCTACTAGGCGCACTAGCAGTGACTCCAGCTTCAGCTAAAGAAACTATCTCTGCGGTAGGTTCTAGCAGCGTAACTCCACTGATGGAAGTTTTCTCTGAAACATACATGAAAGCAAACTCAAATGTTTTCATTGAAGTACAAGGACCAGGTTCTTCTGCGGGCGTACGTGCAGCTAAAGATGGCTCAGCAGACATGGGTATGTCTTCTCGTGCACTAAAAGAAGATGAAAAACAAGCAACGTTAGTAGAAGAAGTTGTTGCTCGCGATGGTATCGCAGTTGTTGTTAACCCAGCGAACGACCTAAAAGGTCTAACGTCTGAGCAAGTAACAGCAATCTACAAAGGCGAAATTAGCAACTGGAAAGAAGTTGGTGGTGCAGACAAACCTATCGTAGCTATCACTCGTGATACAGCTTCTGGCACACGTGGCGCATTTGAAGACATCATGAGCCTGAAGCAAAAAATCAACGGCATGAAAGTAACGGCTATCTCTCAGCGCGCTCAAGTTGCTAACGGTAACGGTGCACTAAAGACTATGGTAGCAAGCAACCCATACGCAATTGGCTACATCTCTCTAGGTACAGTTGATACTTCTGTACACGCTCTAGAAATCGATGGCACGCCAGCGACTGTAGACAATGTTAAGAACGACTCATACAAAGTAGCTCGTCCTTTCCTAGTGCTTTACCAACAAGGTAAGCCATCTGCTGAAGCTCAGAAGTTCCTTGACTGGATGCTAACTGACGAAGCTCAAGCAATCGTAGAGAAGAAAGGTTACATCTCAGTAAACTAATCTCTACCAGTAAATATTGAATACCTTGCTCAGCCCACCGTTTAGGGCTGAGCCTTTTATATGTCTAACTCGAACTTTCGACGAGTAGAAATTAATTATGACCATCGCAACAAATAGTGAGAAGCTTATGAGTAATGAAGCGACTCAGTCCGTAACTCGTGGCAGCGGCCTCAAGGCTCAAAAACGAGTGGATTGGAAAGAACGAATTTTCCATGGACTTTTCCTTACCAGTGCAATCATCGGTATCGTATCGCTAGCGGTTATTGCTTACTTTATCTTCAAAGAAAGTCTTCCTGCTTTCCAAGCAGTGGGCGTTTCTGGCATTGTTTTAGGCCAAAACTGGCTTCCACCAGCACTTTACGGTGTTGCTACTATGATTGTAGCGTCGGTGGTTTCTACTCTCGGTGCGGTTGTCGTCGGTGTTCCAGTAGGTGTACTAACGGCTATCTTTATCGCAGAAATTGCCCCGAAGCGTTTGGCGGACATTATCCGCCCTGCGGTTGAACTATTGGCAGGCATTCCTTCGGTTGTTTACGGTTTCTTCGGTCTAGTCATCATTGTGCCTTTGATTCAGCAAATCTTTAATGTTCCTGCGGGTAACACGATTCTTGCGGGTATCATTGTGTTGGGTGTGATGATTCTTCCAACGGTTATTACCGTATCTGAAACTTCGATTCGTGCAGTGCCTCGCACCTATAAAGAAGGTTCACTAGCACTTGGTGCTTCAAAGATTTATACCATTTTCAAACTACTCGTACCGGCTGCTCGCTCGGGCATTATGACGGGTGTGATTCTAGGTATCGGTCGCGCACTTGGTGAGACCATGGCAATCATCATGGTCATGGGTAATGCGCCTGCGATGCCGGGAAGTATCCTCGACTCAGCGCGTACTCTAACCGCAAACATTGCGATCGAAATGTCTTACGCAAGTGGTGTTCACGCTAATGCATTGTATGCGACTGGCGTAGTGTTATTGGTGTTTATCATGATGCTAAACGCTGCACTACTTTACTTGAACCGTGAGAAAGCGAAGTAATCATTATGGATACAGTTAAACTAAAAAAAGCGCGCCAAAATAAAGACGCGGTTCTGAATGCATTTGTATGGGCCGCTGCTGCACTTACTGTGGGTTTCTTGTTCTGGATTATTTGGTACATCCTTTCAAATGGTCTTCAACACGTAAGCTGGAGTTTTATTACCGATAACTATACGCGTACTGGCGATGAGCACGGTATTTTCCCGATGATTGTGTCAACCATTTACATGGTTATCGCCTCGATTGCAGTAGCTGCACCGCTAGGCATCATGACCGCAATCTACTTAACGGAGTATGCCAAAGTTGGCAGTAAGTTAGTGAAGGTCATTCGATTCTGTACTGAATCGTTGGCTGGCATTCCGTCGATTATTTTCGGTCTGTTTGGTATGACGTTCTTCGTGGTTATTCTTGGTTTTGGCTTCTCGATTCTTTCCGGTGCATTAACACTGAGTATCTTGATCCTGCCAGTTATTATTCGTACTACAGAAGAAGCATTGATGGCCGTACCACAAACTTATCGTGAAGGTTCGTACGCTCTTGGTTCTTCAAAAATCTACACTATCTGGCGCCTTATTTTGCCAAGCGCAATGCCAGGTATCTTAACTTCGGTCATTCTTAGTATTGGTCGTGTAATTGGTGAATCTGCTCCAGTGTTCCTGACGGCTGGTATGGTGGCACGTATTCCTGATTCATTGATGGATTCAGGTCGTACACTAACGGTTCACCTTTATAAACTCACAACGGAACTGTTCACAATAGAAGAGTGGAATCAAGCTTATGGCACAGCAACGGTATTGATTGTAGTTGTACTACTTATCAATATGCTGACTAAGCTTATCGCTAGCCGCTTCAATACAGCAACGTACTAACAGAGATTATTGACGTCGAGTGGCACAGCCAGAACATAAAGAGCCTCGCCACTCCCAACATGACGACATTGCACGATAAAGAATTTAGAGATTAAGACTATGAACAAATTTAATATTGAAAACCTAGACCTTTTCTACGGTGAAAACCAAGCACTGAAATCGATCAACCTACCGATTCCAACTCGCCAAGTGACGGCGTTGATTGGTCCTTCTGGCTGCGGCAAGTCAACGTTACTACGTTGTCTAAACCGTATGAACGATCTGATAGAAGGTGTGAAAATCACCGGCTCGCTTGAAATGGATGGTACCGACATCTATGGCAATATCGATGTGGCTGACCTTCGCATTAAAGTCGGTATGGTTTTCCAGAAACCAAACCCATTCCCAATGAGTATTTACGAGAATGTGGCGTATGGTCTGCGTGCTCAAGGCATCAAAGATAAGAAGCACATTGATATGGTGGTAGAGCGCTCTTTGCGTGGTGCCGCACTTTGGGATGAGGTGAAAGACCGTCTTAAGTCGCATGCATTTGGTTTATCTGGTGGTCAGCAGCAACGTCTGTGTATTGCACGTACTATTGCAATGGAACCAGATGTCATTCTGATGGACGAACCAACGTCGGCACTTGACCCTATCGCGACACATAAAATTGAAGAGTTGATGGAAGAGCTTAAGAAAGACTACACCATCGTTATCGTGACTCACTCAATGCAGCAAGCGCGTCGTATCTCAGACCGCACGGCATTTTTCCTAATGGGAGAACTGGTTGAGCATAATGAAACACCGATTATTTTCTCAAACCCAGCGGATGACCGCACTCAAGGTTATGTAAATGGTGACTTCGGTTAATCGCATTTGAACACAATTTCCAGTTATCGCGCGATTCCATTGAATCAAACAATTAGCGAGTGACCCGAATTTATTGGCATATCACTATAACTATAAGCGATGGTACTGTTGCCCCTCTTGTGAGAGGGGCTTTTTTTTAACTAACAACATCAGGTAGAACAAAAAAGCTCTACAAAACATAGGGGCGTGCGATTTTCCTACCAAATCTAATTAGTTAAGAGATGATAAGACCATACTCACGCGGAATGTGAGCAGAGGCTTAAGCGATGCAACAAAGTCAGGTTTATATCACCGTACAAATGGTGATTATTTATCAAGTAAAAAGTCTATTGCTAATTTATAACCTTTAGTTCCCATACCAATAATTGTGCCTGCTGCGACGGGAGATATGTACGAGTGATGTCTGAAAGTTTCCCGAGCATGTACGTTAGAAATGTGGACTTCAATTACAGGAACATCGACGCCTTTGATTGCATCGTGTAGAGCGATTGAAGTATGAGTGTACGCGCCGGGGTTGAATACGACGCCATCACAATGCCCTTGCTTGAACTCAGCGCCAGCTTTATGAATGGCATCAATCAAGTGGCCTTCAGTGTTGCTCTGTAAACTCTCTGTCTCATAGCCATACTCTGAAGCCACTTTACGGCAGTTTTCCTCAACATCAGCAAGTGTTTCGTAGCCATATTGCTGCGGCTCACGGGAGCCAAGTAAGTTTAAGTTGGGTCCGTTAAGTATCAGTAGTTTTTTCATGGGGTGGTTCGTCCTTAATCTAGTTTCGAAAGCTGCAAGTGTTTAATGGAATCGAGTTGTTCTTTTGTGGGGGTTTCACCAGTAAAAAGCATGAAGGCATCGTTGGCTTGGTGGAAAAAGAGCTCGAAGCCACTTAATACGTCAATAGAGGTGCGCGATGCGGCGATTGTAAATTCTGTATTGTGAGGTGTGTATACGGCATCAAACACCCAAGACTGTCCTTCAAGCCACGACGAGTCGATAGGGCACCCAGGCGTAGAATAATGCCCAACAGGTGTGCAGTTTAGGACCCCGTCGGCGCGTCTTATATAATGTTCAAGATTTGAATCATCTAAGCGAATGGTATCGATGCTCTCGTTAGAGAGCGCCTGTTCAAGCTCAGCGACTTTGCTTGGTTCTTTATCGTAGAGTGCAATTTGAGTTGCCCCTAAATCGACAAGTGAAAAACAGATAGCTTTGCCGACACCACCACACCCGAGTAAAACCACATTACCTGGCTTTTTAGAACGAAATTGCTTAAATGCGGTGATAAACCCACTGTAATCGGTGTTAAAGGCGACAATTTTGTCGTTTCTCTTAACTAGGGTGTTGGCTGCACTTACCCTTTGTGCACATGGGGCAATGTGATCGGCTGCGATGAGCACTTGTTCTTTGTATGGGTATGTGACATTGGCAGAATCAACATTGCCCTTAAACAGATCGAGAGTATGTTGTTGTAGTTCATGAGCGCAGTTTGTTGTGAGTTCGTCTAGCTCATAGTTCAAAGCAATATTAAGCGAGCGTGCTAGCTGATTGTGAAAAGCAGGGGATTGAGAGCGTTGGATGTTCTGTCCAATAAGTCGGCATTGAATCATAGTTCATTCCTTGTTGTGTTTTCATCACGCTATCAAATGTTGTCCGTTTGCGATAATTGCTTTTTATTAACACCTATTCATTTTTTGTAGAACCCCTTGCGGCAAGGCTTTAATCCTGTGCGTTGCCCGCAGCAAATGTCACTTCTATCTCAAAATCTTATACCTTGAAAAATAATTGAAATATCGCATCACCAACCTGGTCGCTATAGTGGCTTTAGTCATTCAGCCGAGCCATTTAAGGATGCTTTTGGCCTCATTTCACTCGGTCTGTCAGCCTTTGAGCATTAATGCTTGAAGAGCAAGAACAAACCGTACGTTCAAATATTTACAAGGATAATAAGGTAAAAACATGCAGAACAATCTTGTAGTCCAACATATTCAAAGACCAGATAAAAATGTGGTTGAGAGCTTACGTAAATGTGGCGTCGCCACGATTCATGAAGCGCAGGGCCGCAAGGGGTTACTTGCTCATTACATGCGCCCAATTTTTCAAGGCGATGCCGTAGCAGGTTCTGCGTTGACCATATCGGGTGCAGCAGGTGATAACTGGATGATGCATGTGGCGATAGAGCAAGCGCAAGAGGGTGACTTCTTGATCTTTGCGCCAACCTCCCCGTCGAATCACGGCTACTTTGGTGATCTTCTCGCTACATCTGCGCAAGCTCGTGGCGTGGTGGGCTTAGTGATTGAAGGCGGTGTACGTGATACTCGTGATTTACGAGAAATGAACTTCCCAGTTTGGTCTAAAGCGGTGTTTAGCGAGGGTACCATCAAAGAAACACTTGGTTCCGTAAATGTTCCGCTGACGTGTGCTGGTGAACTTGTTTATCCTGGCGATATTGTGGTGGCTGATGATGATGGCGTAGTGGTCGTTCGACGCGAAGAAGCTGAAGAAGTACTGCATGAATCATTGGCTCGTATGGAGCGTGAAGAAAACAAACGAGTTCGTTTGGCCAATGGTGAGCTCGGTCTCGATATTTACCAAATGCGCGAACGCCTGGCTGAGAAAGGGCTGAAATATGTCTAGTCCAGTGCTGAGTGCACCTTGTATGTGGATGCGTTCGGGTACGTCAAAGGGTGCTTACTTTCTCCATCAAGATTTACCCAGCAATGACAAGCAACGAGATGTTTTTTTGCTATCAATCATGGGGTCGCCAGATGTAAGGCAGATTGATGGCATTGGAGGCGCGGATCCTCTGACTTCAAAAGTGGCGGTCGTAGAGCCTTCAACACGTGAAGGCGTCGATATTGATTACCTATTTTTGCAAGTCTTTGTGGATCAAAAGCTGATCAGTGAGAAGCAAAATTGCGGCAACATCTTGGCAGGTGTCGCGCCTTTTGCCATTGAACGAGGATTGGTGGAAGCGCAAGAGGGGGAAACCTCTGTTCGGATCTTTATGAAGAACACGATGCAAATTGCGACGGTGACGGTTAAAACTCCGAATAAGCGAGTCAGCTATGTTGGTGATTGTGCCATAGACGGCGTACCTAATACGTCAGCACCTATTGCGGTTTGTTTTGAGGATACTGCTGGCTCGAGTTGTGGCGCGCTACTTCCAAGTGGTAATCACGTGGATGTGATAGAAGGGGTTGAAGTTACCCTGATTGATAATGGCATGCCAGTGGTAGTGCTAAACGCGAAAGACTTTGGTCTGACTGGAGATGAATCACGTGAAGCACTCGATGATAATGTGGAGTTAAAACAGCGATTGGAGTCGATTCGCCTAAAAGCGGGGCCGTTGATGAATTTAGGAGATGTGCGAGCGTTATCAGTGCCGAAGATGGCGCTGGTTAGTGCTCCACAGTATGGCGGAGCGGTATCCACTCGCACGTTCATACCCCATCGCTGTCATGCTTCGATTGGCGTTTTAGGTGCCGTCAGTGTCGCAACGGCATGCATGTTGCCAGAAACCCCAGCAAGTCGAATTGCCAAAGTCACTACAGAAGATCCAATTAAGATGGATGTTGAACACCCAATAGGAAAGATGAGTGTGGTGTTGGACGTTGAAAACAATCAGGTAAAGTCCGCGGCCATTCTTCGAACAGCGCGTAAGTTGTTTGATGGAACCGTCTTTGGACAGCAGACCTACTGAATATAACAAGGAAGAAAAATGGACGCTGATTACTTACCATTCCACCCTAATCCAAGCCAACCTAAATTTGTCGTACCTGAAGGTGCCGTGGACGCTCACTGTCATGTGTTTGGTCCTGCTTCAAAGTTTCCCTACTCACCTGCCCGCAAGTACACGCCTTGTGATGCATCAAAAGAGCAGCTGTTTGCGTTACGTGATTTTCTCGGATTCAGCCGTAACGTTATTGTACAAGCTTCTTGTCACAGCACGGACAATCGAGCTTTGGTTGATGCGCTTGAAACCGCAGGCGAGCTCGCGCGTGGCATCGCCTTTGTTGATGAGACAATTACCGAAC
The DNA here is from genome assembly GCF_000733315.1 of Vibrio sp. ER1A. NCBI lineage: Bacteria > Pseudomonadati > Pseudomonadota > Gammaproteobacteria > Vibrionales > Vibrionaceae > Vibrio > Vibrio sp. ER1A. The sequence continues at coordinate 55,682 of NZ_JPJA01000086.1, forward strand.
AAGAGCTCTCTGAAATGGACAAAGCAGGTGTTCGCGGAGTGCGTTTTAACTTTGTGAAGCGCTTGGTGGATACCGTGCCAGTCGAAAAACTAAGAGCTATTGCCGATAAAATTCGCCCGTTAGGTTGGCACGTGGTTGTCTACTTTGAGTCGCAAGACATTGACGATGTCATTCCATTCCTTGAAGAGCTCAACATGACCGTAGTGATCGACCACATGGGCCGCCCTAATGTCGAAAAAGGTATCGATAGCCCGGAGTTTGGAAAGTTTATCTCTTTGATGGAGCGCAATCCAAACATCTGGTGCAAAGTAAGTTGTCCTGAGCGGCTTACACTCACTCCACCAGACTATTCGGATGTTGTGCCATTTGCTAAGACTCTGGTTGATTTATTTCCAAGCCGAGTGCTTTGGGGGACGGATTGGCCTCACCCTAATATGAAGTCACATACGCCAGATGATGGTCACTTGGTGGATGTGATCCCTCAAATTGCAACGACTGCAGAGCAGCAACAGATGCTGTTAGTAACTAATCCAATGAAACTCTACTGGCCGGAGAGTATGTAACATGACTTACTTAAATAATAAACCTATCCCTGGTACTACGATGTTTGACGGCAAGATGGCACGCAAAGGCTACGGCCTAAATAAGATGTGTCATTCGCTCAACGAGCAGTGTGGTCGTGACGAATTCACTGCTAATGAGATGGCCTACTGCGACAAATATGGCTTAACAGAAGCTCAGAAAACAGCGATTCAGCAGCGTGATGTCTTAGGGCTTATCCGCGAAGGTGGCAGTATTTACTACCTGGCAAAATTCGTCGGAATGTTAGGCCTAAACATGCAAGACATTGGTGCGTTACAGACGGGCATGACAGTAGAAGAATTCAAACAAATGTTAGTAGAGGCGGGGAAATAATTATGGCAAAAGTTGTTGGCGGTATTACTACTTCTCACATTCCTTCAATTGGTAAAGCTATTGAGAACAATCTACAGCAGACGGACTATTGGAAGCCACTGTTTGATGCCTACCCACCTATCCATCATTGGCTTGATGAGGTTAAGCCGGATGTAGCCGTTGTTTTCTACAATGATCATGGATTGGAATTTTTCTTGGATAAAAAGCCGACATTTGCGATCGGTGCTGCTCCTTCTTATAAAAATGCCGATGAAGGTTGGGGCATTCCGACTATTCCTGAAATCAAAGGCGACCCAGAGCTTTCCTGGCATATCTGTAACCAGTTGGTGGAAGATGAATTCGACATTACGATTTGCCAGGAAATGAAGGTAGACCATGGGTTAACGGTTCCGATGCAGCTTATGTGGCCGAACTTTAGCTATGGTCATATGAAGGTGATTCCTGTTTGCATCAACGTTGAGCAACATCCAATGCCATCGCCGAAACGTTGTTTTGACTTCGGTCAGTCGATAGGTAAAGCGATCGAAAGTTATGACCAAAACCTTAAGGTGGTGGTACTTGGTACGGGAGGGTTGTCGCATCAACTTGATGGCGAACGCGCTGGCTTTATTAACAAAGAGTTTGATCTTTATTGTATGGAAAAACTCATTGATGATCCGGAAACACTGACCAAACTGTCGATTTATGATCTGGTGGAGCAAGGCGGTGCACAGGGTGCGGAATTCATTATGTGGTTAGGCATGAGAGGCGCACTAACGGGTGAGTTAAATGTTCTTAAAAGTAGCTATCACGCGCCTATTTCAAATACGGGTGCAGGTACCATGCTGATTGAGAACAATTAGGCATAAACGTCTAACCGCTCTCTTTTTTGAAACCTCAAGCAGTGATGCTTGAGGTTTTTTAGTATCTAGGGAAAGTGACGGCTCTGGAGACGCTCTGATACTGCATCAATCGAATAAGAGGTTTTAGCGTAGCGTACGCTATCGGTAGAGTCTTTTGCGAACAACCCAGTTACTAAGGATGCTGCGAAATACAAGAGTGTTGGATGAGCGTCAGAGCTAGAACCGGGGCCAAAGCCATGAAGAGAAGAGACTTGATTAGCCATGGTGTTGGCGCATTTAACGACGCAAAAAAGGCCAGCCGATTTAACGACTGGCCTAACATGTTTTTTAGGTTCTGGGTTCTAGGTTCTAGCTCAGGAAAAAGGCTTTCCATTGCCTTAGATGTTAGTGTCTAAACAGCGTGAGCCACTTGCTCCTTGGCTTTAGCGCTTACAAGGAAACAAAGCGCGACAAACAAAATGAAGCCCAACGCTCTGGTTAACACTATCGGCGTACTAAAGTTAGTTGCAGCCTCTGGCCAAGCGATAAAAATCGCAGCAGCGATAAAGCCGCTTCGCTTCATCCATGTCAATGGAACGCCTAACCAACCAGAGAAACCAATACTCATGGATATTGTTGCCAGTGTCGCTAGAGAAATGGCCACAACAATACTCAAACCATCACCGATCAGTAACACGCCTGGCATGGTGACAAATAAGAATGGAATGAGTAATTTTACAAACCCTAAGCGCATTGATTCGATGGCTGTCTCATTAGCGTTTGCTCCTGATATCGTGGCTGCGGCATACGCTGCGAGTGCAACTGGCGGCGTAATTGCCGACACCAAACCAAAATAGAAAATGAACATGTGAGCGGAAATCGTTTCCATGCCCAGCTGTGTCATTGCTGGCGCCACGAGAACGGCCAGCAGAAGGTAGGCCGCTGAGGTTGGCAGTCCCATTCCAAGAACAAAAGAAGCGAGTGCTGTTAACAGCAACACCGTCCATAGGCTGCCGTCACCAACGTCAATGATGAGGCCAGAAATCATCAGACCCATGCCCGTTAAGTTCAAAATACCAATCACAATACCCGCAGAGGCAACAGCCGCTACGATAGGCAGTGTATTGACCAAGGTGTCCTTACAGGAATCAATCAGATCGGCCCAGTTAACACGAGTCTCTGGCTGCCATGGACTAATAACCAGGCCGGCAATAATACCCATGACCGCAGCTTGGGTCGGTGACTGTCCGGAGATCATCAGACCCACTAGGACGGCCAGAGGCAATAGCAGGTAAATCTTAGTCTGCAGGGTCGTTTTAAGTAGTGCCCAGCCCGCCTCAGAGTCGGGTTTAAGGCCTAATCGGCCTGCTTCTAAGCGCACTGAAATCATTAGTGCGAGTAGATATAGTAGTGCAGGAACTAAGGCAGCCAGTGCGATTTCTGCGTAAGGAACACCGATCATTTCTGCCATTAAGAAAGCAGCAGCCCCCATGACAGGTGGCATAATCTGTCCTGCTGACGAGGCAGCGGCTTCTATCGCGCCTGCTAATTTCGGGCTGTAGCCAACACGCTTCATTAGAGGGATAGTGAATGTACCCGTGGTGACCACATTTGCTACCGCACTGCCATTGAGAGAACCAAGCAAGGCGCTCGATAGCGCTGCGGATAATCCAGGTCCACCCTGAACGCGTCCTGTTAATCCTCTAGCGATATCAACAAATACGGCTCCGGTTCCTATCTTCGTGAGTATGGTTCCAAATAAACCGAACAAGAAAATGTACTCTACGGCGACCCCCATAGGCACACCATAAACACCTTCCGTTGAAAGAAGCAGTGTTGATGTTAAGCGGTGCAGGTCATAGCCACCGTGTCCGTACTCACCTGGAATTAAGTCACCAAAATAAACATAAGCAAAAGCAGTGGCCATTAAAATGATCAGAGCTCGGCCAACAGCCAGCCTTACAAATACAAAAATGACCAAGATGAGCGCGAGGAATACCCAAATGTCTTCAGAAACGGACATCGCACCACGCATGATGATGTCGATATAAGAGTTCCATAAGTAGGGACCGGGAATTAACGCGATGAGGGACAGCAAGTAGAGACCAGTTCGTAGCAACACTGACTGTGTTTGGGAGGCGTAGAAAACCATGGCCGCACAAGCGACTAAAGAGAAAAATGATGAACGTAAAAGTAGGGCAGTGATGCCCCCGTAATAGGCGCCGTAAAGAACAAGACCAGCCGTCGCAACGGCTAATACACTGAACAAAATAGATACGACAAGTTGCTCCTTCCGACCTAAGGACTCAGATGGAAGAAGCAGACTTGAGAAAGAGGTCTGCTTCATAGAGAGTTCCTTTAGTTGGCTTTAGACTCGTCGAAGTATTGTTTTGCACCCGGGTGCAATTCGATAGGGGTCGTTGGAGCAGTTTCTAATTGGATATTTTTAGCTTGGGGATGCACTTGAACCAGTTCATCCAAGTTAGAGAAAATTGCATTGGTTATGCTGTAGATTTGATTTTGGTCTACTTTACTACTGGTGAACAAAATCGCTGGGTCATTAATGACCGTAACTGGCTCTGCAATATCAGAGTAAACCCCTGGCTGCAATTGAGCGACTTGATAGAAAGGATACTTTTCGACCATGCTTTGGAGCTTCTCTTCATCGGCGGAAAGTAGCTTCATATCTACTTGAGAGTTTAAATCGATGAGAGAAGAGGTTGGCGCACCGGCTAAAACAACTGTGGCATCAACTTGTCCACTAACAAGCGCTTTTACGCCCTCTGTGTATGATAAAAAGCGTGGGGTTATCTGTTTGAAGACGCCATACTCTTCAAGCAAACGCTGCGTGATAACGGCAGCATTACTGCCCGGAGGACCCACACTCACACGTTTACCCTTCAAGTCGTCAAACGAATTAATCTCTTTGCCTTCGATGGTAGCCACCTGTAAAACCGCGGGATAAAGATAGGCGACACTTGCAACATCTAAGGCACCTGTTCTTTCAAACGGTCCCTGTCCATTTTTAGCTTCAAACAGTGTGGAAGAAGAAGAGAAGCCGATCGTCATTTGGCCAGCAGCGACTCTGTGGTTATTTTCGACAGATGCGCCAGTCACTTCTGCGCGAGCGGTTGTATCGTCAACATGTTTATTTACCGTTTCTGCGATACCCGCACCGATAACGTAAAACAGACCGCCAGTACCGCCAGTACCAATTGAAATGCGTTCGGCAGCAAGTGACGCGGTGGAAGTCATTGCAGCAGTGAGCAGTGCTGCAATTAGGATGTTCTTTTTCATGTTTGTCTCGTCCCTGGAGTTGTAATTTTATAGTCGTGGCGAGTGTAAGTTGACCAGTCTAATCATATAGTGATCGTGTTACTTACAGTCGTTTTAAGCTTGTTATTTGTAATTTAGCCCTTATACAAATGGCGATTTTGTGATCGTTGCACTATTGCCTCAACCATGAGGCAATAGAGATATGCGTGCGGTTTTATTGCTATTGTTTTGAGTGTTTTAATGCACTCATGCACGCATTAATGTGCGTTACAACGAGTCGACACATTGCGGGAAGATAGCCTGAAAACCTTCTGCATGTTGACAACTTCTACCACCGGCTTGTCCGCCAGAATTTCTTCTAAAGTGATTGCCACGATTTTCAGCAAGGTTTTCATAAAATGTCCATAGATGTTCCTGACCTTGCATGCATTCGATGGCTGCTTTTTTGCTTTCCCAAACTTCAGAGATGTCTAAGAAGGTGTTAGGTTTCCATTCCATTTGCTCACTCTGGTGTGGTTCGAATAGGTAAACCTGTGGTGCACCAAGTACTTTTTCACCAGGGTTATGGCCCCATGCTTGAGCGATCATTCGACATTGAAGAACGATCTCAGTGGCGTACATGTGGTCGGTGTTGTAAGGGTCCCATTTAGAGTGCGTCATGATGAACTCAGGTTGAACTTCACGAATTAGATCGACGATTTGGTATTTGCCTTCTTTGTCGATTTCAAGCGGGTAGTCCCCGAAGTCGAAAAAACGGATGTCTTTAACGCCCAGAGCGGCGGCAGCGGCTGTCGCTTCTTGATGACGGATGCGCTTAACATCTTCAATCGTCATTCCCTCTTGCTTCCATAGCTTTGCTGACTCGCCACGCTCGCCATAAGAAAGACAAGCGATGGTCACTTCATAGCCGAGTTTTTGATGCAGGGCGATGGCCCCGCCACAGCGCCATACGAAATCGGCAGAATGGGCACTGATTACTAAAGCTGTTTTCTTTGTCATGTTGTTAATCCTTCACTTTCTTTACCGCTCTTTTTTGAGCTTGTCTTCATTGTTTGGTTTGAGGCTAATACTCTTCAGTATCAATCTCGGTTTGTGTCTGAGTGTTGTACCTGCCACCGATAAACGCCGTTTGCGGCACAGTGCGTTCAATCTGATCTAATAGCGAGCTTGAGATTGAATATTGCTGAGCATTCCAGTTGTCTTCTAAGTGCTTGATGCTGGTGGTGCCGGGCAATGCAATCGAGTTGGGTGCTTTTGCGAGTGTCCAAGCCAATGCAAATTGCGCCAATGTTGGGGATGGCAGAGACGTATTTTCTTCGGCAAACATTGGAAGCAGGGAAGCAAACCTATCGACTGTCGCTAAGTTAGTGCTGAAGTGATCGTCATCGAAGCGAGGCATAGCATTACGAATATCGCCTGCGACAAATTGATTGCTTTGCAATTCACCACTGAGAATGCCACGTCCGACAGGGCCGAATGAAACAAACGCACTGCCAAGCTCACGACATTTATCAATCACAGCGATTTCAGCATTTCTCGACCATAGAGAATATTCCGATTGCACTGCTGCAATAGGATGGATGCCATGCGCTTTTTCGAGTGTATTTGCCGACACTTCAGATAAGCCAATGTGTTTAATCTTACCTTCGTCGAAGAGCCTTGAGAGCTCGCCCACACTGTCTTCTATCGGAACGGATTTGTCCCAACGATGCAGGTAATAAAGGTCGATCACATCGGTTTTTAATCGACGAAGTGCTTGCTCACAAGTCTGGCGAAGTGTTTCAGGGCGACCATCTATGGTGCGTTTACCATTAGCTCCTTTGAACATGCCGCACTTGCTCGAAAGCAAATACTCATTGCGGCGATGTCCCACCGCTTTAGCTAGTAGTTGCTCGTTGTCTCCGAACCCATACAGCGCAGCGGTATCTAGCATGTTGTAACCGAGATCTAGTGCCTGGTTGAGAAGCTCAATACCGTGCTTCTCAGTCGGTGGTGTCCCATAGGCGTGGGACAGGTTCATACAACCTAGTGCCACTGGAGCTAACGTAGTTTCACCAATCTTTCGCATTGCGTTGTCCCTACTGTTCTTGCAGTTGTTGTTCAAGTTCATGCAGGGTTTCCATCGCTGGTAAGCAGCTTGCAACGCTGGAATTAGGTTCGCGACCCGTGCGGATAGCGTCGATAAACTCTCTATCGATCAGTTCGATACCATTATTTGAAACAGCAACGCCTTCAAGCGAGATAGGGTTCTCATTGCCATCAAATAAGTCATCATAACGGGCAATATAGGTTCCCTCATCGCAGATATAACGGAAGAAGGTGCCAAACGGTCCATCATTGTTGAATGACAAAGACAGTGTACACAGCGCACCTGATGGGGTTTTCATTCCAATACTCATGTCCATGGCAATGTTAAGTTCAGGATGAATCGGTCCTTGCATTGCTTGGATTTTGGAGGCTTTTTGACCCGTTTGATATTGGAAAAGATCGACGGTATGGCAAGCGTGGTGCCAAAGTAGGTGATCCGTCCACGTTCTCGGCTCTCCCTTCGCATTGGTATTGGTGCGGCGGAAGAAATAGGTTTGAACGTCCATTTGCTGAATATTCAGCTCACCCGCGGCTATTTTGTTGTGTATCCACTGATGGCTAGGGTTGAAGCGGCGTGTGTGTCCAGCCATGGCAACGACACCGGTTTTCTTTTGTGTTGCAACGACTTTATAGCTGTCCTCGATATTGTCAGCCATTGGGATTTCAACCAAAACGTGTTTGCCTGCTTCCATACACTGTATCGCTTGTTCAGCGTGCATTTGTGTTGGCGTCGCAAGGATTACAGCTTGGAAGTCGTCGGACTTCAGCGCTTGTTCGAGAGAACTGAAGCCTTGTGCGGCTTGATATTGCTCGGTAATAAGTTGATCAAGTTTGTCCTGCTCGGGAGCCACCAAAGCGGTTACATTGACGTCTTCGATATTACGTAAAGCTTCGAGGTGTTTTTGACCAAAAGCGCCTGTTGCGCCCACGACACACACGTTCATAATCATTCCTTTTGTATTCAAGCGATATAGGGTTTGGATTGGTAATATTTTTGCACTCGCGAGTTAATTTGGCGCGTGCAAGTGTTTGATTATTTCGTCTGACAGTTCTTCCAAGGGCAGTTGCTGCTCTTCTATGGGCATAGCGCCCAACATCTGATGCCAGTTCATGGCACCCGTCACCATAGAGTGGTCTATCTTGAGATCCTTCAGTAATGCTTCGACTTCTTTAAGCTCAGAATGTCGTCGCTCTCCGTGATTGAGCATTCTTTCCATGTGGTAGCGACTTAGCTTAGCCAGTGGCAGATCAGGGTAGGTGTCGCTTAAGGACTTAAGTACTTGTTTTTCTACTCCCGACTTGCGTGCAGCAACAAGACATTCGGTAGTGAGCGCCTCAAAGCCTTTGACGAGTATTGAGCGCAGCATTTTAATGCTTGATGCATCTCCAACCCTCTCTGAGATGACTTGCGTCTTAAACCCCAAACTGGTGAGGTAACTGGCGGCTTGTTTGGCTTTAGGACCTGAAAGGTTAACCGGAATCGCTGGAGCGCTGTGAAGTACAGGCGCCATGATAGCGACATCAACATAGTTTGAACCTTGTTGTTCTGTTAGCCTGGCAAGCTCCTTTTTTGTTTGTGGAGAGCAAGAGTTGCAGTCCAAAACCAGCTGCTTGTGACCCAGCGACGGGATGATATCTTTTATCGCTGTTTCAGCCTGGTCTGCTGTTACAAGAGAAAACACGACTTGCGCGCCACGAATAGCCTCTTGCGCTCTGAATGTACCTTGGACGCCATAATCGATATATTCGAGAAGTTTTGTTTCCCTAGTTAAGGAACTATTTGTTTTTATATCAAATGCATTCATTATTTCTGGAGCTTTATTGTTCCAAGCGGAAATAAAAGATTTCGCCGCTTCACCAAAGCCAATAAATGCAATTCTTGTGACCCTCACTATAACCACCTTGTCGTCTTTAATTATTTTTGGTTACAGCAAAACAGTACCATTGGCCATTCGGTATGGATAATCAATTAAAGAGTAAGGGTATTCAATTTTGAAAAAAAAGCGGTCGAATTAGACCGCCATTTTGACGCCGTTTGTTCTTAATAATTGCAAGAAATGTTTTTGTACAGAGGTAGCAAACCAGTTCTTGCGAACGGTTAAACCAATAGGTCGGGACTGATCGTCACCTTCAAAAGGTAGGGCAGTTAGGTGTCCTTCTCTGAGTTCTCGTTGAATTTGATGCTGAGAAAGTAACGTCAACCGATCACTGCCCAATAGCAGCTCTTTTACCAGCATCTGTGAGCTGGCTTCGACCAGTCGACTTGGCACTTCGATATCAGCTTTAGTGAAAAGATCTTCAAACATCTTTCGAGTTGGTGTTGCTTTTGATGACACAACCCAACTGGATTGTTGCAGATCCTCTAAGCTGATATGGTCTTTTTGTGTAAGAGGGTGGTCTACTCGGCAAAGTACGGTGTTTTTGGATTCAAATAATGTTTCTTGGCGGATGTCAGTGCTTGGTATGGGAAAGCGCAATGCACCCACGAGAATGTCGATCTCGCCATACTTTAAATGGTTGAGAAGATCTTTATAGGGGCCATCAACAACGTGTATTTGGCAGTCTGGGTAAGCTAAGGAGAATTCATTAATAGTGCTAGGTAGTAGGCCAGTTCGAGCAAGAGGTAGGCAGCCGACAGTGATAGTACTACTGTGACGATTACTTAACAGATCAACCTCATCAAGTCCTTGTTTTATCTCTACAAAAGCGAGTTTACTCGCTTTGTTCAAAACCGATCCAGCTTTGGAGAGTGTGACGCCGGTACTGGTTTTTTCAAACAGTGTGAAACCGAGAAGATGTTCAAGATCTTTCGATGCTCGGTAGACAGATGATTGTGATACTTCCAGTATTCGACTGGCCTCAGTAAAACTCTGTCCATTTGCCACAGCGATCAGTGCTTTTAATTGGGTTGTCGTGATATTGAAGAGGTAGCGTTGCACACTGCTCTTTCGTTGTTTAGTGGCGACCTTGAGTGCGTTAGCAATGCCCTGGCTTATGTTCTCTAATGCTCGGTCAATTCGAAATGCGAACGCTTTTCCTTGTTCTGTTGGTGTCATGCCGTCGCTGGTGCGTTCGAACAATTCACTATTGATGTTTTTTTCAAGTTTGGAGATGGCCTGAGTTATCGCTGGCTGAGAAAGAAATACTGAGTCAGATGCTTTACTAATACTTCCCGTCTGGACGACTTCTGAGATAGCTCGCAGGTGACGTAAGTTTGGGATGTTTAGCATGCAATCTCCTTAGGTAAGTAATTTGATGTAGATAAATGCTGATAAAGAATATTGAAAGAACCAGTAAACATAAGAATGATATATAGATAC
>NZ_JPJA01000086.1:104500-255971 GCF_000733315.1 Vibrio sp. ER1A
CTCGCGGGTGAATAGTTACAAATTGTCAGTAAAGCTAATATAGTGTTTTACAGATGTTGTAATTGTGATCACCACCTCGATTCCACTGTGTGAGATTAAAATTCCACATAGTGGGATTTTATGAGTTGCCTACAACAATAATTAACAAATAAGTGTCTGATCGAGCATTCAGGAAATTTCAGACTTTAGAGGGACAGCCGTTTATTTCAGCTGACTCTATACCGCTAATCTAGTGCATTATTGGGGATTTGTAGTCGTACGCTCAATTCGACCACATAGTCAGAGCTCTAGGCATGAGGAAAAGTGAGTCAAATTTCGGATGTTGAAATCAAACTCAATTTTGCACTGGCTCATAATGGGGCAAAAATAAGCCTGCCTCGTCAGACTGCTCGTGGAGTAGACCATATGATTCAGTGGGCGTTGTCAGTAGGTTCCTGCCTTCACAGGAATGACTGTATTTGGATATTTGATGGCAACTAGCATCGAAAAGGGAATAAACGGTTTAGAACCACTGAACTAAACCGTTTCTATCAGGTTAGAAAAAGTACCTTCAAACTATTCTCCCGTATAGAGAGCTTATCTAAAGGTTAACGAAAGCTTGGGATAATCGCAGGTATCCCTGGTAGAAGACCAACCAACGCCATCACACTACTTAGCACAACAAACATAACTCCAGGTAGCACCCAACGGCTCATTTTACTTAGCTCACCGCTACGTTCTTTACAGCCGACTAAGCCTAAGTTATCTAACAGCATGGTCAGAGACCAGCCAAATGCTGGGTTAACTAGTGCGGAAGAAAATACAACGATAGCCGCCGATTGCGTGGTTTTCCCTTCGCGCGTCATTTCCATTCCTGCTTCTAGGAGTGGAACAAACACTCCAACAACTAACGCAACGCAAAGTACAGGTTGCCATATAGCTAAATCCATAGGGTAGCCCCAAACTGCCGCTATGATGCAGAACAGTGCTGTCAGCAAGGCACCGGCAGGAATAGGGCGTTTAGCTATAGCGGCCGGCACGATATAAGTGCCCCATGAAGAAGTAAAATTAGTACCACCGAGCAGAGAGCCGAACGTTTGACGAATTGAAGCCGTGGTCATGGTATCGTCAATGTTCATATGGACTTTTTCTGTACGGTCTGGATAGCTGATTTTTTGAAACACTTGATGCCCTAAAAAATCTGGCGACCACATGGCCACTGCTAAAATAGCAAAGGGCAGTACCACCATGAAATGTTCAATTGTGGGTAAGCCGAGCATCCAGCCAGTATCCTCTCCCCACCAATACATAGGGTTCATATTGGGTAACCCAGGCTCGGTTTGAAAAGAAAACGGAGCACCCATGGCAAAAGCTAACGAACCACCTAACAAGCAACTAAGAGGAACGGCTAGCCAACGCTTACGAAAATGTTCCAATAAAGCATACAAAATAATAGTGCAGAAGATCACGACAAACGCAATATGACTCATGCCTATTCCCTCAGCCCAAGCAAACAGTTTTTTAACTTGAGAAACGGTTCCAACAAAGCCAAGGTAGAGTAATAAACCGCCACACACACCTTTACTCGTGAGACTTGCCAACATACTGCCGCCTTTACTGATGGCTAAGATTAAGCCAAAAGCGCCAATCAGCAACCCAAAAGCCATAGGATGCCCGCCTGCTGCGACGACAATAGGAATTAAAGGGATTAGTGGGCCGTGTGTGCCTGCGAGATTAGCAGTCGGTAATAAGAATCCTGAGAAAAGAATAATGAAAACAGATGCAATGAGTAATTCATAACGAACATTTTCCAAAACAAAGCCTTCATTTAGCCCAAGCGCTCCAGCAAAGGTGGCTGCAATGGCGCCCACCATAACTACTTTACCAATCGTCGCCGCCATAGCTGGGATGGTGTCTTCGAGCTCAAATCGATAATCCTTAAACGGCAGATTGGCGCGCCAGCGTTTGGGTGCCATGATTTGTAATTCATGCTCTAAATATTGTTCTCGGGTATCAAATTTCGATCTTGGTTTATGTTGTTGTTCATAAGTTAGTTCATCCTCGTTGACCTGAGGCTTATCTACTCGTATATGCACGGACTCTATAGTACTGCTCATTTTGATTCCTTTCGCTCACACTCTAAGGTGTGTTTTTCCAACCAACGTTATTTATTCACTGTACGAAGACTACGCGAGTAGTTGTCTACATATTTTCTACGACAAAGACTCGAGAACTCTTTTTGTGACGCCTGAAAATCAGTTGTTAGTACCTTATACCAATCGAAAAAAAACAAATAGTCTCAGACAGTTAGACATTAGTCGTAGAGTGCGGTTGCTAGTATTAGCTTTGTTGTGGAATTCGATAGGGTTGAATCAGTAACTTACGATCAGATCGATTACTTCAGTTGAACAATGTAATCCCACGTCAAAATATCGTTACAAAACATCGCACTGCGAACAGAACGCAAAAAACCGCAGCTAGGCTGCGGGTTTTTGCGTTCAAATACTCGATAAGCCAAAGGAGCTTAGCGCGCTTCTTGTACTGTCGAAATGTCGTCGTTAAGGACGTTCGCCAGCAGCAAGACGTTTTTCGATATCCGCTACGACGTCTGGGAGGTCGGCGATGGTATCGATGAGGTAGTGCGGTGATGCTTTGCCAAGTTTCGTGCGAGCGCGCTCACGAGCTGCATTAAGAGTGGCGTGATCCGCTGATTGGTATTCGTCAAACGTTAAGCCTGCTTCGTTGCCTGATAGCAGCAGGCCAACGGTCCACATTCCCGCATTATGACCTTCTTCGATGCCCGGCGCAGCGTCATCGACTTTCACACAAGCACCAACACAGCCAACACCAAGCTCAATAACGTTTTTCAGTGCCATAAATGGTGCAGGGCGGCCACCTTGAGGGAGATCATCTGTGGCAACCACATAATCCGGCTTGTAGCCATAGTCCGCAGCGACAGGAATAAGTGCATCCATGACCTCTCTCGGGTAACCAGAGCAAGAGCCAATCTTGATTCCTTTATCTTTGAATGAATTCACCACCTCAACGGCATTAAGAATCGGCTCGGCATGATCGGCGACTTTGGCTTTTTGCAAAGGCATGAAAGCAGCGTAAATAGCGTCTACATCTGAATCACTCATCTCTTTGCCGAATTGCGCAACCCAGCGCACTTTTACTTCTGGTAATTGGCCGACCGCTTTAATGTGGTCCCATTTACCAATGCCCATAGGCTCACGAGCTTCGGCAAGCGTAATATCGAAGTCGAAACCTTGTTTAAATGCTTCCACGAAAATACTCGTTGGTGCAAATGAACCAAAGTCCACGATAGTTCCTGCCCAGTCGAATACAATGGCTTGAATTGGAGATGAATTAGACATAGTTGAAATCCTTACATACTTTAGTGATTGCTTGCTCGAAAATATCGAGTGCGGTCGTCAGCTCTTCACGAGTAATAACGAGGGGGGGACTAAGCTGAATAACGTTGCCTTGCGACACCTTAAAACTCAGTCCGTGGTTCAGACATTGGTAAAGAACTTGTTCTGCCTCATCGAATGCGCGTGCTTTAGTGACATGACTCTTCACTAATTCCACACCCCAGAGTAGACCAATACCGCGTACGTCACCAATGACTGGATACTGTTGCTTCATCGTTTCTAGGCGAGCTTTGACATACTCACTGTCACGACGTGTTTTTTCTAAAAGATTCTCTTGTTCAATGGCTTCCATGGTAGCCAGTGCCGCCGCGCAGCCAAGCGCACTCTTCTCGTGGGTATAGTGACCCAGAGAAATCTCTGCAGCGGTGTTGTATTTTTCTTTGGTTACCATGGCGGCGATAGGCACCAAACCACCACCGAAACCTTTACCAATGCATAAAATATCCGGTTCGATATCAAAGGCTTGATAGGTGAACCACTCACCGCTTCGGCCCATACCGTTTGGGATGTCGTCGATAATCAACAGCACATTATGCTTGTCACATATTTCGCGTACGCGTTGCCAGTAGGCTTTACTTGGCACTTGAACATCGGTATTGCGAACACCTTCAGCAATAAAGGCACCTATGCCGCCTTCTTTCTCGATAACGTATTCTAGATAATCTGCATAATGTACATCGCTGCCATCTTGAGAAGGCAAGGCACCTCGGTAAGACACGGCGGGTGGAATACGCTCAACACCTGCCATCAAAGGCCCCATACCTTCACGAAAGCAGGCTTCACCTCCGACAGAAATGGCGTCCAGTGACGCACCATGGAAAGAATCCCATAATGAAACTACTTTGTGGCTGCCGGTAATGTAGCGTGCTAACTTAAGTGCCATGCCTACAGCGGAAGTGCCTCCTGGCGCAAATAACACACGGCTCAAATCTCCACCGCAAATCTGCGTTAGTTTTTCTGCACATTGCACCGCCGTTTCGTTGGTAAAGCGACGTGGCGAAAACGGTAACGAGTGCATCTGCTCGGTCACTCGTTTAATCACATGAGGATGACCATAGCCGAGTTGATGAACATTGTTGCCGTGAAAATCCATATAGCGCTTACCGCGGGTATCTTGAATGTAGATACCTTCAGCTGCTTCTAAAGAATCCAAGCAAGGCGTGGACATTGATTGATGCAGAAACACATCCGAGTCACGTTTAAGCAGTGCTTGAGTCGCTTGGTCTTGAATGTTCTGATTCCACTCGTGGCGAGCGGGCGTATTATTCACGTCCCCCTCGCTGCGTAAATGGGTTGCTTGCTCTGGCATTATGCTACCTCCCAATACATTGCCTTTTTGATGGCAATGATAAGGCGCTCAATATCTTCAGGGTGTACGTCGCCAATGTTACCGATACGGAAACAGTCCGCGTTGGACACTTTGCCTGGGTAAATTACAAACCCTTGCTGTTTTAGACGGTCGTAGAACTCTTTGAACTGATAATCACTGTGCTCTGGCGAGTAGAATGAAGTGATAATCGGTGAGTGCAAATCGTCGTTAAGAAGTGTGCGAAAGCCTAGCGAACGCATGCCTTCAACCAGCGTTTTCTGATTGGTAAAGTAACGTTGATGGCGAGCGGAAATCCCACCTTCTTGTTCCAGCTCAATTAATGCTTGATAGAAGGCGCGCACAGTATGAGTTGGCGAAGTGAAGCGCCACTTGCCGTGGTTAACTTCCATACATTGCCATTGGTCATAAAGATCGAGACTGAGAGAGCGGGCCTGACCTTTACATTTCTCAAGCTCTGTTTGCTTGGCAATAACAAACCCAAAGCCAGGAACACCTTGGATGCATTTGTTGGCAGAGCTGATCATAAAGTCGATACCCAACTCACCAATATCCATTGGAATACCACCAAAGCTCGACATCGCGTCTAGAATGACCACTTTGCCATGTTGTTTTGCCAACGATGCAATTTGCTTAATAGGGTTCAGCATGCCTGTCGTAGTTTCGCAGTGTACGATGGCAACGTGAGTAATCGTGTCATCTTGCTTGAGCAGCGTATCAATAGCATCAATATTCGGTTGGCTAACCTCGCCTGGAGCAACTACTTGGGTTGCGATATTGAGATAGCTTGCGATCTGGGCGATACGCGCACCGTATGCGCCATTGTCGATGACAAGCAACTTTCCGTTTTTACTGATGGCACTGCCAATAGTTGCCTCTACCGACGCAGTACCACTACCTTGCATTAAAACGCTGGTATAACCGTGATGGGAAGTCGCTAATTGGGTCAGCTTGGCACGAATGACTTCGACGACATCTTTATTGTATTCATCGTCCCACGTACACCAGTCTTTAAGCATCGCTTGACGCACCGTTTCTGATGTAGACAAAGGACCTGGAGTTAACAGCAAATAATCGTTCTTCATGTTATTTCTCTATTTGGACTATACCAATTTGTTTTGGTTAACCTAACAGCGATAATTAGGGGAAGTAAACGGCACAACTTAAGGTTTCATAAAACTTTCACACTCGCTCTCCTTGCCAATCAAAGTTTCTTTAAACTGCCATTATTCGTTCATTTAATCGTCATAATTGGAATTTAACGTTTAACGCACAAACTGGTACAGACCAAATCTAACTGGAGAGAATGATGAAAAACCGTTTGATGAAGGGAACACTAGCGACACTGGTTTCTCTACTAGCGACAAATGCACTAGCAGCAACGGAAGTCACGGTGTATACCGCTTTCGAAACTGACATTCTGGCGAAATATAAGAATGCGTTTGAGAAAGAAAATCCGGATGTAAAAATCAAATGGGTTCGAGATTCAACGGGCATCATGACGGCCAAACTTCTTGCTGAAAAAAACAATCCGCATGCCGAAGTTGTGTGGGGATTAGCAGGCTCTTCTATGGCATTGCTTAAAGAAGAGGGGATTCTTAAGCCTTATACTCCAAAAGGTGCAGATGAGCTAAATGCCAGTTTGAATGACCCACAATCTAATCAAGCTTGGTTTGGCAATGATGCATTTTTCAATGCTGTGTGTTTTAACGAAGCGGTGGCAAAGCAACTCAACCTACCTAAGCCACAGTCATGGGAAGATTTAACCAAACCAGAGTACAAAGGTCATATTGCCATGCCTAATCCTGCTTCATCAGGAACAGGTTATATGCAAGTCTCAGCTTGGCTACAAAACATGGGTGAGGACCAAGCATGGGATTACATGAAAAAACTCGATAACAACATGGCACATTACACGCACTCTGGCTCAAAGCCTTGTGTTCAAGCTGCGATGGGTGAGGTGGCAATCGGTATTTCGATGGCTGTGCGTGGTGCGAAGCTCAAGAATCAAGGCGCGCCTCTCGCGGTTATCACACCTAAAGGCATTGGTTGGGAATCAGAGGCTGTGGGTTTGGTGAAAGAGTCTGAGGCGGCGAAGCGTGTTGTTGACTGGTCAGTGTCAAAAGCGGCGAACGAACTCTACGTTGAATCCTACCCAGTGGTTGCTCATAAAGACGTGAAAGCAGTGGTCTCGAACTACCCTGAAGTTGAAGGTGCGATGGCTGAGATGGATTTTGCGAAAATGGGTGCCGATCGTGCTGAGATCTTAAAAACATGGTCGAAAAAGTTTGATGGAAAGTCAGAGCCTAAATCCTAATTTTAAAGAAATAAAATAACTGGGAATTGGTAGATTATAAGCTATTGAGGGAGATTGTTATCGATCTTCCTCTTGTCATTTCTGCTCTCCAATCACACCAGAAAAGCCAATCATTAAACTGCAATCAACCTGCTACAAAACTGTCATCCCAATGAAATATACCAGATTTAAATTTGGTATATACCATTTGGAGAGTAAACGATGTCAGTATCCAAACCTTATCTAGAAATCAACAATGTGGTGAAGCAATTTGGTCAGTTCACGGCATTAAAGCATATTTCCTTGTCCATTAACAAAGGCGAGTTCGTCTGTTTCCTCGGCCCTTCTGGCTGCGGTAAAACGACGTTGCTCCGCGCTATTGCGGGTTTGGATCTTCCAACCTCAGGAGAAATCCATCAAGCGGATGAGGCGATTACGTTTTTACCACCAGAGAAGCGTGATTTTGGCATTGTGTTCCAGTCATACGCGTTGTTTCCAAATCTGACGGTACAAGAGAACATTGCTATCGGTCTTAAGAACCAAGGGATGTCGAACAAAGAGGCGCTTGAAAAAGTAGAGCACTGGCTAGAAATGATCGGCTTGCCAACCTCGGGAGAGAAGTTTCCTAACCAACTATCAGGTGGTCAACAACAGCGTGTGGCTCTGGCTCGTGCATTGGCGTTGTCTCCGGGTCTGCTGCTTCTGGATGAGCCGCTCTCTGCATTGGATGCGAAAGTGCGTACTCACCTTCGAGATGAGATCTGTCAGATGCAACGCAAACTCGGTATCACCACCATCATGGTGACTCATGATCAGGAGGAGGCGCTATCCATGGCTGACCGCATTGTGGTGATGAACCACGGTGTGATTGAGCAGGTTGGAACGCCACAAGAGGTGTACGAGCAACCTGCGACTCGATTTGTCGCTGATTTTGTTGGCAGTATGAATTTTATCGAAGCATCGGTGCCATCTGCTAACACCATGCGCGTGGCTGAGTCTATGTTGCGTTTGCCTACGTTAGACAATATGACTCTAAAGCATGGCGATATATTTGATTTAGCCGTGCGACCGGAGAGTCTGCACTTTGTCGAGCACGCTTCGAACGCTATTCCTGTCAGAGTGTTATCCAAGGAATTTCAAGGGTCTTACTATCGCGTCGAAGTGGCAATGCAACATGCACCAATGGCCAACGCCCTATATGTGGACGTACCCGTGAAACAGGCGAATGAACTTAATCTGCGCCGTAATGATATTCGCTATGTTGCGTTTTCTGAAAGTGGTTTGCTGGGCTATCCATCGCTGAGTGCAACGTTAGAGTCGGCGGCTTAAGGGACAGACATGCAAGCATCTTCAACCTTTACGACAGGCGGATCTATGAAACAACGAATTGCACAGTTGGCAACGCAAAAAGCGAGCTCAACAATGAGCAAAGACAATATTGTCTTGTTTGGTCTTCTGACGTTCCTTTTTGTGGCGATGACATTGTTTATCTTGATGCCTCTTTGGGCCATGATGAAAAAGAGTGTCCAAAACAGCGACGGTGAGTTTGTTGGTCTACAAAACTTTGCCACCTATTTTGCTACCGACAGTTTATGGTATTCACTAAGCAATACCTTTACCCTTGGTCTGATTGTGACCGTTGTAGTGGGCTTTTTGGCGTTTGGGCATGCGTTCGCATTAACGCGCTCTTGTATGCCCTTTAAAGGCGTGTTTCAACTGATGGGAACAGCTCCAATATTAGCGCCTTCTCTGCTGCCTGCTATCAGTTTGATTTTTCTGTTTGGTAATCAGGGCGTCGCAAAAGAGTTGCTGCATGGGCATTCAGTCTATGGCTTAGTTGGCATTTCTCTAGGCTTGATATTTTGGACATTCCCTCACGCCTTGATGATTCTTAACACCTCTTTACGCACCTCAGATGCTAGGCTTTACGAAGCGGCTCGAGCTCTAA
Organism: Vibrio sp. ER1A; assembly: GCF_000733315.1. Lineage (NCBI taxonomy): Bacteria > Pseudomonadati > Pseudomonadota > Gammaproteobacteria > Vibrionales > Vibrionaceae > Vibrio > Vibrio sp. ER1A. The sequence continues at coordinate 113,485 of NZ_JPJA01000086.1, forward strand.
AAACCTCTCCGTTCAAGACCTTCTTTATGGTGACATTGCCTGCGGCTAAGTACGGTTTGATCAGTACGCTCATCGTCGTTTTTACGCTGGTGGTGTGTGACTTTGGTGTGCCTAAGGTCATTGGTGGCAGTTACAACGTGCTGGCTACGGATATATTCAAGCAAGTGGTGGGGCAGCAAAACTTCTCCATGGGGGCGGTCACCAGTATCTTACTTCTGCTTCCTGCGGTATTGGCCTTTGCGGTTGATCGCTGGGTACAAAAAAAGCAAAAGAGCATGTTGGACAGTCGTTCTGTGCCTTATCAACCATCCCCTAATAAACTGCGAGACTCGGTGTGCTTCGTTTATTGCCTGGTTATTTCCTTCGCGGTTCTAGCGGTACTTGGTATGGCGGTTTATGGCTCACTAGTGACGTTTTGGCCTTGGAACAAGGCGCTGACGCTAAATAACTATAACTTTGCTGAGATGAGTACCTATGGGTGGAGTCCGTACTTTAATTCGCTGAAACTGGCGACGTGGACGGCGATTATTGGTTCTGTAGTTATCTTTGTCGGTGCTTATTGTATTGAAAAAGGTCGTGCCTTCGCTCCCGTTCGTCAAGCGATGCAAATGATGAGTGTGATTCCCATGGCGGTACCTGGACTCGTACTCGGCTTGGGATATATCTTCTATTTTAACGATGCCAACAACCCGTTGGGTGTCATGTACGGTACGATGGCGTTTCTGGTGATTAATACCATTGTCCATTATTACACGGTTGGACACATGACAGCTTTGACAGCTCTGAAGCAGTTACCGGCAGAGATTGAAGCCACCGCTGCTTCGGTTAAACTCCCACAATATAAGCTGTTTTTCAAAGTTTCGCTGCCTTGCTGTTTACCAGCGGTATTAGATATAGCGATATATTTATTTATCAATGCTTTAACAACCACATCGGCAGTAGTATTCTTGTATTCAACCAACACCATTCCGGCATCAGTAGCGGTGCTGAATATGGACGATGCAGGGCAGACGGGCAGTGCTGCGGCAATGGCAGTGATGATCATGCTATCGGCAGCGGTGGCAAAACTTACCCATATGTTTGTTGGAAAGCTGTTTGAAGGTCGAACTCAAGCGTGGCGCAAGCGCTAATAACAATGATTGAATTAAGGATGCGGTGTGCAATACGTAAAAATTAAAGACGCTATCGTTGAGCAAATAGACTCAGGAATGCTCACACCAAGACAAAAATTGCCAGCAGAAAGAAAGTTAGCAGAGTCTTTTGACACGACTCGTGTAACGCTGCGTGAAGCGTTGTCACTACTTGAGTCGGAAGGTCGTATTTATCGCGAAGATAGGCGTGGCTGGTTTATCTCACCAGAACCACTGCGTTATGATCCTACTCAAACATTGAACTTTACCAATATGGCGAAAAGTCAAAATCGAACGCCAAAAACCGAGCTGTTGTCAGCCAAAGCGATGTTAGCCACCAAGCAAGCAGCAGAGCTTTTACATTTGCCGCCGTTCTCCGATATTTATCGAGTAGACCGCGTTCGTTATTTAGAAGATCGCCCAGTCGTGTTCGTGACAAACTTTATTCGGACGGAACCATTTGCGAACTTATTAGAGTTTGATATGGAAAACTCCTCTTTGACGGATATCTATCGCGACGAGTATGGCGTCACCTACAGCAAGGTGAAATACCGAGTCAGCACTACTTCGCTTCTAGGTGACATCGCGCAAGCATTACGTGCAACGTCTGGCACTCCGGCGATGATGGTTGAGCGCATCAATTACAATCAACATGGCGAATTGATTGACTGTGATATTGAATACTGGCGACACGATGCCATCAATATAGAATCTATTGCTCAGCTCGACTGATATCCTTCTGCTCACCCCTCTTGACGTCTCGAGAGGGGTGACTTTCATGTTTGTTGGTGCCCACTTTGACTCTCTACGCCGCTCTTCTTGTTATTTTTTCTGCACTGCTCCACGCGGGGTGGAATATTCTTGGAAAATCGAATACTGGCTCTGGGTATTCGTTTACTTTAGGCGCGTCTATTGCTCCACTTATTTTACTATCGCCGTATATAATCTGGTGCATTTCGGTGATTGGTTTTGACAGTCTTGACGGTTACTTTTGGCTTCTGGTCACGCTAAGTGGAATCGGGCAGGCTATCTACCTAATTGGTTTAATCAAGGCTTATGATGCCGGTGACATTGGTGTGATTTATCCTATCGCGCGAGCCTTACCAGTTCTGATGGTTGGGATTGGGACTGTATTCATAGGCCAATCGTTGTCCCCCAATGCGTGGATAGGGTTTGTGGTCTTAACATTGGGTTGTTTGTTGATCCCAATGCGACACATCAAAGACTTAAGGCTTGGCTCTTATTTAAATTTAGGTGTGTTCTGGTCATGTATTGCCGCAATCGGCACAACTATTTACTCCATCATCGACAAACAGGCACTAACATGGCTACAGCTTGAAACTAGCGGACTAACCAAAGTTCAAGTAGCTATTTTCTACCTAGGCGTGCAGTTTGCTGCGATTGCGTTTGTTTTGGTAGCTTGGTTATTAGCGACTAATAAACGCAGTGAGTTAGCGCTAACTTGGCAGCATCGTTATCGTTCGTCTATCGCTGGGATCATGATGGGGCTGACCTATGGCATTGTGCTGTATGCAATGACTATGGTCGATAACGTTAGTTATGTGGTTGCTATGCGTCAGGTGAGTATCGTCTTTGGGCTTCTGATGGGCATCTGGTTTCTCAATGAAAAATGGCTGTATACTCGAGGTATTGGGGTTACGCTAGTACTGATTGGGCTGGTGGTTGCTTTGACTTAATGAAGTTGATGCTGAGGTTATCGAATCAGATGGCGACTTACCGACGAGACTTCCTATTATTGAATGAGTTTAGAGATACCATGACTTTTGAAACACTGCTTGATACAGTTCGAATTCAACTTGATCACATTACCAGTAATGATGCAGGCTTCTTTGTTGAGTTGATGAACAGTGAAGGATGGCTCAAAAACATAGGTGATCGCAATGTTCGTACGTCAGATCAAGCTCAAGAGTATCTTACCAACGGTTTCATCAAAGCCTATCAAGAATTGGGCTTTGGGTATTACGTTGTGCGCCTCAAATCATGTTCAACACCAATAGGAATCTGTGGTTTCTTAAAGAAACCTGACCTGAGTTACCCAGATTTCGGCTACGCGTTCTTGCCCGGCTATCAAGGTAAAGGGTATGCGCATGAGGCTTGTAGCGAATTACTGACTTTTGCCATTGATGCTTTCCAACTTCCAGTGATTGACGCGGTATCACTACCACAAAATGCACCCAGCATACGATTACTCGAAAAACTGGGATTTCAGTACATCGGCTTACATCAAGCTAATAGCGACAGCCCACTTTCTTTATATCGCCTGAGCATAAAGTGATTATGATCGACAGTATCGAAAGTCCCCGAAAGACTCAATTTGATCCAATACATGTTATCTACCGATCAGATAGTGTAGACTCGGCGTTCGAGCTAAGCATCTGATAAAAATGGAATTGAGTAGTACATGCAATTGGAACAAATTGAAGAAATTATCGAATTCACGGATACGGATCACCTTAGTCAGGCAATGGAAGTGTTCAATGAACAAGGATTAGTCAGTCAGGAATTATTGCCCTTTCTTAATGTAGTATTCGATAAAGCGCCAGAGAAACTTTGCCATAAGCTATCCCGTATCGGTTTCAAAGGCCAACCAGCTATCATTTCAACATCAAGCGCTTGTGATTCTGCTGTAACTCAGTTTTTCATCTTTAACGCAAGTATTCTCAGTGTGTCGGATGTCCTCAATCAGATCGAAAAGCCTTCAATGAAGTAGCTATATGTGATTGAAAGCGGGCAATGAGGATTGCCCGCTTTTTTAGTTACTCAGTTTGGTATAGGTTAAACCAAATATTCCGGCAAACTAATGGAGTTTTGCCCCAGCTTTTTTCTAAGCAAGTAATCAACAGACAATTTCCCTCCGCCTGCTAACATGAATATCCCAGATACGAAGATCCACATTGCAGGGAATTCCCAGCCACCCGTGGGTAGTACCCATACATACCCCACTGAATAGTGGCCGCCCAAGCCTACAGATACAAATAAATAGACTGCCGAACCAAACCCTGCGAGGCGTGTGAACAGGCCAAAGGACAGCATAATCGCCAAGGATATCTCAATGATTCCTGCAAGAATGACAAAGGCCTGAGGGAAGGGGAGGCCAATGCTGCCAAAGTAATCGGTAAATACGGCAAATGGATTACCTCCGACTAACAAGTGACCAGTGAAATGGGCAATAAACATGAGTCCTACATATATTCTTACTAATGTCATGCCCCACGCGTAGTGGTCTGGTTTTCCTATTGTCGATTGAGTTTGCGACAGTCTGGTTCTCCAAGGAAGGGCGATAAGTTGTAGGACCAATAAGACGAACAACAGGGTGCTGGTTAGCTCAATGCATGGGATACCTGGGCCTGTCTCTGCCACCATCAGAGGATCAAGTGACGACAATGTTGAAATATCGATTGATTCAAGGTGAATGGTTGAAAATATTCTTCCTAAAGTGAGCTGTGCAAACAAAGCACCTATCAAACCAAAAAAGTTAACCTGTCCTTTGTTATAGGTTTTAAGTAAGGACGCGATAAGAACGGCAATAAATAGGCCTGTGGAGGTAGAGACCCAACTACCTAGTCCGTTGTCCACAACGGCTTTGACAGAGAGTATTACCGTGAAAGTGGCGGCAATGAGGGTGAGTAGTCGGAATGTCTTATCAAAAGTGTTCATCTTTTTCTCCTCAAAGCAAAGCCAATAAAGGCGATGTTGACTTTGCTGAATATCGAATTTGGCTTTTTCAGAATGGTACCGAGCTTGTCGGACTGCTAATGCGTATGCCGTGGCGCATTAACACGCCACGGCAAGGTTGGTGAGGCAAGGGGGAGAAAAGCCTATTACGCTTCTACTGGTTGTGCTTGTTTCTCGTTGCGGTTCGCTTTAAGAATCAATAACACACCGATGATTGGAACGATAACACCCACGTAAGGAATCATTTCTGCACCAAGCTGACCATCAAGAACCATACCTCCAAGGAAACCACCGAACGCATTAGCAACATTAAACGCTGAGATATTTGCTGTTGCTGCCAGTTCTTGTCCGTCACCACCATTGTTCATTACACGCAATTGCATAGATGGAACGTTAGCGAATGATGCGATGCCGAAAACAAATGATGCGGCGACGAATAGGATTTTGTTGTCGGTAAACACACCGACAAGTACTAGAGAAGCAATCATTGCAATGGCCCAAAATAGAGAAGATTTGTTTAAATCTTTGTCTGATGAGTGACCACCAAGCGTATTACCAATGATTAAGCCAAGACCTACAATGACCAGAATCCATGTCACAGCACTTTCACCGTAACCAGCAACATGCATAGCGATAGGAGCAATGTAACCGTAAAGTGTCATGAAGCCAGTCCAAACTACAGCGGTAATCGCTAGGCTAATAAGAAGCTTTGGATTTTTGAACGCAGCAAGTTGTGCTTTAACATTTTTCGCTTCGCCGTGACCTGTTGAATGGATAGCGGCAAGAATGGCGAATAGAGCTACGACACCGAATGCAGCGACCACAATAAATGTCGTGTGCCAGCCGAATTCAACACCGATCCAAGTACCACCGGGAACGCCTAGTACATTCGCTAGAGTTAGGCCTGCAAACATTTGTCCTACAGCGCGACCAGCCATTTTCTCAGACACGAGGTTTGTCGCTACAACGGCACCAATACCATAGAAAGGCCCTTGTACTAAGCCACTAATAATGCGACTGATGAACAAGATGTCATAACTTGGTGAAAAGGCTGACATGAGGTTACCGACTATAAATAATGCCATTAATCCGATAAGAACCATTTTCTTATTAAAGCGTGCGAGATAAATGGTTAAGATTGGTCCTCCAATCACAATGGCAAGTGCGTATGCACTGATTAAATAACCTGCCTGACCCTCAGTAATCGACAGCGATGTGGCAACTTGCGGCAAAATACCTGCGATAATGAATTCTGCAGTGCCGATAGCGAAGGCGGCGAGTGTTAGTATCCAGACTTGAAATGGCATCTTCTCTTTGTTCATGGTTTTTCTCCTCTAAAACGGTTTGGGATGAGTCACGCTGAGTTGTAAGGTGGCTCGTCTCTCAAGTGATGGTGAGAGTATATTTATTCATTTTAGTTTTTAGAATTACCCAAAAAATGAAATCATTATTCGTAAATACTGAACAATCTAATCAAATCTCTTTGTTTGGCAGCAGAACGGTTAAGAGTATGGGTAGCGGTTGGGCATTCCACTCACATTGATCCGAGCTGTGTTGAGCGCCTTAGTCACAACACTCCAACTGTCGCCAAAAAAACACTCTTCTGAAGTGATTAATGTTTAAATAAATTATGTTTATGTGAATATACATTGAGAATAATGTGGAGCTTCAAGGTGATTCTTTTGGAGTTAACACATGAAGGGTAATGAATACGCAATTTTCGAAAGTATGTTGAGTTCCGCGGACATCAAGATTAATGGCTCTAGACCATGGGATATTCAGGTCAATGATGTTGCCATGTTTGATCGAATATTAGCCGACGGTTCGCTTGGTTTGGGCGAATCCTATATGGAAAAGATGTGGGAATGTAAGGACATCGCAGAATTGGTAAACAGGATCTTAGCGTTTGAGCTCGACGAGTACTTAGATTTAAGGACCAAAATGATACTTGGTGCCAAAATTGGTAAAGACAAAATCAAAAAGTTTTTTAACCCTCAAGGCACGACAATTTCCAAGCACAACGTCTCATTTCATTACGATATCGGTAACGACTTATACCGCGCTATGCTCGATAAACGTATGACGTATACCTGTGGCTATTGGAAAAATGCAGATAACCTAGATGACGCTCAAGAGGCCAAGTTGGATCTAATTTGTAGAAAACTAGGCTTAAAACCAGGTATGCGGGTTTTGGACATCGGCTGTGGTTGGGGGAGTTTGATGATCTATGCCGCCGAAAAATACGGTGTAGTTTGTGATGGTTTAACGTTATCTGAAGAACAAGCAAAGCTAGGTACTCAGATGGTGGAGGAAAAACAACTTCCCGTTAATTTCATTCTTCGAGATTACCGACTCTATGAACCGGAAACGAAATACGATCGCGTTGTTTCTGTGGGTATGTTAGAGCACGTTGGCTCATCGAATTATCGAGACTTTTTCACATGTGCAGATAACTTTTTGAATCAAGATGGGGTCTTTTTACTTCACTCTATTGGTACGTTTGAATCGACAGAAACCAATGATCCGTGGATCCATAAATACATTTTCCCTAATGGTGAAATTCCTTCTTTAGCTCAGTTAGCGACGGCGATGGAGCCAGAGTTCAATATGGAAGACCTGCATAATATTGGAGAGGATTATGATCATACGCTTTGTGCATGGTATCGTAATTTTGACAAGGCGTGGCAGCAAGGTGACCTCAACTACAATGAGAGGTTTTACCGTATGTGGAAGTACTATCTATTGAGTTGTGCTGGTGCATTTCGTTGTCGAGAACTGAGCGTGTGGCAGATGGTACTGACAAAAGTTGGAACGCCAAAACCAGCTAGCGCTCGTTCTGAATAACCTTTCTATTGAGTAAACCGACACCAAGGTGTCGGTTTTGTGATTAATGATGTTTGGCGGACTCTAGGTATTTTATCGTCAATGGAATGCTGGTGGACTAGCGGATGTTAAAGCGAAAAACGGCGAAATATGCTAGGGTAATGCTCTATAACCATCGTCAATATTAACCGAGGTTAATCGTTTGATTAATAGAGAAAAAGAAGAATCTATCGTAAGTCAGTGGATGAGTGCGGACGCTGGTCTATCTGAATCGTCCGTTAGGTTAGTGACACAATTTGTTTTGGCTTCGAATCAGTTTACTCATGTTCGTTGTGAGTTTTGCAAGCAATATAGATTAAATACGTCTGAATTCGATGTCATCGCAACACTTTATCGAGCGGGTGACGTTTATGAAGTGACAGCGAAAGAACTGAAAGAGCAGACCTTGCTTCCTTCTTCGGGCGCGTTATCAAATCGAATTGATCGCCTGGAAGCGAAAGGTTTGGTTCAGAGAAGACATGATACGATTGATAAGCGCAGCGTAAAAATATCTCTCACTGAAGACGGAGTGGAGTTAGTCCGTCAAATGTATCCAAAGTTCTTCGAGCAAATGTCCAGGCAGTTTTCATCCCTAGAGCCAAGTGAGATAGAAACACTAATGGTATTGATGAGTAAGATGGGAGCCTGAATCTAGGTAGCACCTTAGACTGGATACCACGCAACGGGTATCTGCGATGGCTCTTATAAGTATATGCACTTTCATGACTTAAAAAACTGTCTTGCCTGATTTAAGGCCACCATTTCATGTGTCAAGCTTCTGATATGAAATGGGGCCTTAGTCTTATCTAAAAATAATCTCAGCGGAGATTCATAATCTTGTCTATTCATACTATTTGAGTTGATTACCCATATGGGACTGACGGTATTGGTGTCTTGCAATGCTGAGTTTTACGCCGTAATACATAATTTTGCTGATCGAACTGATTACATGGAAAACCAGCACAAGTAGTGAGACTACTTCAATTGCCAAAAAAATAGTCTTAGTGACCCCGACGCTCGCGCCTTTTTTGAATATGGATAGTGCTTTCATAGTAACTCCTAACTCTTACTGACCTTATGTGGCTCATTCGAACCTGATTGATAACACGGCACACGTTAACCCCGCATACCCCATTTGATGACTTGAAGGCACTTTACTATCTATTTTTGTTTATGTAAAGTATGTTTAATTAAACATAAATGAGAGTCGTAGTATGAAAATCTTTCTAGCCATGTTGGCTCCGCTGTTGTGGGGGACCACTTATGCCGTAGTGGCTTCTGAATTTGTCGGTTGGTCACCATTTGCGCTGGCGGTGTGGCGAGCATTACCAGCGGGCATAATACTGCTGTTACTTAAACCAACCTTACCAAAGGCGTCAGAACTGCCTGCATTGTTACTGATAGGGTTTCTTAATATCGCTTTGTTCTTTGGTTTGCTCTTTGCTGCAGCGATGCAGCTTCCTAGCACTTTGGTGGGCGTTGGAATGGTCGCATTGCCTGTGATTGGTTTGGCTATAATGGGTATATTCCATCAAGTAAAACCGTCTATGATTCAATTGCTATTAGCCTTAATTCTTATAGCCTGCGCAACGTATTTGTTCTTTTCGAGTACCGTTCCTATCAATGTGAGTGCGGTGGTGCTACTTATTGGTGCGATGACGGCACTGATAGGCGGTAGCGTAGTAGCAAAGCACGTCATGAAAAAGATCCATTGGTGGAAGCTACTCACATGGAAACTGATTTTTGGAGGCTTGCTGTTGATTCCCATGGCATATTGGGAAATGGTATGGAGCGGTAGGTCATTTGTCGCAGCCATCCCGGTAGGTAGTGAGCAGTGGGCCGCGATGTTCTGGTTGACGATAGGACTCACTTCTTTGGCGTATGGTGCTTACATTTATACAATTCCAATGATATCTACTAATGAATTGAGTTTTTTTGGAACCTTCAATCCTATATTGGCGATGGTTCTCGGAGCGACAATAATGGGAGATTCATTTAGTCAAGTTCAAATATTAGTGATGGCTTTAATGGTTCTAAGCAACCTAATGGCACAGTTTTTCGAATATAAGAAAAAGCTACCAACCGAACAAACCATAATTGATTACTAATCTTCCATCTCTTCAAATTCTATTTTAATAGGGATTTAATCAGCGTGTATTGAATGTTATTGAAAGAGAATATTCGCTAACAAGTCAGAACTTTTAATATAAATAAATTTATACGGTGAAATAATGAATAAAAAAATAAACTTAGGCGTAACAGATTTATCATTCCATAGAATTACCGCCTCTCTTATATCTCATGTGCTTACTGACATGGGATTTGAGGTAAATCGAATCTACTCTCCGCACCAAGAAAATTTCGCAAAGCTTAAGTCTGGTGAGATTGATATTCTAACCTCTGCTTGGCTGCCTTCTAGCCATGGAATCTACAAACAGGATGTTGAACAAAAACGTCCCGTGATTGAGTTTGGTTTGCACTATGAACCTTATGCGCATTGGGGAGTGCCAAGTTATGTTCCTGAAGAAGCTGTTCGGGAAGTGAAGGACTTGCTCAAGCAAGATGTGCTGGGCAAAATGCAAAAGGATATTCAGGGCATCAATCCTGGAGCCGGCATTACCAGATTTTCAATTAAAATGATGGAAGAGTATGGACTAAGTGAGGCTGGGTACGAATTTCACACTGGGACTGAGGAAGACTGCTTTACTACCTTCGAGCAACGAGTCGCCAACAATGAGTGGTTCGTTGTGCCACTATGGAAACCGCAGTTCCTGCATTTCAAGTACGACATTCGAGAGATAGAAGACCCTAAAGGTTTGCTCGGTATTGTTGACCGTGCGGTACTACTCGTGCCTGAAGACGTAGCAGATAGGTTTACGGCAGCGCAAATCAATAAGCTAGATGATTTGAAGTTTTCTAACGAGATTATCGCAGAGCTAGACTACAAAGTGAGCAGGGAAGGTTTGGATATTGATATTGTGACTAAATATTGGTTGGAAAGTAACTAGTTAGTTGACGCTGTGACTGTCTAGAATAGTAATGAAGAACGCTTAAAAAATACTTATGCGCTAACCTATGTCTAGGTTAGCGCTACATCATAAATTCAGGCCAGTATGAGTTTGTGCTCCAATCTAATTAAAATCTTGAGTCCAATAGGACATCTTTGATAGATCGGACTTACTAGTCCTATATCCAATACCTACTTTTGTAAAGTTTGCATTCATTACATTTTGACAGTGGCCTTCATGGCCTGCCCAGCTGTTACGGCCCGCATTGTTAATGTGGCCGTCGACTCTAGGAATAGTATATCCAAAGACAGGGACTATGGCCGTTTTGGTTGCAAGAACAAAAGCATTTTGCCCAGAACTTTTGACGATAAAGTGACCTTGTTTATTTTGTCTATACTGCTCGTTTGAGTTTAATTGGGCATTATTCGCTGTTATGTCATCCCAAGCGACTGGAGAGACTGCAGCGAAATTTCCTCCCGAAAATGATGAGCCATGAGAATCGCAGTAACGAGGTGTCGATCTGGCGCAGTTCGTAGAGATTACGGTTTGATATTTTATGTTTTCCCGAGTTAGGCCTTCGGGAATGTTTACAATATGGCACCACTTTTCATCAGCAATACCTTGACCAGGCATACCCCAAAGTGAACCGAGGAGAAGTTGTGTTTGGTCTAATGAAGCGAAATCAATAAGCATGTCAGTATTAACTTGACTTAAATCTAAGCTAATATTTCCTGTGGTTTTGTCCAGCTTGAAGATGGGTACCCCTGCACTTTTAGCGACAGAGTTGATACTACTACGTTGGACTAGCTCCCATGATTCGCCAAACTTATCTCTCATTTGCTTTCCGTAAGCAAGTGCAATAAATTCATATGTAGGTAGGTTACTTTCATGATTACTCTTGTCCCTTAGAACAACACTACCAACATTCTCGAATGCTAGAGTGCTGTCGATAACCGCATTATTGAATACAAAAGAGCTGAGATGGTCGTTGGAGCAAGAGTTTGTGTTCATGTCAAATCTGTATTCGGAGATCATACCATCAACCATTAAGTGGTGGTTTTTCCTTTGTGCTGTTAAGTTAGTTGTCTGATAGCAATGCCAATCATCAACCAGACTGCTACCATTATCGATAATGATGGTTGGAACAGATATTGTTATGTCTACTTTTTGAGAGTCTGAATCTGTAAAAGCAGGAAGAGTATCGTCAAACGAAATAGACGTGTACTGATTTACCTGGCTACCTTTTTCTATAAGGCCTTCAACGGCAAATATTAGCTTACTATTTGTTGATTCAATATCAGGTTGGTTTATTGGTATTTGATGAACACTTCCATCCTTAGAGGTAGCTAACTTTGAGGGGAGTTGTTTGTTGGGTTGGTTTAGGTTGGAAGATTGAACATTGCCGTTATCATTCCCGGATGAGCTTTCACCACCACATCCGGAAATAACTAGTGCTAATAACGTAATTGCTGACCAATGCTGTATTTTCATTAGGTTTATCCTTGGTATTGTTATAATTAATTTTCTTCGGATGCTATCATTTTTTAAATAAAAGTAAATTCAAGTAATGTTAGGAGTGATAACTTTTATTGGTTATGGAATTATTATTCATATTATTTTTATCATCTGTGATTTTTTCTTATGTAAAAAATCACTTTTGTGGTTTTTTGTAATTGATTGTTATGATTTGTCTATTTTTTACTTTAGTTCTTGATAACTGCCATTATTTATTATTCGCCTATGTAAAAAAGAGAATTCGCTTTTTTATGTATTATGTTATTCATTATAGAGCGTATCCTACGTAGTGTTTACTACTACAAAATGTAAATAAAACCTCTTGCTACCTGTCGATAACGCCTTTTGGTCCACTTTGGGCGTCTTAAATAAAAGGCAATTACTGTTCTTGTATTTAATTTGAGCGGTAGTAAGAGGTTACCTACTCGCGAAGTAATGGAAGGATAAGCAATGACTAAAAAACTAACCACTGCAACGGGTTGCCCTGTCGCTCATAATAATCACGCGCTAACAGCTGGTGAAGGCGGTCCAATGCTTCTTCAAGACACTTGGTATTTGGAAAAACTCTCCCACTTTAATAGGGAAGTAATTCCAGAAAGGCGTATGCATGCTAAGGGTTCTGGCGCATATGGTACTTTCAAAGTGACTCAGGACATCACTAAGTTCACAAGAGCCGCGATGTTTTCTGAAGTAGGTAAAACAACCGAGATGTTTGCTCGGTTTACTACCGTTGCAGGAGAACGTGGTGCTGCCGATGCTGAACGTGATATTCGCGGGTTCGCACTCAAGTTTTATACCGAACAAGGAAACTGGGACTTAGTGGGTAACAATACACCGGTATTTTTCCTCGCCGATCCTCTGAAGTTTCCAGATTTAAACCGAGTGGTGAAACGCGATCCGAAAACGAATATGCATAACGCCGAGAGCAACTGGGATTTTTGGACCTCTCTACCGGAAGCACTACATCAAGTCACTTACGTTATGGGAGATCGTGGGATACCTGCGAGCTATCGCCATATGCACGGTTTTGGCTCACATACATTTAGCATGATTAACTCTGATAATGAGCGCTTTTGGGTTAAGTTTCACTTCAAAACCCAGCAAGGTATTAAGAACCTGACTGACGAACAAGCTGCAGTTATCGTTGGAGCAGACAGAGAGAGCCACCAAAGAGATCTATTCGATGCGATTGAGCGTGGTGACTTCCCGAAATGGACCTTGTTCATTCAAGTAATGTCTGAGGAAGAAGCTGAATCGGTGGACTTTAATCCGTTTGATTTAACCAAAGTATGGACTCACGCTGATTACCCACTAATAGAAGTTGGTGAATTCGAGCTAAACCGTAACCCTGATAACTTCTTTGCTGAAGTTGAACAGTCGGCTTTCAACCCGGCCGCTGTTGTACCTGGTATTGGTTACTCTCCAGACAAAATGCTTCAAGGTCGACTCTTTGCTTATCGCGACGCACAAAACTACCGTCTTGGGGTGAATCATCATCAAATCCCAGTCAATGCACCGCGTTGTCCGGTACACTCCTCTCATCGTGATGGGTTGATGCGAGTGGATGCTAACTCGGGCGCAACAATAGGTTATGAACCGAATCAATACGGAGAATGGGCGGAGCAACCAGACTATTCAGAGCCACCTTTGAAAATCTCTGGGGACGCAGACCATTACAATCATCGAAACAATGTTGACCAATTCCAGCAAGCTGGCGATTTGTTCCGCTTAATGTCTGAGGATGAGCAACAACGTCTGTTCGCAAATACGGCACGTGCTATGTCGGGAGTGAGTGAAGCAGTTAAGTTGCGTCACGTATACAACGCCTCTCAAGCGGATACGGCTTATGGAGAAGGGTTGGCGCGCATATTGGGGTTGAGTAACAACTAGCAATGACATCAAGGCTCCACGGCATGAATCCGAGGAGCCTTGTTCTTTGAGCCTTGTTCAATGAACGAGCAGAGCGCTACTTGTGAACGGTGCTTGTGTCTCCCGCTGCTACAGAGACCAGTACATAGCTGACTTGCTGACCATTAACTTGTTTGTGCTGACTGCGAACAGTTTGTCCATCGACAACTAAACTTGGATAATTACCATAGAACCACACCTCCCAATCTAGGTTATGATTTGAGTCGTTAGTCAGTGTGGACTTACTTAAACCATCGTGTCGGACAGTAAGCTCATGTTCTCCCATTGGAAGTTGTGTTACTTCCAGCCAACCAATGTCTGGAGTGAGATGGGAAGCGGTGACCACTTTGTGGTTCGCTGCATCAGGTTTAATGCCCATCAAGCCTTCGATTGTGTTGGAGATAAAGGTATACGAGATTTCAGGGTAATCACCGTTGGTACCTTGAGTTGGACGTTCATGTGGCTCATCTTTGATATCCATGATGTATTGCATCCACTTCCATGCCTCCTCATTACGATTGTACGGGAAGTAGGTTTCTGGAATGTAAGTGTAGGCCTCAATATTATTTGGAGCTTCCGGAGTCGAACCGATGCCATCTCCTAAGTTTTTGGCGATAAAGTCAAGATAACGATTATTACGCTCCCCGGGTTCGGTAATTCGCTTCATTGGCATAAACCAACTGTTTTCCTTACCAAAATCATTCATTCTAAAACCATCTCTTTGAACGATATTGACGTAGTTGTCGAGTGGTTTATCAGGGTCGGCGATGCTCCATTCCTCGTTAAAGTACGTTTTGAGCTGCTGAGCTTTCTCACGCCAAACCGCAGCTTCACTGTACTCTTCACGAGCTTCTAACATAGCGGAGTAAGCCACTGTTGCTTGGTATTGTGAGCCAATACCATCTCCGGCTTCAATTGGAAACTCGCCGCGCTCGTTGTAGGTTGCTGACCCCTCAAAAATCCCACCGTAACCTTCTGCGATTCCGTTTGGATCTTGGTCGTCGTGTAATTCGATATAGTCTGTGAGCACTTTAGTGTAAAAGCGCCATAGGTCTTCATCTTCGATGTAGCGCTTATCACCAGTCCACTGATACTGCTGCCATGCTTTTTCGACGAACTCAAACTGAGCCGGAACCTCGCGGACAAACCAACTATCATCTTTGTAATCAATAGTATGAGGCGTGCCATCAAAGTTCACAGCCCACAAGGTGTACCACTTTCTGGATTCTGTTGAGTGTTTGGCAAAGGTCTTAAACATGGAAAAGTTTTCGATATCCAATCCAGCGATCTTTGCTCCGCTCGCCTGATGCAAAAAATCGCGAGAATAGAAGGCTGTTCTATCAAAATACCCCGCCCAATAGGATGGGATGTAATCCGCGGTGCCATCTCCATCGTTGTTGAATTCGTCACGGTTGACCAGATCATGCTGGCCAGTCATAACGAAGCGACGGGTTTTATCGATAGCCCAATCGAACGACTCTTGGAGCTTTTGGTTGGAAGAGGTGACAACAACTTGTTTCTCTTTTTCGATCGCTTTGATTGTCCAGCGTTGCTTATTACCTTTTAGATCGGTTACGACAGCACGAACAGGCTGAGTAAAGTCAACCGTGTCTCCGTTTTCTAATGAGACATTGCTGGTGGATGAAACGAGAATATTATCAATGGTGATACGGGTTAAGTCGGTACCATAAGGGACGTAAAACTCAATCTGTTTAGACTTCTTGTTAAGGTTTGTTGCGCCCACTTGCTCTAGAGCGGAGAACTGGATGATCTGATTGAAGTTCAGCTTTTTGTTCTTGTCACTCTTAGTCAAAGAAACACTGTCGACACTAACACCACCACGTTTAGAACCCGAGAACCAGACCTTTAATTGTTCACCTTGCTCCAAAGGAATGTGCTTGAGCTTGTTACGTTTGTATTTTTTGCTCTGTTTAGCTTTATCTCGTACCAAGATTTCATCGTACAGGTTGGTAATAGCAAGAGTGGCGTCTTGTCCTGGACTGATGATAAACGCAGATAAATCATAATAGCCACTTTCAGGAATCGTGATTTCTTGGCTTATGTGGTGGTTTCGACCTTGGGCAATACGGCCTCGGTATTCACCTTCATGAGTTTGGTCGTTTTTGATATTGGCAAACCAATAGCTCCAGCCTAACCCTTTGTTTTCAAATGTTGGGTTCACAATAAGGTTGTCGTTCTGTTGTGCAATTGCCGCACCAGATAGTGTGAGGGCAAAAGTGATTGCGGATGCAAGGACTTTAAGTTTCATACTGTTCTCTTTATTGGAAATGGAAAATCTAGCCGATGTTTGACGATTGTTAGTGAACCCATGCAGACCGGAGTTCTGCATGGGTTTTATTGTATTGGGTTATAGAGCTTGTGCTGGCTCAGCAGGTTTAGTCGATTGACCTTTTTCGGAACCATCATTGGTAATGTGATCGTATTTCTCTGTGAGATGGTCTTGAATTTGTTGGTGATAGGCTCCGTTCAACTTGTAGAAGCGGAAATAGACCACCAATGCAATTGCAAAGAAGAACGCAGGTAAACCAACCATGATGCATTGCATGCCAAAGACAGTGTCAGCACTTTGTTCTACATTTGGCACGTAATCGACAGCAGTGAGCGCGATACCGATGAAGAATGCGGCGAATGCTGAACCTGCTTTTACCACTAATGTCTGTACCGAGTAGGCGATACTCTCACAGCGAGAGCCTAGCTTGTACTCACCGTAATCAACAGTGTCTGCCACCATGATGACATTCAGAACCCAGAACAAGGCAGTACCGATTTGGAGTAGAACACCAGCCGTTGAAATCAATAGAATGCTCTGTTTGTCGTACATGCCTACATAAATAAGTACCGCGCTACCTAAAATAGGGAAGCTAGAAGCACAAGCCCAAAGAACACGACGTGAGAACATTTGTGCTAATTTCGGGAACAGTACTAAGGTAATGAGGTTCGCAATCCCCGCATAAGCCATGTAATAAGGGAATAGAGCTTCGTTGCCGACCACGTAGGTAAAGTAATAAACCGCGAATGCTGTAATGATGTTTGTCGCTAGATTGTAGGATAGCGCCATACATAACACGCTCGTTAACTGATCATTTTTGTAGATGAGTTTAAGAAGCTGTTTTAACGATACTTTTTCTTCTTGTTGTGTTTCATTCAAATTAGCGCTCGAGTAGCGCTCTTTGACGTTACGAAGAGTGATGTAAGTTGACACAAGGAAACAAGCGATTAAGAGTAACGTGAAGATTTGGAAGCCAAAACCTTTGTCATCACCACCCACATAGTTCACAAACGGCATAGCAATGGCAGCGGTGACTATCCATGCAAGACTTGCAAAGAATCGAGGGTAAGGAACAAGCTCTTCGCGCTCACGTTTGTCTAAGGTCAGAGTTGGTACTAGAGACCAGAACGGGATGTCCATTAAGGTGTAGGTCATACCCCATAAAATGTAGGTGACAGCTGCATAAGCAATCAGCCAAGGACCGTCAATATAATGTGCGCTAAACAGCATTAGAAGGACCACAGAGTTGGCAAGCGTGCCAATCAAAATCCAAGGCTTGAATTTACCCCAGCGACTACGGGTATTGTTAACGATCCAGCCCATTATCGGGTCGTTGACCGCATCCCAAATACGTGCAACGAGGAAGATGGTACCCACCGCTGCAGCGGAAATGCCTACCACATCGGTGTAGTAGAACATTAAATACATATAGACGATGGTAATTGCGAAGTCCTTGCCAAATGCGCCGAAGCCATAGCTCAGCTTGGTATTCATTGAGATACTCATTTGTTACTCCTTACGCCTTCCCATAGAGAAGGCGTTAAATATTCACGTTATTGTTTTTATTGGTATTGATTTACTGATTTACCCACTCAGGCAGCCAGCCTTCATGAGCGTCGATGAGGTCATCAACCAGTGCATAAATTTCCTCTAACCCAAGTACGGCAGCGGTATGAGGGTCAAGCATGGCAGCGTGGTAGATGCGCTCGCGGTTTTCGGTGAGAATCGCTTCAGTTAACAGTGTTTGAACATTAATGTTGGTTTGCATCAACGCGGCTAAATGATTTGGTAATCGACCCGCCTTGATTGGTTGAACGCCGTTGGCGTCAACTAAGCAGGCGACTTCTACACAGCAACCCTGAGGTAAGTTGTCGATCAATGCTTCGTTCTTGACGTTGCCGTAGATGACGCTTGGAGTTCCTGTCCAAATTGAGTTCATGATAGTACTGGCGTATTCATGTGATTCTTGAACCGTAATTTGGTCGGCGTTTTTGAATTCTTGAAGGTCTTTTTTCCAGTCTGCAATTTGTTCTACACAGCGTTTCGGATATTCATCTAGTGGCACTTTATAACGTTCTATCAAATCAGGGCGATTTGGTTTGATAAAATATGGCGTGTATTCAGAAAAATGTTCTGAAGATTCAGTGACAAAGTAGCCAAGCTTTTTGAACATTTCATAGCGTACGAGGTTGGTACAGCGTCCATTGTGGTGAAGACCCGGCTTAGGCGCTTTACCACTTTCAAAAGCTTCGAGTAGATCAGGGTAGATATCAACATAGTCGCCTTGCTCATTTTTCTTCTCTAGTGTGAGGTAATAAGCCATGTGGTTGATACCTGCACAGGTGTAGCGAAGGTCAGCATAATTAAGCTCCAAATCACGAGCTATCTCTTCAGCCGTGCCTTGCACCGAATGGCAAAGACCCACCTGCTTAATATGCGGATACTTTTCATACATTGCCCAAGTATTCATCGCCATTGGGTTGACGTAGTTAAGCATGGTGGCGTTTGGACAAACTTCTGTCATGTCTTCACACACACTCCATAGATGAGGAATGGTGCGCAGCGAGCGCATGATTCCACCAGGGCCTAAAGTATCAGCGATGGTTTGCTCTAAACCATGACGCTTACACACTTCAAAGTCTGTCACCGTACATGGCTCATAACCGCCAATTTGGAATGCGATAACCACAAAGTCAGCATCTTTAAGTGCTTCTTTTTGGTCTAGATGACAAGTGATGGTACCGGTCGCACCAGAGGACTCCATAAGTTTGCTCACGACAAGGTGAGATTCCTCTAAACGCAGTTCATCAATATCCATCAGCGCAATCTGCGCTTGTTTTAATGCTGGCTTGTGGAAAACGTCACCAAGGATGTTCTTAACAAAAATGGTGGAGCCAGCACCGATGAATGTGATTTTAGGGCTTTTCATAGTCGAATCCTTTATCTCTCAAAGTTCTGTTTCGATGAAGCTAAGGTACACCTGTGGCAAGAGTAGATTCGTCTCAGATATAACAATGAGTATCCTGTTTTCTCATATTTATAATGAGGCAAATAAAAATCTTAGGAAATGGGACAATATTGTCATTTTTGCGGATAAAGATTGTGAAAATACTAGCGCATTTCATGTAACACACTGACTTTAATCACATAACTTGAATCTTACTTATTGGGGTAGTTTGGCTATATGATCCTGTTCAGAGTTTTAAATTGCACGATCTGCTAAAACAGGTTTGTACGATTTCCTAAGGAGTGATCGATGAAACAATATGACCCAGATGCGCTAAAAGTTGTCACCCAAGACAAATACTCATCAGAAACGGTATCGGTCAGTCCGCTGTCGCTCTATTCGTCGTATGAGAAAATTGATATTGAATTGAGACCGCCACATTCCATGCCGGGATACCATTGGCATGGCCAAATTGAAGTTAATATTCCGTTCGGTGATGATGTGGAGTACATCATTAACGGCAGCCCCATTGTTGTAAAAAGCGGGGCGATAGGATTGTTCTGGGCATCGGTGCCACATCGCTTAACTGACCCGGGTCACAGCCACAATATGGGAATCATAAATATTCCTATCCATCACTTTATGTCTTGGACATTGAGCCGAGATCTCGTCAATCAAATTACTCACGGTAGCGTAATTCAATCCAACTCATGTTCGCTGATTAGTGAGTTTGAAATTGCCCGTTGGGCAGAAGAAATGAACCATCCATCGGAAAGCCGCCAGCAGCTTGCTGTGGATGAAATTGGCTTGATGTTAAAGCGGATTTGCCTTGATGGTTGGCAACAATTACTTATTAATAAGCAGGACAAGTCAACACCTAAAGGGGTATCTAAACACTCTCAGTTTTACGTCAGTCAGATGTTGGAATACATAGCAACGCACCACAATCAACCTCTGACGATCAAAGATATCGCTGAACACATTGGCTTGCACACTAACTACGCAATGAACGTGTTCCAACGCACCATGCAGATGACCATTAAACAGTACATCACCGCTATGCGTATTAACCATGCCCGAGCCTTGCTTAGTGATACAGACCGAACCATATTAGATATCTCACTTACCGTCGGCTTTAACTCAAGTAGCCGCTTTTACGAGACATTCCAAACCTATATCGGAGTCACGCCCACACAATATCGCAAGCTGTCGAGAGAAGACCACCGTTGGAGCAGTCACGGTACTAGTCCGCTATATGATCTTGAGAAAGGAGCCTGCGATGGGAAAAGACCGCTGACGGTCTTGGGAAGCTAGTATGATAGCTTTTACCATGCTTTAACCAGAGCGCAAAATAGCCTGATAAAGAGCATTCAATTGATTTGTACAATCTAAGTCTGCAGATTTCCCACACCTCATTTTTTGCAACCTATGCAACTCTTTCTATAATTAAACTCATGTTATCGGAAGGATAATACTCGATAAAACAATAAGGTACGTCGCTTATGATGAGTTTAATTTTCTTATTGCTTTTGATCGCCATGGTTAGCGCGTTCATTGGTAAGAAACAGGTGGGTTACGCATTTTTTGGAGTCTCAGTTGTGCTGGGTCTATATTGGTTTCATCACCATGCAACCGATACGTTATCGATCTTGTTATAGCGGAGGTGACTACTTATGAATCAGAAGCACATCACTTTGCTGAATACTCTTGGATTACTTGGAATTACCTTTGTTTTGCTCATGGGATCTGTTTTACAGGTGGCGTGGAATGAACTGCCATGTCCACTTTGCTTATTGCAACGGATTGGTTTTGTAATGGTCATGTTTGGATTCCTGCTCAATATTATGTATGGAACGGAGCAGCGTCATTATGGCGTCATTTTAGTGGGGGCTCTATTTGGTGCGGCGACAGCACTTAGACAGGTTTCACTGCATGTGATTCCGGGAACCCCGGGTTTTGGTAGCCCGATTTTGGGAATGCATTATTACACGTGGGCTTTTGTGATTTTTGCTATGACTATCGCAGGGGTGGCATTGCTATTGGTACTTTGGAATAAAGACTGGAGTGATGAACACTACCAAATGAATATGTTTGGTAGAGTCGTCTGTATTTTGGCTATCGTGGCGGTAGCTATTAATGTGCTGTCGACCTTTATTGAATGTGGTCCGTATCAATGCCCGGATAATCCGGTTAGCTATTGGTTGCTCGATAGCTTTAAGTAGCTTCCAAACAAAAACGCTTGGCTACCACCAAGCGTTTTTTTAACGGTGAATTAGATATTTACTGAACTACTTCACCAGCTTCAACGACTGTCTTGCGAACCACTTCCGTGAACGCTAATGCTTCCTCTCGAATCTTATCTTCATCCACGGTTAGCATGTCACGGTCTTTCATTATGATTTTACCATCGACGATAGTGTGTTTAACGTTAGCGGAGTTCGCTGAGTAAACTAACGCCGAATAAGGGTTGTAAACCGGAACCATGTTTGGCGCTTTGGTATCAATGACGATGATATCTGCCAACTTACCAGCCTCTAATGAGCCAATTTTATCTTCCATGTGAAGTGCACGTGCGGCGCCCATGGTTGCCATGTCGATAACTTTGATTGGAGGCATCGCTGCTCGGTCTTTGTTGACCAGCTTGTGGACCTTAGCCACTTGATTGAACTCGTCAATAGTACTTAGTGTGTTACCAGACATAGGGCCATCAGTACCTAAGCCAATACGTACACCTTGGTCATACATTTTTAGCGCCGGAGAAACACCTTTCGCCGATTTGATATTTGCACTCATATTGTGTGCCACACCCATATCAGACTCTTTCACCAACTTGATGTCTTCGTCATCGACCAAAATCATGTGAGCACCAACAAGGTTTTTATTGAGCGCACCGATACTGTGCATATACTGAACGGGAGACATGCCATTGGAACGTTCTGCGATTTTCTCTTGTTCACGATGAGATTCAGCAAGATGGATCATGACAGGCACGTCGTGCTCTAGAGATAGCTTAGCAATTTTCTGTAGCGTTTCTGTCGTATTGGTATAAGGACCATGAGGAGCAAACGCTGGGGTAATACGAGGGTGGTCTTTATATTCTTCAATAAAGTTCAATGCGTATTTGATGCCTTCATCAGCATTGGCAGCGTCTGCGACTGGGAATTTAATCACAGTTTCGCCCAACACGGCACGCATACCGATTTCATCAACGGTTTTTGCTACTTCATCTTCAAAGTAGTACATATCAGCGTACGTGGTAACACCACCTTTCACCATCTCAACGTTACCAAGGTTTGCCCCGATACGAACCATATCACGAGACACCAATTTAGCTTCAAGCGGGAAAATGTAGCGGTGTAAGCGATCTGGCACATCATCGGCAAGAGAGCGGAACACGGTCATTGATACATGAGTATGGGTGTTGATTAGGCCGGGCATCACGATATCACCATCAACATCAAGTGTTTGTTTGGCTTTATATTGTTCAGCTAGCGCTTCGTCGCCTACGGCGACAATCTTGTTGTCGTTGATAACCACAGTGCCGTTTTGGTACACGGTTTTCTGTTGGTTCATTGTAAGCACGTGAGCGTCGGTGATCATCAGATCGACTTTTTGGGCAGCGTGTGAAAAAGTACTTAAGCCAGCGATCGTCGTGGCGAGTAACGTTTGTTTGATATTCATAGTAGCTCTTAATTATTGTTTTTAATTAGCGCGAATAATAGTGAGTTCTAGATGAATTGCAAACGTTTGCTGGAGTGAGGTTGCGCAGGGTGAATGACTTGAGCTAATAGTCTCACTTTTCGAGAATCGTATGGCCGTTGTCGACAAGTCCGTGAGTGATATGTACGTGACCTTGATTGGAAATGACAATGGCTTCAACGTGCTGTTGTTGATTCAAGTAAGCTAGTGCATCGTCAACCGAAGTCAGGAAACCTGCCGTGCTCCAAATTTCACCATCGACAGACAACTTGGAAATAATCGTTACGCTCGCGATATCAGTCACGATGGGCTTGCCGCTCTGTGCATCAAGTAAATGATGATATCGTACCCCGTTGTGTTCAAAGAAGCGTTCATTGATGCCAGATGTGACGACGGACTTATCGTTAAGCGGTACGATTCGGCAAACTTGGCCCCTTGGGCTAAATGGGTCCTGAATTCCGACCGTCCAGGCTTTTTCTTTGCTATCTGGTGCATGCCCTATGGTTAATACGTTCCCTCCCAAGCTGATATAGCCGGACTTTACCTCTTGGCTAACCAAATACTGCTTTATCCTGTCAGCAAAATAGCCTTTGGCGATGGCGCCTAAATCAATTTGCATACCTACTTTGGTTAAGAATACCGTTTGGTAGATGTCATCAAACACAATATGTGAGGGGTTCACAAGTTCAAGCTTTGATGCAAGCTCAGAATCGGAGGGTAGGGTCGCGTCCTTAAAACCAATACGCCATGTTTTGATTAACGGCCCAATGGCGATGTTAAAAGGATTGGCGTTATCAAGGCTCACTGCGGTGGCAGTTTTCAACAGTTCGTATAAATCAGCTTTGACACGCACCGGGCGTATACCTGCATTGTGATTGACGTTCATCAGCTCCGAATGAGACTGATTCACGGTAAAGCGCTGGGCGAATTCTTGGAGTTGGAGATAACAGTCCTTTAGCAACTGCCCGCCATTGTGATGATGAATAACAAGATCAATGAAGGTCCCCATCATTTGAAAGCGAGTTTTATAGCTAGGCATAATGTGTCTCCGAACAGGAATAAAAATAGGGAAGCCAGAGGCTTCCCTTTTGTTTACGAGTTTCTCATAGAAACGTTTTGACCTGCGATTCGGCCGTAAGTGAATATATCAATTAAGGCGTTACCGCCGAGGCGGTTACCAGCGTGAATGCCACCCGTTACTTCACCAGCGGCATATAGCCCAGGAATTGGTGCTCCCTGTTTATTTAACACACGAGCGTCAATGTCGATCTTGAGACCGCCCATCGTATGGTGTACCGATGGTTTTCTAGGCGTCGCGTAGAAAGGAGCCTGCTCGACCTTAAGACCAAGTGCACCTTTTTGGAACTCTGGATCACGTCCATTATCAACGTAGGAGTTATACAAGCGAATGGTTTCGCTAAGTTCAGCAGTCGGAACATTGATCTTCTGTGCTAACTCTTCAATTGTGTCAGCTTTAATGATAATACCTTCTTCAATTTCTCGTTCGATAGTCTCGTCGGTTGTGTTTGCCGCTGTTTTGCGAATCTCTTCATCCGCAATCATGTAAATCACACCGCCATTATCGAAGAATGAGTTAGACAGTACATCACGGCTTTCACATTCGTTGACAAAGCGCTTGCCCTGTTGATTAACAAAGACAAAGTTTTCTGGTGGAACAATCAAGCCTGTAAGCAATGCACCTGACTTAGGGTCGCCAATTGGCATCAGCTGGATATACTCCATACCGACTAATTCTGCTCCAGCGTTTTCACCAATGGCAATACCATCACCCACAAGCGCTGGAGAGTTAGTTGTCTTGATGTCATCGGCGATTTCGTTCCAGTAGTTATTGTACTTCTGAAGCATCTTAGTGTTGGCACCAAATCCGCCAGATGCCATTACTACACCTTGCTTCGTGGTTAGTTTGTATTTCGTGCCGTTTGAATGAGTGGCATTAATACCCACGACTTGACCGTTTTCAATAATCAGGTCGTCTGCACGTGTATCCGTGATAATACGGCCACCTTGAGCGACAATGTGCTTTTGCAGCTTTTCAACAAACTCAACACCTTTAGGGCGATTTGGTTTGTGGGCGCGACGCCATAGCGCACCAACCGCAATGTCGACCATACCACGGTTAAAATCGATGCCTTTCTCTGTTAGCCAGTCGATCGATTCCATAGCTCGGCTAGTCAGTGTATGTACAAGATCGTATTGGCCGTAGGTTGACTCACCATCTAAGTTAGTGCGTTTGCCGCCAAGATAAGTCTGAATCAAGTGCAGTTCTGTTGAGTCGAACAGATAGTGGTTACCAGCGTCTACATCTAAGAAATAGTTTGCTAACTGATCTTTCAACATGCGGAAGTCCGCAAGATATTCTGGCGCAATCTCAGACTCTGGTGTGTCAGCAAGTGCTTTTAGATAGTCTGCTTCCCCGGCAAGAGCTGGGAATGCTTTTTGCCATTTTGGCTCTGCGGCGTTAACCCAACCACCAGTGCGAACGGTGTTACCACCGATCGCTGGGAACTTCTCAAGTACTATCACTGATTGATGATTATCTAATGCGGTAAGCGCTGCGCTCAAACCTGCACCACCACCACCGACTACCACCACATCTACGGTGTCTTCGATGACTTCTGTTGACCACTCAACTGCTTCGCGTGCTTTACAACGTAGTGCCTCTGAATTGCCCCCAGCGAGATCCACGGCATTGGACACACCATCAAGAACAGCTTGGCTACTGACAGTAGCGCCGGAGATAACATCGATATTCAGTGTTTGACCATCGAGTATCTGCTGAGGAATACGTTCAAAAGCAGGGTTGGCGATACCGTCTGACTCTTTTGAGGAATCCACGGCGATATCAAGAATTCTATCTTCAGAGAAACTGACTGTGACTGGAAGTTGACCGTTATGGCCATAACCATACGCTGTGTATTCGCCAGGCTCGAACTTAATCTCGACGCTTTGAAGCTCTTTGATACGTTGGTGTTTCAATGCTTCGGCTGCGCTGTCGATGATCATGTAATCCATGATCTCCCACAATGGTGTTGGGATCATTAATGCTTGTTGTTGAGCGATATCAGCAAATTCAGCGCAGACTTCGTCATTGATTGCTTTCTTTGCCCATGTTGGTTCGACAAGGAAACCTTTACCAATACTAACCATGTCATAACCATACTCAAGCGCAGTATCCGCATCTTGACGCTGAGCAATGCCACCGACACCGATAACTGGGACTTTAGCAACATCTTCAGACTTCAACGCATGGAATTTGCGGATAAGCGGTTCTTTGTCTTCTGGATTAACAATAGAGTTTCGAGCGTAGTTACCCATTGAAAAATGGAAGTAATCAAGGCCGCTTTGAGCGAGTTTATCAAGAAGGAACATGGTCTCTTCAAAACGGATTCCCGGCTCTTCAATCTCTTCAGGAGAAAAACGGTAGCCAATAATGAACCCAGGCATTTGGTGAGATGTGGCTACCTGTTTCGCCTTCTCTAAAATAGCGAGCGGGAATGTGGTGCGTTTCTCAATATCACCACCCCACTTATCAGTGCGTCGGTTGGAATGTGGAGAGAAGAATTGTTGGATAAGGTAAGTGTTGGCGCCATGGATTTCAACGCCATCAAAGCCCGCAAGAATGGCACGATTAACTGCGTCACCAAAATGGTCGATCATGCCAACAATTTGCTCTTCGGTCATCTCGAGTGGGGTCTCTGCGTTATCGCGCAGAGCGGCAACAGGACTGGCAGAGATCGGTTGGTGGCCGCCATTGAATTCACCATTTGCCATGCGTCCAGCATGATAAATTTGTAAAATAGCCTTCGAACCTTTAGCTTTAATTGCCGTTGCCAATTTTTCGAGGCCAGCAATTTTACTGTCGTGGTTGATACCTAGAGCCCCAGGGAATGCACGGCCGTAATTTTCGACAAATGCGCTTTCCACGATAATAGCCCCTGCATCTCCAGAACGAGAGGCATAGTAATCCACCATTTCTTGAG
The DNA here is from genome assembly GCF_000733315.1 of Vibrio sp. ER1A. Lineage (NCBI taxonomy): Bacteria > Pseudomonadati > Pseudomonadota > Gammaproteobacteria > Vibrionales > Vibrionaceae > Vibrio > Vibrio sp. ER1A. The sequence goes on from NZ_JPJA01000086.1 coordinate 140,541, forward strand.
TCACTCCACCATCAAAAAATGCAGATTGAATGGTCATTGGTGCCATGACAATGCGGTTTTTAAGCGTGGCCTTGGACAGCCCAAGCGTTATCTCTTCGATTAACTTTGTCATTAGTTAATATTCCTTATACTGATTAATTCTTATATGAAAAACTCCTCAAGAGCCGAATGCATTGCTCAAAGTATTTTTCATATAAGAAAAACATCATCAGATGACTTTCCCTCAAAAATACTATGGATAATTTTTATGAGTAAAATGAAAGGTTTGCATTCCATTTATGCTAGTCATGCATATGTTTAAGAATTGTTTATGTACCAGGCGCATTAAATGTATTTGTTACGACAAGCACTGGCTCTGTTTTTGGTAGGGGCGGATAACTATATAAATCTTTTAATAACAATCGTTTATTTTTATTTATTAGTTAAGCTGACCGAGTCTAACAACGTAATAGCCCTATTTTCACCGCAGTTTGAACAGGTAATGCTTTCAGCTTTGTGACAGAGACAAAGAGCAGCTGGTGACATTAATGTAACTTTTTAAGCTTTGGATATTGGTGCTTAGCTGAAAATAAGATTCCACTACCGGGCATCATTCGTCAGACGAGTTAATGGTGTTGAGCGCGGTAGTTAACAGAGAAAGATAGCGACAAGAAACGTCTGATTGCTCAGTGAAGTACGTAACTGAATACGTCGATTGCGGTCGAATAAGGGTAATGGTCAGGATGAATTGAAGATTACCCTTAAAGCGTATTAGTGTGGAAGTTGCTCGCTTTTACTCTTCATCAACAAATATTGCTCAACGGCAGTGACCGTCTCTGCACGGTTGATGTGTCTTGCTATGAAGTAGGGTGGAATAAAGAAAGCGATGAGGTAGAACGATTCGTGGAAGAAGTCAGAGGCGAGAATCGTTTCGTGGTTTACGTATGCAAACAATGCAAGTAGGCAAAGTAAAACGCACAATCCTGCAAGCACAGTGCAGACGATTAATAGTAATCCCAGAAAATCCCTTACAAACATTTTTGAAGCCGTCATGTTTTTCACTCCTGAAATATGAACGTTCCTAAAATACTCCTAATGATGCATATATTTTTTTGAGCGAGGTCATATTTTGTGCAAATGAAGGGTTGTGACGGGTTAATATATGATTAAAAAGAAGAAAAGCAGGATTGATGTAGGAATTTGGTGACAAAAAAGCCCGCACAAAAGGCGGGCCTGAGAGTTATGGCATTGTCGGGTAATCGGTATAACCTTTGTCATTGCCACCAAACAGAGTAGCGCCATCGAGTTCCGCTAGTGGTTTGTCGTGCTGTAAGCGAGAGACCAAATCTGGGTTAGACACAAACGGGCGACCAAAGGCGACAATATCGGCGTAGTTTTTAGCTAGGACGGCCTCTGCATTTTGCTGGGTGTAACCGCCGGCAACAATAATGCAGTTGTCGAAGCGTTTGCGAAGCTCGATACGAAATGCTTCAGGAATTTCAGGCGCGTCATCCCAATCCGCTTCAGATAAATGTAAGTAAGCGATATCACGTTGTTGTAATTCTGTCGCTGCGTCAAGAATGGTCGGTACGATGTCTGGGCAATTCATATCTTTAAAAGTTATGAATGGTGCTAATCGGACGCCGACTTTGTGAGCACCTATCGCGCTGACAACTGCATCCACAACCTCAAGTAAGAAACGAATACGATTTTCGCGTGTACCGCCATACTCGTCGGTACGTTTATTGGAGTTGGTGCGAAGGAACTGGTCGATAAGGTAGCCATTGCCACCGTGAATTTCGACACCATCAAACCCGGCCTCTACAGCACGCTTTGCAGCGGTGGCAAAATCGTTAACCACACGCTGAATGTCGTCTTTGGTCATTTCGCGTGGCTCGACACAATCTATCATGTTGCCATTGCCGTTTTCGTCTGCAATCCATACTTGAGTTTCTACTGGTGCTAGAGCAGAGGGGGCCATTGGCTTTTCACCGTTTTGGAACGTCGGGTGGGACACTCGGCCCACATGCCAAAGTTGGCAGAACATTTTTGAGCCTTCACTGTGCACAGCTTGCGTCACTCTGCTCCAGCCGGCCACTTGTTCATCGGTATAAACACCTGGAGTGAAAGAGTAACCTTGAGAGTCATCGGAAATCTGCGTCGCTTCGGAAATGATCAATCCAGCGGTGGCTCTTTGTTGGTAGTAGGTGGCCATCATATCATTAGGAATATTGCCCGGCTGACTAGTGCGTGCTCGAGTCATTGGTGCCATCGCGATACGATTTTGAAGTCCTAGACCTTTAATCTCTGTTTGCTCAAATAACTTGCTCATGTTGAATGTCCTGAGTGGCTGATGTTTATTGTCTGCTCATTGTATTCATTTAATTAAATTTGATAATTGGCTTTATTTTGAATTTAGTATTCATTAATTTCGAATAGTGAAGTCATTAGTTAAATGATAATTACTTGCATTCGCATTTGGTTTGAATTTTAATAGGCAACTATCGTTTTAAAAAGGCTCACCCAATGGAAATTCAACAGTGCTGGTCTCGTTTTGTAAATGCAGAGAAATTACTAAAACAAGGCAGTTGGCCTGAGGCAAAACACTTGTTTTCACAAGTGTTAGATAGCTTACCTTCGCATGTTTATCATGCACTTGAATGTAAACAAACTCGCCCATGTCAGTTCGTTTTCTTGGTGACAGGATTACGAGACGCGTCTATCTATCAATCAAGTATCCTCAATAGTATTGGTGAGCCACAGCAAGCGTTTGAGACACTCAATCGCTGTTATGCATTACTGCAATTTTTGTCACTAGAGCAAACTCAACTTATCAAGATCGTTTATGCGGCGATTGAAGAGAGTACAGATCTTGTGCTCAGCCATATGGAAGCCTTCTGCGCTTCTCAACACAGTGCTGAGTGGACTCAAAAATTCAATGAGCTTAGCCGATCGCATCATAGTATTGCGGTCTTGAATCCACACACCAACCCGACACCAAACTCACATTACTAATTCGAATGAGCAAGGAAGCATTATGTCTCAAGACCCTATTCTAACTGTCCGCGATCTTTCCGTAAGCTTTACCACCAATGACGGTATTGTTGATGCAGTGAAACAAGTCAACTTCGATCTTTTTGCGGGTGAAACATTAGCTATTGTGGGTGAATCAGGAAGCGGTAAATCTGTATCAACCAACGCGCTGATGCAGATTTTGCCTAACAATGCGATTATTCACGCGGATTCAAACATCGTATTTAACGGCCACTCGCTACTGAAAATGGATGATAAGGCGATGCAAAAGATTCGTGGTGACCGTATCGGAATGATCTTCCAAGAACCAATGACCTCACTTAACCCTTATATGAAGGTGGGCATTCAAGTTGCTGAAGCATTGATGTGCCATAGAAAGGTGAGTGGTCAACAAGCCAAGAAACGCGTTTTGGAGCTGTTTGATTTGGTGCATTTGCCAGAACCAGAAACGGCTTACTTTAAGTACCCTCACGAGTTTTCTGGTGGCCAGCTGCAACGCATTATGATTTCTATGGCCTTGATTAATGAGCCTGACATTTTGATCGCTGATGAACCAACCACTGCACTCGATGTAACGGTTCAAGCTGAAGTACTTAATCTCATCAAAGAAATCCAAGCCAAGCTTGGAACAGCGATTCTGTTTATTACTCATGACTTGGGTGTGGTCAAACACTTGGCAGACCGAGTGATAGTGATGTGTAAGGGGGATATTGTCGAACAAGGCGAATGCCAAGCGCTGTTTTCATCACCCCAGCACGATTACACCAAGATGCTACTCGATTCTGTACCTAAGGGACAAAAAGAGGAAGTAGAAGAAACCGCCCCTACTTTGCTAGAAGCTGACGATATTCGAGTGAAATTCTTGATTAAATCGAGCTTCATACAACAGCGTAATCAGTATTTTGAAGCGGTTAAAGGGATTTCGTTGCAGCTCAAGCAGGGTGAAACCTTGGGTATTGTAGGGGAGTCAGGGTCGGGTAAATCGACTTTAGGACGTGCACTGATCGGGTTGCTACCATGCACTGGGACTGTGAAGTTCAAAGGTCAAGAAGTGGACAAACTGACGGCTAAAGCTCGATTTGCCCTTAAAAAAGACATTCAAATGGTGTTTCAAGATCCCTATGGGTCGCTCTCGCCACGAATGACCGTAGGCGACATCATTACAGAAGGCCTTACGGTTCATCATCCCAATTTGTCAAAAGCCGAACGCATGCAGCGTGCACGGACTGCCTTAGAAGAAGTTAGGCTTGACCCCCACAGTATCAACCGTTATCCCCATGAGTTTTCAGGAGGGCAGCGACAACGTATTGCTATTGCCCGAGCACTCATTCTTGAACCATCATTTATCTTGCTTGATGAACCTACTTCAGCATTGGATCGCTCGGTACAGGTTACCGTTATAGACCTTCTTAAAGACATTCAGAAGAAACATAACATCGGTTTCTTGTTCATCAGCCATGATTTGAGCGTGGTTAAAGCGCTATCTGACCGCGTTCTGGTAATGCAAAAGGGTGAGATTATGGAGCAAGGCACCACTGATGAAATCTTCTATCATCCAAAGAGCGACTATACCCAGAAGTTGATTGATGCGTCGTTCGATTTAGACCCTGAAGAGGCTTAGTCACCCTGTCTATTGGTAGGTAAGTGTTGGCTTACCTATCATTACTGTTCTAGCTTGTTATCAAATTAGAGTTCATTTTATCGGTTGCCCTCTCTTTAATGATATTGAGAGTCATTTACTATTATTAAATAGACAAATGAGAACCTGAAAGATATCCCTCTCCATCAGGTTGCCTCAATTAAGGAAACATCACTATGACTGAACAAATTTCTCAATGGTTAGCACGCGATCCTGATCCAATTACTAAACACGAATTGCAGCAGCTGGTGGACTCGAACGATGAAAGAGAGTTGAAAGATCGATTCAGCTCTCGCCTTGCATTCGGTACCGCTGGCTTACGCGGTAAAGTGGGGGCTGGACCAAATCGTATGAATCGTTTAGTCATTCAAGAAACTGCGACTGGGTTAGGTCATTATCTTCTCGAACAAGTTAGCGAGGCTTCATCGCGAGGTGTAGTGATTGGTTATGATGGCCGCCCTGATTCCAAGCAGTTTGCGCACGATACCGCGTCCGTTCTAACAGCTCTTGGTATCAAGGTGTATCTGACCTATAAAGTTGCAGCAACGCCTATCGTTGCCTTTGGTGTTCGTGAATTGAATGCAGCGGCAGCCGTTGTGGTGACGGCCAGTCATAATCCACCAGAATACAATGGATTTAAAGTCTATTGGGAAAACGGGGCGCAGATTATTCCTCCACATGACTCTGGTATTGCGGCACAGATTGACGATGCTACGACTCAACCTCTAACGTTGTTACCCTTAGACCAAGCGAAACAACAGGGGTTATTGATTTGGTTAGAAGAGGATTACTATCAAACCTATCGTAAGGCCATAAACCAAAGTGAACTTCTAACACCGGATAGCAATACGGATATTTCCATTGTTTATACTGCGATGCATGGTGTCGGTGCTGACATGGCAGAAACACTGTTAGCAGACGCAGGCTTTAACCAAGTGGCGAGTGTAACTGAGCAGCGAGAACCGGACGGTGCGTTCCCAACCGTTAACTTCCCAAATCCAGAAGAAGCTGGAGCAATGGATATGGTGATGGCACTCGGCAAGTCTGTAGGTGCAGATATTGCCTGTGCCAACGATCCAGATGCTGATCGTTTTGCAGTTGCAGTTAAACGTCCTGATGGTGAGTACCAAATGCTGACGGGAGATCAAGTAGGGTCACTATTTGGTGATTACTTGTTGGCGGGTCAACCTAATGCGCTGGTGGGGAATACCATAGTTTCGTCGCGCCTACTAAGAAGTATTGCCAAGGCGCATAGTGCTCAGTATTACCAAACATTGACGGGATTTAAATGGCTAACCAACGTCGCAATGACTCAAGAGAGCGTGGACCATCCCTTCCTGTTCGCTTATGAAGAGGCATTAGGGTATACGGTTGGCAATAAAGTGTGGGATAAAGATGGGCTCTCTGCACTTGTGGCGTTTTCACAGTTTACCGGTAAGCTCAAAGCGCAAGGAAAAACGCTGTGGGATAATCTGGAAGAGCTTTATCGTCAACATGGTTTTTACTTTAATGCCCAGCGCAGTATTGCGTTAGATCCTAAGTCGCCACCTATTGGCGAGAAACTTCGTCGCAACCCACCGACAGAGATTGCAGGCAAGCGCATTGAAGTGATTGAAGACCTAAATACATCCGTTCGACAATTCGCAGACGGAACGACAGAAACCATCGATTTACCCGCAAGTGATGTGCTGATTTATTTGCTTGAGGATCAATCGCGAGTCATTGTGCGTCCATCTGGCACTGAGCCTAAGCTTAAATGCTACTATGAGGTCATCAGCGATTTTCCACCAGAGATGGACTACGCTCAAGCGAATCAATCGGCTGAAGCCAAAATGTTAGCATTAATTGAAGCGCATCAACGGAGTCTATAACTCAGAAAAAATGCAGTAGAAGAGAGCGGCATGTCAGCCGCTCTTTTGTGTTTTTGACCTATCTAAACCTAGTCTTTTTCATATTTATATTGATATGTTATAACATATCAATTATTCCTAACTTACCTTTACACACTTAGTAGGCCATCGGCCCTAGTTTAGGAATGTTATTAATTTTAATTGGAGGTATTAGATAAATGGATAAACTCAAGCAGGTCCTGATTGTGGCTGGGACCCATGGCAATGAACTTTCTGGGATTTATCTACATAAGTTAATTAAAGAAGGTCTTTATGCCGTTGATCGCTCGACGTTTTCTGCCTCTTCCATCATTGCTAACCCTGAGGCTCAAAAACAGAACATTAGATATATTGATTCTGACTTAAATCGTGAATTCTCCGCACCTAATAAGGTTGAGAGTTCGAATTCGCACGAATCGAAAGTCGCCAATCAGTTTATTGAACATCACGCAAACACAAGTGATCAACTGATCATTGATCTGCATAACACCACAAGTAATATGGGGGCGACCTTGATTCTACTTGCGGATAGCCCGTTTTATCGAATGATGGGCGCGTATGTGAAGCAACGTCTACCTAAGACAAATATCTTATTTGAAAGCAGGAAATCTTGGAGTGATCAGCCCTATCTTTGCACTGCTAGTGAATATGGCGTCATGATAGAGGTCGGGAGTCAAGCTCATAGCTCGCTAAAATACAGTACGTTAGAGCTTATGAAAGCGATGTGTTCTGTGGTTTTGGATTACATAGAAAAGCACAACCTGAAGCAACTTGGTGAGCTGAATGATTATGACGCTTTTTACTATACCGAAGAGGTCAAAGCACCAGTCGGAAACGACGGTATGCGTGAAGCTGTCGTACATCCCACGCTATGTGGGCGAGATTTCGAAGTTCTAAGGAAGGGAGAGCCTTTGTTGGCCACTCTCAGTGGTCATGATGTTTATTGGGAGAGCGACAATGAGGTCTACCCACACTTTATAAATGAGAGTGCCTACAGTGACTCGAATATCGTGATGGCTTTGGCTGAGAAACACACGGTTTCAGTTCGATAGGATGGGCTTCTATCTTATCTAGTGACTACTGTGATGACCACGAACCCGCTGGGATATGTTCTGGATAGACAATACAGCTGGCATATCATAGTAAACAAGCTCTAAATAGTTTCTATTTAGAGCTTTCTAGATCAGCTCGACAACACAGGGGACATTCCGTAATCCTGCCCGCCCATGAAAAGTAAGCCAATGATCATCAGTATAACGCCACCAACAAGCTTGAGATAACTGCCAGCTAGCTTCCAGTTAACGGAGTGCTCACTGTTTGCCACCATTAGATACCGTTTAAGTATATGTTTGCCAGAGAGAGTCATTAGTGCAATCAGTGACGTTGTTAAAGCCGTTCCTAGTCCCATCAGAATCGCACTGATTACCCCCATCCAATATAAACCAACAACATTTGCGAAAAGCAGGACCATAATGGCACCACTGCAGGGTCTAACACCTATGGATGCAACAATGCCTAAGTATTCTTTCCATGTTGAAGCTTCGTTGATCATCTGTGCACTAACAACATGCTGATGCCCACACCCGCAGTTATCGCCATGGGAATGGTGATGTTGAATACCTTTTGCTTTAGCCACTATAGGTGAGGGCTTGATAGCGTAGGTGGCAGGATTTACCTCAAGCCTTGTTTTCTGTTTCGTGTTTAGAGAAGAGAGTGGAGCTAGACTACGGATCTTGAGGTTGTGAGAACGCAAGAGCTTAAAAATCTGCGCTGCGGCCTTCCAGCAAATAATGCCTCCCAATAAAGCAACGAGCGCAAAGCTAATTGAAACAAAAATCATAGCATCACGGTTGACGGCCTGCATTGAGGCATTGAAACCCCAAATGAGGACGCTCACGAGTACAATAGCAACGAGTGCCTGACACAACGCAGAAATAACGGTTAAAACTAAGCTAGTTTTAACTTTGGTTGGGTGGGTTGCCAGATAAGTGGTCACGATGACTTTACCGTGACCTGGACCAATGGAATGGAGCATTCCATAAAGAAAACTGGCGCCAATCAAGTAGCCACCAGCGATCAAAGGTTGTGTTTGAGCATCGTATAGCAAATCGGCAAGTTGTGTGTTCACCTCACGCTGCCATTGAATGCTCATCACGACCAGTGACGGCCATGCTTGCCATAACAGATATAAGCTTACAACCAGTAGTATAGAGACGACTATCGCTACAAAGATACGTCGATAATGTAAGTGTGCTTCTTTGGTGTGATTGAGTGTTACATTGTTCTTGTTTTGCTTCATAACGTTTGATTCAATTTGCTTTGAGTTTGTCATTGCGAGTCGGAAACATTGGCACAATGGATATTTGCAGTTTGTGTAAACAGGTGACCCAATGTGTTATCCGGATCCGCGTCAGCAGGGAGAGACATGGCATAACTCATTTGCTCTGGAGTAGGGTTTGGCTCAATGATGTTGACCTGACATTGGCGGGCTAGCTCTGGTGACAGGACGACATCATTAGTGGATCGCCAAGCCATATCAACATAATAACTCGGCTCATATATCAATAGCTTTAATGAATCGCGAGTAACAGGCAGCGGTTTGGTAAAGGGAATCTCAAAGCTGAGCACCAATTTTGCTTTATCACGGGTCATCTTTGCATTGCGTGCTAGCCCGTACTTTACTGTTTTTTCACCGTCGTAAAAGTGAGTGAAGTAATGTTCATCTTTCATATTGTTGAGGACTGACATCGACAAATTATGCAACGTTTCCTGCTCTTTATCGGGAGAAACATCTTCTCCATCAAGCATATAGATAGAGGTTATTGCGTCGAATGACCACTCCATACTTAAGCTTGTGATGATACCGTCTTGGCCATTGATATGTGTTTTCATTTCAATCCAAGAATGAGGATGAGCCGCAGCAGCGTTAACGAATAACGCTGCGACGAAACCTACCAATAAATACTTGCTCTTTTGGCGGGCTCTATTTTTTAGTTCATAAATCGTCAAAGATGATTACTCCTGCAAACAGCTTAAGAGCTGTTCTTCAAACGTATCATCAATAGTATCTGAAATTAGTTCGATTCGGCTTTCAAAATAATCGTCGAGGACGACTTCTGTTAAACCATCTGACGTTAAGTTGTAACCGAATATTCCATCTTCGGTAATAAATACTGCTTTCATGCGCTCAACGTCTAATTCAACCAATAATAAAATGAGTTTCTGTCGGTTAAATACTTTATCGGGACTAAAACGCCACCCCACGCTTTGAAAGCCTTCCCCCTCATTTTCTGCTTTAAGAAAACCACTCTCTGGGAGGTCTTGTTCAGACACTAGCGGCTTGCTTTGGGAATGATGATGGTGGTGATGAGGTGGGTGTTGATGAATGCTTGTCTCCCCTTCAAACTCCGATAGGGGGATGGCACCGTGTTCGGCAAAGACCACCTTTGTATTTGGTCGGCCTACTTTCGCTACGTAGGTTGTCAATTTTTCAGAATCGCCTTGCTGGTAGAGATCGAACTTGTTACCCACGATAGTGTCAGCTATCGATATTTGCTGGTTGAAAGTGTCATGTTGAGTATAGCGAGAGTCGGACAACCGACGAGCATCGACAAGCGTGACTGTTTTTTGTAATGAAAGCACTTGGCGATAGTGTTCGGTAGAAAGGACTTCTAACACCTCTTTAGGGTGACCAAGTCCAGTAGGTTCTATCAAAAGACGATCGGGTCTTGCTTCCGACAATAACTGGTTTAATGCAATTTGCATGGGTAACCCGGCTGCGCAGCACATACATCCCCCCGGGACTTCACGAATGAAGACTTGCTGCTTATCTTTGTGTTGTCCTTGTACCAGACTACCGTCGATACCAATTTCTCCGAACTCGTTAACTAATATGGCCCAACGCTCATTTTTGGGCTTATCTTTCATCAGACTAAGAATTGCCGATGTTTTTCCAACACCGAGAAAACCAGTAATGATGTTAGTTGGAACGCCAGTTATAGGCTGATTGTCAGAGTTCATTAGCGATTCTCCTATAGCCTTGAACTAGCGTATGGTTAGCTGAAACCACCGACTCGGAAAAGGCTGAATATTCAGGTGGTACTTTAGAAATGCTGTTTAAATCAAAATCTGCACCAATATTGGTCATAGGTGGGACATGAAAGTGCTGAGGGAGGTCAAGCCCATCAATCACACAGTTATGACGTACCACGCATCCTTCCCCTATGACAGCATTAAACACAACGGAATTAAAGCCGATAAATACATCATTGCCGACCTCACACGGTCCGTGAACAATAGAGCGGTGCGCAATTGAGGTTCGCTCACCGATGATTACCGAAGCTCCAGCTTTGGAATGAATAACGACACCGTCTTGAATATTGGTGTCTCTTTTGATGACTATCGCTTCCATATCGCCCTGTTCGTTGGTTTCATCAGCACGGATAACGGCATAAGGACCAATAAAAACATTGTCTTCGATAATAACTTTGCCGCAGATAATTGCAGTGGGATCGATGAAAGCCGTTTCAGAGACTTGCGGCATATGACCATTGGGGTTTCTTCTTAGCATAGTGTTCTTTGTTCAATAGTGAGTAAAAATTGCGCTGTATCGCATGATTAAAAGTCTTATGAGCTATTTATTGAACACCAATCTCATTGCTCCTGCGGGTTGCTCAACCACTTTTTGATTGGTATAGACGAGATTACCATTTACCCAAGTCTTGTTGATTTGCGCAGAGAAAGAGTGTCCATTAAATGGCGACCAACCACAGTGGTAAAGGCTATTGTCGGCAGTCACCAGGGTTGTCGTATCTGGGTCGATGAGAACCAAATCGGCATAGTAACCTTCGCGAACGAATCCGCGCTGCTGAATACCATAACGGACCGCTGGGTTATGGGCCGTTTTCTCAACCAGTTGCGTCATAGTCATGTGACCTTGTTTCACTTGATCGAGTAAGCTGAGTAGGGCATGTTGAACCAAAGGCAGCCCAGCTGGGGCTTGCTCGTACGGTACATGTTTTTCTGCCCAAGTGTGCGGTGCATGATCGGTAGCGATAATATCGATTTTTCCTGTATTCAGAGCTTGAAGCAGGGCATCACGGTCATTTGGGTATTTGATAGCAGGATTACATTTAATTTGATTACCAAGGCGCTCATAGTCTTTGTTGCTAAACCAAAGGTGATGAACACACGCTTCGGCGGTGATATGTTTTTTATTAATTGAACCAGACTCAAACAAAGACAGTTCTTTTGCGGTAGTGATATGCAGGACGTGCAACTGACTTTGATACTTCTTTGCCAGTTCGACTGCGTAGGATGAGGAAGCAAAACACGCTTCTTCATCGCGGAGTATAGGGTGATCGTCGATGGTCAATGGTGACTTGTCTTGTGCTAATTTCTGTAGGTTTTGCTTTATTACAGCACCGCTCTCACAGTGAGTGACGATGAGCACTGGTGAGTCGCGAAAAATAGCCTCTAATGCGGCTGGATCTTCAACTAATAGATTGCCAGTTGAAGCGCCCATAAAGACCTTCACGCCACAATGTTTTTGAGGATCAAGCCGCTTTATCTGCTCAAGATTGTCTTCGGTGGCACCCAAGTAAAATGAGTAGTTGGCGAAAGAGGTTTGCTCTGCAATGCTAAATTTGTGCTCTAATGCTTCAATGGTTGTTGTGGCTGGATTGACATTTGGCATCTCCATATAGCTGGTGATGCCACCCGCTACGGCCGCTCGGGATTCACTTGCAATAGTCCCTTTATGGGTAAGGCCTGGTTCGCGAAAGTGGACTTGATCATCAATCATCCCAGGAATGATGTAGCCACCTTGAGCATCGACAATGGTGTCACCTGGTTTACTGCTAATGTTGGATGCAATTATCTCGATTCGCTGACCAACAATTCTAATATCCGTCTCAATGATGCTTCCTTCATTGACTAAGCGAGCGTTCTTGATAAGCGTGGCAGACATGGGAATTAGGACTCCTTTGGGTGAAATAGGCTATTAAATGGTGGTGATTAGTCGTTTCTCGCACATTCGTCGCACACGCCGCTGATCTCAAATTGTGGACTTAGCACGGTAAAGCCTTCCTTTTTGGCGTGTGACTGGAGGCCGGATACCACATTAGGATCAATGATGTGTTCACTGATCTTGTTGCATTGAGAACAGATAAGGAACTGAGGAACGCCGTGCTCATGTTCGCAAAGAATGTGAGAGCAAAAGATGTATTTGTTAGAAACATTGAGCTTATGAGCAAAGTGCTCGCTCTCAAGAAATTCCAAAATACGATAGACCGACATGGCCTGAATACTCTGGTCAAAATGCGTTTTACAATAATCAACTAAGTCATAGGCAGATAACGCTTTATCAGCATGGACTAACGCTTTTAGGACTAATTTACGTTTAGATGTCAGTTGTTTACCGCGAGTCTTACAGCGCTTTTCGGCATGCTCAATAATGTCGTTAATGTTACCCATAATTGCTATACCATATCTAATGTGAGTAACAGCCTTCGTTCATTTGGCAGAACCTCAGGTGAGCGATGAACCAGCCCCAACGCTTCGTTACCTTCCCATCCACTGCCTTTTAACAACGCAACGTCACCAGAAGACAGCTGATTGATACTAGCCTCATTAGGATAAATACCAGACAGATGATCGGGCTTACCATGACTTCCTGCACCGAGTTTACTGCGGTCAACGTCGTTATTACTTAGCCATTGGGTCGCACTGCCAAGATAAGTCGTCACGAGTCGACAAGGGACATGATCTACATGAAATTTAGGACACATGGGTTTATCTAAACGAGTCAGACGCAAGCCCGCCTCCTTTAAATCGAATAGACAACAGAACATATCAACGATAAGCGCAATGTCTTCGCCTAGAGCGTCTGCGCAATCATGACCAGCCAGCTTGTTCTTTACCCAATGTGCTGTGTTGCTGGGTGTGACAGTTTGCACTAGCGCTAAAGATGTTTGCTCTTGAAGCAGCAACTCTATACTTTGTGTCATTTCTGTTGAGAGTGAGCGATGCCAAACCGCGATGTTGTGTTCTGGCTGATAAATGCCCGTCAGAGCGCTGGGTTGTAGGCTCAGTGGTAGTGAAGGGGACAATCCCAGTTCTGTGCTTGTATTGGTTAAATAGTCATGCATAAGTGCTTAGCCTCCATTCTCTTGACGTTTGACGGTAACTTTCCAAACCAAGCTTGAAACAAGAAATAGCCCAGCGGCGACACAAACGATCGTTGGGCCGGTAGGCGTATCCATTAGATAAGAAGTGCGCAGACCTACAATGCTGGAACTGCTTCCAATAACCGCCGCCAATACGACCATGATTTCGGGGGTTCGGCTAAATGGGCGGGCGGTGGCTGCAGGAATGATCAGCATGGCAACAATCAGCAAGACACCCACCACTTTAATGGCGACTGCAACGACGACAGCGAGTGCGATTGTGAGTATCAGTTGCTCCCTTTTGGGAGAATAGCCACTTGCTAACGCGAGATCTTTGTTTAAGGTGGAGAGCAGTAATCCCGACCAACGAAAGCCAATCAGTCCAACAACCAGTAACGTACCCAGCCAAATCACCAATAAATCGGTCTTGCTTACCGCCAGAATATCGCCAAATAAATAGGCCATTAGATCAAGGCGAATCCCAGATAAAAATGAGACAGCAACCAGACCGATCGCCAATGCCGAATGAGCCATGACGCCGAGTAAGGTGTCCATGGCATAACCTCTGCCGCTGAAGGTGGAGACGGTTATGGCCATCAGAAGCGCAATAAAAAGCACGCCTGGAAAAATAGGCAGCGAAAATGCCAGTGACAACGCAACGCCCAGCATAGAGGCATGAGCGGTAGCATCACCAAAATAGGCCATGCGACGCCAGACAATAAAACAGCCCAATGGCGCGGCGGCTAATGTAACACCAATTCCTGCTAAGGCCGCTCGCCATAGAAAATCATCCAACATTGAGTCTTCCTTCTTGGAGAGCGATTGGGGAAGAGTGGTGTCGATAGACACCTAGCACGTCTTCATCATCCAAACCGAATAGTGCTTTGTACTCTGGTGACGCACTGACCTTCTCTGGAACACCTTCGCAGCACACATGTCCGTTTAAACAGATCACTCGATCTGTTCTTCGCATAACAACGTGAAGATCGTGACTAACCATGATGACAGCACATCCTGTTTGTTTGCGGATCGCGTCGATTTGTTGGTAGAAATCGACAGTACCTCGCTGGTCAAGTCCTTGAGTGGCCTCGTCGAGTAACAGTAGGGACGGTTGCTCCAGAAGTGCTCGAGCTAGTAGAACGCGTTGTAATTGCCCGCCTGATAGCGACCGAAGTTGCTGTGTTTCTAAGTTAGCAACACCAGCTTGCTCCAAGGCTTGTTTTATCCTTGATTTGGAATGACGCAGAGGAAGCGTTAGAAAGCGATATACCGTCATAGGTAGGGTTTCATCAATATGTAAACGCTGGGGCACGTAGCCGATCTTCAAACTCTCACTGCGCTCGATGTGACCGCTAATTGGGGAGATTGCGCCTATCAAGGTCTTCAATAGTGTGGATTTACCTGACCCATTGGGGCCGACAATCGTGACTATTTCCCCCTGACTCACCGAGATATTTATGTTGTCCAATATTAAATGGCTGCCAAATTTAACTGACAACCCGTGGGATGAAATCAACATTCACCTTCTCTCAACTTACTAAGTAACGACGATTTGCAAACCTGTGCATAGAGAAAAGATGCTTGCAAGACGTCTGGAATAAAAGTTATGTTATAACATAACAATTGTAGTTGCCAATCTTATATCTTAAAAAAACAGGGAGAAGAAAATGTTTAAAAAAGCCTTATCAGGCATGGTGGTTGGTTTGGTCGTAGCTTCAAACGCTTACGCTAAGGTACCTAATGTGGCAGTGGATATTGCTCCATTGCATTCGTTAGTGTCTCAGGTGATGGATGGCGTTGGTGAGCCTGACTTATTGATTCGTCCCGAGTCATCACCTCATGAATACCATTTGCGTCCATCAGAGGCTAAAGCTCTCTCAGAAGCGAACGTTGTATTTTGGGTTGGCGAGGGGTTGACCCCATGGCTCGAAAAACCATTATCCAGCTTAGCTGGATCAGCAAAGAAAGTTGAGATGATGGAAGTGGATGGCACAACCTTGTATGACTTCCGTGAGGGTGCCACATTTGAGGCGCATGAACACCATGGAGATGAGGCTCATCATGATGAACATGAACATGAACATGAACATCACGATGCTGACCACCATGAGAAACACCAAGAAGAGCATCATGAGCACCATCATGAAGGCCATGACCCACACGTATGGTTAGATCCTCAAAATGCCGAGGTTTGGGTTAAAGTCATCGCTAAAACACTCTCTGAAGCTGATAGTGAGCATGCATCGATTTATCAGCAGAACGCAAAAGCGACGATTTCTCGCTTACAACAACTGACTTCTGAGATAAAACAGCAAACCCAGAATCTGGGCGGTATTAAATTCATTGTTTTCCACGATGCCTATCAGTATTTCGAACAACGTTTTGGAGTGTTAGCGTCAGGAGCAATATCAGTATCGGACGCGTCGAAGCCAAGTCCTGCGCGTATTACTCAAATTCGCAACACGGTAAAAGAGCTCGGAGTGACTTGTGTGTTTACGGAACCTCAGTTTAATCCGCAACTGGTAAATTCAGTGTTTGAAAACTCTACTGTTACTACCATCGGTGTGATGGATCCTATCGGTGCTGATATCGCAGTAGGTAAAGACCAATATAGTCAGCTGTTGCTGGCGATGCTAGGTAGCCTTCAACAGTGCCAACAGTAAACTCACAATAGTGAATAACCTCTCTGCATTGTGATATGCAGAGAGGTTTATCTGTTTGTTATGCCTTATGCCGTTTCAAAGAACGCCTTGTGATAGGTTACTTCACCTTTAGGGATAGTATTCTCAAATCCTTTCACCAAGAAGTATTCTGCTGGGACATCTGCAAACGTTAGGTTTGGATGAGATTCGAAACCAAAGCGTCCGTAATAACTTGGGTCTCCAAGTAACACAACGCCTTGATAACCGAGTTGTTTGATTTGAGCTTCCCCTTCTCGAATCAGCGCTCCGCCTATGCCTTTGCCTTGATGCTCTGGAATGACAGATACAGGACCCAATCCAACCCAAGTTGAAGCTTCACCATCTATTAGGATTGGTGAAAACGCAATATGACCGATAACCTCGTTATTGGCTTCGCACACAAGAGAAACAGTAAGTGCGTTGTCACGACGAAGTCCGTCGACAATGAGATGTTCTGTTGGTTTCGCACCTGGTTCGTGATGTGGGTGGTTCTCAAATGCTTGATATGTTATTGAGTGGATCTGTTTAGTATCTTCGTGAGTTTCTGTTCTGATTTTCATTCAATTACCTGCTATTTGGCCACGCTGGTTTAAGCATCAAGCCGCTGTTCTTCGCTTATGTGATGTCGTCACTATAAAGTGTGAAGTTATAGACAGGTCAACGACAATTTTAAAAAACTCTTATTCGATTGGGAAAGGGGAATAACGACGAATTTTATGAGGACTCTATTTGCTGACAATCTTCAGTCTAGAACTAGAACTGAATGTACAAAAAAAGACCTATATGAATAGGTCTTTTCAATCTAGCTACTTTAAATTTAACAGCATGCTTAACGCAACTTTCAAACTCTTAGTACTTTTTAAGAATTTCGGCGATAGCGGCTTCATTATCCGCGGCGATGATGGCGTCCACGTCTTCATCGTTTTGGAACAGTTCTGCCAATGCCATGATAGTTTGGATATGGCTATCAGAGTCCATCGCTGCCAATGTGACCGAGAAGTAGACGTCGCCGTTATCTTCTGATTCTAAGTCAACACCATTCTTAAATACCGTGATCTGAAGCGCTTGCTCATTCACGCCGTCTTCTGGACGAGCATGTGGCATTGCGATTTTCGGAGCTAGTACATAATAAGCGCCAATATCTTTGTGCTTAACCTTAATTGCTTCCAAATAACTTGGCTCGACCTTACCTTGTTCAATCAGCTTTGAACATGTGATGTCTAACGCTGCGTCTACGCTTAAGTTCGTTTCGTGAGAGATAACGATGCCGTTATCTCCAATTAGGTTCATGATGCTCATGATACAATCCAACCTAGAATTAGACCAACTACACCGAAGTCGAAGTCAGCGAACGTCGTTGCTTCAAGACCTAAGCCACCTAGTACTGGCAGTAGTAACATTGGTAGGAACGAGATACATAGACCTTGAGTGAATGCACCTAGTACTGCACCGCGAAGACCACCTGTTGCGTTACCATAAACACCTGCCGCACCACCTACGAAGAAGTGAGGAACAACACCTGCTACGATAATGGTCCAGTCAAACATGCCTTGGATACCCATTGCGACAAGACCTGCTGAGAATGAAGATAGGAAACCAATCAGTACAGCGTTAGGAGCAACTGGGAATACCATAGGACAGTCTAGTGCTGGTTTTGCACCTGGTACAAGTTTGTCTGAGATACCCTTAAATGCCGGTACAATTTCAGCAATCAGCATCTTCACGCCTTGTAGTACGATGTACACGCCACCAGCGAAAGTCAGAGATTGCATGAAGGTGAATACTACCCAGTTTTGACCACCTGAAACACCTTCTACAAACTCACCGCCTGCAAAGATAGATGCAATCATAAAGAACACAGCCATAGTTGTAGCAACAGCGACAGGCGTATCACGCAAGAACATAAGGCTCTTTGGAACATTAATGTGCTCAGTTGATTTTTCTGGGTTACCAAATTTGCTACCGATGAAGCCAGCAACGATGTAAGACAGTGTTGAGAAGTGACCCATTGCTAATTGATCGGTACCCATAACTTTCTCAGTATATTTCTGAGCTAGAGCAGGCATAATGACCATTAGAGAACCAACAATTATTGCACCCATCGCAACTAGAGTCGCACCTGTAATACCTGCTGTTGACAGAATAACTGCAACTAGCATAGACATAAACATAGTGTGGTGACCAGTTAGGAAAATATATTTTAGCGGTGTGAAACGAGCCAAAAGAATATTAACGATAAATGCAAAGAACATAATTAGTGCCATTTCATAACCGAATGCTTCTTGTGCTAGAGCAACAATTGCTTCGTTATTTGGAATAACACCACTTACGCCAAATGCTTCTGTAAATACAGTGGAGAAGTTATTTAGTGCGCCAACTAAAGCGCCAGCACCAAAACCTAAAATTAGGAAACCCATTACGGTTTTAATAGTGCCTTTTAGAATGGTTGAAACATCAGCTTTCTGTGCAATAAGGCCAATGAAAGCTATTAAACCAACCATGATTGCGGGCTCTTTTAATAAGCCCAGCATAAACTCGAAGAAGTCAGCCATTATACTTTTTCCTTAGATGAATTTTTTTAATTGCTCTTCAATTGAAGCTTTGTCAAAAATATTCGCTAGGCTAACAATATTCTCTTTACCAGCATCTGCTAATTGCGTTGCAACATCAGTAGCTGCTACCCAAATATCAGCATTGCTTGATGCTGCTGATGATAGATCTTCATGATCAACTTCTGCATCTAGACCAATTTTCCCTGCTACTTCTTTAACTGCCATTTCCATCATTAATGAAGTACCAAGACCGTTTCCGCATACAACCATTATCTTTTTCATATCGTCATTCTCTGTAGAGTTATTGAGAAGGAGGCCGTTCACCTCTCTATTGGATTGAGTGCATCATAACGAAAAACAGGAGGGTTGCCATGGATCCAAATCACAAAATCAAGTTGACCTTATGATCTGGATCACAGTATTGGCGGAGTAATATCGATTAAAACTTGAACACTAATACTTAAGGGTTATTTGTGGATTTAATAGGATGGTAGCGATGAAACAGCACAAGAGAAACAATGTGATCTGTGTATATGAATGGATTTTCATTTGTTTATAAGTGGTAGGGGGCAATGTTATTACTTACCATAATCAGTGAGCATTTTCTTGAGAAGTTTATTAACGTCCTTGGTCTTTTTATTTCTTTTTGTAAGAGCACTTAATGAGGTTGGTAACTGCGGTTTATCGGAATCTTCGACTGTATCTTCGGCTTTATCTCTCAATTTCTGTACCGCAGGTAAAAGCATGCGAACTTCATCACCGAGTTCATTTTCCAATACGACAATGTTATCTGACTCAACTTGAATAATAGTTAACAAACCATGGTTGGGTGATTGAATAGTTTCACCAACCATTGATGATTGAACTGGAACAGAGCGGTCGGTAAGTTGACCACTTCGAAGCTTAGCGGCTGTAATTGAACGTATATTACCGGTGTTTTCAAACGCAACAATGACGGTATGTGTATTGTAGTATTCCACAACAGTAACATAACCATGCTTTTTAGTTTCAAATCTCGCACCTATTTGCATATCTGATGGTGCGTCCATTTTTTTTATTAACATTTAGTTTCCAGTGTACAAACTTTTTAATTTCACTTAGCTAAGTATACACCCTAGATTTTTCAATATAAATATTTGTATTAGGCTAGTCACCATATTAGTTAAGGTGTTGGGCAACATAAGGACTTAAAGGCAACCATTAAATGCCGCCTTAGATCCTCTAGCGATCTTCTGTTGACTGTTTTTCCTTCAAGGCGTTAGCTGCGTAGCGAACTGCGAACACACACAAAAGCATCATAATAAAAGGAATGGACGCCAAGGAGATTTCTAGCCAAGGGAAGTCGGTGAAGTATTTTGAAAGTAACAAGTGGGAAATGATGTTCAGTAAAGCAATCACTATTGCCACCACGAGTAGTTTCATCTCTTTGTTCATCCGATTTTCCTGCTGAGAATGATAGTTTAGGAGAGGCGCTATGGTTTCAAGCATGAGGGCGTTATTGTGCCACAAGGAGGACAGCGTTTGTCGTGTTCATGATCTCGTATTCTCAAATTGTAGTAACCGCATTTAATCATCAGATGAGAGTGGTTAACGTTCCCTTACGTAGGCATTTAGTTCGTTCGATTAGCTATGTTAGACTCGCCACGAAAGGGCTGAGTTTAGAAAGGAAGATAGGTTGAAATCTGGTTTATTATCATTGCTTGTATTTGTGCCAGTGTTAAGTCAGGCAAGTACCTTGTGTCACCAAGAAGAAGATTGGTTAGCGGGATGCGAGCTTCGTAACGATAAGGTTGTTAGTTTCTGTACTGATAAAACAGGGTTAACGACATACCGTTACGGTAAACCTAACAACATTGAGTTGACTATAAAGGAGCACCGGCCAGGGACAATGAAAACACTGAGTGAAGGGTATTCACGAGGAGCTGCTTCGGAATATCAAGCTCAAAATGGCCGTTATACCTACACTTATACTGATGGGCTTTATGGAAGCAACGACGCAACCTATCTCTTAATGGAGCTCAATCATAGAGGATTTGAAATCGCTGGATTAACTGAAAACACGCTGTCTCATCATACCGTAGACAAATCGCTTACCGTTTCTCACGATTCTACGGGCGAACTGGCCAACATCAAATGCGATGACGACAGCCATTTTTATGGAGAGCCCGTTGGACGAAGTGAATACATTCATATCCTCCGAAATGTAACGGATAAATATCGCTTTCCATTGGCGGACTTGCCTTCTCAATGTCAGTCTGATGCCGCACCTTGTGTAAAACTGTATGAGGACTTCAATCGAGATTTCATTTTTGTGCAGTTCCAATCTATCGATCAAAGTAGTTTTGTGAATGACAAAGCGTATTTAATCAAAATGGCAACGGGAGATATTAGTCAGGTCACAATGCAAACTCTGTCATCGTCAGATGAGACTCAGATGAAACCGCTGCTTTATCTTACTGTCGATGCAAAACAGTTGGTGGTTAGCCTAGAAAGCGAAGTACGTTAGTAACTCTTCAGCGCTACTCAACTAATTGTCCCTAGTCCTAGGTAACATTTCATCCTCACACGTGAATACGGTCGAAAAATCTCATACTTCACGCGACGTCAGTGTTCTAGTTGTCATTATAATTTAGCTACCCAACGTTTTGATGTGTAAAGGAATAAGGAGAACTTGAACATGTGGAGTCAGATCTGGGGATTTGTGACTAGTAATGCAGCTTCGATAGTTGAGCAGGTAGAATCTGCCGTAGATGATTACTTCTATACGGATGAAGAAAAGAGCAGAGACAGCGTCTCAGCACAGAAAAATCGCACAAAGTTTAAAGCACAAATGGCGGCGATTACTTCACAGTTAGCACAAAATGAACAGCGCTTTAAAGTTCAACTAGAACAGCTAATCGCAGAGCGCGAAAAACAAATCCACGATACCTACCAACGAGAAATCAGTGCCTCGAAAGATGTCATTGTCGCCGAGCTTCACCAATCCGATCTTTACACTAAGCGAGCAAGGCCAACAGTGATTTATGCGGGGCTTTTGTTTGTGTTTCTAGAACTGCTTGGGTTGAGAGTAGCGTTACTTTCCCACCTTGAAGCGAGCTCGGCCGTTATTGAAAGCTCTACGGCAATATTATCGGCATTTCTGTATATGTGGGGAACAGTAGCGGGTGCCTACGCATTAGGGAGAAGTGCCGAAAAGCGCGGCATCTCTAATTCGGTTACGCGATTGGTAACCGGTGCTTCAAAAGCACAAAGTGACAACTCCGCTAAAACCCTTGAACAGAGAGTGAAGGAGCAAATTACGTGGTAACCATAGTGTTGCATTGTTCTGATTCTCATTTTGGTAATGCTGCGCTCATTGCGAAATGGCATCTGGCGAGAGGCTGGCAAGGGATTGGATATCATTACGTGATTTTGAATGGTTGGCTGAGCGCCAGATCTTATCATCCTTGCTATAACGGTCACATCGAAACTGGACGAGCGTTGAATAGCGATTCCTTGGTCTCTCCTTTTGAAGTAGGTGCTCATGTGAAAGGGCACAACGCTCAATCTGTTGGGATATGCTTGATTGGTCGCTCTGGTGTGTTTACCGATGAACAGTTGAACGCTGCGTTGTCGATTGTCTATCAACTGGAGAGACAGTTTGGAGAGATAAGAATTGTTCAACATAGTGAGCTTGATGGAAAAAAACCAGAGTGTGCGGGTTTGGATATGGTTCGTTTCCAAGCTAATCTGCGCTGTTACAGACGATTAATTGAGGAGTGTTGAGAGCGGATAAAGTGGTCACCACCTAAAGCGGACGAATAGCGATGCGCGATGGTGAGATGCCCGTCAGTCGCTTAAAAGCGCGCGAAAACTGAGGTATGCTTGAGAAGCCCATATTAACTGCTACGCGCGATACTGTTTCACCGCGTTGCAGTTGTTCCATAGCTATGTCTAAAATTAGGTTGTCTCTTAGTTGTCGAAAAGTGATACCTTGCTCCTTAAGTCGACGTTGAAGTGTGCGTTTACTAACATTGATCACTTGAGCGGCTCGCTCTAGGTCAAACTTAATTTCTAATACATACGGACGAAGCGCGCTGTATATATGACTGATGGCGTTGTAATAAATCCCGTTGTTTTCCTCTTCTTCTTTACGAAACCCCACCTCACTTTTCGTCACTGTGATAGTTGACTGCGCCAGTGAATGTTCAATGACCACGCCACAAACAGTGCGAGCTTGAACAAACTGAATTGTTGCTGGAAAACACTGGATAATGTCGTCATGACACAATGACTGTAAGTGCACTTGCGTTGGTATCCAATCTGTTTTGGTTAACGCTTGAATGGTTTCTATCATTGCCCAAAGACTAAACACTTCGGACCAGACAAAAGTGGTATCTTCAGTATTTACTGCTTTGTAGCGAGAAAATAGAAAATGATCGCCAAATAGTTTTAACTCAATGTCCGATTGAGGTAACTGAACTTGAAGTGCTTGAATGACCTGTTTCAGTGCGTCTTCGAGAGTGGTTTCTGAACCGACGTTACATAGCAATTGTGGGACAATATGTTCTCGTAATGCAATACGCACTACTTGTGTGCCAGATTCAGGACCCAGTTGATCATACTTAAGTTGAACCAGACGAAAGACGGCTTGCAAAGGAAGAAATGTGGGTTCCGCTTGTTCATATTCGGTCGGTAGACCAGCCGAAGATACGAACTCGTGAACATCAACACCGCTGCGGCGCAATTGAGATAAAATACTCGTGGCATAGTCGCTATAAACAACGGGAATCATAAACTCTCCTTCATGGTGGTTAGAATTCGATTAAGACGCAGCAAATAAAGTCGATGGATAGAATGAGATGCGCTAAGAGCGCATCATTAGTTGAGAAATCGAGTTAAGGTCATGACTTAACTACGGTTTTCTCTGGTGTGATTTTCCCATCCAGTACTTTTTGGTTCACGCCGTAATAGCGAACGGTAAAAGAGAAGTTTTGGCCGTTGGTGTCAATGTTGTTGATTGCCTCTTGCCCACAGTTGAAAGAGACAGTCACGGAGCCATTCGCATTTTTCTGCCAGTTATTTGATGACACATGATTGGCACCATCGATCAGGTAGCGGTTTTCGTCATATGGCGTAACGGATGTAAAGTACTTGGAGTCAGGACTCTTGAATGTTGTTGTCTGGCACTGATTCGCCTTTAACATGACCGAGTTAGTATAAAGGTTCGCGACGTTGACCTCAGGCGAAGAGCCTCCCCAGCCGTTGGCATTTTCTAGGTTCCACTGATGAAGATCGGTAATGTCAGACGATGAGCGTGGAAAAGTGTAAGCGAAGACTTTGCCCTGAGTTTCAGCGGTTAACTTTGAAGTCCATGCCTCTACTTCGTCGAAGTCATAGTTTTTGACTTGATAAGTACCAAATTTCAACTGGTCAGTCGTAATTCTGTCCTGAGCGGCTCTCGCTGCATCGAGGCCTTTCTCAGTACCAGTGCGGTAAATCAGAAAGGCATAGTCTGTTTCTACTTTGGTTGTGTAAGAACCTTCACCCACGACGTAATGTTCCCCATGGCCACCCTCATTGACTACTTGAACGGCCATATAGACATCGCTTTGCGGGATATCGAATGAGACAAAGCCATTCTGCGCTTCAACAATGGCTACAGAGTAAAGCGTGTCATCATTCATTTGCACTGTAGGGGCGGCTTTACCACGTGGTGGTAGATTTCGCATATGAGTGATGTGTTGGTTAGCTCCGAGCGCTGCCCAATTGCGATAGTTGCGTGCTGTCTCTGCAAATGCGTAGTTTTGCTCGGTTACTTTGATGAATTCGTTGCTGTCATTATTAGTAGTGGTGGTTCCACAGGCGCTGAGCACAAAGCTTAAGCTGATGACAGAAGTGGCGAGTAACGTTTTCTTGAGTATCATAACTATCTCCGAGGGTAGTAATTAACCAAAGTGACGATTAACTCAACCTTGTATTTAATCGCGTTCTTGAATGAGGTTAAGACTATGTAGAGATAGGTATTATTACCAATGATACCTTTTTATTTCAGATATGCATGAAGCGTATATCTTGATTAACTAACTGATACCGATATCTTTTCTGCCAGCGTTTCCAACATCAATGTTTTAAACCACTTGTGAGCGGGACTGCTCAAGGTGCGGCGATGTTCAATCAAATAGATACTGACTAAATACGGCTTGTCATTAAACGGCTTGATGCTCTTGAGGTTGGAGCTTTTCTCAAACGTTTGGGCCAATGCGTGGCTCGAAATCATTAATCTATCGGTGTCTTCAAGTGATTCCATCAATGTGGCGAGTTGTCCTGATTTTAAAGCGATGGTTCTTGATAGCCCTTGATTGGCAAGTTCTATATCAATCGGGTTGAGATAATGCTGAGTAGAGCGCACGTCTAGAGATAGGTCGACAAATTGATACTCTAAGCAATCTTTGATGCTTATAGTCTGTTTATCCAGCAATGGGTGGCTATTAGAACCATAGATAACAGGGTAAGTGCTTCCAATCTTTTCACAGTGGTACTCCTCACTTTGTATCACTTCTTCAACGTGAATTGAAAAATCCACTTGCCCGTCTTTTAAGAGCTGAGTAGGGTCAAGAGACGAGGGGTATTCTTCAAGGGATGCGTTAGGGGCGACTTCTTTAATTGCTTTGGCTAAAGGAGCTGTGAGAAAGCGGCTCATTAACGGTGGTACAGAAATCCTAAAGGCGCGTTCACATCGACTGGGCGAGAAGTTCAGTCCATTAAGTAAGGCATCAATGGATAGCAGGATTCGATCGAGTTCAGGCTCTAGTTCAAGGGTTTTAGTTGTGGGTTGCAGACCATTGGATTCGCGGTAAAACAAAGGATCGTCAAAAAGCGCTCTCAACCGGGAAAGGGTACGACTCATCGCTGGTTGGGAGAGGTAGAGCTTTTCAGCCGCTCGTGACACGTTGCGTTCTTTTATCAGTACGCTAAGTGATACCAGCAAATTTAAGTCTATTCTTGATAGTTCCTGCTCAAGAGTCTTCATATCTTCCTTGCTCACTATTTATTACACAAAAGCATATCAGTATTAATACTATTGCCTTTGAACTAATATCGCTAGCCGATAATGACCTCGACGTGCTTGGACCGCAAATGTTTAACCATGTTTTCTGGTACTGCGTCATCAGTCAACAAAATGGAGATTTCGCTGGTGTCGCCAATCGACGACGGAAAGATCTGCCCGAACTTGCTGGAATCTGTTAAGACGATATTGCGGCGTTTCTTCTGGATGATGGTATCGGCAATGTCTGCACGCATCATATCGCGACTAGTGAAGCCGGTATCAATATCAAAGCCATCGATACCTAAAAACGCAGTACTAAAATGAATGTTCTCAATGCAAAGCTTGGTTAGTGGTCCAACTAAACTTTCACCTTGATGTTGGTAAACACCGCCCAGCAAAATGATGTTGGCTGAGGTATGACGAACGAGATGCGCAATGTAGGCCGAAGGAGTGATGATGGTGACATCACCTCTTTCTGCTAGTGTACGAGCAAGTAACGCATTGGCACTGCCGCCTTCGATAAGCACCGTTTCATTAGCGGCAACAAGATCAGCAGCCTTGTTGGCAAGCTGCTGTTTTATATCGAAATGCACTTCAAGGCGCGAGTCGATGTCATCACTTTGCAAGGAAACAGCGGCACCATGAACTCGTTTTAAGTAGCCGTTTTGCTCTAGATAGTTGAGGTCTTGACGTATGGTCACACCGGAAACACCAGTGAGCTCAGAGAGGTCGGTGACTTGCACTCGTGTCCTGTCGTTCACTAAGTTTAAGATTTCAGACTGTCTGGAATTCATTGAGGCCCCGGGCGTTACGTAAATCAATAAAGAAGAGGGCTAGTATAGCCCTCTTTCGTTTCAATTTCATTTGAAAGTGGTGATTTGAAACTTGTTACAAGTCGTGCTCGGTACGAGCGATGATGTCATCCTGCGCGTCTGGAGACAATGCAGTAAAGAACGCTGAGTATCCTGCAACGCGAACCACGAGATCGCGATACTGTTCAGGATTACGTTTGGCCGCCAATAAGGTGTCTCTCGATACGATATTGTATTGAACGTGCCACCCCTTATGATGATTGAAGAAAGTTCTAATCAACATGGATAGCTTCAATTTGTCGCTGTCCGACTGCACAGCAGCAGGAGAGAGTTTCTGATTCAACAACACACCACCAAGAATCTGATTTGCTTGGATTTTTGCCACTGAGTTGTACACAGCCGTTGGTCCCAAACGATCCGAGCCAGACGAAGGGCTTGCTCCTTCAGCAAGTGGAGTTGACGCTTTTCTGCCATCAGGCGTTGCCATCGTCGAGGCTCCGAATGGCACGTTAGCAGAGATACTAGAGGTCCCCGCATAGTACCCACCACCAATCGGGCCTCGTCCATGTCGGGTATTAACGAATTGTTTAAGCTCATCAATGTAAACTTGATACGCTTGCGCTAGTAGATGGTCAACAGCGTCATCGTCGTTGCCATATTTAGGCGCAAAGTTAATCAGCTGGTGGCGCAACTGTTCTTGTTGTGAGCCTTCAAAGTTCTCTGCCATCGCTTTCGCCAATTCAGGCTGGCTGATCTGCTTTTCATCGAACACCAGATGCTTGATGGCTGCCAAGCTATTGCCTAAGTTTGCGATACCTACTTGTAATCCGGATATCCAATCATACTTCGCACCGCCTTCCTTGACAGTTTTGCCACTTGGTAAGCAGTTATCAACCAACGATGAGCAAAAGATATCGTGCGCCTGCTGTTCTAGCACAGAGTCGACAACGGTATCAATTTCAATCGACTTTCTGGTGTAGTAGCGGATTTGATCTGCCCAGCTGTGCATCACTTCATCCATACTAGCGAAATTGTTTTTCTCTAGTGATTTACTGTGAGGTAAGAAGCACTCTCCAGACGTGGCGTCGACACCTTCATTTAACGCGGCCAATAGGATTCGAGCAAAGTTAATAAAGCTCATACCGGTGCAGCGATAACCCCACTTACCAGGGACCGCGGTTTCAATACAACCAATCGACGCATAGTTGTAGGCATCTTCTCGCTCGACCCCTAGTTTTATAAACTCAGGAATAACGATTTCATCGTTGTTAAACGCTGGCATACCAAAGCCACACTTAATGACTTCGATACAACCCATTAAGAACTCTTGATTCAGGCCTTCGTGATAGCGAACACTCAAGTTAGGCTGCGTGGAGCGGAGTTGACCACATGACTCAAGAATTGCCCAAGAGAGTGGGTTGACCGCATCCATTGGCACTCCATTCTCATCAAGCTTTTGACCGCCAATACACACATTTTGATAAAGTGGAGAACCCGCTGAGGCTTTGGAATGAGCCCCAGAGCGTATTTTGTTGACTTCCAGCAGCTTTAACCAGCAGCTTTGTAGTAGTTCTGTGGCAAAGCTGGGTTGTAAGGAGCCATTGTTGATATCGGTGATGTAGAAATCATTAAGATATTGGTCCATACGACCAAATGAAACAGAGTGACCGTTTGATTCGATTTGCAGCATCAATTGCACAAAGTAGCTTAGCTGTAATGCTTGCCAGAAATTGCAAGGTGGGTGGTAAGCAATGTGTTCACAGTTTGCGGCAATGGTTTCAAGCTCTAGTTTGCGCTGAGTATCCGACTCCTGTTGCGCCATGTTCAATGCCAACTCCGAGAAACGCAAAATGTGTTGCTGAATCGCACGTAACACAATATCGACCGACTTATAAAACTGCTCTTTCTTAAGTCCTTCATAAGTGGAAATATCGTTATTTAAACGATGATCGTCCACCTCGGTAATGAGCCCATCTAAACCAATGGCGAGGATCTTTTCGTTATCGACCGCCAAGTGAGCGTCACCGGATGTCATATTACCTTCGGCTTTGATAATGGTCGTTGCCAAGATGGCTTGCTGCTCATCGGTGAATAGACCATAGCAACGATCCTGTACCGTTTTACCTCGCCAATATGGGGTAAGGGCGTGGATAATGTCTTTGTCTTGCTCTGTGACAGCAAAGCCTGCTCCTGGTCGGTCAGCAAGCTCATCAATCTCTGCTTCAATCCAACGTACGGTGTACTCAGGGAAGATTGGCGCCGCGCGCAGTTTGCTGGCTTGGTTACCCACAATTAGCTCATTATTATCGATCCAGATTGTACGTGTCGCTAAATGTTCTTCCAGTGCTAGTGCACGTTGGACGATAACAGGCTTGTCTTCATTCTGCTGGTAGACTTTGGTGTATGCTTGCGCACGCTCGGTACAAATAGGTGGCGTAATAATATTAACCAGAGCTTTCTTATGTTCTTGAATACGCTTAGGTAAGTAATTGAGTTCCATAGTCATTAGCCTCTTACAATCACGTTGATACGTGGATACTGCTTGGCGTACTGTTGCGCGTATTCAAGCAGCTCGGGGTTGTTGAGTGGTTTGTCGGAGCATAAATAGGGCATGTCCAACAAACGGTATTTATTGATGCCTAGTGTGTGATAGGGCAGCAGGTGTAGTTCGGTGCAGTTTTCGATATCAGCTGCGAAATCAATAATGTCTTCGAGCTCTTCGGGAGAGTCATTAAAGTCTGGGATTACGGGTACACGAATGATGATTCGTTTTGCAATAGGCGCTAGTTTGTGGAAGTTGCTCTTAATACGTTTCAGTGAACCCTGTGCCCAGTCTAAGAATTTCCTTTCGTTGGTATGTTTAAGATCGGTTAGCCAGCAATCAATATAGGGCGCTGCTTGTTCAATGTTTTTCCACGGTACATGCATACACGTTTCTACAGCTGTATTTACACCTTCAGCTTGGAGTTGCTTTGCTAAGGACGTCACTAGATCCGACTGCATCAATGGTTCGCCACCAGAGAAAGTCACCCCGCCACTACTTTGATCATAAAACGGCTTATCCTTCATTAAGGTATCGAACAGCATTTTTTGTTGAGCATCTTCTCCACACACGGTTAACGCTTGTGTCGGGCACACATTTCGCAATGCAATGATTTGTGAATCATCAAGGGTATCTCTGTTTATCTTGATGCCTTCTGGTGTTGCTTCAATTGAAGGGCAAGCGTCCGAGCAGCGATGACAGTCACTTAAACAGCTGCGTTTATCGAATAGCACAGAATGCTTAGCACTGCGACTTTCTGGGTTTTGGCACCAGGGGCAAGCCAAGCTACATCCTTTGAGAAACAGTAGGCTTCGAATACCATCACCATCATGAGTAGAGAATCTTTGGATATTAAAATACATGTGCCATCCAATCTTTCATTTTAAGAAGTCATATACTTTCATTAAATGAAACTTTAACTCTTCATATGAAGATTGTCTTGATCAAAATCAAGATCCATCAAATTGGCAAGATCTATATTGTTGGTAACTTGATAATGTTCAAATAAAGGTTTGAGAATAGAAGATGATTGAACTCTACTTAGATACGGCGGATGTCAGCGAGACCGCACGTTTTAACCAATGTTTCCCGTTAAAGGGAGTGACCACCAACCCGACGATTGTCGCTAAATCTATGGTGGGGCTCACGACGACACTTGCTAATATGAAAGAAGTATTGGGTGATACGGCGCGTTTTCACGCTCAAGTGGTGAGTAAAGATCCTCATTCAATGTTAGCGGAAGCAAAGAAGCTAAGTGAACTTCCTTACGATATGGTGATAAAAGTTCCCGCTACGGAGGCAGGGTTAGCTGCTATTAAGTTAATGAAACAAGAGGGTATTCAGGTTCTAGCTACAGCAATATACACGGTGCAGCAAGGATTCATGGCTGCATTGTGTGGCGCCGATTATCTTGCGCCTTACGTTAACCGTATTGATGCTATGAATGGTGATGGCGTTGCAGTGGTTCGTGACCTTCAATTGCTGATCGAAAAACATGGACTTTCAACAAAAATCCTCGCTGCAAGCTTCAAGAATGTCCAGCAGGCGATGGATGTGATGAAGTTGGGAATTGGTGCAATTACTTTACCAGTTGATGTGGCGGCGCAAATGTTCTCGCATCCAGCCATTGAACCAGCAGTAGCACAGTTTGATAAAGATTGGTCAGAAGTGTTTGGTGACAAGCTTTCATTTGAAAGCTAGTAAAGCCAATTAGCCCTCCATGGCTAAGTGCTGTGTCAGACCAGCGGAGTCGCGGTTAATCTAGATTATGATCACTAGTACGACTTTCGCTTAGTGCTTTCTTAAAGTCTTTAATTGAGCTCCCTACATCGCTGCCAATCGTACTCAGCTTTCTGGTTCCAAATAATATCGCGATAATTAAGGCTATTATCGCGAGCTGCCAAACACTAATTCCACCCATGATAGTCTCCCGTGTTCATATTGGTGAGATACCTGAAATGCGTTTAAACAGGCTCACGGTATATAGGCTGGCTTGCACAGCGTAGCGCACCACCAAGCATTGAGGGCATATCAAATTCGACCTCGATGACATTGTGTCCGTGCTTGCGAACTTCATTGATTACACGTTGATGTGCTTTGTCCATAATGCACGTATCTGGGCTAATAGGCAGCCCATTGGCCGCTAACCAACTGGCTTCTTTCTCATTAACATCAATAAAGGTGTAGTGAGCCAAGCTTTCAGGCAAATCGGATTTAATCCAATCTCGACAAATCAATGCTAGGTTAGGACTTAGTAATGATAGTGCGCAATCGAGGTGTAACGCTTTCTCATCAAGCATTAAAGGCGTGATCGTGTATTCGTCACCGTACATTGATTCGAGCCATTCATAGCCATTCATGTTGGAGCCTTCACCAATGCCAAGATAGATGTTTTTTCCGTCTACAAAGAAATCACCGCCATCTAGGCAAATGTTTTCCGAGTTTGCTCGTTCATTAGCAATGGCATCGTTGGTAAAAATATCCAGTCCTGCCTGTGGTGCAGAGAGGTATTTACATTGTTTTTGTTTCATGAGGTTGGAATAAAATCCGGTGAACGCATATTGCTGCTTGCGCTTAAAACTCATACGAAGGGAACTGACGATGACGTTGTTGCCAACTGTACAAAATACATCTCTAGGCCATATTTGATCGACTGTGCTGTCAATATAATGCGCATTTTTGCCTTCAATGGCCTTTGGCCTAATAACTTTCACTCCTTGTTGTTCTAGTGCTGAAACAAATCCTTCAACTTGGCTGACGAGTTTCTCATAGCCTTCAACACCGTATACATCTCCCCATGTTGAATTTGGGTTCTCTTTTAGGAATGTCACTGTTTCTGGTTTAAGCCAAGGCATATTTCTTTCGTAGCCATCGCTATAGTTAAAGTATTTATCATCAAACTTCGGGGTGCGTCCGACGATCACCTCTTTTAGCCTGCCATATTCGCTTGTCACATGAATACGCTTCGCGGTGTCTGCAAGGCTTGTACTTTTTGTAGCAACGGTATCGGTCTTTAACGCATTTGCTAACGCCTTAGGTGCGACAACAGCAGCGCCTGTGACAGCGGCGGCTGCGCCAGTGAGTGAAAAGAACTTTCTGCGAGTCATTGAAGTTGTCATTGGTTTGCTCCTGTTGGTTTAGATGGAGCTACAATACTTATGAAATAGTGAAAGGTTAAATAAGTTAGTTTAAATAAAATTTAAAGATGGTAGGGTGAAAACGGACATTTATATTAGGGAGCGAACGGATGTTAAGTACTGAACAGTTGTTTATCTTTAAGACTGCAGCCGAGCAAGGTTCCTTTTCCGCAGCGGCAAGATTACTCAGCAAAACGCCTGCGGCTATCAGCATTTCGATATCAAACCTTGAAATCCAATTAGGTATCGATCTCTTTGATCGTTCGACTAAGTATCCTCGGTTGACCTCAGCAGGAGAAAGGCTTTACCAGCAATGCACTTTACTAGTTAGACATATCGAGCGAATTGAGAGTGCGGCCACTAGCTATGCTCAGCAAGTGGAAGACAAAGTGACAATTGGTATAGATAGATTAATACCTAGCTGCATGATTGAGTCTGGCCTGCAAAAACTAGCAAGCGATTTTCCAAATACCGCTATCCATATTGTGAGAGATACTAATGCCAACTTACAATCCCGAATTGAGCTTCATGAACTGGACCTCGTTTTGCAATGCGCGACGGCAGCTGAACCAAAATCATTGGAGTTTTTTGATATCGCACTCATGGAAATGTGCTGTGTTTGTGCGCCGGATAGCGATTTAGCGGATACTGCAATCGTCGATAACGAGGCTCTATTAACCCGTCGTCAGATTTGTTGTGAAAGCATGATTGAAAACCCTTCACTATCACTTCAAGGACGCTTATCTCCTGAAATCTGGGTGATGACGGATCAGGAGGATGTATTGAATATGGTGGAACAAGGTTTAGGCTGGGCATTTGTTCCCAAGGTTCTAGCAAAGCAACGACAAGAGGTTGGATCCTTGCTCATTATTAATCCAGAGTTTTCCTGTACCGAGATTCTGTGCCGAATTGATCTTTGGTGCACACCAAGTAAGAACCAGGGGCGAGTCGTAAAACAGCTCGTTGGCCAAATCAAACAGATAGCGAATTTTTGACGTGGTTAATGGTACCAGAGCATCATCACTCTGGCACCTGTGGTCTTTCTTAAGCCTTAACGTATCGATTCTTAACAATATAATCAGCGTAACGTTCTGCTGAGACATGTTGGAACTTCAATGGTTTATCGAGCTCGCCAAACAATGGAATGCCGCCGCCAAGCAGAACGGGAATGGTGGTGATTATCATCTCATCAATTAGATCTTCCGCTAAGAAACTCTGAATCGTCTTACCGCCATCAATGTAGAGGTTTTTGTAGCCTTTCGAGTTCAAGTCACTAACGATGTCGCTTAGCTTACCTTTCACCAAAAAGACTTTGTCTTCATAGCCTTCAGGCACTTTAGTAAGTGTATTACTTAACACAAATACTGGCTTAGAGTAGGGCCACTCAATACCAAAACTCAGAACGATTTCTAGAGTGTTTCTGCCCATGACGAGTCCATCAACTCGGTCCATAAACTCCGCAAAACCAAAATCTGAGCCCTCAGGGTTTGGCACATCATGTAGCCAATCGAGACCGTTATTTTTGTCTGCGATATAGCCGTCTAGACTGGTTCCGATGTATACGATATTTGCCATTGTTGAGACTCCGCTATTTGATATTAAAGGTCATTTTGCTATAATTCTACAGTGTAGAAATTAATATTAGTTTAGCTAGGATCTTTTATGACTGTCAAGGCCAAAAAAAGGGGACGTCCAACTAAAGGTAATGTCACGCTGAGCAAAGAAGTGATAGTGGAAAACGCAAAGCGCTTGATGCAAATGGATGGAAAGATCCCAAGTATCAGAAGGTTAGCTACTGAGCTGAATATAGATGCGATGGCCATCTACTATTACTTCAAAAACAAGGATGAGTTGCTAGAAGCTGTAGCAGTATCTTTGGTTGAGGGGATATATCTGCCGGAGGAAGGACGAGAATGGCAACAGGAGTTACAGCAACTGGGTTGGAGTTATCTTGAGCTATTGGGACAATATCCGGGCTTGCTAGAAACACTGTTCAAGATGAAAACAGCAGGACCCGCTAATGTATTTATCAGTCGGTTCAATCAAGTTATTGAGGAACTTGATCTATCTACGACAGAGAAACAAAACGCAGTGAGTCTGCTTGCGGATTATTTGCATGGGTTCGCATTCTCTATGCAGTTTTCCGAGATTGACCAGCAAGCGAAATACGACATTTATCAGGGTTCAATAACGCTGTATTTAAAAGCTGTGACACCTTCACTTTCCTCCTAGCAGCCAGCGGAGTAAGGTAGTCAATATCGAGTTTCACAAGGATGAGAGACATGTACGACTTTATTGTGGTTGGTGGTGGCATTGTAGGTGTATCAACCGCATGGCAGCTTAAGCAGCGTTATCCCGACAGTTCTGTTCTGGTTGTGGAAAAAGAATCGCATGTGGCGCAGCATCAAACCGGACACAATAGCGGCGTTGTTCACGCAGGTGTTTACTATCAACCCGGCAGTTTAAAAGCGGATTTCTGTAAGCGTGGTCTTAAAGCGACGATAGAGTTTTGTCATCAACACCAAATACCCGTTGAAAACTGTGGCAAGCTACTTGTTGCGACCTCTGAGCTAGAAATGCAACGGATGCAGAGTTTGTATCAACGCTGCCTACAAAATGGAATTGAGGTCGAGCTTATCGATCAAAAGCAGTTAGCAGCGTTAGAGCCCAATATATCGGGATTGGGAGCTATTCGAGTGACCGAAACTAGCATTGTTGATTATCGAAAGGTTACCGAAGTGATGGCACTGCAATTTTCGCTATTGGGTGGTGTAGTGCAGCTATCAACGTCTGTAAAAGCGATGCAGGAGTATGACGACCATGTGACGTTAACCTGCTTGCAAAACGGCGTTTTGAACACTCTTAAATGTCGACAACTAGTGGTTTGCGCAGGTTTAATGGCGGATCGAATGGCCACGATGATAGGTATTAAAACCGACTTCCAAATCATTCCTTATCGCGGTGAATACTATCGGCTTGCTGATAAGCATCGTGATGTTGTTAACCACCTTATCTATCCTATTCCCGATCCCGAGCTACCTTTTTTAGGTGTTCACTTAACAAAAATGATCGATGGCTCTATTACTGTTGGCCCTAATGCAGTGCAAGGTTGGAAACGAGAAGGTTACGGCTCATTTAACATTAGTTGGCGTGACTGTTGGCAAATGCTGACATTTTCAGGTTACTGGAAAGTTACGTTGCAGCATTTAACTACTGGGTTATATGAGTTCAAAAATTCCATTTGGAAGCCCGGATACTTAGGGTTAGTGCACAAGTACTGCCCGTCGATTGTCTTGGATGATCTTAAACCTTACCCCGCGGGAATTCGTGCGCAGGCCGTCAAAGCAGATGGGTCGTTAGTGCACGACTTTTTATTTGCTCAAACTTCTAGAAGCTTGCATGTCTGTAACGCACCTTCTCCGGCAGCGACATCCGCCATACCGATTGGAGAGTATATTTGTGACAAGGTAGCGCAGCAAACTGTTGATTTTAAGCTGTAAAGCTTTAGTCATGAATGGTATGCATACTTAACGATACCTTTCTCAATTTGAATAAGTGAACGTGTTATGACCATAGAAATCCGTATTGCCCACTCTGATGATCTGCCTTCAATCCTGCCTTTGTTTTGGGATGATAAGCCTGAATTAAAGCAAGCTTGCGATGGGCAAATTACTGACGATATGTATCGGATATTTGACCATTTTGCGACATCTAAGGATCATTTCCTGTATGTCGCTACTATTGATGACAACGTCGTTGGGACGTTGCAACTGAGTTTTATTCCTCAATTTACCTATAACGGCGAAATACGAGCTAATATTGAAGGCGTGTTTGTCGCAAATCATGCTCAAGGAAAAGGCGTAGGGGCTACTTTGGTTGAGTTTGCTATTGAGCAATCTAGATATCAAGGGTGCAAGATAGTTCAACTTGTTAGTAATCAAGTTCGCGAACGTGCCCATCAGTTTTATGAGCGTCTTGGTTTCGAGAAAAGTCACTACGGATTCAAATACTATATGGAATAGGTCAATGATCAGAGAGTTTAGCGAAGAAGATTTAGACAGTGTGTTAAAGATTTGGCTCAGCGCGTCAGTAGAAGCGCATGATTTTGTTGAGCCGCTATTCTGGCACCAACGTGTAGACGATATGCGTAACAAATACCTTCCGAACTCAGATACCTTTGTATATGAGCGAGCCGGACGGGTTTTGGGGTTTTATTCTCTGGTAAATTCTAATTTAGCGGCCTTGTTTGTTGACCCACAAGCACAAGGCGACGGCATTGGGATGCGTTTAATAACGGATGCCAGAGAGAAAAGCCAGGCGTTATCCCTGTCGGTGTATAAACACAACTGTCGTGCAATAGGCTTTTATCATCGTTGTGGTTTTAGCATTGTTGATGAAAGCCTTGACCCCCACACAGGTCACATTCAATTGACAATGTCGGGCTAACTGTCTGGTTCCCTGAATATCAACGAGTTAAACTGTTTTTCCAACGATATAGATGGTGAAATAAGCAATGTTTAACTTCGATGAGATTGTAGAGCGTAGAGGCACCCATTCGGCCAAATGGGATGAGATGGAGAGTAGTTTTGGTGTTTCTCCTGATGAAGGGTTACCCATGTGGGTCGCAGACATGGATTTTAAAGCGCCGCCTGCCGTCAATCAGGTTTTAATGGAAGCCGCGGATAACGGGGTTAATGGTTACTATGGTGATGACCATCGTTATAGAAATGCCGTTATTGCTTGGATGAATAAGCGACACCAATGGAATGTTCAGCCCGAGTGGATAGTGACCTGTGCAGGATTAGTACAAGGTACGGCACTCTGTGTTCAGGCGTATAGTGAGCCTGGCGATGGCGTTATTTTGTTTACTCCTGTCTACCATGCTTTCTCGCGCGTTATCAATGCCAATCAACGAGTTGTGGTAGAGAGTCCGCTAGTACAGGAAGACGGTCAATACAAAATGGATCTACCAGCTTTAGCGGCTAATCTTAATGGCCGAGAAAAGATGGTGATCTTGTGTTCCCCTCATAATCCCGGCGGCCGTGTTTGGAGTGCGGATGAAATCCGCGAGGTGGCCGAGTTTTGTGCTCAGCATGACTTGATATTAGTAGTGGATGAAATTCATCATGATCTGGTTTTCTCTCCTAATAAGCACATTGTGGCAACACTTGCAGCGCCTAAACATGAACAGAATATGGTCATCCTTGCGGCGACAACAAAGACATTTAACATCGCCTCTGCTTTGACCGGTGCCGCCATCATCCCAAATGAAACGTTGCGAGCGCAGTATACGAGTGTTCTTAATGCTGCCGGTATTGGTCCTAACCGCATCGGTATGCTGATGGCAACGGCCGCTTATGAACAGGGTGAAGCATGGTTGGAAGCGCTGGTGGAATACTTGGATGAAAACCGTCGTCTCTTTGATGAAGCTATTAATGCCATCGATGGATTACAATCTATGGCTTTGCAAGCGACGTATTTATCATGGGTAGACTTTTCAGGCACGGGTTTAACCGCCGAACAAGTGATTGAAAAGGTGCAGAGCGAAGCCAAAATTGCTGCGAACCATGGTTCGTCATTCGGCGCTGGTGGTGAACAATTTTTGCGATTTAATCTAGCAACACCGCGAGCACGAGTGGTAGAAGCTATTGAGCGACTACAGCGAGTATTCGCTTAGCCTGACATCAAGAAAATGGTGGTGCAACTTACTATTGGTAACCCTGATGCTAGATGAGGAGTCAGGGTTACTTAAGTAACATACCCCTTGCTACTGGTTTTGCCATAACAGAGTCGCTAAAGTGATGATGTTCAACAGAAATGAGAGGCAATACCATGTCTAATGTTAAGAAGTGGCCAGCAATTGACCCAGAGAAAGTTGCTAAATATAAACATATTTGGGAAAACGTATCGGCAGCAGATAACCTTGATCCTGAAGTAGCGGCTTACTTAGCTCGTGTTAAAGAGCAAGGTGGTGGCAAAGGTATCGAGCAGATGAGTTTCATCAATAAAGATTACCTAGGCTTCTATCAAGCGCCATTCTCGCAAGATTTAGATAACACTGATGTTGTTATCTACGGTATGGGTATTGAGAAATGCTCTCCAACTGGTTCTTCTCACAAGTTCGCACCACAGCGTCTACGTCACCTTAGTAAAATGGGGATGGGAACGGTTGGTGATAACGGTGAAATTCCATTCGAATGGTGCCGCGTTTCTGATTACGGTAACTGGGACAGCTTAGGTCAATTTGAACTGAAAGCAGAAGTAGAGCAGTTGACCGAGCTTCTACACCACATGGTGGTCGAAAAAGACTGTACGCCACTGATTTTTGGTGGTGACCATACGATTCCATATCCAACGATGCGTGCACTTGGCGAGAAGTATGGTCCTTTGCGAGTGATTCACTTCGATGCACACTACGACTTGTCGACACGTGCAGACTTTGATTACCCGTACACATCAGGTCACTGGTTGCCAAAGCTTTACTCTGAAGGTCTAGCGGACCCAGAGCGCACGGTACAAATTGGTATGCGTGGTCGTCAAACGGCTCTAGTAAAAGGTAACCATATTGCATTTGGGACTACAGGTTTCACGACCAATGAAGTTTACGAGCAAGGCGTAGACGCTGTTGCGGATAAGATCATCGAGCTTTGTGGTGACGGTGGTCCGGTATACTTTACATTTGATCTTGATGCTCTGGATACTGCATTCTGTCGTTCAAACTCGAGCCCAGATCCGTTCGGCCTTACTCACCTGCAAGTTTACGATATCATTCGTAAAGTAAAGGCATCAGGCAAAGTACGTTTGGTGGGAGCAGATATTGCAGAATACACGCCTGATACGGATCCAACTGACAAAGATGGCATCATTGCTGCCGGTTTTGGTTGGGAACTTCTATGCTGGTTAGCTGAAGAGCGTAAGAGAGAAAACGGTGGTGAGAATCGCCACACTGTTTGGCATCAAGCATTCGGCTCAGTGTCACTGTAATATATTGATTATGAATAGTAAAAACCATCGCTGCAGCGGTGGTTTTTTTATGCCTCTCACAACAAAATAATCTTGTCCAAACGACAAAAAATCAGATTAGTTCAAATGCATCAACTTTGCTTCAATAGCGCCCGAAAGATTGTTGTTAATCTTATTTCCAATTAAGGGTTCAAAATGTTTGCTATTGATGATGTTGTTGTTGCAACAAAAGGTATCGATCTAGGTCAGATGGTTGTTACTGGTTTGAGCAGTGGTGGCTACTACGTTCACGTTAAAGTAGACGGCATGTCTCTAACTTACCCAGCACGTGATCTTAAGAAAGCATAATCACTTTCAATATTGAGAAAAAGGTAGCCAAGGCTACCTTTTTTAGTTTTTATCTCATCACTAGAGCTGTTCTTCAATGGGCAGTATGCCACTGAACCAAGCGCCCATTTTGCGCCAGATACTGGCATCAGGTTCAGAGGTGAGTGTTTCGCCTGTTGAATGATCTATCCATACTACATCACCATCTTCGACGGCAATCTCATACGCAGTAGTGGGTATCTCTCGCATAATATCGTCATAGACTTTTTGTGCGTATTCTGGCTGTTCAACAACGACGCCCATCTCCGTATTCAAGTGCGCGGAACGTGGGTCTAAGTTCATTGAGCCAACAAAGATTTTGGTTTTGTCGATAACCATGGCCTTGGTGTGCAGGCTTGAACGACTGCTCCCCGTTAGGCTCCAATTCTTCTTGATTTCTGCATGAGATTTTACTTCCCATAGCTGTACACCGCCTTCCACTAAATCTTTACGGTATTTTGCATACCAACCATGAACGGCAAATACATCATTGGAAGCCAGTGAGTTCGTTATAATGACGACTTCTAGGCCATCTTTGACGGCATTCACCAACTCTTGAGTACCACGCTCCGTGGGAACGAAGTAGGGTGAAATGAAGACTAAAGAAGTTTTTCCTTCTTCTAGAACGGCGTTCAAACTATCGATTAAGGTACTTTGTTTGCTGTCCGGTTTATTTGGCAGGTCATACAACAAGTCGCTTTCCCCCCAATACAAATCAATGGTTCCATTGATGAGATCGGTATAAAGAGGCAGCTTAGCAAAGTCATAAACACCGCCTGAGAACTTCGCTTCTAACCCTAGACTTTTAACCCAAGTTTCTACATCTGCGTCAGTGTAGTGTTCCATCTGAGGTGTTATCCATTCAATAGGGACGCTGTAATGGCTATTCCAATAAAGATCAAATTGGCGATTTACCTGTCGAACTGATTTCCCAACCATAAGTAGGTCTAGATCGGCGAACTCGACTGTTGATTCTATGGAGTAGTATTCGTTGCCAACGTTTCTTCCACCAACAATGGAAACCACACCATCTACGGTCAGTGACTTATTGTGCATTCGGTGGTTGAGTCGCTCAAAATCACTAAGCATCGCGATGCCACGAGCCGAGCGTAAGTGATGCGGATTGAACATACGTACTTCGATATTTGGATGACTGCTAAAGCGCACTAGATCACTGTCGTTGTACTTTTGCATGTCATCCAGTAGCAACCTAACTCTAACTCCCCGTTCTG
Source organism: Vibrio sp. ER1A (assembly GCF_000733315.1). NCBI lineage: Bacteria > Pseudomonadati > Pseudomonadota > Gammaproteobacteria > Vibrionales > Vibrionaceae > Vibrio > Vibrio sp. ER1A. The sequence goes on from NZ_JPJA01000086.1 coordinate 181,562, forward strand.
CTGCTTCGAATAGACGCCAAGCAATTAAGTTGCCGGCCTCATCATCGCGGAAAATATAGTATTGAACATCAATGCTAGATTGTGCTGTTTCAATTATCGCTAGACGAGCAAGCAGTGCATCATGACCTTTGTCTAGTGGATAGAAGCCGGTCTCAGTGGTCAAGGAGTGCGAGGCGACCTCTCGTGAGAAATAGTCGTCCAAGCGTGTGGGTGTGTCGTTGATGATTGTGTAGGACGGGGATTTTTCGTACCTCGATGGATCAATGCTTGATGATACACACCCACTTAAGGCAATAATCAGTAATACAGAAAACAGGTTTTTTATAGACAAAAAATTGAGCATAGTTAAAGTGTTACTTTAAATTGTGATTTCCTAAAAATGCAGAGCGAGTTTAGCCACTTCCATTGGCAAATGCACTGTATCCTCAGGCTTTTGACTGATATTTTTCACACTTGCTTAATCTAAGGTTAATAGAAACCCGCTCAGTTGCATAGCAATTGCTGATATCAGTTTATAGAAAATTAACTGCCATTATTTAAGGAGAGATTATGGCTGGACTTGGTTCAAACAAATACACGCTGTTTGGAGTTGCCGCAATATTATTGTGGAGCACGTTAATGGCATTGACTCGTAATATTGCCGAGTTGTTTGGGCCAATTGGTGGGGCAGCGATGCTGTACACTGTGAGTACCATTTCACTTGCTATGGTGATGGGGGTTCCTAAGTTATCAGACTTCAATCGTAAATATCTGTTACTAGGTGGGGCACTTTTTGTAAGCTACGAAATCTTCTTGGCTCTCGCGCTAGGAATGGCAAATGACCGTCATCAAGCGATGGAAATGGCGGTGATCAACTATCTGTGGCCAGCCCTAACGGTATTGCTTGCCGTTGTATCGACTAAACGCAAAGTCAGTGCTCTGGTGTATCCAAGTGTATTGGTGGCATTTGTTGGCGTCGCATGGTGTATTTCGGGGGACTCTGGTCTAGCGTTGTCTGTACTTGCAGCAAATATTGCGACGAATCCGATTACTTATTTTATGGCATTTAGTGCGGCGTTTATTTGGGCATTTTACTGTAATATCACTCCGAAAATGAGTAATGGGAAGAATGCCATAGTATTATTTTTTGCCGCGACAGCCATCACCCTGTGGATTCAATATGCATTCAGCTCTGAAAGTGGAATGACATTTACGCTCTCATCTGTATCAACATTATTGATATCGGGTGTAGTCATGGGAGCGGGTTATGCACTGTGGAATCAAGCTATCATTGGCGGAAATATGGTGCTTCTTGCGACCTTCTCTTACTTTACGCCAGTATTTTCGACGATCTTCTCTTCATTCTATTTATCGGTTGCTCTAGGCGCTTCATTTTGGCAAGGCGTGGCATTAGTAACGATAGGGTCACTTGTGTGTTATTGGGCCACCAAAGAGAAGCCAGAGCATGAAAATGCTCCGGCTTAATTAAAGCTATATTGAATTTGAGTTAAGCGTTAGACGTTGATACTTGCTTACTTTGTGGGCTAGAAAGCTGTTCACATGCGTCCTTTAACATGACGGCAGGCACCTTAATAAAATACGCTGAGATCAAAATCATCATCATTGGGTCAGCATAGACGCTGTATGCAGCGAATGGGGACTGCTCTAGTACCCAAGCTGCAATGAAGCCCGTCATTACAGCGACACTTAACATGGTGTCCATTTGCCATTGTTTTGTTTCAGCATCAATAAGGTTTGAGTTAAGTGCTACGTTTTTCTTAGCGATATACCACCATGAAAGCGCACATCCGATAACGTTAAACAGTCCAAATATGGTTGCAATAGAGGTATCTACTGGACGGCCACCACCAAACATTGCTGTGACTGCGGAATACAACGACGCCAAGACAATAAGTAGAATCACAGAAGCTTTAATGGCGATCACGGTACCTTCAACTGTCGTGCGGCCGTATTTGGCAAGTGCGCTGTTTGGCTTTTTCAACTGTGTTGCCGCAACCAGCGACAATAAAGTTAACAGTAGGCTGACTAATGAGTACACACCATCAAAAGCGATAACTAATGAGCCCATCACCACACCGACAACAAGTCCTGCGATAGCAAAGCCTGTTGCAATAATGGCTGATACTGTCAGAGTTTTTGACTCATTATGTGGATTATTGGGATACATACGATTTACCTTCTTTAAAATCTGTATCCATTGTTGAGCTAGGCTGGTTATCTTTCAAACAAAAGTTTGCTAAACATGACTTGAAAATCTAATTGTGTGAATTAATTTTATGAAAATCAATATATTAGAACGCTTTTCTGGTGGCAGGAATATTGACGCTCACTGATGGTGCTTGGCTTAGAAAGCAAACAAGTATTCACTGACTTGGTCTGCAAGCCAAATCATCGCGGGGTGTTCGGACATACCTGCTGAAGTGAACATGCAATAATCTTCTTGTGTTAGACCATAAGTGTGTTTGATGACTGAGAGTTCTTGCTCTCTTAGGTGCTGTCTTATCAGCGGCTCTGGCAGTACACCCCAAGCTCCCTCGGACAGAATCGTTTTCAGCATAAATTCAAAGCTAGAAAACCCAATGTACTTTAGTGAGAAAGGCAATAGTTCTGGGTTATCGCGATGATTTAGATAAGCGAGGGAAACCTGCATAGAGTCGCGTAGAACTTCATCAGAGACACGGGGCAGCTTGGAAAGCTTATTATCGGAACGACATACTGACATCATGCGTATTTTACCCAATGGCTGATAGGCCAAACGAGGGTTTTCAACGCGCTCGAAATCAACACCAAACGCGAAATCTACCTGTTTCTTCTCAACAATGTCGGCTAGGTCTCCTGAAGAAACTAGAACTACATTGAAAGAGATGGCAGGGAACTGCTGATTTAAGTGGATTGAGAAATCACGCCACAAGGTGTCTGGCAGCGAGTCATCATGGGCAATGCGTAACTCGGTGGCAAAATCACCAGAGACTTGCGCACAGGTTTGACGAATGCGCGCCGAAGTAATCAGTAAATTCTCACAGTCTTTGTAGATCGCTTTACCCGTCTCAGACAAAGAGACGTTGTTGCCCGTGCGCACAAACAGTTCGGTATCGAGATCTTTCTCTAGTGCTTTGATTGCCATGCTAAGTTTCGTTCTATTACAGTCTAGGACTCTAGCAGCTTCAGAGACTGAACCAGTGTCGGCCACTGCACAAAATGCCTCTATTTGAGAAAGATTTATCGACATAGCGGTGAAACTACCTGTTACTTAACGGAACAAAAATCATAGCATGTGTGCCAAAGAATACGAAGATAACACTAGGAATTGATTGGTGTTCTGGTTTAATCTATGCCTAGTTATTAAGGATTAAAGTTTGGTGCCTGAGATATCGTGGTACTAGTAGAAATAATGGAGTGAACTATGTCTAACGAGTGGGATGAGTACGCCGCGACATGGGAAAACAACGAAGCAACGGCAACCTTTGCACAAGCCTGCTTCAAAGAGTTAACTGAACTCACGTCACTTAAGCGTAAATCGGTATTAGACTTTGGCTGTGGAACGGGTCTTTTAAGCCAATTGATGTCTCCTGAGACGAAAGAGATTGTGGCATTGGATGGCTCTGAAGCGATGATCGAAGAGTTAGACAAAAAAGGCTTGGAAAACGTTGAGCCGGTCGTTGATCTTTTGACTCGCGGTTTGGTTGCTCAGCATCCAGCATTTCGTAATCAGTTTGATCTTGTCGTCGCGTCTTCGGTATGCGGCTTTTTAGATAACCTTCAAGAAACGGTTAATATCATTTACACGCTGCTTGATGAATACGGTTTATTTGTTCATTGGGATTGGGTGGCAGAGACAGACAACCAAGATTATGGTTTGACACTGAAGCGAGCAAAAGACACATTGCTTAATGCCGGTTTTGATAAAGTTGACGTTACGACACCATTTGAAATCGACTCTGGCAAAGGTGTGCGAAAAGTGCTGATGGCAGTCGCTCATAAGTAATTACGTTTAACGTATCTGAATTTCAAATAGGTGATGCCATTGGCGTCACCTTTTTTTTGCTACAATTCGCATCCATATTTCTACTTGGGTTTGCTTATATGTCGTCAACTCATCGTACTCTATCAACGTTACTTTCCTTTGCCCTGTTAGCTTTGGTGCTACCGGCTAGGGCATATGCTATTGAATCATCAGATAACAAATCTTCTCGTCAAGCCCACGCTATCATTGTTGATTCTGCTGAGAAAATTGACCAGTTCGACTCAACATCTCATTGGGACTCGGTTAAAAATCTCACTGGTGTTGCTAAAGCCATCGTGATTTTCCCTTCCGGTGGACAAGGCGGTTTTTTACTAGGCATGCAAAGAGGTCAGGGCATATTAATGACCAGACAAGCACACCATTGGAGTCAGCCTGTTTTTATCAATTTCAACAGCTTTATGTTTGGGCTTTTGGCCGGAGCTCAGTCTCTCAGCGGCGTAGGTGTTGTGCTTTCAAATGATGTGCTGTCCACATTACAGCATCAGCCAGTCAAATTAGGGGGAACGGCAGACCTGACTGTTGGTAAAGGTGTCAGTGGCAAAGTGATTGGTGGAACGAGTGGAATCAGTGCCATGATGGTATCTGAAAACAAAGGGCTTTATTTTGGTGGCAGTATTGATACGTTTCAACTGTCCTTAAATGATGAACTTAACAAGGCCTATTATGGGGAGGGTTTTGATTTAGAGCGCGTACTCTCCAATTTTGACGATAACCAAGGTACGGCACAAAGCCTGAGAAAGCGATTGGAAGGTATCTCGTATCGCGCTGTATTTGAGTAGAAAACTCATTGTTAATGCATGAAAAACGGTGTCATTCTTTATAGAGTCATTTAGTATTGTAACGGAAAGGCTAATAGAAGAGTGACGAGATGACGAAGAAACTATCCCTATTACTGATTGCTGGATTAGCACTTGTTGGTTGTACAACCACTACTATCTCACCGCAACCCAATTTATCCTATGGTATTGCTACCACTGGCGATTTCTCTTTCCTGCCAACACAAGGTGTTGCAACTTACGCGTGGAGACCAGACTCTGCTGTGGCGAGAGTATCGGATAATGTTGATGGCGAAAAGTATCTCAAAGTTATTAAAAATCTTATTGATAAAGAGCTTGCCAACAAGGGTTATGTTCAAGTTTCCTCTTCTCAGCGTCCTAATATGTTCATGGATTTCGGAATTGCGACGGAATCTGGTATGAACGACCAAGAGATCTTTGAATCGACCCAAATATCTACCGGTATTAAGGTGCAGGCAAAACCTGGTGAGGAAGGTGAGAAAGGCAGTGTCTACGTCGCCGCTTTTGCCCCAGTTGGCGATTCCCCACGTTGGCGAGTGTTGGCGCAGGGGCCTACTGAGGGGCGCATTGATGACCCAAATCAGCAACATGAAATGGAAAGAATCATTAGGTCAATGCTCAATTTAATTCCTTCTAGAGCCAATTAGCGCACTGATTTGTTGAGAGGTAGCCAGAGGTAGGTGGTCGTTGTCTTGGCCACCTACTCAAAATTACCCTGAGTTTATTTCGGCATGATTACCGTATCTATGACGTGAATTACACCATTCTTCGCCATCACGTCGGTAGCAACAACCGTTGCATTATCTACCATTACCTTACCATCCTTCTTAGTAATCATGATGTCTTGCCCTTGAACGGTAGTTGCCTTGTCGAGCCCCATGACGTCAGCTGCCATTACTTTACCAGGAACGACATGATAAGTGAGTATCGCGACTAACTTGTCTTTGTTTTCTGGCTTTAACAAACTTTCAACCGTACCTGCTGGCAATTTAGCAAAGGCTTCGTCGGTTGGAGCGAAGACAGTGAATGGACCGGGGCCTTTGAGTGTATCGACTAATCCTGCTGCTTGAACCGCAGCAACGAGAGTGGTGAACGAGCCATTTTCAGAGGCGACGTCGACAATGTCCTTTCCATGATGTCCTGCACTAGCCGAAAACGAAAACATAAGCACAGAAAAAAAGGTGATCACGCGAGATATAAGGTATTTCATAGTTGCATTCCTTGTTTGTTCATATAGGCAGAGCTCTGTTACGTGTTGAGTTTTCTATCGATCACTTAGCAGTGATTGAAGTCATCGTTTAGCCATTAGGTGGCGCTAATCTCTAGTCACGAATATCTGAACTAACTTATTGATCATAAATGCGGTGGGGGATTAAAGACGTTGAGTTATATCATTAATAGAGGAGCCGATATCTAGTTTACTCCCGAACATATCAATCGGCTTTTAGCTCACGATTCAGTTGCAATCTAAGTGCAGCAGAGGAGGCAGCTTGGCCTCAAGAGTTATATCAATAACCCTGAGCAAATTACGCCGCATGAGCTAGCCACCGAGGTCATCTTGTTCAAACGTTAAGCTTGTTTACTGCTAAAAGAATGGCAGAGCTAAAATGCTAAGCCTTTTAGCTCTACGTTGAATCGTGGCCATTTCTTATCAGTTAGCGGAGCAATCATGGCTGAGACTGAAGTGGCTCGCGGCGGAGTCTCTTCTCCAACTAGGTAAAGATTAGTGACGCGTTCATAGCCGCTAGAGCTGTATACTTCGTCTCTCCCAAATAATACCGAATAGACATAGCCTTGCTGCGCCATCCAGTTATGAGCCTGTTTCAACAACAACTTCACATACCCATGACCTCGATAATCCGGATGCACGCACACCTCAGCAACGCCGCCAATCAAGGCTTTTTGTGAGCCAATACGAACTGTTTTCTCATGTACCGCCAGATGAGCAATAATGGCGTCTCCCGATGGTGACTTAATATACCAACGATGTTGTGGCATCTCATTGTAGTAGCGTTGCACCTTAAAACGCTCATCGCTGGGCTTGGTAAAACAGCGACTTAATAAAGCGATCAACTGTTGGTTGATGGTGTCGTCTACGTTGTCATCAAGTATGTATTTAATGTCTGTCACGATACTTCCTAGAGTTTTATACATTTATCTGTTGTTACGCTGTGTGTGCCTTTATCTGGGCCAGAGGCAATGGTGAGTCGACTCAGTATGGTGAAGCAGCGCGATTCACTCGAGTCTTTCATTGATTGAATACTAACGACGCCTGAATTACCGGAGGAACGGTTACTCCATGTCTTCGATTTACCTGATTTTGGATTTTTAACTAGGGCTTCGACTGCTTCTTTATGAAGTTCTTTATCTTTCTTGGTGTAGCTGTCGCTCTCTTTTAGCCCAAACGTATCAGCCGACACTTCGGTTATTTTATCAACCAATTGAAAAGGGGAACTTAAAATACCACCAATGACTCCGGAGACTGCACCTTTACTCGCTTCTCTTCCGGCCTGTTCAGCTTGCTCAACAAGGCCTTCTGCTTGCGAAAGAATATCAGGTACTTCTTTTCTTAGAGCTGCACTTTCCGACAAAATGAGCGGAATTTGTTTATTTGTCGAGGCGATTTGCTGGTTTGTTTGGCGAACGGTTGCATTGGTTTTATCCACTTCTGCCAATATATCGGGTACAGACTGATGCCATTTTTGAGATTCATTGAGAATGGGGGGAATGGCTTCACGCACTTGGGCGACCTCAGTGACAATTGCCGGAACCTGCTGATTGACATCGTCGATTCGTTTTAGGACTTCTGGAATAAGTCTCTGGTACTCTTCACTTTGAGCCAGAATTTGAGGCACAATTTCTTGGATATTTTTTATTTCTTGAATGACAGGGGTGATTTTCTGAGCAGTCGAGTCAACTTGTGCCAGTAGCGTTGGAAGCTCGAGTCTGAGTTGTCTCGCTTCCTGCGTAAAGTTATAGATGGACGCTGCCATCACAATCAAAGCAATCGAAAAGGCGAACTTGGACGCCGCCACAAACTTTTCCATGTATTAAACCTATCACATCAATCCTGCATAACAAACAACATAACTGATGTGATTTTAGGAGTAAATGGTAGGTTAAATGCTAGGGTAGAAAAGTTTTTTTGTCTGCTTCTCATTGAAAGATGATTGGGTGTTATGATGGGTGACCAGCGTATCACTATGACGAACAAAACGAATAACAAAAAGACTTGAGTTGCTAGCTGCAAACTTCAGTTTGATGACTGCGGTTTAGTGTGAGTTTTATCTATTACTAATAAATCTAATAATAATGATTCGAGGTTATATGAATTCGTTTAGCCGCCAAACATTTTCCGAGGCGATGCGTTATTTCAGAAAACAATGTAAATTATCCCAAACAGAGTTAACTGACCAATTGTCTACCTCTCATAAGCTATATCAGAATGTGAGCCAGAGTATGGTTAGCCATTGGGAGAGGGGAAATGTTGAGCCTTCTCTATTAAGACGAATTGGTATCGCAAGCTTTTTCTCTCAAGATTATGTTTATGAAGACGCCGAAACTGCGATTATTTCAAAAGCACTTAAAAATAAAGATACTCTATTGGCCCAGCAGTGCCTTTATAATTTTACCGTTGATAAACAGGTAGTAACGCATTGGGATATGTTGGACGATAGCAGTCAGCAACTTATCCTGCAGGGCCACTCAAAAATATTCTCGTTACCTCTTGAACGTGTATTGAATAAGATGAATATTCAGCGGCCTCAGGTGCTGCGGCTATTGCATGGTGGCGCTATTATTGGGCATGCGATTTTCTCCATTGAAAACGGCGTATTTTCCCTTGCCAGCTACGGAGCTCTATCGGAAGAGGTTCGCATTTGTTTGACCAACACCATTCTAGAGCTCTGCATTGGTTGTGAGCTTCACGTATTGGTTCATGCATCTAGCCTGGAGTGTTTTTTGCGAGATATCTATTTGGAAAAAACGGAACAAATTGGCAATGTAAGTTTCTATCGAGGTCACAGCACTCAACTGCTTAATAACCCGCTTTCAGAACCAAATCTGCATACCAATAGTAACTTCAGATGTCTGCGTTATTTGCAACAAAAAGGGGCCGAGTTTTAAATGTAAGGAATGGATAACGCCTAGCTGTTAATCACAATACCGTTTCAAGACTAGTGACATAATAGTGTTTTACTAAAAACAATTAACGAGAGCTATGTGAGCAGTGAACTAATACAAGCATTAGGGTTTATAGCATTTGGTATCAACCTCTTAGCAGGGAGTACCGTCAACGATAATAGAATGCGAGCCCTTATTTGTTGCTCTTGCTTGCTGTTTTCGACCCATTACTTTTTTATGGGGGCCGTGGTTGCTGCCATTAATCTATTGATCAATTCGGTGCGTGCATTTGTCTCTTTGAGGCTTAAAGGCGCGCCTATGTTTTGGTTATTTTTGGCTATCCAAACCGTAATGACCATCACCTATTACTCGGAGGCGAAGGATCTTCTACCTTGGCTGGCGTCCTCGTTGAGTTGTTGGGCACTATTTCTTGGGCATGGTTTAAAAATGCGATTGGCGTTTTTGCTTTGCACACTAATTTGGCTGGTTAACGCGGTGATAGTAGGTTCTTATGGTGGGATGCTAAACGACACATTTAATGCCATCGTGTTATCGACCACCGTGTATCGATTATATCGCCTGGAATGTCAGCCTAGCAAAGAAACTTGAGCGAATATGTAAACTTAGCTTGCTGGAATTAATTCACTAATATCTTGAGTTTTATCGTGTTAAGACCGAAATTATAGGTAGGTATCTTAACGGGACGAAACCATGCTTTATCAAACTATTCTTCTAGCGCTTGACCCAGCTGACGAGCGCTCTCACCGATTATTGGTGAAAGCTGGTGTTATTGCAGAGCAAAACAACGCCGATTTACATGTTGTTTATGTTGAGCCAGGAATCGGCAATAACAGCTTCAATGATCTTGAAGTCGAGTTAGCGTCTTTTCATGACTCCGAACAGTTTCGTAAGTTTGAAGAGCTTATGGCGCTTGCTAAGGGAACGAGTTATCCCATTCGTGCCATCCACATGTCGGAAGGGAATGTGACGAAACACCTACTTAAACTGATTGAGGAATTGAACGCGAACCTTGTAGTGTTTGGTAAAGAGCACAGCTTTTTCTCTGCGATTTCCGGCGCTGAATCTGAACTTCGAAAGCACAACTCCATGGACTTGCTGTTTATTGGCTAAACATCTTGTCTGCGTGCCAGAGTACACCCTTACTCTGGCACTTTTCACTTCTATTATAAACTACTGCTTTGTCTAAAAACTGACCACTTAAACGTAATTTCTTACTAAGTCACTAAATTGTAAAGCCAATTCGGCTAAACTGAAGTGAAGAAGGAAATGATAAGGAGCTGGTTATGGCGATCCAACGATTAGAAACAAAACAGCTATACCACGCAGCAGAACTGGAAAAACTGCCTTGTAAATCCACCAAAGAACTTCCACCAATTGATGAAATCGTCGGACAAGAACGCGCTCAGAAAGCGGTTGAGTTTGCGATGTCGATTAAAGAGAAAGGCTACAACATCTACGCTATTGGCCAGAATGGTCTGGGCAAACGTACGATGATCTTACGTTATTTAAGTCGCCATCCTCATGATAGCAGTGACCTCTATGACTGGTGTTATGTGGCTAACTTTGCCGATACTCGAACGCCTAAAGTGTTGAAGTTGCCTTGCGGTGTCGGCGAGAGGCTAAAAAAAGATGTTGAAAAACTTATCCTCAAGCTAGTAAAAGCCATACCTATGGCGTTCGACAATGAACTTTACTTTGGTCGTGCTGATAAGCTGAAAAATGATCTCGCTAAGAAACAGCAAGTAGAGTTACAAAAACTCAGTGAAGAGGCTAAAGAGAAAGGTATTAGCCTGACCATTACGCCTCAAGGTGACTATCAATTTGTAGCGATGAACGAGGATGAACTGCATACAGAAGAAAGTTTTGCAGAATTGCCGGATGATGAACAGGAGCGCTTTGGTTTAACGATTGATGAGTTGGAAGTGAGCCTACGTGGAATGGCTCGTGAGCTAACCGACTGGGAAGAAACCTATACCGACAATATTCAAAAACTTAATGAAGAAGTGACGCTTGGTGTTATTAGTCATCTGATTAAAAAGCTTAAGAAAGAGTATAACGGTTACACTGAAATCAAGAAGTACTTTACAGAGTTGCAAAAGGACATCTGTGAAAACGTTGATATTTTCTTAGAGGAGGGCAGTGAGCAGGGCGAAATCGCGTCTGCTTCCCTTGATAAGAAGTTCCCGCGTCGCTACAAGGTAAACTTGATTGTTAAGCAGTCTTGTTCCGACTTTCCTATCATTGTGGAAGAAAACCCGAACTATCACTCATTATTCGGCTATATCGAGACGGCGACTTACAAAGGCACAGTATTTACCGATTTCTCCTTGATTCGAGCTGGCAGCTTGCATCGTGCTAATGGCGGCGTACTGTTAATGGATGCGGTAAAAGTACTGGAGCAGCCTTATGTCTGGGATGGTTTGAAGCGTGCTTTGCGTTCACGACAATTAAGTTTCACCTCATTAGAGAAAGAAGTCACTCTGACTGGTACGGTTTCGCTTGATCCGCAGCCAATTCCTCTTGACGTAAAGATCATTTTGTTTGGTGATTATCGTACCTACCAATTGTTGCAACACTACGATCCGGAATTTAGTGAGTTGTTTAAAGTGACCGCTGATTTCGAAGATGAGATGCAGCGGAGCGCGGACTCCGAGCTACATTATGCACGCTTTATCTCCAGTATCGTTCATGACAACAATATGTTGCATTGTGACCGTAAAGCGATAGCTCGTATCATAGAGCACAGCTCTCGTTTATCGGGTGATCAAAACAAACTGTCATTGCACTCAGCACACATTGCGAATCTATTGCGCGAGTCAAACTATGTGGCTCGCAATGCCAAATCCAACCTGATCCGAGCTGGGCACGTTGAGCAAGCGTTGGAATACCAACAGATGCGAGTCAATCGTTTACAAGATAATGTAATGGAAGGGTTTGTAAATGGCACGACGCTAATTCATACCCAAGGTTCGGCAATTGGGCAAGTGAACGCGCTTTCGGTTCTGACAACCAGCGATCATATGTTTGGCGCACCTAATCGCATTACCGCGACGACCTCTTACGGCGATGGTGATGTTATCGACATTGAGCGCAGCGTGGATTTGGGCGGCAGTATCCACTCCAAAGGGGTGATGATCTTAACGGCGTACTTGTCTTCGGTATTTGGTAAGACTGCTAAAGTCCCGCTTACTACGACCATCACTTTTGAGCAGTCGTATGGTGGTGTCGATGGTGATAGTGCGAGTATGGCTGAGTTCTGTGCGGTAGTGTCGGCGTTTTCAGGACAGGCAAATCGACAAGACATCGCTATTACCGGGTCGATGAACCAGTTCGGTGAATCTCAACCCATTGGTGGCGTGAATGAGAAGATCGAAGGCTTCTTCGATGTCTGTGCCATTAAAGGTAGAACCTCTGAACAAGGCGTCATTATTCCTCGTTCAAACGTTCATAACCTAATGCTAAGACCTGATATCGTTAAAGCGGTTGATAAAGGTGAATTTAACATTTGGGCGATTGATCATGTGACAGAAGCGATAGAACTGTTTACCGGAAAAGAGGCGGGCACACCGTCATTGGAAGGCAGCTATCCTATAGATACTGTTTATGGCATCGCACAAGCAAGGCTCAACGCACTTAGAAAGTAGTTAGCCCCTAACGGGAGAGAAAGCCAAGTGTTATCACTTGGCTTTTTTAGGCGCGTAGTTTGAGTTTAGTGCCATCAAATTTTAAATGAGAGAGCAGCTCTTTTGCGTTCTTCTCTCCTTCTTCATCAAACTTTATTCCGTAACCAGTGTAGTGGCTGGACTTTTGCTGATTACAAATTAAACCTGATAGAGCAGGAAAGAAGCGGTCTTTGTCTCCACCTGCGGCGACTTTGAGGGCGACTTCCTGTCCAACGACCAAGCTCTTCCCAAGAGCTGGTAAGATAAATCGGCATCCACTTTTTGACATGTCACGAAGTTCACAACGAACTTGTGTATCACCAGTACAAAGACGTGCGCCCAAATTTACCTCATATCTTGGCTCTTTACGGAGATTGGTCACCTGCATGGATTGGGGAATCGACAAGATGAGCAGTGATAGCGGCTCATCAACGATATGCAACAGTTGAGAGCGGAATTGAACCACCCCACCTTCTCCACGCTGAGAGATAGCACGAACGATTAACCAAAAGCCTTCTTGAAAAAAGTACTTGAGGTCACTTTCATCGATATTGGGGATTTCTAACAGAATACGATGATCGGAGTGAGCACCAATGAATTTAGTTGCACTACGAAACGAGGTGCCAACGGGAGTGGTCACTGTAAGCGTCACATCCCCGCCATGCTCTATCATGGCTAAAGCATCCGTACTATTTAGTGTTTGTGTACTTTTTTGAGTTGTGTTGGAGAGTGTTTTTTTATTATTTGTTTGCGTCACTGCCTGTTATTCCTGACATTTGTTACTTCACACCTATTATTTTTTGGAATGGTGTTCGCGAAATACTAGGATCTCAAGCAGTGATATGCAATCAAAAAACTTATCGAAGAGTCAAAATATTGACTTAGTTGTCAATTTTAAAACTAAGTTGGGGATTCAAATGATAGAGGTATTAGAAAATTGATGAGTTTTATAGACGTTACAGCCATAACTTATTAATTCATCAACAGTTTAACCATACTTTTTGTCATGTGTAATTGCTTAAAAGTCGGCGTATGCTAACCGATATACAATAATCGATGGGAGAGTAAGTATGACTTCGATTGCTTTTTTCAGCTCTAAATCTTACGACCAGGAATCATTTTCAAATGTGAACCAACGCTTTGGCAATGAAATGCATTTTCATGATTTCAGGTTGACCGAAAAAACGGCCAAGATGGCAGCTGGATGTGATGTGGTGTGCGCTTTTGTCAATGATGACTTATCGAAGCAAGTGCTGATTAAGCTCCAACAAGAGGGAGTAAAACTTATTGCGATGCGTTGTGCTGGGTTCGATAAAGTGGATCTAGATGCGGCGAAGGCGCTAGGTTTGCAGGTAGTTCGTGTTCCAGCGTACTCGCCAGAAGCAGTAGCTGAGCACGCCGTAGGTTTGATGATGTGCCTAAACCGTCGCTTTCACAAGGCTTATCAGCGCACACGTGACGCCAATTTCTCATTAGACGGCTTAGTGGGTTTTAATCTCCACGGTAAAACAGCAGGAATTGTCGGCACTGGAAAAATCGGTGTAGCGACCATGCGAATCCTCAAAGGATTTGGTATGAAGTTGGTGTGTTTCGATCCTTACGAAAACCCACAAGCGTTAGAATTAGGAGCAACCTACTGTAGTAAGGAAGAGTTATTCCGTATCAGTGATATTATTTCTTTGCACTGCCCAATGACCAAAGACAACTATCATCTACTCAACGAGCAGGCATTTAGCTTGATGAAGGATGGGGTTATGATCATTAATACCAGCCGAGGCGAATTGTTGGATTCCTCTGCAGCTATTGAAGCACTGAAGTCTGGAAAGATAGGCTCACTTGGTCTTGATGTTTACGACAACGAGAAAGATCTGTTTTTCCAAGATAAGTCTAATGATGTCATCGTTGATGACGTATTTAGACGCCTGTCAGCCTGTCACAATGTGCTATTTACTGGCCACCAAGCCTTCTTAACCCATGAAGCGCTGGACAATATCGCTGATACCACATTGAACAACATCCAAGCGTTCTTCTCTGGTTCACCTTCTAATAACGAACTCATCGAACTTAGTTAATGCTCGCATACCTAAGCCCAGCAACAGTGTATGCTGGGCTTTGTTTTTTCTATTACTACTCTTTACTAAAGCTATAGAATTAGACTGAAAAGAGATTGAAAACGTATGATTGCGGCCATAAGATAATCAACGAATCATAAGTGAGATTGAAAATGAACGAAAACGCCAAAAATGAGCTAGGTAAGCTATTAGTAAACCAAGAAGCTCTGCTAGAAGTCCTTTCAAAAAACCATGCTTCATTGACCGACTATCCGGAACTTCAGGAATATTTGGCTCGTAAAAATCCTAATGTTGCACAGTATGCGAAAGCAGTAAGAGAAGGACAGTTTACGCGTCAGGAATATTTAGATGAAATAGGCGAACGTCTTAATTGGCTTGCTTATGAGCTTCAACCACTTATTGATATGGAGTTCATTATTAATCGTGTTGCCTCTATCGTTGGAGACGACATTGATAAAATTAAGACGCTGACTATCGAAGACATTGGTGCCGATTGTATTTCTAAGTTACTCAATCTTATTGGGCACGCGGTCTACGCTACGCAGCAGGTAAAGCCAAGTTACCCATTCCTTGCGACAAAAGGTCAAGTTGACCACGTTTTCTGGAAACAATCACACCTTGCGTATGATGCATGGGTAGAGGGATATCAAAGCCATTATAAGCTGACGAATTTCTGCCAAGATCAACTTGATTGTAAAGCGCCACAAAGTTCAGTCCGTTTCTTCCGTCAGTTCGGTGACCCTCGTGATATTCCTGAGTGGCGCGAGTATGCGGGTTATGTGGTTGAAGATAACGCGTAATATCAACAATGATGAGTGCAAGGGATTTGCACTATCGTTAAACGGTTTGCTGCTCTTCCTCAGAAACTATTTGGTATCCGTCATTACTTTTTAGTACCCGTACTTTAAACCCCACCTCATTTAGAAAATCATAGTTATGTCCTGCTATGGCAGGCCAAACAGCGAGTGCAGATAATCGCGTGTTACCTGTATTGATCAATCGATGGGCGACAAAGCCTGGAATATGATGCACGCTGCCTGGGAACACTTTCTCAATCGACACTTCTCCTTGCTCTGTTTGCATGAGTAATAAACCCTCACCCTGCGAGCCGAAATAGAACTCTGCTTGCTCTTTACGTTGGTGGATGTGACCTCTCGTCATGTGGAACTCATCACCTACAGAACCGGGCTCAATATGCGAAACACCAAAGTTTAGTTCTCCTTCTGCATCCTGGGCAGGTAGCATTTCTACTTGGTAGATAATTTGGTGCTGTGCACTTGCGGCACGTTGGGTTTCGTCAGCAAATACACCCTCAAGTGAGCCAAGTGTAGTTTCTTTGCAGACGACGTTTTCTGCATCAATATGACCAGTTAAGTAATTGATGCTAGGAGGAATAGATAAATGCATGTTAATCCTTATTGGCAATTCTGAGTAATTCAGAAAAGGCTAGAAATAGATGATAAAAACTGCTCGCTGGAGAGTGTTCATTTAACGGTTCACCCGTGCTATCTACTTGATCGACCCATAACCCTGGCAACGCTGGATTCAAGTAATGAACGAAGATATGTTCCACTGCTTGACTGACTGCGGCTCTGCGAGTTCCGCTAGGGTCTCTTTCCCAAAGTGCAATACAGGCTTTTAAGTACTCGGTTTGACACCAAAGGCGTGATGTTGAGCGCAACGGCTTGCCGTTGGCGTATATCTCGTCTCTAACAAGACCATTGTCGTTGTGCCCATATTGATGTGCAAAGTGGTACAACACGTCGATGTTCTTTTGGACGTCAACGCCAGTCAGTTTCTGATAATGGCTGAGTAACCAGATCCATTCATAATGATGACCAGGGTCAATATGGGTACCTGTTTCCACGTCAAGTGAGAAATCGGCCTGAAAGAACTCGGCTAAATGGTCACTTTGCATAAAATGAGTTTGGAACAACTGATAGATTTGTGTTGCTCGCTCTAGCCAAATAGGGTTGTCGGTATGCTCATAGCTGACCATTAACGCTTCGAACAAATGCATGTGGGGGTTTTGCCCTTTGTTGACCGTGTTGCCTTCAGTCAGAAAGAAACCACCTTGTTCTGTATCCCAAAGGTGCGTTGAGATGTATTGATAAATGGCTTCCATTGAATGTAGAGAATGTTCATCAGCAGCCAGTTTGTAATGCCAAGCAAACCCAAGAAGTGCGAAGGCTTGTTCGTATAGATGAATCGCCTCACTTTTACTGTCGTTGCTTGCGCACAGCGAAAAACGATAACCGGATGATGGTGAGCCAAAGTGTGTGAATCCTTGTTCAATGGCAGCCAAAACTTGATTGCGACCGTCGATTAGGTTGAGCTCAGTGGCGTGAGCGAAGACGTAAACCTGGCGTGGTTGCACGCGAAATCTAATTAAATCGTCACTAAACTCTTGTGTGTCGGAAAGTAAGCCTTCGGCAAAAATCCCGTTTTGACTCGATTGTGTTTTTTGCCATCGAGGTAATGCGTGTTGAGTGAGCCAGTGTTGGCATCGAGCGATTTGAAAGGTTAGGGAGTCCATAGCTTGCTCCATAAAGTAGGGCACTCATTGAGTGCCCTAAGTATTGAACTATTAGAAGAGACCGATAGCGACACCGATGAAAGAGATAACCACTAATGAAAGCATTGCTTTTACTGGGCTAAGGCCTTTTTTCGCCATCGCAAACCACGTGCCTAAAACGACAACTAATGGTAGTAGTTTAGGGAAGATTCCATCGAGCATCATTTGTACGTTAATATCGACGCCGTCTTTGGTTGCAAACTCAAGACCAGTGCCTAGGTTGACGTAACTGGCCGCAACACCGCCCATGACAAAGACACCTAATAGTGACAACGCTTCACGGATCTTGGTTGAACGGTGGCTGACAAGCATCTCAACGGAGCCTGCGCCCATCTTGTAGCCTTTCATAAACAGCTGGTAAGAACCGATGATAGCGATGGCGTTGAATGCCACGATGTAGAAGATCGGGCCTAACATGCTACCGCCAGCGGCTAGTGCCATACCAATACTGAGTAAGATAGGTACTAACATACCCGGAATCATAGAATCGCCAATACCGGCAACTGGTCCCATCAAACCGACTTTGAGTGTATTGATGGTCTCGCCGTCAATAGGCTCGCCGTTGGCTTTCTTCTCTTCCATACCCACAGCCATACCATTGATGATAGCGCCCAACTGCGGTTCGGTGTTGTAGAAGGAAGCATGACGTTTCATTGCTTCTTTTCGATCTTCTTGATTCGGGTAGAGCTTTTTCAAAGCAGGCATCATACCGAGACAGAAGCCAAACGATTCCAAGCGTTCAAAACTCATCGATGATAGGTTGTACATCATCCATGCACGCCAACATTTCTTAAGATCTTTTTTGTCGAGTGCGACCTTTGGTTCGATCTCAGTACCAATTTTGTTGTGTTGTACAGTCATTAGAATTCATCCTCGTCATCATCAGCCTGTTGAACTGGCGCAGCGTTAGCTGTTTGTGGTTCTGGTTTGTAGTTGTAATGAAGTAGAGCGAATAGTGCGCCAATCATTACCAAACCCACCATGTTGAGGTTTAGGAATACGATGCCAACGAAACCGACTAAGAAATAAATCAGCATCGTAGACTCTTTGATAATCTGCTTTAACAGAATTGCGATACCAACAGCAGGTAAGATGCCACCTAGAACCGTCATAGTGTTAATCACCATATCCGGGAGGCTAGCCATAAACCCTTCGATGTATTGGTTACCGAAGTAAACCGCAATAAAGGTCGGAATAAAGCGCATTAAGAAGTTGGTGACCTGCGGATAAATGGCGGAGTTCATGTACACGCCTTTCTCATCACCAGCTTCTATGGCTAAATCCGCTTTATGGTTCCAGTAGGAGTTAATAACCATCATAAAGTTGAAGATGATGGTGCCTGCGATACCGATGGTCGCGGCGATAGCAACAGCGACTTCCACGCCCTGTCCAGACATGATGCCTAGCGCGACAGCAGGGTAGGCGACGAAGTTAAGGTCGGCTGGCATGGAGCCGCCAGGTGTTACCATTGCGATGTAAACGGCTTGTACTGCCACACCAA
The DNA here is from genome assembly GCF_000733315.1 of Vibrio sp. ER1A. Lineage (NCBI taxonomy): Bacteria > Pseudomonadati > Pseudomonadota > Gammaproteobacteria > Vibrionales > Vibrionaceae > Vibrio > Vibrio sp. ER1A. The sequence goes on from NZ_JPJA01000086.1 coordinate 200,336, forward strand.
CCATGATGCCAGTTTGAATATCACCTAAGATGATACCCACCAACATACCGGACACCAGTGGTCGAGTGATTGTGTACCAACCACCTGTTAATCCAAGTAACCAGGGGGTGGAGAGGGCACCGAGATAGCAGAGTATCCCGATAAATACTGCTTCTATAAACATAATGTCATCCTTTAGCTCACGTATTAGTCGCTCCACTTTTACCGCGAAAAGTCGCGTCAAAAGTGGAGGTTGTCTTGTTGTTATTTCAGTTTTTGCAGTGCATCTTGCCAGGTGTAGGAACTGGCATCAGGAACCAATCTGAAGTCGATGTGATGACCGTCTTCTGAAAGGTAGTTAAATGCGGAGATTTCTTCTTGGTTGACGCATTGGTTGCCGCCAATTGTCGTTGTGCCTTCTCTAGCACTCATTGGGCCAACGTTGATTTTGTTATTGAGATTTTCAAGGCTAATACCCGCTTCGCGAATGCGGCGCAGCGTGATTGGAGATTTCGCGATGACGAAATACTTCTTGTCGCTGGCGATCACCTTCGGTAGCTTGCTGACGGCGGTCGCCGTGTCAAATAGCCAAACTTTAACGTCGGTTACAGCGCCTTTCATGACTTGTGATAGCAATGGGTCAGCTGCAACAGCATCGTCAATGGCTACGATGCCATCACAAGGAAGTTCTTTCGCCCAACGAGTCATTAACTGTCCATGAATAACGCGGTCGTCGATACGCACAAATGAAATAGCCATAGTGTTTCTCCTTAAAAATCGTCTTCTTGTGCCAGCTCTACTGGCTTGGCAACGACAACCGTTTTTAGCGCTTCTTGCTGCAAGGTCGTTGCAACGTATGAAGCGTCCATCTCTTCAACAAAGTCTGCCGTCATTAAAAGTGTTGGGAAATTCACCCCTGTAACGACTTCAACCTTTGGATTGAAATCTGGGTTGAATGCGTAAGTGCAAGCAACGTTGTAAGGCGTGCCGCATTCCAAATCGCATAGCACAACAATGCCGTCGACATTGGGTGCTATCGCAGTGATTTCACGGTGGAAATCTTGTTTAAATTGCTCGATGCCTCCCTCTTCGGTGAGACAGATCGCAGTCGTGTTACTAAGTTCGCCAAATACCATGTTGGCACTGCTGATAAGTGCAGTGGCTAATGGACCGTGACTGGCTACGATAAAATGGAGCATGATTAACCTCTTACGAACGCTTTAATAGTGGCAATTTCTTTTCCTTCGCTTTCGCCATATGGTTGGATGACATAAGCGTCTATGTGAGCTGGGATAACGAAGGTTTCGGCATAATGAACAACAAATGGCTCAAATTTATTGTCTGGACTCAAGATAATTGCCTCTTTACCATCTACTAAGTTCAGAACATTGACGGTCCCCTCAGTTTTATGAAGAACGGGTTTGCTGAACCAGTGGCGTCGGGTCTCGATAAACTCACGCTCATGCAGGCCCGTTTTTTCTTCTCTCCAGCCTTCACCTTCTGCGATTGGCGTAATGGCGTTAACTAGATGCTCCTGACACCATTCCGTGTTGCGTTCCCATTGAATGACTTCTTTACCGTGATCCAAATGCACTGGTCGTGGTAGGCCATCAAGCCCTAGACGATCCCAATCCCACAGTTTGAAAGTGAAGATGTATGGGGTTGCACTGATTTCAAGCACCATTGAGTCGGAGCCTGAGCAGTGAATAGTGCCTGCGGGGATTAAGAAATGGTCGTGCTTTTTCGCTGGGAATTGATTGATAAAGCGCTCATCATCGAAGGACTTTTCGCCGCGCTGCGCTGCATATAAATCATCCATCATTTCATCTGGGTTGATGCCAGACTTAGTACCAAGGTACACACTGGCTTTTTCTCCAGCGTCTAACATGTAATAGCTTTCGTCCTGGGTATAGTGCATCCCAAATTCGTTCTGAATGTACTCTGTTAGAGGATGTACTTGCAGGCTTAGATGCTGACCTTGCATGGTATCGAGGAAGTCGAATCGAATTGGGAACTCGGCGCCAAAGCGCGCGTGAACACTGTCGCCTAAGAGAGCGCGCGGTTGTGTTAATACCAAGTCTTGCGATGGAATCTCGACAACAACGTCACCGTACTTAAGCAGTAGGCTGTTTTCTTCAGGAACGCAGTCAAAACACCATGCATAGTTGGGTTTGTCTTGGTCGAGGTCGCAGACTTCTTTCATCCATTGACCGCCCCAGACTCCAGGGTCAAAGAAAGGTACCAGTCTAAATGGTTGAGTTGTCGCTTGCTGTAAGCCTGCGTTGAACGCCGCGCCCGAAACCATTTTGGGGTCAAAAGCGGTGTTAGTGTCTAAGAGAAAATCAACATCTGACAACAGCTTGGTTTTATAGCGGTCGAAGACACGCCATTCAATAAAGAATGAACGCTTGTATTTACGTAGGACGTCTTCGTTGTAGTTTCCTGCTCCCCAGTTGCCAAGTTCGCCACGGCGAAAGCGTTGCTGAATTTCCCAACGGGCTAAATCGGCGTAAACAAAGGTATCACCATCGGCGACCAGTCTAGCGCCATGGCCAATAACAACGATCAAACCAGAGCTCGCATCGCGAACGGTTTGTTTTAGCCCTTGTAGCTTCTCGCTATCAAAAAACTCGTCCAGCTTGTGTGGTGCAATGACGCCAAATACTCGATCATCGGTAATGTTGCGTTCTAGCATGGCGAAGATGTGTTCTTCGGAGTATTTCGCATCGTCCATTGACACCACAAGAGCGGGGGAGAGCGGTGCTACAAGCTGGTCGAGGAGTTCATTGTGATTGACACCATGATAGGTGTCGATCACCAAAATATGTTTATCTTGGCCCTGAATGCGTTGTTCAATTGTGTCAACGACACTGTCCCAACCGCGAACGGCTGCTTGGTCAAAGCCCTTAACTTCTACCTTTGGAAACTTGTCATAATTGGATTGACCAGATAGGTACTTCATACATCACCTTAAGTTAATCATTTGACTACAGTCTAATCACTCAGTTAATCAACTAACAAACTGGTTAACACGTTTAACCACTCATTTAGCAGTTGTTAACCAATAATTAGCAAGGCAATTTTGTAGTTAATCACATAATCATGACGATAAATGACAGTTGATTAGGTTAATCGATTAACCTTGTTTTAATCAGAAAAGAAAGTCGCTATAACTGGTGCTAATTTCATTTACTGGAGTTCAACATGGCCAAAGCAACCATTGCGGACGTGGCTAAGTATTGCGGTGTTTCCACCGCGACCGTGTCCATGGTATTGACTAACAAAGGGCGAATCTCGGCGACTACTCGTGAGCGGGTTTTAGAGGCGGTTAAGGAGCTTGGTTATGTTTACAATCAAGCAGCGGCTAACTTGCGACATAAGCGCAGTAATCTAGTGGGGCTCGTCACACCTGATATTACCAACCCTTTTTTCTCTGAAATGATCGCAGGACTTAGCCATTATCTTGAAGAGCAAGATTCGCTACTGTTTCTCGCCAATGCTGAAGAGAGCGTTGAGCGTCAAAGCAAATTCATCGATTCATTGCTGAGCCAGAACGCTGGTGGTGTAGTGATGTGCCCTGCGATGGAAACTAACTTGGACTTTTTGGAGACAGTACAAAGTCGTGGTTTCCCGATAGTGTTGGCTGTTCGACCTATTGGAGAAGATCAATTTGATTTCGTTGGTACCAATAACTTCATGGGCTTACAGTTGGCAACGGAGCACCTTATCAAAAAAGGTCACAAGCATATTGCGTTCGTTGGTGGACTGGAGATCTCGAAGACGCGATCCCACCGTCTTGGGGGTTATATGTCGAAGTTGATGGAACATGGGATTCCGTTCAATGAACGATACATTCGAAGTTGCTCTGCGAGTCGTTCTGAGGGTGCTAAGGTAACGAGGGAGTTGCTGGATCAGCACCCTGAAATTACCGCTATTATTGGCTACCAAGACATTGTTGCTTTTGGCGTAATGCGAGCCATTAAAGATCTCGGTAAAACTGTGGGTAAAGACATCGCGGTTGTGGGTTTTGATGATGTGGCGGAATCCGCGGATACCAATCCAGCGCTGACTTCCATCTCTGTTTCAGCACGAGAAATTGGCCGTGCGGCGGGAGAGATCATTCTGTCTCGCATGGAGGGCGACAAACAGCCATACAAAAGCGTGGTGTTCCCGCCCAAGTTGGTGGTGAGAAGCTCATGTGGCTAACATAAGGTACGTTAACCTTGGAAGGTCGCGCGCCATTGGCTCGGTGAGGTGTTAAACGCTGCTTTGAAGTGCTTACGAAACACACTTTCTGAGCCAAACCCAGAAAGTTCAGCAGTGGTCGCCACTGTATAGTGGGTTGACTCTAGTAGCTGCTGGCTGAGAGCGAGTCTTTTGTTTAGTAACCATTCACCAAAAGTACAGCCGTAAGCCGCTTTAAATTGTCGTGTAAATGTGCGCCGACTCATTGCGCAGCGCTGTGCAACACTGTCTAAATCATAATGTTCAGCAAGGTGTCGCTCGATTTCACCAATAACGTGGCCAAAGCTGGTCGGTTTGTCAGGTTGCCTGGTGATCGGGTTAGGAATGTACTGTAGTTGCCCACCACTTCGAAACGGAGCTGTCACCATCATACGAGCGAGGTTTGATGCAATATCGCTTCCGCACAAAGAACGAACAATGTGCAAGCAGCAGTCAAGGGAGGCGGCTGTTCCGGCTGATGTGATGATTCTATCCTGTTCGATAAAAAGGGGCTCACAATCTATATCGACTCGTGGAAAAGTATCGATGAAAATCTGTTGGTATCCCCAATGGGTCGTTGCGCGTTTACCATCTAGTAAGCCAGCTTTTGCTAGGGCATAAGCGCCTAAACAAAGACCAATGATGGTGGCACCTCGTTGATAGTTCACTCGTAACCGTTTTAGTAAGGTCTCACTTGGTTCGGGAAGTGAATTAGGCCAGCTGGGGACAATGATAATGTCCGCTTTATCGAGCGCGGACAAGTCGTGACTGACAGAAGCTTGAAATCCAGTACTGAGTGAAATGTGGTTACTACTTTCACTGCAGATCATCAACTCAAAAAGCGGTTGCTGTTCTACAAAGACATCTTGAAATACCAAGCAAGGTACCGACAGATGAAATGCACTAATATTGTTAAGTGCCACTAAGGCGACTGTGTATTGACTCATTTTACTTGTTGTGACCCGATATGAGCGATAGATGTCCCTTGGGACAGTATTGCACACGCTTTGGTTTTTGCATACTTATCCTATATTCAGATAGGAGGTAACTATGAAAATTCATCACTTAAGAAGCGCTACGTTTGTTATTGAATCGGGTGATAATTTCATTTTGATTGACCCAATGCTTGGAGAAAAAGGATCAATGCCTCCTTTTTCTGTGTTTCGGTTTAAAGCGGAAAAGAACCCTACCGTTGACCTTCCAGCCAATGCGGATTCGATACTTAATAAGGTTAATCAAGCCCTTGTTACGCACAGCCAGACGTTTGGTTTTAAGCCTCTTCAACATGGGGACCATTTAGATCCTGCGGGCGAAAAATTCTTAATTGGTCATCAAGTACCTGTTACGACTCCTCTCAAAGATAAAGCGTATCTCGAAAAATATGGGATAACGGTAGTGAATGGCCTCGAAGCATGGAAACCAATACCATTTCTAGGAGGAGAAATCGTTGGTGTACCCGCTCAGCACGGTCATGGTTGGATCCATAAAGTGATGGCAAATGGATTTGGGTTCTTTTTACGACTTCCAAATGAACCAAGTATTTATATCAGTGGTGATACTGTGTTGACAGAGGACGTAAAAAGAGCGCTCAATGAGCTTAAGCCAGACATTACTGTTGTGGCAGCAGGTCAAGCGCAAATGGATGTGGGGCAACCGTTATTGATGCCTGCTAATGAGGTAATGGAGTTCATCCGATTGTCTCCGGGTAAAGTTATCGCAAATCATATGGAAGCACTAAACCACTGCCCAGTTGACCGAGAAACGCTGCGTCGATCACTGGAAAAACATGGTCTATCAGATAAAGTGTTCATTCCCGAAGACGGAGAAGTTATCGAGTTTTAACTATGGAACTAACACAAGGAAGTTGGACTGAAGTATTGGGTGGCAAACTACTTTGGATTCCTGATTTTATTGACGTGTTCGAATCATTAGAGTGGTTTCGTCTGTTAAACAGCGAGCTGCAATGGCGTGAAGATAAGATCATGATGTTTGGTAAATGGGTGACGATACCAAGGTTGCAAGCATGGTATGGTGACGCGAGTTATCAATACTCCAATTTAACGTTGGATCCGCTACCTTGGACACCGCATCTCGAAGACTTAAGACGGAGATGTGAGTTGGCTTCTGAAGCACCGTTTAATTCGGTTCTAGCTAATCTGTATCGAACAGGACAAGACTCGAATGGTTGGCATAGCGATAACGAACCAGAACTTGGCAACTCTCCCGTGATTGCATCGTTGAGCTTTGGTGGCACGCGCCGATTTGCACTTAAACATCGAGAAACCAAGCAGAAGATAACGCTAGATTTACCCAGTGGAAGTCTATTAGTGATGGCTGGCGATACGCAGCACCATTGGTTACATACGGTGCCAAAAACAGTCCGCCATGTTGAGCCGAGAATTAATCTTACGTTTAGGTATATCTACTCCAAATAAGCTTAAGGCAAAAAAGCTCCCGCTAGTGGCGAGGAGCTTTTTCGTTCTACGTTACTTTATATTTTGTCGGCGCTGCGACGAGACACTCTGCGAGCCGCAGGCTTTTTGGCAGCGGGCTTTTTAGCCGCTGTTTTGGCTGCTGGCTTCTTCGTTGCAGCTTTACGTGCTGGCTTTTTCACTGGTGTTCTGGCTCTCTCGAGTTCCGCTTTTGCTTTGAGAAAACGTTCTGGAAGTATCTGAGTTGCAAACACATCTTCTACGGTTTCTGCGCGCTTGATTAGTTCAGATTGACCATCCTTAACCAGTACTGTAGCCGGGCGCGGTAACGAGTTAAATTGGCTGGCCTGAGACTCAGCGTAGTGGCCTACATCCATAATCGCCAGTACATCTTTTGGTTGCAGTTCAGGCATGGTGGCTCCACTTTCCCAGATTGAAGGGATGCAGATTGGACCTGCAATTTCAGTGGTTTTTGCTACCACTGGCTGTGTCATTTTATTCGCTGGAAGGACAGGGTTTTTAGACTCCTGAGATTCCACCAAGGTCGCTAGGTAAGTAGACGCATCTACCATAGTGTAGGTGTAGTCCATTTCTTGATCGTCTTTAACGACATAAACTGATGTGAGAAGCGTACCTATGTTACCTGCAATATAGCGGCCCGGTTCTAACCACAACTGAGGGATGTCAAAACCAGCACGGTTGAATTCTTCCAACATGCCCGCGCAAACCACTTTTGCGTAGTCTTCAATGGTATTGGCGTTCATCATGTGCTCTTTGCTACGACATTCAGGCTCTCGTTCACGTGGCCAACCGCCACCAAGATCGACTTGGAATGGTTGAACATCACAAGCACGAGAAATTTCAATCACATCTTTAGCGTATTGGCGATACAACGCATCCCAGCCTGCTGGATCTTTAGAGAAACGACCTAGGTGAGTGTGGAAGCCGTAGAATTCAAATATATCGATCTCTTTTACGCGGTTAACGATTTTCTTCGCTTCTTCACGCAACAAACCAAACTTGATCCACTTCATTGCACCTTTGAAGTCAGGGAATGGGTAGGCATCTGGTGAGAAGTTGTCGAAGAAGTCGTCTGGTAGAACCTTGAGACGAACAGCAATTCTTACTTTGTCCTCAGGTTTTACTTCACGGGCGATACGTTCAACTATTTCGATTTCTTCATAAGAGTCTAGGTGAATGGCATAGCCGTACTCAATCGCTTTGCGAATTGCTAGCTCAGGCTTTACGGTGCCGTTGAGAGCGATCGTTTTCGGATCTGCTCCAGCAATATGAGTCGCTTCTACTTCACCCGGACCAAAGCAATCACCGCCAACACCTTCTTCATTACAAATAGCACGTACCGCGAAGTTAGTATTCGACTTGATTGCGAACATAACGTTGACGGGTTTCGGCCAGTAATTCCCAAACGCTGCTTTAACACGACGCAGGTTACCACGCAGTGTATCTTCACTCAGCACAAATAGCGGGCTGCCATACTGTTCAATAAGATCGTTTGCTTTGCAGCCTCCAATTAACAGATCATCGCCCTTGGTTGTGAGTGTGTCTGTTGGAGTGAGAATATTCTCAAGACGCTCGGCGTAGTTCATGGTTGCTTTGTGCTCTTTAAGCAACTGCTTCTGCTCTGCTAATACCATGCCGAGATGGTTTACGGTTTCTTCTAAACGATCTTGATATTTCATGTCTGGCCTCTGTTAAAGGTAAAGTCTTGATTCATTTAACTAAGGCTTAGATTAACCAGTGGCCAAAACAGCATCATGTCACTCAGTGTCAATAAAAATTACGCTAAATCCAAATCGGTGTTAAATGAGAAAGAAACCCTTAGTACTAGGCTGTTAGTAGGTCGTTGATTTTAATTCTATTCCCCCCAAGCATCCCTTGCCGTATACTGTCGTTTTTCTCCAACGATTTCATAAACATGATGTTTAAATTTGCACAAGGAACCGTGTGTCGGTTAAGCGTGTTGCTCGCCGGTTTCTCTCCAGTTGCATTCGCTGTTGAACCTCTTATTGCTACTCCTAACGATTACCAGCCCAATATCGTGGACGATGTTCTGGATATATTCGGTGCTGATGCAGATTTTGATCGCTCAAAAACAATTGACATGAGCTATATTCCGACCGCCTACTATACGCCTGAAAAGCAATTCGGAGTGGGGCTGCTACTTGTGGGTTTATATAAAACTGATAAGGCGACAGAACAAGAACAGCCTTCTTCCCTAGTTGTTAACACTTATGCGTCAATGAACCAGTCTTATGGCATCAGTGCGGAAAACATGACCTACTTTAACCAAGGTCAGCAACGTCTAAATTTGGAATTGGAGCTGCATAATGAAGCGGCAGTTTATTATGGGATAGGTAGTGCCGCCGGAGATAACGAGAATAATAAAAATGATTTTGATGAAGTGCTGGTATCTTTCAAACCGACATGGATGACCGCGCTAGCTGATAATTATTTTGTGGGCATAGGGGCAGAGGTTACACACGCTAAAGCAGAAAACATAGAAAGTGAAGCTGGGCCGACTTCTTTGACTTTGCCGAGCAGTACCAGTTCCGGTATTCGTCTTCTTAGTAGTTATGATTCGCGTGATTATCGTCTAAATGCCTCAGAGGGCTGGTTATTTGAAGTCGATGCGGCTTTGTTTCATCGTTCTGATAATAATGAGCAATATGGACGTTATGGCGTTGAACTCAACAACTATATTGATCTCTCTCCCATGCCTGGTCTTTTGGCTTGGCAGCTGCAAGGTCAGTTCAGCAGCGGTGATGTTCCATGGTATGCATTGCCTGATCTTGGAGGTTCAAGTGCGATGCGCGGTTATATTCGAGGTCGATATCGAGACAAGCAAATGGCGATGGGACAAGTCGAATATCGATTACCCGTTTTTCAACGTTACGGTATGGTATTCTGGGGCGCGGCTGGTAGTGTAGCACCTAGTATTCATGAGTTGAACCAAGATGTACTTGCCTCTGTTGGAACTGGTTTTAGAGTCAGAATTAAAGACCGAATCAACCTGCGTGCAGACATAGGTAAAGGTAAGCATGAAACACATTTCTATTTGAATGTGAATGAGGCGTTTTAATGGTTGTTAAGTTAACAAAAGCGTTGAATCACCTCGCTGGATTTGGTGTGCTGCTAACCTCTGCCGCCGTCAGTGCTGAAGCAATGAAATCATATGATAATAGTGCACTGTGCCGAAATAGCTTTGACTATGCGATTTATTTTAGTGGCATTCGAACGGGCAGTATGCAGCGCTATGAGACGTTTGATGGGCACCAAGGGAGTGTCGAGTCTTATAGTCGCGCCAGTATTTTAGGCATTGGTACTAAGTATCATCAGAAGGCTCAGTTTGTTTACCGAAATAACACTTTCCTTACTCAAACCTTTCATCAAAAGGTATCCGGATTTCGAAGTCGGGATATGTTGGTTAGCTTTTCTGAAAGTGGTCTTCAAAGTGAAGTGAACCTCAATGGTGAATTAACTTCCTACGATAATCCAGCCGAACCGCTTCGTGATATGGATACGCTTTCTCTTCAACTTAGAGAATGGGTCAAACAAGGGCTTAGTAGCTTCACGTTAACTAGGCAAGCTTCTGACGGCCCCGAACCGTATCAATACCAAGTAATGGCCTCGCAGCGAATGACGGTTGAGCCGTGGGGCGAGCTTGAGGTGATCCAAGTAGAGCAAACAGGTGCGGAAACCGTAACGTATTGGTTTTCACCAAAGTTAGATTATCAACTCGTCAAAGCGACTTATCACGGTTTTTTATTCAATGGTGGTTTAGAGCTCAAATCCATGACTTTAGGCTGTGAAGAAACAGAGTCCAGCATTTAGCCTCTAGACTCTGTTTCAATGATTTTAATCACCTAACGAAGTCGAGGCTCGGCGACGATCAGTGGCGCCATGTAGCTCACCATCCTTAATTTCAATTGCGTTGAGCCCGCTTACCACTGGGATGACGTGAACTTTGTAGCCCATTTCGGCAAACTCCGGCACCATAGACTCTGCAAATGTGCGCTTTTCGACCAATAGACCTGTAGGGTTATATGGCTTGGTACGGTCGATTTTCGTCCCGTACTGAATATTGGGCAGATCGATAGCATCTTGGGCTGGAAGATTCCAATCAACAATACCAACGATGGTTTTTAGCACATACCCCGGAATCTGAGAACTACCCGGACTGCCAACTACCAAACGCAACTGGCCTTTGTGATCCATCATCATTAGTGGCGTTATGGCAGAACGTGGTCGCTTACCTGGTTCGATAGAGTTTTGAACTGGCTTACCCTTGATACTCGGAATTGAAGAGAAGTTTGCCATCTGAGCATTAAGTAAAACGCCATCGACCATAACGCCGGAGCCCATTCCCGTTCCGACGGTACTCGTCATGGCTACCGCGTTACCTTGTGCATCGACGATAGAAATATGTCCAGTGTCTTGACTCTCAAAACCCTCGTGATTGGCTGGCGTCTTAGCCGGAGGCAATCCTGGTTTTATCGATTTCTTATTACCTGCCCCTTGCTCAGGAATGAGCTCATAGCGATCATCGATATAGTCTTCCGCAAGCAGTTCTTTGACGGGTGTATCAACGTAGCTAGGATCGCCTGCGTATGCGATACGATCTTCCTTAGCGAGTCTCATCGCTTCTACCATTAGTCGCCAAGGTTCGGCGCTGGTGTACGTCATGTTGGAGATATCATACTTCTCGAGCATGTCAAGTGACTGAGAAACAAGGACACCGCCGGAAGCAGGGTAACCGAATGAGACGATTTGATTGCCTCGGTAATTTGAGCGGATGATATCGCGTTGCTTCATTCGATAATCGGTAAAATCCTTTAGAGTGAGTTTGGCTTGTCCGTCTTTTAGCTGTGCGTTGACCGTCTCAACAATACGCTCTGCCAATGGTCCCTGATAGAGATAGCTATCGCCTTGTTGGGCGATCATTTTAAGTGTTTTCGCCATTTTAGGGTTGGTCATTTTGGTACCAGTTGGCCGAATCGTCTCTCCTTTCCAGTACAGCGCTTTTATCTCCGGGTCATTGACTAAACGTTCACTTTCACGCACGACAATGTCATAGGTATAGCTGTTCATAGCGTAGCCGTTTTCAGCATAATCTATAGCTGGCTGGACCAACTGTGCCCACCCTACCTTGCCATGCTTTTGATGTGTTTCGTAGAGGAGCTTAAGGGTCCCTGGTATTGCGACGGAGCGAGGTCCCAATATGTCGTTTCGGCTTATTGCCTTGCCGTTGTCATCGAGAAACATGTCGGGCGTTGCACTCGCTGGAGCGGCATCTCGTCCATCGTAGGCGGTAAAGCTTTTGGTTTCATTGTCGTAATATAAGGCGAAGGTACCACCGCCAATACCAGTCATGTCCGGCTCAACAACCGACATAACCATTTGCATAGCCACCATAGCATCAATAGCATTTCCACCTTGCTTGAGAATGGTGTAGCCAGTGCTTGTGACGTAAGGATTGGTAGCACTGACCATAAACTCTTTCCCAGTATCATTGGGAATGGTCGGGAAAGGGCTTGGCTGTGCAAAAGCCGCCGATGAAACAAGCGATAACAGAACCGCGTAGCGTACTGACATGAGGGCCTCGGTGTTTTTGGATACATTTACTATTAAGGGTAGGAAGTATCAGTAACATATCCACACACCGAGTTGATTACCGTCCGGTCATCACTTTGTCATTGATAGGTCAGAGGGTTATATAAGTTATATTGATTATTCCTGCTGGTTATAGATATATGTCGTAGAAAAAGTAGCAGGTGATGGCAATTGAGCTCAGCGCAACAAAGCCACGAACGTAAGATTGGGGTACTTTTCGTGATAAATCAGCAGCAAAGTAACCGCCCGTTAATGTGCCCAGCATGACAGCAATGCCTGATTGCCAATCAATCAATCCATTGAAGATAAAAAGTACGATGGCAATAGCTGACACACAGGTTGAAATTAGCAGTTTGAGTCCGTTCATTAGGTTGATGTCACGATAGCCTGCTACCGCTAAATAACTCAGCCCGATAACCCCTAAACCCGCATTGAAGAATCCGCCAAATACACCTACCCCTATTAGGAACAATGAAAGCATCAGCGATATTAACAAGCCAAGCTTAGCGTGGCTGCTGACCTTTTTGAGGTGGTTATTGATGATGTCGCCAAATAAGAACAACAAGGTAGCGACTAAAAGAAGCCAAGGTACCGCAGTAACAAACTGTTGCTCAGAGACTTGGATCAAAAGGAAACTACCGGTAATACCACCAAAAAGGCTTAGTACAATGATCTTGGCAAGGTTTGCTCTGTCTCTGACAATTTCTCGTCTGAACGCGTAGGTGCCACTTATATAGCCAGCACATGCAGCGAATGTGTTGGTGGCATTGGCAGTAATTGGGGGGACACCAGCAAGAAGTAGGGCAGGGAAAGTAATAAAACTTCCCCCTCCAGCAATGGAGTTGAGAATACCGCCGAGAATACCGGCAACAAATAGGGTGGCTAATTGAGTGATGTCGAGCAGCATAAAGTCGTTAATTTTTTGTTATTTTCTAAGCACTAACATATAGCAATCCTGCGTAAGTCTCAAAGTGTTTAAATACCAACGTGATCTCTGATTTGATGTAGGAGATTTTTATTTTGAGATAACAGCGTAGCACTTGCTCTCGCGCGAATTTCTTGGGAACATTAAGGCAATAGGTAAATTGATTCAGGTCTACATCCCATGTCGAAACTAAGCCTACAAGAACAGATGTTGAAAGCTGGCCTTGTAAACGAAAAAAAACTGAAGAAAGCCAAAAAAGGCTCTAAAAAATCTCGTGTTCAAGCGCGTGAAGCAAAAGCAGCTGTTGAAGAGAACAAAGCGGCTCAAAAAGAACGAGATCAAGCGTTAAATAAACAACGTGACGAAGAGAAGTTGAGCAAAGAGATTAAGGCTCAAGTTAAACAATTGGTCACACTAAATGCTATTGAGCAACGTGACGGTGACATTAAATACAATTTCACTGACGGCACGCTTGTGAAGTCTATATATGTGACTCAAGAAGTCAGAGATCAGCTTAGCAAAGGAATACTTTCTATAGCACGACAAGAAGACACTTATACGGTTATTCCAAGTATCGTTGCCAAGAAGATCATGGAACGTGATTCAGAAACTATCATCGAGAATGAATCGAAAGAGGAAGTCCTTGAAGAGGATGATCCATATGCACAGTATGTGGTGCCTGATGACTTGATGTGGTAAATAGGTATTTTCTAGAAGCCTCGATGCTGGCAACAGTATCGAGGCTTTTTTCTATCTGCAAAATGTGAGTTTGCTCTCATGGTATCGGCTTCTCCCTAATCGCTTACAGAACAAGAATGAGTTGAAGAAATATAAACAAAATGCTCAGCAGCTTAGGTTCGGTCGCTTTGGCGGCATAGCGGTAATCTTGGCGTTCGGCCTTTACAGTGTGTGTTGGATAATATACAGGATACATATTGACCTCCGGGTTGAGTGTGTGGTTATTATGTAAACTAATTGGCGAACAAAGAATGAAGAGATGATTATGGGAAGTTCACCTTTTTACTCGATAACGCAACTTAGAAGGCTCCAACAGCTCAATCAGCTGTATTCAATCGGAACCATTCATCCTGTTACGATAGGAGAACTTGCGGAAAATCTGTCGTGTTCCGAACGTAATGTCAGCAAGCTGGTGGGCACTTTGATGGAGCGTGGGTGGCTAGATTGGAAAGCAGGGAGAGGGCGAGGTAACTTGTCCAAAGTTACATTACTTGTTGACTTTAAGGCAGTTATCCTAAATCAGCTGAGAGCTTTAGTTGGTGCAGGACAGGTCCAAACAGCGTTTGAATTAGCGGAACATTTTGATTACCAGATTGACTTTAAAGCCAACCTTTCTAATTGGTTACAAGATGCAGAAAGTGAGCTAAGAAAGCAAAATACGTTGATCTATGCGACTCCATTCCCACTTCCTGAATGGCGACCGATGCATGCTCGTTCGTCTCGCTCTATCATGCTACTTGAGGGCGTATTTGATACATTGTTAAGATTTGATACTGTCACTCAGCGTGTCATACCGCACCTTGCCCACCATTTCAGCTATCAAGATAATCAACTGAGCTTCCGATTAAGAAATGACGTCTTTTTTCATGATAATCAAAGACTAACGACAGAGAGAGTGAAGGACAATCTGTTAATCAGGCATACTAGTGAGCATAGCTACAAAATACTATTCAGGCATTTAGAGAGCATCACTATTGAGGGCCAATGGGTTCACATAAAACTACGTCAACATGACCCTGTCTTTGTTCACCTTTTAGCGGACGTCCATTCAGGTATCTTTGATACTGAACAACCTACCTTTCCTAATGGAACAGGGCCTTACTCTGTTGGTATGTTTAAGACTTTTCACTGGAGTTTTACTAAAAACCACAGATATTTCGCACTCGGTGGCTTGATAGATCAAGTCGAATTTTGGGAAGCGGATTCTTCTCCCACAACTGCCCACTTTCAAGAACTAAGAGAGTTATCACATAGCAATGATGAAGATAGCCAAGTAGCTGAGCAAGATGGTGGTTTAGTACTTCAGTTCATTCATCATAACAACATGTTATCGTCTGAAGAACGACATTGGATCGTGAATCAATTCAGATCGGTTGAAATGAATATGTGTCAGGCAAACAGCATAATGCGATGTCATCAAAAGGAAGGACTGTACTTCTTTACGACAACATCTGCATTACCTCGAAGACCTGTGGTTATTGAAGTCAGGCACGTACATCGCAGCCTGCTTTTGAAAGTGCTAGAGCAAATCGATGTCGCGTCTGAATCTTGGGTCGTGGTAGATAAAGATGAAGCACATAATTACAGCGTTGATATCTCTTTTGACTGTTATGTGTTTAGTGAGGACCAAGCATTTCAGTACTACGAATGGCTCTTAACTTCTGATGTTTTCCGAAGGTGTCTCTCTGTGGAGAACCAGAAAAACATGACCCGCTTTCTAGATGAGTGGCTAGAAGAGAGCGAAACTAGTGATGACTTCCTATTAAAGATGCATAAAGCTGAAAACTGGCTTATTCAACAGTTCTACTATTGCCCATTATGGCGAGATGACATGATCTTTAAGACGTCACACAACTTATCTGGGGTTGAGATCAATGGTATGGGAGTACCGACGCTGGCGAAAATGTGGTTGGATTAGAAAAGCAGCAAGGCCAGTAAGCCTTGCTGTTTTTTATGTTTAATCTTGAGTCGGTCTACTCGCCCAAACATAAAGCAGCTCTAGCGCTATGGTTGCACCAGCGAGAGCAGTCAGTTCGCTTTGGTCGTAAGGAGGTGAGACTTCTACTACATCCATACCTACCACGTTGATACCGGCTAAAGCGCGGATGATCTTAAGCACTTTATCTGAGTTTAGTCCGCCGCAAACAGGCGTTCCCGTTCCTGGCGCGAAAGCGGGATCCAAGCAGTCGATATCAAACGTGATATATACTGGTTTGTCAGCGATAGTTTCACGGATCTGGCTAACAATTTCTTCAACACTCTGGTCATTCGCTTGCATTGCGTTGATGACTTTAAAACCATGGTCATCGTAATCATACTCAGTACGAATGCCTATTTGGACCGAATGCTTGGCTGAGATTAACCCTTCTTTTGGCGCATGGTAGAACATGGTACCGTGGTCGTAACTACTGCCATTAGCATAAGTGTCTGTATGTGCGTCGAAATGGATTAGCGCCATTTCACCGTGGTGTTTAGCGTATGCGCGCAAGATCGGCAGTGTGATGAAGTGATCACCACCCAATGCAAGCATAGTCTTACCACTCTTTAGAATTTCGCTAGTCGCTGCTTCTAAGCGATAAGTAAAATCTTCTGCGTCACCACAGTCGAAAACTAGGTCGCCAGAGTCGATAACTTTTGTTTTGTCGAATACGTTAAAATCCCAAGGAAACTTCTTTCCTTCCCACGCAAGATTGACTGATGCTCGGCGAATGGCGTCTGGCCCTAAACGAGCGCCAGGGCGACCAGAGGTCGCCATGTCGAGTGGAACACCCAAGATAACTACATCTGCGTCAGCAGAAACTGGATTTTTCACGTATGGACGACGAACAAACGTCATCGCGTTTGAATACAGTGAATAATCAGTTTTAGTAAACAAATCATTCATTTAAAAATCCTCTAAATAGGTATAGCCTGTTAGGCCGTATTCTAATTCTTCTAAAATTAAGGCCTGTTCATCGGCTTCGATGTGTTTTTCAACAAGCTCTTTGTAATTGTTTTTGATCGCTTCTACGTCAATGTGCACGTAACGCATCATATCTTCAACGGTATCGCCAAGGTCGATAGCAGCAAACTCGAAATCGCCATTATCAGTGACGTTAACTACCGCGCTGTGCGTATCGCCAAACAGGTTATGCATATCACCCAAGATCTCTTGGTATGCGCCTACTAGGAAAAAGCCCATTAAGTATGGTTGGTCTTTGTTCCAAGCTGGCACTGGTAGTGTTGACTCAATACCTTGACCATCAACATATTGGTCAACTGCACCATCAGAGTCACATGTGATGTCTAGCATAACAGCACGAGTCTGCTCTTCACTTCCTAAACCAGATAGTGGTAGCACTGGGAATACTTGGTCAATTCCCCAAGCATCAGGAAGCGACTGGAATAGCGAGAAGTTCACGAAGAACTTATCAGCCAAACGCTCGCTTAGTTCGTCAAGAATCGGTCTGTGGAAACGATTCTTGTTGTCCATTTGTTTATGTAGCTCGCCATAAATGCTTAAGCTTAATTGCTCAACCCAAGCACGCTGATGCAAATCCACGACACCAGAAGTGAAGAGTGTTTGAGCTTCGCTCAGGTCACTTTGAGTATCGTTGTAAATCTCGATAAGTGCACGTGCATCGGTGCCTGCCCTTAGGTTTTGCCAGTTCTGCCACATATTTTGCAGCAGCAGCGGTGCGTCTTCGCTCGGTGCATCAACCGTTTCCACATTATAGCTTTCCGTACCTATTACATTGGTAATCAATACAGCGTGGTGTGCAGTGAGTGAGCGACCAGATTCTGAAATGATCACTGGCGCGCTTTCTTCATAAAGAGCACACACATCACCTACGGTACTTACGATGTTGCGAGCGTACTCCGCCAAGCCGTAGTTCATGGAACTGCTTGATTGGCTACGTGTACCATCGTAATCAACGGCTAGGCCGCCCCCAACGTCGAAGTAAGCAATAGGCACTGACATTTTGCGAAGCTCACAGTAGAAACGTGCAGCCTCGTTCACACCATTGCGTACATCACGGATGTTGGCCATCTGCGAACCTAGATGGAAGTGAACTAACTGAAGCATTTCTAGCTGGTCTTCAGCTTTCAATCTCTCAACGACTTGTAGCACTTGAGACGCTGACAAACCAAATTTCGACTTCTCACCGCCGCTTGCTTGCCATTTACCTGCACCTTGTGATGCTAGGCGAATACGTAAACCGACACGAGGTTTAACGTTTAGTGCTTTTGCTTCCTTAAGAACGATATCCAGCTCGGATAGCTTCTCAAGAACGATGAACACTTTGTGGCCAAGCTTTTCGCCAATCAGTGCAAGACGTACGTATTCTCTGTCTTTGTAGCCGTTACAAACAATCACTGAGCTCGCACGTTGAGCCATGGCCAGTACTGCCATTAACTCAGGTTTGCTTCCTGCTTCAAGACCAAGCTGTTTCGTTTCTGCTTCTGCTTGGCTAGCAAGAATTTGTTCTACTACGTCTTTTTGTTGGTTCACTTTAATTGGGTAAACCAATAGATATTCGTTGTTATATCCGTAATCATTGATCGCTTGGTTAAATGCGTCGCAGATACCATGAACTCGTTGATGGATGATTTGCGGAAAACGCACTAAGGCAGGCAAGGTTAAGCCTTTTTCTTCAAGTGCTTGTGCAATACGAGTTAATGGAACATGGTGTTGACCGTCTTTACGAGGAGAAACAGTTACATCGCCGCTGTCATTGATGCCAAAAAAATTTTGGCTCCAGTGTTGTACGTTGTAGTCGGCGCGGATGCGGTCAAGTTTGGAAGTATTAGTCACGGCATGTCTCACTTATCATGCGCTCAGGCTGGTACTAATCTTTTTCTTTTTCGAATTTTCGCTCGATTTGATGATTGGGAATTAGCGTTAACCTGAAAAATCAAACCTCGTGATGATCTTCCATGATGGTCACGAACAGCTTCTTGAGTGCCAATGTTGTGGAGCAGGGTACTCAAGAGTCGTGCGCATTAACGGATATATTGGGTTTAATGTCTAACAAAAGGTTTTTCTCGAAACGATTAAGAAATTTTGTCTATCCCGAGCTTCCTCAATTTTCGATAAATAGTGTTTCTACTCACGCCTAATATTCGCGATGCCAAGCTCACATTTCCGTTTGTTTCTTCGATAGTTTTCAATAGCTTATTGTCAATGGTCGATTGTAAGTCGTTATCTTGTTCGAGAGTAGCAGTTCGTGTAGTGGTGAGCTTACGGATTATGTTTTCTGGAAGATCATCTAGATTGACGATGGGATTATCACATAGAGCGGCGATCAAACGGCAGGTAGAGTGCACTTCTCGAAGGTTTCCCGGCCAATCATACTTAAGCATGAGGTCAATAACGTCATCTGAGAGACGCTGTTTATTGGACTCCTGCGTAAACGTTGACTCAATCAGCTGTTGAGTGTCTTCTCTTTCACGAACGCTTGGTAAAGTGATACTCAGTCCTTCAAGTCGATACCATAGGTCTTCTCTGAACTCCCCTTTAGCGACCATATCAGTCAGGTTCTTGTGGCTAGCAACGATGACGTAGACATCAACAGGATAGCTGCGATTGGCTCCAATGGGTGCAACAATTTTCTCTTGCAGTACATGTAAGAGGCGAGATTGAGCGTTAAGGGGAAGGTCTGCAATTTCGTCGAGAAACAAAATACCGCCATTGGCTTGCCTAAATCGACCTTCGAACCCCTTAGGGTGAGCGCCTGTAAAAGCTCCTGGAGCATAACCAAATAACTCGGACTCAATAAGGTCCTTTGGCAGCGCTCCACAGTTGATAGCAATAAGAGGTCTTTCGGCAAGTGAACTTTGTTTATGCAATGCTTTTACAAATTCATTTTTCCCGGTTCCGGTTTCTCCTGAAATTACCAAGCCGATACGTTTTGACATGACTTTTGTAGCTTGTTGCCAAGCTTTTTCAACACAACTATCTCCTTGGTGTAATGGGCAGCTTGAAGAATCGGTTTTTGATTTGCTCTTAGGAAGGTGACGCAGAGGTTTAACAGACTCAACTTGATAATAAAACTGGTCTGTTTTACGGATACGATCAAGTGTCAGTGAGCCAATAACAGACTCAATAGGATCACCCGGTTTAAGTTGATTAGCTAGTACACTGGAGGCAATAGCATTTTGAGCCAGCACTTGCCCATTTTTATCGGTGACAACGATTCCTTGCCAACCACTATTAAGAACAGAACTATCATGACCAAGGCGTATTTTTAATGCTGCATCGGGAATAAAGTTTAGTAGTTCGCTCTCTATGTTTTGGACCATGTTCTGAATAAGTACTCTAGTGGCATCGTTATGGGTTTGATATTCACTGGTCACGTCCAATATAGCAATGAGTTCTCCGGCGGGTGAAAAGATCGGGCTGGCAGTGCAACTAATGAAATGATGATGCCTAATAAAGTGTTCTCCACCTATGATGGAGACTGGACGTCTTTCTACCAAGGCTGTCCCTATCGCGTTTGTACCTTTCAGTCCCTCATCCCAAAGCACTCCTTGATCGAGTGCTATTTCCGTGAGTTTCTCGCGAAATCGCTTTTGTCCCCACGTTTTTACTATTGCCCCGTTGGTATCCGCTAAGATAAGTCGGCTATCTGTACGGGAAAATATCTGACAAAAAAGTGGGTATGCATGTTTTTCAATGACATTGATTAACGTTTGATGCTTATCGATTCGTTCAGTAACTTCGACGTTACTAAGTCGATGATCTTCGGGCAGATGGCGGCTACTCAAACCAGCTTGAATACTGCGTTTCCAAGAGTCCTTGATCCACGCCTTTTCGTTAGTTGTATGGCTAATTAACATGAGTGTTCCATTCTGTAGCAGTTCACTGTGACATCATGCTACATAACGGAACAACGGCCATTTGAGCATCAACAATAGAAGGACAAATACAAATTACGTTTAAATTATATTAATCATAAATTTACAAAATTATAACATCTCTTTTGTTAGATTGGCGTAATTGTTGCGTTTGTCACGATGTCGTATAACACATAAGGCATGACTTTTTTGCATACGACGCTGCTAACATTCGATTAAATAACAAAAGGATAAGCTATGATTTACGCTCAGCCAGGAACGGAAAACGCAGTAGTTAACTACAAGCAACGATATGAAAACTATATTGGTGGAGAGTGGGTAGCACCAGTAAACGGCAAGTATTTTGAAAATACATCTCCAGTTAATGGTAAAGCGTTTTGCGAAGTCCCTCGTTCAGATGCCGATGATATTAGTTTGGCCCTCGATGCCGCCCATGCTGCACGCGAAGCTTGGGGCAAAACCAGTGTGACTGAGCGAGCAAACGTCCTGCTCAAAATCGCTGACACAATAGAGCAACACCTTGAGGAACTTGCTGTTGCAGAGACGTGGGAAAACGGCAAACCTGTGCGTGAAACATTAGCAGCAGACCTTCCTTTAGCCGTGGATCACTTCCGTTATTTTGCTGGTTGTATTCGTGCTCAGGAGGGATCAGCGGCGGATATTGATGCCAACACTGCAAGCTACCATTTCCCAGAACCTGTGGGCGTTGTTGGTCAAATCATTCCATGGAACTTTCCAATGCTGATGGCAGCATGGAAACTAGCACCAGCATTAGCAGCAGGGTGCTGCGTGGTACTCAAGCCTGCGGAGCAAACGCCAGCATCTATCTTAATGCTTATGGAAAAAATCGGTCACTTAATTCCTGCTGGTGTGGTCAACATTGTCAATGGTTATGGGGCAGAGGCTGGTCAAGCGTTAGCAACTAGTGAGCGTATTAACAAACTTGCGTTTACTGGTTCAACGGAAATTGGCCACCATATATTAAAATGCGCTACGGAAAGTTTGATACCTTCGACGGTTGAACTTGGAGGTAAGTCTCCGAATGTGTATTTCGAAGATATCTTTGATAAGGACGATGACTTCTTAGATAAGTGCATTGAGGGGACACTATTAGCTTTCTTTAACCAAGGTGAAGTATGTACTTGCCCATCTAGAGTCTTGGTTCAAGAGTCTATTTATGACAAATTTATCGCCAAGCTTGAGGAGCGCTCAGCAACCATAAAGCAAGGAAACCCACTGGATGTGACCACGCAAGTCGGTGCTCAAGCGTCACAAGAGCAGTTTGATAAGATCATGAGCTATCTGGAAATAGGCCGTCAAGAAGGTGCAAAAGTGATCATTGGCGGCGACATGAACAAGCAAGAAGGTGACTTACAAGACGGCTATTACATTCAGCCAACCATGCTTGCAGGTAACAACAAAATGCGTGTATTCCAAGAAGAGATTTTTGGTCCTGTTATCGCGATTACCACCTTTAAAGACGAAGCCGATGCACTGCGAATTGCTAACGATACTGAGTATGGTCTAGGCGCAGGGGTTTGGACTCGTAATGGCAACTTAGCGTATCGCATGGGACGTGAGATTCAAGCAGGACGAGTGTGGGTTAACTGCTACCATGCATATCCTGCACACGCTGCATTTGGTGGTTACAAGAAGTCGGGCATTGGACGAGAAACTCATAAACTTGCTCTCGACCATTATCAAAATACCAAGAACTTGTTGGTGAGTTATTCGACTAGTCCGTTAGGCTTCTTCTAAGACCTCTAGTTTGTCGTTAAGCCGGAGCTTTTTGCTCCGGCTTTTTCGTCATATCTCTGTAAAATTACTAGAATACACGTCTGGTTAACGGTTATTTACTGCGGTTTTTGTCAGTATCTTTCGACACAACGAAAAACCAACGAAAAAATGATCACGAAACAGAGATTAATTAGCGATTTCCAAGATATTGGCATCAATCCAAATGGAACGTTGCTCGTACATTCCTCCATGAAAGCCATCGGCGACGTTGAGGGTGGGGCTGACACAGTATTAGATGCTTTGAGTGAGTTTATGTCGGAAGGGTTGTTATTGCTACCCACGCATAGTTGGGACAAGCACAATCTTGCTAATGGTATTTACGACCCTAAAACAGAACCCTCTTGCGTCGGTATCCTTGGTGAGATGTTTAGGCAAAGAGAGGGCGTGCTTCGTTCGCTTCATCCTACTCACTCTATGGCCGCGTTGGGGAAAAATGCCGAGCAGTTTATTGCTGGCGAAGAAACATTGACGTCTCCATGCCCTCGACATGGCGCGTGGGGAAAACTCTATGACGTTGATGCGCAGATTCTCTTTCTAGGGTGTCCTTTAACTCGTAACACATACATACATGGTGTGGAGGAGTGGAGTGCGATTCCTAACCGTATCGATTCTGAGTCAGAAGCCATCACGATCATTAAAGGTGATGAGGCTATTGAGACGATTTTGCGTCGCCATAAAAGTCCGTTTGGTAGCATTCATGAAAACTATGACAAGCTTGAGCGTCCATTTGTTAAACAAGGTATCGGCCATTGGGGGACTATTGGCGAGGCAAGATCGTTTTTAGCCAGCGCGAAAGGAATGGCAGATATAGTGCAAGCGTTCTTAAAGCGAAACCAAGATGTCTTTTTGTACGATGAGCCCATCCCAGAGTCGTGGTATGAATAAAGTAAAAAGAGCCTAAATCTAGGCTCTTATATATTGCTTATCCGTGACTTTCACCGACGATAACGACTTCCCCGGTTTCTTCATCGAGATACGCACCATTCTGTTGAATATCCACAATGTCGAACTCATAACAGGTTCTAGAATCCCAAACGCCAGAACGGTTTAGTTCGTCGCCAGCGAGCTTTCCCGGCTTATTTTTGCTTAGCCATTCATTGGCCACTTCTCGTAACTCTCCAGAATCGGAGGCACTGAAGATACCGCTTTGGTTATAGCAAACCAGCATTTTGTTCCTGCTTTCATTATGAGGTACAGGGATACTGTATTGGCTGCCATTATCAGAATTATAAATGGCGCTATTTCTTAAGATTAGGTCGTAGTCCGCTTGCAGTTGTCCTGCTTTCACCGCGTTGTAGACGGAACAGCCTGACAATAGTGAAGCGCCAATGACTAGCATTGTTAATTTCAGTGTTTTCATATGTCTTGTTTCGAGTGATGAGATTACTGTGGGCTTCTCGTTACAAGGCTTTTAGAAACGGTATCCGACTAAGAAGCTGATGTTGGCTTTATCCTCTATAGACAGTTCGCCTGCACTGCCAACATCTAGTTTGTCATTTTTGCCGATAGTACCGTGCAGGTTAAGATTGAGGCCGTTTTTGAATTCATATCCAGCACCTAAAAATGGCAGCACTTTACGGTTGCTAAAAGAACCGATCTCACTTGCAACATGGTCGAACTTAAGACTATTAACGGTGACACCTGCTTTAAGGCTAAGCCCCATGTCAAAGCGATAACCTGAATAGAATGAGAAATTATTGCGTTCTACGGTGCCTAGAGCTATTGCGTTTTTTGATGTTAAATCGGCTACGTTTGAGTTTTGCTCAGCGTGTAGCTGAGTACCCAGTAGAATGTTTGCATAATCAACTTCAAACGCTACCGTAGGTGCATTGCGGTCATACCCTGCCAAAATGTTAAAATTAACGTCGTCCATACCTGCGGCGATAGTAGAGGAAGAAGCCACGATTAGTGCAGATGCGAGTAGTTTTTTCATTATCTTTACGATTCCAAAATTGTCAAAAATACAGTTAGAAAATACCAACTGACGAAATCGCATCCCTGCGTGGAAATCCATAAGATTGGATGACTGACTCTCCTGATTTAGAGCCTCGGAGAGACAGCCTATGTCACGGTGAGTGACAGGAGATATCGTAAAGATGATGAGTTTAGTAGCCTAATGTAGCAGTGTTAGAAAAGCGTTGGAAAAGAGAGGTGGGTAGTTGTGTTTGCAGATACAAAAAAGGCTTCGATTACTCGAAGCCTTTTAGAAATTCTTTAACTGTCGCTATTATTGAGGAATAACGTTAACAGCTTGAGGACCTTTTTGGCCTTGCTCAACACCAAAAGAAACCGCTTGGCCTTCTTTTAGAGTTTTGAAACCTTCGCCAGAGATAGCGCGGAAGTGAACGAATACGTCTGGACCGTTCTCTTGAGCGATGAAGCCGTAGCCTTTCTCTTCGTTAAACCATTTTACTGTGCCAGTATTTGTGTTAGACATGTTATGTCCCTTACTTTTAAGATTAAAATTTGCCTTTCGGCGATCTCGCTTTGTGTTTCCGTTTATTTAATCAAGCCGTAAATGGGAAAAACGAATGACAAATACCCGCAAGGGAAATTATCTGACAATACTTCTCGTACTCTTTTACTCTTACTTTAAATAACTCTGAACACCAGAGCGCAAGCAGTGTAACACACCTAGCAAAGGATTAAATGAATTTCTTATGAATTAGTTACAAAAAGAGCAAGCCATTCGTGACTTGCTCTTTTGAGATGATGATTAGCGTTTAAACGTAACGTTTTCAGAGGACTCGAGGTGGATTTGAGTCTCGGCTGGCTTCGTTTGAGCGATGACAGAACCGTTACGAATAGAGTAGCTGACGGGTACTTGGCGTCGAACGGCATCAAAGCCATTTTCCGCTGGCAGCAATAGCAAGCTACCTGCTTTGCCCACGTCCAAACCGTGCTTGTTTTGGATATTCAGCGCTTTAGCTGAATTAGTACTGATCAAGTCAAGTGACTGATTGATTTGATCGTAGCCCATCACCTGACATACATGTAGCCCCATGTGCAAGACTTGAAGCATGTTGGCAGTACCCAATGGGTACCAAGGATCAAAAACATCATCATGACCAAAACAGACGTTGATGTTTGCAGCCAACATTTCTTTTACTCGTGTTACACCGCGACGCTTAGGGTAATCGTCGAAACGACCTTGTAAGTGAATGTTAACCAGCGGGTTTGCGACAAAGCTAATGCCTGACATCTTCAGTAGACGGAACAAGCGAGATGCGTACGCGCCGTTATAAGAACCCATTGCGGTGGTGTGACTTGCTGTCACTTTGTCGCCCATTTCATATTTATGAGCGAGCGCCGCAAGAGTTTCCACAAAGCGAGATTGTTCATCATCAATTTCATCGCAGTGAACGTCAATCAAGCGGTCGTATTTACGCGCCAATTCAAAGACGTAATGAAGTGATTCAACGCCGTACTCGCGAGTAAATTCGAAATGTGGAATCGCACCGATAACATCCGCACCAAGCTGTACCGCTTCTTCAAGGAGCTCTTTGCCATTCGGGTAAGACAAAATACCTTCCTGCGGAAAAGCAACGATCTGGATATCAACCCACTGCTTCATTTCTTCACGAACTTCCACCATCGCTTTAAGCGCGGTTAGTGTTGGGTCAGACACATCAACGTGAGTACGAACGTGCTGAATACCGTTGGCAATCTGCCACTTTAAAGTTTGTTTGGCACGCTGCTTAACGTCTTCAATAGACAGGAGTGCTTTGCGTTCTGCCCAACGTTCAATCCCTTCAAACAAGGTTCCCGAGATGTTCCAACTAGGCTCTCCGGCAGTTTGAGTCGTATCTAAATGAATGTGAGGTTCACAAAATGGCGCTGTCGCCAGATGACCGGTCGCGTCAATGTGTTTGTCCGCAGTCAGCGTTTTTGAGCCAGCAGGTTCAATCGCCTTGAAAACGCCGTCTTCAATCAAAAGGTCATAAAGACCTTCTTTCATATTGATTGAAGCATTTTGAATGAGCAAAGATGACATAACACCAAATTCCTAATTATTAAGCGTCTGCTTGTTTAAGTTGCGCCGCTTTCTTGTTGATAAGGCGGTCTAATATGACGTAGCTGATGGCACCGCCAAGTACAGCATTAACTGGTACTACACCTGGTAGAAAATTACCTGCTGCTACGCCAAGACCTACTGCAATGATACCTGCCCAGTTCACAGTTTGGAATTTCGCAGTTTCAAAATTTGCGTAACGTTTTCTGTTTGTAATGAAATCCGCGATGATTACGCCGCCGATAGGTGGGATAGCAAGCGATAGGAAGGTTAACCAACCAACAAAATTGTTATAGAGCCAAAGGGCACATAGTGTGCCAACCAGACCATTCGCCATAGACAGATACTTACTTGGCAAGCCTGTCACGTTCGAGAAGCCAAGACCTGATGCGTAAAGTGCGTTGTCATTAGTCGTCCAAATGTTCAGACCTAGTACGATGATGGCTGGAAGCAATAGACCTTGAGCAATCATCACTTCAGAGATATCGGATTGTCCCGTCACCGATGCGCCTGCTGCACCAAAGATGAACATCAGTGAGTTACCGATAAAGAAAGCTACCATTGTAATGAATACAGCACCTTTTGGATTACGACCGAAACGAACAAAGTCCGCCGTTAGTGTACCAGCGCTTACGAATGAGCCAACGACCATTGCTAGTGCAATTGAGAAATCAAGAGGTTCTGCAGGTTGAATCTTTTGAAGTTCACCAATACCGCCCACGCTGTCGACCGCAGTCAAAACAGAATAACCACCAAGGAGGGCAATAGCAGGAACGGCGATGGCAGACAGTACCATTAACGCAGAAATACCGAAGTAGACCGTTGCCGTCATCAACAAGCCGCTAACAATGATTAGCGTATTGGTATCGATACCTGTTGCTTTCTGTACGGGGATGGCAAACATAGCCACACCGACTCCAAACCAACCTACTTGAGTGCCGCCAAGAAGGACAGAAGGAAGCCAAGAGCCTTTAGAGCCAAAAGAGAAACGAGCTAGGAGGTGAGTAGAGAGGCCAGTGGAAGAGCCGATGTAACCAAGAAAAGAAGTGTAAATACCGAGGATGAGGTTACCAATGAGAACAGCGAGGAAGAAATCATTAAAGGAGAGACCAGTGCCGAGTGAACCACCTGTCCACATACTTGCGGAGAAGAAAGTCAGTCCTAACATCACCATGGTTAATGAAGCGACTCCCTTTCTAGCCGATTGTGGAACCGGACCTAGACTGTAGTTGTTATCCGCAGACATCTCTTACCTCACAATTATCTAAATTTAAATACACCATTTACCAGATTTTAGGCAAACGGCGCGTATTATGGTGATGTAAATGTGAGAGTCAAGAGGCGAATTGTCGTATTTTTACAGCTAGCCAAGTGATATTGATATTTAGCATAATAAAATCATTTGGTTAGGTGTTTTGTTATGACGGTGATTATTTTGTATTTATTTTGTATTGGCAGGTGGCAACCGTTTGCTGAGGCTCTTTAGTGTGCGTTTTTATAAACTTTGTTATCAAATTGGTTCATAACGTCGATAAGTGCAACTTTATGGCTATTGCCCAATGTTCTCAGAAACGCCAAGGTTTTAGAAATGGCGCTAGGCAACGTTTTGCTACTCGCATCAGATTCTCAATTAAGTATATAATGCCCGCGCTTTCATCTGGGGTATGACTATGATTTCCAAAAACCAATTAAAACTTCTTCGTGCATTAAGTCAAAAGAAACAGCGTAAAGCACATGGCTTATTTCTCGTAGAAGGTGAGAAGAACGTGTTAGAGCTATTGGAGACATCCATGGTGATAAAACATGTCTTTGCCACCAGTGAATTTTTAGCAAGCAATCGAGAAGCGTTGCAACGTGTTGAATGTATCGAAGCATCACTTGAGGAACTGACTAAAGCCAGTTCTCTTGTGAGTAACAATGCGGCAGTGGCCGTCGTAGTGATCCCTCAAATGGAAATACCAGCGGCTAAGGGGATGATGATCGCCCTAGATGGGGTCTCTGATCCGGGTAATTTGGGCACCATTATTCGAATCGCCGATTGGTATGGTATCAAACATATCGTGGCCAGTACCGATTGTGCAGATCCGTATAATCCTAAGACCATCCGAGCTACGATGGGCAGCTTTGGGCGTGTTCAAGTAACGCTTTTGGATCTTCCTAGCTACCTAGAGCAAGCGTCACTGCCGGTATATGGAGCGTTCTTAGAAGGCGAAAATGTGCATAAGATGACCTTTTCTCCAGAGGGTATCTTGCTAATGGGTAGTGAGTCTCACGGTGTCCGCCCTGACGCTGCACAGTATGTGACAGATAAAATTACCATTCCAGCATTTGGTGGTGCCGAATCACTGAATGTAGCTATGGCAACGGGGATTATTCTCGATAACTTTCGTCGTCAACATAGTGAAGTTTAACGGCCTTTGCAGAATACGACTAGAACTAAAAAGGGCGCAATATCTTATTGATATTGCGCCCTTTTGGGGTGTTTATGGTGCTATTTTTCAAGCATACCTAACTTGTTTGGCACGCCATTCCATTTCTCTGCTTCATCCATAGCAGGTTTGACTTCGGTGATATTGGGCCAGACTTCTGCTAATTCTGCGTTCAACTCAATAAATACTTGCTGGTCTTCCGTCAGCTCGTCTTCTTGGAAAATCGCTTGAGCGTCACACTCAGGCACACAAAGTCCACAGTCAATGCAGTCGATAGGGCTAATGACCATAAAGTTTGGGCCTTCGTAGAATGCGTCAGCAGGGCACACCGCGACACAATCGGTATATTTGCATTGGATACAGTTATCAGTGACGACAAAAGCCATGGTTATCAACTCTTAATTTGCCAAATTTGTGGAGGGGCGATAATACTCATTCGCCAACAAAATTCAATATTAGAAGCAGGTTATTCATGTATCTAACTCCTGCCTAAAGTGAATTAAGTATGACAGACAAAACAAGTTAACGTAAAATGCGCGCCATTGTGAGCTTATCGGTCCCCAAGTTGACCGATTAGGCTAAGACACCGACTAGGCGAGACCCCTCCATGATACGTTTAACTGAAATTAAACTTCCTCTTGACCACGAAGAAGGCGCAATCTCTGCTGCCATTCTTAAAAAACTCGGCATTTCTGCTGAGCAGATGATGTCATTCAATGTGTTCAAGCGTGGCTATGATGCGCGTAAGAAGACCAAGATTCTCCTTATCTACACTCTAGATGTAGAAGTGCAGAATGAAGCATTACTGCTAGAGAAATTTACCGATGATCCGCACGTCAAAGTCACTCCGGATATGGAGTACAAATTCGTTGCTAAAGCTCCAGTTGATAACACTGAACGTCCAGTCGTTATTGGATTTGGCCCTTGCGGTCTATTTGCTGGCCTTGTGCTGGCACAAATGGGCTTTAATCCGATTATCGTTGAACGTGGTAAGGAAGTTCGTGAACGTACCAAGGATACTTTTGGTTTTTGGCGTAAGCGTACACTGAACCCAGAGTCGAATGTACAGTTTGGTGAAGGTGGTGCGGGGACGTTCTCAGATGGCAAACTCTACAGCCAAGTCAAAGATCCAAAGCACTATGGTCGTAAAGTCATCGAAGAGTTTGTAGCTGCTGGTGCACCAGAAGAAATTCTTTACGTGAGTAAGCCACATATCGGTACGTTTAAACTTGTGACCATGATTGAGAAAATGCGTGCGAAAATCATCGAACTAGGTGGTGAAATTCGATTTAGTACTCGCGTTGATGATATTCACATGGAAGACGGGCAAATCACTGGCTTGACACTGTCAAATGGCGAAGAAATCAAATCACGCCACGTGGTACTAGCCGTAGGTCACAGTGCTCGTGATACGTTTGAAATGCTGCATGAACGTGGTGTTTATATGGAAGCTAAACCTTTCTCTGTGGGTTTCCGTGTTGAACACAGACAATCAGTGATTGATGAAGCGCGTTTTGGTCCTAATGCTGGTAACCCAATCCTTGGCGCGGCTGATTATAAACTGGTGCATCACTGCAAAAATGGTCGTACTGTATATAGTTTCTGTATGTGTCCAGGCGGAACCGTTGTTGCGGCGACTTCTGAAGAAGGCCGCGTAGTGACTAACGGTATGAGCCAATACTCGCGCGCTGAGCGCAACGCTAACAGTGCAATTGTAGTGGGTATTTCACCTGATCAAGACTACCCAGGTGATCCATTAGCAGGTATTCGATTCCAACGTGAATTAGAGAGTAATGCTTATCTGTTAGGTGGTGAAAACTACGATGCACCAGCTCAGAAAATTGGTGACTTCTTAAAAGGTAATGACCCAAGTGCTTTAGGTGAGGTAGAACCGTCATTCACACCAGGCATCAAGCTAACCGATCTCTCTAAAGCTCTACCTGACTTTGCTATTGAGGCAATCAGAGAAGCGATTCCTGCGTTTGATAAAAAGATCAAAGGCTTCGCTGGTGCAGATGGTCTGTTAACCGGAGTTGAAACTCGTACTTCGTCGCCTGTTTGCATCAAACGCGGTAAAGACTATCAAAGTGTTAACCTTAAAGGCTTCTTCCCCGCAGGTGAAGGTGCAGGTTACGCTGGTGGTATTCTGTCGGCAGGTATAGATGGTATTAAGGCAGCAGAAGCCGTTGCTTTGTCTATGGTCGGAAAGCTAGAGAACTAAATCGCACCTTTTCGTTAATTCACAAAGGCCATTAACAGTTGTGTTAGTGGCCTTTTTTATTGCGATAGGGATAATTTAGAACTGATAAGTCAAGGTAGCCATTGGACCATAGAAGCGAAACTTTGCATCAAGATCGGTGACTTGCATCCCGTAGTTGACGTTTATTTCATAGTAGCTGTACGAGGCTGCCAGTCCGAGATCTTCATTGAACTTGTATTCGACACCAAGCCCTAAGTCCAGTAACAACCCGGAAATGTCTTCAATACTTACTGCAAATACTTGTGCGTGACCAAGAAAATGCCATTCATCCGTTAAGCGATAGTCCGCAATCAATCCGATATTAGGCAACGGGGCGGTAAGGTCAGTAAACTCCTCTTCTTTAATGGGAATGACGTCACTATCATCGTTAACTCTATAGCCAAGTTCGCCACCAAATCCTACTTTGAAATTCATCACATGAAGACCAATGGTCGTTTTCCAGTCCCAATCTTCGCCATCGTAAAATGTATACGAATAGCCTAAACGGATGATGTCGATATTAAGGGTAGAGTTTATGCGAGCCCCAGCTTGCACCTCGTAATCGGAGTCAGGAATTTGAAAAGACTTTGTTACGTATTCATTAGTTGAAGTTCGATGAAGGCTGCGCCAATCAAGAAAAATTCCATGGCGATTGTTGAAGTCGTAACCGATCAAAAAGTAGGGCAAAGTAGTACGTTCTTTTAAGCTAAGATCTGATTCAAAATCTAAATCATAGTTATTACCCGTATTGGGGTTGGTCACTCCAATGGAAGTATCAGCCTGAGAGAAGAAAGCGCCAACCGCTACTTTAAAATCACCAGCATATGCAGACCCGGATGTGATAGAAGCGCACATCAATGCAAGGCTGTGATGACGAATATCCATTTCTATCACCTTTCACAGTATGTATAGGCCCAATATATCAGACTGTTAATTAGATGTTTAGTGCGTCATTTAAGTGAAAACTTGAAAGTGGCGAATGAGGGCAAGAAAGGCAACACCCATAGGGGAAGGTGCTACCTTAGAGGTTAGATTAATTCAGTTTGTTCCAAGCTGATGTCCAGTGGCTACCGACGCCAGGTTCAAACTGGGTTGCTGTTGGTGACCATTGAACACAGTAACCGGAGTTCGGGAATGGTTTGCACTGATAAATGTGACCATCTTTAGCGAGGACTTTAGTGCCTTCTGTGTACTGTGACAGACCATCAGGGAAAACGAAGTCATAGTCGCCGGGGACGGTTTGTTCTACCAACATAAAGTCCTGCGTCGTTTGGTCGACAAGATTGCCTTTATCGTCTCTTACGCGTGTCACTAACATATGGTGGCCAGCTTCAGATTTAGAGAGCGTTAGGGTTACATTCTGGTTTTCACCATCCGCTAAGCTAAGTTCCTGACTCGCTAGAGATTCTTGTGCGTGGTTGTAAACATTCATGCTTACGTCCACGCTACCTGTAGCTGCGACGTTCAGTGCAAGTTCAATTGGTGTTTCACCGATTTGATACTCTGGATCCAGTCCCGTTACGTCTGCACCGATTGAAGGTGGAGGTGTCACAATATCATAGCCAATTTCAACGCGATCTAAGCCGCTATTATCTGCCACATACACGGTGTTGCTACCATAAACTGGTGAGATATTGCCGTTACTATCTTGCTGTCCAGCTTTGATATCAGTGTGTTCATGATTGATTTGTGTCGCGAGAGCGTGAGACCACTGATTTGCCTGTCCTTGTTGCTCTGAAGTAATGGTAATACTGGTAGAAAGGTTTGGTAGCTCACCGTTAGAATCAAAGACGCGAGTGAAAACGGAGTCGCCAACCTTCAAATCCATCGTTGGATTGATTGTACCTGCTTGAGACCAGCCTGGGATGCCAGGATTATCACCATTAAACTGTACGTCAATAACATTATAGAAAGCAGCGGCAGTATCACCCACATCCCACACCGCTAGTACGATTTGATAGCCTTCCCGTTCAGGGACATTACACTGGTGGCTCATTAATTTTGGTGGCTTCTGCATATTGCCTTCTACCACACAAAATGGATTCAGATCGAACGAATCTCTCGTTAAGGCTTGGTTCGGATTCCAGGTCGGCTTGGTAATGTAATACTTCCAATCTTTAGTGACGTGATTGGCTGTAAATGTCCACTCAAAAGTCTGCATACCTGATTGAATAGGGCGCTTTACCCAACGGTCAGACGTCTGCTCGTTAAGAGGAGAAAACTGCGTTAGGCCTGCACTTGCGATTTGGCCGTCAGGAGGACCAGCTTGAGGAAAGCCCTCAGGACCTTCAACACTTTGGGGTTCCCACTGGACGGAGCCACAATTTACGTTCTTTTCTCCAGTGTCGGCTGGATACTTACATAACGTTGCACGAGCTTCTGCAACACCGCTTTCAACCGCTGAAACGTATCCGTGGCTGTATGCTAACGGGCTAGCAACTAAACCAAGTGTCGCCATTGAAAGCAAGACTCTTGTCTGTTTCATACCAATACCTTCTCTTAATCAGTTTCTAATGCGTATTAACACGCAAGTGGAAGTCTTTATTCTTATGGTCACTCGCATCCGGCAAGTGATAGAAAGTAATTTAGAGTGGAAAAATAAGTGTGGCGAATGGTTTGCCTTATTTATGGAATCAAACTCAATAAATCGGCGAGGTTGGCATTAAAATGACATATTCTAGATGATTATTCTAAAATACTGGTCTAGCGTTGGTTTTAATGTTGATTTTATCAATGAGTGAGAATGTTAATTCTGCCTGATTAGAGACTCAATCAGGCAGAACTCGTTATGGTACGTTGTGGTCTTTTACGGCCTACAGCAGCGATTCAATACCGAAGTCTTGCCCATAATGCTCAACAACAAAATCGATATCTTTGTCGCCTCTACCAGATAGGTTGAGAAGAATAGACCCCTTTTCCTCCTCTTTTGCCAATTTCAGTGCGTACGCAACGGCGTGGGCCGATTCAATGGCTGGAATAATGCCTTCCAAACGGGATAGCTCAAAAAAAGCATCAATGGCTTCTTTGTCATTAATATAGCCGTAACTCACGCGACCAGTATCTTTGAGGTAGGCGTGTTGAGGCCCCACCGATGGATAGTCGAGACCACTTGCCACTGAGTATACTTCTTGAGGCTCGCCTTCTCCGTCTTTTAGCATGTATGATTTGAACCCGTGCATAACGCCAGGCTCACCAAGTGTTAGCGTCGCAGCATGTTCACCTTCGGTATGCAAATCGCGCCCTGATGGTTCGACCCCGTGGATTTTAACCTCTTCATCATTCAAAAACGCGCTAAACAGACCCATTGCATTAGAGCCTCCACCAACACATGCTACGAGATTATTGGGCAGTTCACCTGTCATTTCTTGGAACTGAACGCGGGCTTCGTTACCGATAATCGATTGGAAGTCTCGTACCATTGCAGGAAATGGGTGAGGGCCGACAACCGAGCCAATGGCGTATAACTGAGTATGCGGGTCCGCTAAGTAGGCTTCAAATGCAGCATCTACCGCTTCCTTCAACGTTTTTCTACCGTGAGTTGCAGGAATAACATTAGCACCTAGAATTCGCATTCTCACCACATTTGGGTGCTCTTTTGCGATATCGACTTCGCCCATATAGATATCACACTCTAGACCCACTAAAGCCGCCGCTGTGGCAAGGGCGACGCCGTGCTGTCCAGCCCCAGTTTCCGCGATGAGCTTTTTCTTACCAAGCTTTTTTGCAAGCAGTGCTTCGCCCAAACAGTGATTAATTTTGTGTGCACCAGTGTGGTTTAAATCTTCCCGTTTGAGATAAATAGGTGCGCCGTATTTTTCAGAAAGATTTTGAGCGTGGAAGATTGGACTAGGGCGTCCTACAAAGTGTTTATATAGGCGAGCAAGCTCGGCTCTGAAATCTGGATCTTGGCGGCATGAGTCGTAAGCTGCGCTGATTTCATCCATGATTTCTTGTAGCTGAGGAGGGATAAAACTACCGCCGTATTCGCCAAAATAGCCCTCAGCGTTGGGCATAGGGTGGTTAAACGTATTTTCCATGTCTTTTGTGCCTCGTTGTTCTTTTCTTAAGCACATTTGTTATAACGCAATTTGATGCATGTACACATAGGCTCATTTTAAACTTGTGACTGCCAACATGTCGTCCGGTTATTTAATTGGTAAATATTTGCGTACAACAAAAAAGAGCCAGCAGTATGCTAGCTCTTTTAAAATCTATAAAATCAGAGGCTTGGAAGTATATTCTCAGGCATGAGTGCGTTATGAAGTGCGAGCTTGATAATCTCATTTGCCTTAGCGATATCCGGAGCGAAGTAGCGGTCCTTATCGTAGAACGGCACCGCTTCACGCAGGATTTGTTTACCTTGCTCTACTCGTGGCGAGGACTTCAGTGGTGCTCTGAAGTCCAACCCTTGAGCCGCCGCTAGATATTCCACGGCCAAGATACCGCGCGTATTTTCTGACATATCTTTTAAGCGACGAGCCGCAAAAGTTGCCATAGAAACGTGGTCTTCTTGGTTAGCCGAAGTTGGCAAGCTGTCAACTGAGGCCGGGTGAGCAAGGGTTTTATTTTCGCTTGCTAACGCGGCTGAAGTCACTTGCGCAATCATAAAACCTGAGTTAACACCGCCGTTGTCGACGAGGAAAGGCGGTAACTTACTCAGGGCACTATCAATGAGCAATGCCATTCGACGCTCTGAGAGGCTGCCAATTTCTGCAATCGCTAGCGCTAAGCCATCTGCCGCCATAGCGACGGGTTCAGCATGGAAATTACCGCCGGAAATAATATCGCCGTCATCAGCAAACACTAATGGGTTGTCAGAGACAGAATTTGCTTCCACTTGGAGCGATTCTGCTGCGTTGCGAATCTGTTGTAGACATGCCCCCATCACCTGAGGCTGACAACGCAGCGAATACGGATCTTGTACCTTCTCGCATGCTTGGTGAGAATCACCCACTTCACTACTGCCTTCCAATAGGTGGCGATAGGCTAGAGCTGCATCCATTTGTGCGCGATGTCCCCTTACTCGATGAATGCGCGGGTCAAATGGACGTCGACTACCCAGTGCGGCTTCGACCGACATTGCGCCGCATAGCGTTGCTGATGCGAACAGGTCTTCCGCTAAGAACAGACCTTCTAAAGCAAACGCCGTCGAGGCTTGCGTGCCATTTAGTAGTGCTAACCCTTCCTTTGGTGCTAGCGTGATTGGTTCAAGACCGGCAATTTGCAAAGCTTCTAGACCACTAATGATTTTCCCGTTATGTCTCGCTTCACCTTCACCGAGTAAGATTGTGCTCATGTGAGCGAGTGGGGCTAAGTCACCTGATGCACCAACAGAACCTTTTTGAGGAACGCATGGGTAAACTTGAGAATTAACCAGTTCAATCAACGCTTGAATGACTTTAAGTCGAATACCTGAATAGCCGCGCGCAAGACTATTGATCTTTAGCACCATCATTAGACGAACGGTTTCATCACTCATTAGCTCACCAATACCGGCGGCGTGTGACAACACGATACTCTTTTGCAGGATCTCGAGATCTTCTGGCTCAATGCGTGTATTAGCTAACAATCCAAAGCCAGTATTGATGCCGTAGACCGTACGATCTTCGGCGATAACTTGCTCTACAATTCGAGTGCTTGCATCAATGTCTTCAACCGCTGAAGGATGCAAAGATAAGCTCACAGGAGAACGGCTGAGTTGGCGTAGTTGCGCTAACGTTAGCTGACCTGGCTCAAGAACTAATTTCAACATGGTGTGCTCCTTAAGCTCGATTATCATCATTTTGATTCAGCATTGGCAGGTCTAGGCCCTGTTCTTTGGCACATTGTTTAGCGATGTCGTACCCAGCATCGGCATGGCGCATTACGCCAGTTGCAGGGTCATTGTGTAAAACGCGTGCAATACGTCGAGCAGCATCATCGCTACCATCACAGCAAATGACCATTCCACTGTGTTGTGAGAAGCCCATTCCTACACCGCCGCCGTGGTGCAGAGATACCCAAGTAGCACCACCTGAGGTGTTGAGTAAGGCGTTCAATAATGGCCAATCGGACACCGCATCTGAGCCGTCCATCATACCTTCGGTTTCGCGGTTCGGGCTGGCTACTGAACCTGAATCAAGATGATCACGACCAATAACCACAGGTGCTTTTAGTTCGCCATTCTTAACCATTTCATTGAAAGCCTGACCCAAACGCTCACGATCTTTCAGGCCTACCCAGCAGATACGAGCAGGTAAACCTTGGAACTGAATACGCTCACGCGCCATATCGAGCCAGTTATGCAGATGTGGATTATCAGGAATCAGCTCTTTGACTTTTTGGTCTGTTTTATAGATGTCTTCCGGATCACCAGAGAGTGCAGCCCAACGGAAAGGTCCTATACCTTCACAGAAAAGTGGACGGATATACGCAGGAACAAAACCTGGGAAATCAAACGCGTTGTCTACCCCTTCTTCCAACGCCATTTGACGAATGTTATTACCGTAGTCAGTTGCTACCGAGCCGCGTTGTTGCATAGTTAGAATGGCTTCAACTTGCACTGCCATCGAGGCTTTGGCCGCTTTCACCACGCCGGTTGGATCGCTTTCACGTTGCTGTTTAGCGTGTTCCATGGTCCAGCCTTGCGGTAAGTAACCGTTAAGAGGATCGTGTGCTGAGGTTTGATCGGTGACAACATCTGGCGTGATGTTTTTCTCTACCAATTCTGCATAGATATCAGCGGCATTTCCTAGTAGACCAACTGAGATTGGTTTGTCGCTATTCTTAATGATGGACAATGCTTCATCGAGGCTATGCGCTTTGGTATCGACATAACGAGTATTTAGACGATAATCGATACGAGATTCGTCACACTCTACAGCAATCATTGAAAAGCCAGCCATAGTCGCTGCGAGTGGTTGAGCGCCGCCCATACCGCCAAGGCCACCTGTTAGAATCCACTTGCCATTGGCATCGCCATTAAAATGTTGCTTGACAATCGCCACAAAGGTTTCATACGTGCCTTGAACGATGCCTTGAGAACCAATGTAAATCCACGAACCTGCCGTCATTTGGCCGTACATCATTAGGCCCTGCTTATCCAGCTCGTTGAAGTGCTCCCAATTGGCCCAATGTGGGACTAAGTTGGAATTGGCAATTAATACGCGTGGAGCGTCTTTATGTGTCGGGAAAACGCCGACGGGTTTGCCTGATTGGACTAAAAGTGTTTGGTCGTCATCAAGACGTTTTAGGACTTCGACGATCTTGTCATAACACTCCCAATTGCGCGCCGCTCGGCCGATACCGCCGTAAACCACTAATGATTGAGGATGCTCAGCAACTTCGTCATCAAGATTGTTCATCAGCATGCGCAGTGGTGCTTCTGTCAGCCATGATTTGGCATTTAGCTCAGTACCATGTGGTGCCTTGATTTTGCGAGTTGCATCTAGACGAGCATTATTACTATCAGTCATCTTGTTTTCCTTTTGAATGGTGGACGCCAGGTTGGTTCGTTATGCGGCGTCGCACTGTGTTTCACGTAATTGGTTGTTAATTGCTATTTTTTGGCTATTTTTGCTGCTTGGACATTGCCGTCAGCATTTGCCAACAGAGCCTAGCGGCGAGTTTGGCGGTGCGATTGTCAATGTCATAGGTAGGGTTATATTCAGCGATATCCGCCATCAGCAACTTATTGTTGTGCTGTAATATCGCCTCAAAAAATGGATAGAAGTGTTCAATGGATAGACCAATAGCAGCGGGAGCACTGACTCCCGGAGCAAGTGCTGCATTGAACACATCTAGATCGATTGTGAGATAGAGGTAGTCGACGCTGGCAATAAACTGTTCAAGTTCCTTAAGCATTGGTGTGTGGGGGTTAAGCAGCAGCTCTGTGTCTTCGATATAGCGAACATTCAAGCGCTGTGCTTTATCAAATAAGGCTAGTGTATTGGAAGTTGAACTGATGCCGATACAAAGGTATTCGAAAGCGAGTTGCTCTGATTGGCAGTGGTCAGCAATTTGCGAGAATGGTGTTCCAGAGCTCGGCTTTAAGGGCACGGTTTCAGATTGATACTCTCGAAGATCGAAATGAGCGTCGAAATTGATGATACCGATTCTAGGAGTGGGTTCGCTTTGGCGTAGATAGTTTGATAGCCCTAAGAAAGATGACCAAGCGATTTCATGTCCACCGCCGAGCACAACGACAGGTCCATGAGAGAGGGCATTGGTAATGATTTTGGCCGTTGTACTTTGATTTTGTTCCAAAGATGTGTTTTGTGAGCCTGAATTGCCTAGGTCTAAAATCTTAGTTTCTGAGTGCCAAGCCAAATTGCTTAAGGCACCACGGATAGCATCAGGTGCCGTTTTAGCGCCAACTCTGCCTTTGTTTCTAGACACGCCCTCATCGGTTTCAAAACCTAGAAGTTGAGCACCACAAGTGTCTGACATTAGCTCATGAATCTGTGTAATGACGTGATGAACTCTGAGACGCTTCTCGCCATCTTCTAGGTCGTCACGGCCAGACCAAGTAAAACTGTGCTGAGTATTGATTGTTTTAGGCGACATGTTCGATACTCCCAGCAAAGATACGTTGTTTAAGTCCTTTCAATCCATACTGATAGCTAAGCTCGCTCGGATGGTCGATATCCCAAATGGCTAAATTGGCTTTAAATCCTTTGCGGATTTGTCCAATGGTGTCTTTCTGACCAATTGCTGCCGCAGCATGGCATGTCACACCACGAAGCGCTTCTTCTGGCGTTAGACGGAATAAGGTACAAGCCATATTCATCATTAACTGTAAGTCTGCAAATGGAGAGGTTCCGGGATTAATGTCGCTACCGATTGCCATTGGCACGTTAAACTCACGCAGCCATTCAATGGGTGGCAGCTGTGTTTCTCTTAAGAAGTAAAATGCCCCGGGCAAAAGTGTTGCTACGGTCCCTGAAGTGGCAAGAGCTTCTACGCCCGCTTGGTCCAGATACTCGATATGGTCGACCGACTGCGCTTTGTATTGAGCGGCAAGTACACTGCCGCCAAGATTACTGAGCTGCTCGGTGTGCCCTTTGACAGCAAGACCATGCGCTTTAGCTGCGGCAAAAACACGTTCAGTTTGCTCTAGAGTAAATCCTATGGATTCACAAAAGACGTCTACGGAATCTGCCAAGTTGTGTTTTGCGATGTGAGGGATGATGTCGTTTACCACATAGTTTATGTACTCGTCCGCTCTATCCTGATATTCAGGGGGGACAGTATGTGCTGCGAGTAACGTCGTGGTAATACTGACGCGTCTATGGTTTTCTAACGACTTGGCGGCCACCAACATCTTCGCTTCATCTTCTAGCGTCAATCCGTAACCTGACTTCACTTCGATAGTTGTACAGCCACTTTTAATCAAACTGTCCAATCTTGGTAGGGCAAGTTCAATTAGCTCGTCCACAGAGGCGGCACGAGTCGATGCAACCGTACTGTTAATACCGCCACCGCGCTGAGCGATAGCTTGGTACGATTCGCCGTTTAAACGTGCTTCGAATTCTTGTGCTCGACTCCCGGCAAAAACCAAATGTGTATGGGGATCAATTAATCCGGGCGTCACAATACCGCCAGCGCAATCGAGTACTGGACAATCTGACCACTCTTTTGGCGTATTGCCGTAGAGTGTGGATAGGTCTCCACCCATAGCGACGATTAACCCACTACGAATAAGCAGGTAACAAGGCTCCGTAGGAGTGTATCCAGTTGAGCCTTCTTCCATAGTAACAAGTCGGGCATTTTTAAGAATTAAGTGCATGTTTAATCCAAAGCTTTATTGTATATACAATTATTTAGTCTAATATATACAATTGATCAATAGTGCATCGTACAAAATGTGATCTAAGCGTCTAAGATTTGAGGTTTTAGTAGACGATTAAATAGAAGGATCAGGTTAGGTGATTTTAAACCTTAACGGCGGTAACTCTGTGGCTTAACTGACTGATATACATGATCTTAAAAAGAAGTAGGCCACTATACGGTGACCTACTGAAGTGAGTATAATTTGCCAGATATAGGTAAGATTAGAAGTTAAACTTAACTCCAAGGTTGGCAGACTTGGTATTGTAGACGGCGATGTTGTGAATTTCGTAGCTGGCTTGAATCGCAAAGTGTTCCGTGATGTCGTAGCCAAGACCGAGTCCGTATACGGATGCAGTGTCGGAGACTGATGAACCGTTGACCGAAACGTTAGTTTCAACTTCTGAATTAATTTTGTGGAAACCTAGCTTTGCTAGCGCGTAAAGACGATCGCCCATATAAATTTTGGGGATGACATTGATTCCGTATGAGGTCATCGACAAGGTGTAATAATCGTTGAGGAAAGACTCTTTGGTTGAACCAAGATTCTTATATTCTAGCTCTGTACCAAGTACAAAAAAGCTACCCAAAGCAAAATCATAGCCGCCATTCGCTGAGTAGCCATTTGTCACTTCGTTACTGCTTACAAACGCTGCGTCGTAACTCATTTTTGAATAAGAGGCACCAACGTAGAAGCCTTCGTTGGCTAAAGGTGCCGTAGAAAAAGCGGCGATGGCTAAAGAAAGTGCTAAGACTGTTTTTTTCATTCTGATTTCTCACTGGTTTGTGTGGTTATTATACGAGAAATCCTAACATTGGAACTTAGGTATTGGGGTAAGCCAACGTAAGCTAACTCTTTGTATTAGAGTTAGTTAGCTTACAAATTAGTGAGTTGTTTAGTTTGTTTAATTCGAGAGTATTACACGTGACTAAAGGGTGACTTTCGAGCTCAGCTGATAGCGGCTACCGGGATGGTAGAGCAGGGCTGTACTGATAAGGCGGTCGTCACTCCAAGTTCTTCTGTGGAGCAATAAACAAGGCTCCTTTGTCGTCATTTTGAGTCTCTGACCTATTTCATCATTACAAATAATGGCTTCGACGGTATGTTCAACTGCAGTCATTGGGCAGTTTAGCGTCAAGTACTCGTTTGGAGTGACTTTCGAGAAATCTTGTTTGTAATAGTCAGGTGCAAACTTTGCGTTTACCCAACGACATTCCAACTGAATAGGAAGGTCGTTTTCTTTGTGTAAGATCTCACTGTAGTAAACCGAGCTCCCCAACATAACGCCTAGCTTGGTGGCGATATTCTGGTCGGCTTTGGTTGCGAGGTGTTTAATGACATCGCACGAATAAGTTTTACCGCGAGAAGCGACTTCTTTGGCGATGTTCCGTGTATCAAGTAGAGGACTCTCAGCCTTTTCATTCTGCTTTTTTACGAACGTACCAAGCCTTGGTCGTCGCTCTAATTTTCCTTCACCCACCAGATCCCTAATGGCTTTATTAACGGTCATTCGACTGACAGAAAACTGTTCGGTGAGCTCCATTTCGGTTGAGATACGCTGTCCAACAGGCCAGTGCCCTTGGTCTATTTTCTGTTCGATGTATTGTTTGATTTGAATATACAGGGGCTCAGCGGACATTAACGACTCGTCACTCGATAAATTGAATATACAAATGGTTGTCGAAATTGAATTAAAATGCAAGGAGTGAGATGAATTCCTATCAAATTTGTGGGCTGG
Source organism: Vibrio sp. ER1A (assembly GCF_000733315.1). Taxonomy (NCBI): domain Bacteria; kingdom Pseudomonadati; phylum Pseudomonadota; class Gammaproteobacteria; order Vibrionales; family Vibrionaceae; genus Vibrio; species Vibrio sp. ER1A. The sequence goes on from NZ_JPJA01000086.1 coordinate 243,125, forward strand.
GTGCGCAACTACGATAACAACTTAAACCTCGATCCTTGCCTCAACTTTGAAAAATACTCCTCTAAATCATAAGTCTGTCACTATAAATCCGTTAAAATGCACAGTTCTTAGTGTTGAATTTACCTGTCAGTCAAGGAAGGGCAATGAAAGCGGTATTTGTTGGAGATGACTCTTTTTTCCCATCGAAGATCTTGTGCGTAGGCCGTAACTACGTCGAACACATCAATGAATTAGGGAATGAGATCCCTGAAGATATGGTGGTGTTCAACAAACCAAACTCTAGTATCGCATCAGAGCTCTATTCTTACCTTGATGAGCCTCTTCATTACGAGGCAGAAATTTGCTTCCTTATCCGCAACCGACAACTCTACGCAGTGGGCTTTGGATTAGATCTTACCAAACGAAGCTTACAGTCTAAGTTGAAACAGAAGGGTCTGCCTTGGGAAAGAGCTAAAGCGTTTGATAACTCCGCCAAATTTAGCCGTTTCATTCCATTATCAGATATGGATGTCTGTGAGCTTGAGGTGGAGTTGTTTATCAACAGTATGCGAATGCAACTAGGTGGCACCAAACAAATGTTGTATAAACCAGCTGTGATTTTGCAAGAACTGGCTTCTTACACTGAATTGCAAGATGGAGATATTGTGATGACCGGGACGCCCCAAGGGGTTGGTGAGATAGTCGCTGGAGATAGGTTTCTCGGTCGTATTAAATACGCGGGAAAAGCCATTGTTGAAGTTGAATGGTTGGCGATATAACCCTTAATAAAAAAGAGCCTTCAACGCTGAAATGCGGTGAAGGCTTTATCTTTTAAAGTCGTTGAACCACTATAAATCTATGGTCACTGTTTCACCATCTACAACAAGTGTTAGTTCATTATCGCGGACGCTATGCGACACCTGAACTTGTTCCCCGCTATTCTTGTTAGGGACAAGTAACGTAAGAATTTCGTGTTGTTTTGATGCAGAAAATTCTACTTCTACATGACGGTGGATCTCAAGATCTTGGAACTCGTAAGGGTCCACATCGCCAAAGCCTTCGACGTTGGTCACTGACGTAATTTGGTCCGCGCTTTGATTGATAAAGCTCACATCTAGATGTGCTTTGTCACCGTGGATAGCAAATGACTTTTGAGCTGTCTCGGTATTAAACGTGGTATGCATTAGCCAAGTGAGATCTTTCTCTTCGCCAAAGCTCGCTTTGTCTTGGATGACAAAGAGCTTGCCTTTCACGAACCAAATCTTACGTTTGTAGGATTCGATATCTGGTGTAAAGAACTTGTAGGATTCGGTTGCATCGCCTTCTACAAATTTGACGTCAGAGTCTGTGTCATAGTCTGTGATTTGACCGCCTGCTTCGATACAGAAGCGGTCTTGGTGGCCTTCAAATTTAGTGTTTTTGTTCTCTCCGTACTGCCCTTTGCCATTAAACAGGGGCAAGTTCTTAGAAAAAGTATGACGACGCCACTTCGTATGCATATCGACGCCAAAGCCACCATAGTAGCCGGTGATAGACGCTAATGTTTCACCAAAGGCATGCAGAGTAAACGCATTTTGGTCGCCGTGTGAATGGCTGATTGAACCAAATGGTGAACATTTAAAGACCATATGGATATGGTTATCACGCTCTGTCATCTTGTTGTGGAAAGCTGCCCAGCCTGTGATAGGGAACACTTTCAACAACGGATCGTTTGACGGCGCTTTTTCTTCAGGCGCATCCCAAAGAATATTAAAACGGAGATCGTCATAGCCAAAGTCCCACCAACCAAAGTTATAGAACTTGGTATGTGCTTCAGTATCACGGCCTTTCAGCTGGTTGTAATACCAAACGTATTCAGGCTTTTGATTTACTCCAGCATAATGCTTGATGTTATAGGCAAGTTTTAACCCAGGGAAGTCACCGATAGAAGATTGGTCGCAGAAGCTGGCTCGTTTCGAGTGAACTGGCATGCAATAAAGTGGGAAGTCTCCTGTGTTTTCGTAGAATGTTTTATTGAACATATCTACACCACAGTATGCTTTTAACAGATCGAAGGCTTCACCTAGGAAGGCTGTTTGAGTATTCCAATAATCTGGACCTTCTGCCCAGCCACCATCTTCACCACCCCATGGCGGATAATGGACGGCATAGTATTCCAACGCATACGCAATATATTCACCAGCTTTAGGATGGTCGTGATAGAGAGCAATACACGTCGGGATAATAGCGGAAGAAATAGATCGAACGCCGTGACTGTTCAATGGGTTATTTAATAGGTCAACGGTGACCTTTAAGTGATGCATAATTTCGTCTAAACGAGTCACTAATGCCTCACGCACTATTGTACGTTCTTCTTCAGTAAAGTGACCATGTAACCAGTCATAGCCCCAAGCCATTGCTGCGATGACGCGGAAGGCTGCTTCGTCGTTGTAGCCGCGAGATGTTACACCGTCTGGATCATAGGACGCGAGTTGGAGCGTCCAAGCTTTAGCTTTGCCAATAAGCTTTTTATCGTCTTTGACAATGCCTGCGATCGCAAGATTACGTGTCGCATTAAGCGCCATCTGGCAATCAACGTACATTTGACGCCAATAAGGTCGCCAGAGAGAGGCTTTGCCAACCGTTTCTTCTGGGTAAGGCTGAGGTTCTGGATAAGGTTCAGTATTGAAAAATTTGGCCGTCGAGTTATTCATGAAGTCATCGAACATGCAGTGAGATTCATCTTTTTTAACTCTTGATTTAAATTCGGCTAGTTCATTGGCTTGGATGAGTAGGCGAGGACGAGCCTCAGCAAGGTTATCTAGGAAGGACAGGTCAAAGTCTCGCTTCTGAACTTCAATAGGTAGTAGGTCAACCAAGTTACCAGCAGAAGTGTCGTTTTCAAGCTTCATGGCCTTGATTGCATCGAATGATTTGTCGTTACTCATACCAACTCTCTTGTATATACGAAGTATGTCTAAAGGGAATAGAAATAATATGCCATATTGTCATACAATAATAAAATACTTCTACGAGTGGTTCATGGTTTTTTACGTATTTTGTGACCAATGACAGAATCCACGTCTTCCGTTGTTCTAGAGATATCAGTTTTCCAGTTTGTCAAAATTTAAACGGTAATCGATAAGCCACCATCACAAAAAGTGACCTTTTATTTTTATCCTTGCGAATCTCTAATTCTCTAACTAGCATTTAGTTAACAAAAATATAACAAATTGTTTTGTGTTGTATTTTATTGATACCGGACTCAATAAGTAAGTGGTTATCTTGTGTATGACTGTTTACTTGTGCAGTTTGGCTTTATTTTTGAAACTCATTTTCGAGTTGATAAAACCTAGTTGGTCTTCGTTAGACGTCGTCGAATCACAGTTAGTTGGGTTTTGATTGCGGGCTTTACCATCCTGAATTGTTTGATCACTCTTCAGATGTGCTTGGTATAAGTCATAGGGGAACCACGTTAGGACAAACGTGGCTAGGCAAAGGAGAAATCTTTTGAAGAGATTGCTGACCATTCGCTTATGGATTGGTGTGGCTGCTGCGCTAATCAGCCAACCTCTCATCGCCGAGTCGAGCGGCTATAACTTGACTAAAGGCGTTACTAATATCAGTAACCAAGTTTATGACTTGCATATGCTGATTTTCTACATCTGTTGTGCCATTGCGTTTGTTGTATTCGGAGTGATGTTCTACTCCATTTTCAAACACAGAAAATCTCGCGGCGCCGTTGCCGCTAACTTCCACGAAAGCACTAAAGTCGAAATTGTTTGGACGGTTATTCCGATTATCATATTGATTGCGATGGCGATTCCCGCAACCAAAACTTTGGTGGCAATGGAAGATACATCTCAATCGGATATCACTATCAAAATTACGGGCTCGCAGTGGAAATGGCACTACGAGTACTTTGGTGAAGATGTTAATTTCTTCTCCTTGTTGGCTACATCGCAAACGCAAATAGATGGTATTGAAGAAAAAGGTGCTCATTACTTGCTTGAAGTAGACAATCCACTCGTTGTACCTATCAATCAAAAAATCCGCTTCTTAATGACATCCGATGACGTAATTCATTCTTGGTGGGTGCCGGATTTTGCCGTCAAGAAAGACACAATCCCAGGGTTTATTAATGAGGCATGGACAAGGATTGACGAGCCAGGTGTTTATCGAGGTCAATGTGCCGAGCTGTGTGGCAAAGCTCATGGTTTTATGCCGATCGTTGTTCAAGCCATGGAACAGAGTGATTACGATGCATGGTTAGCAGGGAAGAAACAAGAAATGGCCTTGGCAGCCGCGGAAGCAGCAAAGTCTCTTGACGCGACACTTCCACTTGATGAACTGATGACAATTGGTGAAGAAGTGTATGCGGGCCGTTGTGCTGTCTGCCATCAAGCAAACGGTGAAGGTATCACGGGGGCTTTTCCTGCCATTGCGGGGAGTGCAGTTGCGACGACCGGAGAGGTGTCGACTCACATCAGCAAAATTGTTGATGGGGTAAATGGAACAGCCATGCAGTCGTTTGCTAACCAATTGACAGACAAAGAAATAGCAGCAGTAGTGACGTACCAGCGAAACGCTTGGGGTAATGATACGGGAGATGCAGTACAAGCCTCTGATATCAATGCGTTCAAAACGCAAGATGGGGAGCAAACCAGCTCCAAGGAGTTATGATGAAAACGGATCCTATGGAAACAGTTAAATCGTCAACGGCGACGGATGCAGAGATGAGTCGTGCAGAAAGCACGGCCATCATTGAAGACGATCATCATCATGATCACGCCCCTTCTGGCTGGGCAAGATGGGTATATTCCACTAACCATAAAGATATCGGGACACTATATCTGTGGTTTAGTTTTGCTATGTTTCTTACTGGCGGTGCGATGGCAATGGTCATTCGTGCAGAGCTATTCCAACCGGGCTTACAGCTTGTAGAGCCAAATTTCTTTAACCAGATGACCACAGTTCACGGCTTAGTGATGGTATTTGGTGCAGTAATGCCTGCATTTACTGGGTTGGCTAACTGGATGATCCCTATGATGATCGGTGCGCCAGATATGGCATTACCGCGCATGAATAACTTAAGCTTTTGGATTCTACCGTTTGCCTTCTTGATTCTATTGTCATCCCTCTTCATGCCCGGTGGCGGACCTGATTTTGGTTGGACATTCTATGCACCACTTTCTACAACCTATGGTCCCGATAGTACGGCATTGTTTGTTTTCTCGGTACATATCATGGGGATTAGCTCCATCATGGGGGCAATAAATGTCATTGTTACCATTTTCAATATGCGCGCCCCTGGGATGACGTTGATGAAAATGCCACTCTTTGTTTGGACTTGGTTGATTACAGCCTTCCTGCTTATTGCGGTGATGCCAGTGTTAGCGGGTGCTGTGACAATGGTGTTAACAGACAAGTATTTTGGAACCAGTTTCTTTGATGCAGCGGGTGGCGGCGACCCTGTGATGTTCCAACATATCTTCTGGTTCTTTGGCCACCCAGAAGTGTACATCATGATTTTGCCTTCTTTCGGCATCGTCTCTGCAATCGTACCAGCGTTTAGTGGTAAGAAGCTGTTTGGCTACCATTCTATGGTTTATGCGACGTGCAGTATCGCACTGTTGTCTTTCTTGGTTTGGGCGCACCATATGTTTACCACAGGGATGCCAGTGTTCGCAGAGCTGTTCTTCATGTACTGCACTATGCTGATTGCTGTGCCAACGGGTGTGAAAGTATTTAATTGGGTAGCAACTATGTGGCGCGGTGCGTTAACGTTCGAAACGCCCATGCTGTTTGCCATCGCCTTCATTGTCTTGTTTACCATCGGTGGTTTTTCTGGGTTGATGTTAGCTATCGTGCCGGCGGACTTCCAGTATCACGATACCTATTTTGTCGTGGCTCACTTCCACTATGTATTGGTCTCCGGTGCTGTGTTCTCAATTATGGCAGCTGCTTATTACTGGCTGCCCAAGTGGACAGGACATATGTACGACCACAAACTTAGCCTGTGGCATTTTTGGTGCTCGGTTATTTCGGTCAATGTGCTGTTTTTCCCGATGCACTTCTTAGGATTAGCGGGTATGCCAAGGCGTATTCCTGACTATGCAATTCAATTTGCGGATGTAAACCAGATTGTCTCAATCGGCGGTTTTGCCTTTGGTCTGTCGCAGTTGATTTTCTTATGGCTAGTAATCAAGTGTATTAAAGGTGGAGAAAAGGCCGAAGCCAAACCTTGGGACAGAGCGGAAGGGCTAGAATGGACAGTCCCAAGTCCAGCACCGCATCACACCTTTAGTACTCCACCCAAAGTGGATTAGAGAGGTGACTTATGAGCGAGCAAAACCGTAAGTCAAATAAAAAGTTAGTAACGTGGCTTAGTGTTGCTGTTATCGGCATGTTTGGGTTCGGTTTTGCTTTGGTTCCGTTGTACGACATTATGTGTGAAGCATTGGGTATCAATGGTAAAACCAATACGGTGTCCGCGGTGCAACCCGTCGGAATGAGGGCGGACATATCGCGTACGATTCGTGTTGAGTTTATGGCACACATCAATCCTGATATGCCGTGGACCTTTAAGCCCGAAACCATCTACCTTGATGTTCATCCGGGTGAGGTGATTCAAACCGCTTATTTGGCAAAGAACAATGCGTCGCAATCTTTAGTCGGGCAAGCAGTGCCATCTGTATCTCCGGGTACTGGCGCTGCTTATTTTAATAAAATTGAGTGCTTTTGCTTCAACCATCAACCTCTTGATGCTAATGGCGAAGCGGAGATGCCTCTAATTTTCTATATCGAACCTGATATCCCCGAATCAATTCACACACTGACTTTGTCGTACACACTCTACAACATCACAAGTAATGCAAGCGTGCAGGATGCCGTTGAACGCAGTAAGGGTAGCAAAAGCGCACTTAACAGGGAGTTAAGCTATGAGTAAACCTCAATCTTATTACGTTCCAGCTCAGAGTAGTTGGCCAATCGTGGGGGCAATCGCGCTGTTTTTAGTGGCGGTTGGGGCTGGGCTCACGGTTCAACATCTAGAAACAGGTGGAGCGGGTAGCGTCATTGGTAACGTTACTCTAGCGCTTGGCTTTGCCGTGTTGTTGTACATGCTGTCAGGTTGGTTTAGCAATGTTGTCAGTGAGTCATTGGCAGGCTTGTATTCAGATCAGATTACGCGTTCATTTCGTCAAGGGATGAGCTGGTTCATTTTTTCTGAAGTGATGTTCTTCGGTGCTTTTTTTGGGGCGTTGTTTTACGCAAGAATGATCTCTGTCCCTTGGCTTGGCGGGGCAGATAACAATGTGATGACTCACGAAGTTCTGTGGCCTGGATTTGAAGCGATTTGGCCTTTGACGACAACGCCAGCAGGTGACACGACTGAGGCGATGCCATGGCAAGGGTTACCGTTGAAGAACACGATCATATTGCTGCTCTCTTCGATTACGCTACATATGGCACATGTCAGTTTAGAGAAAAACAAACGAACAGCGCTCATCGTCTGGCTTGAGATTACTATCGTATTAGCGGTGTTTTTCCTCTATTACCAAGCGGTCGAATATGCGCATGCATACCAAGATATGGGGTTGACCTTACAATCTGGGATATACGGCAATACCTTCTTCATGTTGACTGGATTCCATGGTCTACATGTGTGTTTAGGGACGATCTTCTTGATTGTACTCTTGTTTCGAATCGCTAAAGACCATTTTACTCCCAAAGACCATTTCGCATTTCAGGCAGGCAGTTGGTACTGGCACTTTGTTGATGTGGTTTGGCTGTGCCTCTTTGTTTTTGTTTATGTACTTTAACTCAGATTTTAGAAAACTGACTTAATAAGGGCGAGGGTTAGGAGCAAGTAATCCGCTTTGAAGGGCGATGATCAAAAGAATAACAACGATCGCAGAAAACAAGACACGGCGACCCAGATAGTGACTCATTGGTTTATCAGAATCAGGGTCGTCTCGCACCATTCGAATTAGGGCAAGCGCTAAGTTAAAGATGATGAAAAGTAACAGCAGTACTAAAACAATCTTAAACAATAGTGTCGGTGACATTGAAGTTCCTCGCGTGGCCTGGTTCAAATCAGTGAAATTCTGGGTCGGCTTTGTATTAACTGTGGTTGTGTTTTCTACTTTGGTCAAATTAGGTTTGTGGCAGCTACAGCGAGGTAACGACAAATCGCATATGGAGTCGATGTTGGCTCAGCGAAGTAAACAGTCTCCGATCTCGTTGAGCTCTGTCCATTTCTCAAACACATCCCAGTCAAACAGTGATTATCTTGATTGGATAGGCGTCCCTGTCTTTACTGAGGTTACGCCTCTTCCAGAGCTTTTCTATTTGGATAACCAAACCTTTGAAGGCCAAGTTGGCTATTTGGTGTATCAGCTTATTATCGATGGCCAATCACGTTTTTTACTTCTTGAACTAGGATTCGTTAAAGGGATGGAGCAAAGACAGTCATTGCCAGTTGTTGAGCAGTTAACCCACCCTCTGATGATAACCGGGCGTTTATATCAAAAGTTGGACAGCCCTTTAGGTAATGAGCTCTACCCTGAAGATTTTACCTCTTTGACTTCTACCAGGTTTCGAATTCAGAACTTAAATATAGGTTCATTGGCAGAGCTTACTGGTAAGCCCCTACAAGCATGGGCGTTGCAACCTATCGATTCAACAACGCCTTATGCTCACCCATGGAAACCATTGTCTATGAACTCGAGCAAACACTATGGATACGCTTTTCAGTGGTTCTCCATGGCGTTGGTATTTGCTTTTGTAGTAGGTATTGCCGTGTATCGATGGGGCAGAAAAACTCATTCAGCAAGACATTAGGAGCGTTTATGAGCACAGGGATGACGACACATTCGCTAAAGCCCAAAGCCGTGTTAAGAGGACGACTTACGCTACTGGCGTTGATTCTGTTTTTTGCGTTGCCGTTTATCGTCGCGAAGGCAATTCTGAGTAACCATTGGTATCAGTCTGGCGTGACCAATCATGGTCAGCTGTTGGAGCCTCGTGTGACGTTTGAGTCACTAGGAATGGTGAACCCTCTTCAAGGAGAGAGTTGGCAGCTTGGTTTTATGCTTCCTGCTACATGTGATGATGCATGCTTAAATCGCTTATACGTCATGGGGCAAACGTACTTAGCGCTAGGAAAGTATAAAGAGCGCGTGACACCTGTTGTTTATGTACAGACCGGCCAAGTAGTGCCTGAACTACCGAATTCGGTGACAGTGTTGACCGTTAACGATGCTTTCTCTGCTTTAGTGCCATCACAAGGGTATGTCATTACCGACACGTTAGGTCAAGTCGTGATGTTTTTTGAACCCACAACCAAGGAGCAACAAATCGCCCATAGCAAGGGGTTGTTATCCGACCTAAGAAAGTTACTCAAGTTATCTCGAGTAGGGTAGACGCGAAAGGTGAAGTACACCTGTGTTGAAGGCATAAGGAGTTGCAATGAGACTGATAGATTTGGTGAAAGGGGCGTTAATACTGACCGTTATTGTTATCGCAATGGGGGCTTATACACGCCTTGCTGATGCGGGTTTAGGTTGTCCTGATTGGCCAGGTTGTTATGGTCATCTTACGGTTCCGAGCAATAACGTTGATGTAGCGGTTGCTAATACTCTTTTTCCCGAGCGAGCGGTGGAGCCTCACAAAGCTTGGCTAGAAATGATACACCGCTACTTGGCGGGAACTCTGGGTTTGGTGGTGTTCGCCATAACCTATCTTGCGTTAAGAAATGAGCGTGCACGACTAGGGGTGACTTTGCCGGTGTCGTTATCTTTAGTGATCGTGTTTCAAGCTGCGCTGGGGATGTGGACGGTAACGCTTAAGCTGATGCCAATTGTAGTTATGGGCCACCTGATAGGTGGTTTTACAATGTTTTGTTTACTGTTTTTCACATATTTAAGATTACGTCCGAACGCGATAGCGACGCGACAGGATAATAAAGCGAAATCTAAATCTGAGGTAAGTGTGACCTTTCAGCCAACAGTGGTTGAGGCTAATACCGTGACTAGTGAGCCAAAGATAATTGGTCGTCGACTCAAAATATTGGCTGGCTTGGCTCTTGTCGCAACCATCTTACAAATAATACTCGGCGGTTGGGTATCTTCAAATTATGCCGCTGTGGTGTGTACCGCTTTGCCGATTTGTGAAGGCGAATGGGTGCGCTATCTCGACTTCAAAACCGCTTTCACTCCGGTTCATTTTGGCTTTGACAATTACGAGTTTGGCGTGCTTGATTATGCTGCAAGAATGACCATCCATGTGAGTCATCGTTTTGGTGCTATTGCGGTGACTTTACTCGTTGGGATATTAGGGCTGTGCTTGTTACAACATAAGCAGCGCGTGGTACGCAACGTCGCAGTACTTTTATTGGGACTGTTAGCGATTCAACTTGCACTAGGCGTCAGTAATGTGGTGTTCCATTTACCTTTACCAATAGCTGTTATGCATAATCTGGGCGCTGCGCTACTTCTATTAAGCCTAATTCAAGCTAACTATATTATGTGGAATATACGGTACGCTCAATCAGAAAAGCCGACACTGAAAGTCATTGAGTCGGAGAATAAAGTTGAGAGACTTAAAGCATCTGGAGACAAGGAGAGTTCTCTATGAATAAACTGACAATGGCGGCAACAAGTCGTGTGGATTCCGTCGTTAAACCAAGACTCAACTGGCGTGTCTATTTAACCTTGACCAAACCAAAAGTGGTCGCATTAATGATCTTAACAGCTTTGGTTGGGATGTGTTTGGCGATACCGGGCGCTTTGCCTGTTCAGGCGACCGTGCTGGGTTTATTGGGTATTGCGTTAATGGCGGGCTCTGCAGCAGCTTTCAACCATCTAATTGACCGTCGAATTGATGCTGTCATGGCAAGGACCCATAAACGTCCGTTGCCATCAGGAGACTTGAGTGTTGGTAAAGTCTTTACTTTTGCACTGAGTATTGGCGTACTAGGTTTTGCAATATTAGCTGCGGGGGTTAACTGGTTAACCGCTTGGCTTACATTTGCTAGTTTGCTTGGCTATGCTGTTGTGTACACCTTATATTTGAAGCGAGCGACGCCACAGAATATTGTTATCGCGGGTATTGCTGGTGCAATGCCGCCGTTGTTAGGTTGGACCGCGGTAACAGGGGAACTGCACGCTAATGCTTGGTTACTGGTAATGATTATCTTCATATGGACACCACCTCATTTTTGGGCATTGGCGATTCATAGAAAAGACGACTATGCGAAAGCCGATATTCCTATGCTTCCGGTGACTCACGGGGTGGAATACACCAAGACTTCTATTTTGCTTTATACCATTTTATTGGCACTGGTGTGCTTATTACCCGCTTTAGTTGGAATGACAGGATTGGTGTATTTGGCCGGTTCCACCTTCTTGAGTGCGGGTTTTATCTATTACGCTTGGAAGTTAAAGTATGCGGCAACAGAAAAGACAGCAATGGATACTTTTAAATTCTCCATTATGCATTTGATGATTTTATTTGTAGTGTTGCTGGTGGATCACTACCTACCAATTTAATTCTTCAATAATAAAAAACAGCCATCACAATGTGATGGCTGATAGGGCGTTTGGATTTAAACTAGCTGCCAGGAAAGATCTTCGGTCATGTAAATCCATCCCATCTAACAAAAGTGCAGTTTAGAATTAGAACGTGACGATAGCGCCAACACGTCCTGCCGTATCTTTGTCGCCTTTAAGGTCTTTTGAGATACCTGCGTAAGTCGTGAAGTAATTAGTAAATTTGTAGTGTACGCTTGCCGCGATGTTTTGGTCTGTTTCGTCAGCGATATCAAACTTAACTTGTTGGAATGCAGCTGCAAGACGAATACGGTCTGTTAGGTCGTATTTAGATGCTACTTCAAAACCTTTATAGTCTTGGTCTAGCAATTTCCCTTGAGTATATAAACCACCAAGATATAGGTCATTTAGCTGATAACCCGCACCAACTAGAACGTTTTGGCTTGTTGCATCTGGTGAAATTTTTAAATTACCAGTTTTCACTTTGACGTTTTCGTCTTTTTGGTAAGCGTAACCTGCACCAAAGCTCAAATCTCCTAACTGGTACTGTGCCGCGATACCATAACCTTGGTCTACTGTACCTGATAGTTCATTGCCGTATTTCTTGAATGAATCAGCGGCGCCGCCGCCATTAGCGTTAGCTTTAACTTTTAGGTCACCGAATGTACCGATATACAACAGTTGGTTGGTTGTACGGTCAGCAGTTGCTGTTTTGTTACCCGCTTCGCCACCGAATGCATCAAGAATATCAGTGTAGTCAGTAATAATTCCTAAAGAACCATCCGTTTTACCGTATTGGAGCTCATTGTTTTCACCTGCAATACCAACATATAGATAACGGTTATCGTATCCAGCACCGTTATTGTCGCCAGAACGGTTAATTTCTTCTTCAAAGAAACCTTTAGCATTAACGCCGTCAGCAATTTCAGTAGTAGCAAGAACGTTTACACGAGCACGACTATTGTCTGCAACGGTTCTATCATTACTGCTCTTGTCAAAATCAGCACGCGCTTCAGCTCGACCGCCCACTGCTAGGTTCAGATTATCACCTTTATATACGTCAGCTGCATTTGCTGCCGTAGCTGATAAACCTGCAATAATAGCCGCTGTTAAAAGAGAAACTTTCTTCATGTTAAATTCCTATTTAGTCTCTAATAAGTTTTATTATTAATACGCTCTTGGCTCGTCGTATCTATAAATAGGCTAAATGATTATTAACAAAGCTATAAGTGCAGACAAATGGAATTATAGTTTCAGGAAATAGCTAATAGAATATATTTCCCGTGATGATCTTTACGGATAAATTAAATTATATTCAAAAACACGCTCTAAGTTAC
>NZ_JPJA01000086.1:274037-339563 GCF_000733315.1 Vibrio sp. ER1A
TGAATTCGGCAACAAAGCCAATTAACTGCTGAAATTGGTAAGAACAAGGCAAGCATTAATACCCTAAACCAAGTGACTGCTACTACTGATGGCAAGGTTGAGGCGCTAACACAAATCAAACACGACGTTAATGGTAAGGTTTCTGGTCTTATTATGGGTAATGATGGTGAAACTTCTACTTTCGACGTTATTGCTGATAAGTTTAGAATTAGCTCTAAAGCTGGTGACCAAGCTGTATTCCAAGTAGATTCTGCTACTGGTAAGACAATTATCAAGACTGCATTAATCGAAGGGCTAACAGCAAGTAATATTTCTGCTGGTGCAATTCAAGGCCATCATATTTCTTCTGCTACTTCTATTAGTGCGGGCAGTGGTAATAATATTGCAATTATGTCAGGTGAAGACCCGTTATGGAGATTTAGTGCAGGTAATGCAATGGCTGAAGACTCGCCATTTAGAGTTGATAAGACAGGTAAATTGTATGCTGATAACGCTGATATTACTGGTCATATTAATGCTACTTCCGGTCGATTTACTGGTCATATTGAAGCAACTTCGGGTACATTCGAAGGCACAATTACGGGTAGTATGATTACTGGTTCTGTAATTGAGGGTGCACTGATTATCGGTGATAGTGATATGACACTTCCAACTGACGCTGATAAAGGTACTGGTACTCGTTATCTTGGTTATGCTACGGGTATTCATATTAACAAATCGCGTACAGTTAACCATAACGACACTTCTTATATGAACCTTACACTTACCACTGGTAATTACGGTGCAGTATCTGCTAACTGGACAGGTGAGGGTACTCAATCGTATAACGGTGAAACTGTTTATAAGAACTTCAAACGTTGGCATAAGACAAACTTACACCCTGCAATTAATGCTTCGGTTTCTGGTGGTTGGGCTAATAGGAGTGCTACTACCGCAACGTTTACCGTCCGAATTGACCGTCAAAATAAAGATGGTACGTGGACGAATATCGTCACTGATAACATTGCTTCACCTACTATGACATGGCGAAACAGTAAAGACGAATACGTCACTAGACCTACTGTTAACCGCACTGTTAATGGTCGAACATATCACGTAGCAATGGAGCAACGAAACTGGGGTAGTAGCTGGGATAACGGTAAATCTTCTGGTGTGTCTTATTTGGGAAGTATGAAAATGACCGTTAGATTAACTGGTGGCACAGTTCCATTTAGCCAAGGCAAATTGCTACGTATGAGAATTAACTCTAACGATAGTTTCTGGAAAGGCGGCACGGTCACTGTGTTTAAAATTAGCCAATCGTATGTAGATAGAATTGAGGATTACTTATGATAATTACGCAGAACTCGAAAGAGATTTTGCTTGATAATATTTCTAAAAAGGTCACCATAGTCGTTGGTGACCTTGATACTGCTAGCGTGTATATTGCCAAGTTATGCAAGGCACATACGCGCCATTCAGATAACGAAGTATTTGTTGCAATTTCTTCTGATAAAATATACATGCACCCTAAAGTTATTTGGGTTGATAATTATAAAGAAGATATGGGCGTTTATATCGAACATAGATTCGATTTGAATAAAGACGATATATTTCCTGAAGACGCTGACGTATTTGTATTTGACGAAGAAATACCAGAGTGGCTGTTAGAAACAGGTTTAGTGATTACGCAATTACGTGCTAAAGATGTACATAGATTAACACTTAGCCAAATGCAATTGCAATCTACTGATTGGGAAATTATTCGTGAATTAGAAAGAATGTTTCTTTCAGACCATCCACTTCATTTGAAACGGGAAGTATTGCGTGCCCGTGTAGACGAGGAACTTAATCATGGCTAGTATTGCATTTTATTCGGGCGGATTAGATAGCACAGCAATGTTATATTTGTTAAGCCAAACTGACGAAGAAATTATTGCACACCACGTGTATTTTGAAACTGACACCGAGCGTGACAAGTTGGAAATGCAAGCTGTTGAAAAGATACAGAAATATTTTGGTGACAGGTTTAAATGGGAAAGTAGTAGCATTAGTTTGATGGGTGCACCGCTACTTAAACAAAGTAGAGACGTTATTTGGTTTAGCATTATCGGTGCAGTATATACTGCATACGAGAATGTAGATAACATTTACTTTGGGTTTGAACACCAAGCTGCTGACGTATATTACAAGCAATGGCTACAAACTGCTGAAGACCTGTGCAATGGCGTATTAGAAAAGGCATTGCCTCTTTCGTGTAAAGGCGATTTGGTTAATGAAGACCCTGATAAAATCAAGCCATACAAAATAATTAGCCCAGTTGCAGGGTTAAGCAAGGCTGACGAATACAATCTACTTCCAGAAGAATTAAAGAAAGTAGTTTGGTCTTGTAGAAATCCTCAACGATTAAAATCTGGTGTAATAACACATTGCGGTACGTGCGAACCGTGTTCTGAATATACAAGACACAATCTACCATTTAATAGCACCCGTCTTAGCTAATTTTATACCACATAAATACCTCATGATAATAAACTCATGAGGTATTTTTATGTCTATTCAACGCGCGCAATACGACGTTTCAATCTACCGTGGTGATACACCTACATTCAAGTATCAGTTAATCGACGTAGATGACCAAACCGGAGAAGAAACTCCAGTAGATATTACAGACCATACAATTACAGCACAGGTTAGATATTCTCCTGACAGCACCGAAGTATGGTTTACATTCCCAATCGTTAAAGTAGACGCTGCTAACGGCGTATTCAAATGGTCTATGACCAAAGAACTATCAGAAGAAATCTTACCAGTTGGTTCATTCGAGCCTGACACCGCAGTTTATGATATGCAAATTGAACGTGATGGTTCTGTCTTCACATTCATGTACGGTGCATTCAAAGTTACTCGCGATATTACGAGAGCATAATAATGATAAAAGTTAATATTGAAAGAGAAATGCCAGTTTCACATTCATTAAAAGTAATGGTTGAAAAAGAATTACCATTGGGTAATACAATCGTTGCTGCTAATGACGAAACGGTTTCTGTTGAGACCTCTTCAAATAATGTATATGTACTTCCTGCGGTTGGTATTTACGACGCCCAAGTTAATGCTGATAAAATTGAAGTACAACAGCTAACTCAAGAGGTTCGTGAAGCCCATACTCATATTCATGCTGATAAGGCTGAAGTTGGTGTTCTTAAACAAGACGTTATTACGTTAAAAGACCAAACCAACACAATTAAAAATGAAACCAACGCAATTAAATCACAGACACAAACTTTAAAGAATGAAACTAATACTTTAACAGTAGAAGTACGTGCAGCACATACCCATATCCATGCTGATAAGGCAATAGTTGCTGCTGATAAGGCTAATGTTCAATCCAACAAGAATGCTACTCAAACTTTAAAGAATGAAGTAAACACTCTGACGGTTGAAGTTCGTGAAACACATGAGCATATCCATGCTGATAAGGCTAATGTTCAATCAAACAAAGAAGTGGTGGATTCGAAACACGCAGACGTAGTTTCTAAACACTCCGACACCACTACTAAACATTCACAAGTAAATACATGGAACAGCAATGTTAACACCAAACATGCTGATACTGTTGCTAAGCATTCTGACATTGTTGCTAAACATACAGACGTAAGTGATTGGTCTGATAATGTAAATGCTAAACATGACGTAGTAGTTAACCGTCACGACGACGTAGTTAATCGTCATGGAAACATTACTTCTCGTCATACAGATATCACAACCAAACACACAGAAGTTGAAAAAGACCGAGCTGAAGTAGAAGCTAATACTTCTACAGTTGCTGCTGATAAAGCTACTGTTATTGCGAATAAAAATGAAGTTATTGCTGCTAAAAATGAAACCAAGACGTCTGAAACGAATGCATTGGCAAGTAAAAATGCTGCAAAAGTTAGTGAAACCAATTCTAAGACGTCTGAAACGAATGCAGCGTCAAGTGCATCTAAGGCTCTAGCATCAGAAAGAAATGCTAAAGCATCTGAAGAAAATGCAAGTGAAAGTGCTACTCGTGCTGAAACTGCTGCGGCTGCTATGACAGGTGCAATGACGGAAATGGGCAACTGTGACCTTTCTAGTGGGAAATACCCAGCACCGTTTGAAGACGTCAATGGAAACAAACGTTCTTGTTTCTGGAAAGTAATCAAAGGTGGCACTGTTAATGGCATTCCTTATGGAGTAGGCGATAGTCTTGTTTACTCAGTGACTTTAGAAGACTACTACAAGATTGATAACACTGAGAGCGTAACATCTGTTGATGGAATGCAAGGCGTAGTTAATTTAGAAAGTAAGTACGTTAGAAAATCTGGCGATGTAATGACTGACAAGTTAATTATTCGTCACCCTTCTTCTACTTCATTCAACGGTTTGAGCATTGAAACTGGCGGTGATGGTTGGTCTTGGATTAACTTCGGTTCTGGTGGTGCAACAACTACTGGTGCAGAGTCTTGCCATGTAGCATGGAAGAATACTGCTGAAGGAAGTATTCCTGCAAATAGTTTGCATTTAAGACCGGGCGGTAAAGGTACTGGTTTCTCATTAGACGCTACTACAGTACGTTCTCATAGACCACTTTCTCTTGACCATGCACCAACTGGTTCTTCTCACGCAACTCGTAAAGATTACGTAGACGCTGAAGATAACAAACGTGTATCTAAAGCTGGCGATACCATGACCTCTGCATTAAGAGTTACTGGTACAACTGCTGGAAACACCGTCCCTGCTGCTGAGCAAATTAAACTGGACGCATATGGTCTTATCGGTAATCGTGGTCTTGTTTATCTAACAAATGGTTCAACTGCTGCTGACGCTGGTATTCAATTAGGTGTCGGTGGTGTCCATAATGCTAGTGGCAATTCCAAATTAACATTAACCAAGACGTTGTTAACTTCAAGTGTTCCTTTAGAAGTGCAATCAAGGGCAGCAATTACTACTGATGGTGGTAGAGGCGCAATTAAAGTTCGTTATGGAACCGAAGGTTGGCGTACTGCAATTCTTGCTCAGGCTGCTGACAACTTGGTAATTGGCAATCCATCAGCATGGAATAACATTACCCTTGAAGGTAAGAAATTACGTTTCAATGACGGTACAATTCGTGAAGTTTACCACGAAGGCCATAAACCAACTGCTGCTGAAGTAGGTGCAATTCCAACTACTGGTGGTGAAGTTTCAGGTAGATTATCTTCTACTGGTTTACGTGTTAAACGCAGTTCCGGTGCGGGTACTGGCGATGATGTGCTAGATATTAAAGTAGATGATAGCCATGTTGAATACGTTTTAGATAATAGAAATGACGCTGGTGCATCTACCCACAAATGGATGTATTATGCATCTAAAGCTACTGCACCAAGTAATATATTCTCAGCTAACCATGATGGTTTAACAATTGACCGTTATAAAGTAACAGGTCCATCTGGATTCAACCGTCAGATTTATCTAAACGCTCCGGGTCATACTTATATTGCTGGCAAAAAGACAGGTATTGGTTTCCATGATAATAACAATATCTACTTTATGGGTGGAATGACAGACGGTTCTGGTGGTGCATATCTTGCTAATATGTCCTCTACCGAGTTTGTAATGCAAGGTGCATTAAGAAGTAATGCAACTACTGCGTCGTTAGTTCTAAATAGCACAACTGATGTTGAAGGAAAAATGTCTAAGATTGAGTTCAAGACACCTTCAAACCAGAATGTTCGTCTTCGTAATAATGGACACGATAACACTAGAGCACCATTTGGTCTTCATATCGAAAAAGGTGATGGTAATTCGTCTACCGCTGACAAAGCATATCTTGACGTTGAAGGCGATATCTTCTCTCAAGGCATTCGTGTTATGCGTCAGAATGACACAATCGATAAAGCGAAATGGGCTGATACAGTTGACATAAATACTTCTACGTCAGCCAGTTATTATGGTGTTGTGTGGCATTCAGGCGATACTGTTTATGCGTCAGAGAACCAAGGGTTTACTGTTCGTCCAAGTGATGGTCACGTTAAGATTAAGCACGTGCATTTCGGCGATAATCTTGCTGTAAACAATGATGGTACTGTAAATCCTGTTAATACTGATAAACGTGCTGCTGGTATGTATGGTGTTTATGACAGCAAACGCATTGGTCATATTTGGTCAATGGGAACCGCATATAAGATTCCTGCTGACGGTGCAAACTTTGGTACGTTATATGGTTTCGCATATAAACATACGAATAACACTACTGGTGGAACAATGGCTGGTGGCCATCAAGCTGTATGGTGTACTAACGGTGTTCCTCAAGCAGCACTTGGTGACGATGGTATTTGGTCTTCAAACGCAACCACAACCGAAGGTTATTTCCAAGTAGGTCGATATAACAAATCAACTGACAGCGTTATTATTCGTAAACCAGATTCTACTTCATGGGGTGCTGATAAAAATGCTGCAATCGATATTGGCGGCGCACAAACTTCTGGTTCAACTGCAACTTATCTAATTCGATACACTGACGCAGCAAATGCTCGTTTATTTGCAATTGATACTTTAGACCAAAGTGGACAAACCCGTTTCTGGGTTGGCAAATCTAGCAAATACATAGATTTCCTAACAGACGGAAGTATTACAAACACCGGCAATTTCAATTTGGGTGGTGTTATGGATTTAGGAACATTTTAATGGGTAGTGTTAAGCATAAAAGAACTAAAGTAGTAGGCCGAGTGCCTACTACCTCTCAAGTAGCTGAAGGTGAAATTGCATTAAACCTTGCAGACAGATTAATTTACACAAATGACGGTAGCAAAGTAATTACATTGGGTGGTGGAATGCCTCGTGTTAAGAAATGGAGCTCTGGACAGTATGTTTACGAAAATGGTTTCATGTTTATTGGAACTGACGACAAGTTGTATATGTCAGCACAAAATACCCATGGTCAATATCCGGGAAACCATACAAACGATGCAACTCACCTTGGTATTGTGCAAGTAATGACACCAAACGAACCAATTATTGACTGTGGAACGATTGGAAACCATACGTGTTATTTCTTGACTGCTAGCGGTAAGTTATACACATGGGGTGAAAATGCACAAGGTGAATGTGGAGTTGGTAATACTACAACTCCAATTCGCAAACCTACCTTTGTAGCGTCTGATATTGCTAGAGTAGAAAGCCCTAAATACGTTGGTTATGAAGGCAACACTCCTCACTGCTACGCACAAAAGAAAAATGGCAGTTGGATTGGTTGGGGATATAACTGGAATACTTGTATTGCTGGTAATGCTACTACTGGTGGCACTGTTAATACAACGAAACCAATTGCAGTAGTTGGACCATCTGGTAAGACAATTAAACGTATTTGGAATGGCGGCGGTAATACTCATGGCGTATGGGCATTAATGAGTGACGGTAAACTGTACTTCAAAGGCACTTCGTATGGTGGTCTTGGTGGTGTTGACGATGGTCACATTGCATTATCTGACAAATTATATCGCGCATGGAAAGTATGCGTTGGTTTACCAACGTTAAGTTCAACTTACTACAACGACCCTTATTCAGCTACTTTCGATAACTATTTCGAATTAGTGCACGGTTGGGGTTATCGCAATTCTACTACTTACGTTCGTCCATCTACATGGGTAAGGTGCAATGGCACTATTTACTCAACTGGTAATAACGACTGGTCTCAATTAGGTCGTGGCGCTAAAGGCGCTGACGATGACCGCTTCGTAGCAATTTCAGGTATGACGTCTGTTAAGAAAATCGTGACCAACGGCAATGGTGGTCCAACTCCTGTGCATGCTCTAAAGACAAATGGTGAATTGTGGTCTTGGGGTTATGCTGGTTATGGTCAAATGGGTGATGGTGGTTCTGCTGATATTGCTGCTCCTAAACGAACTGCTACTAGTGTTGCTGATGTTTGGGGTGGTAAAGGTGGCCACAACTACGGTTATGACAGTCACTTCTATATCAAGAAGACAGACGGAAGTATCTGGGGCACAGGCGATAATGCAACAGGTAGTTTATGTACCGAAGCCGTATGGAAAGAAATACATTCTTCTTGGGCAAAGACCATGTGGGGCTGGATTGGCGAAGTAAAAGAAATGCACCCTATGAACTCTCAAGGCGAACATTGCGGTACGTCATATGCAATTACAACTGACGGTCGTTTATATTCTGCTGGACGTTCTGATGGTGGTTCTGGTCAAGGCTGGTGGCACTGGGAGCAAAGCAATACTTCCAGAAATGAAATGCCGAGGAGATTAGTGTAATGGGTTCTCTTAAACATAAAAGAAGTAAGACGGTAGGCCGAGTGCCTACCTCTGTTGCTGAAGGTGAAATTGCATTAAATCTAAAAGATGGTTTGATATTCACACACGATGGTGAAGAAGTTATTCAATTAGACACAGATTATCCACGTGTTAAACGCTGGCATTCAGGAATGTCTAACTATGGCGGTGGTATCTTTTTTGAAGGAACCAACGGCAAATTGTATTTCGGTTCAAGCAATCATGGAACGTGTCAATATCCTGGTTCTCATTGGAATGACGCTACTAACTTAGGCATTATCGAAGTATGTCTACCATATCATATCCATGGTGCAATTAAAGATTTCGGTGTTATCGGAAATCATTCAATGTATGTTCTTTTTGAAAGTGGTCATTTATATGGATGGGGTCAGAATGACTCTGGTGAATTATTCGGTCGCTCTCCTGTAAATGAAAACGTTCGTAAACCTACATTAATACGTACTGGTATTGTTGAAGTTGCACCGCCTCTTAACTGTGGCAATGAAGGAAATTACCCTACGGTTTACTGGAAAAATGACAGACATCACTGGCATATGAGTGGTCATAACGAGGGTAGTGCACGCTGTGGTAAATCAGGTCAAGCAGCAGTCATCGAAGCACAAACTTATATCGTCCCAATTCCGGGTGCAGGTTCTTCTCGTATTGAAAAGATATGGAACTTTGGTTGCCGTTATGGTGCTACGTTCGCTCAAACATTCGACGGTAAATTATGGGCAATTGGGTATAACGGTCAAGGGCAATTGGGCGTAGGTAATACCACTACTTGGATAACTACTTGGACAGAAGTAAAAGGTCTTCCAACAGGTTATAAAATTAAAGACGTTGCTGGCGCATACGGTTCACGCAATCATTCTAACAATGTTTGGCAGAGCCACGCTCAAGGGTTTACTTATATTGCATTAACTGATGGCCGTTTGTATTCAACTGGCATTAATGAGTTTGGACAGTTGGGTAGTAAAAATAATACAAATAGAAGTTCATTCGCTCTAGCGTCTAATATGCATTCTGGCAATGTTAAGAAGATGGTCACTTACGGTTCTGGTCGTTATGGTGGCATTTACGTCTTAAGTGAAAATGGAACACTTCGTTATGCTGGCTACAACGGCACTGGTCAAGCTGGCAATGGAAACACCACGAATGACCCTAAACTAGTGTACACATTATCAACGACTGCTACCGACGTTTGGACAACAAAAGGTGGTCATGTAGCAAGCCATTTCAGCCATGTATTTTACATACAAGCTGGAACATTAATCGGTCATGGTGCAAATGATACAGGTTGTATTGCGCCAGAGCGTGCACACTACAATTATGCAACCAGTAAGAGCCCTTCATTATTCGGTTGGGTTGGTACTGATAATATTCGTGAAATGATACCTGTTAATGGTGCTACTGGTAATGATAACGGTTTGACGTTCATGATTACCAAAGATGGTCGTTTATATGGCGCTGGATACAACGGTGTCGGTGTCTTAAAAGGTTGGTATCACCGTGGTCAAGTTTCAGACGGTCGTTATGAAATGCCAATGCGGCTGGTGTAATTAAATAAAAATGGGTAGTAGTTGTGCTACCCATATTTTGAGGTATTCTTATGAAGTTTAAACGTTTACGTACGTACAAAGGCACAACTACACTTGTTGAATTGCCAAATAATGATATTAGACGTTGCATTCGCTGCAATGTAACAAATGGAAATGGTGTTCCAATCGCAAGATTTATGACACAGATTAATGAAGATAAACTCGTTTGTACACTAAACCCAGAAGTAACAATGTCTTTAAGTGGACACTACAAATATGAAATCGTAGTTGAAAATGATAAAGGCGTACAAGTGCTTCAGTATGGGATACTTGAGGTGATGTAATGAGTATTTCCCAGTTAGTTGAAAAGAGCAACCTAGGAAACTGGGTTGTTATATGCGGGCTAGTGGCTTCTATGTCGATTGGACAGTTTCAAATCAACCAAGCTACTACTGCGATTGATAAACATGAAACTGTATTGAATAGACTGGAAAAGGAACAAGGTTTGGACGAGCTTCGATTTAATACGATTGATAGAGAGCAAAGCAAGTTCGATAAGACCTTAGAAACTGTAAATGGAACATTACAAGAAGTTAACACGACATTGGCTTCTCTAAAGGCTACAATAGAGAGTATTAAGAAGGAGGGGTAACCCTCCTTTGTTCTATGTTTTATCATTAAAAATATATTAAAGGTCTTGTACCGCACTTAGTTCGCAACACCGCTATTCGCTAATAATTAACAGGAAACGTTCCGGCCATGAGCATGAAACAAGAACTACAAAAACTGAATAACCGCCTCGATAAGTGTAATCATAAATTGGCTGGTGCCAAATCGCGTGGCGACAACGAACTGATTTCTCGCTTTACTGATGAAATCGACAAACTGACAAAGAAGATTGCTCAGCTTAAGCACAAGCAGAGCTACGATATGAACAAAGAGCGTAAAAGCTTGCTTGATATGCCGTTTTCTCGTGAGATCACCAAAGCAGAACAGGCGGATATGGGTAAACTGAAAAAGTCGGTAAAAGGCTTGGTCGTAGTGCATCCAATGACGAAGATTGGTAAAGAGCTAAAGCTGAAAGTGATGACAGGTTTTGCTCCAAAAAAATTCTAAGTCTCGATCTAGAATTAACTAACACCAATGGAAAGCGCATCTTTTGATGCGCTTTTTTTTGGATTCTATTCAATGAACTTAATCGATTAAGAAGTTGGTCACACAAAAACTCGAATACCGAAAATTAACTTATTCTATAATTGGTTAAGTTCAGACTTAATCGATTAAGGTGAGGTAATGCAAGGAATCACGACAAGCCAGAGAGCACTTAAGCAGGTAATGGACTCCATCACCTTACCTAAATTGACTAAAAAAGATGAGAAAGAGCTTTATGGAAGATTAGAGCAGCACTTTCCGGCCTTATTTGAGCACTATTACGCTTTGTATGGCACTCGTTATGATTTTTTCCTTTATCTACAGAAACTGGTAGAAATGCTCTGCGCAGGATTCGCATCGCGTTCTCGTAAGCTAAAAAACAAAGATGCGATTCGACTTAAAACACCTAATTGGTTTCGAGATGAAAACGTCCTAGGTATGGCAGTTTATGTCGATTTGTTTGCGGGTGATTTTAAAAAGCTGAAAGAGAAGGTCCCGTATTTTGAGCAACTTGGCATTAATTATGTTCACTTGATGCCTTTGTATTTAGCTCCAGAGGGGAATAGCGACGGTGGTTATGCTGTATCGGATTACCGTAAAGTGGATCCTAAGCTAGGTACAGAGAAGGATCTGAAGTCCCTAGCCAATGCCTTTAACGAAGCTGGAATTGCCCTGGTTTTAGACTTTGTCTTTAACCACACCTCAGATGAACATGCATGGGCGAAGCATGCTCGGTCTGGTGATGAGCAATATCAAGAGTTTTACTATTTTTTCGACGACAAACGGGACGTTGATGAATACAACGCTACGTGTCGAGAGATCTTCCCTTCAGTTAGGCGCGGCAGTTTTACTTGGTTGGAAGATGTAGAAAAATGGGTATGGACGACCTTTAATAGCTTTCAATGGGATTTAAACTACAGTAACCCAGCTGTATTTAACGCAATCACTGATGAAATGCTATTTTTGGCCAACTTAGGTTGTGATGGCCTACGTCTCGATGCATTAGCGTTTATCTGGAAGGAGAAGGGGACTCAATGTGAAAGTTTGCCAAAAGCGCATACTTTGATTCAAGCATTCAACCTCTGCTTACAGATCACAGCTCCATCAGTTTTATTTAAGAGTGAAGCCATCGTTCATCCAGATGAAGTCGCTCAATACATAGATAAAAATGAATGCCAATTGTCCTATAACCCATTGATGATGGCTTTGATGTGGGAAAGTTTGGCAACTAGAGAAACCAAGTTACTCACAGCGTCTTTAAAGAAAAGTTTTGCTATCTCGCCGGACTGCAGTTGGGTGAACTATATACGTTGTCATGACGACATTGGCTGGACTTTCGATGATGCTGTAGCAGATCAGGTAGGTATCAAGGGGCATGACCATCGTCAGTTCCTCAATCAGTTCTATACAGGCAAGTTTGAGGGGGCGTTTGCCAATGGTGTCCCATTCCAAGAAAACCCAGAGACAGGGGATTGTCGAGTTTGTGGATCTTTAGCATCGCTATGCGGTTTGGAGGCAGCGATGCAATCTGGACATCAGCAAGAAATTGAGCTTGCTGTGAAGCGAGTTAGATTGCTAAATAGCGTCAATTTGAGCATTGGCGGTGTGCCGTTGATTTATCAAGGTGATGAACTCGGGATGTTCAATGACTATCAATACCTTAACGACCCACACAAAGTTGACGATACTCGTTGGGTTAATCGTCCAGCTATTTCGGAAAAAGACATTGCAATCGCTCAAGACCAATGTGATCCGCGAGGTCGTATTCATCAACAGCTAATAGATATGATTCAGCTTCGTCAATCTCTGCCAGTGTTAGGTGTAGCGGAAACGGAAATTCTAGAGACGTATCGGCCTCATCTTTTTGCTTATATCAGAAAAGCAGCCAATGGTGACCGATTATTGGCTATATGTAACTTCAGTGAACATCGGCAAACCATTCCAACATCCATATGTGATGTTTTGGGTTCAAGAGAGGTGCAAGACGTGCTTAACCAAGAGCGAAAGCCCTATCACCAAAACATCATTTTTGATGCGTATGATATTAAATGGTTGAAAGTAGTAGAAAACTAACTCGTACTATGCTCATTAATCAAAATGACTACAAGCTGTGAGCAAGCTCACGGCTTTATAGTTGGCTTATACACACGCTATCATTTTGTTACAAATACCGACTCTAGCTTCTAAGAATGCGGACAAGTGAACCATTACGATTTTTATATTATAATTTTCAGTCACTTATATGTTTTCTTTGTCGTGTGAGAGTATCGGCTTTTCCCAAGATTCCGTTGCCTTTTTTAGCTACGCCCAACCCCTCAACCAACAGAAAGTGGCTTGAGGATGAGTTGCTAACTGGTATGAACCTTATAATTTCGTTCATTAGTAGTGAACCCGGTTAAAGGGGATGGACCAATGTCAAAGACAACGAACAACCAAAGCAATGTGATTTTACATGCGTTTGATTGGCCTTATGCGCTGGTGGCTCAGCGAGCAAAAGAAATAAAGGAACTTGGGTATCAGACCGTATTAGTTTCACCGCCAATGAAGTCATTTCGTGACAGTAATGAAGTGAAGTGGTGGCAACTTTATCAACCTCAGGATTATCGAGTTATCGATAACAAGCTTGGAAATACCGAAGACTTCAAAGCAATGATGTTGGAATTGAATGATGTGGGTGTATGGGTCTATATCGATGTGGTTTTCAACCATATGGCCAACGAATCGGCGGCTAGACTGGACTTACAGTATCCAAGCAATAATGACATGCAAAGTTATACCGAGCATCGTGCCTATTTCGAACAGCAAAAGCTATTTGGCGATTTGGATGAAGCACTGTTTGATGAGCATGATTTTGTTGAGGCGTTTGGGATAGAGAATTGGAAAGACCGTTGGGAAGTGCAAAATGGTCGACTAACAGGAGGCCCTCAAGATCCCGGTTTACCTACTCTGCGAACCAGTTCTCATGTTATCAAGCAGCAACAGGCTTATCTTTTAGCAATGAAAAATCTCGGGGTTCGTGGCTTTCGTATAGATGCGGCTAAGCATTTGACCATCGAGCATATAAAGCAGGTATTTACTAAGGAGATAACTCAAGACATGCACGTCTTTGGTGAGATAATTACCGATGGCGGAGCGACGGAAGAAGAGTATGAACTTTTCTTGCAACCTTATTTGAAAGAAACTCGCTTAGCTGCTTATGATTTCCCTTTGTTCAAAACGGTGTATGAGGCGCTCGAATCTAAAAGCGGAAGTTTGACGGCATTAATTGACCCATACTGTTTCGGGCAAGCGCTCACTAACGAGCGCTCAATAACCTTTGCTGTGACACACGACATTCCTAACAATGAAGTATTTAGCAACCTTGTCATGAGTGAAACTAACGAATGGCTTGCGACAGTATACATCTTGACTCGTGATGGTGGGGTACCTCTTATCTATTCTGATCTCGACCCTAGTGGTATCAAAAATACCAACAAGGAGCCGAGATGGGTTGAAGGCTGGAGGGATCAGAAGTTGTCTCATGTGATACGTTTTTGCCACGCAGTTCATGGTGAACCGTTTGAGTTGCTGGAAGCGAATGACGATCTATTAGCGTTTAAGCGCGGTAGAAAGGGGATCGTGCTAATCAACAAATCGACGCGCGCGAAATCAATCAACGTCGACCTTGATGGACAGTATAACTCGATTCTAACTCGACAAGCGGTTGATGGAATAACAGGAAAAATCCACGTAGCGGCTGGATCGGCAGAGTTATTGATAAGCGGTGAATAAAACAAAGCCCTCTGTGCAGAGGGCTTTGGGGTGACTGTTTTATTTGGTGTATCGAGTCAGCAATTCGATGGCGTATTGCATTCTCTCTTGATCAATTTCTTGTTTAGGAAGTAGTCTATTTCTGCCATCTTTCACTTCGTAAAGACCATTACCTTTTAGTGAGAAGATCTTATCTTCGGAGACCACGGCATAGTCACCATAGTCTGCGATAATTGTATATGGTCGATCAACAAACTGACCATAAAGATCTTCGCCCACAGTGTAATCTTCAAGATCATTGGTGACACCTAGGTAGTTCTTCATTAGCGTTGGAACAAGGTCGAAATGCGTAGTCAGTTTGCCCTTTGGCCACTGATTTGCTGCTTTGTCTACTCCGGCACCTAACATGATGAATGGTACTTTTACCTGAGCTTCAGTGAAGTTACCGTTGTGTCCCCAAAAGTTCTGGCCATTGTCGTTCAGCTCTTCACCGTGATCACCTGTAACGATAATTAGTGTGTCTTCATATGTGCCAGCTTGTTTGAGTTTTTCGACCACTTCTTTGATTTTGCTATCTACAAAGTGTGTGCTGGTTCTGTAGCGGTTAAAAATCGGTTCCGGATCAGAGTCGTTACTGCGAACAAACGGATTGTTTGGTCCCGACATTGGCTCAAATTTTGGCTCATAATCGTCAGGGAAAATGAAACCATGCGGCGCATCAAAGAACAGGAATGAGAAAGTTGGTTTATTACTGTTAACGTCATACCACTTCATCCAATCATCGACCAGTTCGATGTCACGATCTGCCGCGGTGCCTTTACTCTTGCCCCTAATTCGCAAATTTGGAATATGAGCAAATATGGTTCTGTTGAATTCTGGCGATTCAATGTGTGCCGAAGTAAACACACCAATCTCATAGTTGAGCTCTTGCAGTCGGTCCATCAGCACCGTTGGTCGTTGGTTGGCAAGCATCGGATGCCAATAAGGACCGGGCAAACCGTAAAACAGTCCAAACGTACCCATACGCGTCGCATTACCAGAAGAGTAGTGCTTGTCGAATGAAAGTCCCTCTTGAGACATACCATAGACTGTAGGCATATATTTCGGAGTAACAGTATCTGGACGCCAAGAATCAATCAGAATTAGCATGATGTTCTTGGGCTTTTCAGGTGTATCACCAGTGATTGAATGAAGAGGATAGTTTAATCCGCCTTGCATTTTGGGAGCCTTTGCTTGCTTCTTAGCAAGCTCTTCTCGATCAATATAACCATGCTTAATCAAAAATGAGTTGGCGATGGTTGGATAGAATAGTGGCAAATATTGATTAACGAAAGAAACCGGCTGGTATGCAGTGGCTGCCGCCCAAATGTGAATGCCATGGCTCGCTAATGTGGTTACAAAAAACAGAGGAAGAAATAGCTTACGAAGCTTCTTTGTAAGGCTGAATTGACCAACTTCCATTTTGCCTAATGCCCACCATTGGAAGCAAAATAAAGCGGCAATTCCTGCAACAAGCATTGCCCACGCAGATAGTGGGAATTCAACTATTTGCCCCGACATGACTAATGACAGGACAGGGTAGTTCAAATGAAATCGATAAAACCCAAATACCATGGTGTCTACAAACAAAAATACCAAGGCAATGGTTGCAATAAGCGCTAGTAACGGGCGTTTAGCTTTTAACGGCAGGAAGCATAAAACGAGGCCAACCAGCCAAAACACAAGGGCGAGTAGGCTCATATGGCTGAACAAGCTTGTTACAGCGAATGAGAATTGAACCCCATCAAAAGGGACATCAGGAAAGTACAGGAAGTAGCGAGCGCCTATAAGGGTTGCCAGCAGTGCATTAAGAATCCAAAACTCATAGTAAGGACTTAACTTAGCTTTTAAGTAAGTAAACATGTTCAATAAACCAATAAAATCGATGGCATTTAAAATCGTGATAACGCTAATAAGTGCGTTGTCAAAGAAGCGCGTATTGTATTCGAGTGACTACAAATTTGAAATGAAAACGACATAATGATTGCACATCGTTACAAAGCCCCACGTATTTTGATAGGTGAGGCCCTGCTTGAGGTCGTTTAAGCAAGAGAAATCAGCTTATTAACCAGTTTTTCTATACCACTATTGGCTTCTGAAATGGTTGTCGCCAGCATATAGGCTGGTGTAGAAATCACGTTGTGTTGTGCGTCGTAAATAATCTCATCTACAGCGCAGTCAACGTGTTGACCTCCTAGGGCTGCAAATCCAGCGGCAGCGTCGGAGTCGTTACCTATTGTTCCTTTGACAGCATTTGGATAAATCAATGGAATAATAGTTGGGGCAATACACAAATAACCTGCTGGCTTCCCAGCTTCGGCAAAGGCACGGCATGCACTTGCTACGTGTGTGTTAATGGAGCATTCTGCGCCCTTAATGGCAAAGTCAGTAAGATTTTTGGCAGCGCCAAAGCCCCCCGGAAGCAGCAGCGCATCAAAATCATTCACATTCAACTTTTCGACATCTTCAATGTTTCCTCTCGCAATACGGGCAGATTCAACAAGTACATTGCGACTCTCTTCCGTCACTTCCCCGGTTAGATGGTTAATGACGTGCAGTTGCTCAACGTTGGGGGCAAAACAGTGCCATGTTGCGTTTGCTTTCTCTATTGCGTGCAGGGCAAGCACAGACTCATGAATCTCGGCGCCATCAAATACGCCTGAGCCACTAAGAATGACGGCTATTTTTTTCATGCTGATCATTTCTCCTTATTATTAAGACACTATGACTTTAGGACAAAGTCAGGCTCTTTGTCTGCTTGCCATGCCACAGAATGCTAGTTGCTTCAAACACAAAAAAGCCACCCGTTAAGGGTGGCAAAGGGAACCGATAACTAAAATTTGTTATCGTAAGTGGACCTGTTTAAATTGAGTAGAAGAAGTAGAGCTGTGACTTCATTCTCAAGATGATGCCTCGAATGACGTCTAAGAAAGCAAGAAAACCTATTGG
Organism: Vibrio sp. ER1A; assembly: GCF_000733315.1. Classification (NCBI taxonomy): domain Bacteria; kingdom Pseudomonadati; phylum Pseudomonadota; class Gammaproteobacteria; order Vibrionales; family Vibrionaceae; genus Vibrio; species Vibrio sp. ER1A. Next base: position 291,748 of record NZ_JPJA01000086.1, read on the forward strand.
TTTTTCTCCGCTCACCCAAGCTAGTCCAACGGCACCGACCGGAATGTCATAACCTTCAGTCTCTTGGATTTTCAAGCGCACAAAGTGATGCTTGTTATTAAGATTCTTACCAGTAGTGGTACGTACTGACTGATCAATAGCAAGCAATGTGCCTTGCGATTCACCCGTCGCTTCAACAATACCTTCCACTTCTGCGGCAAAAACATGTCCCGGATAAACGGATGTAGAGAATTCAGCGGGTTGTCCAGCTTTAATGTTTCGAATAGCTTGGTGATTAACACGCATCAGTACATACTTTTCGTTGGTGTACATTTGCAATCGTGGTACTCGCGATAACAGTTGCCCTTCACGAAGAATGAAGTTGGTAACAAAGCCATCAGTCGGTGCATAAACTTTGGTGCTGTCGAGGTCCCACTGTGCGCGTTCGACAGATTCCGTAGCGTTTCGCAAATCATTCCTTCTGCTGTCTACAGCAAATTCATATTTACTGATAGAAAGTAGTGCTTTATTTGCATCTACACGGCGTTTATCAAGTTGTGCTTCGGTAGTCTTTACTTTGTGTTTTGCCACTTCAACAATGCTAATTTGCTTGTCTATATCACTTTCGGTGATTGTGTTACTAACCACGGCGTTCTGCTCTTGGAAGCGTTTCAGCATTTTTCGTTGTAAGGTGTAATCGACCTGCGCAGAGCGAAGCTGACTTGCCGATGTTTCAACACTCTTTTGTGCAGAAAGATAGCTAGATTTTGATATTTCGACATCTTGGATCGCGCTATCTAACGCTACTTGTGCTGCGTCGTGTTGTATTACCGCTTGATCTAGTGCGATTTGATAAGGTTTTGGGTCAATCTCATAGATGAGTTGACCTTTCTCAATCTGTTGGTTGGGCTTGATGTGCAACTTAACGACTTTCCCCGTTACATTAGAGGAATCTGGACGAAGCTGAATATGCGGAGCCTGAACTAGAGAGCCACCGGAGAGATCCATCGGGGTATAGTTAATCAACCCCACCCAAACGAACATTAGCCAGCCAACGCCACCAATATACGCGAAGCCTTTAGAAAACTTGTTCCATGGCATACCTATTAACCGCAGTAGGTATATAAACAGAGCCCAAACTGCTAAACCCTCTAACATGTTGTGTTCTCCGTATTATCTTCTTTTCCGTGCCAAATATCTCTAAGTCGAACAATCGCTTTTTCCATGTCTACAAATGCAATGATGACGGCCAATACCCAAACCCAATGCCAGATAAAGCCTATCCATGTGAGAGCGGTGATTAGTCCTAGCTGATGGTGACCTTTGCTGTGTGCTTTATTAATAGGAAGCTCGTGAATACGCCAAAACCCATATACCGCGGCAACGACACTTGCGACTAATACGATTCCTGATACGACGTGTAATGCGGTGTCTGCGCTCGTTCCGACAAATGGGACACTCAGTAGGCTCATTGATTTACCTTATAAGATTTAGAAGAAACGAGAGTCTATTCGACATAGAAATAATCATTTACAAAATGATAGATTTCATCAAGAATCAACATGTTTTGAGGCAATTAGTATCATCTGGTGACGATATGTTTGAGAATGTACACTTTGTAAGAGCTATGGGTATTGCGGGGCTGGTCGGAAACCTGCACAAAACCTATGGTGTAAGACCAGAAGAGTTGGGGATCCCAGCTAAAGCCCTCGAGTTTCCAATGACACTGATCCCAGTTTCAGTTCTCAATCAGTTCTACGAGAACATTGAGCTGATAACAGGAGATCAGGATGCCGTACTTAATCTCGTCAGCCAAATGTCGATTGATAGACTAGGTTCTATGAGTCGCTGGTTTTTCTCAGGTCATGATCTTGCCTCGACTATTCGTCGAATTAATTTTGGTATTACTTGTATTCAATCTGGGGCTTTTCTCAGTGGCGAAGTAGTGGGTCCAATTGTTAAGTGGACGTATTACAACAGCTCAATTTCTGCAGCCGCAAAAGCCGATGATGGTGTCAGAGTTGCAAACTTCATGTGTAATGTATTGAAGCGCTATCTGGGGGAAGAGTTTGTTCCTGATCGTGTTTGTATATCAGGTACCAAGGCAAACCGAAGTAAATACGAGGCCTATTTTGGCTGTCCAATCGAATGGGGGCATAATCAAACAGAGGTTTGGTTACCTAACAAGCTGCGATTACAAGGTAACAAGATACCGTCATTAGCCGCAGAAAAGCTTTCTATGAGTTTTGCCGATCTCGATAACTATTTGAACATGCCAGACTCTCAAGATCATATGAAAGTGTTGTATGAGGTGGTGAATTATTCGCGACATTTTGGGATTCCAACATTAGCAAAGGTGTCGGAATTGTTGGGCCTGTCGGAGCAGCAGTTACAAAGACGGTTACAAGCGTCGGGGTTAAACTTTACCTCAGTGGTAGGATTCGTTCTATCCGGGGAGGCGGTGAAGCAAATTGTGCTAGGCACACCTATGGAACAAATTGCTGAGAGCCTAGGTTATACCAACATGACCAGTTTTAGCCGTATGTTTAAGAAATACCGAGGTATTACTCCAAAACAGTACCTAAACAACTATCTTTCTGCTTACTAATCTGAGTTTTTAAGTTTCATCTAGTGAATACTCAGGCGAAAACGACTTTATTGCGTCCTTCAGATTTGGCTTGATAAAGGTGCTTATCAGCAATATCGAGCTTGTTACGCCAGTGCCTTTGGTAGTTTGCAGGACTTAACAAGGTTGCGCCAATAGATGCCGTCACCGTTAATCGACCTTCGTCAAAATATAGGTTGGTCGTTTCAACGGTGGTTCGAAGCCTAGTTAGACGCTCTTGCAGTTGAGCAAGAGTATCTGCACGGACAATGATAAGAAACTCTTCACCACCCCAACGTGCTAATAGGTCGTCATTTAACAAGACGCTGTTGAGCGTTTGAGCAACTTCTTGTAGGACAATATCCCCAGCCGCGTGGCCTAATTTGTCGTTGATATCTTTAAAATGGTCTATGTCAATTAAACCGATAGCAATATGCCCTTTGCCAGGTAGAGCTCTATCACCACTAAGATAATGCTCGGCAAACCGGCGGTTTGGTATGCGCGTTAGTGAGTCCAGCATGCTTTGCTCGCGCAACGAATGATTGGTCGACAACAAGGAAATGTTTTGTTGTTGAAGTGTATTCTTGCTTTTAAACAGCAGCAAAAAGCCAAACATACCTGCCACAAAAATGGCCGCCCACATTTTTTCCTTAGACTCTTGGTAATCGATGCGAGTTTGCTTGAGTTTGTTCTCCGTATGAAGTTGGGTGATTTTATGCTGCTGTTCGGAATCAGCATGTACTTGCTCTAGTTCAAATAGAGCTTTTTGGCGTCTATCGAAAAGTAGGATCTCGTTTTCTTCTTGATAAAGCCGAGCATACCTATATGCAGTATCAAAGTGCTGCTGTCCGGCATAAAAATTAGCAAGGTGGTTGTATGCTTTTGCCGTATTAAGAGGATCTTTTAGAGCAATGAATTGATCTTTGGCACTAATCAATAACGACTCTGCTGTACTGCTGTTACCAAGAAAACTCAGTGCTCGTCCAAGGTGTGTAATGCAATGAGGGACCTGGGTTTTAATCTGATATTTTTCTGCTAAAGATAGGCACTCTTGAGCGAGCCATTCAGCTTGTCGGTAGTGTCCTTTTTCAAGTGAGTTATATGCCTTATTGCTTTTAACATTGGCGATAAGGCTAACATCACCGAGCTGATCTGCCTTTAGTTCTGCTAAGTCAAGATACTCTGACTGTTCACTCAGGCTACCAATATTACCAGCGATGATAGATCGATTGAGGGCGAGTATCGCCTCTTGTTCTAATTGCGGTTGATGACTCTTCTGGAGCCAAAAATAGCCCTCTTGATTGTATTCAAGCGCTTTATCCCATTCTTCTAAGTCGGCATAGATTAAAGAGATGTTGGAAATAACTTTAACGACATACGCGGCGTCACCAATACTACGGAAAATCTCCAACGCTGCTGTATAGCTTTTTTTGGCTTGTAACTGTCTATTTTGACTGGAGTGGATGACAGCGATGAGATTGTGTGTCCTTGCTTCAAGGTGCAAGTAATGCAGCTTTTTGGCGGCCAGCAGTGCGCGGTTTGCTCGTTGTAAAGCGACATCATAGCGACCATCGGTAATATCAAAGGTCGCTAACCACATATCACTCTCTGCCACTATCCAAGGCACATTTCTTTCGATGCCGACTTGTAGCATGGCATCTAATGCTTTACGTGCTTCCAAGGGACGTTTGTGTGCCCGATGATGTTTGAATTTGCCAAGGTAATAGTAATAGCTTGCAATCGGATCGTGTCCAATCTTCGCGCTTCGTTGAAGCTGCGCTAAGAGCTCGACTCCATGACTAAAACTTGAGTAACGTACTGCATTCAAGGCAAGTACCGTTTCTTTGTAGGGTTTGTCTTCTATGAGCGCGAGAGGGGAAAATTGGGCATAAACGGCCCTAGAGCTTAACGCAAACAGAATAATGGTGAACAAGAAACACAGTCGGGTAGCTATTAGCACTGATAGGTTAACAAGAAATAATTGGTATGTCGTATTGTAAATGTTTAAATTATCATCGTCAAATTATCATTTTTGGAACTGATATCAACAAAAATGTCTATTTTGGAGAGCTATGTGATTATAAAAGAAACAGTTGATTTGTAGCTAGGAGTCAGGTTTCATTACTAAATCAATAGATTTCACAAGCTCTTGGAAATGAGGGTTGAAGGTTAACCGTGCATGGATTTTGTTTGGTTCTTGATAACCATAAGCGGAATACCATACCTGATGGCCTGACTGGCAGTTTGCATAGTCAATGTCACGTTGACCGTTATCACAAATGGTGATCGTACCATTCTGCCCATAATAAGGATTGTTAGGGCTGAATAGCATACCCATATGAGAGCCGTTGGAAACGCGATATTCAGGCAAAACCATCGTTTGACTCACAATTCTCTGACCGTGAGGAGGGTGTTCTCCTTGCCAAATAAGTCTGCTTTCAGCATGGATAAACTGGTTTTGGAATGCTTGGGAGGCCGCGGTGGTATCGACAACACTATCGGCTTCACTCAACACCATTAACGTTGGCTTGACGAAAGAATGAGTCGCTAGGTTATCTTGTACGACTTTTGCCGTTTGGTAGTAGACGGCTGCGCCATTCATAGGCAGCGAATTGTAGCGTAGTACATTGTTCTCTGGGTCTTGGTCAGCCCAGTCTATGAAGTAACTTGCAAAGCGCGCGTATTTGACTGCTTCCGATTTGGGTTGGAATGCTGGAGAGAAGAGCAACAGCCCAGAGACTCGATCATCATTCAGTGCATAGGAAGTCACAAGATTAGCACCGGTAGAGTATCCACCTAGCCAAACGTTAGCGTATTCTTTAAGCAGTAGCTGAGTATGGTGCGAAACGATATTTTCCCAGTCAGAGTAGCTAGGCAGCAGCAAATCACCGGCCTTACTGCCATGCCCGGGAAGTAAAATTGCTCTAACTAAATAGCCTTGCTTAACCAAATGTTCCGCAATGTCGTGAAATGAGTAGGGTGAGTCACCAAGTCCGTGTACTAACAATATGGCTTGACCATTGGGGAAGTCAGGCACTAGCTCAAAGGGACTATTGAGCACGATCTCTTGTTGATGATCGTCAGATTTGAATGCACGGTTTTCAGCAAGCCATCGTTGAGTATCTTGGATGTATTGCTCAAACGAAGCTTGCTGATAGGCAGGGAGTGCCTTTGCTTTTTGGTATGCAGGGTTAGTGTTCTTGGCAGAACAACCAAATACACCTGCTGTGATGAATACAGAAATATAGAAGACAAGCGCGACCAGTTTTCTTTTATGTCGCGAACGTATTTCGCGAATAGCAGAACTACTTGGACGAGACTTCTTCATATTCACCTTCTATTGTATTGCCTTGCATATTTTGGCGCTGTTGAGCTAACTCTTTGTCGAGTTCTTTCTTAATACGATTACCTGTGACATATGCAGCAATGGTAAGTGGAATTGCCATGATCAAACTGAACATCATCGCAACAAAGCCAATAAATACGGCGCTAACGGTTAGGAGTGCTTTTTTCATAATGACCTCTCTTGATAAACAGCGTCGGAAAATGGATGAGTCTTTATGTGCATCGCTCCTTGATGGTTAGATAATAGAGCAATCAATATGAACCAAACATGAACGCTAGTTCACAATTGCGTTCATGTTTGAATACTTTTAATCACCTAAAGGTTGGCGATCGCTGCCTGTGCGGTGAGTATCTAGAGCGAGTTTGAGGCGACGTAAGCGGTCACGAGAGCGACGCTTGTGATTGACGGCAAGCTCCATCGACAATACATCAACCAGAGCTAGCATAGCGTAACGAGACGCCGACGGTTTGTAGATGAAGTCGGTTTCTTTGTGAATAATGGGAAGAACAATATCACTGAGCTTTGCTAAAGGTGAGTCAGCAGGGGTTATGGCTATCACTCTAATCCCGTATTGCTGAGCAATTTCTGCGGTTTCGACGATAACAGGGGTATGCCCCGTTGCGGAGATGACCACCATGACATCGTTAGCGTCTGCAGTAGCAGCTACCATTCTAGTAAGCAGACCATCGTTGTATGAGACTACAGGGTAACCTAGTCTAAATAAACGATGTTGAAGCTCTTGCGAGGTAATAGTCGAACCGCCACCCACACCCACTGCGATAATTTGTCTAGCTGAGTGTAGCATGGTAACAGCTTGGCTAATATCGGCTTCATTGATGAGGGCACGGTTGATATCCAACGCCTGTTTGATCGATTCGTAAATGCCTTGGTGGCTTGTTTGGTCGGGCGGTTCAATGATAAAGCGCTGCCCAACGGCGAGTGATTGCGCCAGTTTGATCTTAAGATCTCTAACATTAAGACAACCGACAGCCTTAGCAAATCGCGTAATAGTCGCTTCACTAACGCTTGCTTGCTGTGCAAGTTCAGTAATACTCGCGTTGGCGGCAGAATGTATGTCGTCGGTAATTAAATCTGCCACTTTCTTTTCAGCATCACGAAGCGCGCTGTAGCGCTCCGTGATCTGAGATATGATGTCTACTTCTACGGTCAAAACTTTCCCTCTAAAAAGCCGTTTCTACCCATTGCTCAATGTTATGTTCATCGTCGCTGATCGCGAGAAGACGCCATTTATCAAACGTAAGACATGGGTGTGACGTTGAGAACGCAATCATATCACCAACTTGAAGTGACGACTCCGGTGGAATGGCCAAAAATGTGTGTTGGTCCATAACATCAGTAGCGATGATCTTGCTTTCTTTGATTTGAGCACCTGCACGGTAGATACGTTCTGGGATCGGCAGTCCCGCATCGAAGGCGACGTCCCTCTTACCGAGTCCTACGATTGCTTTGGTCGGTTCTGGTCTAGAAATTACATATGCCCATACTTCGAGCGAAGAGGTTAGGTCACCACCCAACTCACAAGCATAACCGCCATTTTTAACGGCTCTGGCCATGACTTTTTCTTGGGCGTCAAGATAGATCCCTGTGTCATGAATAACATAACAACCCGGTCGAATCACGGCCTGAAAGTCATTCAAATGAGCGAAGGTTTCTGCCACAACGTCATACCATGCGGATCCGGCTCCGGTGATAATAGGCTTGTTAGGCAGTAACTCCTGACTGATGAGGTCGCGTCCAAGTTCAATAGTGTCTGTTAAGAAAGCCCTAACGAGAGACTCTTCATCTCCACCATGAATGACCCCCTCGTAGACCTCGATTCCGACCAAAGAAACATGAGGCAACGTACTAATATGTTTAGCAAGTTCGACTACCTCTCGTCTTGTTCTGCAACCGCAGCGACCTCCAGCAACACCGTATTCAATTAACACTTCAATGTTTGCATCCATGCTTGAAAAGAAATGCTCCAATTGGTCAGCATTAATGGCTGAATCTACGCATACGATGACTCTAGCTTGAGTCTCTTTCTTAATACGAGCCACCATTGCCATATTGGCTTTACCAACCAGTTGGTTAGCTATCATGATATTTCTTAACCCTGCGCTAGCCGCTGTTTCTGCTTGTGGTGCTGTCGCTACTGTTATCCCCCATGCACCTTTTTGCTTTTGCATGGCGAAAAAGTCTGGTGTCATGGTGGTTTTTCCATGGGGACAAAGCAAAACACCATGGTAGTTAGCAAAAGCTTGCATCCAGTCCATGTTATTCAGCAATGCTTGTTTGTTAATAACTGCTACGGGTAGGCTAATTTCTTCATCAATAAGGCTGTATTTTGCCTTAAGTTCAGCCGTCACTGGTACTCCTTTCATTCCTCTGCCAAATGGTATCGTGGTATTTTTCTGTTTGTTTCTATCATTTTCTTTTAAATCTATCATTGATAAATCTCTTTCTAACATAACTTAAGTTATTGATATTTAATGTATGATAATAACTATGATAATTAACATGTTAGAAACTATCAAACTTTATGGGTGAAAATGTGTAATTAGTCACTGTGTTTGTGTGGGTAAATATTTATGATTGTTTGTGTGAAATGCACGAACTGAGAGAGAAGGTAATGTTGTTCGACATAATTATTAGAAATGCAGAAATCGTCGATGGTACCAATACTCCAGCGTACAAAGCGGATGTGGGGTTAGTAGAAGATCGAATAGTCAAAATTGGTGAATTAACAAACGAGAAAGCGACGTCTGTTATTGATGCTGAAGGTTTGATAGTCAGCCCTGGTTTTATTGATGTACATACTCATGACGACACTAATGTTATTCGCTATCCCGATTGCTTACCAAAAATCAGTCAGGGTGTTACTACGGTGATCGTCGGTAACTGTGGTATCAGTGCATCGCCTGCCGTATTGGAGTGCGCACCGCCGGATCCAATGAACTTGTTAGGCAAACAGGAAGATTTTAAGTATCCGACGTTTGCTCAATATGCCGAGGCGGTGTCTTCAGCAGAACCAGCCGTGAACGTCGCCGCTCTAGTCGGCCACACCACGTTACGTAATAACGTGATGAATGACCTATTCAGAGAAGCCAGCGAGCAAGAGTTAGCTTCGATGAGGACAACGCTTGATTTAGCAATGCAACAAGGAGCACTTGGTTTAAGTTCCGGCTTGGCCTATGCCAGTGCCAAACAGGCGACGGCCAGTGAAGTTATGCGGTTAGCTGAGGTTCTTGCTGAGCATGATGGTATTTATACCACACACATGCGTACTGAGTTTGAAGAAATCTTGCATGCGATGGAAGAGGCTTTTGAGACTGGAAAGCATGCAAAAGTGCCTGTTGTCATCTCACATCTAAAATGTGCAGGTGCTGGTAATTGGGGGCGTACAGTTGAAGTTCTTGATTTGATGGAGAAGACATCAGCTCATCAAGATGTCTCTTGCGACTGCTACCCATATTCTGCTAGCTCGTCAACATTAGATTTAAAACAAGTCACTGAAGATTTTGATATTTTCATTACGTGGTCTGAAACAAAGCCAGAATGCGCAGGACAAATGCTCGCTGACATCGCAAAGCAAATGGAATTGCCTCTTATTGAAGCGGCAAGAGCTTTGCAACCTGCTGGCGCTGTTTATCACTGCATGGATGAAGCAGACGTTGAAAGAGTCTTGAAATACCGTTTGACGATGGTGGGTTCAGATGGTTTACCCAATGATCCTCATCCTCATCCACGTCTATGGGGAACATTCCCCAAAGTGTTGAGCCATTACTGTCAAGATCGCGAATTATTTCCTTTGGAAGAAGCAGTACACAAGATGACGGGTATGTCTGCGACACGATACAACCTATCGAATCGAGGTGTCATTCGCGAAGGTGCGTTCGCTGATATCGTGATATTCGACAAACAGAAAATAAAAGATACCGCAACATTTGAAAACCCCATTTCAGTCGCTGATGGAATTGAGTGTGTATTGGTTAACGGAAATATTAGTTACTCAAATAAAACCGTTGCTGAAAATAGATTTGGGCGATTTATATATCGTCAAGAGAAGTAATATTTAAATGAGCATTATTTGCTCTCAGAAATATAAAATTAGTTAAAAAATAGATAATTGGAGAATTAAAATGACGATTAAGCGCTATGGTGTTGAAGGTGGTGTAGGTACAGGTGGTCAACATTTACCGTTCGCTCGCGCAACTGAAGCGGGAGGCTTTCTTTACGTTTCAGGTCAAACGCCAATGACTGACGGCGAAGTCGTTGAAGGAGGGATTGTTGATCAATCCCGTCTTGCAATCCAGAACTGTGTAGACATTATGGAGGAAGCAGGTTACGGCCTTGAAGATGTGGTACATGTCAAAGTCGTTCTGACAGACTCACGCTATTTCCAGTCATTTAATAAAGTATTTAAAGAGTTTTTTGGTGCAAACCCACCTGCTCGTATTTGTATGGTATGCGATCTTGTTGTCGACGTAAAAGTTGAAGTTGATGTAACGTGCTATCGCGAAGACCGTCGTTAATTAAATACTTGTCATATATTACTTAAATTAATATTAAGGGCATTCTACTGAATGCTCTTCACAAAAATATAATTATTTACAATCTAAATGGACTTAATTCAGAAGTGCCTCTTACTTCTGAGTTTAAAATAACGTAAAACGGTAAGTGGCTTAAATGAGTCACTTATATCTCTGGAGGTGTTCAATGAACAGTACACTATTTTTATCCGGCTTCGGAATATATGTGTGTTTTCTTATTTGGCTAGGATGGTTTGTGTCACGAAACCAAAAGTCTGGTGAAGACTTTTTGTTAGGTGGACGTGGTTTACCTCTGTTTCTTGTGCTAGGTACGACAGTCGCAACCATGGTTGGTACTGGATCAAGTATGGGAGCGGTTGGCTTTGGCTACGCCAATGGATGGGCTGGAGCACTTTATGGTATCGGCGGTGCGCTAGGTATTCTGCTATTAGCCCTTTGGTTTGCACCAGTTCGAAAGCTTAATTTCATGACAATGAGCGAAGAACTCGCGTATTACGTCGGTGCCAACCGTGTCGTTAAAAATGTCGTTGGTGTGCTTATCTTTATTGCCTCTATTGGTTGGCTTGGTGCTCATATTCTTGGTGGCGGTATGTATTTGGCGTGGATTGCCGATATTGACCTCAACGTAGCAAAAGTCATCATCGCAGCGGCGTTCACAATATATGTTGTCATTGGCGGATACACAGCGGTTGTTTGGACCGACACTATCCAAGCAATTATCCTATTTGTCGGCTTTATTTTGATGGCGGTTTCATCTGTGCAACACATCGGTGGTATGGACAATCTTTACGAAGCGATGGACCCTGCGGCAACAAGCTTCCTTGCGATTGAAAAACTTGGTCTTATTCCTGCTGTCTCTCTAGCCGTGGTCATTGGTGTTGGTGTGTTGGCGACGCCATCTTTCCGTCAAAGAATCTACTCCGGTAAGAATGTCTCAACTATTCGCCGTTCATTTGTATTGTCTGGTGTTTTGTATCTGTTCTTCTCGATTATCCCAGCAATTATCGGTATGGCTGCTCATGCGATTGAACCAGGCCTAGACAATGCTAATTTCGCATTCCCTTATATTGCAGCGACTGTGCTACCGGTAGGCGTTGGTATGATCGTTCTTATCGCGGGCTTGTCGGCAACAATGTCTAGTGCAAGCTCAGATGCTATAGCGGGCGTATCAATTCTTCTTCGCGATGTATATGTAATGTTCACCGGCCGAGTGCCAAATAAAGAGTCAATGCTGAACTACTCCCGTCTAGCATTGGTTGTGGTTATCGGCTTTGCACTGCTGTTCGCGCTCACTTCGAATGACATCATTGGCTATATCACGAAGATGATCTCAACGGTCATGTCAGGCATGTTTGTATGCGGTATGTTGGGTCGTTTTTGGAAACGTTACACTTGGCAGGGGGCGATTGCGACACTTGTTGGTGCATCGGCAGCGTCATTCACAGTAATGTTTAGCGCAGACCTAACAGCTTTTTGGGGCAATCCAGTTATCCCATCAGTGACGGTAGCAACAATTGCAGGTGTTGTGGTTAGCCTAGTGACGCCTGAAAATAAGGTCTCTCCTGAGCAAGCTCAAGCGATTCTTGATGCTGAACGCGCTCAAATGGAGTTGGGCTCAGCTCCTCAAGAAACTTCAGTAAAACCGACACCAGTTACTGAGTAATTATGGTCTTATCTAGGAGTGCGTGCGGCACTCCTTCTTCTAATCCTAATATTTTAAGAGGCTCTGATGAAAGTAGCTTTCTTCGGTGAATGTATGGTGGAACTGAGTGGGGAGCCACTTCGAAGAACATTCGGAGGCGATACTCTTAACACTGCGCTTTATCTAGCAAGGCTTGGACGTAATCGAGGTATTGATGTTTCCTACGCGACGGGGCTGGGTGAAGATAAATTGTCGGTTGAGATGAAACGAGCTTGGAACGATGAATATATCGACACGAGTTTGATTGAAACCGTGTCAGACAAACAGCCTGGTCTGTATTTAGTCGAAACTGATGTAAATGGAGAGCGAACCTTTCTGTACTGGCGTAATGACAGTGCCGCAAAATACTACTTTGACAATGTGGTAAGTAAACTAGAAGTCGCATTAGCCGCTAACCAACATGATGCGCTTTATCTCAGCGGAATCAGCTTAGCCATACTGAACAATAGTGCTAGGGAACGAACGCTGACCATGGCTAAACACCACCATGATAGTGGTAAAAAAGTCATATTTGATAATAACTTCCGTCCTCAGCTTTGGAGTAGCTCCGACGCTCGACAGTGGTATGAAAAGCTGTTGCCTTATGTGGATATAGCGTTACTCACAGAAGATGATGATAAAGAAATATGGGGGACGCAAGAGTCTATTGAATCACGTTGTGAGCGATTTGAAATTCCAGAAGTGGTGATTAAGCGTGGTAGCGAGCCATGTAAGGTGATAACTCGAGAAAACGATAAGATTAATACCCACTTTGTCACAGCATCGAAGGTTGCGAATGTGATTGATACCTGTGCTGCCGGTGACTCCTTTGCTGCGGGATATTTGTCTGCGAGATTGAGTGGTCAGTCGTGCGAGTTATCTGCCGAGTTTGCCCATTCTGTTGCTGCTATCGTTATTCAACATCCTGGCGCTATTGTTCCGCTCGTCGCTATGGATCATTTATTGTGAAGAGGTCAACATGTCGTTAATTAATAAATTAAAACAATTCAAAGTTATTCCTGTCATTCAAATTAATAATGTGGACCATGCGATTCCTTTAGCTAAGGCTTTAGTCGAGAATGGCCTTCCAGTCGCTGAAGTCACATTCAGAACAGAGGCGGCAGCAGCTTCTATCAAGACTATGAGAGATGCCTACCCTGAGTTGTGTATTGGTGCGGGTACCATTTTGAACTCACAACAGGTAGATCTTGCTATTGAAGCAGGGGCTGAGTTTATTGTTGCTCCTGGCCTTAATCCCAACACGGTTAAATACTGTCAAGAAAACAATATAACCATTGTCCCTGGAGTGAATAACCCAAGCCAAGTTGAGCAAGCCCTAGAATTAGGATTGTCTTTCCTTAAGTTTTTTCCTGCAGAAGCATCTGGCGGTGTAAACATGGTTAAGTCGCTATTGGCGCCTTACGGTGATGTTGCATTTATGCCGACAGGAGGTATCAGCAAAGTGAATGTCAATGACTACCTATCTCTCGACAGAGTTCACTGCTGCGGTGGTACGTGGATGGTTGCAACATCGTTGATCGAAAACGAGCAGTGGGACCACATTGGTGAGCTAGTACGAGAAGCTGTAGCTGCGACACGATAACTAGTTTTATGTTGTTATTCGGCCAGTAACTAAGCTGGTTGCTTTTTAGTCCAGTTATTTTCGTTTTCATGCCCATTGATTTGGGTAGCCTTTTGACAACTCTAAAATAGATAATTATTAATGAAAAAAATCATATCAATAAGCTTTTTAGCGCTGGTTTCATCCTGAATTTATCGCGCGTGAGCATACCGTTAGATTTCTCTGCAAGCACTCAGATTTTATGAGGCCATACGCAGAAATTGTCGATGCAGACAAAAACATTTATATCCCAGGACCAAATAAAGGCGAAACTGAGTAGCGCTATCGTATTGGTCTGAACTTTGTATTCTAAGGAAGTAATAATGAAAAAAAGTATCTTATCGTTATTGATAGCCGGTTCACTAACAACAACGGCAGCATGGGCTATGGCACCAAATACTGATCTAAATTTAATGCCTTATCCACAATCGGTGGAATTAGGTCAAGGAAGCGTAACGTTAGACAAAGATTTTAGTATTTATATCAAAGGATTTAATTCCGACCGAGTCGAATATACGGCTAAGCGATTTGTAGAACGCTTAGAACGTCAAACAGGTCTACCGACGCTTAACTGGCGAGCTGATTCAGAGGATGAAGCGACGTTTATTATCGACATTCAGTCCCCAGCTAAGAGTGAGGTGCAAGATATTGATGCTGATGAGTCGTACAAGCTAACGAGCAATGACGGCAAAATTGTTTTAGAGTCGAGTCGCCCATATGGCGCTATTCGTGGTATTGAAACCATTCTTCAACTGGTCCAGACCGATGCTAATGGTTACTCTGTTCCGGCAATCAGTATTGTCGATGAACCGCGTTTTAGATGGCGTGGTGTTTCTTATGATACATCTCGTCACTTCATTGAAATGGAGGTGATTTTGCGCCAACTTGATGCGATGGCATCGGCGAAAATGAACGTGTTCCATTGGCATATTTGGGATGACCAAGGAATCCGAATTCAATTAGATAACTACACTAAGCTGTGGGAGAAAACCACGGACGGTGACTATTACACCAAAGATCAAATTCGTTATGTCGTAGAGTATGCACGTAAACTAGGTATTCGTGTGGTTCCTGAAATTTCGTTACCGGGCCATGCGTCAGCCGTTGCTCATGCTTATCCAGAACTGATGTCTGGGTTAGGGGAACAAAGTTATCCGCAGCAGAGAGAATGGGGGGTATTTGAGCCTCTGATGGACCCGACGAACCCTGAATTGTATGTCATGTTAGAAAGTGTATTCGACGAAGTGGTTGAATTGTTCCCGGATGAATACTTCCATATCGGTGGTGATGAGCCTAACTACAAACAATGGCAAGAAAATCCAGAAATTCAAACTTTTATCAAAGATAAAGAGCTTGATGGTGAACGAGGTCTTCAGTCGTACCTCAACGCGAAAGTGGAAAAAATGCTTGAGGAGCGTGGTAAGAAGATGAGCGGCTGGGACGAAATCTGGCACAAAGATCTTCCTAAATCGATCGTGATTCAGAGCTGGCGAGGCCATGACAGTATTGGCCGTGCGGCACAAGAGGGTTACCAAGGGTTGCTATCAACAGGCTATTACTTAGACCAACCACAGCCTACAAGTTATCACTATAGAAATGATCCGATGCCGAGTGGCATCACCGTTGACGATAAGCTTCACGAAGGGGAGCGCTTTGTTAGTTACCAGTGGGAAAAACCGCGTACTAAAGGTGGCCCACGCAAAGGCTTACTCACTATTATTCAAGCAAAAGACGGTAAAGTTCGTGCATTTACGGATTATAACGGTAAATCTCGAGCTGAAGTTGAGATCTTAGAATATGAACCTGGCAAGATATTCCGCGGCCACTTTGATAACTTCATGTCATACACAGAGTTCAATCTTAAGCTAGCGGGAGAGCAGTTTGCCGAAGGGAGCTATCAGCTTATTGGTAATGTAAGGTGGCCAACGACGGGGAAACTGGTTGCTTCTTCAGCACAAGAGGGAGCGTCAATTCCTGAGCCAACTGGTGGCTATCCTGCTGAACTGAACGAACAAGAACAAAAGCTGATATTGGGTGGAGAAATCACCGTTTGGGGTGAAAATATCAATTCGATGACGATGGAAAACAGAATTTGGCCTCGCAGTTATGCAATTGCGGAGCGATTCTGGTCAAGTGAAAACCTGACCGATGAAGCAAGCATGTATAAGCGTATGCGTGCTATCGATAATTGGTCGGAAATTTCTTTGGGTATGCGCCACCATGCTGACGCAAGAGTCATGATGCAAAGGTTAGCGAATGGCAGTGATATAACACCTTTATTGGTGCTGGCGAAGTACACTGAACCTGCACAATACTATGCGCGTAACTGGGAAAAATGGATTCAGACTGAGAATCCAGGAGATTTATACAATCAACACGAACGCCTGAATCGTTTCGCTGATGCGCTTCCGGTAGAGAGCTACACAGTGTACGAAATGCGTGATTTGGTGACACAATACGTTAACGGGGATAAGTCTGCTTTAACGTCGCTTAAAAATCACTACGAGCAATTACTCAATGCTTCTTCTGAGGCGGCTACAGTCTTTGCTAACAACGTAGCGTCAGTAGATACGGTACCGTTAGCTAAGGCATCACAGAAGATAGCTCAGTTAGGTTTGACACTGGTAACAAAAGCCGAAGCTGGCGAGAAAGTGTCTTCAGCCGATGCAAGAGAATATCAGTCTATGATTAATGACTCAGCGCAGATCATTGATGAAAGCATTGTCGCGACTGTGAAGCCGACGGAAATGTTGCTTTGGTCACTATCAAAGTAATCTTGCCAATCCACTCGGCATGGCATAACAATAAACGCCCCAATTAAACTGGGGCGTTTTATGTGATATTGACTGATAACCACTGCTTATCAGCTTAATAACAACAAGTGAATTCAGTAATAGGGCTCAAGGCGTTAGTCTATCCATAAGCAAACACATAACGTCGAGAGCATCCTATGACATTTTCGAAATCTCAACTTAAATCACTTTTCGCTATTTCTACCCTCGCACTGCTAGCAGGATGCTCTTCGCCCGCGTTTGATTCAGAAAACGAAAACTCTGCGAGAAACCGCGGAGCTGCTGGAGGGGCATTATTAGGCGCTACCATGGGGGTTTTAACTGGTGAGCCTGAACTCGCGGTTAAAGGTGCGGTCGCTGGTGGTGTTGCTGGTGGTGTTGCTGGTTCAATGAAAGACCTTGAGGATTCACGCGAAACTAATCGTACTGAAATTTTGGCCGATGGGATAAAACAGGATAATCGTAGTGAAGCGGAGATGCGTGCTGATGAGCTTGAAGCTCAAATTCGCATTAAAGAGCTAGAGCAGAAATTGGCAGAGATGGAAGCTCAGCAAGACGATCAAGTAATTGATGCTAGCTAGTTAAAAGCTGGCCATTACTCCAGTTTTAAAACATCAGATAAAGAAAAGGCCGATTGATCACTCAATCGGCCGAAAACAGTGTGAACAAATCGGTTCACTAACAACGTCAGTTGGCTAGGTGACCTCAAATTTTGAAGTCATTTTCTATAATGCATTTCGCGTGCCAATATTTCTTTTGGTTAATGTTATGGTTTAAGGCAATATTAATGCATAGTCAACGCGGAATTTCTCATTATGCAATTGCAATATGCATTAACTTTGCAATATGCAATTAACTGCTCTATCACTAATTCCTCTAGGTTCATATCATTTTGTACCGATTTAGTTACATAGATATGGCAGAACTCGCGTATTTTGTCTAATTTTATAGCTATCGATAGAGAATGGTTCAGAGACATATGCAACCAGCACCGATACCTAGAAATGACGATTACCGACTTAGTGTTCTTCAAACTTTGAAGCTATTGGCTACGCCTGAAGAGAGGTTCGATCGGGTGACACGTCTAGCTAAGCGTATGTTTAGCGTAGACATTTCTATGGTGAGCATTGTTGAACGGGATCGGCAATGGTTCAAATCGTGTGTAGGTCTTGATGCAACTGAAACGGCAAGGGATATTTCATTTTGTGGGCATGCCATTCTTGGTGATGAGCCGTTTATTATCTCGGACGCTCTGTCTGACAAACGCTTTAGTGACAACCCACTTGTTGTATCTAAACCTAATATTCGATTTTATGCAGGTGTGCCAATTAAGCTAGCTGACAATGTTAAGGTCGGGACGTTGTGTATCATTGATAGCAAACCTCGACATTTTAGTGACCAAGAAGTCCAAGACCTTATTGATTTGGCAAAACTCGCAGAAGATGAGTTAATAGCGTGCCTTGATAGCACGATTGATGAATTGACTCAAATTTCAAACCGCCGAGGCTTTAACATATTGGCTGACAAGGTCATCAACCGATGCCGTTTTGCTATGGAGCCATACACTATGGCTTCATTCGATCTCAACCAGTTTAAGCTGATCAACGATACATACGGGCATGG
This sequence comes from Vibrio sp. ER1A, assembly GCF_000733315.1. Lineage (NCBI taxonomy): Bacteria > Pseudomonadati > Pseudomonadota > Gammaproteobacteria > Vibrionales > Vibrionaceae > Vibrio > Vibrio sp. ER1A. Next base: position 309,948 of record NZ_JPJA01000086.1, read on the forward strand.
TCAGGGAGATGCAGCGTTAGTGGCCTTTGCTCGATTGCTTGTTGAGAACTTTAGAGATTCCGATGTGATAGCGAGAATTGGGGGGGATGAGTTTGTTGTACTCATGTCTGGAACCACAGGAGTGGATGCCAAATTTCCATTGATGCGTTTCAAAGATCAAATAGCGATGTTCAATGGTTCGAGTGACAGCGAATTTGAGTTGTCTTATAGCGTAGGTGTGGTTTGTTTCTCACCTTTAGAAGATCTCTCACACAATGATTTATTGGCTAAAGCTGATCTAGCGATGTATGCAAGTAAGCAGGCCAAATAACCGATATTCTATTTATAAGGTTTTCACTAAATAGTGGTGTAACTCCCCAAGGGAAGCGAAAGTATATGTTGCTTCCGTCATGTTAGGTGGCGTCACGTTACCATTAGAAATAAAGCAGCTTAAGCAGCCTGCATTTTCTGCGGTTTTTATGTCGTATTCGTGGTCACCGACGTAAATAACTTGTTCCGATGCCAGTTGCCATTTTTCTATTAAAAAGAGTAACGAAGCAGGGTTGGGTTTGGCAGGAAAATCTTCTCGAGTAATAAGCTCAAAAACCTTAATTTTGTTGGATTTTAGCTTCGTCTCTGCAGCCTGACGACAATTGCGAGTAATGACGCCTGAATAGAGGTGCTTTTCTTCCATCCACTTTAGCAACTCATGTGCTCCCTTCATAAGCGTACTTGAGCGAGCATCTTCGATTTCATGGCGAAGAATAATGTCGTTTAGTGCCCTGCGTTTAGCGCTCTCGCTCGAGCTGGCAACATGCTCTAGCAAATCTATATCATCAGGACAGGCTAGTTCTTTACGAAGAAGCTTAAAGTCGAGGTTGCAAGATACCAACGTATTATCCAAATCAAACACTACCGCTTTGAGCATTAAATTCCATCTCTCTTTCACAACATCCGGTAATGATAATGTATCCTGAACTTGTGTTAGTATCGATAGTTAATTTGGTGAAATTGTTGATATTGGCGGCCGCTTACCTTGCTGATGATCAAGTATGCGAATCGCTTCATGGATATTGACTTCGACTAGGTTAACCAGTGATTGCATCGCTTCAAGATTCGGGACGGTGTCGTTATCTAACTCACTTAGTAACACATCTATTTTGTTGATAAGTCTATTCAACCCGGAATTTTGAGCTACCTTCCTGAGCGTTAAAATAACGCTTTTGAGCCCGGTAACGTCTTGTGAAGAATAGACTTTGACGAGTGTGTTGAGTGTTTCTTCGCCGATGGATTGAAATTGTTCTATATTGTGTAACCGCATTTGTTTCGATTCGGTTGTTGAATCCAACAGTGTGAGTTCCGCTTCAGTATTGGTGCAATCTAGTTGCATTATATCGTGGCGCACTAACTGGATAACATTACTGTTTTCAGGTGGCGTCGAGTTCACTAATAGGTGTTGGTATCTTTGGAGAGCATCGATAAAACTCTCTTTTTGCAGGGGTTTGGTCAGAATATGGTTTGCACCAGCATCCACAAAATTATCATGAGCTTCCTTAAAAACATCGGCGGTACAGCCAAATATGACGGTTTTTGACCTAAGCTCTTGTCTAATAATACGAGTTGCTTCTATGCCATCCATTACGGGCATATGGTTGTCCATGATGATAAGGTCGTACTGTTTTTTACCGACTTTCTCTACCGCTATTTTCCCATTTTCCGCTACTTCTACATTGTGTCCTTGTTTCATACAAAATGTCTTCGCGACGAGAGCATTAACTTTGTTATCTTCAACGAGAAGGATTGTAAGAGACTGAGCGATCGCCTGTTCATCGAGTGAGACCTTGTCTTTAAGCTGAATTGCTTTGTTCGCAATTGGCGTTAGGTTGGCGGTGACAGTGAACTTGCTTCCTTTGCCTAGTTCGCTGGACACGTAAGCGTCACCTCCCATGAGGTTGGACAATTTCTTTACAATTGCCAGTCCGAGCCCTGTTCCCCCAAATTGTCTTGTTGTAGATGCCTCTGCTTGGGTAAAAGGATCGAAGATTGTAGCTAGTCTGTCGTGTGGTATGCCTACACCAGTATCTATGACAGCAATATTTAACTGTTCCTGATATATCGATATTGAACTTTGAGAGCTTGAAAAAACCAACTCAACAGCTCCACGCTCTGTAAACTTGACCGCATTTCCGAGCAAATTAAAGATTAATTGTCTGAGGCGCGATTTATCTCCTCGGAAAGATTTTCCGGGTGGCAATTGGTTATTCAGTTTGAACTGAATACCTTTTTCATTGCAAATTGCTGAGTATGTACTGATTATTGGAGAGCAAAGTTCGTCTATCGCGAAGCCAATATCTTCAAGTTCGAGTTTTCCTTCTTCTATTTTTGATATATCGAGAATGTCGTTCAACAAAGACAACAAGTGATTACCGGACTCTAGCAAAACACTGAGTTGCTCTTTGTGTTGCGGTTGCGTCACCGAGGACTCGAGAATTTGAGCCATGCCCAAAATGCCGTTTAGTGGTGTCCTCAGCTCATGGCTCATGGTAGCAAGAAATGTTGATTTAGCTCGGTTTGAGGCATCAGCTATTTGGACCGCTTGTTGAAGATTTTGCTCCAACTGCTTTCTATCACTGCTATCTCGTTCTACTGCAATAAATTGTTCGATTTGATTATGAATATTCCTAATCGGTGTTATAACAATGTCGATCCAATATGGGTGCCCATCTTTGTGATAGTTTAAAAGCTCTGATTGAACAGTATGCCCTTGACCGAGTTCATCTGAAATTCGCTTTATTTCCTCCTTGGAAGTGTCAATTCCTTGTAGAAGGTCACCTGGCTTCTTGCCAATGGTCTCTGCGAGTTGGTAGCCAGAGAGTTTCTCGAATGCACTGTTAACCCATGTTGTTAGGCCATCTCTATTTGTAATCACAATGGCATCGCTGGCGTGTTCGACCACCATGGCTAGCTGAGAGCGCTCTTTTTCGTTGTCGAGCAACTCTTTGTTCAGTTTGGCTTCTACATGTTGCTGTAGCCATTGACGCCAGTATAGATATGCGCCTAAACACAAAAAAAGCGTTACTGATGACAAAGCGATTTGAACCTTGGTGTCTGAAGAGCGTTGTAACCAGAAATCGTTGGTTTGATTTAGTAAACGATGAACTTCACTGTCAATTAGAGCTTTCTTTTCGTTGCTAATATCTTGCATCACACGCTTGTTTAGTCGGATATAGTTGTCTAGAGTCACGACGCTAGTATTGTCGCGGAGCGTGCTTGATAAATCGCTTAAGTTGCTTTTAGCATCAAGGTACTGATAGATGGAAAGCTTGTCAGCTTCATTTAGGGAGTCTCTCCAGAGCTTGTCTTTTAAAGCTTGGATGGTTTTACTGGAATATTCTAGAGATACTTTTGCGCTGAGTAGTCGTTCTAATCTTTGCGTAAATGACAACATTGCGTCTCGAATGGTTTTTGCGGAGGTGACTGCTGCTTCAGGCACCGGGTTCAGGATTGGAAAGTAGGCATTATGGTTTTGTCGAATATTCTCATACAGTTTGTCAGATAACAGTTCTATAGATACCAATTCATTTGAAAACTGGTCGTAGGTACTGTTGTCACTATATTCAAAGACGTATATCTCTTCGAGGTTGTGAGTGACATTCTGAGACAGTGATAGGTACGCCTTCTGATAAGCTTCACTGACATAGCTATTGACGGCGCTTATCATAAGCCAACATGCGGCTATTAAAGTACCAAGCATGTAGAGCAACTCTATCCGTGAACGGTTAAACAATCTCCTTTTCATTGCGCTAGCTCCGTCAAGAGTGGGGGAGGTGGAGCCGACAGTGCATTTAGAAAGGCGCTAATTTCAAGAGTTGTAGTGGCATCTAACTCTCTTCCTAGCTGTACTTTAGCCATGGTGACAATCGCCTCTTCCAATGTCGCAGCACGACCATCATGAAAATAAGGTGCAGTCTTTGCGACATTTCTAAGACTAGGTACACGAAACACTCCTTTATCAGAATCAATTCCTGTGACGTTGTAACGACCTAGATCTCTTTCTCTAGTAGTCGTCGTGCTGACATTGCCAAATCTCTGAAAAAGGTTACCGCCTATGTTAGTTCCCTGATGGCATACCACACAGCCCAAAGACTGGAACTTCTCCCAGCCCAAGTGGGCAATTGGTTCCATTGCGTCGGTTTGTCCTTTGAGAAATAAGTCGAAAGGCGAGTCTGGCGTGTTAAGCGCAGTCATAAACGTAACTAAGGCGTTTTTGACCGTTTCTTCTGTGATGACGCCACCAAAATACTCGTTGAATTGTACCCGGTAATCATGCACCGATTGCACATATTCAACGATGTTTCTCCAGTTAGTATTCATTTCTAGAGGGTTGTGGACGGGACCGTCCATTTGCTTCTCAAGACTTGACGCACGCCCATCCCAGAAGAAACGACTGTTATAGGCTATGTTGAATACTGTAGGAGAATTCCTAACGCCTGTGCCGTTTACACCTCGTGAGACACGGATGCTTTCTGCGCCATTATCGAAAATATGATGGCACGATTCACAGCTCACTTGTTGATTGGAAGACAGCCTAGGGTCAAGAAAAAGTTGTAGTCCTAGCTGGGCCTTATTTTTGTCATTACCCTGTAGTTTGACGTGCTTTATTGGAGCAACAAGGTGAAGGACACCATATTGTTGTTTGTGGGCGAGGGAGTGGTGTTCTTCGTGTTCAAGTTGTTTGAGTGTCAGAGGGGAGTCAAAATTCAAAAGCAGGTAGGTGCCAAGTATCGAAATAGCGAATAGTGAGGATAGCCACCTAATGAGAATTTTGTTCATACAATGTTCACATAATATTGATCATATGTATCAGTATGGGATACTTATTTATCGTTTCAATTAAAGCTAAAAAAACCAAAAAAAGAATGAACTCGTAGTTAATTTAAGGTCTTAGATATTGCCCTGTCTAGGCTGAGCTAGTTGGGGGAACTAATGGGATTTTTCAAAGGTTGGGTTTTTGTTTGTGGTTTGTTGCTTTTTGCTACGCTTAATGTAACGTGTACCAATAACGTGTAATTGATTTCTTAGACCTATTATTGTCTTGGTTTTTATAAATTTTTTTGTTGGGTGGTTGTTATGAAAACTCATTTACGTGCGCTAACTTTAGCAACGGTAATCGGTGTTGCTCTATCAGGATGCAGTCCTGAACCAGAACAAAAGGCAGAAGCGCCAGTTGTTCGTCCTGTTAAAACTATGGTCATTGGTTTAGAAAACCAAAGTATGATTCGTGAATTCCCTGCGCGTGTTCTCGCGTCGAATCGTGCTGATATGGCGTTCCGTGTCTCGGGTAAGGTCAACAGCATCCCAGTAAAAGAGGGTGATAACGTTAAGAAAGGCACGGTACTTGCGACATTAGATGACACTAATTTTAAACTCGCTGTGCGTGATACACGTGCGACTTTGCAGCGAACTCAAGCTGACTTTAAACGCGCTCAAGAACTGATCAAAGATAATTTTATCTCCAAAAAAGATTTCGAGCAGTTGCGCGCTAATTTGACACGTGCAAAAGCAGCATACGATAAAGCAAATACAGAACTTGGCTATACCAAACTTTTAGCGCCTTTTGATGGTTTTGTGGCACAGCGAGACATTCAAAATTTCGAAAATGTTGAAGCTAAACAGGTGGTGTTTACTTTCCAAAACCTAAATACCCTTGAATTGAAATTTAACGTTCCTGAAAAATTGGTAAGGCAAATTCGTGATGAGCAAGCTGAAGATCCTGTAGAGATTCCGGTCTTCGCTTATTTTGATGCAGCTCGAGAGAAACCATACCCAGTCACGGTGACGGAAGTGTCCTCTAAAGCTGATGCTGATACACAAACCTTTGAGGTGACGGTGACACTTGAGGCACCATCGGATCAAAATATCCTTCCAGGCATGACGGGCTATGTCACTGCAGATTTTTCTAAACTCCAAGAAACGAAAGGCTCAATCCAAGTGCCTGCAACTGCGGTAATTAGCGACAATGCACACAATGCCACAGTGTGGGTTGTTGGAGACGACAACACGGTTTCTCCAAAGCAGATCGAAGTCTCCACGATGTCTGGTGACAGAATCACGGTACTCTCTGGACTTGAAATGGGTGAACGCATTGTCACTGTAGGTGTTCCATTTTTGATTAAAGGTATGGAAGTGAGCCTAATGCCTGAAATCGATCAGGCGCAATAACTGTAACTCAGCAAGAAGAGATGTTTTATGAATTTAGGTGAGTATTCAGTAAAGAATAAGGTGAATAGCTGGCTTTTAGTCCTGCTAATGACCATTGGCGGTGTTTTGGCTTACTTTGAAATGGGCAAACTTGAGGACCCAGCATTCACAATCAAAGAAGCAAAAATCATTACTGCTTATCCAGGAGCTTCTCCTCAGGAGGTCTACGACGAGGTTACGTATCACATCGAAGATGCGGTACGTCTTCTTGGGCAAGTTAAACGGATCAAACGCTCAGTAACTCGTGAAGGTTTGTCGGATATTACGATTGAGTTTAAAGACGAATATACCTCAGCTGAAATGCCAGGTATATACGATGAACTTCGCCGTAAAATTGCCGACAATAAGCATAAATTGCCTCCTGGTGCAGGCGAGCCGCAAATTGTCGACGATTTTGCCGATGTTTATGGTGGGTTCCTAGCGCTTAATGGCGAAGGTTATACGTATCGTGAGTTAAAAGATGTTGCTGACAACCTTAAGAAGCAACTAGTACTTGTCCCCGGCGTACGTAAAGTTGCAATTGATGGTGACCAAAAAGAAGTCGTTTATGTTCAGATGTCTAGAGCCAAAATGGCGGAACTTGGCATTGATATGGCTACGATAGAGAACCTGTTAAGTTCTCAAAACTTGGTTTCCGATTCTGGTCGTTTCCGTGTTGGACCTGAGTTTATTCGAATTGAGCCGACAGGTAGCTTTAAACATGTAAGTGAAATTGAAGATCTACTTATCTCAAGTGACACCAAGAAGCTAATACGTTTAGGCGATATTGCCGAAGTAACGCGTGAATATGTCGAAGAGCCGTCGAAGCTCATCTACTTCAATGGAAAACCTTCGTTAACAGTTGGTATTTCAATGCTTCCTGGTAAAAACGTTGTGGAAGTAGGCGGATTAATCGCAGATAAGATCGAAAGTCTAGAGAACCAAATCCCGCTTGGGATGAACCTAGATATCATCTACGATCAGCCATCTGAGGTTGATCAGTCAGTAGCTGGGTTTGTGACCAATACTGTCGAAGCGTTGATTATCGTAGTTGTTGTTCTGCTTGCCTTTATGGGGTTACGTGTCGGACTTATTATCGGCGCAGTATTGATGATCACAGTGGCAGGTACCTTGGCACTAATGCACATGTATGGTATCGAGCTACAACGTATCTCTCTAGGTGCGTTGATCATTGCTCTCGGGATGTTGGTAGATAATGCCATCGTTGTCGCCGAAGGAATGATGATACGGATCAAGCGCGGTGTTCCAGCGATGAAGGCCGCTGGAGAAGTCGTTGGTGCGAATGGCTGGGCGCTACTCGGTGGTACCGCTGTAGGTATTCTAGCGTTTGCAGCAATTGGTATGTCTCAGAGTAACACTGGTGAATTTACCCGTTCTCTGTTCTACGTAATCCTAATTTCTCTGTCTTTAAGCTGGGTTACGGCCGTATCGACGACACCACTGCTTTGTGCATTGTTGCTCAAAAAAGACGACAAGAAAGAAGGGGAAGAAGAGAAAGACCCATACGCAGGTGCTGGCTTTGTAATTTATAAGAGCGTTCTTCAGTTTGCGCTTAAGCAACGAGCACTGACCATTAGTGTGATTTTGGCAATGTTTGTTGCTTCGGTATGGGGATTTGGATTCGTTAAGAATGCGTTCTTCCCAAATGCAAACACGCCAATGTTCTTCGTAGATGTTTGGGAAGTTGAGGGTACCGATATTCGTCAAACTCGCGATGATACCCTGAAAATTGCCGACTTTATTCGTGAACAAGAAGGGGTTGAATGGACAGCGAGCTTCATTGGTGGCGGTGCATCACGTTTCTCGTTGGTATATACACCACAAGACTCTACCAAAGCGTACGGTCAGATCATTGTTCGTACTGAGACACGTGAACAGATCGCACCGTTACAAAAGAAAATCGATACTTTCATGACAGAAAATATCGACAATATCGAGCCTAAGATCAAAGGGCTACGTATCGGCCCTGGACGTGACTCGAAAATCGAAGCTCGATTTGCTGGTCCGGATCCAGAAGTTTTGCGTGATTTAGCTTCTCAAGCTGAAGCGATCATGCATGCTGACCCTGAGACGAAGGAAGTTCGTAACGACTGGCGTCAACCGGTTAAGTTGATTAAACCAATCTTTAATGAACAGGTGGCTCGACAACTCGGGATCACTCGTACTGAGCTTACTGCTTCGTTAAAGGCAGCGAGTGAAGGCTCTCAAGTTGGTATTTATCGTGATGGCGTGAGGCTACTACCAATTTACTTCCGTTCCGATGCGAGTGAGCGACAAAACGTTGCTCAATTGATGGATGCGCAAGTATACAGCCCTGTTCTGCAAAGAACAGTGCCAATTGCACAAGTTGTCGTTGGCTTTGAAACGGTATGGGAAGATGCAATGATTCGTGGACGCGATCGTTTGACGACCATTATTGCTTCTGCGAACCCTACGGGTGAACTGGCAGCACCACTGTTTGAACGCTTAAAGCCACAGATAGAGGCTATCGAACTGCCACCAGGTTATTCGATGGACTGGGGTGGTGAGTACGAAGATTCAGCTGAAGCGCAAGGAGCCTTGTTCAGTGCTATTCCGGTTTCATTCATCATGATGATTATCGTGGTTGTGTTGCTGTTTGGTAAAGTACGTCAGCCACTGATCATCTGGATTACTGTACCACTGGCAATCATTGGTATTACAGCTGGTCTTCTGCTGCTTGATGGGGCCTTTGACTTTATGGCGTTGCTGGGTGCGTTGAGTTTAATCGGTCTATTGATTAAGAATGCGATAGTGTTATTGGAAGAAATCGATATGCAAGCGGAAGAAAAACCGCTTTATGATGCGATTATTGATTCTTCGATCTCTCGTATGCGACCAGTAATGCTTGCGGCATGTACAACGATATTAGGTATGATCCCACTACTGGGAGACGTATTCTTCGTTAACATGTCTATTACGGTCATGTTCGGATTAGGATTTGCGACCATTTTAACCTTGGTCTTCATCCCAGTAATGTACGCGATTTTGTTCAAAGCTAAGAATCCAGCTTAAATCACATTGAAATGATCAAGAAGGTCAGACATATCGTCTGACCTTTTTTGTTTTCCGGTTATCTAATCTAAGCCAAACCAATGGTTTACTTACCTGTCTTAGCGACTAAAAACTCAGAGAAGGCTTTCCAAGACTTTTTGTCGGCGTCTTCACGGTAGTTTTTAGAACCAAACACAGTAAAGGCATGTGGTGCACCACTGTAGGTGATCATCTCGTGCTCTACACCGTTCTTTTCTAATTCCACCGCAAGTTGCGCAAATTGAGACATGGGGATTGCAGTATCAGCAGTGCCGTGAAGCACTAGGATCGGTGCTTTAGTTTGTGCGTAGTTTTGTCCATCGGGCGTTGTTAGGCCACCATGGAAGCTTACGAAGCCTCGCGCATTCATACCTGCTCGCGCGGATTCTAATACAGCAGCACCACCGAAGCAGTATCCCATGACCACGGTATCATCTAAGTTTCCACCAAGTTTGCCGGCTTCTTGTAATCCAGCATTCATCAGAGCTTGAAGCTTGGCTCTGTCTTTATAGAGCTCACCTGTGTGCTGCTTCTTGTCTTCAACTTTTGTTGGACGAACGTCTTGCCCGAATAAATCCACTGCGAATACGTTATAGCCCATTTCATTGAGCATTTCTGCTCGGTCTTCTTCGTATTCAGTGAGACCGTCCCAGTCATGAACTAACAACACTAGTGGCGCTGTATTATTCACTTTGGCCCAGTAGCCTTCATAAGGCTGCCCATCTACCTCATAGATAACATGTTCACCCGCTACAGAGTAACTACTGACTAACGCTGTACCAAGAAGCATTCCAATGAGTCTCTTATTCATTATTGTTTCCTCTTTACTGGCTTTATTGTCCTCGCACTACAAAGCTTAGTACGTACATTCCAGATAGAGGTGTAACCAATTGAATTTTTTATTGCGTGAAAGGCGAGGTTTTGATTTGAACGTAAAAAAGGGAAGCAGTTGCTTCCCTTGGATATTCGATTATTGGACTATGCACTCATCGGTACTAATACCATGGTGCCTATGATTACGGTAATCAGGCCAGCAAGCACAGGAACCGAGGTACGCTTCACAACCTCAAATGGAGAAATATTACCCATACCTGATGTGGCGACGATAACACCAGAAACTGGTGAAATTGTACGACCTAGGTTTGAGGCTTGTAGCATTGGGATGATTAGGAATGCTGGATTTAATCCCATTTTTGCCGCTAGAGAAGGTGCCAGCTCAACGAATGCATAGAATGGCGCATTACCTGAACCTGTTGCAATCGCCGCGGCTACAGTCAGACCGGTGAGGATTAACATTAGTGCGACACCGCCCGCACCCGCTTTGTCTGCAAGGTGAAGAAGATTGTCGATAGCGCCAATCGACATTAAGCCTTGTGCAAATACACCAGCAGCAACCAAGAGCATAACAACGCCTTTAAAGGCATCGGCCATACCTTGATAACAAGATTCTAAGTCTTCTAATGTTTTTTGGCCGTTGAAGCGTTTAGTAATAAAGTCGATGAGGGCACCTAGGAAGATAGAGCCTACAACGATAGTGTAGATATCAAGTGTAAGACCTGGAATCGTACGGCCATTGAAAAGGAAAACACCGATGATCGGTAAGAAAGGCAGAATGCAATAGAATGCGGGAGCGTCTACCTTCATTTCTGACACATCAACGCGCTCCATTGGCGTATTTTCTTTTTTATCTAGATATTTGTTCCAAAAAAATGCGGCAGCAGCCATAACAATAATGGCACAGATTGAAACAGGTAAGACGGTTTGTACCGCGAATACATCAAGCGCAAGACCAGACTTTTCTGCGGCAATCACAACATCACCGGAAGTTGGAGACAGAATGATGGCTGCTGGTGAGGCACACACTGCTACCGCTGCTGGGCGAGAGATACCCATGGCCGTCATCATAGGGAACAAGGTTGCCATTAGTAGCACACCAAGGCCCGTTGCCGAACTAACCGCTAGAGACATCAAACAAGCCACAATATAAGCGGCAACAAGTAGAATGTAAGGAGATTTAATGAAAGAGAGGGGTTTTGAAAACTGTTTTACTACGACGTTGTTTGCGCCAATGTGAGTCATATAAGAGGCAAAACCACAAAGTAGCATGATTTGCATACCCAGACCGCCGCCTCGATATTGCAGCATGTACTTCACGTATTCGAGTGAATCAGTAACGATGTTACCCGTAGAGGTGATTTTTGCCGGTAGTACGGTATGGCCCAAAATCCCTGTTAATAGCAGTAGTGCAATACCTGCAGTCAGTAGTACGCCAGCCGGTCGGTAGCCTTTTACAATGAAGTAGCCGACGGCGATCGTCACGACTAGACCAATTAATAGTTCTAACATAATTCTCCCTTGAAACTGTTAAATATCTAAAGTATCTATTTCAAAATATGTCAGAAACTGTACAAAATATTACACTGTGGCACGACAACTACATGCCGATGTAATGATCTAAGACAAACAATTAATTCAATTGAAAATAGTGGGTAATTTATCTGTTTTTTATTTGTTCACTAGCTGTTAATTTCAGATTAAATCACTACCACAAAAGTATTACTTGGCTCACAGTGAAGAATAGTTATCCAATTGAGAAAGGAATTTGCTGTGTGAATGATTTTGCCAAATACATTAGGTGTTGCTGGTGTTTCTCATAGTTTATAGCCAAATTGATGTGACTAAGTTTTGCTATTGCCACTAACTAACAATGGGAGATTAATTCTTGGTTTTTATTGCAATTCTAGCCATGCACGACAGAATAATGTCATCACTTGCTTGAGAACTTCATCATGTATCATTCATCTATTAATCTTCTTGATGTTCGCGCTTTTGTGCTGGTCGCTAACTTAGGTAACTTTACAAAGGCGGCTGAAGCACTCAACGTGTCGAGGTCCCATGTTTCGAGGCAGATTCAATCGCTAGAAAAGCAAATGGGAGTGAGTCTACTTATTCGAACCACTCGAACAATGAAGTTAACGGAAGCAGGTAAAGCATTTTTAAGCTCTTGTGATGGTGCATTGCAGTCGATTGATCAAGCGGTACATGCTGCAATTGACGATGTGGAAGAAGTCCGTGGAAGTATTAAGATCAATTGTGTAGGTGGTTATATAGGTGAGGAGCTTGTTGCAAACTACTTATCTCAGTTTTTATTGAAATATCCAGAGGTCAATATAGAGCTTGATTTCTCGAGCCATCGAGTTGACTTACTCGAAGAAGAGTTTGATTTAGCCATACGTATGGGGGTATTACCCGATTCTAATTATATCGCTAGACATCTCACAAACATTGAAATGCAAACGCTAGCCAGTCCTGACTACCTTGCTAGATACCCTAAACTAACTCACCCTAAAGAGCTAAAGCAGCATAAATGCATTACAGGCTCAGTAACCAAGTGGCGCTTTGTAAATAACATCAATCAAGAAGTCTTCGAAACTTCCATTAACGGCGACCTGAAATGCAAGAACGGGCGTGTGCTAATTAATGCGGCAAAGTCTGGGTTAGGGCTAATTCGAGTCCCGACCCTTTATTGCGAAGACGAATTGGCGGCAGGGGTTCTAAAACCTGTATTTGATGATTGGGGTATTGAGTTGGTACCACTTTCGCTAATTTATCATAGGGATAGATATCAACCTCGTAAGATTAAGGAGTGTGTACGTCATTTAATGGCGTGCTTCAGTTCTTAATGTTTGTAATCTGGTTTTAGTCTCGTTATCTTGTTCAATAGAGTGCATAGTCTCATAGGCGTAGTTGAAGAGAAGGGCTAATTGTGCAGTTAGTTGATAAAATAAACGCAACTTTGATCAGAGATATAGGATCAAACGATGAGTTTGACTTTGAAGACCTCAGTGGCAAACTTGCTGAGGTAACTGAAGTTATTGGCTTTGAACATTATCTCTTTGCTGTTTCGGTGCCGGTGACAGTAATGAGAGCTGAAAATGTCGTGTTGACTAACCAGCCTTTAGCTTGGCGGCAATTCTATGAAGATAATGAAGTCATGTACTTCGATCAAGTCGTACTTCATTGTCGGAATAGCATGCTTCCTCTCCAATGGCGATCTCTTCTCGCCAATGATATTCCAGATGATAAAAATGTGATCAAATTGGCGTCTGACTTTGGTTTGGGAGATGGTATTACGATCCCGCTTCGCGCCAACCATGGGTGCTTGGGGCTTATCAGTTTTTCTAATAGGAAAGGAACTCGGAAGATAGACCACGAATCAACGATCCTATCAACTTACGTGGGGAGTCTGGTTGCTGATTACATTAACGATATCAGAAACCATGTATGTGAAAAGCAGTTCGGACAAGTTAAATCGAGCCTCACACTTAGAGAGCAAATATGTTTAGCTTGGGTAGCGGAAGGAAAAAGTTCGTGGGAAGTGGCCCAGATTATTGGTTGCTCTGAGCGCACTGTAAATTTTCATATTCAGAATGCGAGTGAAAAGCTCAATGCATTCTCTCGCACTCAAGCGGTCTCTAAGGCCTTGCTAACTGGCTCTATCGAGCCTATGTTGGTTTATGGAAGCGTTGGTAAACCAATTTCGTAACGCTTCATTAATAGGGACACGTAAAGCGACACTTTTCGTATGCTCTAACATTCTAATCTTTCCATCCCCTATGCGTTGATTCGGGATACCGACGTGGCGCATTATCCTTTCTATTCCTGTGGTTGTTGGCGTAATAAATGTAGTGAAGCCCTGCTCAAAACCATATTGCACAACCAAATAGAAAAGTAGTTCAGTAAAGTTAATGTGAGATGCTTGTTTGGATACCTCGCGATCGACTGCAAACCTTGAAAGCTCGATAACATTATGGTCGTCAAAAGATTCTCCCTGAAGTAATTCTGGAAAAGTGTGCTTTAACATGTAAGGTGTATCGGCATGTATAAGCCTCCAACACGCGACGACCTTGTCCTGGTATTCAATAACAATGAATTTGGCATCCGGTCGATCATATTCATCAATGTCTAGTTGATTTTCAGTATTCAAAGACCAACGAAGTCTACGCACAAAAACATCATATCTTAGCGTGTGCATTTCGTATTTCTGCTTCTCGGTCAATTCATCATATTTTCGGATATAGACAATAGGTTCCATGGGGTTTCCTCCTATACAGTTTCATGCATAGGTTAGCGCCACGCTTTGGAGAGGATAACTGACAGTTTAGTCAGCTTGAATTATTGCAATTACGGAAAAGTCAACCTGTCAGTTTCTGCAGTATCTTATTTTCGATACAAGCGTATAACAGTCTTAAGACCCTGTGAACCTGACTAACAACGTCCGAACGATAGATTCAGAACAGAATATAGAATTACACCATGGCTAGGTGACTTTTGGGTTTACAGGGTCTTTCTTTTTTCGTCAGTATTTCCCCACGTCTATCTCTTAATTTGTCTTTGCTTTCCACGACTTGATCTATTTGTATTGATAATACTTACTGCATCACTGATAATTGCATGCCATTCATATTCTAACGATGTGTTGCGAAACCTAGATGCAAAAGCTGACGAAGAAATACACTCTACTCTTGTTTAAATCAGCGCTTGTATCTTCTTTGATTTACGGCTTCGCTGTGTTCCAATCCCTTGATAAGTTGGTAAAAAACGAAGTAGCGCAGTTTCATCTAGTCACTAAATCCATACAAGATTACAAATCCACCTTGTATATACTGGGTGTTCTTTTTGAGGCACAAATTGCGGCCAATAAAGATGAAGAAGTCGGCTACCCAATTTTCGACAAAGGGCGAGTCTACTTGCTCAATCCAGGAGAGCCACTGACTCATAATGAACGGGTTGTTAGCATGACGGCACAGCGTATGTTTAATAGCATGCCCGAATTAGCATTAGGCCAAGAATATCTTTTGTATTATCGCTCCTATGAAGGGATGAAAATACTAGCTAGTCATGCTTTTGGTCTTACCAACACGAATGTGAACGAAGTCTTTTCTAAAAAAATATGTTTGGAGTCGTTTAAGTGTTCAAAGTATGCGTCTCAAGAAGATTTGGATAACCGAATTGTTGTTTCCGACATCTATAGAGATAACGTAACCAGCAAAACCGTTATCACCATCTCAAGCCCTGTCTATGACGAATTTGGAATGACCGGAGATGTTAATGCTGATGTTTATCTCAATAAGTTTCCATTTCTCTATAACAAACAGTATTTTAGTACGAGAAGTGAAATAGGGCGGGAAATCATTATTGAAGACACTCGTTACCCTTTCCATCAATCAGCGCACGCGGAACGAACTCAAGTCGACGATAGGCTTAGCATTGTCTATAAAATACCCTACAGCAAAATTGTCGTAGATTCTCTTTGGATCTACTTTTCTATGGTGGCACTGTTTTTCTATGTCGTCATTCGGCTAGATGAGCTCAAGGTCAAAAGAGAAAAGTTAAAACTGGCAGAACTGGCAATAAAGCTAGATGAACTGACAGGGCTTTATAACCGTGCAATTCTTAGAGACAGTGGCATTAAGTATGCGATTGAAAAGAAGGGTTTGGCTGTCATTGTCATAGATGGCGATAAGTTAAAGCTAATTAACGATAACTACGGGCACCATGTTGGGGATGAGGCTATTGTGTATATTGCACAATGCATGCGTCAGTGTTTTCGTGAGAGTGACTATCTTATACGTAGTGGCGGTGATGAGTTTCTAGTCTTATTACCTGGGTGTGGACTGCAAACTGCCGAGCGTTTGGCCAATACATTGAGTCGAACTATACGCTCGAAAACGTTTGGGGAAAATAATTTGACGCTTGATATCAGTTTTGGTGTCACGGTGTTACAAGAAAAAGAGTCTCTCTCGTCAGCCATTAAGCGAGCAGATGCTTTACTGTATCAGGTCAAGCGAAACAAAGCTTAACCCTACATTATAAATAAATTAGGCAGAAGAATGCATAAAGAGCATGACTACAACTTATTGAAAGTATTAGTTTTAATATATCAATATCGCAGTTTGACCACTGTGGCTGCTGTGTTAGGTAAAACGGAAAGTGCGATCAGTAAGCATCTGTCTAAATTGAGAGAACAATTGGGTGATCCGCTGTTTGTAAGGTCGTCCAATGGGCTAGAACCTACACATTATTTAGAAAGAATAATCCCTGGTATCGAAACAGGTTTACGTTCGGTCGAACAGGCTTTGAAGCGAGGGGAAGCGTTTGACGAGAAAAACTATGAAAAACCAATCGTTGTTGCGTTAGACAATTTATCGATCGAGTGCTTTGGAACAGAGTTGCTCGTTGCACTTAAGTCTGTATTTTGTCGTTCGAGGGTTGAACTTAGAACTTGGCGTTCAGATACTTACCAATCTATTGTTGACGGGAAAACAGACATAGGTATTCAGTTCTTTAATGAAGATTGCTCCAAAGCTATCTATCAAGCCAGTCTAATTAATGTCGAAATAGGGGCGGTTGTAGCGAGTAATAGTAATGTAGAAAGTTGGGAGCAGGTATTCGAAAATCCGTGTGTTTTCTTTGAAATTCGCGGATGGAACGAAACCAACCACAGGTTGATCAAACAGATGGCAAAATACGACTTATCGTTTGATTATCAGGTTAAATTGGATAATCTGAGTGTCGCCCTATCCATGATTCAGAGAGACAATTATTCGGTGGTGTTATCCAAGCATTTGATGCCGAGTAACGGGTTTAGATTTGTGCCATTTCCGGATTACATGCAGACATTTACGCCAGTTGTGACGTGTATGAAGCAAAGTAATCGACAAAATCCATTGCACCGAAAACTGCATGACATTATTAAAAGTATCGTAAATAAGAAAGGAGAGGAGTAGACCTCTCCTGCTCAAAATTAGCTAACTTGCTAGGGCGGGTTTCTTACTCTCAAGAACATCGTGTGAGTTGATCAATTCCACGATTGAGTTCGCTTCATACTTATCTAGAATACGAGACTTGTACGTACTGATTGTTTTCGCACTTAAGGACAAAAATTCTGAGATTTGTTTGTTGGTATAGCCTTTCTTAAGGTAGTTAAATACTACAGTTTCTCTTTGAGAGAGCACAATGTTACGGCTTCGCTCTTTATAGTCAGTCTTAAATAGGTTGTAACCACGCATCACACCACTAATCGCATCACGGATAAGCGGACTGTCTTCTGATTTACTAATGTAACCGTTGACGCCCAGTTTATACGCAGTTTCTGAGTATACTGGGTAACCGTAACTGGATACGAAGATTGCTTTACCATTGTATCCACAAGCGTAGGCTCTGCGCATGAACTCAAAACCGTCAGCTTCTGCGAGATTTACATCTAGGATGATAAGTTCGATATTACTGTTTTTTACTAGGTTTAAAGCCGTCTGAATATTACCGGTTTGATGGACTAGATCTAAATCATCGATGCTAGACACGATCTGAGCTAGTGCTTCCCTAACTAGCGGGTAGTTATCAATGATGAGGCAGTCTTTCGTGTTTGGATAGAGCATTCACTTTACCTTGCTATACAAATGATTGGCGAAACAGGATTGGGAAAAGAGCGCGATCACTTGTCGGTTACGTCTAAAATCTTAAGAATTATTTTTAGTGTCGAATTAACGATGCTCGGAAGTATAGAAAACAATGCACTGAAAGTGTGGAATGATGGAAATTCCATATAGGAATAATGTCAGAATATTGGAGTTATTTATTTAAAACAGTTAGTTACGAATGATGGATAAATAGAATTTATCGTTACGGCGTATAATTTGAGTTGACCTTGACTGATTATATCGAAGAGATAAGTTGTGAGAGAAGTATAGTAATTAGAAGGATTCTATATTTTATACCTATTTATCATAATGTTAGCTATCTCTCATTATGCGATATGACTAATGGTAATTAAATTACAATTAAATGTGATTTGCATCTTGTTTTTGCTTTGGTTAGGTATATAATTACGTAGAAAAGTAATTAAATTACAAAATGCCTATTGGAGAAAGAACATGGGTTATGAACTAGGTGCTGCTTACATTGGTCAAATCGCTGCAAAAAAAATGATTGACGAGATGCTATATGGCAAGCCACAACCTAAAAAAGTATCTTTCATCAAGCGAATGATGAAAAAGCTAGCTAAGTAACGGAATTCTTGCAAAAAGCCCGCGATTTAATCGCGGGCTTTTTGTTATTTTACAGCTCTAATTTTTGGTCAAGAAACGTTTTTCTCACCAAACTCTAGAACGTTATCAGGTTTGCTATCGAGATTACGCTTGCTAAGCCAACTTGCCAAATTGTCTGCACCGCCAATGTACTCATCTTCTAGCCAGATTTGTGGCACAGTTACTGGTGTTTTTAATCCTATGTGTGCCTTTACTTCGGGGATCATTCGATAAAGGGCAGCGCTATCTTTAACAACATCAGAGTATGTGTAAGGAATGCCAGCATCATCAAGCATTTGCTTAGCTTTGACGCAATAAGGGCAGGTTGCTTTACCATAGACAATGTTACCTGAAAGTGTATCGCGCTTTGTCCACTCTTGAATAACGGATTGAACCAATACACCTCTGTTCAGGGCTTCACCTTGACTGATTATCTTACCTTCAACCATCAAAATAGGGGCATGCCAAGCTCCGGATTTTAAGGGCTCCCACCAATGAGATAACCAATCTTTCACTTCTAACTCAATGGGGATACCATACAATTCGTTATTGAAAGTGTCATTGAGGATGTCTTTAGTCAACGTACATTCGCCGCATGGAATGTTGACCTTAAATGGTCCCCAACTACCTGCCCAACGATAAAGAGTGATTTTGATAGGTTCCGCCATAGTGTTAGCCTCTTAAATAATCCGTTTAATAATTAGAACTGCTAACTCAGGGTTTTATTTCACAGTCACTGCACTTTTTCGTTTTCTAGTTTCCCACTGAGTAATAAATGCCACCGACGCTATAATTATAGCTGCTCCTAACCATAGTCGGCCTGGGGGCGCCCAACCAAAAACAATCCAACCAGCAAGTACATTCATCGGTAACTTAGCGTGATCAAAAGGCTGTACAAATGACGCATCTGCCACCGAATATGCCTTTACAATAGCCCACTGTGCAAGCGCTGTTAGTGATCCCGCCACGATCAGGAAGCCCCATACGATGCCAGAAGAAGGGAGAGACCAATCAGGTAAAGCAAGGAAAAGGTTAAATGGCGTTATCAATAGTAGCAGGTAGACGACCATAGTTGATGGCGAATCATCGGAAGAGAGCTTTTTCACCATAAGCGAGTAACACGCCCAAAAAAACGCTGCGCCAACTGGAAGCAAGGATGCCCAACTGAAGTTATCAGACCAGGGTTCTAGGATTATCATGGCACCAACAAAACCACACAACGTTGCAAACCATCGCGCAGGACCGACATTTTCCTTTAATATTAAACCTGAACCTAAAGTTGCAAAAAGAGGCGACGTCATCAACAGCGCAATGCCCTGCCATATTGGAACAGGATAAGCCAGTGCCCACATCCATAGTTGTATACCGATTACCGAGAGAAAGACACGAAATAGGTGTGCTGGAAAATGAGAGGTTTGCAGCGACTGTCGAAAACCCAGTGTTCGCAGATAAGGGATGATAACTACAAAAGCGATGGCATATTGAATCAAAGCCACCATAGTAGAGGACATACCGTAGTTAATGCTGACGATTTGGGCAATGTTATTGACGAGAGCAAAGGAAGCGCCAGCTGCTAGCATCCATGCTGCGCCCTGAATAGGGTGGTGTTGTAAGCTCATAATTGACTTCTTTATTTTTTCTCAATGTTACTACGGATCTTATCAAGCGCCAAATAGGTTAACGGCGGATTTATTTCTGCTACAGATCAATTATTGGTTCGAATGTTCAAATGTTATTCGATGCTATATTGATTTTTTATGCCAATTAATGGATATTTATGCCAAATTTTATGCTTGGCTAATACATAATTATGAACACTCATACTAAAGAGCATGCGCATGTTGCTGATGGCACAAAAACATGGCAGATGCCAGATACTCTTATCTTAATTTTCATTGTCGGCATTCTTGCGACAATTTTGACTTACTTTATCCCTGCGGGACACTTCGACAGTCAGCAAGTTACCTATATGGTAGATGGTGCAGAGAAGTCACGTACCGTTATTGATCCTCATTCATTCCAATATGCGACTGATGAAAATGGTGATTTGGTCTATCAGTCAGTCGGGTTATTCGCATCGGGTGGCGGCATTGGTTTAATGAACTTTGCTTTTGAAGGACTAGTTTCTGGTTCCAAGTGGGGTTCTGCGATCGGCGTAATCATGTTTATGCTCGTGATTGGTGGTGCATTTGGAATTGTGATGCGTACTGGTACGATCGATAACGGTATTCTACGTTTGATTGATAAAACCAAAGGAAGTGAAGCTCTCTTTATCCCTGTTCTTTTTGCTTTGTTCTCTTTAGGTGGCGCGGTATTCGGTATGGGAGAAGAAGCCGTTGCCTTCGCCATTATTATTGCTCCGCTTATGGTACGTCTTGGCTATGATGGTATTACTACTGTAATGGTGACGTACGTAGCTACGCAGATTGGCTTTGCTACCTCATGGATGAACCCGTTTTCAGTGGCCGTTGCTCAAGGTATCGCTGGAATCCCGGTTCTCTCGGGTATGTCGATGAGAATTGCTATGTGGGTTGCATTTACCATCATAGGTATTGTGTTCACTATGGTGTATGCATCTCGGATTAAAGCAAATCCAGAATTATCATATAGTCACCGTACCGACATCTTTTTTAGAAAACAGACAGACACCGTGCAAGAGTCACGCTGGAATCTTGGTGATACTCTCATTCTGACCACTGTTGTGGCAACAACCGTCTGGGTTGTATGGGGGGTGGTAGCACATGCATGGTATATCCCAGAAATTGCTTCTCAGTTCTTCACCATGGGTTTTGTTGCGGGACTGATTGGTGTGGTATTCCGCTTGAATGGTATGACCCTTAACGATATGGCGGACGCTTTTAAAGAAGGTGCAGGTATTATGTTAGCACCAGCTTTGCTAGTAGGCTGTGCCAAGGGCGTACTATTAATTCTTGGCGGCGGTACCACGGACGAATCTAGTGTATTGAATTCGATCCTTAATGGCGCTGGTGGAATGATTAGCGGCCTGCCTGATGTGGCTGCTGCTTGGTTAATGTATGTGTTCCAATCCATCTTTAACTTCTTTGTGACCTCTGGTTCGGGTCAGGCAGCGTTGACTATGCCACTGTTAGCGCCGTTGGCTGATATTGCAGGTGTCACTCGTCAAGTTGCCGTACTTGCTTTCCAATTGGGTGATGGTTTTACCAATGTTATTGTTCCTACCTCTGCATCTTTGATGGCAACCTTAGGGGTCTGCCGCATTGATTGGGGTGATTGGGCAAGGTTCTGCTGGCGCTTTATTCTGCTGCTATTTGTTTTAGCAAGCTTTGTGGTCGTTGGAGCACACTTAATGGGATTTGCTTAGGCTTAAGCATTGATTTAGTGTAGTGATTAAGCGGGCATTAGCCCGCTTTTTATTATCAGAAAGAGAAACGAAACACGTGATTGAGTCAGAAAATTTTCCTACCATCAGCTCATTAGATGTTGAAGCCCTATCAGCCGGCCTTCATCACTTTTGGTTTAAAGCCTCAACCAATGCTATGGGGATTGAGGTACGACTCCCTGTGGTTGTCGCTAAAGCAGAAAAACCTGGGCCCAAAGTTGTTATCACTGCTGGTGTGCATGGCGATGAGTTAAACGGTGTTTTGACCGCTCATGAACTGATTAGACGTCTACCTGAAGTATTAAGCGCTGGCTCGGTAATGATTGTCCCATCGATCAATGTGTCAGGCATTTTAAACCACAGTCGAGATTTTCACTCATCTGACCCTGATTCATCTCCAGCCAATCTTAATCGATTTTTCCCCGGTAATCCGAATGGTGATACAGCCAATCGCTATCTTGATACAATTTGGACACAGTTATTAAAGCCAAATGGAGAAATCGCTATCGATCTGCATACGCAAACGCGTGGTGCTACTTATCCACTGTATGTGTTTGCAGATTTTAGGTTAGAGCAAGCATTGGAGATGGCTCGACTCATGGAGCCAGATGTTATTCTCAACGATCCAGGTGATCACGGTGTGTTGGAAACCGTCTGGAATAATTCGGGTGTTCCTTGCATAACGGTAGAAGTTGGAATGGGAAAAGTGACTCAACCTGAACTTATCGAGAGAGCGGTGTGCGGTATCAAGCAAATACTTGTTAACCAAGGAATGATTGAAGGGGAATCACCAAACGTTACCCCGTGTGACATCGAAGGGACAGAAATCATCAGCGTTCGTGCTAATAAGGGTGGGTTTGTTTTACCACAAGTAACCCTTTTGGAAAGCGTGGAAAAGGGACAACTTTTGGCAGTGCAATATGATAGTTTTGGTCGTATGACCGACAGTTACTATGCACCTAATGATGGTACTGTCATTAGCTACAACGTTGATAGTTTGAGAGAGGCGGGGGCTCTTGTTGTTCGCTTAATCCGATAAAGTAAAAAAACGCCTCCCTCTATTAGGGAGGCAAAAATAGTGACCACTTGTTCAGTCTCTTCTGCCTAGATAGCATAGCTAAGAATCACCTTCTCCCTCTTAGAAAAACAACTCCGCCATGCTGAGACTGGCAAGTGCAAATGCTGCTAACATTTGTCTCTACTACTAAAGCAGTAGTTGTGCCAATTTTCCTAAATTTCTAATTGTTTGTTTTACTTATGGATTATATTTCTTGATGAAAGGAGGGTGTGGACATGATGGCAGGATATGGTGCAGTTGCACGAAAATAGGGAAGGCTAAGCCAAGATGACCTAGCCTTCTTATCTATACGCTATGCTAGAAGTCGTAACGTAGACCTAGACGCAGTGAGTCATCCGCATCTTTCGATAGCGCGCTGCTATCCGCTTTCAGCATATTAAACTTGTAACTCAGATACGAGTGTATTGAGTTATTGAAATAGTACTTACCTGTTAACTCGACATAATCGTTTTTGTTTGTGGTTGTGCCGCTATCTTTTACTTCTTGCTTCGCATAAACTGCTTGAGCTAAAAAGCCTTGTTGGAACTTATATTGGCCAGCTATTTCCCAACCTTTAAAATCTTCATTTAGATTATCATTTATGTCACCTTGAGTATAAGTACCAGCCACGTATAAAGGACCTGTCGTAAAACTTAGACCACCAGTGAACTGATTGCTTTTTCCCTCAGTGCCAGAAACACAATTGTCGGTGTTGCCCGGTACTCTTGTTCCACACACATCACCGCCAGCGTAACCCAAACCTATACCTAAGCCCATTGGCAGTGTGTAGATACCTGAAATGCCGTAACTGTTATCTTGCTCTTTTGAGCTAGCTACCACGTTTGCTTTCAAAGAAAGTGCATCGTCAGCAAACATACCTGCATATAAGATGTTGTTATTGATTTGCTCATTACCCGCGTTAATAAATTCTTTCTGCGCACCGGTGTAAGTTGCAATGTCAGACATCTGAGATAGCTGGACTAAAGCCGTATCTTGGCGACCAAATGACACAGCCCCAAAATTAGTAGAAAGGCCAGCATACATATAACGTTGTTTAAATGATGTGTTAGAGTCGTTGCTACCTGATGAATTTACGGTTTGCTCAGCTTCATAAAAACCGAAACCAGATAGGTCATTGGTGATTTGAGTGTTACCACCTACGTTGACACGAAAACGAGAGTTATTATCCATAGAGCCTTTGAGTTCTTCGCCTGATGATTTACCAATAAAATCACCACGGAACTCCGCACGTCCACCAATATTCAATGAAGTGCCGTCTGAACTGTAAACCTCTGCTGCAAGTGCTGAACCAGAGACTAGTGCTGTTGTAATCGCCGTAGCGATGGCTGCCATTTTCATAATTCTATCCTTTGATTATTATTAACCACTGCAATGTTTCCACTGCTAGACCATTTGATGCCTTATGACATAAGTGGCCTAATGGAAGGATAGAACGCCTTTTCTAGCTTTCCTTTCTAAACTCTAATTAGTTCCCCTCTATTTGTTATTTTGTGATCTATCGCCCATTAGTAGCGTGCTTCATTGGCAGTTTTATAACTCACAACAAAGTAATTTGGCGGGCGTTACTCAAAAAAAGGGCGATTGTTGACAAAAATGATGTGTTTTGAAGACTTAAATCGACTAATTAAACTGAAATAACAAAATGTAACTTGTTGAATTTTACGTGCTTCTCTGTCTGATAAATGAGCGGAAAGTGTTTAAAAATGTGAATTCAATCACTCAAAAACAACAAAAAAACTCAATCACTCTCATCTAAATAGAGGCTTTAGATCGTTTTATGTTTTTATCACTTGTCTTAAATTATTGTTTTTTAAGGTTAAAGTTAAATAGAAAACACTGTTTTTAATCTTTTACGTCTTTTTATGAAGCCTTTGGGAACTTTAGGGTTAGAGTGGCTCTCGTCATGTTAATCCAGCGTTACATCAAGTCGGGTTACATGCATGGGTGTTATGTCTGTGTACGTAACAGCTTTATGTGCGTTATGTCATTCATTTAAATGACACATAAAACTTGAAATATGGAAATCCCAATGAACAAAAAAATTATTGCATTAGCAGTTTCTGCTGCAGCTTTCGGTACTACTGCTCAAGCAGTTGAGCTATACAACCAAGACGGTTCTACTTTCTCTGTAGGTGGTCACGTTTCTGTTGGCGTTCAAGATTCTGAGAAAGACGCTGCTGGTGTAAACTCTGTATCTCCACGTATCAACTTCGAAGCAACTCAAGATCTAGGCAACGGCTTTACTGCTGATGCTAAAGGTGAGTGGGCTCTAAACATGCTTGACGGCGGTGACAACTCTTTCACTACTCGTCTAGGTTATATCGGTGTTAGCCACGCTGAACTAGGTCGCGTAGCGGTTGGTACTCAGTGGGCTCCATACTACACTGCGGGCGGCGTAGCTGACCTTCCAATCGCTTTTGCGAATGACTTCCTATACGACAACCACGGTGCACTAGGTACTGGTCGTGCAGACGCTATGCTTGCTTACACTAACGCATTTGACTTCGGTAATGCTGGTGCATTCAACTTCGGTCTAGGTTGGCAGGGTGCTAACGACATCGATAACACAGTTAACGGTTCTGGTTCAACGTACAACTTGGGTCAACGTGCACAAGTTCAACTTGGTTACGATGTAGCTGGCTTCGGCATCAACTACGCTTACACTGGTGGTGATATCACTTCAGCAACTGGCGCTAGCTACCTAGATGATAAAGCAACGTCTAACCTAGTATCTGCTAAATATGGTACGTACGGCAAAGGTCTATATGTAGCTGGTGTTTATGCAATGAATGATTACATGAACAGCGCTAAAGGCGTCCAATTAGATGACACTAAAGCATACGAAGCGATTCTTGCTTACGGTCTATCTAACAGCCTAAACCTATCTGTTAACTACGAATCAGTTAAGTACGATGGCGATAAAGCTCTAGCTTCTGGTTACCAAGGCGAAACTATCTACGCAACTACAGCAATCCAAGCTGAGTACGACGTAACTTCTCGCATGCGTGCATACGCTGGTTATGAGTTCGACCTACAAGGTACTGGCGAATTCAAAGAAGACCGCGACAACATGTGGATGGCTGGTGTTCGTTTCTTCCTATAATGGAAAGCTAGCTACCTAATTCTAAAAACCCGCTCCTAGAGCGGGTTTTTTTGTTAAATATATACTCAGTTAATTTGATTTTTGTGTATTATTTAGTACAAAAATGCTTTTGTGGTAAAAATATCTTACAAAATCTATTGGATTGTCTAAATTCCTAACTAACTTTCAGTTAGTTCATTGTTTTTAAATAATAAATTTAGCAATTACTTTGTGCTCTAAAACTTCACTTCATTTCACATCACTTCTGGGAACTCTCTCTTTAAAGTATCTCCATATTACAAGTTTCAAGTTTTTAACGCATTGGTCATCGGTGCTACGCACAGCACCTATGAGCAATACGGCATTAACACCCAAGTACTTATGTTCTGTAACGCGAATAAAAGTACCTAACTGTCATATATGGAAATCATAATGAACAAAACACTACTTGCTCTTGCAGTAACCGCAGCAGCTATTGGCACTCAAGCTAACGCACTAGAAATCTACAACAAAGAAGGCACGCAAATGTCTATCGGTGGTCATGCGACTATCGGTTTAACTGGTGCTCATGCTGGGAGAGATGCACGAGTTGAGGAAAAATCACCACGTATTAACATTGAAGTCATTCAAGATATTGGTCATGGCTTTAAGGCAGATTTCAAAGCTGAGTGGGCGATGAATATGCTTGAAGGTGGTAAGAACACGTTTAAAACTCGTTTGGGTTATATCGGCCTTAGCCACGAGACATATGGCCGCATCGCAGCAGGTACTCAATGGTCCCCTTACTACATGGCTGCTGGTGTTGTTGATACTCCCATCGGCTGGTCTAATGATTTCCTATACGACAACCAGGGTTTGTTTGGTACCGCGCGTGCTGATAAGTTAGCGGCGTACTACAATACTATTGACTTTGATGAAGCGGGTGCTCTAACAATCGGTGCTGGCTGGCAAGGTGCTAACTCGGTCGATGAAACAATTGGTTATAAGCAAGATGGCAAAACGGTAGCGGGTGCTGGCGACCAAGTTTATTCAACTAAAACTCAAACTTGGCTAAGTTCACAAAACCGTGGTCAAGTTGCTATTGGCTATACGATCTCAGGTTTCAACGTCAACTACGCATTCAACAGCGGCAATGTTGTTGAGCGCAATGTAGCTAAGCTTGCTGAGTCTGACTTGGTTTCAGCTAAGTATGGTAATTTCGGCGCGGGTTTATATGTTGCAGCTACATTCGCTGACAACAAAAATATGAACTCATTCGACAGCAAACTAATTGCGAAAACCCAAGCTGTAGACTCGATTCTTGCTTACGGATTTGACATGGGGTTGAACTTAATACTGAAGCATGAAGAAATGCAAGACACAGAAAATAATGTGCGTGTTAAATCGGGAACTTCTGTTCAAGCAGAATATACAATTAACCCACGCGTTCGAGCATATACAGGTTATAACTTCGACAACCAAGGCGAGACTGGTGCGAATGTTGATTACCGCAAAGCGAAAGACAACCAATTCATTATCGGTACTCGTTTCTACTTATAATGTCTTGAAAACCTAAAACGACGAAAGCGCCCCTTCAATAGGGGCGCTTTATTGGATCTATTAGGTATTGCACATTACAGTTGAGCGAGTACTGACCCTGCTTGGGGTTGTTGAACCTTCGCTTTCCCAATCAATTTCAATACCGTCTTATCATCCCATATGTCGTCTTTGTCGCTGCCAATTATCGCACTGTTCATCTTGGTTATTTCGTTCCTCAAAAGTGCATCATCTTCTTCTGACAATGAGATTGTTCCTTTCCATGACCGATATGCTGTTTGTGTTGCTATTGGATCTCGGTTTTTAATCGCAGCGATTAAGTTTTCTTTAATCGATGCATTGTTTATTGAACTCATTGGTGAGTTGTCACTAAGGTGGTTCTGATTGGCTTTACTAGTGCGGTACCACATGGCACTAGATAAAACCCAGAGTGCCGCGAATAATCCGGCGATATAAGGCCAACTACCTGAGTCTTTAACGATTGTTGTTGTGCCAGGTAAGCTTGATGTTGGACTTGAGACTGGCGATACGGCGTTAATCACTTCGTTCGCTGTTACCGAAACGTTCAACCCTTCCTGTTCAGTTTGGGCTGGCTTTTTATTCACTGAATCCCACCAATTAATCTTTACAGCAGGAAGAGTAAAGTCGCCACCATGTTGAGCTATGAGAACTTGTTTAGTGATCATGGTGACGCTGCCATCATCGTTACTTTTGAACGATGGCTTTTCTGAATAGACCCGAAACGCATCGGGGTTACTGACCGATATATTAGGAAACTGAGCTGACGTTAGTCCTGTTGCCGTTAGAGTAATGGTTCGTGTTAGGGAGTCGCCGCTAGCAATTGAAACTGACTTCGACGCTACGTTTTTGCCATCATCTAACTTCCAGGTTTGAGACAGAGAAAGTTTTGAAGTCGGTAACCAACTATCGTTATAGCCTTCCGGTATAGGGTCAACTTTTAAGTCAACCGTAGGTGAGCTGGTATCCAAAGTGAGGATTTTCGTAGTTCCACTTCTGTTGTTCCCGTAGAGAACACCACCCGTGAGTGTTGGTGCTTTAATGGCGAAATTGCCACTCTCGATAGCGGTGACTCTGTATGACTGATCAATAATCATAACTTCCATACCATCAAGCACAGCTTGATACTGTTTAGGCTCGCCCATTGCCTCAATATCTAACCCTGTCGCTTGTGGTGAGGTTAAGTTAGGGTTTTGCAGTAAACGGGGATCGACCTTAACAATGATTCTTGTATCTAGTAATGCACTTTCCTTGGGATAAAGTTCTGACTTACTTAATTGAGTACGAACTTCAACCATGTCTTTGGTCGTAGGTGTTTGCTCATCGATGGTAACGTTCAAT
Organism: Vibrio sp. ER1A; assembly: GCF_000733315.1. NCBI lineage: Bacteria > Pseudomonadati > Pseudomonadota > Gammaproteobacteria > Vibrionales > Vibrionaceae > Vibrio > Vibrio sp. ER1A. The sequence continues at coordinate 338,744 of NZ_JPJA01000086.1, forward strand.
GTAATAGGGGAGGTGGCAACACCATTAACATCAAAACTAGGGATGGTCAGTTTGCCAATTCTTTGGGGGGCGATCGCCACCGTCCAAATACTGCTGTCTGTGCGCGTGCCATTCAAGATATTGACTGAAGAGCTGAAATTCGGTCGGCCAAGATAGAAGTCTTTTGAAAGCGAACTAAAGTCCACCTTATTTCCGTCTAGTTTTTGGTCTGCGACGATTTTTAACTGAATGACCTCATCTTTGCTGACTTTGGTCTTGTTTACGCTTGCTGTTACGTTTAATGCCCATGATGAAAAGCTGATAGCAGAACTAATAATAGCGAGTAGCACTAAGGTGATAGATTTTATGTTCTTCATTGTGATTACCAATCTTTCCCTGTTGAGGTAGGGACTTCTTTATTCTTCGATTGCAACAACATTTGTGCACGCAGCAAATAACTTGGGTCGCGCACGCTTTCAATTTGCTCAAGTTTTCTAAGATCGGGGTCGACGTTTTGTTGTGTTGTCTCTTTGGCTAGCTGAGGTTGCTGTTGCTCTTCAGGATCTTGTGACTGTTGATCACGGGAATTCGCGCTAGCAGTTTTCTCGGTTGATGCCGGAGTTGTATTGTCTTTCTCTTGAGGCTGCTTTGCCTGCTGATTCCGAGATTCTTTATTATTATCGGAATACTCTGGTTGCGCTTTATTCTTTGTGCGCTCTGAGTCTGGTTTTGCGTTTTCACCAGATGAGTTCTCTTTATCGTTTGAATTAGCGTTAGACTGCGATTGTTGTTGACTTGTATTTGCCCCGTTGTCACCATTTTGTTGCTGTTGCTGTTGCTG
>NZ_JPJA01000086.1:339638-345610 GCF_000733315.1 Vibrio sp. ER1A
CTGTTGCTGTTGCTGTTGCTTCATAGCCTCTTGAACTAGACTGAGGTTAAACTTTGCATCAGCTTGGTCAGGCTGTTGATTGAGCACTTGTTGATACATGTCAGCTGCTTTTTCCAATTCTCCATGCTGGGCATAGGCATTACCAAGGTTATATAAAGCGCTGATATCGCTCTCGCCCTGTAAGTTGTCGATAGCTTGTTGGTAATCGCCATTTTCATATTGCGCCGCTGCTAACCATTGCTTGTTGCTGAACAAGTTCTTGGCGGACTCGTAATCTTTATCTTGAAAGGCTTGGTAACCAAGTTGGTTCTGATTATTGAATGCGCTATCAATGATGGACGCCTCTGCGCTGTTGCTATTAAAACCAAAAAGAATAGCGAGTAAAGGAGAGCAAAACACTACGCCTTTTCTAAATAATGGCAGCAAGAGTACTAATACAAGAGGAAGTAGCCAGTAGCCGTTATTTACCCTTATATCGACGCTTTGCTCTCCTTCTTTCTTAAGGTTTGCGGTTACATCTGAGGTTTGGATCAGACTCGAAATGTCCTGATTGTCACTTCGATACGTTGTATAGTGCCCTCGTCCCACTTTTGCTGCTTGCTCTAAGTTTGTGAAGTGAGTTTTGGCAACGACGGTGTTTCCCGACTTGTCAGTCAGCAGAGAGCCGTCGGGTAGTGCAATAGGTGCGCCTCCAGTGGTTCCGAACGCTAAGACTGAAAGTTTCCAGCTATGACCGCTGAGCATCGCTTCAATTGCTTTAAGTTCACTTTGGCCTAGATCATCAGAAAACAGGATGATTTCACCGTTAGACAAGCCTGCTTGTTTCATCATATCGATAGCTTGCTTTACGGCTAAGTCTGCTCTCGCACCTTGGAATGGCATAATCTCCGGCGAAAGGTTTGTGATTAGGTTGCCCAGCGTGGCGGAATCTGTCGTTAGGGGGCTTAAAGTGTAAGCATCGCCTGCGTAGGCTACTAATCCGGTCTGCCCATCGGTAATCAATGGAAGTAGATCCTGTGCCTTGTACTTTATTTGAGCGAGGCGGCTAGGTTTGATGTCATTGGCATAGACCGAACGAGACATGTCTAGCACTAACACTCTTGCACTGGATGATTGAAATGCAGGCCGAGTTTGGGTTTCAAAGCTCGGTCCTGCAATCGCGGTTATCAGAACAAGACAAAGTAACGTTAACCAAAACTGAGCTGACTTTTTGGAATCAGATTGCAACTTCAACGCTTTTTCTAAGTGAGAGGCGATAAGTGATGAGCTAGATTGACGGTAGTTCTTCACCGCAACAACTAAAGCAACAGGCAAAAGTAGCCAAAACGCTTGCGGATAGAGAAATTCAAAATTCATCTTTTTCTCTCCTTAGTATCACTAAAAGCATAATCAGCAACAGGCTGACCGTCGCGGGTAGTGCAAACCACTCGGTTTGAGGTCTCCAAGATTGGGTGGCTTGCTGAACAGGTTGTAGTGCATTGATGGTATCGTAAATGGTCGCTAGTTCATCGGCATTACGAGCTCTGAAATATTGTCCGCCAGTCATATTAGCGATTTTTATCAATGTCTTTTCGTCTAAATCTTCTGCGGTGTTTACCGTGCGGGTCATAAAGAAATCTTTAACCTGCATCTCTCCTGCGCCGACACCTATGGTGTAAATAGTGGTGCCGTATTTTTTGGCGATTTCTGCTGCTTGAACAGGGTCAAGAACACCGGCGTTATTGCTGCCATCACTGAGTAATATCATGACTCGTTGCGGAGCGTCACTATCGACAAAGGTTTTTGTCGCAAGTCCAATACCGTCTCCTATGGCGGTCTGGGTGCCAATCAGTTTTAAGACGGTTTGATTAAGCTGAGTTTTAACAGTCTCTCTGTCGAAGGTCAGTGGGGTCTGCAAATAAGCGTGGTCAGCAAAATACACTAATCCGACTCGATCTCCCTTGCGACGGTCAACAAAATCAGACACCACATGTTTGACGGCAGTGAGCCTATCAATGTAACCATCTTGATATGCCATATCTTGTTGGCTCATTGAATAGGAGAGGTCGATGACAAGCATCATGTCACGGTGCTTTGGCTGAATCTCAATAGGCTCGCCATACCAAACTGGTCGAGCAGCAGCACATACTAGGCTTACCCATGCCATTATTGCGATGGTTCGGACGAGTAGTATTTTCTTTCGGCTAGCAGCTGGCATGCCTGAAATGTGGGGTAAAACTATAGATGCGCTTGGTTGTTTAGGTTGAAAGAACTTATAGCCGAGGTATGGCAGGGGTAGCAAGGCGAATAGCCACCACCATTCAAATGTGAATTCACTCATGATGCAGCATTCCAGTTTCGATATTTTCTTTTTGGAGGCAGCGCATTCTGTACCCAGTATTTACAATCGGAGATTAAGTTTGCCTCCTCATCTTTTGGAGGATTGGCGCTGGTGTATAGTGCGGAGTGCCACGAAGATTCATTGGGTATGAACCTCGGCGAGGCAAGTTGTGAATCCAAAAAACTAAACCATGATTGTCCGGTCAAATTAGCCACCTCTTTTCTAGGGAAGTAGCTAAGCGCCGCTTGGCGCAATATTTCATTGGCTTCAGCGGGTGACAATGTGGACACATCGCTTGTAAGCATTTTTAAAGCGGCTTTTTTTGCGCGCTCTTGCTTACGTTTTCTACGTATCAATAGAACAGTTAAAATGATGGCAAGCACAATGAAACCCAGTAAAGCCCAGTATCCCCAAGGTAGGGGCCAAACGCTAGGCTCGGTTGGTAGGTGCAATGGCTTTAAAGGTAAAGTTTGAGGCTGACTTAGCTGGCTCATGATTCACTACTTAAAATTGGACATTAATAGCTGTTGTAAAAGCGGTGTTCCGCTTGATACTTGAGATAAGGCAATACCATATCGATTTAACTTGGAAGTTAGCTCGCGCTGTTGCTGCGTATATATGGATTCAACGGTTTTCCTTGTACGATCATTAGAAAAGTCTATTGATAACCGTTCATTTTTACCCATTACGTTTTGTATACCCTTAGCTTTGGTGATACCAAGCTCGATAGGGTCAAACACCTGAATAGCTCGTACACGGTTGTGTTTAGATAGCTTCGAAATGGCGCTTATATCCCTCTCAGAAGTCGCCGAGAAATCACTGACCACAATGACCTCACTTCCTTTATTGCAGAGATTGGCTAGTACTTGATAAGGGTCTTTGTCACTTTCCATATCGTTAGAATTAGGAACACTCTTCGATTCCGTTACTACGTTATGAAAACCCTCATTATGAGCGTCGACGAGTTGCTGCAGTAATTGGTATAGCGAGGCTTTTGAGCTCGAAGGACGAAGCTCAAACAAACGTCTATTGGTTCGAATAACCGCGCCGACGCGATCTTTATTGCCAATAGCAATCCAACTTAACAAACTGGCTAAGTGACAAAGCTGCACTGACTTTAACAGCAGTTGCGTTCCCGTGTACATGCTTGGTGTCAGGTCTAAGAATAGAACTACAGGGCGTTCTCGCTCTTCAGTAAAAAGTTTAGTGTGCACCTTGCCAGTGCGAGCGGTAACACGCCAATCTATTTGTCTAACATCATCACCAGCTTGATACTGGCGAACTTCAGAAAACGTCATTCCACGTCCCTTACGAGGGCTGGCATGCTGTCCGTTAAGTTGTGACCAGAGGCTTTTAGCTGGTGGCTGCCAACGTTTACCGTGTGTTTGATAGAAGCAGAGCTCCTGCAGAGAAATCGAGGCTCCATTACACTGTATCGGCAAGTCTCCGCGTACGATAGCTGTCTCGAGCACGTGACTGTTATTGGTATTTTTTCGAAAACCTTTAGCAAGGTTAAATTTTCCGAACATAAGCCAGTTTACCTACGCCGATGCAACGGTTTTTAGTAACTCGTCAATGATTCTATTGCCATCAATTCCTTCGGCCTGCGCTTGATAAGTCAGTAACAATCGATGTCGCAGAACTGGGTAAATGATTTCGTGAATATCTTCTGGGCTTACAAAGTCGCGACCAGATAGCCAAGCGTGAGCTCGAGCTGCTCTATCTAGCGCGATAGTTGCACGTGGGCTCACTCCCATCTCAATCCAGCTGACTAGGTCGTTGCTATAAGCATCTGGAGTTCGTGTTGCCATAACCAATCGAACGATATATTTTTCTATAGACTCTGCCATATGAATGGATAAAACTTGGCGTCGCGCTTCGAAAATTTCTTGTTGGGAAATACGATTCTCAAAGTGGTGACTTTCTCCTAAAGCTTCACCGCGATTGAGCCTCAAGATCGCTAGTTCACTCTCTGCATCTGGGTAATTGACCTCTAAGTGAAGCAAAAAGCGGTCTAACTGAGCTTCTGGTAATGGATAGGTTCCTTCTTGCTCTATGGGGTTTTGTGTTGCCATGACTAGGAAAAGCTCTGGAAGATGATAGGTGGTTTGACCAACACTGATTTGTTTCTCCGCCATTGCTTCTAGCATCGCCGCTTGTACTTTGGCTGGTGCGCGGTTTACTTCATCCGCCAATATAAGGGAATGAAATATCGGACCAGACTTAAATTGGAATTCACCCGTCTCCGGGCGATAGATATCGGTACCTGTTAAATCTGATGGAAGAAGATCCGGTGTAAACTGAACACGGTGGAAGCTACCTTCAATGCAATCGGCTAAGGACTTTACCGCCCGTGTTTTTGCAAGACCTGGAGGACCTTCTACCAGTATATGTCCATCAGCAAGCAACGCTACGAGCAGCTGTTTCACCAAGTTATCCTGACCAATAACTTGGGATTCGAGATAGCGTTGAAGTTGTTGGAAAGACTGCGCTGGCATGATGATGTTTCCTTATGGCGAGCGATTGAGATAAATAGGTAGATGAAAAACTACCGCGAAAGTTCCCTTAGTTATGTCATTGTTTTGTAATTACAATCAAGGATGTTACCACTTCAAGCATCATAACTTGGTAATACGTGTTCAATGTTGAAGGTAGCAGACACGCTTATAAGTAGGCTAATTGTAGCTGGAATATGGCATGAGCACGCCAAAACAAGTAAACTAGAACCAGTTTAAGTGATTAAGTAAGGTAATTTGTTATGAGTGATTTTGAGAAAGAATTAGAGTTGATGTCTTCTCAAGCAGAGTCTGAGCCAGAGGTAGCTCTTCCTTCAATTGAAGAGCAGCGTGAAATTGCTGCAGAGTTAAAGAAGCTTGAGGCTGAAGGTAAATTGACTCCAGAAGTGCTAGAAAAGTACTTTGGCAAGTTTAATCAAAAGAGCCAGACACCAATTCACTAACTCATGTATCTGAGCCCCTGTTAAGAGCTATTTTAAGTAGGGGCTTTTAAATAAAAGTACTACCACCTAATTAACCTTCCTCAATGTTTCACACTGAACTTTTGATTTAGTATTTGAGACCTATATCTCATATCTATATTTAACACTCGCTGCTCAGTTACAACTGATATTTTTCTCAAAAATGAGACTGCATATGCAAGCCGTTGTTTTGAAGGCAAGTTAGCTTAATGCAATCGATTTCATCGCACTTCTAGGCTATTGACGGATGAGAATGCATCGAATTCAATATTAACTTTGGAACTACTTTTCAAAACAAATATAATCACATGGAGTGAACTATGGCTACCTTGGTAGAGGGAAACCAACGTGCGGTTCTGTTGGCAGAGAATAATTTGCAATCGAGTTTGTTAAAAGAGTCGATTGAACAGCAACTTAATATGGAAATTAGGCTAATTTCACCTGAACGTATTGGTCAACTCAGGCGCAGCACCAAAGATTATAATGTCGACCTAATTATTATTGACTACCCGACAATGGACCATGCTGCGGTAAAGCAATATCATGAAGTTAGGGATGTTTTTTCACTCGAAGCTCAAGAGGTTTTGATAAATACCTCTCCAGGTATCCGTCATTCCGAGATGTTACGTTGGCAGCGTTTAGTGGGTGTATTCTATGGGCTTTGTTGCCGAAATC
>NZ_JPJA01000086.1:367963-383327 GCF_000733315.1 Vibrio sp. ER1A
TGAATTCGGCAACAAAGCCGCCATCAGGACGAACACCATAGTTTACTTTTATGGTTTCGTACCAATCGTCTGCATTTGGTTTGGCGAGTCGAGAGCCATTTCCGGTCCACTTAGCAGGAAGCTCTTGATATGGCTCTCTTAGCAAACGATGCTCTTCGCCACCAAGTGGTTGAAGGTGCTGTGGAATATCGGGAAGTTGGAAGGCTTTACCTGGAATATAGTAGAAGTTGTTATCTACCGCGTATTCTACGCTCACGTCATCATCAGCACCAAAATCACGGATTCCAACTGGGTTATTTAAACCTTGGTAGTGTCTCGCCACGTGATTGGGAACAATATCGATAATAACCTTCAAGCCTGCCTCATGTGTTCTTTGGATTAAAGACTGAAACTCTTGATTACGTTTGCTAGGGTCATCGGCTAGATCAGGATTAACCGAGTAATAGTCCTTTACTGCGTAGGGAGAGCCAGCTCTACCTTTTACAACGGCAGGGTGATCGTTTGAGATGCCAAACTCAGTGTAGTCTGCGACCAATGCATGATGAGGTATGCCTGTATACCAAACATGGGTCATGCCGAGATCTCGAATTGAGTTTAGCGCGGTTGGGGTGATATCGCTGAATTTACCCACGCCGTTTTCTTCGATAGTACCCCACGGTTTGTTGTTTGAATTTTTATTGCCATAGAGCCTTGTGAAAATTTGATAAAGATGGATTTTAGTTTTGTGGTTCATACTCATCTCACAGTCAAAGTAGAGGTCTGGATATAGAAAAAATCTATTATATGATGAGAGTGTAGAGTAAGGCTGAGACAAAAAACTCATCCTTTTAGGTTTTAAATAGGGGCGTAGATGTGAGTTGTGTGACAAAAGCAGATAATGGTTAACACATTATCTGCATTCGTTGGGGCGATGTGTTGGGCTGTCGGCTTTTATAAACGCTATTTAAGGTATTTAACGTGCGCTTCCATCTCCTCGCCAATCTCTTTGCGCATATTCATCAGTCTGATTGCTGACTCACGTAGTTTGATGTCTTCGTCGGTTTCAGGAATCCATTCAGGAACTGAAGTTGGTTTTCCATCTTCATCGACGGCGACCATGATGACGATGCAGTGTGTGGTGAGACGATTTTTAAGTTCTTTGGGATCGCTTGCTTGCACATCAATGGCGATGTGCATTGAAGAGCGTCCGGTGTAAATGACTTTAGCGCTGACTTCCACAAGGTTACCGACGTGAATCGGTTGAACAAATCGAATTCCGCCAGCATAAGCGGTAATACAGTATTTACCACTCCAAGCTGCCGAACAGGCATAAGCGGCCAAGTCGATCCATTTCATTACCGCACCACCGTGCACTTTCCCGCCAAAGTTTACATCACCAGGTTCAGCAAGAAAACGAAGGGTGATATCTCTTTTGCCACGACTCATTTGAACATGTCCTTATTGTTATTTGGGCTTCCCTGAGTATGACAAAATTGTTAACAGTAGGCTACAGAGATTGTGCACCCGCTAGAGTTTATTGTTTATCTATGGTCAGGTTTTGCTCCACGGTATCAGTTGCCGATTTACGACGTCTCACTTTCACTTGAGATAGAATTACCCCAGATATCACCATTAACCCACCAATGACGTGGAATTGAGTGATAGTTTCGCCTAATAGGGCTGCAGCGAGTGCAACCGCAATGACAGGTAGCAAATTCATAAACATTGCGCTGTTGTCTGCTCCAATTAAGTCAATCGCTTTAACCCAGCATAGTGGTGCAATCAGCGAGGCCAATAAACCTGCGTAGGCGATTAGTGGCAGAGATGCTGACGTTGGCATAATTGTCTCGCTAGTAAGCAAGAGAGGAAATAGCATTATGACGGCAAACACACCTTGTGTATAAATTAGCATCCAGCTAGACAACTGCATTTTCCATCGTTTCAACAGTACGCAGTATGTAGCGTAAACAAAAGCGGCGAGAACCATCAACAAGTCGCCCTGAGCTACGGTTTGATGCATGAAGAAAGCAACGTCGCCTTGACCTAGCATGAAGGCAAGCCCTGCTAAAGAAATCACGCCGCCAGCAATACTGAGCATGGAGATTTTTTTACCAAGTAAAGGGACTGACATGAACACACTGATAAGCGGCACTAAAGAGGTGATCAGCGCCATGTTGGAAGCAGAGGTTGTCAACGCTGCGTAGTAGCCTAACGATTGGTTAAGCACCATTCCAAGTAGCGCAAGAAAAGCAAGCTTGCCACTGTTGCGACGAATTTCAGGCCAATAGCGTTTTAACTTTGGTAAGCAAAACGGTGTCATGACTAACATAGCTAGAGCCCAGCGATAAAAACTCATTGCGCTTGGTTCGATAGTCGACGCGGCGATCTTATTAACAATGGCATTCCCACCCCAGATGAGTACGGTTAGGAAAGGTAGTAAGTAAACCATTGTGAGCCTCGTCGCGTTTTGTGAATTGATGTATAGTGTGACAGGTCGTTATAATTATAAATATCTCCATTCAGACATTAGGCGCGATAGGAAGACAAGTTGAAAAAAAAGTCACGTAACCTCCATCCCTCTCTTTCTATTGATAAAATGCCGTCGGACGTTTTCATGAACTTCGACGCGTTTCTTTCCAATACTGAGACGAGAGTACATTGCCACCCTTGGGGGCAGATTCAGTTGATTAGCGGTGGCATATTGGAAATGGAAGCGCAAGATACGCGCTTTCTCGCGCCGCCCCATCTTGCCATTTGGGTACCAGCGGGAGTGATGCATTGCAGTTACAACCGCAAACCATTGGAGTACTGCTCTCTCAATATTGCTCATGAGCTGACGTCGACCTTCCCGGAAAAGACCAGCTTAATTAAAGTGACGCCGATTGTTTCGTCTATTATTGAGGATTTTCGCCATCGAAGTATAAATGTGGCCGAGTCCGAAAAAGACAAACGATTAGTACAGGTGCTTTTAGATCAGCTAAGTGACCAACAAGAACAACATCACTTTTTGCCCTCTAGTAATAACAAATATTTAGCACCGATATTGGCGGCGATTGAGGAAGAGCCTACTAACGATATTAGCTTGAATGAATGGGCGAGTAGGGTACATACAACTGAGAGAACGCTCGCTCGTTATTGTCAAAGCGAACTCGGAATGAGTTTTACAGAATGGCGTTTGCGAGTTCGTTATTTGTATTCAATGGATTTACTACGAGGAGGGCACTCTGTTAAGGAGGTGGCTTTCACACTCGGTTACAACCAAGCAAGCCCTTTTATTGCGATGTTCAAGAAATACTCAGGTCAAACACCAGAACAATACAAAAACAAGTTATTGCAAAGTTGATTGAACATTGTGGTGAAGTAGAACTAAAAAAGGAGTATGTAACACACTCCTTTTTCTAAATTACTTGTACTAGCTGCGATTAGTGACGGAATCTCGCGTGACAAGGCGGCCAGTGATAAGCGGTTTTGGATTCATTGGTTTGTCTTCTAAAATGGCGTCCAATTGCTCCATGGCAAAATCAACGATCTGCTGTGATGGGTAGCTAATGCAGGTCAGAGGCGGATTTAGTTGACTCGCAAGTTGAGAATCTTCTAACGAGACGATGGATACCTCTTGAGGCGTTGCCAAGTTAAAATCTCTAAAGAGGTTCATTGCTACCGCAGCTTGGCTATCGCGCATTACAACCAATGCAGTAAATGGATGATAGCTATTAAGTAATGACATGATAGCTTGCTCGCTGTTGCCATTAGCGGTCACAATCAGTTGACGATTAACTGGCATTGCAGAGTTTTGCAATGACGTCTTATAGCCCTCTATGACCTGATTTGAAGCGTAACTTTCATCGTCTACGACAATGGCGATGCTTGAATGGCCTTTACTAGATAGGAAACGACAAGCGCTTTCTGAAGCAAATTTATAATCATAGCCAATAGAGTGAGACGGATCAGCCAAGCTGTCTATGGCAATAATGTTGTCGTTCTTTAACTCTTCGACCGTTCCCCCCAGAGAGATAATTGCATCACAATGCCTTTGGTTTAGATCTTCGACGATACGCACTTGTTCAGCAGGCGTTTCGGCAAACTGTACAAGCATGTGTTTACCTTTGGCTTTCAGCGATTTCGCCAATAACGGGAGGTAGGTAGACACTTGGCCAGCATCCGTTGAAGAAAGAATAACACCGATGTAATCAGAGCGCTGATTGGCCAGTGTTTGCGCCGCAGCATTTGGGCGGTAGTTCAGCTCTTCTGCGGCACGCAGAACGGCTTCACGACTCTCGGGCTTAACACCGCGACTACCACTCATCACGCGCGAAACCGTGGCTTTCGACACGTTTGCTAGCAAAGATACGTCTGTGATAGTAGCCATGAAAACAACCTTATTTCATTTGCAGGGTTTCTGAAGTTGGGAAACCGTTTCCCAAAATTTCCAATATTGTACTCTTTTACTGGTACGTAGCTCAAGCTTGATGAAGGTAGAAGTGTATTATAAAACCGAGGAAAACAAGTAAAAGCAGTAAGTTGTTGAAAAAAGCAGCTCCCAAAAGGGTAGGAGCACATGAGAGCTGCTTCGACCAATTTTAAAAGATGCTCCTATACAACACCTTCCCTCTGACTCGTTCCCTGCATGGTCGACAACTATGAAAAAAGTAAAATGGGTTTACTTGCTTATTTCGCGGTGCGCTTGTGTAGTTCGATCATTTCAGCGACGAGTTCTTTTGCTAGCATAGATGTCATTAAGTGGTCTTGTGCATGAACCATCACCAAAGTCATCTTCATTTTTCCCGTACCTTCATCCGCTTCGATAAGCTGTGTTTGAACAAGGTGCGCTTGGTTGGCAAATTCTTGAGCTTCTTTCATCAGGCCTTCTGCTTCTTCAAACTCGCCGTTTTTAGCATGACGAAGTGCTTCGTAACATAGGCTGCGCGATTGACCAGCGTTGATGATGATGCCCATTACTTGTTCTTCTAAATCCATTGGTTCCATTTTGTACCTCTTAATTCTTAATGGTTCTATCTCAAAGATAGGTGTCGCCCCATGCTTATCCCCAACTAAGACTAAGGAGCGACATTTAATTTATGTAATTTGGGGTTTAAGCCGTTACAGGTTGACCTGCAGCTTCTTGTTGTTTCTTCTCTTCCGCAGCTTCTTGCTCAAGAAGTTGCTTTTCGTATGCTTTCAGGAATGGCAGGTACATCATTGCTGACATAGCCATACAGATGAAGCACATGATGACAGGACTGAATGCCCAGTTAGCTGCCCATGAAGCACCGATAGGACCTGGAGTTGTCCAAGGTGTTAGAGAAACAACGCGCTCAACTAATCCCCAATCAAGAGCGAACCAACCTAATGTTGCGTTAACCATAGGAACCAAAATGAATGGTAGGAAGAACACTGGATTCATGATGATCGGTGCACCGAATAGGATAGGTTCGTTAATGTTGAACATACCTGGAACTGCACCCATTTTACCGATAGTACGAAGGTGAACGGCTTTACTACGTAGTAGTAGGAAAGCAAGTGGAAGGGTAGAGCCTACACCGCCAATTAGTAGGTAGTGATCCCAGAAACCTTGAACAAAGATATGTGGGATAGCTTCACCAGCTGCCATTGCTGCTTGGTTTACTGAAAGGTTAGCCATCCAGAATGGGTTCATAATACCAGTAACGATTAGCGCGCCGTGGATGCCTGCAAACCAAAGGATTTGACACACTAGTACTGCAAGAAGTACGGCTGGTAGCGTATCTGAAGCTGATACTAGAGGCTGTACTAATGCCATGATTGCTTCAGGAATGATCATGCCGGTTTGTGCTTCAATGAAAAGATTCAATGGGTGCAGGGTCATGATGATTGCTAACACTGGGATTAGGATTTCGAATGAACGAGCAACACCTGTAGGTACTTCTGGTGGAAGTTTAATAGTGATGTTGTTGCGTTTTAGGTAAGCATATACTTCCGTTGAGTACAGTGCTGTGATAATCGCGGTAAAGATACCTTGGCCTGAGAAGTACTGCATAGAAAGCATGCCGTCTTGCACTGGCGCAGCCACTAAAAGGAAGCTCATCAATGAAAGTAGGCCCGTTGTAACAGGATCTAAATCGTGATGACGTGCCAAGCTTGAAGCGATGCCCACAGATATGAATATCGTCATGATGCCCATACTTAGGTTGAATGGCAGCATGAGTTGTTCACGGTAAGTATCAGAAAAATCTAGCCATGCCCGTGCGAATCCCCAAGTTGTTTCCGCTGAAAACGGAGGGAATATAAACACCAACATGAATGAACCAACAATCATAAAAGGTAGTGCCGCGATAAAACCGTCGCGGATAGAAGTGATGTATTTTTGTTGGCCAATTTTACCAGCAATAGGAGTCACCTTTTGCTCGATAACGTTGACCATTTTGTCGTACATAGCGCCCATGTCGTAGATCTCGTTTGGATATTAAAGAATAAGAAAGCTCGGTGTCGAAATGTGACTACAGGGGGGACACCGAGCCAGAAAACTAGCCGATTAGTTCTAGAGCAAAATCAAGAACTTTGTCGCCTTTCTGCATGCCGTAATCCATCATGTTGATTGGCTCAACTTTGATGCCGTGCGCATCCGCTTTCTTTTGGAAATCTGCTTGCATGTATTTAACTTGAGGGCCAAGTAGAACTACTTCGTAGTTGCCAACTTGCACATCAAATTCACTTGCGCCGAACGCCTTAATTTCAGCAGCGATACCACGTTCTTGAGCTGAGGCTTCCATCTTTTTAACTAGAAGAGAAGTAGACATACCGGCAGAGCAGCAAAGCATAATTTTTTTCATTTTTCGTTCTCCAGAATCTTGAATTCCTTTTTACTATGCCGTTCTGGAAATCATTTGGAAACCGGTTTCCAAATGATTTCCGGTTAAGTGTGAAAACGATCACTAGAAAATCTCTGTAAGGTGGATTTTTCGTGACTCAGTTAACGCACTGTCGGTGGTCTGGAAACAACATGTGAAACAAAACTATGCTGATCTTAAAACGTTATGAACATCTGAAGTAGCGGGGAGGGTTAGAGCTGGTTTTCAATGTATTTACGGCGACCGCGAGTCGAAAAGTGTGCTGAAGTCATCAGATTTGGATGCGAAGTTTCCGCACTATTGAGTATTAGGTTATTCTTGCCCGGATCTCGACACTCGGTAACTAAGATGAACCACTCTGTAATGAGACTGTTTGCCAATCAGGTAGAGCAGTTCATGAACCCCATTGCCAAATTGCTTATGCGTAGTCAGCATTTGATGGCAATGCGTGATGGTTTCCAGTTGGCGATGCCGTTTATTTTTGTCGGATGCATGTTTGTCCCGATTATTTTCCCTCCGTTTGCCAACCCAGAGTCATGGATGTCAGTCGCTTGGCTGAACATGTCTTACACCTTAAGACCTATTCTATTGCCTACCTATCAATTAACTCTTGGAGTTGTTGGGCTCATTGTGTCGTTTGGTGTCTCAGCAAGTTTGGCAAAAAGTTATCAACTACCTGAACGACTCTCGGGACTGACGGGTTGTATGGCCTTTCTGATGTTGGCTGGTTTCTATCTGAATGGACAGGAGGACGTCAGATATCTCGGCGGGTCTGGGTTATTTACTGCGCTAATCGCGAGTATTTACTCTATTGAAGTGGTCAGGTTGTTTATACGAAAAGGGTGGTATATCAAGATGCCTGAAGATGTACCCATTCTTACGATTCAAAGCTTCAAACTGATGATCCCAATATTCGTGGTGCTCAGCACCATTTCAACCTTTAACGTTGCGTTGGAAGCTCAGTTTGGTGTCCATTTTCCTCAGTTGATTGAAGAGCTTTTTAGGCCCTTAGTGCTTGCGTCAGACAGTTTGGTGGCTGTACTGGTATCAATTTTAATTTGTCAGTTGCTGTGGTTTATGGGCATCCATGGAGCATTAATCATAACCGGGATTATGAATCCATTTTGGATGTCGAATCTCCTCGAAAATCAAACGGCATTAGAAGCTGGTGAGGCGGTGCTACCACATATTTATCTGCCTGCTTTTTGGGACTTTTTCTTGTTAGTGGGCGGCGTTGGTTCAACCTTGCCATTGGTTTATTTGGCGATTAAGAGTCGGTCAAATCAATTGAAGTCGGTTGGTAAAGTGGGCGCAATTCCAGCGATATTTAATATCAACGAACCGATTCTTTTTGGCTTCCCAATCATTATGAATCCCCTGTTCTTGGTGCCGTTTGTAATGGTGCCTATGATCAATGCCACCTTGGCGTGGTTTCTCACCTCAGCAGAGATATTGGACCGAGTGGTATTGATGATTCCTTGGTCAGTACCGGCGCCAATAGGAGCAGCGTGGGCAGCCAATGGTAGCGTGGTGAATGCTCTTATGGTCGCCTTCGCTATGCTTAACTCGTATTTTATCTATCTACCATTTTTCAAGGCACATGAAAAAATCTTGGTAGAGCAAGAAGCGGAGCGCGCTGAAAGAATGCAGCGCCGCAGAGAAGTACAATAGTTCTAATGTTAAGTTCTTTCAGCGACTAGATTGACCCGTCTACTGGTATAGGGTTTAGGCTTCGTGCTCTTATTAGTAAGAGGGCGCTCATGTCTATAAATTTTCCCACACAATCATTCTGGTACAAGGTCACAACTCAATGGTCTCCGACGACGAAAGGAATCGCATTGGCGTTAGTGTCTACGGCACTTTTTACTGTTGTTGGCGTTATCGTTCGCCTACTCAGTGACTCGATAGGCGTGTTTCAAATTTTACTGTTTCGCCAGTTAGTGTTTTTGACATTGCTTATGCCAGCTATTGTTATTAACTTTGCCAGTTTAAGGCAACCAACCCATTTGAAACTGCATACTTTTCGAATTCTAGGAGCGTTTACTTCTCTCTCTATTGGCTTTGTCGTGGTGAGCACAATCCCGCTAGCGAATGCGACTGCACTTGGTTTCACACAAGTATTGTTTGTTGCCTTACTAGCGAGGCTATTTCTACGTGAAACGCTTTCTATGAGCCGCATATTGACGCTGATATTAGGATTTTCCGGAGTCATGTTGATCGTACAACCTAGTTTTGATGATACGTCGCTGGGTTATATAGTTTTAGGTTTAGTGGCGTCGATGGGAGCGGCGATTGCGGCGATATGTGTTCGACGGATTGCGCAACTTGAATCTAAACTCGCTCTTTTGGCATACCAAGCGTTGTTCGTAGGTATTTTGGCGTTGGTTCCATCCACTTTCGATTGGGTATGGCCAAGTTGGAATGAGTTACTGCTTTTGGTTAGTGTCGGTGTTATTTCATCAATCGCTCAATGGTTTGGCGTCAGCGCTTATAAATATGGCGCAGCAAACGTGGTTTCCAATGTCGAATACGTGAAAATTATTTACGCTATGGGTATTGGTTATCTACTATTTTCAGAAACACCAAACCAACTAGCGATAATCGGTGTTGTTCTGCTCTTTCTGAGCGTATGTGTTCCAAAATTATTCACGAACAGGAATAAGTAAAAATGTTAACCGTTACTCAGCTAGCGCGAGAATGTAAAATATCGAGAACTACTATCCTCTACTACGAACGCGCAGGTCTTTTATTTCCTGCTCATCGTGCAGGCAATGGGTACCGCTGGTATGGAGAGAAACAGGTCTCAAGGCTTAAGAGTATCCTCGCATATCGCTCTTTCGGGCTACCAATTCAAGAAATAAGTTCTTTGCTCGATAGGCAAGGAGATCAAATACAAGAGCAGACCTTGAGAGACCAGTTCAATGCATTGGAAAGAGAAATAGAGGCATTGCGAAGCCAACAGAAAGCGATTCTCACTGCGCTAGAAGAGCCTAATTTGTTGGAGACCAATTCCATGAATAAAGCACAGTGGGTTGAGATCATGAAACACTCCGGTTTTAACGAAGAAGATATGGCGAATTGGCATCGACAGTTTGAAAGAATGCAGCCAGATGCGCACCAAGAATTTCTCGAATCTTTGAATATTAGTTGTGATGAGATAGCAGAAATTCGCATAAATTCTCGGTAGCTGAGAAACCTGAAGACACAATATTGAGTTGAGATAAAGAAACTTATATTTATCGAGTGTTATGATTTCTTGTCTTAATATACTTCCTGTTGATACATATGGTAACCAGACGGACTTGGCAGAACCTTTCTCTGATTTTTCTCTACACCTTGCTCATCGGTTGCGTCTATCAAATGATGACCTTTCGAGAGGAGTTGAGTTGTGATGCTGAACAAGTTGTTGGTCGAATCGACGACCATCTATCTAAGATAGAGTCTGAGCTACGTGCCATACCTATTGCTGAAACCTGCACCTCTGACGTTCAAACTGCGCTGGCTCACCACGTATTTAATAGCACTGGGATACGGGGAATTGTGATTGCCAACACAGTAAATGACGACCCCAATTATTGTAGTAATTTTGGTGCTCACGAACGGCTTATTGATGAAGCATTTTGGGACGCGAGACAAGAAGGGGACGTACTGTTTGCTCGTCTTCATGTAACAGAGTTTCGTCGTGACCTCTCGTTCGCTCTAGCGGTTTATCGTGGTGATCAAATTGTGATTGGTACTATTAACCCTAGGGTCATCCTAGGATGGTGGATTGAGCCTTACAATAATGATGCACGCATTACCATGTCTTTCCCAAAGTCATCCAATGTCTTGCTAGACCGAAATCAAAGTGCTTTTTCCGGAAAAGAGCTGTCTACCTCGCTAGCTTCTGAACGTTATCCGTTTGAGATCAAAGTGACTAAGACTATGGGATTGCTGACCAACAGAATTAAAACCTTCTTCATACGTTTATCAGTACTCGGGTTTATCGTCTTTGGTGCTGTTTTTGCCGTTGATATCTATTCAAGACTACGTAGCGACCAAGATGCCTATGAACACCTATAACTTCCCATGGGCAAAGACAGCTTACGTGTTGGTCCTTGCCTTACTTCTTAGTGGTGGTTTAGCTTATTTACAAATCTCAAATGAGATAAAAGCAAGCGCTCAGACCTCGGTACTCAGTGTTGATAAACGCATCGATGAAGTCGTCTCGGTCATCAGACAAGTGCCCTACGATGAATCATGTCCAGACTCACTGATGCACGACTATGCCAACCTAGCTTACGAAAATGAACGAATTCGAGCAGTCGGATATATCCGTGAGTCTGATGATGGTGCTTTTGTATGCAGTATGTTTGGCAAGACTTCGTTGCATCAAAAGTATTGGCGTGGCAAGTCAAATACCGATGTATTTATTGGTTGGTCGTTGTTAACCAGTTATTTTCCGGAAACATCGTTGGTTGTTGATATTGATGATGGTGATAAACGGTTCTTCGCTTACGTGAATCCACGACGCCTAGTGGGGTATTGGTTGGAACCAACACTGCCTTACGCTAACTACGCCTTTAAGTTGGATGGCGACATTAACTCCACTTACTCTAGGAACCCGGTTGAGCCAGATGTCAATGAGATGGAGTCTGAGGTTAGTTCTTTACGTTATCCATATTCAATAACCGTTTATTCGGCTTATCATACCTTGATAAAACGTATGTTGATCTATTGGTTACGTTCAATTATCGCAGTCGCCATTCTATGGTCTTCGGTTTGGTTGCTAAACCAGTCGTTTCGGGATAACCGAAGCCAAGCCAAGCAACCTTAGTTCTAGCGAGAGCGTAAGAAAGGCAATCGCAGATTTTTCCCAAAGACATTGATTAGCGCACCTAAAACAATGAGTGCACCGCCTAAGTAAGTCCATATCGATGGCAGCTCGTTAAACAGTACAAGACCTAGCAGTATCGAGAACACTATTTGAATGTAGGAATAAGCGGATGCTTTACCTGCTGCTTGTGTCTGCATTGCCTTAGTCAACCCAAGTTGTCCTGCTTGGGTGAAGATCCCTACGAGTATGAGCATCACCGTAAGGTGCATATCGGGTATCACAAAGTTGTCACCGATCAGTAATAGCGATAAAGGGAGTGCAACGAGAGGGAAGTAGAAAATAATAACTGAACTATCTTCAGTTTGGCTTAATTTTCTCACAATAACATAAGCGATAGAGCTCCCTAATGCACCAAGTAAGGCGACACCAACACTGAACAAGGGTAAATGCTCGGTACTGTTAGCGGCCAATGTAGGGCTGACCATGGTGTATAGACCTAACAAACTCAGCAAAATACATATAAAGGTCGAAAATTGCACACGCTCTTTCAAGAATAAGAAGGCAAGTAGCGCAGTAAAAACAGGGTGAATGTACTGTAATATTGTTGCTTCAGCTAATGGAAGGGTCGTCACGGCATAGTAGACACAAATTAAGGCAAGCGACCCCATGACACCTCGAGCAAACAACAGCTTTTTATTGTTGCCCCAGATCGAAATACCTTTCCGTTTCACGTCAATATAGCTGAGTACCAATGAGACAAGGGCACGAGCTGCCACAATCTCAAAGACAGGTATTCCATAAGTACTGACGTATTTTACTGATGCTGACATCAAGGCGAAGCCAAGTGCAGAGAGCACCATATAACGAACACCAACGGGTACTAATTGGTCAAAACTTGAATTCATTTGAGACTCTGGCTAAGAAAAATGACACTAACGTTATACATAACATAGTGAGGAGTATTTCACACTACGATTTGATTTTTATATAGAAAATGACCTATATCTAAACAATTACACAGCTTGTTTTGTTAAGAACTGAGCTATCGATGCTTTCGGTTGTTTGGACAGTCTTTGCATTAAAGCAAAACTAGGATCATTGATCTGGAATCTCTCAGTCAATGAATCAACGAGGAGCAACCATAGTGATGCTGTCACTTCTGCATCGGCTAAAGCACGGTGAAAGACGCCATCATTAGCAATATTATGATAAGCCACTAAGTCGCCGAGTTTGTGGGAGTGAGCTTCCTGATTTAAACGTCTTGAGACTAGAAGAGAACAGGCAAATTCTCCAGTGTAACTTTCGTTGATAAGCTCTAACTCTGCATCCAGAAATCGCTTATCGAACGAAGCATTGTGAGCAACGAGATTACTGTTTTGTATGAAAGTTGAAAACTCACCCATCACGTCTTTACAGCTTGGCGCGTTAGCCAGCATTGCATTACTGATGCCAGTGTAATTTTCGATAAATCCACTGACACGAAATCCCGGATTCATGAGGGATTGAAATCTATCGACTACGGTGCCGTTTTCTAGCTTAACTGCACCAATCTCAATAGCTCTGTCGCCTTGATTTGGTGAAAGACCGGTAGTCTCAAAGTCGAGTACTACGACAGATTTGGCAGATGAAAGCATCATTATAATCTCGTTATTTGGGTAGGGCGCAAAGTCTAACGTGAAGTGGCAGGAAGGGGAACATCAAACAAGGAGAGTTAAACAAAAAAAGAGGAATCCTAGGATTCCTCTTTTTCAATAAGGTTTAAGTCTTACAGTTTCTTCGAAAGAATACCTGTCAGAGCAATGATACCGATACCCATCAACATGATTGGACCTTTACCACTGTCGAAGCCGCTTGAGATTCCCGCAAATGCAACGATTGCTACTGCTACAGGAATTACGAACTTAACTAGGTTGTACCAAAGGCCGAATAGTGGGAATTTCACTTCACCGTCGTTAGTGATTTCTTTCTCAAGTTCTTCACGGCTTAGTCTCCAACCTGCGAAGATACACACCAACATACCGCCAACAGCTAGGAAAATCTTATCTGTCATTAGGTCGAAGATGTCGAATGCACCAGTGTCAAACAATGTTGGACCAACGCCACCTAGAGATAGAGAAGCAAAGATACACAGTACCGCCATTACTGCAGCTGCAGAGAGTACTGCTGTAGTACGCTTGAAGCCTTTCTCATCGATTAGGTAAGACACAACTACTTCTAGTAGAGATACCGAAGACGTTAGTGCTGCAACAGTTAGACCTACGAAGAATAGTAGTGCGAAGATTAGACCAACACCGCCCATTTCTGCGAATAGCTGAGGGACAACAACGAAGACTAGACCAGGACCAGCTGCTGGCTCCATACCTAGAGCAAACATTGCAGGGAACATTGCGATACCCGCTAGGATTGCAACACCAGTGTCCATTGCCGTAACCATACCTGTAGTTTGAACAAGGTTCTCTTTCTTCTTCAGGTAGCTACCGTATGTAATCATACAGCCCATACCTAAACTTAGAGAGAAGAATGCTTGGCCAAGTGCTGCAAGTACAACACCACTGTCTACTTTAGAGAAGTCAGGGCTAAACAGGAACTCAATACCCGCCATTGCACCTGGTAGAGACAAACCTTTCACTGAAACAATGATGAGAATCAGGAATAGGATTGGCATTAGGATCTTACCTGCTTTTTCGATACCGCCAGAAATACCGCGGCTAACGATGATTACGTTCATTAGCAAGTAGATACCCATCCACATCAATGGTTGAATTGGGTTAGTGATGAAACCACCGAAACTATCGCCGATAGCTTCAGGGTTACTTAGAAGACCAGTAGATACTTTTTGAACGTACGCTAGAGCCCAACCACCTACAACAGGGTAGAAACCCATAATAAGTAGACCACTTAGTACGCCGATGACACCTACGAAAGTCCAACGACCGTCTGTCGACTTAAACGCACCTACTGCACTACGACCAGTCTTACGACCAACCGCGAACTCAGTTAACATTACGCTAAAGCCAATGAAAATTACGAATGCAAGGTAGATAACGATGAATGCACCACCGCCATTTTCACCTGCTGTGTAAGGGAATTTCCAAATATTACCAAGACCAACTGCAGAACCTGCAGCAGCCATTACGAAGCCTAGCTTCGAACCCCAATTGTCGCGGGGTGCTGTGTTTGTATTACTCGTTGCCACGATAACTCCGATAATCTGTTGTGTTTGTCCGTAACTTTGGCGCCGAAAAGTTTGTGTATTTATTTTTATACACTTTCTAAAATTTGTGGAGGCGCTTTATCAGTGACAAGTAAACCAGTTTATGATTGGAGTTGGAAGTCTAAAAAGTGTTTTTTTCTAACTTTTGTCATCAAATTGTTGTCAACTGCTGATTTTTTAAACGTTCGTCATTTTATTTTCTAATTTTTCTTGACTTGATAGCGCTATTTATTGAATTAGAATAATCACTCCATTGCATAAAGTAGGGATTTGTTCTGACGCTAACCATATTTCTAGCACCACTTTAGTAGATCGTAGGATATTATATTGCAGAATGACCTATTAACAATTCGGCAAAAAATCAGGTTGTTTTGACTAAAAATGCAAAACAAGTGGCTTACATAACGCATAATTAAGCAAAGTTTTTATGTGGAAATCGTCTTGTCAATAGCGGGGCTTTATAAAAGTTATTGTGGTTAATGTAAATTATAGTTTGCAGTTAATTTGTTGTTTGAACTGGCTAAGTAG
>NZ_JPJA01000086.1:383349-393771 GCF_000733315.1 Vibrio sp. ER1A
TATTTTTAGTTTAGTTTAAAAAATAGGTTATTGCTTCGATTGATGTTGCTGGGCGGTATATAACCAAGAACTCATTAGGGCGTTGTGGTTGCTGTTGAGCTAATTTTCATCAGGGATAAAAAAGCTCCGCCAAATTGGCAGAGCTTGGTTGACGTCAAAAGACGTTATACTTTGAATCGATTGAGTATGTTCTCTTGTTGGTGAACATTACTAAACTGCTCGGTCATTGCTGTGTTCGCATTGTTAGCCGAATCGGAAACCTGTTCACTAAGATCTTTAATCTTGATGGTGTTGGCATTGATCTCCTCTGCAACTAAGCTTTGCTCTTCAGCTGCCGCAGCAATTTGCATATTCATGTCAGAAATCTGCGCGATAGATTGGCGGATGCGTTCCAACGCATCATTTGCGCTTTGTGCTCTTTCAACTGCAAGGCTAGCGCTCTCTTTACTCTGAGTCATAGCGCTAGAGACAGAATGCGCTCCACTTTGTAGTTGCTCTATCATACTGCGAATCTCTGTGGTTGATTCTTGAGTACGTTGTGCAAGCGTACGGACTTCATCGGCGACAACAGCAAATCCACGACCAGATTCACCAGCACGAGCAGCTTCAATAGCCGCATTGAGTGCTAGTAGATTAGTCTGGTCGGCAATGTCGTTGATAACTTTAAGTATGGTTTCAATGTTATCTGTTGCCGTCTCAAGGCCTTGAACTTCAACTACCGCATCTTCAATACTGTGTGAAAGGTTGGTGATAGCTGATGTTGTGTCTAAAACGACAGCCGAGCCTTCCTGTGTGGCATTGTCTGCTGCTTGAGCGGCACTGGCTGCTCCTTGAGCATTGTTTGCAACTTCAGCGGAGGTGCTTGCCATTTCATTCATTGCCGTAGCCAGTTGTTCCAATTCTTGCAATTGGGTACTCATTGCTATTGCCGAGTGCTTTGAGCCTTCGGTTGTTTGCTGAGTCAGGGTAAGAATCTTGGTGGAGATCTCTTTAGACTGAATGATCTGTTGCTGAAGATTTGCAGTAAAGGTGTTAAATCCCCTTGCTAGTTCGGCAAACTCCTCATCGGTATCTGTATCCAAACGATGGGTTAAATCGCCGTCTCCGTTCGCCACATCTTGAATCGCTGTATTGAGGTCGTTCAATGGGCGCATAAGGAAACGAATGAGTAACGTTAGTGCAATGACACTAACAATTAGACCCGTCAAAATGAAGAAAATTGACTGATTTCGTAGTTCGCCAATTGCAGAGAAAGCGATGTCTTTATCGATAATCGCACCAACATACCAGTGCTCCTCCGGTACTTGAACCAGATTAACCTGATAGTCTTTGCCATCAAGCTTTAATTCTTGAACACCCTCGAAGAGTGTAATACCTGGCAAAAACTTGCTAATTGGCTCTCCGTTTAAACTACTGTTCGGGTGCGCGATAGTCATGCCTTTATCTGTCACTACGAATAAATAGCCAGCGTTGAATAAATTGGTTTGGTTTACCAGATCTGCGAGTGTTGTTAGGGTTACATCGAATACTACGCTACCAATGAAACGCCCAGTTTCATCATTAAGCGGTGAACCTAGAGAAATAATGACATTCTTTGTCGACGAGTCTACGTAAGGATCGGTAATGATAGTGCTTCCCGAGGACTTAGCTTCTTGATACCAAGGACGTGACCTTGAATCATAAGAGGTATCTGGCACCCACCCATCATTACTTACTAGTGAGCCGTCGTTTTCGTAGCCAACACCAACTGCTTGGAAACTGGATTTAAGTGTCGGTGTTGTTATGACGTTGTTGACATAGTCATTCTCAGTAGGGGCAATTTCTAGTGACTCAGTGACGGCACTCGCTAAATCTCGCTTAGAGTTTAGGTCATAATTAATGGTGTTTTTAACACCGGTAATAAGCTCATGAATACTGCCGTCAATATGACTTTGCAACTCAGAGCGAACAGTAACAAGTTGGGTAATTCCGAGAGTGGAAACGGTCACGAGCAGCAAGGCTGCTGAGGCCGAAACGATTTTGTGACTAAATTTCATACTACGTCCTAGATTGGCTTAAACCTATAGCCGATTGGCTAGCCAGTACTGCTTTGATAATTATCATTATTTTTAGGGTTAATAAGAACAGTGTCTTGTATAACTCTAAATGTTATCGGTGGCAAGCAGCATTACTTTAGGAGTTATGTCATTAAAAATTACTGGTCGGTGTTCTGATATAGAGAGGCCTAGTAGATTGTTCTGTAATGGCTTGGGACAGTTATGATACAACATAGACACAGTAGTGAGAGAACGACGAGTTCTTAGCAGGTTTGATAGAAAGTGTCGTATTAATAGGATGGTAATATGAAAACAATAGGTTTGTTAGGCGGAATGAGTTGGGAGTCTACGGCTAACTACTACAAGGCAATCAATGAAGGTGTTAAGCAAGAACTAGGTGGTTTCCACTCTGCTAAAGTTGCTCTATATAGTGTCGATTTTGCGGAAATAGAGAGCTTACAACGTCAGGGGGATTGGGACGCTGCCGCCAGATGTTTAAGTGAATCTGCCAAGTGTATCGAAGCGGCAGGTGCCGACTGTTTATTGATATGCACCAACACTATGCATAAGGTTTCGTCAGAAATTGAAAGTGTCATATCAATTCCTTTACTGCATATTGCTGATGCTACCGCAGAGCGTCTGAAGTATGACGGGATTACTAAAGTTGGTCTATTGGGTACCGCGTTCACAATGGAACAGAGCTTTTACAAAGGGCGTCTTGAGCAGAAGTACGATATTGAAGTCGTTGTGCCTAACCCAGAGCAACGAGCACTCGTCCATGAAGTTATCTATAGTGAGCTAGTAAAAGGAAAGGTGAGTGATACCTCGCGTCAAAGCTACTTAACGATCATTGAGAGTCTAAGAAATAGCGGTGCACAAGCGATTATTCTAGGGTGTACCGAAATAGCGATGCTAATAGAGCAAAAACACACAAATGTTCCTTTATACGACACAACTCAGATTCACAGTGAAGCCGCTGTTGAGTTTGCATTAAACCAGTAGGCAGAAAATATCTAGAGCACGACAGGAGCTAATAAAAGTGAAAGGCGTTCCACATTTATTATGAGATTTTGATCGTGCTTTATAATATTTGAGGGGAAAGTCACGAATTTTGCGACTATAAATAACATTCTTGTTGGCTGTTTATCATAGAGGCAATGGTGTTCTTTCCCAAAGTAGTGTTTGTTCTGATTGCGTTGATACTGTTTACGAACAGCACTTTGGCCATTGAGCGTAGCCCCGATACTCTTATAATCTCGAATTCGAAAGCATGGAAACCATACTCTTATCTTGATGAAAACAATCAACCAGCAGGTATCCTCATCGATTACTGGCGCGCTTACGGGGTTGCAAACGATGTTGAAGTTCAGTTTAAGTTGGTTGATTGGCAATCGTCGCTAGACTTAGTCAAAAACAATCAAGCCGATGTTCATGCGGGGTTATTGTGGTCTAAAACGCGTGCTAATTATCTTGAGTTTGGTAGTGAAATATTCGAAATCGATACCCAGCTTTATTTTCATAGTAGTTTGCAGTCTTTTAATGTTAATTCGTTCTTGATGGGAGGACATAACTATAAGGTAGGCGTAGTTTCTGGAAGCTATGAAGTTGAGTTTTTACAGACGAACTACCCGAATGTTGAATTAACCTTGTACGATAATAATTCGAAGTTATTGCAAGCGGCTTTTTCCCACCAGATTCGTGCTTTTGTCGCGGATCTTCAGGTTGCGAATTACTATTTATATACGTCGTCGAACACAAGTGAATTTATTGGTGTAAAACATCTTTATTCCGGTGCATTGTATTTTGCTGTGGCCAAGAGCAAAGCGGCAACGCTTGATGTTTTGATCCCTAACTTCCGTAAAATCAGTGCTGATGAACGCCAGCGTATACTCAGTCGATGGATGCACATTGAGACCGTGTATCCTGAACATCTATTACCGATCATTGGCATTATGATCATTCTCGGTGTGTTCGTTTATATACTTTTACTGCGCTATACGGTAAACACTAGAACCAATGAACTAGCTAACGCAAATAGAGAATTAAAGGTCCTGTCTGAAACCGATGCATTAACAGGGTTAAGTAATCGCCGCTATTTTTTAGAAAAACTAGAGAAGTATCGACATACTGATGGTTATCTTGCGATTATCGTTATCGATATTGATGATTTTAAGACAATCAACGA
Organism: Vibrio sp. ER1A; assembly: GCF_000733315.1. Classification (NCBI taxonomy): domain Bacteria; kingdom Pseudomonadati; phylum Pseudomonadota; class Gammaproteobacteria; order Vibrionales; family Vibrionaceae; genus Vibrio; species Vibrio sp. ER1A. The sequence continues at coordinate 387,571 of NZ_JPJA01000086.1, forward strand.
TACATTTGGTCATGTTCAAGGCGACAAAGTGATCAAGTCTGTTGCGAGCTCTATTCGGTCGCTACTCAGAAGTAATTGTGTCATCGCGCGTATTGGTGGCGAGGAATTTGCACTGGTCTATGTGTATCAAGGATTTGAATATTCTTATCAACTGTCACAAAATATCTGCCGCTCTATCAGAGAGTTAGAAGTTAAGGACATCGGCTCACAATCAGTTACAGTGAGTGTCGGTTGTGCGGTGTACGAAGATGCGTCGGAGTGTGAGACACTATATGAAGCCGATAGACTTATGTATGTTGCTAAAAAGCAGGGGAAAAACCGTGCTGTGGTAGAGCTAATATCCTCACAGGCTAAGAGAATGTCCACGATAGACAAGTGATGACACCTCTTTTACGAATAGATGTCGAAGTAGATGAATCAAAAAACAAACCTCAATCTTCTCTATACCCTAGAAGTGCTGTTAGCTGAGAAGCACGTGAGTCGCGCGGCTGAAAGGCTGAACTTAACTCAATCCGCGGTAAGCCGGCAGCTTAGTCAATTGCGTGATATCTATCATGATCCTTTGCTGGTCAGAAACGGCAACCATTACGTTTTGACTCCGCGTGCTGAGAGATTAGGAGCGGAGCTTGAAGGTTTGTTCCAAAACATTACCAAGGTGTTAGGTCAAGCGGACTTTGATCCACTGCTGTTCGATCAAACGTTCACCTTTTCTTCTTCTGACTATGTGGCTCAATATATACTTCCGGAGCTCGTTGAACAGCTATCGTCTTTGGCTCCGGCGATGCAGTTTGCCTACCGGCTATGGGAACCGGACAACCTAGCTAAACTTAGTGAAATCGATGTCCAGTTAGCATCCACTATGTTGCCAGAAGCGCCTCAAGGTTTGAGTTCTCAGCAAATAGGGGAGGATATCCCTGTCATTGTGACTCGCAAGAATCACCCCCTATCTGGATCTAAAACAATTACAGAGCGGGAGTTGGGCGAATATCCGCACATTCGAATCTCTGGTGGTGGAGATAAGGACAGTTTCCTTGATAGAGAAATGAAGGCGCGGAGCCTAAAGCGAAGAATTCTAGTTTCTACGCCTTTTTTCTCCTCAGCCTTTGCGTTGTTGCAGCAAACCGACGCATTGTTGACTGTTCCACTACATATCGCGGTGAATCTCCAAAAGACCCAAAAATTACATGTTATCGATATCCCGTTTACTGTACCTATTCATAAGTATTGGCTGTTATGGCACCCTAAGTATGACCATGAACCCGCGCACAGTTGGACTCGTGAACATGTGTTGTCCATCATGCGTAGTTCAATGTATTCGGTTCGGTAACCTAGTAGTAGGAGAGAACTGACGTGGTGGTTATGACTCAATTTCATCACGATAATGAGAAATGGTGATTTCAAATCATAATTTTGCGGTGATAAAGTGGCTCCAGTTATTTGAGGAGCTGTTATGACTTTTACTGTTTGGTTATCTTTAGTTGCAATCTGTCTTCTTGGGGCAATGTCCCCAGGTCCTAGTCTCGCGATTGTCGCAAAACACAGTTTAGCTGGGGGAAGGAATCATGGACTGGCAACTGCATGGGCACATGCATGTGGGATTGGAGTTTATGCACTGGTAACGGTTCTTGGTTTGTCGGTGTTGCTACATCAATTCCCGATTGTTTTTAAAACAATATCATTGCTCGGTGCACTCTATCTTGCGTGGCTAGGATTCAATGCTATTCGTTCAAAAGGTGGAATTGTCGAGCGCCTTGAGTCGGGCAAACAGGTATCGGTAGCATCAGCGGCAAAGGAAGGGCTGTTTATCTCACTTCTGAGCCCGAAAATCGCGTTATTCTTTACTGCACTATTTAGCCAATTTGTTGCGATAGGAAGTGAAGTCTCAGATAAAGCCATTATTGTCGCGACACCTCTGATTATCGATGGGCTGTGGTACACACTCATTACCTTTATGCTGTCATCGCCAAGATTGTTAGATTCATTGAAGTCGAAAGCGAAAATTATTGACCAGTTGTCGGGTGTTGTCTTAATACTCCTAGCTGTTCGTGTCGTTTATACTTTGTGATTCTATTACTAGAGCAATACTAAGATAGTTGAATCAATAGCTTGAGAGATGCCATTTAACTTCTTACACTTAGGAAATAACGGACTATCTTGAGACTGTAATTTGAAATTGAAAAAGCCATTGATTCTCTGCTCTTTAGTGATTGGCCTTACTGGTTGTCTTCATAGTGCTTCAGAGGAACCTAGACCAAGTGTGTTTACATTGGAGAATGTTGACCGCTTAGTGAATGAAGACATTCTTCAGCCAGAGCAACTCGATCCTGATGAGAAAGACTATAAATACGTAGCTGGAGCTACTGATCTAAATAACGATGGCAATGATGAATTGCTTGTTCTTATGCAGGATCCTTATTTTTGTGGTTCTGGGGGCTGTACTGCCTACCTATTCTCCTCATCGGGTGACGTAATTACCAGAATGACGGTGACACGAAAGCCTATCCTTGTTTCAGATCGAACAACGAATGGTTGGAAAGACTTTTACGTTTGGAGTAATGGTTCTCTGAGAACGATGAGCTTTGATGGACAAGCCTATCCGACAAATCCATCTGTCGCACCTGAGTATAGTCGAGAGCGTGAAAAACAAACTGCAGAACAAACTCTAGAGGTTCAAGAGATTGTGGTTCAAGACGGCTATGGTATCGCCATGGTTGAAGAGCTTCCCATTTTCTATCCTGCTCATAGTTACCAATTTACTTTTAGACACTATGGTGACCCGGAAAACTTATACCTGTTTAAAATCAACATGGTGACGGGTGAATCTGAGCTAGAAACTCTACCAATCCCAAAAGAGAAAGATAGTGCTCAAAAGTAACCATTCTCAGTAATGAGATAGGGTTTACATCGCAATCGTCGACACTATGTCCTAGTCTGATTATGTTAGTAAAAGCTAAAGGACTAGCAGATGCAACGACAAGTTCTGCCAAAAGTGGTCGTGATTAAACAAGTAGTACTTTTTGCTCTTGTTATGATTGCGCCTGCTTTTGCGGAACATAGCAGTGATACCGTCCACCTTTACAACTGGGAAGCCTACCTCTCTCCAACGGTCAAAAATGACCTTAAATCAAAACATAATATTGCCATTGAAGAGTTCTTCTTTTCTGACGAAACGGTGCGTGATGAACTGCTTCTTAGTGAAAGAGGCCGTACCATTGATTTGGTCGTCGTAGAAAGTGTGCGATTACAGATGTTAGCGAAACAGGGAGCTATACAAAATATAAGCTCTATTCAAAATCAAATAGCCGATAGATTTGAAAAACGTTGGTTGGAGGCGTGTGGCGAATATGGCATCCCTTACTCATGGGGAACCAGTGGTATTTTGTACCGTAGTGACAAGATCCAAAATCCTGTGACATCTTGGGCATCACTGCTGAAGCCCGACAAAGCTCTTCAAAATAAGATCTCCATGTACTATCACCCTATCGATCTTATTAGTGCGGCGATGTTGTTTCTAAAGTATGACCCTTTTTCAGATGACGAAGAAAAACTTCACGATGCCTACCAACTGCTGGCGGAGCAGCGACCTTTTTTAAATTCCACACAGTATATTTTGGAGGCAATCCAAGAGCCGAAAAAACTTGATAATGTTTACATGGCATTTGGCTTTTCTGGCGATGACTATGTGTTAAACCAATTGAGTGATTCTGACGAAGTTCAATGGAAATATGTGGCTCCTGAAGAAGGTACTGTGGTATGGCTTGAATGCCTTGCTGTGCCTACGGGTAAACCTGTTAGCAAAGCAACGAGCAAAGCTATCGATTTCTTATCTTCTCCTGAGGTCGCAGCCTTGAATGCCGAAGAATCTTGGTTTTCGTCGCCTAACCTCAACGTAACTCCCTACCTGAGTGAAGAGTACCTTAACGACCCCATAATCAATCCAGCACCTGATTTAATCGAGCGTAGTTATATCTATCGACCGGTCAGCGATATTGGTCTTCGGTTAAGACAGCGGATAGTGGAAGATTTGAGGTGACGATGAAGTTATTGCAAAGGTTGCATTTAGCATTGATACCAACAATCGGCGTGATTACTCTCGGCGCAGGAGCTTTGCTCTATAATTTGCAACTCGATGAATATAAGAAACTTGAACGGTCCAAGTGGATTGCAAATGTAGAAGCGGCTCTAAAAGCGACCAGATTCGAAATAAAAGGTATAGAGGCTTTAGGTTATGAGATATCAGGCAGTACGCAATTTGTGCGTCACATCCAAGACACAGGTGAGCTCAGTGGCCGAAACTTCCTTGAGTCACATATCAACTATGTACTAAGTCGAGATCATAGTCGGCAAGAGAGCAACACTGCAATCTATGTACTAGATGAAATGTTTACCATGACAGCCGCCTCTTCTAAGTCGAATCCATTTAGTGCTCGTTCTTTGCCTGATGACCTTTACCAGCATGTCTTTGACTCCCACGTTAAAGTTTCTCTTGGGGAACCTTTTGATCAGTCGGGAAATATCTATCAATCTTTAACAGGAGAGGTCAGGTACAGCTCTACAGGAGCTTATGACCCTACATTACCACCTGATGATAAATATGTGGTAACTAGATCAGATCGCAGTTTATTAATTGTTGATGGCAGTCTTTTAGAAATCAACGCTTTGTTTAGCAAAGCATCCCAGTATCCTTATATTAGCTTGGAGTTTAGCAAGGGTGCCTTAGAAGACAATAGTAGTTCCAACATTGTGGTTACAGAGTTGGGTAGCGAATTTATTGATGGCAACGTTATACGTATTGCTGGGTCTGGGTTAGTCGTCGATTTGAATATACTTGACTCTCATTACGCGTCGATCAAAAAGGAACTTGTAATAGAAGTATTCGGGTATTTGGTTCTGGTAATGCTCGTACTATTAGTTGTAATTCATTTCAATATACGCCGTCGAATACTCTATCCAATTGATGCTTTGCTGTCAGAAATTCATAAAGGTGGCTTGGAACTGAGGTATTTCAAAAGAGCTAAAGGAACCGATGAAGTATCAGTGTTAAAAAACGCCTATATAGATAGCTTGAGTAAGGTGAAATTTGAAGCGGAGTTTGATGGTCTTACTCGTCTTGCTAATCGTAGGTCATTTATTCACTTTGTAGAGCAACGTATCGCGAGTTATTCGACTCGAAAGACTTATATTGTTGCATGGGACATCATAGACTTCAGGCGAATCAATGATCTTCATGGAGCAAAAATAGCAGACCAAGTGTTGAAAAACCTTGCGAGAGAAATAGAGATGTTTGTCAGCCATTATCAAGAACATAGGGGGACAGCGAGCAGTGATTATTCAGTTTGCCGCTATGGTAGTAACACATTCTGTGTACTTATCGATGCGAATGATGAAACCCAGGTGAAATCACAAATCGTCAATAGTGAGAAGACGCTCAAGCGAGCGGGGGTACTTGATGCTCTGCCAATTAATTTAGAACTGGCAATGGCTGTTTTCCCTCTGTGTCGCAAGGAGCAAGCAAACTTATGGCAAAAAGGGCTAGAAGTAGCTTTAAACAAAGCTAAGCAAATTAAAAATCAACGCTCTCTTGTACTATTTGACGACCAGTTATTGAAGGATTTGTCCCGTATTGATGATATAGAGAGAGTACTGCTCAAATGTACTCAAACGGATGGTTTTGAACTACGTTACATGCCTCTTATAGATTCAAAAACGATGGAGATATCGAGTCTTGAGGTGTTAGTCCGATGTCCAGTGCTACAAACAAAAGGTATCGGACCAGATGAGTTTATCCCTGTGGCAGAAAAGGCGAATATTATAGGCCTTATTGATAGTTGGGTTATAGATAATGCATTGAAAGATATGCAAAAAATGGAATCTGATTGCGGCTATACCGGAAGCCTATCGATTAACATTTCCGCATTGGAACTCTACAATAATGAGTTTGTTGAGCATATATGTAGTCTTTGTAGTCGTTATGGTGTCAAGCATCATAAAGTTACTTTAGAAGTAACGGAGACTAGTTATGTCCGAAGTACTCAGGATACGGTGGCTATTATTTCAGGACTTAGAGAGTTTGGCTTTAAAGTGTCGCTGGATGATTTTGGAACAGGATATGCTTCAATCAATCAATTGCTGCATTACCCTGTTGATGAACTGAAAATTGATAAGAGCTTCGTTGACCGAATGTAACTATTCACCCGCGAG
>NZ_JPJA01000086.1:393816-408235 GCF_000733315.1 Vibrio sp. ER1A
TCGCGGGTGAATAGTTACGACCGAATTAGTGACGAAGTAAATCAAGATCGCATGCTAAACTCGATTATAGCGTTGGGTCACAACTGTCGCGCTAAAGTAGTAGGGGAAGGTGTCGAAAATGCTAATCAATACCGCTATCTGACTGAAATTGGCTGTGATTACTTACAAGGATACTTCTTTAGTAAACCACTTGGTTATTCCGAGTTCTGTAAATTCTATAAGAATGGCCGACATGAAACACTGTCTACCAAGGTGACCAGCATCAAAGTTGCTGACCATAAATCTTAAAAGGTTAAGTGGATAGTGCTTTACGTGATAGTTGCGTCAGTGTCTCAGTTAGGCTGCTTCGTTTAAGATTAACCTCTTGCGATAGAGAAACATCGAGTACCAACTCCATATCACTCAATTCGATGGTTTTTGACAGCTCTTCTTTAATTCCTTGGACTAGCTTATCGGAAATTAATGAACCTTCTGCCTTGCCGAGAATAATGAACTGAGCACCACTGTAGCGATATAGCAGTAAATCATCAGTTAGAAAACTAGTCACCCTTTGAGCCGCAGTTTTGATAATGACATCGCCGTAATCGATGCCATATTTTTGATTCACTTCTGCAACATTTTGCACTCTTATTGATAGTAAATTGTAGTGCGGGGCTTTGAGGTTCGCCTTAATGTCTGTCGTAAGAGCAACTCGATTTAACAAACGTGTGAGAGGATCTCTTCGCTGAATAGTTTGCCTCATTTTGGTCTCAATCCAGAAAATCACTGATATAACGATGAACAATACGATTAACGCCACAGTACTTACTTTCTGAAGTACTAATAAACGCTCTATTAAAGTACGACTCTTCTCACTTAGAGGGCTCTCTATTTGGAATTTATTATTAATAAAATGAATAACCTCATTGAAGTTGAGCTTAATACGTTGGTTTAGTGCAGTTTGGAGTTCAGGTTTTTCTTGTAATAGTTTTAAGGAGCGCTCAAGGGCTTTGAATTTTTCGAATTGAGCAATGAAGAAGCTGTGATAGTTGGCTTGCCTGATAAAGTTAGCGGATTCTTTGCTATTCAGAATAATGTCAAAACGACTCCAAGTGAGGTCATAAGAGAGCCAAATCTTGTCTGTATCGAGTGGTGTAATATGGGTTTGCGTAATGAAGTTAGAATATTCTTTGACGAGCTGCAGTATGAACCACGTTGCCTCATTTTTGCGCTCAGACAGGTCTTCGTTAATATGGTTAATACGGTCGATAGTAATAACGTTCACTGCCAAAACGCAGGAAGTGATAATGATCAGGATGAGCTTCGCCAGATTGATAGGAAACTGACGAATAGAATAAGTATTTAGCATCTCAGTAGCTGACTTCTTTTAACTGCCAAATCATCATAGAGTGATAGTCAGTTGTATCAATTTCAGGGAATTGAGAAATGGGGAATATCACCCAAAAAGGTCCTTTATCCCTAACAGACATCTTTTCACCATTTTTCCGATTAGCGACGATAGGGTTATAAGCTTGGATGTCTTTAAGGGTAATTGCGACTTTATAATCATTCAGTGCGATAAAGGTAATCGTGTCTGGGATTTGTGTGTTTGCCTGAGCAAAAAGTTCGATAAGTGAAACTCCGGTGAAGTGATTTTCACCCTCTAACCAAGGTAGCTCGGTTGCAATACTAGTTTGTGGCATATTCGCTAAGTCTTCGTCTGTGTATGTTTTGAAAGTGACACCTTCACTCTTCATCGTTAAATTTGAGGCCAAAGCTAGGGAAGAGAATAGCGCAAACAATAGAATCGTACTCTTGAGCATAATGAAGTTCCTTTTCGTTGCCACATTGATAGTGTAGGAAGCATGTTTGCGTAATCAATGCAGGAGGTGTTTCATATATGAGACAGGTACAAGATGAAACCAAGGAACTATCTGATAATAAAGCGAACCTCGCCTTGAACGCTTTATTGAAAGTAGATAACGACAACAAAAAAAGCCGAGCATTTATACTCGGCTTAGTCGTTTAGGTTTTAGAGCTTAGTCTTAAGCGAGAAGATCTTTAGCAGTGGTTACAACATTTTCAGTCGTAAAGCCAAACATTTTGAATAGCTCGCCTGCAGGTGCAGATTCACCGAATGTTGTCATACCGATGATCTTGCCACCAAAACCAACATACTTGTACCAGAAGTCAGCGATACCCGCTTCGATAGCGATTCTTGCTGTCACATCTGAAGAAAGTACAGACTCGCGATACGCTTCATCTTGTTTATCAAAAACGTCTGTCGCTGGCATTGAAACAACACGTACTTTCTTACCTGCTTCAGTCAATTGTTGAGCGGCACTCACGGCTAGCTCAACTTCAGAGCCTGTTGCAATCAGGATTAACTCAGGCTTACCTTCGCAATCTTTGAGCACGTAAGCTCCTTTCGCGATATCAGCAACTTGCTGGGTGCTACGCTCTTGTTGAGCTAGGTTTTGACGGGAGAAAATCAGTGACGTTGGACCATCTTTACGTTCGATAGCAAATTTCCAAGCAACCGCTGACTCAACTTGGTCACATGGACGCCACGTGCTCATGTTTGGTGTTAGGCGTAGTGATGCCATTTGCTCAACAGGTTGGTGTGTCGGGCCATCTTCACCCAGACCAATAGAATCGTGAGTGTAAACTTGGATGTTTTGCACTTTCATCAATGCTGCCATACGCATAGCGTTACGAGCGTATTCCATGAACATAAGGAAAGTAGCACCGTAAGGAACAAAACCGCCGTGTAGTGCGATACCATTCATAATCGCAGTCATGCCAAACTCACGTACACCATAGTGGATGTAATTCCCAGAGGCGTCATCAGCTGTTAGCGACTTAGAACCTGACCACATAGTTAGGTTTGACGGTGCTAGATCAGCAGAACCACCTAGGAATTCTGGTAGCATTGCACCAAAAGCTTCAAGTGCATTTTGAGATGCTTTACGTGATGCAATATTTGCTGGATTAGCTTGAAGATCGGCGATGATTTGACTTGCTTTTTCCTCCCATTGAGCAGGAAGTTCACCGTTTACACGACGTTTGAATTCTGCGGCTAACTCAGGGTAAGCTGCTTCATACGCTGCAAGTTTTTCGTTCCACGCTGCTTCCTTAGCCGCGCCCGCTTCCTTCGCATCCCACTCTGCGTAAACTTCTGTCGGAATTTCAAAAGGACCGTACTCCCAGCCTAGTTGCTTACGTGTTGCCGCGATCTCTTCTGCGCCTAGTGGTGCACCGTGGCAGTCATGAGAACCAGATTTGTTTGGAGAGCCAAAACCGATAATGGTTTTAGTACAAATAAGAGTCGGGCGAGGATCTGCTTTCGCCGCAATGATTGCTGCGTTGATCGCTTCTGAATCGTGACCGTCTACCGCAGGGATTACGTGCCAGCCATATGCTTCAAAACGTTTTGGAGTATCGTCAGAGAACCAACCTTCCACTTCTCCATCAATAGAGATGCCGTTGTCATCCCAGAAAGCGATAAGCTTACCAAGGCCTAGCGTACCTGCGAGAGAACAGGCTTCATGAGAAATGCCTTCCATCAGGCAGCCATCACCCATAAACGCATAAGTAAAGTGGTCAACGATGTCATGACCTTCTTTGTTGAATTGTGCTGCAAGTGTTTTTTCAGCTAGCGCCATGCCCACTGCGTTAGTAATACCTTGGCCTAGAGGACCAGTGGTTGTCTCAATGCCTGGTGCATAGCCATACTCTGGATGCCCTGGTGTTTTTGAGTGCAGTTGACGGAAGTTTTTAAGATCCTCAATAGAAAGCTCGTAACCTGCAAGGTGAAGTAGAGAGTAAATCAGCATTGAACCGTGACCGTTAGACAGTACAAAACGGTCGCGGTCCGCCCACTCAGGATTTGACGGGTTGTGGTTTAAGTGAGAACGCCAAAGAACTTCAGCGATGTCAGCCATGCCCATCGGAGCACCTGGGTGGCCAGAGTTAGCTTGTTGAACACCGTCCATGCTTAATGCACGGATAGCGTTTGCTAGGTTTTTACGATCCATAATAAACACCGAATAAATTTGATATTGGAGAGGGGGAAATTAAAAAGGGAACGCAAACGTTCCCCTTTTATTAATCGTGTGGATTAAAGCTTAGCTTCAATCATTGCTTCTAGTTTGCCTTGGTCTACGGCAAAGTTGCGAATGCCTTCAGCCAGTTTTTCTACTGCCATTGGGTCTTGGTTATGATCCCATAGGAACTCGGCATGAGTCATCGCTGCTGGGCGTTCTTTAGAACCTTTTGAGTCAACAAGCTTCTCTACTACTTCACCTTCAGCTGCCTCTAGTTCAGCCAGAAGTTGTGGAGCGATAGTCAGACGATCACAGCCTGCTAGCTCAAGAATCTCACCGATATTACGGAAGCTTGCACCCATGACAACGGTGTTGTAACCGTGGTCTTTGTAGTAGTTGTAGATGCTTGATACTGAGATAACGCCTGGGTCTTCTGATGCTTCGAAGTCACGGCCTTCTTTCGCCTTGTACCAGTCCATAATACGACCTACGAAAGGTGAAATTAGATAAACACCAGCTTCCGCACATGCGCGAGCTTGAGCGAATGAGAATAGTAGCGTTAGGTTACAGTTGATGCCTTCTTTTTCTAGAATCTCAGCCGCACGAATACCTTCCCATGTAGAAGCCAGTTTGATTAGGATTCGGTCATTGGCGATGCCTGCATCATTGTACATTTTGATAAGTTGACGCGCTTTAGCAACACTACCTTCAGTATCGTAAGAAAGACGAGCGTCTACTTCAGTAGAGATGCGACCTGGGATAGTTTTAAGAATTTCTTTACCGATGTTAACCGCTAGCATGTCACAAGTGTCTTGAACTTGTTGTGCTTTATCGTCGCTTTGAGTTTTAGCGTATTCAATCGCTTGGTCGATAAGCGGTGCGTAATCAGCGATTTGTGCTGCTTTCAAAATCAGAGATGGGTTAGTTGTTGCGTCTTCTGGTTGGTACTTACGAATTGCTTCGATATCACCAGTGTCCGCTACTACAGTAGTCAATTTGCGAAGTTGCTCTAATTTGTTGCTCATCGGTACGTTCCTATTCTTGAGGGCATAAATTTGTGAGGAATGGCCTCATACTACAAATGCTATGTTACGAGCCAAAGTTTCAACTTTACGTTGGATTAGCTCATAAACCTTTTCCGTGTTAGTGAACAAATATGCGTGAACATATGTATCACTTCTGAGTAAATGTTGAACCCATATTTACCCTATGCAGAAATAATGTCAATGAAATACTGGTCTGAAAAGTAGTATTCATAAGGTTATTTTTGTTTTTTGATAACGCAAGCGTACTTCAATGTCGATTCCATGTTTTATAAGGTCTGTGGGCTGCTTTTTCTGCTGAAATCTTGACCTGAGAAAATGTAATGGTATTGAGCGAATGCTTAGTTCTGTTTATGATTGAGCATATGTATAAGGTGTGAACCAATGAGCGCCACTATTTTTCCCGATTAGGTAAGTGATAATGAAAAGTGAAATTAGCGAAACTGGCAATGACTTGCTGACAGAAATTGCTGTCGCCTATTACCAAGATGGTGCAACACAAGAGGAGATCTCTAAGAAGTTTGGTGTGTCGCGCGCAAAAATCGGTCGTCTTCTCAAGCAAGCAAGAGATGAAGGAATTGTCGAAATCACAGTCAAATACCATCCGGTATATAGTGCTAAGATCGAACAGCGTCTGATTGAACGTTTTGGAGTTAAGCGAGCGCTCATTGCATTGGACCAAGCTGATGAAGAGGCACAGCGAATGCAAGTGGGCGGACTCGTCTCAAACTACTTAGCACAGACACTAAAAGGTGGAACTGTGGTGACAGTAGGACAAGGCAGAAACGTTTCGGCTGTCGCTCATCATATGGGGGTTATTACTCCTAGAGACTGTAAGTTTGTTTGTGGGATTGGGGGAATTCATCCACGTGGGGGACGCTTTAATGCCGACCATATTTGTCGTCAGTTGGCGAAAAAATACGGTGGTAGTTCTGAAACCTTATATGCACCGGCATACGCTGAAAATAAAGATCAAAAGTTAGCGTTTATGCAAAATGCTACGGTCAAGCAGACTCTAGATTTAGCGCGTAAAGCAGATATGGCTATCGTAGGTGTCGGTGATATGAGTGAGAACAGTTACATGGTTGATTTAGGATGGTTTACCGCTGATGAAGTTGTTCAATCGAGATTGAATCAGGGAGTAGTTGGTGATTTTGCTGGTTATGATTTCTTCGATATCCAGGGGCAAGCCGCCAATACGGTGATGAGTGATCGAGTGATTGGCTTGGGGCTGGAAGAGTTTCGTATGATATCAGAGGTGATTGCGATCGCTTCTGAAAATAGCAAACCAATGGCGTTGCTCGGAGCGTTGCGTACCGGCGTAATCGATGTGGTGGCAACTAGTGTAAGTAATGCTTTAACAGTGTTGAACCTTGATGAGCAAATGAAGAATTTACCGAACTAAACACCGCAGATTATGCAAACTCTGTGGCTTTGATTAATTCCAATAAAAATGAGTACCGAGCGGCAAGTTGCTTTCGTTTTTTCTTTACAAAATAAAGTGGTTCACTGACCAAATGTTCAGTGGGCCAAACATTAACTTTATCTTTATAGCCTGAATACTCTATCGCAACTTTAGGTAATACAGTGACACCAATCCCCATAGAGACAGGCTGTAATATCTGACTATGCTGGTTAATATAGGTGACTTTATTAAAATCTTTCCACTCTGCCTGCTTGAGCTCTTCGAGTCGGCTGTCTTCGATGTATTTCTGTAAGTAATATTGCGCATCAGGATGATCGACTACGCCAAGCTGATTAATCGCTTCTGATGCCGAAAATTTAGCTACTGCATCTCTACTACCAATCAGACATAGCTCTAGTTGTCCTATGTACTCTGCTGACAGTTCAGGGTTCTGAATCGAAGCCGTGACCATGCCAGAATCAATAGTGCCATTACTAATACTCTCTATGATCCGACGGTTTGGCGCTGCTTCAACATTGACCTTCAAACTCGGATATCGTTGCTGCAGATCCAGCAAACTTGGGTAGAGTGCGGTAATGATAGCGCCCGACGCTGAAAAGCTAAGGTTACCTGATTCAGGGTCATCGTATCGTAGACGTTCAAGTAACATGTTCTCCCTATTGGCTAGTTCAAGGGCATATTCATACACTAAACGCCCTTGCTCAGTGAGCTCAAAACTCTTTCCTTCCCGAGTAAGCAACTCAACATTAAGGCTAGCTTCGAGCTTTTTAATATGTTGGCTGACGCCAGGTTGTGTCATGAAGAGCTTTTCTGCCGTTTGGGTAAAGTGCCCGATCTCTACTAGAGTTTTAAAAGTATTTAGCCAAGTCGTATTTATCATGACGGTTTCGTAGATAACAATTGATTATAGTTTTTAGGTTATATGATAACTATTGGCTAATCCACAACGAAATACCCAAGTGTTATCACCTAGAGGACATCGACTAATGACTTCAGCGAATACAAACCATACCTACCCACGTTGTTTTAGCCACATTGGAATATCTGTGCCTGATCTGGAAGCGGCCGTTAAGTTTTATACCGAGGTATTAGGTTGGTATCTCATCATGCCGCCAACCGACGTAACTGAAGACGACTCCGCTATTGGTGTTATGTGTACAGACGTTTTTGGGGAAGGCTGGGACCACTTTCGAATTGCTCATCTGTCCACCGGTGACAGGATTGGCGTAGAGCTATTTCAGTTCAAAGATCAGCAAAACCCAGAAGATAACTTTGAATATTGGAAGACCGGCATTTTTCATTTTTGCGTACAAGACCCAGATGTTGAAGGATTAGCTGACAAAATCGTCGCGGCAGGTGGTAAACGACGGATGAAAGAGCCACGTTACTATTACCCGGGAGAGAAACCGTACAGAATGATCTATATGGAAGACCCGTTTGGTAATATTCTAGAGATCTATTCACATAGCTATGAGCTTCATTACTCAAGTGGTGCTTATAACGGGTAGCGAAAGGAAGCAGGCCCCATAGACCTGCTTGTCTTCATTTTACTTTTCTACAGGTAGGTCAATACGTTGACCCCATTCAGTCCATGAGCCGTCATAGACAGATAAATTATGATAACCGCAGACATAAGCGCCAAGAGCAAGAATACAAGCCGTTACGCCGGAACCACAGCTAAACACCATATACTCACGTTTACTTGCTGAGATAGCAGAATACAAAGGAGCAAGATCTTCTAACGGTTTGAGGATGCCGTTGTTGATGAGTTCAGCAAAAGGCAGACAAACAGAATTTGGAATATGACCGCTTCTGACACCTTCTCTTGGTTCTTTCACTTCCCCTTTAAAGCGTGCTAAAGAGCGAGCATCGACGATATGAGCGTTTTGCTTTTCGGAATACGTCAGAACTTGTTCCGCTGATAGGAAGTAATGCTGATCTAGTGATAGAGAAGGGGAGGTGGGTGCTCTAATCGAATAATCCTCATCGCAATCGTAACCAGCCGTTTTCCAAGCAGGTAGACCTCCGGAGAGCACATAAACCTCCCTTAGTCCCATTGCTTTAAGCATCCACCACGCACGAGGTGAAGCATAAGTACCTGAATTATCGTAAACAACTATCGTACTATTTTTAGTTAGGCCCAGTTTCGAAGCCAGTTCATTGAAGCGTGCTTCAGTCGGCATCATATGAGGAAGAGAGCTGTCTGGGTCGCAAAAGACGTTGTCATAATCAAATCGCTGAGCACCAGGAATCACACCATTTCTGTCCTTTTCAGGCTCTAGTGGGATTTGAAACTCGATACTTGCATCAAGAACAATAATGTCGTTGTTAGCATCTAGCTGTTGCTTTAGCCATTGAGGAGAAACAATAGGTTGTGTCATCAATGATTTCCTTATCTGTTGAGGCAATGCTGAAGGCGATAGGTCTTGGTATTAGAAACTGAGCTCTGTTGTGAGCTTAGTGTGACTTCTGAACCTACGGGGCATAATGTTGCTTTATCCGCAGCGACACGGCTGTTACTACCGTCTCTATGTTCCACGATGAGGTAGTAACGATTACCGTCTAAAGATTGTGTGAGAACATGGCTTATTACTTTGGCTTGTTCCGTTTTTTCTGTATTTGAATCTGAAGATAGGAGAAGCAGCAAGAATCCAACACCCACAGCGAGAATAGCAAATGCGATGGTTAGTTGTTTCATTAGTACCTCTCCATAGGCTACTCTCTATTCACCACAAACTTTGCAGGCCTTGGATTTAGGCAACCCCATGTCTCGCCAGCTTAATGATAAACCATCAAATATTAATAACTTACCTATTTTAGGCTGCCCATAGTTAGCGAGGACTTTTATTGCTTCCAGTGCTTGCGTAGCACCAATGATGCCAACGACAGGTGACATGACGCCAGCTTCAACACAGCTTAGCGTTGTATCTCCAAACAGTGCGCTTAAACAAGCATAGCAAGGTAGGTTATCGTCTTGATATGTAAAGACTGATACTTGCCCCTCCATCCTAATCGCAGCCCCACAGACTAGAGGCTTTTTGTGTTTAAAGCAAAGGCGATTGAGTTGGTTACGAGTATCTACATTATCAGTGGCATCAAGAACAAGGTCGTGTTCTTTAATTTGTGCTTCGAGAGCAGTATCGTCCAAGCGATGATTAATGGTCTTAATCATCACATTAGGGTTGATTTTGCTCAATGCAGTTCGGGCTGACTCAACTTTATCGACACCAATAGAGTCATCGTTGTGTAATACTTGTCGTTGCAAGTTTGAAAGCTCCACCTTATCGTCATCGACTAAGGTGAGCGAACCAATACCCGCTGCGGCAAGATACTGACTAGAGGCACAACCTAAACCACCGGCTCCAATAATCAAAATTGAAGATTGTTTGAGTGCTTCTTGTCCATCAAAATCGAAGTTCTTCAATATAATTTGACGGTTATAGCGAAGCATCTCTTCATCAGACAGTATGTCCACAATAGCCTCGTTAGAATAAAGTTGGGTTAAACAACTGGATTTGAACCGTTTCTCCCACATCAATTGACGTACGGTCGCGCTCTAGCACTACAAAGCAGTTTGCTAAGCTCATCGATCTAAAGGCTCCTGAGCTTTGGTTTCCGGTCGTTTCGACTACAAACTGGCCATCTTCAATTGCATAGATACCGCGTTGATAATCGGTTCTTCCCGGAGCTTTTTTGAAAGCGCTGCGTGTGATGGCAGGAATAGATTCTGGCTCTTTCCACTCTGAGTGACCAGAAAGCTTAGCGATGAGAGGTTGCACTAGGACATACATAGTTAATACTGCAGAAACAGGGTTTCCTGGTAATCCGCAGAACCAAGCGTTGTCCAGCTCACCAAAAGCGAAAGGCTTACCTGGCTTGATAGCAAGTTTCCAGAAACCAATTTGACCTAATTCTTCAAGAATATCTTTAGTATAGTCAGCTTCACCAACGCTTACGCCACCCGAGGTAATAACAACGTCGGCTTGTTGTTGCGCTTGCTCGAATGTGGCCTTCAGTGTTTCTGGGCAATCAGGAATGATACCTAAATCAATAGCCTCACAACCGAAGTTCTCAATAAGCGGTTTGATTCCGTAACGGTTGCTATCGTATATCTGTCCATCTTCTAGCTCAGTACCAAGCGGGCGCAATTCATCTCCTGTAGAAAAGAAAGCAACAACCGGTTTACGGAAGACGCTGATGTGGCTAATTCCTAACGTAGCGATCATAGGAATATCGCGTGCGGTCAAACGAGCCCCTTTTTTTAATACGACGTCATTTACTCGAATATCATCACCGGTAGGACGAATGTTCATGTTCGTTTTCGGAGAACATTGGTTGAACGTAATGTTATCACCGTCTACCGTGGTGTTTTCTTGCATAATGACGGCATCACAACCCTCTGGAATTTTCGCACCGGTCATGATTCTGACTGTTGTCATTGAAGGCCAATCACCCTCATAAGGTGCGCCGGCAAATGACTTACCAACCATTGATAGGGTAGTACTTTGCTCTACGTCACGGAGACGAATGGCGTAACCATCCATTGCGGAGTTATCAAAGGGAGGCACGTTAATAGGGGAAAGAATGTCTTCTGCTAACACATACCCAAGCGCGTCAGGTAACGGCAGTGTGAGAGTGTCAGTAACAGGGGTAATTGGTGTGAGCATTTTATCCAATGCTTCTTCTATAGGCATTAAGCCTGGTGCGTCGCAGCAACCCATAAGATAAGCCGTCCTAATTGATTCAGTGGAACTATTTAATTCAATAAAGTCTTCGGAATGTAACACATTTTGTCTGAAGAGAGGCTTACTCCTATGGATAAAATAGCCAAAAACATGCTTCAAATCATAATGCATACAAAGCAATACAGAATTTGTGGGTGTAATTGATGAAAATTCCGAGTATCCTTGTGCCCCCTTACGGGTGTTAGTGCGAGGAAGTAAGATGTCAGGATTAAGTGAATCAGCAAAATTGGTGAAAGCCGCGTTATCAGAGCGAGGGCTAGAAACACCGATGCTGCCAAATGAAGTCAGTCGTGAAGAAAAGAAAGAGCGTATTGAACATCATATGCGCGAAATTCTTACATTGTTGCAGCTTGATCTACAAGACGATAGTTTGATGGAGACGCCGCATCGCATTGCTAAGATGTATGTGGACGAAATTTTCTCAGGCCTAGACTACGAGAACTTCCCTAAAATCACCGTCATCGAAAACAAGATGGATGTTAGTGAGATGGTTCGTGTTAAAGACATCACGGTAACAAGCACTTGTGAACACCACCTTGTTACCATCGACGGCAAAGCGGCAGTCGCCTATATCCCTCGCGGTAAAATCATCGGCTTGTCTAAAATCAATCGTATCGTAAGGTTCTTCGCACAGCGTCCACAAGTCCAGGAACGCATGACGCAACAAATTCTGGTTGCTCTACAAGCATTGCTTGAAACCGACGATGTCGCAGTAACAATTGATGCAGTACATTACTGTGTGAAGTCTCGCGGTGTCATGGATGCTACCAGCGAAACGACTACTACAGCATTAGGTGGGATCTTCAAATCCAAACCCGCGACTCGACATGAGTTTTTGCATGGATTGCGATAACGGTCGACTATTGAATGCATGTCTCTATTCAACGCCTTCGAATTTCGAAGGCGTTATTGTATTTACAACTGCTTTTCGTTCATACTATTGATTACATAAAGGATTTACTCCGAAAGAGCAGGTTAAAATTGATGAGCGCGATAAGACTAGAACAGAGTGCTCTAGAGCCTGAAGTCTCTTTCAGTTGGATTAGGTAGATGAATAGACTTCAGAAAATTTATAGTTATGCTGAACCAAATACCACATTAGTGGTTGTCATGGGAGGACTTGGTTACCCCGTGTACTATTGGGTTTGGCAATATTTGTTTCCCCAACCTTATGAAAATCTGTGGCTCAGATTACTTTGCTCTCTATTAGTGTTTGTTTTAGCTTTTAGAGACGTGATGTCTAACAAGCTAAAAAAGTTTCTTCCACACTACTATCTTTTTGCCATTGGATTTTGTCTGCCGTTTTTCTTCTCATACATGATGCTCATGAACAACTGGAGTGATGTATGGGTATTGTCATTCATGTCCTCTATCTTTCTCCATATTCTTTTGGTGTATGACACAAGGGTAATGCTTCTACATGCTTTTATTTGTGTGGTAGCTGCTGGTTTAATTGCCCACCTTCAATTGGAGGGCGGAATCCAACTTGCTGAACATGTGGTCTATTTGCCAATCTTCGCCTTCACCTACCTGTTTGGTAACCTCTTTTACTTCAGAAACCAAACGGAGCATGAAGCTAAATTCTCAATCGCTAAGTCGTTTGGTGCTGGTATTGCCCATGAAATGCGTAACCCTCTAAGCGCATTATTGTCTTCTTTCGAAGTCATCAAAGGAATTATTCCAAATGGCAACTCATCCTACCGAAATACATATCAACTAAATGCGCAGGAAATTCAAATACTCAACGATTTAGTAGACGATTCAATGAAAGTTATTTGGACGGGTAATGAGACAATTGACCTGTTGCTTACGTCGATTGACCAGAATCGCGTTTCCACCTCGACGTTTTGCAAGCATCACGCCAAAAAAGTGGTAGAGAATGCAGTTAACAGCTTTGGTTATAAAAATGCTTCAGAATCTAGATTAGTGCAGGTTGATATTGAGAGTGACTTTGAGTATTTGGGTAGTGACACATTACTGAAGTATGTCATCTATAACCTTTTGAAGAATGCATTTCGTCATCGTGGAACTTCTAAATTTACAATTTCACTTAAGGCTAAGAGAACGGCTGATGGAAATAGTATTCTAGTTCGTGATACAGGGCAGGGTATTGAACCTGATCTTATCAAAAACATCTTTGAAGATTTTTATACGACAGGCAAAAATGGAACGTTTGGCCTAGGTTTGTCTTTTTGTCGAAAGGTTATGATGTCGTTTGGCGGTAATATTGAGTGTCGTTCTGTTTATGGTGAGTGGACTGAGTTCGAACTCAAGTTTCCGGATTACAGTTCTAATAAAATCAGTAATATCAAGTTTGATCTAATGAAAGCAAAAACACTACTTTACATTGGTGATGAGGACTCAAGTATTGGGGCTGCCATTAAGAGAATTAGCCTTGAAGCGGATATGAATCTCACGTCTATAACTTTATCCAAAGCGGCTGCTCGTGAAGAGCATCAGTTTGAGTTTAACTTGATTATCATCGATGGGGAGCTAGATCGCCATGGCTGGTCTCTGATGTCGAGATTAGAAGGTAAATTGGGTTTTACCGAGGCTAGAATTGCATTTATCCATGACGAGAATGCGACTCGTAATCTCTATTTCCAGAGATATGTTGATATTGAATTGTACAGTCACCAAGATTTTATCAACTCCCCTAGAGATGCGCTCGACTACTTAATGTTTGATGAACTGAAAGTGGATATGCCAATTCAGTCATACAACGAAATTTCGACTAAGCGTACCGTTATGATCGTAGACGATAATCATTCGTTGCGGTCTATCACTAGTATTATGCTAGAAAAGCAGGGGTTACATGTCGTCCAAGCAGAAAATGGCAAGGTGGCACTATCGACACTGGAACAGGAAGATGTTGACTTGATTCTAATGGATATTGAGATGCCAGTTCTCGATGGATTGACAACAACTAAAATGATTCGTGAATCAAACGCATCTTATGCATCGATTCCTATCGTTGGTTACACTGGCGATAAGAGTGAAGAGACGGTCACTAAAATCAACGAATATGGTATGAATGATTTTATTGTTAAGCCAACACCAAAAGACGAGCTAATTGATAAGGTTGCTACATGGATTTAAAAAAAGCCCACCAATTGAGGTGGGCTTTTTAATATACTTACTTAAACGCTATCTCTTCATTGGTAACTATTCACCCGCGAG
>NZ_JPJA01000086.1:410109-484626 GCF_000733315.1 Vibrio sp. ER1A
CGCGGGTGAATAGTTACCTTCATTGTCCCAAGCTTTTTGACAAACATTTACGACTCTCGCAAGCTCTTCAATTGTATGATCTGCATTTATGGATAAACGGAGAATATGTCTACCGTTTGGAGTAGCTGGTGGAGCAAAAACAGAGCCAAAGATACCGTTGTCTTCGAAAAACTCTCTCGCTTTTATAGTGTTTTCAACATCACCAGTATCAATGCCAATAATCTGGGACTCACTCGGAATGCTAAACCCTATTTCACGTAACTTGTGATTGAGGTAATCTGCATTTTTCGCCAATGTCTTTCTCTTTTCATCGGCAGCGACGATGACATCAAACGTTTTACTCAGCCTTTTTAGTTCATAAGGTAACATTGCGGAGCTAAAAATAGCGGGAAACGCGACCATTGGGACACAATAATTTGTCTTGTTGTTTGCAAGTATAGCACCTGCTCTGTACGCAAAGGTCTTCGCTAGACTAGCAGTGATATAGTCGACATGCTCGGTTAGGCCTAGCTCAGCAACGAGACCTGCACCATTTGGTCCATGAGTACCTAATGAATGTGATTCATCAACGACGAGTGCGCAGTCGTATTCATAAGCAAGAGAGACCAGATCGACTAATGGGGCAATAGTTCCACTTGTGCTGTAGATAGAATCAACAAGAATAATGCCGCTACCATGTTTGTTCAGTTGCTTCTTTAAATGACGCACGTTGTTATGCATAAACATGTGAACGTTGGCACCTGCGATACGAGCACCTTCCCAAAGTGAGGCGTGGGCAAAGAAATCTACGTATACATTGGTGTCTTTATCGCATATTGCTTGAAGCAAATTAACGTTTGCTGTCCAACCTGACTGAGTAACTAAGCAACTATCAAACCCCGTCAAAGTTGCTAACTTAGTTTCGAAGTCGGTTTCTTTTTCGGCTCCGAGTAAGTAAACGCCAGACATCAGTAAGCTTTCATCATTCTCCATGATTCCTTGGATATGAGCTTCCTTGATTTCGCTATGACTATTGAGATTCAAATAATCATTTGTTTGCATCACAACGTCACCCTTTGATGGGCGACCACCGCAAACAACTGGCCTCTGGTCCGAATTAGAACTAATTCTGTCAGCGATGAAGAAGTCATGCTTCTGTGAAATAAAGTCTGGGAGAGCCTTCTTGATTTTTGTTAAGTGCATAACAGTTATTCTCTATGTAATTGAAGTCATATGTCGGCCGATGCATTAATTTATTGCCGAATAAAGAATAACTGTCACTAGTGGATATTTATTTCTTTGGTTATCTTTGCAAAATGAACTATAGTCTCTGTGAATTTATTAATTTTGCTTATACCTGTACGGGGTCTAAGCAATATCATTTCTGTGCTCAATTGATACTTATTGATATTTGTGTTACAAAAAGTTATTTTTCTTGTCCTAACTCCGGCCAGTACATTTTTATAAAACCAAAACTCACCCAGATAACCGCCAAAGTTGCTACAGATAACTCCAAAAAGCCGAAGTTGTGCAACCAATGCCAATGTGGGTACTCACCCTCGAAGAAATCCGTTAACCTGTACATCGCTATCGAACTGATGACTGAAGGAAAGGTAATCGCAGCGATGGATGGTTGAAATTTCAGTCTTAATAATCTGAAGTAACACAAGTAGATAAGTAACGTCATCGTGATGGCGATACCAGCTAGCGCACCCGTCAGTATAGGATCAGGTTCAGGGAAATTGACTAAGTATGCTGATAATGTGAGGTTGATCGGCGCTGCCATGATAGCGATAGTAGGCCTGGCTCTCTTGCGAAGCATACCTTCAAACACCAATCGATATAGAACCAGTGGTAGCATAAAGAAATATATTGCGATGCATACACTAGCAATGGTTTCGGAATATACCGTATGGCCAAATTGAGTTCCTGCTAATGAACTACTAATAAGTCCAACAGGATAAAGAAACCAACTTGGAACTATATTGGCAATTTTAAAATTCTTAATTTGATAGAAAAAGAATAATATCGCCATGAGTATATGCAACATCAACGCGGCAAACCAAAGAGGGTAGGCGATGAGTGGTCTTATAACGGCTAAGTAATCACACAGGATTAATAACGCCATACTCATTGGAGCCATTAAGCTGCCTGTTAATGGGTGCTTTATATCAGCAGAAAATATATGGCGATTGAGCAGATATTTTAACAGTACGGGAATTAACAGTAAGGCGCCGATAGTGGCTAAGACTGGCTGAATAGTCTTACCAAGTTCTGGTACATACATCGCCCAAGCGTGGCCGAGGCCGATCATTCCTAAAGCCAACGAGGCTTGAGAGGTGGGGACACTGTGAAACTGTGTCAGTCGTTTTAGGGCAGCAAGACTTGTTGTCACGAGGAGAGCTCTCTTTAATATCCTTATTATTATCTGCTAGCTCTTCGGGAAGAACTAGCAGTCTAGCCGTCTAATTATACACTGTTTGGATAGAAAGTGCGCTCAGTTTTCCTTGCGTGGTAGATCTTCTTGTCGCAGTTTTTCGTTTTTGATGGTTCGGTGTAGTAGTTGACTATAGATAGGTTGACCACCCATTGCTTGAGCAATCACAGTCGCGCCTAACGCTGTGATGATAAGGGGTAAGATCAAGTGGTAGTTATTAGTCATTTCAATGACTAGTAAAATCCCAGTAATCGGTGCTCGTACCGTTGCAGAGAAGAGTGCGCCCATCCCTGCGATTGCAAAGACCCCCGGTTCTATTGGCAATTCAGGAAATAGCGCCTTTGCTGTTAATCCAAAGGCATAGCCGAAGGACGTTCCCAATGCCAACATAGGTGCAAAAATACCGCCTGGTGCACCAGAACCAAAACAAATAAGGGTAGTAAGCACTCTACCGATAAACAGCAATACCAAGACGGAAGCGCTAAAACTGCCATTTGTAATATCCGGAATAATACCGATACCGCCACCAGTTAATTCCGGTACATAAAGGAGGAGCAGTCCGAAACATCCGCCAATAATAGAGCCCGTAAATAGGAAGCGCTTAAGGTCGTTTTTATGAATGCGTACAAACAAGTCCTGAAACACGGTAACTAGCTTATTGAACGCAACACCAAATACACCGAAAAGTGCACCCAAAACCAGAAATAACCACAACACATTAAGTTCTGGTGAACCATATTGTGGAATGGAGATAACGGCGCTTTGGCCATTAATATAGCGAAAAACCAACGTCGCGGTTACTGCTGAGATCAGTACGGCTTTAATAGAAATAAGAGAGTAGCGAAAATGCGGACGCATCTCTTCGACAACAAACATGATACCGGCAAGAGGGGCGTTAAACGCAGCCGCGAGACCGCCTGCGGCACCGGACGCAAGTAAGGTATGGCGACTGTCATCGTTTTTTACTCGGAAAATATCTGTCACCATCCGAGCTAAGTTGCCGCCCATTTGTACCGTTGGGCCTTCTCGACCAAGTACCATACCTGAACCAAGAGCTCCTAAGCCACCAAAGAACTTAACGGGTAACACGCGCCACCAACGAACTGGTCGCATATTATCCATCGCACCCTCAATTTCAGGAATACCTGATCCAGCGGCCTCTGGTGCAAATTTATGGACCAAAAAATATCCAATGAAGGCGAGTAATGCACTAATTAGAAAAGCTGATAACCACAGAGGAAGGACTGAACCAATTTCGTCGCGAAGCCACTCTGTGCGGGTCTCAGTTACGAAGTGAACACCAAGTTCAAACAATGTGCCTACCAAACCTGCAAGTACACCCACAACACAAGACAGCAAAAGCACTGAGATAGGTGTTGTGTCCCTCGAGAGAAATTGATTAATCGTTCCGCGTGGCACATGGGCAAGTAACGACTGTTTGATTCTTTCTCTCTTTGTCATTGTATTTAAAGACCTTGGTTCTTCGGATTGGCGGGAATGTATAAGTAAAATTATACGACTTAGAACAATTGGCAACAGTGGTAAAGATGAAAAGTAGTATTCCAAATTTAATGTTGCTCAGTGTTGCAGCATTTTGTGATTCACCTCAATGTTCTGTACTTGCAATAATCCAGATATGTACCATATTTAAAGCGTAGGGATTGTATTCGACGAGCATGGAGGATTTGAAAACCCTACGTACAATTTGGATGTGCAACAAACACATACTACTGCCCCGTAAATTATCTCAGCCGCGTTAACAAGGTTCAGAGATTCGCAAACTCACGATTGAGTAACGGGGGATCAAGGCGCGCGCAAAGTGCGCCTTTTGTCTTTTGGTCTTTTTTACTCATTCCTAAACCTATTCAATATAGAACCTACGAGTCACTTAGGTATATACTCATACCAAAGCAATATTCAGAGAGTTCATCATGTCAAATCAAGTACCTACCAATATCATCACTGGTTTTCTTGGTGTGGGTAAAACCACCACAATACTTAATCTACTTAAATCAAAACCCGAGAATGAAAACTGGGCGGTACTCGTTAATGAGTTTGGCGAAGTCGGTATTGACGGCGCAATGATGGCTGAAGGTGGTGCACTCATCAAAGAAGTCCCTGGCGGTTGTATGTGCTGCACTGCAGGTGTTCCGATGTCGGTAGGCATCAACGTTCTGTTAAGACAAAAGCCAGATCGTTTGATAATCGAACCTACGGGGTTGGGGCATCCCAAACAGGTCATTAAGACGTTAACATCAGAGCAGTACACTGATTATATTGATTTAAAAGCGACGATTGCGTTGGTGGACCCGCGTAATTTATCCGATGATAGGCATTTATCTAATGCCAACTTTAATGACCAACTTAGTGTCGCAGAGGTTGTGATCGGTAATAAAGTGGATCAATGCACCGCTGAAGATGTCGATGTATTCAATGATTGGGTTACGGATCAAACGCCTGCCAAGATTTTCCACAAACTGGTAAAAAACGGCGTGCTTCCGATAGAGGTATTGGATATAGAGCGACGAGTTCAAGAAACGGAATCTTCTGCTCACTCTCACGACTTTCACGACCATAGCGATCTTGAACCGGTGTTCGAGTTATCTCCTGAAAAACCATTTATCCGCCGCGAGAATCAGGGACAAGGTTACTTTAGTTGTGGTTGGATTGTTGGTGCGGAACATACATTCGATTTTGACCAGTTGTTCTCAATGTTCAGTGATTTGAATGCAGAGCGCATTAAGGCAGTAGTAAACACAGATAAAGGTTGTTATGCCTTTAACGTTGCTAATCGCGTTGTTTCCGTCAATCAAATGTCGTTAGAAGGCTATGAATCGCGAATTGAAGTCATCGATAGTGAGCTCCTGCCATGGGAGCAATTGGAGACAGTACTCCTTCGCTTATGTGGCTTACGTTAAGGTATGGACTCAAATGAACTTCTAAAGACGGCTTCTACCAGACAGATCATTGATGTGCAGTGGCTTCGGTCTCTTGACGAGGCCGCTAAGCGCTACGGTCTCGATATTGCAACGTATCGCGGCGGCATTAAGGATTGGCACGAACAAATGGAGAGGCCAAAAGTCTCCCTCGATTTGCTGGAAGAAGCGATCGCGCTGGTGGAAGCGCACCCTGCCGCGTTTGATATTGTGATAGATGCTGGTACCAGTATTACGGCAAATCATCTTGGTGTACTTGGTGCATTTTTATATAGCGCTCCCAGTGTTGATGTGATGTTGAAGTTCTTTGAAGCATTTTCATTAGTGTTTTGTCCAGCTGTAAAGTTGGTGTTTATTCATCGCCTTAATGAGAAGTCTGAACTTTGGATGCTCAGACACGATAACGACAAAGGTATGCCGACCTTTTCCAACCTAGGCTTCAGTTATTACTGTATTGCCTTAATTACTTTTATTCGGTCGACACAAAAGGAAGCGTGCACTGTAGAGTTTTTCTTTGGACGAGATCCTCTAGATGACGACGTCATAGAGTCATTAGAACAGAGATTTAATTGCCGGATTTTTTATGGGCATAAAATCCGACGCATTACCTTACCAAGCTGGTTTGTCAACAAGCCATGCACCTACGCAAACTCTGAGCTTAACTCGACATTAGTGGCACCGATGCATTACAGTGCCGAAAGCACCATGGATTCGAGTTTAGCTGAGCAGGTGTTTGCCATTTTTAAGCAGTATGAGGTCACAGATATAACGATTGACTCTGTGTCTCGGCATTTTCATATGAGTAGTAGAACACTAACGCGAAAACTCAGTGCGCAGTCTTTGTCGTTTCGAACTTTGCTAGACCGTTACAAATTAGAACGAGCGATTTCGTTGTCCGCCAACCCAAGCACAAACCTCACTCAAATTGCCTTAGAAGTTGGTTTTAAAGATCTCAGCTCCTTCTCCAGAGCTTTCAAACGTTGGACTGGGGAATCACCGAAATCGCTGTTCAATAGTCGATAAATCACCTCTTTACTAACTCGCTCAACCAATTGGCTTTTATCTTTTAAGAACACCTTGCACCTATGACTGGGTAGTCTATTGTTATTATTGAAATAACAATAACTTGCACGTGTTAGAAGGGAAGCTAAATGGGTGTGATGGTAAGAGTTTTATTAGCACTAGTTAGTGTCGGTTTCACATCGTCGTCAGTTAGCTCTGAACTTGAAGGGGCTTCCTTTGTTGGCAGTGATGCTTGTATTGAATGTCATGCTAAGGAAGTCGAGTCATGGACAGGCTCTGACCATGAGCGAGCCATGGATCACGCGACGTCGGAGAGTGTTCTAGCCGATTTCAATAATGTTCAGTTCAAGTATCAAGGGAACACGAATCGCTTCTATAAGAAAGACGACGAATTCTGGGTCAATATTCAGGGACCTGACGGTGACTTCCACGACTATCAAATTCTTTACACTTTCGGTCATTATCCACTTCAACAATATATGGTCCAGTTTGATGACGGTCGTGTACAACTGATACCTTTTACATGGGATTCGAGAGACAAGGAGTCTGGCGGACAAAGGTGGTATCACCTCTACCCAGATACGACGCCAAACGATGAGTTTTATTGGACCAACTCTGGTCAAAATTGGAACTTCATGTGTGCAGATTGCCATTCTACAAACTTACACAAAGGCTACGACAAAGCCACCAATCAATATGAAACCACTTGGTCTGGGATTAATGTCGGTTGTGAAGCCTGTCATGGTCCTGCTAGTGTCCATATAGAGCTTGCAAAGCAAGGCAGTGACGGGAGCTTTAGGACTGTTGACCACTACGGTTTCAATCGTGATTTATCTCAAGCGGTGACAAGCTGGGTATTCAAGCAAGGGAAATCGACGTTACAACCTAGTGATATTAAATCGACCCAACAGGTAAAGGTGTGTGCTCAGTGTCATAGTCGACGTGTCCAGCTCACTGAAGACTACGATCATGTACAAGGCGAGATTTTGGACCGTTATTTGGTTTCCAACCTTACGCAAGAACTTTATCACGCCGATGGTCAAATCTACGATGAAGTGTATGTGCTTGGCTCATTCGAACAGTCGAAAATGGCTCAAATGGGCGTCACGTGTACCAATTGTCATGACCCACATACAGCCAAGCTTAAAATCCCGGAAGAAAGTGTTTGCTTACAATGTCACATCGCGTCTGAATATAGCTCGGAAAATCATACATTCCATCAAAAAGGTAGTGAAGCAGACAAGTGTACGACTTGTCACATGCCAGAAACTACTTATATGGACGTCGACCCAAGAAGAGACCACAGTTGGCACGTTCCTCGTCCAGACCTCACACAACATATCAAAACGCCCAATGTCTGTACGACTTGCCATGAAAGTGAGTCACCTGAGTGGGCTAGTAAAACGCTTGCGGTATGGTTCCCTGAATCTGAATACCAAAATAGCCAGCATTATGGAATTGCCTTCTATGCAAGTGCCATAGGGCACCGCGCTGCCGCGGATGCCTTATCGTACATTGGGCAAGATAACTCTGAAGCTTCAATCGTAAGAGCATCAGCGTTGCAACGTCTAGCCAATTATCCTGGCCAAAATAGTTTGATAGCGCTCGGGCGTGCTGTAAAAAACAGCGATGCAATGGTTCGGGTAGGGGCTATCCAAGGCAGTGAGCCTTATCCTTCACACCAACGCTGGCAAATTATCTCGCCGTTATTGACTGATCCAGTACTAGCTGTTCGAACTGAAGCCGCTGGCGCGTTAGCGCGTTATTGGCAGGAGCTAAATCCTCTTCAAAAAGATCAACTAAAGCCTGCGTTAAAAGAATATATAGCAGTACAAGAATTTAACTCTGACAGAGGTTTTGGTCGCACCAATCTAGGTAACGTTTACGCCGCTCAAGGTAAGACAAAGCTGGCCATTGCAGAGTACGAAGGTGCCATTCTTGTTGAACCATACTTTGCCAATAGTTATATCAATCTGGCGGACCTTTATCGTGCTCAGGGTCAAGAGGCATTGACCGAGCAGACTCTACAGTTGGGCATCAAAAATCAGCCAAACTCAGCGGCAATTCGTTACAGCGCCGCGCTTTCCAAACTAAGACAGGGTGAAAAACTGGCAGCATCTGACTTATTAAAACAAGCGGTAGACCTAGAAGAAGACAATGCTCAGTACTGGTACGTTTATGGTTTATCGATGGAGTCTATTAATCTAGGGCAGGCAATCTCTGCTCTGAACCAAGCGTTCAAGCTCAGTCGAAATCCAGAACAGTTATACGCACAATGTGACATGCTGTTGAAATACCAAAAGCCTGAATCGAAGGCTTGTTTGCAGCAATTGTCGCAATTCGCACCTAAGGAAGTAATAGAGCAACTACAATCACGTTATTAAAGTGCGATGAGCATTATCAATATAACTAAAAGTTATGACCGCTAACGATAGTATGAAGGGTATGTGTTATCGCCTAAATTAAGTGTAGCTGGAAGGGTAAACGAATGAATCAAGCACAAACAGAGCTTAACCGCCTAATATCTGAAGTTGGTGAGTCAGTGATCGGACAACAGCATGTGGTCACTGCACTGGTGGTTGGGCTTATTACCAATGGTCATATTCTTCTAGAAGGCTTGCCAGGTACGGCCAAAACGCGCTCTATCAAAGCGTTAGCGGATCGTCTACATACAAGTTTTGGTCGTATTCAGTTTACCCCTGATTTGTTGCCTTCCGACGTGACAGGCACCGAAATCTATCAAGATGTGGATGGGAAACCTCAGCTACATTTCCAATCCGGACCTATCTTCAACAGCATTGTGTTGGCGGATGAGATCAATCGAGCTCCTGCTAAGGTTCAAGCCGCCTTGTTGGAAGCAATGGCAGAAGGCACGGTCACCGTGGGTGGCGAAAGTCACTCTCTCCCGGAGCTATTTATGGTGCTAGCGACACAAAACCCTATCGAGCAAGAAGGGACTTATCCATTACCAGAAGCACAAATGGATCGCTTTATCATGAAAGTGACGGTGGATTATCCAGAAGACGAAGCCGAGAAAGACATCATTCGCCTAGTTCGTGATGAAGAACTGGGAGCGCGTTCGAGTACAACAAAGAGCAATAGCTCTGAATCTTCCATCTCACCCGAGTCGGTGTTTGTTGCTCGTGAAGAAATGGCAAAGATAGAAGTATCTGACATCGTTGAAAACTACATTGTGGGATTAGTGATGGCTACGAGGCAGCCACACCGTTACCCAGATTCCTCGTTACAAGATTGGATTTTAGTGGGCGCTTCGCCTCGTGCGTCTATCGCTCTGGATAAATGCAGTCGAGCCTATGCGTGGTTACAAGGCCGCTCTCATGTAGAGCCAGATGATGTGCGTGCCGTGGCTCATATGGTTCTGGGTCATCGGGTAGCGCTGTCATACAACGCGCTCGCAGAGCAAATCACTCAGAAGGATGTCGTCGACCGTCTATTGGATGTTGTGGCTATTGGCTAACCGCAGAGGTAGATAATATGGCTCACAATACCGAGGCGCCACTCGATACTCGCATTTATACTCCATACGCCCGATTGGTGAAACTGCAATCGCAAGTTCAAGCTTTCTCACTATTGCCACACTTGATGGCGCAGTCGGCAATGTCTGGCAGACACAGTTCTCCGTTTCGCGGTCGTGGTCTTAACTTCGAAGAATTGCGACATTATCAGCTTGGTGATGACATTCGTAATCTCGATTGGAAGGTCACGATGCGTACTGGTAAACCACATGTCAGAACCTATACCGAAGAGAAAGATCGTAACTTTATTCTGTGTATTGACCAGCGAAGCGGGATGTGTTTTTCGTCAGTCGATACGATGAAATCGGTTGTTGCAGCTGAAGTTGGCGCACTGGCTGCTTGGCGAATCATAAAAGACAACGACCGTGTGGGTTTTATCATTAATCATAGTGACCACATCGAGTACATAAAACCACAGCGCTCGCAAAATCATCTGCTACATGGACTTAAGCGCTTGTGTCACGCAAATCAATCCCTTGGCTTACACAGTGAAGACAGTGACAACGTAGGCTTTGCGGCGACCATATCTATGCTTGGTAATCTGGGGTTAAAAAACGCCACCGTAGTTTTCATATCGGATTGGTCAGACGCGACAGAGCATGATATTGACCGACTGAAATACCTACAACAGCACAATGACATCCTCAGCGTAATCATCTCGGACCCACTAGAACGTCGACTACCTGATGAGATTCTTGATGCGTCAACGTTAGTGTTTGGCGATGGTAAGTATCAGCTAAGTGTGACAGAGAAACATAAACTCAATGCCGCCAATGCTGGTTTGGCCGCCCAATCTCAAAGCAAACTGGAAAGCTTACGCCAGCTTATGTCGATAAAAAAATTACCTGTGATTGAACTGACGACCGATGGTGACCACATTGCCAGGTTTAAACGAGCTGTAGGAGGGTTTAGCTCATGACTCAACCTGCACCTAGCTCTTACATTTTGCGTAATATGCTCGAAGTGCCTAATCCTGATCCTGTTAGTTGGTTGCCACAAACCATTGGATGGCAACTTATCGGATTACTCATCGTTCTATTCATTGGCGTTAAACTTTTTCGCGGCTATTGTCGCCATTCTATGCTTCGTTACCGAAGAGAAGCACTCGACATACTGCAAAGCAACAAAACATCAAAACAGCGCGACCAGATGTGTTACGACGTACTAAAAAGTGTCACGCAGTACCTCAAGATCTCTCAATCTCAGCAATATGGAACAGCATGGATAGAGCAATTGAACCGCTATGTCAGTTCTGATGCTCAATTTAATGTTGAGTTGGGTGGAAAATGGTTACGCACTTTACTGAGTTCAAAAGTGACACTAGACGCTTCGGAATCAGAACATATTTATCAACAAGTACATAGGTGGATTGAACGTCACCCCGTACCTAATTGGCTTAAACAGTATTGGCAGGCAAAACAAGTGATTGCTCGCAGTCTTAGTAGAATTGGTATTCAAGGAGGTCAGCGATGAGTTGGTCTACCTTAACACTGACGTATCCGCTGTGGCTTTTGCTTCTGCCGCTGCCAGTGGTTATCTATCGATTTGTACCTGCATACAAGACCAAGCAAAGTGCCATCAAAGTCCCTTTCTTTAATAAGTTGCTGGATATTTTGGGTGAGCAGCCAGAACTTGGTGCCAGCCAATTGCAACCCTCTTGGTGGCAACGTGGAATACTGATCGTTTCATGGTGCTTATTGGTTATTGCAATGACCAAGCCTACGGTATTGGGCGAGCCACAAACGAGAGAGAAGCTTGGTCGAGACGTGATGGTCGCGGTTGATTTATCGGGCTCTATGTCTGAGATGGACTTCTCTTCTTCAGATGGTCGGGCGGTCTCAAGGCTTGATGCTGTCAAAAGTGTCCTGCATGAGTTCGTTGCAACGCGAGAAGGTGATCGACTTGGTCTGATACTGTTTGGTGATGCGGCTTATCTTCAAACGCCTTTCACCGCGGATCACGATGTCTGGCTTGCGTTACTTGATCAGACTGAAGTGGCGATGGCAGGGCAGAGCACGCATCTAGGGGATGCGATAGGTCTGGCGATTAAGGTATTTGAACAATCTGAATCGTCAAAAGACAAAGAGAAAGTAGTCGTGGTACTGACCGATGGTAATGACACTGGCAGTTTTGTAGAACCTAAAGATGCAGCTATTGTCGCGGCGGCAAAAGGTGTGCGTATTCACGTGATTGCGATGGGCGATCCCGCCACCATCGGTGAACAGGCTCTGGATATGGCCACGATCGATAATATTGCTAGCCAATCAGGTGGTCAGGCATTTCAGGCACTAGACCAAGAAGCACTTCAACAAGCGTACCAAACGATTGGTGAGTTAGAGCCGAAGTTGTACGAAAGTACTCAATACCGACCTAAACAAACCGTGCACCAGTATTTATTGATGGTAGTAGTCATCTTGTATTTGATTGCCTTTTCAACCGCAACGCTACGCCGTCGGTATAGTCAACCTCGCGAACTTAACGAGACCAATCAAACAGGGAGAAACATCTAATGAACTCCCTAGTCGTCGAGCAAATTATTTCTCAGTTCCATTTTATGCGTCCCTATTGGTTGCTTGCTTTTGTGCCATTAGCCTTGCTGTTGCTACTTCGTTGGCGCAGAGAATCATCGACTGCTTGGAAAACCATCATTCCTGAGCATCTGCAAAAGGCATTGGTTATTGGCGAGCAAGGGTGGAAAAGCCAGCTGCCACTTAAACTCCTTAGCGCGATTCTTGGCTTAGCTATTATTGTTTGTGCAGGGCCGACTTGGCAGCGTGAGGCCTCACCATTTGGTGAGGATCAAGGCGAGTTAGTGATAGTACTCGATACCAGCCAATCGATGATGCAAAGTGATTTACCGCCTTCTCGACTCGAGCGTGCCAAGTACAAAATTCGTGACTTACTGCAAGCTCGTCAAGGTGGAAAAACATCGCTTATTGTCTTTGCTGGCAGCGCTCACACCGCGATGCCAATGACAGAAGATAATCAGGTGTTCTTGCCGTTCTTAAACGTTATTTCACCAGAAGTGATTCCTGTTCAGGGTAAGAGTGCCCAAGCCGCTATCCCTCAAATACAGTCGCAGCTTAAAGGCAGTTCATCGGGTTCAGTGCTCATTATCTCAGATGGCGTAGCATCAGAGGCGATTGACCAGTATAAGACGGCGTTTGAAGACTCAAACGTGCTCGTCATGGTGATGGCGGTAGGCAGTGAACGCAACCAATCAAGCGCAGCAACAGACTGGGAAAGCCTAAAGCAGCTTGCCAATGACACTGGTGGAAGGTACTACGCGTTGAGTATCGACAACACTGATGTTGAACAAATTGCTACTGATGTTGAAAGGCACATGCAAATCTCGGGAGAGTCAGCTATGCCTTGGCGCGATATGGGCTACTATCTGGTCTTTCCGATTATGCTGCTAGCTTTGCTTTGGTTCAGAAAGGGTTGGTTGGTGCAATGGATGTTCATCGCAACCTTATTAAGTCCAAATATTTTGGTTCCAGAAGCACAAGCGGAAACGGTGTCGTCGGTGGCGAAAACCGAGATAACGGCACAACCAGTCTCACAAGTGGATCAATTCTGGATATCAACGAAACAAGCGTGGATGAATCTTTGGCTGACACCAGAGCAACAAGGGCAGAGGTATTTTGAGCGTGGAGAGTTTCTAAAAGCGGCAGAGCACTATCAAGAGCCTTTGAACAAAGGTATCGCTTATTACTACGGCCGCGATTTTAAGTCAGCACAAGCGCAGTTTTTGCAAGTTCAAAATAACGATCTCGGTACCCTTTACTTGGGCAATGCATTAGCACGACAACGAGAATACTTGGCAGCAAAAAATCTCTATCGTGCACTCGCCAAAGACGCACAATCTGATGATATTGCAGAAATGGCGACGCATAACTATCAGGTGATGCAATCGCTTGTTGACGAAATAAACCGATTCAGTGAAAGCCAAAAAGGGACCACAGATGGCCCAGAAGAATCTACAGAGCTTGGTGATAATCCTCAAACGGCAGATGGCGCTGATGAAACGACGACATCGGAAATGATGCTAAAAGAGACGCTCAATGCACGGGAAATTCTAGGAAGTGAAGAACTGGCTGATAAATGGCTAAGCCGAGTGGAAGCCGATCCTAAAAACTTCTTACGCAATAAATTCCAGATTCAACTGCGTGACACTCAGAGAGGTCAAACTCAATGATTTTTCGACTTTGCTATGTAAAACGATTGAGCTTACTGCTTGTTAGCACTTTCTTGCTGACGTTCTCTGTACAATCGAATGCAGCTATGACCATCAACGAACTTGAACGTGTAGGAGGCGTAGAAATCAAATCTTGGCTCAGTAAAGGAGCTACCGCGTCTGAACCGGCTGCCATTAGAGAACAGGTGATATTGTACATTGAGGTATCGACACCTCGTTGGTTTACAGGTGGTACTCGCATTTCGGCTTTTGGTATGCCCGATCTTATTGTCAAACAGCGAAATCAGCTCGCGACCAATTATACTGAGAGAAAAAACGGCCAAACATGGTCACGTCAGCGTTGGGAGATTACGCTTTACCCCCAGCAAAGTGGTGAATATCGTTTACCTAAAGTTCCCGTCAGAGTTCAAGTGTCAGCACCTGATGGAACTAACGTGCAAGGTACACTCTATACCAAGCCGATGTCGCTTTTTACTCAACTTCCAGATGCGTCCTTTACTCCAAATAAGCCTTGGTTTGTTGCCAGCAACGTCAAGGTTTCGGAACATTGGCAGCAGTCATCTGAGAAGCTGGAAGCAGGAGATAGCCTGACAAGAAAAGTAACCATTACGGCTGATGACACGTTATCAATACTATTGCCTCCACTAGACAGTGAACAATCCATCGTGGGCACTAAGTCTTACCCCAAACCAAGTGTGCTGACTGATAGTCAGACTCGTGGAAACTATCAATCGACCCGAACCGATGAGACCGTTTATATACTGACAACAGGTGGTGAGATCACGTTTCCAAAGCAGACGATTCGTTGGTGGGATAGCGAGTCGCAGTCTGTCAAAGAAGTCACACTAGCGACTAAAAAAATAACCGTTGCTCACACTTGGCGATCTTTATTGAATACCTATTGGTCGCAGATAGCTATACTGATAAGTGCCTCTATTGTATTGATAGGATTGACGATCTTTGTAAATCGCTATTATAAGCTTCACCCTAAACCGCCTTGGTGGCTGTTCCAACAAGCCGTAAGAAGACAAGATTGGCCTAAGGTAAGAACGTTACTTTATCTAAAAGGTCGAAAGCGTACTGCCAACCTAGAACTAAAGCGAATGTACGACAGTGATAAGTGGCGAGCGGAAAGTGAGTACATTCAGAGGCAGACGCCAAACAAAGAAAATAGCTATTGGCTGTGGCGTCAGTTGAAAAGTAGCAAACAACAACAGCGCGTAAGTGACTTAAAAGGCCTTGATAAATGGCGCTGAGCACCATGCGTTAAGTTAAGGTAATAATGAAAAATACTGAGCTAAACCTAATTCCCGTATTCGTTGCAATCTATGAAGAGCAAAGTCTTTCTAGCGCGGCTTCAAGGTTGGGAATTAGTCAGCCTGCCGTCAGCAAGGCGTTAAAGCGACTAAGAGAAATCTATGATGACTCGCTATTTCATCGCAACGCTAGCGGCGTAGAGCCAACTACGTTTGCCAATGATATCTATCCGGCGTTAGCCACCTCTTTAAAGAACTTTACTTCGACGCTAGAAGCTTCTAGAGACTTTAACCCAAAGACATCGACCAAGACATTCTCGATAGCCTCAGTGTCCGCTGCCAATTATGCGATATTGCCAGAGCTGTTGGTTCGTATTTCCAAAATTGCACCCAAAGTATCTCTAGAAGTTCATCCTTTGTTTACTGAGGACCATGAGTCTGATTTACGCCTGCAGCGATACGATTTGGTCATTGATAGAACTCGAAGTGAAACTCCAACGTTGAAAGTTAGAGAGATTTTTAGGGAAAAGCTGTACGTGGTAGTCGCCAATAATCACCCACGTATAACCGGAGACACGATTACTACCGAGCAATATTTAGCAGAGCAGCATGTGGTGATGTCTCAATGGCAGACACGTAAAAGCTTCTTTAATGAAAAGGACTTCCCCGAATTCGGTAAACGTAAAATTATGTACCGAGCGGCGGGTGAGGTAGATATGTTGCCAGCGATTAGCCAAACTGACGCAATAGGTATTATTACCCACTCAACATTCAACAAGTTTGCTGTTGGTCTAGATGTTAAGGCATTGATGATGCCATTTGGCGCATCAGATTATGGACTAAGCATGGTTTGGCACCCGAGTCGCAACTCGGATGCGGCGCATCAATGGTTAAGGCAACAGATTATTAAGATTGCCTCTCAAGTTAATTAATCTAAGGTCATTGCTTGTACATATGCTGATAGTCAGGAATATGGGCTTCCCAGCGAGCTGGCTCTCCAATGTAGCTCTTCAACTGATTAATGAACTCGGAAACCAGTAAGGTTTGTTTGCGATGTGGATAAATAGCGTAAATACCTGTGTCCTGAGTAGATAGGGTATAGTCGGTGAGTAATGGTACTAACCCTAATTCATCAATGGGTTTTTCCAAATTAAATAGGTCAATAACGCAGTAACCAATTCCATTCTGCGTTGCAGACATCATGGTTCGAACGTCATTGACCTTATAGTTCCCCTGCATTTTATAGCTAGTCATTTCTTTGCAGCTCGGTGTTCTACTCATTTTAAAACTATCAAGACATACATCGCCGTTATTATAGATGACGGCGGGCAGGGTAATGAGCTCTTCCGGTGTTTGTGGTGTCCCATGTTGCTTAAGGAACTCTTTAGAGGCAACGATGGCAAAGTTAGTCTTAGCCAGCTTTTTAGCAATTAAATTCGAGTCCGTTAACTTGCCCATTCGAATAGCTAGATCAAAGTGATCGGCGATGATATCGGTTTTTCTGTCGTCTAAATGCAACGTTACTTGAACGTTTGGATACTTTCTCATAAAGCAGCTAATAACGGGTTGAACATATTGCTGTCCCAAGAATACTGCAGAGACAATCCGTATTATCCCTTTCGGCTCAGAATGGTAAGAATCAGCAATTCCCTTTATGTTATCCAACGATTCTAACAGCACATGAGTTTCAGCAAGAATGTCCTCCCCAGCCGAGGTAAGAAAAAACGAACGAGTAGAGCGGTTGAGCAACTGCACGCCCAATGTCTCCTCGAGCTTTTTTATCTGCTTTGAGAGCGAGGAGTTATCCATATTATTGAGCGCCGCAGCTTTGGCGAATGAACCTTGCTGGACGACATCCACGAAGAGCCGAAGCTGATGAGTAATAGACATTTTGACCAATTATTTTTGGGGAAACGTCTTCATACTAGTGGACTGGCTTCCTGATTGGAAGGTGTGTCATAAGGTTTGATGTCAAGGTCATCACTCCAAAACTGAAAGTACGCAGTTTCGACCTTGCTCTTTGGCTTTGTATAGCTGTTGGTCTGCTCGCTCCATAAAGTACATAAAATCTTCGTGTTCTTCGGGGATGTGTGTGAATACCCCGATGGATGTTGTGATAGCGCTGGAATTTGACGTATCAATCAGACATTGTTGTTCGAGCGTACTTCTCACTTGTTCCGCTATTTCAATGACCTGTTGATGTTCAGCGCAGCACACAACTACCAGGAATTCATCGCCGCCCATCCTAAAGATAAAGTCGTTTTTACGGCAGAAATTTGATGCTAATACGTGACTAAAGTGAGTGATGGCTTCGTCCCCTCGAGCATGCCCGAGTGTGTCGTTTAGATGCTTGAAGTTGTCGAGATCGAGAGATATAAAGCTTAAGTAACTATTCTCTACTTTCGCTCTTAACAAGGCTTCTTGTGCCATCATCATAAAGTATCGGCGATTGAATAAACCAGATAACTCGTCGGTGACTGCCAGTTGCTGGAGCTTGTCATTGAGCGCTTTTAGTTCTTTCTCCGCAACGATGCGACGATTCTTCTCTCTAATAAGCTCAATCGCATGAGAGGAGAGCTCAAAGTACATATTTAAAATGGTGTCGGTCAGTGTTCCATGTTCACCAACGAGGGCGGCTTCGGCTTCGATTTTTGCTTGAGTTAAGTCGAGGGTACCCGTTGAAAGTGCGTTTAGCACCAAGCCCATTTTTTTGTCTTCATTGAGAATGTGCAGTAGCAGCCAGCGAATAAGAAAATGCAAAATTTGCTCGGTCGCTTCATGCCAGCCTACGCTCTTCGTTCGATGTTGTAGTCTAATAATCTCTGGCACAAAGGATTCGTGGTTGCCTTTATGAAGTTCACTCCAAGAATCTTGCTCAAAGTATTGTTGCCAAACGAGCTCTTCTTCCGTGAAATGGTAGCGAGCATAGTTAGCCAGTTCATCAAAAATGGTAGAAACTTGAAGCTGGTTATCGTACACCAAGGCATTAGCGAGTTTATTGATTAACGAAAATAGGTTTTTGTGTTGCTCGTCAATACTGGCTATTCCAGTTTCGAAATTGGAGTTCCAAGGAAAAAGCTCGATTTGGTTGCTAGACATCAATGGGCTATCTGTGATGACAAGTGATGCACGATGGTATCGAAAATGCTGAAGCCAAAAAAGCCGAAGAGCGCACTTATGGGATAATTGATCTTAAAATCAATTATTTAGAGCTGGCTTTCTGAATGGGGTGACGGTGTTTTGTACACTAAACATGGCAAAAACTTCATGTTTTCCTACACGATTTTTAGTGTGCTCAAGGAGAAAATTATGACCAAGAGAGCGTAACGCTCTCTTGGAGGTTAGGATAAGTTAATCTTGAAATACTTCTTCTAACATCACGCCTGTAGCGCCACTTGGAGCACTAACGTCTAAATATCCAGATAGTGTAGGGGCGATGTCATAAGGTGTGACAGGGCGCGTAACCGTTTGGGGCTTGAGGTTGTGACCAGCAAAGATGACGGGAACGTGCGTATCGTAGCGCCATGGTGAACCATGCGTTGATGCAATAGTGAGTCCATCCATATCATTAATATAGGTACGAGGACCAAATACCATATAGACGTCGCCGGAGCGAAGAGGGTGATAGTTGTTGCGAATCAGCTCATTAACTCGTGAATCTGGGACTCGATTGCTTGCGATATCCTCACTCGTTACTGCAGTAGCCACCCCTTTTACTTTCATTACTTCTTCAGCAATAACTTTTTGCACATCGCTGAGTGATACATTTTTAGCAGCAATAAGTTCGTGATCGAGGTAAATATACGGCTGTGCGTAGAGCTTAATCACGTCTTTTTCCAGACCAAATTCGTTTTTAAGTCGTGTCATAAGAGCGTCAGTCAACAACGCATCCTTATTGAAATAAAAAGGTTGTCTAAAACCAAGCGTGTTTACAGTTGGAGATGCCTCGGGGACTCCGTGGTCCGCAGAGAGCACGATGAGGGTATTCTCTAGACCAATCGAGTCGTCAACATATTTGAATAAATCGGCGAGTGTTTTGTCCAATCGGATGAGGTTGTCTTCGGTTTCTAAGCTCGATGCGCCATAAAGGTGAACGACGTAATCATTGGAAGAAAAGCTGATAGCCAGATAATCCGTTGCATCTCCGCTTCCTAACTTTTCTTGTGCCAGCAGTGTCTTGGCGAAGTCAGCTGTGATTTCATCGCCAGCTGGACTTACTGTCAACATCGTCGAGTAGTACTTATAAGATGCAGGCCCGTAAGGGTGAGGGAAGGTACGGGCAAATCCGCCTAAATCCACTTTATGATCTTTGCTGTTTTCTTGCAGAGAGTACTGGTCTTTAGGTAGTGACAACTCCCATCGCTTTCCTGAGTATTTGGCAGGAATGGCTTTTTCATTCCATCGATCAACCCAAAATGGGTTGGTGTCGTAATAATAATCACTGGTGACAAACTGAGACTGTGCTTTTGAGAACCAAAAGGCTTTACCACCATGTCCAGCCAGGGAAATTGCACCTCTATCTTTCACTGAAACAGAGAAAACGCGTGATTGTCCATTATTGCTGATAACGAGCTCGTCACTAAATGTGGTCGAAAGAATAGGTTCAGGTGAACGACCATCGCCTGCAGCTGCTTTCTGTGTTGGGTCTATTTCAGTGGATTTATCAACGCCTGCACCAGATGTTAACATTGAATAGTTGGGATCTTCGACGTTGTAGACAAGCCTATCTAATCCTCGGTCAAACCAAACGTTACCGACCATGCCATGTACGGCTGGTGGTGCACCGGTTGCTAGGGAAACATGGCCTACGATGGTTTCGGTATTAGCATGTTCATAATTGGCGTTTTTATAATAAACGCCTTGGTCCATAAGGTATTTAAAACCATTGTCTGAGAAATTGTGTTTGTAACGCTCAATCAGATCTGCACGTAACCCATCAACGGTTATCTGCAGCACGAGATTGGGTTTAGACTCTGTTGCTAACGCCGCGCTAGCGTTGAAACACAAAGTCACCAAAAGTGATGCTGTCACTATTGGTTTTATGAGTTTATTCTTATGCATAGTCTGTCCTTGCCGTGACGATGAAAGCTTATTTGTCTTTCGCGAGTCTAAGGCCCATATCCGACATGATGATTGATTGACTCGCAAAGTCGCGTCGGAAGTTTTCAGATTCGTTCGCGTCGTAAGAGAAACTGCCACCTCTTACGGATTTATGTGAAAGCCCTGAGTCTGAATGTTTGGCGTTATTTGGGTTGTTAACAGGAGAAAAATGGTAGAAGCCGTCATCGAAAGCATCTTGAACAAACTCACCTACGTTTCCAGTCATATCATACAAACCTAGCTCATTAGGTTGTTTCATTCCAACTGGGTGAGCGCGATTATTAGCGTTTTCTGAGTACCAGGCGACGTCATCAATGTTGTTGGAACCCGCGTAGATATATCCTTTAGAGTGGATACCGCCTTTCGCTGCAAACTCCCACTCGGCTTCTGTCGGTAAACGATAGTTTTCGCCGGTCATTTCATTGAGTTTCTCAACGAAGTAGTTGGCTTGTTGCCAACTTAAATTGTTAACTGGCACATTAGGTGCTGCGAAGTAACTCATCGATGAACCCATGACGGACTCGAACAGCTCTTGGGTGACTTCAAATTTGGATAGGTAAAAACTATCGACTCGAACAGAGTGGGCTGGACGCTCTGATTTCGCAGCAGTTTTGGAATCTGAGCCCATAGTAAACTCACCACCTTCAACGAGAACCATATCTTGGTTGATACTCATAGCGATAGGATGGTTGGACGGACTCGCGCAGCCAGAAAGTAGTATAGGTAGCGCAATGATGGCTAAAACAACAAGTAGTTTTGTTGTATTCCATGCCCTTTTTTCCTCTGAGTAATCAGTCATAGTTTGGCTCTGTAGTGTTAAGAAACATCTCCTCAATTTTAACGACTGCCCACTTTCTTTTTGGTTATAAGCACTATAACGCCCGCGTATTTCGCCCTGATATAAAATGCGATGAGTCTCAACATAAAAGGTGCATGAGTTATGGTATTAAGTGTGAATTCAGCTCAGTCGATAGGCGATTCCCGAAAGACAGAGTCCTCACAGTCAATCCACTTATCGCAAGGTCCCCAGTTCCAAGGGAAAGCTTCCAAAAGAATGCATGTGATGGCGAAGCCCATTGGCGCTGTGTGCAACATTGATTGCAATTATTGCTATTACCTGAGTAAACAAGACCTGTTGGAATACAAAAAAGGCTGTTCTCCAGAGATGGACGAAGAGCTTTTAGAGCAGTACATCAAAAACTACATTGAAGGACAGAATACGCCGGAAATTATCTTCTCGTGGCAGGGTGGGGAGCCAACTATGCTTGGCCTCAGTTATTTCGAAAAAGTGGTTGAACTACAAAAGAAATATCAGCCTGTAGGTATTAAGATTTCAAATGACCTGCAAACGAACGGTACACTGCTTGATGATAAATGGTGTGAGTTTCTTGCTAAGAACCAATTCCTTGTTGGACTGAGTATTGATGGCCCACAGATGCTACACGATGCTTACCGAACCAACCGAGCAGGGCGTGGTACACATAAGCAAGTCATGAAGGCAGTTGAACTGCTGCACAAACACAAGGTGAGCTTTGCCACTTTGACCTGCGTTAATAACCTCACGAGCAAGAATCCTTTAGAAGTGTATCGTTTTTTGCGTGATGAAGTGCGTTCACCACAAATGCAGTTTATTCCAATTGTTGAGCAGAAGTCGTTCCGAACCACCGCACCGCAAACATGGAAATCAAATGAGC
Organism: Vibrio sp. ER1A; assembly: GCF_000733315.1. NCBI lineage: Bacteria > Pseudomonadati > Pseudomonadota > Gammaproteobacteria > Vibrionales > Vibrionaceae > Vibrio > Vibrio sp. ER1A. The sequence continues at coordinate 432,269 of NZ_JPJA01000086.1, forward strand.
AGCTCAAGCAAGGAGACAAAAGACTAATTCCCGGTAACGCCAACTCGATTATGGAATCATGGTGCGTTTCTGATGAGGCTTGGGGTAATTTCCTTATTGCCATCTTCGATGAGTGGATTCAACGAGATATCGGCCGTGTGTTTGTTCAGTACTTTGAAGCGAGTGTAGAAACATGGATGGGACGAAAAAACCCGTTATGTACGCTTGGTCAATTGTGTGGCAAAGGCTTAGCAATGGAGCCTAATGGCGATGTTTATAGTTGTGACCATTATGTATACCCCGAGTACAAAATTGGCAATATTAACGAAACTAAATTGGAAACAATGGCTTATAGCCAAGCACAACAAAATTTCGGATTCGCTAAATCTAAGACGTTAACGGCGCAGTGTCAGCAGTGTGACTATCAGTTTGCATGCTATGGCGAATGTCCCAAAAACCGATTTATTAAGACCCGTACAGGTGAGCCTGGGCTCAACTACCTTTGTGCAGGGTGGAAAAAGTTTTTCTCGCACGCAGATAAAGCGATTGCCTATATCTTACGTGCCACCGGCAATCCGGTAGCTCATGGAAAGTACAGCGACCAAGCGATTCGCAATGTTGGATTTGCAACCAAGTTCTAGGAGCCTACCAATGAAAAATAGACATCTGATCGCTTTAGGTGCGATGGCAACGATCTTTAGTCTTTCGGCAGTCAGTGCCGAACCACAGAAAGATCAAGTTACCAAAACCAAACCACAAAGCGTCGCTGCTTCAGCTCAAGAAAGTACGGCGCAACAAATTCAGCGCCTGTCTTATACGGCGCAGAATCAGTCAGAGAACGTACAACGTCGCGTTGATGCTTTGCATCAGCTTAGTCAGTTTCCAAACCAGAATGCACTGGTTGCAGTTTCAAGAGCTCTTAAAGACTCAAACTCTGATATTCGACAAGCAGCCATCGTAGGTGCCAAACCTTATCAGTTTGAATATCGATGGAAGTTGGTTGCTCCATTGTTAAACGATGAAAGCAGTGACGTGCAGTTGGCAGCTTTGGTAAATTTGATCCCTGATTACACCAATATGCATGAGCAGCAGCAACAAGAGCTTGATAAGATTTATCCAAGCGCTATTAAGCAGTTGAAGCAGCACTCTGGTAGTGAAAAGCAGTTACTTCTGGCGGATGTTTACCGTTGGCATCAAGACTTCAGCAGCGCTGAATTAATCTACCAACAGTTGATAACGAACCCTGCAATGGCGACGCAGGTCTCTCTGAGTCTATCGGATAATTATCGAGCGCAACAACAAGATGAGAATGCGCTAGAAGTGTTAAATCGTGCCATAGAAAACGACAGCACTTCAGCTCAATTATACTATTCAAAAGCGTTAACGTTAGTCAGGATAGGCAACAAGAGCGAGGCGGCTATTGCTATCGAACAGGCGACGAAGTACGCGCCTGACAACAGTTATTATTGGTATTTAAATGGCGTACTTCAAGAACCGCTTGATATAGCGAAAGCGACGGACTCATTTGAAAAAGCGTACTTGATTTCTGGTGCGCCAGAACAACTCTACGCGGTTTGTGACATTTATGTGCGAACTGGGCACGAGAAAGCGGAAGTGTGTTTGACTGAACTCGAGCAAGTCGCGCCTCCATACGTCATTGAAGAACTAAAGAGTAAGCAAAAGAAAATTAAGTAATGGTAACGGTAAGTAATGGTTATTAATGTTATTCCTTTCTTTAGGAAACAGTTGGAGATCATCAAAAATAAAGGCATTCTGTACGGTAGTATTCTCTAACAGGATGTGGAACATATGATATTTGAAGATGGGGTTGTACATATTGATTCGTTTTTAGCCGTTACACTGGGTATTATTGTCCTCTTTGTTGGCCGAAGATTGAATCAAGTTGTTGGGTTCTTAAAAGAGTTCAGCATCCCTGAGCCGGTTTCTGGCGGAATTGTGTTTTCGGTTCTTTTTGCGCTGTTTTATATGGCGACATCAATCGAGGTCAGCTTTGATCTTATGGCTCGTGATGTATTACTCGTTTATTTCTTCACGACTATTGGTATTAACGCCAGTTTGGGGGACTTGAAAAAAGGCGGAAAACCACTCGTTATACTGTTGGCAGTGACAATTGCCTACATGATAGTCCAGAATTTAACGGGTATTACCGTTGCTACAGCCTTTGGTTTGGAACCAGTAGCTGGGTTACTCAGTGGCACAGTGTCTCTTATTGGTGGACATGGTACTGCGATCGCGTGGGCTCCAAAAATACAGGAGCAGTTTGGCTTAGATTCAGCGATGGAGCTGGGTATCGCAAGTGCAACTTTTGGTCTTATTCTTGCGAGTATTATGGGGGGCCCCATTGCTAAATTCCTTATCAAGCGATATGACCTTAAACCACAAGAGCAACAGTCGTTAGATATCGGTGTCTCCGACACTCAGCCAGAGCCTAAGATTACCTCTTACGATTTTCTTGACGCCATGTTAGCTATTCATACCTGTATCATCGTTGGTGTGTTCCTAAATGAAGGTATCGAGCAGTTAGGTTTACAGCTTCCGCTTTTTGTAACCTGTCTATTTGCCGGTATCATTCTTTCTAACCTTGTTCCTCATAATTATCCGCGAATCACTGGAACCTCATGGCCTGCTAACAAACCTGCAGTTGCTTTGATTGCCGATATGTCTTTAGGGGCTTTCCTTGCGATGTCACTAATGAGCATGCAGTTATGGACATTAGTGGATTTAGCCGGACCAATTTTCGCGATTTTAGCAGCGCAATTTATCGTGGCGATATTAGTTAACCTTTTCGTTATCTTTCCAGCAATGGGCAAAAACTATGATGCAGCGGTTATTTGTTCGGGCTTTGGTGGTATTTCGTTAGGTTCTACGCCCACGGCAATGGCAAATATGTCGGCGGTAGCGCAAAAGTATGGGAATTCTCATCAAGCATTTATCGTAGTTCCATTGGTCTGTGCGTTTTTTATCGACCTTGCCAATGCGTTTATCATCCCGTATTTCATGGGTGTTCTTATGTAAGTTTTTTTGAACGGTATCTGATTAGAACTTGAATCTTACGCTGTATACCCTAGGTACTATGACTTAGGGGATACAGCCATGACGAACAGACAACGAAACACTCACCATCATCCACTCGACAGTACTTTAGCACAGCAGCTTGCAGACAAACTCTATCAAGGTTCGAATAAGCATCTGCTTTGTAAAGAGCACGACATTTCACTGCAACAACTCAAGTCAGCGGTAAACCAAATACGCTTAAATGAATATCAAGAAATGCCTTGTAGAGATACTCACTATCTTGAAGCCCTTTATAAAAGCTCACTTAGGACACAATGACATTCAGCTAATCAAGGTTAGACGTTATTTGATTGCACCAATTAACATTTTGGTTGCGATATCAATGTTGTTGTAACGTTTTGCTTTTCCTAATACTCGGATACCTTGCATATGGCAGATAATGAACTGCGTAAGCGTACTTACATCGGTGTCCGATTCCAGTTCCTGGCGCTGTTTAGCGTTATTGAGTACATCTGCGATTGCCTTTTCTAATGTGTCAAATAAGGAATCACTGCGTTTGAGTACCATGGAGTTTGTAGCGGCATGTTCAACAACAGCATTTTGTATAAAGCAGCCACAGGTGTTTTCTTTTTGTTTATCGGCAAAAAGGATTAAGAAGTCACGGAGCGCCTCCAACCCGGAATCGGGTTCTCGAAGTGTAGCAAGCTTGGGAAACGAAATTTGCTCTAGGTAATTGTCGAGCGCGAGATAATAAAGCGATTCTTTGTCACCAAACGTGTTGTACAGGCTAAACCGATTGATTCCGAGAGTCTCGATAAGATCATTGATAGAGGTATTCGCATACCCTTTACTCCAGAACAACGTCATTGCCTGCTGCAGTTTCTCTTGTTTACAGAAGTTTGCCTTTCTCGCCATTTCAATACTCTTAAACACGGTTCTAATCGTTCAATATTACAGAAAATTATTCTTGACCGATCGTTTAGTTATTTCGTAGATTATATCTGAACGATCGGTTAGATAAAAGGGATAGTAATGAAACTGTACGAACAAGCGGCAACAGTAAGCTGTAAGCGACTCAATTTATTTTTACGTGAAATTGATGCAACAGGGTTTGAGCGAGTTGAAATCAACGTTCGAGAAGGGGACAACTTAAGCGACGCCTATAAGGCAAAAAGTGCCAATGGTAAGGTGCCATTGCTAGAGCTTGATGATGGTAGTTTCTTAAGTGAAACCGTTGCTATTAGTCGGTATTTTGATGAGTTGCAACCGAACGGCTTGGATTTGTTTGGAGATAGCGTAGCGGCTCGTGCCAAGGTTGAAATGTGGAATCGCATCGTTGAAATCGATGGAATTCAAAATGCATTTCAAGCGTTTCGAAATACGACTGGGCTGTACAAAGACCGAGAGAATTGTATAGAGGCTTGGGGCGTAGAAGCGAAGCATCGGGTGGAGCTTTTTTTACCGAAACTTGATAAGCAGCTCTCTCAATCCGATTATGTAGCGACAGAGCGCTATACTATCGCTGATATTAGTGCATATATATTTGTTGTTGTGGCTATCAATGCACTGAAAATTGAAGTGTTAGAGCCTTACCTAAATATCAAGCGTTGGTTTGAGGTTGTGTCATCTCGTCCTGCCATGCAAGGTTAACGTAAGTGCGAGGTTAAGGTTGTTTAGGTTGGTTTCCATCGCTCTAGGCTGGATGCCAACCTTTAGTCATCTCGTGTTTGGATTTGAAAATTCTCATAAACTCACTAGGTTTAAAAGAAAGCTCTAGTAGGAGAACTCTTAGTGAGTCAAAAGAAAATACTAATGGTCATCACATCCCATGACCGTCTTGGCGATGTAAATGAGAAGACGGGCTTTTGGCTTGAAGAATTCGCATCTCCTTACTATGTCTTTAAGGCCGCTGGCTTACATATTACTCTTTGTTCTCCTAAGGGGGGACAGCCTCCAATTGACCCCAAGAGCACACTTCCAGAGTTTCAAACTGAGTCCACCACCAAATTCGAGCAAGATCCAGTCGCGCAAACCCACCTAGCTCAAACTCTAAGACTAGTAGAAGTTCAAGCCTCAGATTATGATGCTGTTTTTTATCCTGGTGGGCATGGTCCCCTCTGGGATCTAACCTGTGACCCAGATTCTGTTTCTCTTATCGATGATTTTTTCAGTCAAGGCAAGCCCGTAGCGACTGTCTGTCATGCCTCCGGCGTCCTTATCAATGTTGTTGGAGATGACGAAGAGCCGATAGTAAAGGGCAAAAGAGTGACTGGTTTTAGTAATAGTGAAGAACAAGCCGTTGGTTTGAGTGAAGTTGTGCCATACCTTGTTGAAGAAGAACTCACCAATTGCGGAGGGCTCTATTTTAAGGGTGATGACTGGAGTTGTTACGTTGAAATAGACGGGCAATTAATCACGGGTCAAAACCCCGCAAGCTCTGCAGCTACCGCAGAAGCTGTCGTGGATCATCTTAATTCAGGACGTTAGATATGAAACACAATTTAGTTACTTTTACTGTTGAAAGGCTCACTACAAAGTGTGATGACAGCGAAATTGTTTGCTTTCGTTGATCTATATCTGACGTTTTGTTGACATAGTAAATAGTGTATTAGATTCAATTAGAGCAATATATTTTAGTTAATTACTCTACTGGTTCTAGCAATGACTATAAAAACTGAACGTGAAAAGATGTTAGCGGGTGAAGCTTATCAAGCTTGGGATGAAGAGCTGCTTCAAGCGCGTGTAAACTGCCGAAAAATTCTAAAAAAACTCAATGATAGTATCCCTAACACAGAGGAATGGAAACAAGCTCAAGAGGCGTTAATTCCTAATCGCTCTGGTAATCTATATCTGGAGCCACCATTTCGATGTGATTATGGTGAAAATATTCATGTTGGAAAAAACTTTTACGCTAACTTCAATTGCGTCATCTTAGACGTCAATGTGGTTGAGATAGGCGACAATGTTCTTTTTGCTCCTAATGTACAAATATATACGGCAGGCCATCCACTGGATGTTAAAGGTCGAGTCGAGGATGAAGTGGAGTTTGGTCTACCTATTAAAATTGGGCACAATGTTTGGTTAGGTGGCGGCGTTATTGTTTGTCCAGGCGTTACTATTGGTGACAATGCTGTTATTGGTGCAGGAAGCGTGGTAACAAAGGACATTCCGGCTAATAGTTTGGCGGTAGGCAATCCTTGTAAGGTTATTAAGGAAATCGATAATGGCCAACGGTCCAGTCAATAAATGCCTATTTTGCGTCTTAACGCAAGAATAAAATAAAGCAAAAACAGTAATTTAACTTTGCGTCAAAAAATTGTTGATTGGATAACGATTTTTTGACGTTTTGTTTGATGTCCATTCCATAAAAATTTATCATAACGGCGTTAGTTCTATAAGTTTCTATTTGTAGTGGATTTGGCGTTGCAGTATTCGGATTTTGAATTGTCATTAGGTTTGATGGAAAAAGCGTTGGAAAGTGCTTCTGCTGCTGTCCTAATTACTGACGTCAACGCACATATCAAATACGCTAATAAACAATTCTATAATCTTACTGGATACTGTGAGCAAGAAGTGATCGGGAAAAATCCTAATTTTCTTCGCTCTGGAAAAACAACCGAAAAAACCTACCGTGATATGTGGTCGAAACTTCTTTCCGGCAAGGATTGGTATGGTGAGCTGATAAATAGAAAAAAGAATGGTACGTTGTTTGTGGAAAAAGCACACATTAGTCCATTCGAGTATCAAGGCCAAAAATTCTATATTGCGGTCAAACGAGATGTTACCTCCGAAAAGAACTTAACCGAAAAACTAAGTGATTTAGCGTACTTTGACGCACTCACTCGTTTGCCTAATAGAACGTCATTTTTCGATCATCTTCAGAATTTCTTAGTAGAGCACCAAGAGTCCACTGAACCATATTCGTTGCTGTTAATTGATTTAAACGAATTTAAATCAATTAATGACAGTAAAGGGCATGATTATGGTGATCTCTTTCTACAAAATGTCGCCAGACGTTTTAAGAATGTGGTAGGGGAAGACGGAGTTGTTGCTCGTCTAGGCGGGGATGAGTTCGTTGTGTTATTGCCTAAGTGTGATGTAGACGTTGCAGAGCGTGTTGCCCAAAATCTATTGGATGCCATCGCTTACATCGAAATCGGTAATAAATCCGAGCGCGGCTCAGCTGCGGTTGGTATTACAACGAACGAGAGTAAGCGTATTCCAACCAGTTTGCTTCTTAAGCAAGCTGACCTTGCCATGTATCGTGCCAAGCAATGCCAAACGATGTGGGTAAGTTATAACGAAGAGATGGGAACCCAGTGGGGACGTAAAAAAGCCCTAGCCCAAAGGCTTGCTGAGGCTATAGAGCTGCATAAGCTAGAAGTTAGCTTTATGCCAGTCATCGATCTTCATAAGAATGAAGTGGTTGCTTATAAGAGCCGTTTAGAGTGGGTGGATAAAGTTCTTGGTAACGTCGATCGCTTTGAGTTTATTCCTATTGCGGAAGAGTCGCAGTTGGTTCGCAAACTTAATTTATTTACTATCGAGCAGGCTTGTAAATACGCAACCGTAGGTGAGCTAAAAACGGTTGCCGTTAAAGTGTCTTCAAAGAATTTTGGTCACGGTTTGTTTGTTCAAGAAGTTATTGAAATTCTTGAGCGCTTTAAATTGCCTCCACAGTGTCTAGTATTAGAAGTGTTTGAAGATATGCTTTCTAAAAAGCGCTGCGTTGATGAGCTTTACCAATTAGTCGATTTCGGCTGTCAAATTACCGTCGCAGATTTTGGAATGGGTCATATTTCCATCTCCGAATTGCGTGCTCTGCCTATCCAAAAACTAAAAGTAGGTGCTCAACTGACAGAAGAAATTGCGCAAGATACTTCGGTAGAGCAGGTGGCTAAAGCGATTGTTGGGTTAGCTAAAGTGCTTAATATCGAAACTATTGCGGAAGGGGTTACGACTGAACAGCAACTGCAGTCGTTAAAAACGATTGGCTGCCATTTTGCATCAGGTCCTTACATTTCATTTCGTATGCAACAAGGTAGCTAAGCTGCCTATTTCCTTCTTTTAATTCCAATTGTCACAATTTGAAACCATTCACGGAAAACTCATCGAAACGTTTCGATAGTCCGATCTGGCTCACACTTGCCCATTCCCTCTCTCGATCTTTTGATTAACTACGCTAGGATTGTCATCGAAACGTTTCGATGACAGAATTATCAAAAAATATTTATCCAGAATACAGTCTCGATAAAGCCGCATGAAGCAGGTATAAGACATGAAAAAAAGTGCTCTAATTAACTCTGAACTTTCCTATTTAGTGTCCACATTAGGTCACACAGATGAAGTGACTATTTGTGATGCAGGGTTACCTATAGCAGACCACGTGCAGCGCATCGATCTTGCGTTAACTCACGGAGTTCCCGCCTTCCTGGATACGGTTAAAGTTTATCTTGGAGAAGCGCAAATCGAAGGTGTGATAATTGCAGAGGAATTTAAACAAGTAAGCCCTGAACTCCATGACGCACTGATTACGACGATAGAAGAAGAGAAGCAAGCAACGGGTAAAGCGATTTCAGTTGCATATATTTCACATGAAGAGTTCAAAGTAAGAACACACGATTCAAAAGCGGTAGTGAGAACAGGTGAATGTACACCTTATGCTAACGTGATTTTTCAAGCGGGCGTCGTCTTTTAGTCCGGCAAGCACAGACAGTACAGGACAACTAACATGCTGCAACCAATATTACAATTAAGCGATATTGAAAAAGCTTTCCCAGGGGTCAAAGCCTTGGATAAAGCCAGTTTGAATGTGTATCCGGGCAAAGTCATGGCTTTGCTAGGTGAAAATGGCGCTGGTAAATCGACGTTAATGAAAGTGTTGACAGGTATTTATTCTAAAGACTCTGGAGATTTGCGCTATCAAGGTACTGAAGCTGCATTCCAAGGTCCAAGAGACTCTCAGCAAGCTGGCATCAGTATTATCCACCAAGAGTTAAATCTAATTCCCGAGCTTACTATTGCGGAAAACATCTTTCTAGGTCGAGAAAAAACGAACGCGTTTGGTCGCATTCTGTGGACTGAGATGTATGCCGAAGCCGATCGTTTGTTGGCTCGTTTGAATGTAAAGCACAGCTCCAAAACACCATTGGGTGAGTTGAGTCTGGGTGAGCAACAGATGGTGGAAATTGCCAAGGCACTATCGTTCGAATCAAAAGTCATCATTATGGATGAACCAACCGACGCATTAACTGACACCGAGACTGAGTCGCTATTTAGCGTCATTAATGAGCTGCGCGATCAGGGTTGCGGCATAGTTTACATTTCACACCGTTTGAAAGAAATCTTTGAGATTTGTGACGACATCACGGTATTGCGTGATGGCAAGTTCATCGGTCAACGCACTGTAGCGGAAACCGATGAAGACCTACTTATTGAAATGATGGTTGGTCGTAAGTTAGACGAACAATATCCTCGCATTGATGCGGTTCACGGTAAAACAAGCTTAGAAGTGCAAAACCTGTCAGGTCCAGGCGTGAATGATGTTAGCTTTACCTTAGACCAAGGAGAAATTCTGGGAATCTCCGGGCTTATGGGGGCAGGGCGCACCGAGCTTATGAAGATTATTTATGGTGCTCGCAAGCGAGAGTCTGGCTCTGTGATACTCAATGGTAAAACCATTAACCCAAGCAGCCCTCAGGATGGCTTGGCAAATGGTATCGCTTATATCTCCGAAGACCGTAAGGGTGACTGTTTGGTACTCGGTTTATCCGTTAAAGAGAACATGTCTCTTTGTGCCCTCGAACAGTTGTCTAAAGGTGCCCAGATTCAACATGGTGAGGAAGTGATTGCAGTAGAGGACTTCATTAAGCTCTTTAACATCAAAACACCGTCTCGTGATCAGATCATCGGTAACTTATCGGGTGGTAACCAGCAGAAGGTAGCTATTGCCAAAGGGTTGATGACCAAACCAAAAGTTCTGATTCTGGACGAACCCACTCGTGGCGTTGATGTCGGTGCGAAAAAAGAAATCTATCAGCTTATCAACAAATTTAAAGCAGATGGTATGAGCATCATTCTCGTATCATCAGAAATGCCTGAAGTATTGGGTATGAGTGATCGCATTTTGGTTATGCATGAAGGGCATATAAGCGGAGAGTTTATGGCACACGAAGCAGACCAAGAAAAACTATTAGCATGCGCTGTCGGCAAAAATGTAAGTGAGGAAGCAGCATGAGCAACAAAACAATGAGCGTTGACACGGAAAAAAAGAAGCCTCTTTTTAACAAAGAGTGGTTAATTGAGCAGAAGTCGCTGATCGCTTTGATCTTCTTGATTGTCGTGGTGTCATTCCTTAACCCTAACTTTTTCACCGTAGACAATATTCTGAATATTCTACGCCAAACCTCTGTTAACGCTATTATCGCGGTGGGTATGACCTTGGTCATTTTGACGGCGGGTATCGACTTGAGTGTTGGCTCGGTATTAGCTCTTTGCGGTGCGTTTGCAGCAAGTTTGATTGCCATGGAAGTGCCGGTATTAATTGCCGTTCCTACTGCTTTACTTGCAGGTGCTGCATTGGGTGCGATCAGTGGCATCATTATCGCGAAAGGTAAGGTGCAAGCCTTTATAGCAACATTGGTAACGATGACCTTGTTACGCGGTGTCACTATGGTTTACACCGATGGTCGTCCGATTTCAACTGGCTTCACTGATACCGCTGATGCGTTCGCATGGTTTGGTACAGGCTACGCTATGGGCATTCCGGTACCAGTCTGGATTATGGTGATTGTTTTTGCGGCAGCATGGTACCTACTTAACCATACACGATTTGGTCGTTATGTTTACGCACTAGGCGGCAATGAATCAGCGACACGTTTGTCTGGTATAAACGTCGACAAAGTAAAAATCGGTGTGTACGCCATCTGTGGTTTGTTAGCAGCACTAGCAGGCATCATAGTCACTTCCCGTTTATCATCAGCACAACCTACGGCAGGTATGGGCTATGAGTTAGATGCTATCGCTGCCGTTGTTCTTGGTGGTACTAGCTTGATGGGCGGTAAAGGACGAATCATGGGAACCTTAATCGGTGCTCTTATTATTGGCTTCCTAAACAATGCTCTGAACCTATTAGATGTTTCCTCTTACTACCAAATGATTGCTAAAGCAGTGGTAATTCTGCTGGCAGTACTGGTAGACAACAAAAACAAGTAATAACTCGTAAACACAATTTAACAATAACTGGCTCGACATTAAGTTGAGCCGCCCCCTACACAAAGGACTAAAACGATGAAAAAACTAGCAACTCTTATCTCTGCTGCGGTACTTTCTGCTTCGATGTCTGCAACGGCATCGGCACAGGACACGATGGCAATTGTTGTATCTACTCTTAACAACCCATTCTTTGTAACCATGAAAGAAGGCGCAGAGGCAAAAGCAAAAGATTTGGGTTATAACCTGATCGTTTTGGACTCTCAGAATGACCCAAGCAAAGAGCTGTCAAACATTGAAGATTTAACCGTTCGTGGCGTCAAAGCGATTCTGATCAACCCAACCGATTCTGACGCAGTATCTAACGCAATTCGCATGGCTAACCGTTCTAATATCCCTGTACTTACTCTTGACCGTGGTGCTAGCCGTGGCGACGTAGTTAGTCATATCGCATCTGATAACGTAGTAGGTGGTGAAATGGCTGGTCACTACATCATGGAAAAAGTAGGTGAGAAAGCGAAAGTTATCCAACTTGAAGGTATTGCTGGTACGTCGGCAGCTCGCGAACGTGGTGAAGGCTTCATGAACGCTGTAAAAGGTTCTCAAATGGAGCTCCTTGCTAGCCAACCTGCAGACTTTGATCGTACTAAAGGCTTGAACGTAATGGAAAACCTTCTAGCAGCTAACCCTGATGTTCAAGCGGTATTCGCACAGAACGATGAAATGGCACTGGGCGCACTTCGTGCGGTTGAAGCAGCTGGTAAAGACGTGATGATTGTTGGCTTTGATGGCACAGAAGACGGTATGGCAGCGGTTAAACGTGGCAAGCTTGCTGCAACTATCGCTCAGCAACCTGACATGATCGGTGCATTAGGTGTTGAAACAGCAGATAAAGTACTGAAAGGCGAAAAAGTCGAAGAGTACATTCCTGTACCACTTAAAGTAGTGACTGAATAATCACCAGACTCCCTCTTTTGAGGATAGTAAAGCTCTCCTTTAACAAAAGGAGAGCTTTGAATGAAGCAAGCCTGTCTCGTCTAAGTTAATTTCGGCCTGTCATATCAAGGCAACCCCAAGTTAATTTATTTGAGTAAAAAGGAACAATGTATGAATAAACTCATCGTATTGGGTAGTGTGAATGCAGATCATGTGCTGCAAGTTCCTTCTTTCCCTAGACCGGGTGAAACTTTGCACGGTATGAATTACCAAGTGATTCCTGGTGGTAAAGGTGCAAACCAAGCTGTAGCCGCGGCGCGCCTTGGTGGAGATACTGGTTTTATTGCCTGTGTAGGCGATGATGCGTTTGGCATTAACATTCGCGAAGCATTCAAAGCTGACGGTATCAATATCGCGGGTGTGCAATTGGAGCCAGGAACCCCAACAGGTATCGCGATGATACAAGTGGCAGAAAGCGGTGAGAATAGTATTTGTATTTCTGCAGAAGCGAACGCAAAGTTAACTACTGCTCGCGTTGAACCACATAGGGCGATGATTGAAAGCGCAAAATATTTGCTGACACAGCTTGAGACTCCTATTGAAGGCATAGAGTATGCGGCAAAACTGGCAAAACAATCGAAAACTAACGTAGTCCTAAACCCCGCACCAGCGATGGCGTTACCAGACTCTCTGCTTGAGTGTGTTGATGTGATCACGCCAAACGAAACAGAAGCGGAAGTACTTACTGGTATTACAGTTACTGACGATGAGTCAGCACAAGAAGCAGCGAATGAACTTCACCGTAAAGGCATTGAAATTGTCATGATTACGCTAGGTTCAAAAGGTGTATGGTTAAGTCAAAATGGTCGCGGTGAGCGTATCCCTGGTTTTAAAGTAGATGCTACGGACACCACGGCTGCGGGTGATACATTTAATGGCGCGTTGGTTACTGGTTTAATTGAAGGAAAATCGATTGAAGAGGCGATCGTTTTTGCTCATGCTGCTGCCGCTATTTCGGTGACTCGATTTGGTGCTCAGACTTCCATTCCTTCGCTAGATGAAGTAAAAGAGTTTTTAGAGCAAAAAGCTTAAAATAAGGCGCTGATATTAGGCGACTACAATGGATAAGCAGTAGCGGAGAGCATTGCCCAATGGCAACGATGAAGGACATAGCAAGACTAGCTGGCGTATCCACATCGACAGTGAGTCATGTCATCAATAAAACTCGGTTTGTGAGTGAAGAGATTTCGGAGCGTGTGAATAGCGCAGCGAAAGAGCTGAACTATGCCCCCTCAGCACTAGCTCGTAGCTTAAAAATGAACCGTACACGAACAATTGGAATGTTAGTGACAACCTCAACCAACCCGTTTTTTGGTGAGGTGGTAAAAGGGGTAGAACGTAGCTGTTATCATCAAAACTACAACCTTATTCTGTGCAATACAGAAGGGGATACTGAGCGCATGAGAGCATCCATCGATACGCTTCTGCAAAAGCGTGTTGATGGGCTGATTCTTATGTGTTCGACACTAGAAGGTGAGAAACTGGATATCTTCGACCAGTATCCAACAATACCGGTGGTAGTGATGGATTGGGGGCCTATCCATTTTGAAAGTGACAAAATTCAAGATAACTCTTATCTAGGAGGTTATCTAGCGACTAAGCACTTGATCGAATGTGGGCATAGGGAAATCGGTTGTATCACTGGACCATTGAATCGCCATCAGGCTTTGATGCGTTACGAGGGCTACAAAAAAGCCCTAAAAGAACATTCGTTGCTACTAAATCCCGACTGGATTATTGAGTCAGATTTTGAATGTGATGGTGGAGCTAAGTCTCTAGAGATATTAATGTCTCGTGGTGCATTACCGAGTTCGATATTTGTGTGCAATGACATGATGGCGATGGGCGCCATAAATATCGCTCATGACAAAGGCGTAAAGGTGCCCGAAGAGCTGTCTATAATCGGCTATGATGATATTCACATAGCAAAATACATGACGCCTGCTTTAACAACGATTCACCAGCCTAAATATCGGTTGGGTAAAGCTGCAGTTGAAACCTTGTTAGCCAAAATAGATAAAACGACAGAGGTTCCTGACGTAGTACAGTTAGAGCCAACCCTAGTGGTGAGAAACAGTGTAAAGTCAGTATTGTAGGCTGTTCGCGACAAAATAAAAAAAGCACCTCGCATTTGGCAGGTGCTTTTTTGATGTTATTGGTATGTGTTTCAATTACAGCGTTCTACTGAGAATTTACAGCGCGTTAGTGAGAATTTCTCGGCTGACGTCTAGGGTAATTGCTTGATTCTCACCTAACTTAACATAGCCATTTTGCTTAAGCTTCGCTAAGACTGCCTCTACTGCATCAGACTTGTCACCGCTTACTTCGGATAGTTGAGCATCAACATTTAGGCTGGCATAGAAAGCTTCAATTGCACTGATGGTGCGCTCCGCTAGATCATCGCTATCTTCTAATTGGAAGACGTTGCGTCCCATCTGCTCAATTTTTCCACGCTTGAAAGTCATCTGACTGCGTAGCAGTGACGGTTGAATAATCGCCAGTGAGCGAGCGTGATCAACATTCCAAAGAGCGGTCAGTTCGTGGCCGATCATATGAGTAGCCCAGTCTTGAGGCATCCCTGTACCAATTAAGCCGTTAAGTGCTTGGTTAGCTGTCCACATTAAGTTTTCACGCCACGCATCGTCACGTTGCTCAAACTTAGCCCCAAGTTGAAGCAGGTTACGTAGCAGCACTTCGGCATACCCTTCTTGAACCATGTTGCCTGTCTGAGTGGTGATGTATTGCTCACAAACGTGAACCCATGCATCAACAAGCCCATTAATCAGTTGACGCTCTGGCAATGTCTTCATTGCATCCGGATCGAGTACTGCGAACTGAGGACGAACTAGTGGTGTCATGAAGCCCAGCTTTTCATGAGTCGACTTCTTGGTGACAACCGCCCCCATGTTTGACTCGGAACCTGTTGCTGGTAACGTCAGTATTACTCCGATAGGCACAGCAGTTTCGGGTTTATATTGGCCTGTAATTAAGTCCCAGCTGTCGCCATCGTGTAATGACGCTGCGGCGATGTACTTAGTTCCATCAATAACAGAACCACCACCCACTGCGAGCAAATAATCAACGCCTTCAGATTTAACCAGTTCGATAGCCTTGTCTAAGGTCTCTTTAGTAGGGTTGGCTTCTACGCCTGAGAACTCTAACCATTTGTGATTTTGCAAAGCTTCAACGACTTGATCGTAAACTCCGTTGCTTTTAATGGAGCCGCCGCCATAGACAACGAGTACTTTGGAGGACGTTGGTATGCTAGAAGAGATCTGTGCAATTTGGCCTTGGCCGAAATGAATTACTGTAGGATTTACGTAGCTAAATTTCATGGTATTGCCTCACATTCCAATGTAGTAAATGCACCTTAATTATGGAGAGGGTGCATTGCATTTATGCTACTTATGTTTGGGGCAGATAGATCAGGCTTCAAGTGTTAAACCTGATCTATCTGTAATGATGGACGAATTAATGCGCAGTTAAGAGCAATTAGGAGATAGGCCAGCAATCTCTCGTTCTTGCTGTAGTTCTTTATGGAATGCTTCTAACTGGGTTTGTGCGACGGCAGGATCGTTGATGGATGAACTCATCTTAACGAATTTGCTCACCGCTCGATCAACGCCCTCAGTGTTATCACGGTCAAAGTCGATCAGGGCCTGCATAGCGACTCCTGCTTCCTTATAAGATTCTTGAGACGCACTCTCGGCAGCAAGTGCTGAGCGGTAAGCATTATCATGTTGACAGGAAATTAATGCGTTCACCGAAGCATCGATATCGGGACCAAAATCCAACGAAGGCTTAGCGGGTGCCGGTGCTTTCTGTTGTTGTGCTTCTTGTTGTTGGTCTTTGGCGTATCCATCTACGGCTCCAGCAGTACCGCCGGCTAGAGCCCCAGCCGTAACATTTCGACTCAATCGGTAGGTGTCTACTTCACCGTCAACGATTAGATCGGTAAGTGCTCCCAGCATACCGGCAGAGACAGCACCGACTGCAGCGCCTTCTGCAGCGCCTTGTGTAGTATTGGCACCACAGCCGAATAGTACGACAGAAGAAATGGCGACAGCTAATAGCGAACGTACTTTCATGATCAATTCCTTGTCATTGATAGTTATTGAGCCAGTATAGGATGGAACTGCAAATTTTTCTCCATTTAATTAGTATGTTAGCGAAGTATCTAACATACTAACCTGATGCAAAATGGATTCATTAATTAACTAGCTTAGGTGGTATTAGCAAGAAATATAATACTCTGTTATTTGGCCTATCGAATCATTCTTAATCTGTATTCTTGACGCAAAATAAGTGCCCCGTTATTTCAGTGTAACAGCAATTAATTGCGAGACATTTCTTAAAAACCATCAATAGAATTCTCAATAAAGGCTCAAAAGTTACACTTTATTTTTGTCGTATCTAAAGTGTGTTTCTGAGATGTAATTGAATTGTAAATTCATAAAAAAGTCGTAGTCCTTATGATTCATTGCATCATTGTGAAATTTTCTACTAGTTAAGAAAGGATTCGTAATGGAACATACTAGAAAGCTCACACCTACATTGAATGTAGGTTCTCTAAGCTTATTAGCACTGGTTTGTGCTGCTTCACTATATGGTAATAATGCTCAAGCGAACGCATCACAAACTGACTGTCGTCCAGATGGCTTATATCAGACACCAGGCATAACGGTACCTTATTGCACTATTTATGATGCAGAGGGGAGAGAGTTGATGGGGGCGGACCACCCACGCCGAGTAATTGGTTACTTTACGAGTTGGCGTTCAGGGGATGATCCTCAGGCTGCCTACTTAGTTAAAGATATTCCTTGGGACCAATTAACTCATATCAACTACGCGTTCGTCAGTATAGGCTCAGATGGCAAAGTTAATATTGGTGACGTTAATGATCCGAATAATGTTGCGGTAGGTCAGGAATGGCCGGGTGTGGAAGTTGATCCTGTGCTTGGCTTTAAAGGCCATTTTGGGGCGTTAGCGACAGCGAAAAAGAAACACGGTGTAAAAACCCTGATCTCTATAGGAGGCTGGGCTGAGACCGGTGGCCATTTCGCTACCGACGGTACACGAGTTGCTGACGGTGGTTTCTATACTATGACCACTAATGCTGATGGATCGATTAATCATCAAGGAATTGAAACCTTTGCTACTTCAGCCGTTGAAATGATGAGAACGTATCAGTTTGATGGTTTGGATATTGACTATGAATATCCTACCTCTATGGCAGGCGCGGGTAACCCAGATGACAAAGCGTTTGCAGAAAGCCGAAGAGCACATCTTTGGAAGTCGTATGAAGTGTTGATGAAAGTACTGCGTGAGAAACTGGACGCGGTCAGCGCTCAAGATGGTGTGCACTATATGTTGACGATTGCGGCACCATCCTCAGGCTACTTACTACGTGGTATGGAAACCATGTCGGTGACCCAATATCTTGATTATGTGAATATTATGTCCTACGACCTTCACGGAGCATGGAATGACCATGTAGGCCATAACGCAGCCCTTTATGACACAGGTGAAGACTCTGAACTGGCACAATGGAACGTCTATGGTACGGCAGCTTATGGTGGCATCGGGTACCTAAACACTGATTGGGCTTATCACTATTTCCGTGGTTCCATGCCTGCTGGTCGAATCAATATTGGTGTTCCGTACTATACCCGAGGATGGCAAAACGTTTCTGGTGGCAACAACGGCCTATGGGGACGAGCACCACTTCCAAATCAATCTGAATGCCCGGCAGGAACAGGAGAGGGAGAGAAAAACAACTGTGGATACGGTGCTTTAGGTATCGACAATATGTGGCATGACAAAGATGCTAACGGCAACGAAATGGGCGCAGGTTCTAACCCTATGTGGCATGCGAAGAACTTAGAAAAGGGTATCTGGGGCTCCTATGCACAAGCCTATGGTCTAGATCCTGTAAACGACCCAAGTGATAAGCTTGTAGGAACCTACACTCGTAACTATGACAGCGTTGCCGTCGCCCCCTGGCTGTGGAATGCAGAAAAGAACGTTTTCCTTTCTACCGAAGATGTGGAATCTATTGATGTAAAAGCGCAATACGTCATTGATAAAGAAATTGGCGGCATCATGTTTTGGGAACTTGCGGGTGACTACAATTGTTATGTACTAGACGTTAATGGTAATCGTGGAGCGGTTGATCTTACGGAACAAGCATGTGCAACTGGTAATGGTGAATATCATATGGGTAATAGCATGACCAAAGCCATGTACGACAAATTCTTGAGTGCTAGCCCGTATGGCAATAAAGTCGCTACGGGGGCGATACCAACTGAGGCTGTTGATATTGCTGTTTCTATCGATGGTTTCAAAGTAGGTGACCAAAATTACCCAATCAATCCTAAAATCACTTTCACCAACAATACAGGCACCGACATTCCAGGTGGCACTGAGTTTCAATTTGATATTCCTGTATCGGCACCGGACAACGCTAAAGACCAGTCTGGCGGTGGATTAACAGTTATCGCTTCTGGTCATACTAGAACGAATAATATCGGTGGTCTAGACGGACCAATGCATCGCGTCGCCTTTACGCTACCAAGCTGGAAGAGTTTAGCTGCTGGGACGAGCTATGAACTGGATATGGTGTACTACCTACCTATCTCCGGTCCTGCTAATTATGCAGTCAATGTTAATGGTGTCGACTATGCATTTAAGTTCGAACAGCCTGATCTTCCTCTTGCTGACTTGAACGCTGGTGGTGGGAATAATGGCGGTGGCGATGGAGGTGGTAACTCTGGAACGTGTAATACCACAGGAGTTAATGCTTATCCAAACTTCCCTCAAACGGACTGGAAAGGTGACCCTAGCCACGCGAGTGGTGGTGATAAAATGAGTCACAACGGAGTGGTTTACAAAGCGAAGTGGTGGACGAACTCGGTACCAGGAAGTGACGGTAGTTGGGAACAAGTCTGCGTTATCTAATAGATAGCAACTAAACAACAAAGCCGCCAAGTTATATTGGCGGCTTTTGTAATTTATTTCATAGAGTTTTAGTCTGCAAATACATAGCCTTCCGGTACTACAACAATACCTTTCTCTGAGATATGAAAACGCTCCGCGTCTTGTGATGGGTTTAGGCCAATCACTGTGCCGGCAGGAATGACAACGTGCTTGTCGATAATACAGTTTGCTAATTGACAGTTTTCACCGACGGTAACCTCTCCAAACAAAATACTGTCAGCAATGGTCGCACCATCATTGATTCTTACGTTAGATGACAGAATGGAGTGGTGGACTGAACCACCAGAATTGACCACACCGTTGGCGATAATCGAGTTAATAAATATGCCTTCGTTCCCTGTCGCAGAAGGGACAGTGCGTGCTGGAGGCAACTGAGGTTCATATGTCCGTATTCCCCAGTTTTCTTGATATAAATTCATTGGTGGAACAGGCTCTAGTAAGTCCATATTCGCCTCATAGAACGAATCAATGGTGCCGACATCTCGCCAGTAGCAATCTCGTGCCACGCGGCCTTTATCTTGGCCGAAGTTGTAAGCATAAACACCTTGTGAGTCTATCAACTTAGGAATGATATCCTTTCCGAAATCGTGACTTGAACTATCGAGTTCAGCATCATCTTCTAGAGCTTGCTGAAGTGTTTCCATATCAAATACATAGATGCCCATAGAGACAAGGGAACGACGAGGGTCTGACGGCATGGCCGCTGGATCTGCCGGTTTTTCAGCAAATGCTGTCACTTGCGACTCAGCATTGGTCGCCATTACTCCAAACGCACTGGCTTCATCTCGCGGAACGTCCATACAAGCAACCGTAAGCTTAGCGCCAGTTTGCTTGTGCTCTTCAACCATAGCTGCGTAATCCATACGATAGATATGGTCGCCTGACAACACAACTACGTGCTTAGCATCACTTCGTGAAAGGAGCCACATGTTGTGATAAATAGCATCGGCAGTGCCTTCATACCATTTGCCGCCTTTTCTCATTTGCGGTGGTACGACGGTAATAAATTCTTTTAGTTCGGGATTGAAGATCGACCAACCGTCTCGGATATGTTTATGCAAGGAGTGAGACTTGTATTGAGTGAGAACTAGAATTTGTCGTAATCCAGAATGCAAACAGTTGGTTAGCGTAAAGTCTATAATTCGGTATTTGCCACCGAAGGGTACGGCAGGTTTAGCGCGGTTATCGGTTAGAGGGCTTAACCGTGAACCCATGCCTCCTGCGAGAACAATCGTAAGAACATCTTGCATCGTCTTCTCCCTGAATGTGTGCAATTTTTATTGGGGGTCTATTAATCCTTACAAGATCTAAGCCATATCGTAACTTACTGATTATTCGACGCTATGGAGTTTCTTAAGTTGAGCTTTGCACCATTTTAGTGATGTCTATTCGAAAGTTGCACCCGAATAGCAGCAGTGATATCGCATTGACTCAATATGGTGCAACTTGCAGAATTTTAACTTCGATAGTTATGGAAATGTCATGCATCACAAATATATATTTATAGAATTGATATAGTCTTCCAAACTGATAAGAACAGGTATTCCCAATGAGATTTATATTGCGCGCTATTGCTGCCTTACTATTACTGTTTTCCTTACCGAGCCTGGCATTAAGCCCATCGGATATCGTCGTCAAATCTGACCAATCTATGCGAGGCGATTCAAGCTATACCGAACTCACCATGCGCATTATCAGGCCTGATTGGACGAGAACAATGAGTATGAAGAGTTGGACCAAAGGGCAAGACCTTTCCCTTGTCTTGGTTACGGCACCTGCAAAAGATAAAGGTTCTGCCTCGCTAAAACGTCAACGGGAAATGTGGAACTGGTTACCGAATATTGAAAGGGTGGTAAAGATTGCGCCATCTATGTTGGGACAATCATGGATGGGATCGGATTTTACCAATGATGACCTCATAAACCAGTCTTCCATTGTGGTTGATTACACACATGAGTTAGTGAAAGAAGAGAGTTTCGATGGTGAGCAAACTTGGGTCATTGACGCGTATGCTAAGCCGGATGCGCCAGTAGTTTGGAGTAAGGTAAGACTGTGGATTTCAAAAGAGACCTTCTTACAACGTAAAGCGGAGTTCTATGATGAGTTTGATGAGAAGGTAAATACAATGCAAACCTTTGACATCAAGGAATTAGGTGGACGTAAAGTGGCAACACGTATGGAGATGATTCCAGCTGATAAACCCGGACAGAAGACAGAAATGATCACTCATCAGGCACAGTTTAATTTTGCTATTGAAGACAGCTTCTTCTCTCAAAGCCAAATGAAAGCGTTGCGCGACTAGCGCCTACATGAAAACAAGGAGTGAGCGTTCATCATGTTATTAAAACTGGCTTGGCGAAATCTGTGGCGACAAAAACGCCGAACCTTGCTAACCGCATCGGCGCTGGCATTAGCCCTTTTTTTGTCTCTGTTAACTCGTAGCTTTCAAGAAGGAAGCTACAACGCCAACATAGATAACGCGGCACGCTTTTATACCGGGCTCATTCAATTACAGCACCCAGAATATGCTGAAAGCAACAGTATCGATGATGTGATATCGGGTGACCTGGAACAGTTTCCTTATCTAAAGAACATGAATAGTGTTAGCTATATTTTGCCGAGACTTGAGTCTGTCGCATTGGCTGCGGCCGATGACCGCTCTAAAGGTGTGTTGGTTTTGGGCGTGGATCCGGAGGCAGAAGATCGTTATTCACATATTAGTGGTAAAGTCAGTTCTGGGAATTTCATCGATTCTGACAGTAACGGTGTTTTATTGGGCGAAGGACTAGCCTCGTACTTAAAACTGAACGTAGGTGATGAAATAATACTCTACGGTCAAGGTTACAGAGGACACACTGCTGCGGGGCTTTACACTGTAAATGGATTGCTTCATTTCCCAGTGAAAGCACTGGATAACCAAATGGTTTATATGCCGATCAAGCTTGCACAAGAGCTATACAGTACTGGTGATCAAGTCACTTCTTGGGTATTGCACACCGACTCCCTTGATGACGTTGCAACTGTCGAAACAAAGCTTAAAGATCATTATCAGGATCAATTGAAAGTTAGGGGTTGGCAAGACCTATCCCCTGAAATGGCGCAACAAATTGCCTTGGATCGTGCAGGTGGAATTTTCTTAATTTACATCTTATATGGCATTGTTGGTTTTGGTTTGTTTGCGACTGTCATGATGATGACACTGGAACGGCAGCGAGAGTTTGGCGTCATGCTTGCAACGGGTATGGTACGACGTCAACTACTGGGGTTGTTATTCATTGAATCGGCGTTCATTTGTCTTTTAGGTATTGTTATCGGTACGCTATTGACCATGCCAGTTCTAGGTTATTTCTTCTTAAATCCTATCGAGATAACAGGTGATGCTGCTCAAATGATGCTTGAAGCCGGCTTCGAGCCGATTCTTCCGGTTCACCTCGATCTTTCGTTATTTATGACCCAAGCCGTGGCTGTCACGTTCATCTTATTATTGTGTCTAGTCTACCCAAGTTGGCGTCTCTATCGTCTCAATCTGGTTTCTGCGCTAAAAGGGGGATCACATGCTCATTAAATTGGCGTGGCGTAATCTATGGCGCAACAAAATTCGCACCGGGATCATGGCGGGCGCTATGGTATTCGGTCTGGTGGGGGTGGTTGCCATGATGGGATTCATGAATGGTATGACTGACAACATGGTCCATAATGCTATTGCTTGGCAAACCAGTCATTTACAGATCCATAATCAAAGATTCGATGAGAATCCTGATATTAAAGACACCGTAATTGGTGATAAGCAAATTGAAGCTGCACTTGAGGCAAACTCGAATATCAATCAGTGGGTATCTAGGTTCGTTGTGGATGGCATGATGGCATCAGCTCGCAGCACCCGTGGTGTAACGGTATTGGGCATAGATTCGACCAATGAACGTGACTTTACACCAATTGCAGAACGTCTCGTTGATGGGGAGTGGCTTGATGAAAAAGGTCGTAACCCGATATTAGTGTCGGCCAAAAATGCGCAGCGTCTAAAGCTTCGCGTGGGCTCTAAGGTGGTGATTACGTTTACCGACCCTGAAGGAGAGGTGACGGGAGCGGCATTCCGAGTTCGCGGTATCTTTAAAACGCCATCATCAGCTTACGATGATGGTCACGTCTTAGTCCGAAAGTCCGACATCCAATCTCTGGCACAACTTAATGGAGTTCATGAGTATGCCGTCCAAGTAACCGCAAAGGCTAACGCTGACAGTGAAGAGCAAGTACGACATGTTGTCTCAGACCTGCAATCGCTCATTCCAAGTGGTAACGTGGTACAAGGTTGGTATCAATTGCAACCGTTATTGGCAACCATGATTAATACGATGAAAATCAGTAATCAAGTGATGTTGACGGTTTTTGTCGTGGCGATGGCGTTTGGTATCGTCAATATCATGTTGATGTCGGTTTTTGAACGTACTCAAGAATTTGGCGTTTTAATGGCCGTGGGAATGCAAAAGCACAAGATTTTTATGCTGGTGATGCTAGAAACTGTGTTACTAGGTAGCTTAGGTGCCGTTTTAGGTATTGTATTTAGCAAAGCACTTATTGCTATTTTAGGTCACACGGGGTTGTCACTTGGTTCTATGGCGCAAGGGTTAGGCGCTTATGGCGTAGATACGTTACTGTTCCCAACGGTCTCCAATGAACAATACCTGATGGTATTTGTCACCGTGTTTATCGCCTCTATAGTGGCTGCGCTCTATCCTGCACGACAAATCCTTAAACAGAAGCCGGTTGAAGCCATGTCTGATAAGAAATAATCAAAAGGTAAGTGAATTGAGATGACCATAGAGATAAAGCAGCTTAATAAAATCTATAACCCAAAAAGTGAATTTCCGGTACATGCGGTTCAAGACTTATCTTTGACGATTGAGCAGGGAGAGTTTGTCGCCATTATGGGACCGTCGGGGTCAGGAAAAACAACTATCCTCAATATGTTAGGGGGCATTGATACCCCTACGTCTGGAGAAGTATGGATTGAGGGAAGTAACATTTGTCAGCTATCTGAGAAACAACTCATTGCATTTCGCCGTGACAACATCGGGTTTATCTTCCAGGACTATAGTTTGTTACCTGTCCTGACTGCTCAAGAGAATGTCGAGTTTGTCATGCAACTACAAGGCGTAGCAGAGAAGCAGTGTCAGCAGCGTGCAATTGAGTTATTGGCCCAAGTGGGGCTTGAAAATCAGAAAGATAAACGGCCACCAAAAATGTCTGGGGGACAACAACAACGTGTCGCCGTCGCACGTGCTCTAGCGCCAAGACCACGATTTGTGATGGCAGACGAACCGACAGCCAACCTAGACGCAAAAAGTACCTCAGAACTGTTAGATATTATGCAACACCTTAACGAAGTGGAAGGAACGACATTTATATTTTCCACCCATGATCCTCGAGTGATAAAAAGGGCAAAGCGTGTCATTGTGTTTGAAGATGGCAAACTGGCGTCCGACAAACTGCAAACTGAGCTTACCACGGAGCTAGAACACTAGTTATGTGGAAAAAGTTAGTCACCACCATTTTTATTGTTGGCGCAGCTGTCTATATGGTAGAAGTGAAAGCAGAGATACCGGGGCTACAGCCAGAGAAGAACTGGGACCTAACCGGTTATGTGAAATACATGGCGTCAGGAGGCATTCCAGATCACGGAGAGAATACCTTAGATCACCTTATACATCAGCGATTTAACTACGAGTATCGCTTCTCTTCCTCATTTCGTTTTAATGCAGGCATGCGCAATAGAGTACTCGCTGGCGATAGCTTAAGTGCGCCTTACTATTCAGAGATTATTGCGGCAGACAATGGATATTTTGACCTATCAAGAAACCTCGTCGATAACGACAACATGATCATCAACAGTCAGTTTGACCGTTTGTATTTTGATTGGAAAGGGGATGATTGGAGCTCAAGAATAGGACGTTATCGAGTCAATTGGGCGATGAACACCATTTGGAATCCTAACGATCTGTATAACTCGTACTCGATATACGACTTTGACTATGAAGAAAGACCAGGAACCGATGCGATATCGCTCAGCCGCAAACTTGGATTCGCGAGTAGTATAGACCTTGTCTACAGTCCCAACAAAGACAGCAATTTACAGAGATATTCTGCTCGCTATCTGTTTAATCACAACGGTTGGGACATGCAGGTTCTTGCTGGACGCTCAGGTTTGGATTACGTTGTAGGTGGTGGTTTTGCCGGTGATATTAATGGCGCTGGCTTTAGAGGGGAGCTGACATGGTTTGACCCATGGAAGTCTGAGTATCAAGGTCAATCTTACGAAAAGACCATCGTATCAAGTATTGAGACTGACTATAGTTTTGGTGGAAGACGCAATTGGATAGGGCGAGCATCGGTACTTTATATTAGTGAACCACAACAAGCGATTGATGCGGCGGTATATTTAACTTTACCTCTCACCGCGAGAACTCTGAGCTTCACTAAATTCACGGGCTACGCCGATTTAGGTTTCGACATTACACCATTGTCGCGATTTACCATGTCTGGTAGTTACTATCAAGATGGCTCTTTTTTCGTTGGTTTGTCGAACAGCTACTCATTGTCTGACGACTGGCAATTACTTACCGTATTACAGCGTTTTGATGGCAGTTCGGGAAGCTTGTTTGGAGCAACCCCCTCAACACTGCTGTTTGCCAACATCAAATGGTCATTCTAATTACTTAGATGATGAGTCGTTTTCTCTAAAACTAACCGAAACCACGCACTGAAGGTTGCTGGCTCCGCCTTCATGGTTTGCTCGATATCAGACCGCTGCCACCATTCACACTGTTCTGCTTCGTCTGCATTAAGGTTGAACTCGACCTTGTTCGATTTAGCAATAACCACGTGATCAAGTTCATTCTCAGTTAAACCATTGCTGAATTTAGCACAATAACTAACGGTACCAATATCGATGAGTTCGAGTGGGGTCGTTATGCCAAGCTCTTCGACAAGACGACGTTGTGAAGCAGAGATAATCTCTTCATCTGGACGTGGATGTGAACAGCAGGTATTGCTCCACAATCCACCACTGTGATATTTATTGATCGCGCGTTTCTGAAGTAAGAACTCAAGTTGGCCAGCGTTATAACGATAAATAAGCACTGAAAAAGCCAAATGTTTAAGGCCTAAACGATGGGCTTCCAGCTTCTCTTCGGTACCGATTGGTTTCCCAAATTTATCGACGACGACAACCAGTTCACAACTCATATTCTATCTCACGCTTGCTTAATGACCGCTTTGAACACTGCGGTTTTTCTTTTATTTCACCGCGCCAACCAGCGAGGGCGCGCATCATAGCACAAAAGATCCAGTGATGAAGAGTGAAGGGGAAGATTAATTCACAACATTGATACTAAAGATGAAGAGAGATGGATCATTAATGTATTGATTGGGCTCATTCTTTCAGATGTGGATGAGAGTAGCGTTGGTACCTCGGTAACTGATTTCTTAGATTATTGAATGTCGCTCTAGCACTTTGGGTCGAGAGTTTATTCATCAACCAGTCGGGTAATATTCCACCAGGGTCTGCATAGGCTTTGTATTCGATAAGTGTCGTACCGTTGGTCAGCTTTTGTAGATTCCAACTCGCATCGACAGAGGTAATTCGAATATAACCCTCTTGTATCGGTAATGAGGATTCAGGCGCATCGTTAATTTCGATAGTGAAACCATAATCGTCGACCCAATACTTCGAGTAGGTAACCATATCGCGGTCTCTCGCTGGCCAAGGCGCTTTAAACTGGGTATAAACGATGTTTTCGTTGATTGATATTTGCCTTAACACTCGGCTATGGCTGGCGTTATCTATCCAGTTGGGGACGTTTTCACTATCTTCTAATAAGGTTAAGAAGGCGCTATAAGTTGTTGGTGTAAACATTTGCGCTCGGATTTCGACTAAGCCATCGGTATGTTCTCGAGTGTAGATAGTGATTCCGTCATTATCACTGTCAAATTGCCAATAGCTATTTTCTTCAGCGCTTAATGAGCCTGTCAGCAGTATCGTCGAGAACAGTAAAATGATGCGTAAAACGTCCATGTTTCACCTGTTGAATGTCGATTTCTTGCATTAAGCATATACAATTTTATTCGAAAAATCAGGGTAGTAGACATTTGAAGTAAAAGAATGGAAGTAGAAGTAGATAGGTAGAAGTAGGGAAAGGCTTCCCAAAAAGTAAGAGCCAACAGGGTTAGGCGCACTTGTTGGCTCTTTAGGTTGTAATGAATATTAGCCTTCGTTACGCTTTCGGCTTACCAAGTGATTTGACGCCGCCGCTGCTAATAGCGCACCTCCAATTACCAAAGTTTGGTAGTAGGCAGGCACGAGAGTGAGCATACCAACCGTTAAGGTCATGATAATCAACGCACCAACAAACGAACGCAATACTTTACCTTCACCACCACTAAACGCTGTACCACCAATTAACACCACAAGAATCGCGGTTAACTCCATACCGTCACCTGATAGTGGGTCACCAAGCGACATAAAGCTCGAGCGAGCAATACCCGCAAGCGCAGCTGTTGCACCGACAATGGCGTAGAGCGTGAAGACGACTAGCCCAGTCTTAATTCCCGATAATTTAGCCGCGGTAGGGTTACCACCCGTCGCTGCGGCGTACTTACCTAGTAAAGAGCGGTTCTGTAGGATGATGAGCAGAGCCGTAACCCCCACCGCTACCCAAAACGCCATTGGCAAACCAAGTAAAACCGCATCGCGACCATAGTCGTTAAACCATGCTGGCATTTTTAGATCGCCCATGGACTTGATTGCTGACACGCCATCTTCAACGAGAAGCAGTGCGATACCTTTATACAGACTCAAGGTAATTAAGGTGGCAATAACGGGAGTGATATTAAACTTCACCACTAACAAGCCGTTGAATGCACCCAGCAATACACCACAAAACACGGTAATGGAGAAAGCTGCCCACATTGGAACACCATTGATGGCGAGAAGGGCGTATATGACCGCCGTGAGTCCCATGGTGCTACCAACGGATAAGTCGATGTAACCCGAAACCATTAGCAAGGTAAATGCGCCGGCTAGCACCAACAGTGGGGCGGAGACGCGTAAAATGTTGATGACGTTTTTCTTATAAAGAAAGTTTCCGCGCTCAAACAGTGCATACTGATCTAAGTTAACGCTACTTAGAAAAATAACAATCGCTGCTAATACAAAGTAGATGTAATAGTTACGAAAAAACTCAGCCACTTGTCCGCCCAGTGCAGGTGATGGTACTGGCGACGGGACAGATGATGAATTAAGTGATTTGGTTGAATCGGACATAACGTTTCCCCTCTTTATTTGTTTCTAAGGGACAGTGCCCAAGTTTGAGCAGTAATTGCTAAGAAAACGGCGACTGCTTTGAGTATGAATTGCCAATCCGGTGAGAGAGTTAGACCAGTTGCAGCCGAGGTTACCACCGCCAAGATAATGGCACCAAAGAACATGCCAATGACAGAACCGAAGCCGCCAGCAATAGCAATACCGCCAAGTAGCGCAATAACCAATGCGTCAAACTCCATCAGTAAACCACGATTAGAAAAGCCTGACTTAAACTCTGAGGACAGCAGGATGCCAACAATGCCGGCCACTAGCGCACTAAATAGATACAAGTAAGTAATGTGTTTGGAATTATCGATACCTGACAGCTTTGCGGCTTCAGGGTTGGCGCCAATCCAATAGGTGATGCGGCCAAATACGGTTTTACGCTCAATAAAAATGGCGACGAAAAATAGAATGAGCATAAACAGGACTGGGAATTGCATGGAGGTGCCAAACACTTTCAAATTGCCTAGCAAGCCAAACTCCTCGGGCAAATTGGTGTTACGTTGCGAGCCTTGAGTAATTACCTGAGCGATACCTCTCGCCACCATCATAGTACCTAGCGTGACGATGATGGATGGGATGCGAAACTTCACGACGAACAGAGCGTTCAGACCACCGATAGCTAGCGCACCCATTAAAGCGCCGACCACGGCTAACCAATAAGGTAAGCCTAAACCTGTGGACAGAGCAGAACCGCCACCTATGGCTTGAGCAAACCAAACCGACAGTACGCCTGAAAGGGCGACTATACCGCCAACAGAGAGATCAAAGTTGCCGGAAATCAACAAGAAAGAGACACCAACACCAAGAGAAATTACTGCCCAGTTATTGGTAATCAGGTTAAGCATGT
This sequence comes from Vibrio sp. ER1A, assembly GCF_000733315.1. Classification (NCBI taxonomy): domain Bacteria; kingdom Pseudomonadati; phylum Pseudomonadota; class Gammaproteobacteria; order Vibrionales; family Vibrionaceae; genus Vibrio; species Vibrio sp. ER1A. Next base: position 461,698 of record NZ_JPJA01000086.1, read on the forward strand.
TTTGAACTTGGAAAAAGTTCGGGACAAACGCTGACGCAACAAGAAAGAGTCCGATAGCGACAAATGCCACTAACAAGGTGATGTACATTTGGTCGCTCACCCTTCGATACTCGACTGGCGAGTGATTAGGCTTTACTGACGTGTTCATTATACTGCCTCCTCAAGGCCACCCGTAGCGGCATTTAAAATAAAGTTAGTGTCGACGTTCGGTCCATTCTTGATTTCAGACACCAGAGAACCGTCATAAAGTAAGAAGATTCGATCACAAACGCCCAAGATCTCTTCAAGTTCTGTTGAAAACACCGCGACTGAGTTGCCTTCGTTGGCGAGGCTTTTCACCAAGTCATAGATCTCTTTTTTCGCTCCCACATCTACGCCGCGAGTGGGTTCATCGAGTAGAAGAAGCTTTGCCTGTGAGAACAGACATTTAGCGATAACCACTTTTTGCTGATTACCACCGGAGAGTTTCTCTGTGTGCTTTTCTATTGAGCTGGTGGCAATAGATAGCTTATCGACGTAATCAATCGCCGCATTCAGCTCATCATTTTCTCTGAATACCCCGAAGTCAGACATTCTTGGTAGATTCATCACTGGGATATTTTCTCGAATGGTTAAATTGGTAAATAAGCCTTGAGTACGACGCTCTTCAGGAACGAGTGCAATACCCGCAGCAATGGCTTCACGTGGCGAATTACCCACATCTTTGCCATTGAGGCGAATTGTGCCAGAGACTTTGTCGGCACCGAAGATCGCACGTGCAATCTCGGTTTTTCCAGCGCCAACCAAACCATAAAACCCAACAATCTCGCCTTTTTTGATATCAAACGAGACATCTTTGAGGCGGTGGTTATTAAGGCGTTGCACCGCAAGGAACACTTCATCGGTAATGGCATCGCGCGGGGAATAATCGTGCATGATGCTGCGACCAATCATCATATCGATAAGCTCTGCGCGGCCATCGACTTCAGACATGGGTTTGGTTGCGATGTGTTTGCCATCGCGCATGACGGTGACGCGGTCGCCTAGGGTTAAAATCTCGTCCAGTTTGTGAGAGATATAAATAACCGTCACGCTTTGTTCTTGTAGCCTTCGAATAACGGTAAAAAGTCTTTCGACTTCTCTTTCCGACAACGCAGCTGTTGGCTCATCCATAATGATGACGTTCGCGCCAGATGACGCGGCACGGGCAATTTCAATAATCTGCTTTTGAGCGACACCTAAGGTCGAGACGCGAGCATATGGGTCGATAGACGGCTCGATGGTCGCTAAGGTCTCGATTACGCGATCCTCCAGATCTGATTTAATTAAAAAGCCAAATCGGCTCTGTTCCATACCCAGCGTTAAGTTTTCAAGTACAGTCAATTCATCAACGACGTGTAGCTCTTGGAATAAAGTGGCGATGCCCGATTCACGTGCTGACTGAGTGCCAGTAGGTCGGTAATCCTTACCGTTCACTTTCATAGCGCCTTGAGTAGGCTGAATAGCACCGGTGATCATTTTTACCAATGTGGATTTTCCTGCGCCGTTCTCGCCAATCAAGCAGTGAACGGTACTTCGTTCAATTGCAAAGCTCACATCGTTAACTGCCCGAACACCGGGGTAGTCTTTAATCAGCCCTTCAATTGATAATACAGGTGTTGAATTGTGACTATTCAAGATGATCTCTCCTTCAGTGGTTGCACCTTCGATACTGCTAGGCCACAGATGACATGACAGATGAAGCGAGTTTTTCCTTAACACTGAGATGTTGAATAAATGAGTAACATATAAGGTCGGCGGTCTAGCCGCCGACCTTAAGCCTAGGTTAGTTGCTGAACTGAGCGTCTAGCCATTGCTCTGCATCAGGTTTTGGCATTGACCAGTAAGAGATGGTGTAAGCCTTGTAGAAGAACTCTTCTGCTTGATCTTTTGTCGGAGCGACTTTTTTGTTGATTACGTCCATAACCAAGTCGATACGACCACGTGCAGTCTCAATCGGTGGAAGACCCATAGAGACTTTTAGGCTTGATTCAGGGTCATAGATTTGACCAAATTCGACCGAGTCAAAGTCAACACTGGCGACGATCTCTGTCACCGGTTTGCCATCTTTGAACTTGCCGCGGCCTAGCTGGTTAAGACCTGCCATTGTGCCAACGGTTAAGTTAGAGGCTTCGGAATAAATTAAGTTAACTTCTGGCTGTTGAGTAAGAAGGTCAACGATGATCTGTTTCGCAGCTTCTTGGCCGCCGCTAGCATCAAGAGCGCCTAGGTTTTTCGCTGTTGGATCAACCGAAAGCACACCTTCTGCAAATGGGTTAGTTCGACCAGAACTTACCTCGGTATGGTTTGGCCAACCGAGTTGAACCATGACGATTGGCTTGTCAGGATTCGCTTCCTTCCATGCTTTTGCCATTTGTGCGCCCATATCGAAAGAAACGGTCGCTTCATCACTTCGAGCCGTTGGAATGCCGGTATCAGTGATTGGGCTAAAGAAAGACGTCATAGCGATGTTCTCTTCTAATGCTTCTTCAACACCTGGTGTCGCTGCTTCGCCATCCCATATATGAAGTGAGGCACCATCAAATGCACCTGCTGCTACTTGGTCAACGTTTTGCGTCATTACCGCTGAATCGGCTTTGCCATCGAAGATAACCACTTCAGCACCGTACTTCTCTTTTGCGTAGCGCTTTGCTTCCGTCGCTTGAGATTGATGGAATACGTTAGACAAATCAGAAACGAAAAACGCGATTCGTTCATTTGCATGTGTTGTGGCAGCTAGGCTTGAAGCGACAATAATACTCGTAGCGATAAGTCCTTTATTAAATATCTTTTTCAAAGTCACTGACTTCATAATTTTCTCCATTTGTATTTGCTATTCACTCGTCGTCTTTGGAGCAACATCTGCTTCGTCTCTATAAAACAGCTTGGTTCTTATTAAGCCAAAAGCAGCACAACACGTTGTTCTCGATGATGTGAATTATCTTTCAGACAGGTGAAATATATTTCACGTGTTAAAAGGTAGTGAACAAAATGTAGCCGGTCAATGCTATATCGATACAATACGTATCACTTTGGTCGTTATTTGTGATCTAACGCACTTAAATGGTCAAAACGATACGATTGGTATCATTTTAACTTGTAAAAGTCTTTTTCTATGATTACTTTTTACTCAGATGAAATAAATTTCACACCTTGTTAACCAAGATTGCCAAGATAAAAAGCTATTGAGTGTTAGCGAAATGTGAAGCCTATATAAAGGCAGAAAGCAGTAATAAAGGTAGAGATATGACGATGAACGAACGTGACGACATATTGAGACAGACAGCAAAGATCTTAACGTTGCGATATATGGAAAATCGCAGCCAGTCGGATATTGCTAAGCAGCTTGGGTTGTCCACAGCGAAAGTGAATCGTGTCATTAAGCAAGCGCATGATGATGGTCTAGTTGAGATTACCTTAAAGCTTCCACAAGAAAGAACGCATACATTAGAACAACGCTTGTTGGAAAAATTTGGCTTGAAAACTGCGGTGATTCAGCCAAGTCTCAGCCAGGATGACGAAGTCGTTACTCGCCAAGTGGCACAGGCAGCAGGTGAACTACTTATAGAAACCATCAAGCCAGACAGCATTATTTGCATCAGTGCGGGTAAAACTATGGCGCAGATTGTTGAGCAGCTAAAACCTATGCACTTTCCGAATGTGAGAGTGGTTCCGGCTACAGGGGGTATTCAGGGGCACCACTTCACAGACGTGAACTACCTAGCAAGCAAATTGGCAGAAAAGCTGGGTGGAACAAGTACGCAACTCCACGCACCGCTTTTTGTAGATACCGACGAACAGCGCAACATCTTGATGGAGATGCGTAGCATTAAAGACGTTCTCGACTTGGCTCGAAACGCAGATATTGCCTTGGTGGGTATTGGTTCCGTCGCCAGTGAAAGTGACAGCTACTATGACCTGCGCTCGTTAAGTGGCCATGAAACTGAAACGCTGATCAGCGCCCAATGTAAAGGGGAAGTACTAGCCCATCTTTATGATGCACAAGGCGATAAATGTGCGGAACACATCAACCAAAAACTTGTCGGCCTCAATCTTCAAGAACTCGATAGCATCGAACACAGTTTCGGTGTAGCAGCAACTCGCTCTAAAGTGTCCGCCATGTTAGCGGCATTGAGAGGCGGATTGATCAACGGGTTAGTCTCGGACGAAGACACGGTCGCCAGTGTATTAGAACAAGCAGAATAGGGAATCAACATGCAAACTAGAGAAATCGGAAATTCAGGTATTCAAGCATCAGTCATCGGTCTTGGCACGTGGGCAATGGGTGGTTGGATGTGGGGTGGAACAGATGAGAAAGCCTCCATTGATGCCATTCATGCTTCTTTAGATCACGGCGTGTCTTTAATTGATACCGCTCCAGCGTATGGACTTGGTGTGTCTGAAGAAATAGTGGGCAAGGCAATCAAAGGACGCCGCGACAAGGTAGTACTGGCAACCAAATGTGGTTTGGTTTGGCATACCAACAAAGGTAATCACTTTTTTGATGAGAATGGTAAGCCAGTGCATCGTTATCTTGGTGCTGATGCTATCCAACATGAAGTGGATCAAAGCCTAAAGCGTCTGCAAACGGATTATCTCGATCTCTACATTACCCACTGGCAAGACCCAACTACGCCGATTGCTGAAACCATGGAAGCATTATTGGCGCTAAAGAAAGCCGGTAAGATCCGCGCCATCGGGATCAGCAACGCTAATCAAGCGGAGTTGGAACAGTATCAACAAACAGGCGTTGTCGACGCGGTGCAAGAGAAATATAACCTCATCGAGCGTCAGTTAGAGCAAACCTTGTTGCCGTCAACCATCAAAACTAATGTCGCGTGTCTTAGCTACTCTTCACTTGCCATGGGGTTGCTGAGCGGAAAAATCACCCCTGAACGTGTTTTCACTGGCGATGACCAGCGCATCACTGATCCTATGTTTACTATCGAAAACCGCCGTTGGGTACAAAAGTTCTGTCAGTCCATTGAGCCGATTGCTCGCCAGAAAAATGTAAGTGTTGCACAGCTAGTGATTGCCGCAACACTGCAACAGCCAGGCATCACTTATGCCCTCTGTGGTGCACGAAATGCAGCTCAAGCAATAGAAAATGCCGCAGCAGGAAATGTGGTGCTATCTCAGGAAGAGGTGAAGTTTATTGATGCAAAATCCCGTGAGTTTTTTGGCGAGTTGGAATTGGCGTAACGACGCATCGTAAGGAAAGCGGAAAACAGTGGCAGGGAGCAACAATGAATAACAACTCAACCGCCTTTAGGCGATTAAAAGAGAATAGTAACTTTGACGTCGTGGTCATTGGCGGAGGAATCAATGGTATTAGCGTTTTTCGAGAACTGGCATTGCAAGGTGTGAAGGTCTTGTTAGTCGAGAAAGATGACTTTTGTTCTAAGGCCAGTGCTGCGCCATCTCGCATGATACATGGCGGACTTCGCTATCTAGAAAATGGTGAGTTTCAATTGGTGAAAGAAGCACTCTATGAGCGAAATCGCCTACTTGATAACGCGCCTCATTTTGTTGCTCCTTTAGAAACCACTATACCTATTTTCTCTACCTGGTCTGGTATGTTTGATGGCCTGTTTAAGTTCTTAGGATTGAAAGACAAGCCTTCACAGCGCGGTTCTGTGGTCATCAAAATTGGGCTGAGTCTTTACGATTGGTTCACCAAGCGTGATCAATTGATGCCAAATCACCAGATGCACTCATCTCGCTCAACACAAAAACGCTGGCCGATGATGGGGGGTGACGTAAAGAGCAGTGCCACATACTTTGATGCGTGGATTAGCTCACCCGAGCGCCTCGCCTTGGAATTGATTCAAGAAGGGGTAGAAGCGGGTGGTGTTGCCCTAAATTACACTATGGTCTCTGGGTTAGAGCAAGGGCAGCTGACTATTTCTAACCACGAGGTTGCCGAGTCCATCCAAGTTAAAACGCAGCATGTGGTCAACGCGACGGGTGCTTGGGTCGACACGACCAATGGATTACTTACTGCACCTAGCCAGTATATGCAGGGGACGAAAGGGTCGCATATTATCGTCGATAACTCAGAGCTGTTGGCTGAACTGGATGGCAATATGCTGTTTTATGAAAACAGCGAAGGACGAGTTTGTATATTGTTCCCGTATTTCGGAAAAGTATTGATCGGCTCGACGGATATTCCCGTGAGCGACCCTGAATCGGTGCGTTGTACTGACGAAGAAATTGATTACATTATCGAATCACTTAGAGGCGTGCTACCAAACTTGGATATCAGTCGTGAGCAGATCGTCTATCAGTTCTGTGGCGTGAGACCACTTCCGTCAGTCAATACCTCGACCACAGGGCAAATCCCCCGCAGTCATTCATTGAAACAAGACAAGATTGGCGACACTCTTATCTATTCGCTTATCGGAGGCAAGTGGACAACGTTCCGTGCCTTTGGTGAGGAAGTGGCAGATGAACTTTTAGCATCGTTAGGTAAAACGCGAGTTTGCGATACCAAACAAAGAGCAATAGGTGGTGGTAAGGGTTACCCTGTCACTGATTCATCAAAAGCGACTTACTTAGCCTCATTAAGTGAGCGTCATCCGCAATATTCACAACGCCAAATGGAAACTTGGTTTCAGCGCTACGGCACGGCCTGTGAATCACTGCTTGGTGCACTTCAAGGAACACAAGATAAAGCGCTGTCGTCACTCGATGACTACACCCAAGGCGAGCTCAAGTTCATTCTGGAACGTGAGTATGTATCGACAACGTTGGATGTGCTGCTTCGCCGTACCTCGATAGCGATTAAAGGCAAGTTAACTGAGGAAAGCTTCGAGGAGATTTCCAATTTGGTCGCTGACCACTTTTCTTGGAGTCAAAGCGAGCGCGATAAAGATAGAGCTCAATCAAAGCAAGTGTTGCTGGATTTCCATGGCGTTGAATTGGACGCCTTACCAAAAGTTTCAAAACCCACATTACAACCTACCGTTACGGAAAATGAACAACTATTAGATGGAGAAGAGTATGTATTTAACCAGTAAAGTCAGGATGAATCGCCTATTTAAGCAAGGGCGTTGTTTGGATGTGGCTATCGACCACGGCGTGTGCAACGAGCCTTCATTTTTAGATGGGCTAGAAAACATGTCTTCAGTGGTAAAACAACTAGTGGATGCCAAGCCAGATGCGATTCAGATGAATGCGGGTCAAGCTGACTTACTGCAAACTGTCGATGGCAAAGACAAACCTGCACTGGTCATGCGAATCGATTTGGGTAACCCATATAACGCAGAGCGTCACCGCCACATGTGGGCATTACTACAAAATGCGGAGCAGCCTCTTATTCAAGCCCTTCAAATGGATGCGGCATGCGTTGTAGTGAACCTATTCATGCTGCCTGATGAACCTGACTTGTTTAAGCAATGTGTTGCCAACATAAGTAAGGTCAAAGCTGAGTGTGAGAAATACGGTATGCCACTGATGATCGAACCCTTGGTGATGCAGCCTAACAGCCAAGGACAGGCTTATATGGTCGACGGTGACTGCGAAAAGATTGTCACCTTGGTGCGTATGGCACGTGAGCTAGGCGCTGACATTATCAAGGCCGATCCAACCAGCCAAGCGGAAGACTTCCATAAAGTCGTTGAGGCGGCAAGGTGCCCGGTACTGGTTCGCGGCGGTGGACGTGAAGACATTGAATCTGTGTTTAGCAAAGCACGAGCACTGCTCGATCAGGGTGCGCTTGGCATGGTGTATGGACGCAACATTTATCAACACCCAAATCCAAGCCGCGTTGTCGATGCTTTGATGGCGATGATTCACAACGGTGCGTCTACCTCAGAAGCAATGAACATCTACATTGGCGATAAATAGCAGATACAGAACTAAAGCAAGGAGGGGATATGAAGTCATATGCGATAGGAATTGATTGTGGTAACACGGCGATCAAAGCGGCATTGTTCGATGAGCATGGCTGCGAGATAGGCGCTGTAGCCAATAATTATCCGACTCATATCCCTCAACCTGATCACACTGAAGCGGACTTAAACCAATGCTGGTCGCTATGCGCAGAGGTGATCGCTAAATTGATTGAGCAAACCGGTGTGGACAGCAGTCAAGTTATCGCGCTAGGAACCAGCGGTCATGGGAATGGGTTATATCTGCTTGATACTGAACTAAAGCCATTACTTGGTATTAAGTCTCTGGATAATCGCGCTGCCAGCGAAGTCACCTTGCTACAGGCATCTAAGGGATTCACAGACCTCAAAAAGCGCAATCGGCAAGGCGTGTGGTCATCTCAAACAGCAGTGTTACTTACGTGGCTACAGAAGCACCAGCCAGAAACGTTTCAAAAAACCGGTCAGGTGCTGTTTTGCAAAGACTATGTGAACTACTGCCTTACAGGGCAGTGCGCGACAGAATGGGGAGATATCACTGCATCGGGTTTGTTCGATTTTGAAACCGACTCAGTGTCTCTTGAGCTTCTGAATCACTACCAGTTGGCAGACATTAGCACCAAGTTGCCGCCGATTTATGAAAGTAATCAAGTGATAGGAACAGTCACTGAAGACGCTGCAAGTATAACAAAGCTTAAAGCGGGGACGCCTGTCATTGCGGGTCTGTTCGATGTAGTGGCATGCGCCTATGGTTCACAAGCCAGTGCGTTAGCTGATACCTCGGTAGTCGCTGGCACATGGAATATCAATCAGGTAGTAACTGATGAACTGCCGCCTGAAGAGGTATTTATGGCGTGTAAATTCGCTGAGAATCGATACTTAGCCATAGAGTCCAGCACCTGCTCAGCATCCAATCTAGAGTGGCTGGTGGAGCGATTCTTCTCTGAGCGAAGAGAACGTGAAGCAAGCGTTGGCAATAGTATTTTCGAACAGTTTAATCGCCAATTGGAAGATGTCGAATTAATGCCAACGCTACCCATGTTCCATCCGTACCTCTACGGATCGACCGGGCAAGATAGCCAATCTGCCAATCTGTTTGGTTTGAAAGGTTGGCATCAGGACATTCACGTGGTCTACGCCTTTTATGAGGGTATTGTATTTGCTCATCTTGAGCATATCCAAAGATTACGTTCGGCAGGGTATGACGTGGATCGAATTGCCATTAGCGGTGGCGCTTCTCGAAGCGAATATTGGTGTCAGTTGTTTGCAGACATATTGGGCGTCACGGTGACGTCGACAAATTGTAACGAGGTCGGAGCAAAAGGTGTGGCGCAACTGGCGATGAATGCCGTCACTGAAGGTCAGACCGAGCGACTAAGCCCTCAGCCGCAGCCCGATAAGCGTTATATGCCTAATATTAAGCGCTCGGAGTTCTTTACGACTCGATATAGTAAGTACTGTCTTCTGAGAGATGCATTACGTTCATTGGGCTGATTGAACCTTGATGAGCTCAAGCGACAAGTTTAGCTAGTTAGCGACTACCAAGGCTCTACCACAGCAAAGTTGTGGGGACTTGTTACGTCCTGAATAAATTAATTTAAATAATGATACGAAATGTATCGATATAAATTGTGAGGTGAATTATGAGTCAATCTATTGTTTTGCCAAAGCTTTTAGAGGTAGGTGAAGGCGCGACAGCGCGAGCGGGGGAGATAGCTATCCAACTGGGTTGTCGCCGAGTCATGATTGTATCTGACCCAGTGATGAAAACCTTAGGCCAGGTCGACCAGCTAAAGTCCTTCGTGAATCAAGCTGGTGTTGAGGCGGATGTTTTCACGGATACCGTTCCAGAACCAACAGAGGCGTCGATACTTCCAGCGGTAAATAAGGTGATTGATGGGCATTATGATGGCGTCATCGCGCTAGGCGGTGGCAGTGTGATTGATAGTGCTAAAGCGATTGCTTTGCTTGCGGAGCACCAAGGTCGAATTCGAGATTACAGTGTACCTAATATCGTGACTTCGCCAATTATGCCGTTGATTGCGATTCCAACGACGGCGGGAACGGGCTCGGAGGTCACCAAAGTGACCATTATTACCGACGAAACCAACGACGAAAAGCTTCTTTGTATGGGACCAGGTCTTATTCCATCAGCCGCCATCATTGATTTTACTTTAACAATGACGGCTCCGGAGCGCATCACAGCGGATACCGGAATTGATGCGTTAACTCACGCCATTGAAGCCTATGTTAGTGGAAAGTCGGGTCTGTTTACTGATCAGCAAGCGCTATTGGCGATGAAACTTATCGCGCCAAATCTGCGTGAAGCCGTCAACAATCCAGACAATAAATACGCCAAAGAGCAAATGATGCTCGGAGCTACGCTCGCAGGCATTGCGTTTTCTAATGCATCTGTCGCTTTGGTCCATGGCATGAGCCGCCCAATTGGCGCGCACTTTCATGTGCCTCACGGTATGAGCAACGCCATGTTATTGCCGACGGTAACGGAATATTCGATTCCAGCGGCTAAAGCTCGTTATGCCGAGTGTGCAAGAGCAATGGGAGTGGTTGATGCGAGCACCAATGACGACGATGCAGTTGCTGCACTACTGCTGGAACTTAGGCAGATCAATCAGGATTTAAGCGTGCCTTCCATGAGCGATTTTGGCATTGATAAACAGGCGTTTTGGTCAAATCTCGACATCATGTCTGAGCAAGCTCTGGCTTCTGGATCGCCTAACAACAATCCTCGAGTTCCGAACAAAGAAGAAGTGATCGAGCTGTATAAAGCCGCTTGGTAGCGCCTGAATTTCCTTAATTAAGCCTCAGAATACTAAACAAGGATGAAAACATGATCAGTAGTTTTATTAATAATCAATATGTTGAAAGTCAGTCGGAACGACATTTGCCTGTCTATGACCCTGCTACAGGTGAAGTGCAGAACCAAGTTGGACTGTGCTCAAAACAGGAAGTAGAGCAGGCAATTACCATTGCACAGGCAGCGTTTGACTCTTGGGCTAAAACCACGCCGCTTAATCGCGCCAGAGTGATGTTCAAGTTCAAAACTCTGTTAGAACAAAATCGTGATGAACTGGCGAATATCATCAGCCGTGAGCATGGCAAGGTCTTTAGTGATGCATTAGGTGAGATAACTCGAGGGCTAGAAGTGGTCGAGTTTGCCTGCGGCATCCCACACCTGCAAAAAGGCGAGCACAGTCTGAACGTTGGAACCGGTGTAGATTCCCACTCACAAATGATGCCACTTGGTGTGGTGGCCGGGATTTCACCATTTAACTTCCCGGTCATGGTGCCTATGTGGATGTTTCCTATTGCCATTGCGACGGGCAATACGTTTATCTTAAAACCGTCAGAGAAAAATCCCTCCGCGCCTCTGTTTATTGCTGACCTTCTGAAACAAGCGGGATTACCTGATGGTGTTTTTAATGTGGTTCAAGGGGATAAAGAAGCGGTAGATACGTTACTGCAAGACCCAAGAATTCAAGCTGTTAGCTTTGTCGGTTCAACGCCGATTGCAGAATACATCTATTCTGAAGGCGCGAAACACGGCAAGCGCGTTCAAGCCCTAGGTGGTGCGAAAAACCATATGGTGGTCATGCCGGATGCCGATATTGCCGGTGCAGTGAATGCGCTGATGGGTGCAGCCTATGGAGCCGCTGGAGAGCGCTGCATGGCGATTTCGGTTGCCGTCGCTGTGGGTGATGAGACGGGCGATGCATTGGCTCGTCACCTTCAAGATAAGTTAACCACGTTAAAAGTAGGACCCGGTTACGGTCAAGCGATTGAAAACGATATGGGACCTTTGATTACCAAAGAGCATAAGCAAAAAGTTTGCGGATACATTCAAAAGGGTCAGGAAGAGGGCGCGGCTTTACTTGTTGATGGTCGAGATCTAGAACTGGCTAAGTCAAGTGATGGCTTTTTCGTTGGTGGTACCTTGTTCGACCATGTGACCACCGATATGACTGTGTATCAAGAAGAGATATTCGGTCCAGTGCTTTGCATTGTTCGAGTCAATACTTATCAGGAAGCCCTACAAATCATAAACGACCATGAATATGGCAACGGCACGGCTATCTTTACTGCAGACGGCGATACCGCGCGAGACTTCTCCGCCAACGTTCAGATAGGTATGGTTGGAGTGAATGTGCCTATTCCGGTACCAATGGCATTCCACAGTTTTGGCGGTTGGAAGCGTTCACTGTTTGGCCCTTTGCATATGCACGGCCCTGACGGCGTTCGATTCTTTACTCGAATGAAAACCATCACTACACGTTGGCCCGAATCGGATGTGAAAGTCGGTTCAAAGGACAGCACACAGACTCAAGCCGAATTCGTCATGCCAACTATGAAATAACGCATTGACGTGAGGAGGTGTGCGGTAGGTTTGCTTAAATTTGGGCAGCGAGTCAACAAGATAAACTGTCTATTTTTTGGATTGATTGGGTAGGCGAGCCTGTCCTCTTCATGTTTTTTAAGTGCTCACTTTTCTATGAGAAGTGAGCTTTGTTTAGTGACCATAAAAAACAAGGAGAAGGCGATGAAAGCCAATCGCTTGATAAAGTCTCTTGAGACTTGGCGTCGCCCTGTTGTGAGCAGTGTATTAGCGGGACTATGCAGTACCTCGTTTATTGCCGCAGCAAATGCTGCACAAGGCCCTGGATTGGGTAACCTTACCTACGGATCATCAGAGGCGTTTACTCATGTATCGAGTCCACTCGTTGACGATACCACTAATTTTCTTCCCCCCGACTATCCCGGCAGAAAACACTATGGCGTAAACGTCATGACCATGCTCAACGGCTATATGGTTGGCGTCTTTGCCCCTGATAGTGGCGGTGGGCCGGGAGGTTGGATCGCACTGGATGTCTCTAACCCCAAAGCCATGCAACTCGTTAAAACAGTATATGAACCGGATCTTGCCAATCTAAACCGTACTGGTGATGGATTAAGGACAGCGGAGTTTAGAGAGCCGCACTCGTTTGGCTTGGGAGAGAACAACACCATTGCCATCCAAAACGGGAAAGGGGATAGAAATCTGGGATTGGTCGGATGTGACTAATCCTGTGCGCTTGTCGAAATTGGCGATCTCTGGCGTGAACTTCGGTGATTACAACAACGTCTCTTGGCAGCTTTTTTGGCAAGCTCCTTATCTTTATATTGCTCGTGGCAATGCAGGGTTAACCATTGTTGATACCAGCGACATGAGTAACCCAACACTAGTGAAAACGGTGCCGAACTCGGAACTGGGCGGATTCAACATAGGACCACTCTTTGCGCTGGGTAACCGAATGTTCATTTCCAGCATGGAAGGGACGGCAGGTTTTTCCATGCTCAACATAGATGATCCGGTTAACCCAACCTTAGTTAAGACGGTTAATCGCCTACCAGAGAAGTACTATGCTTCCTGTTGGGATGGCAAATATGCGTATTTCGGAGCGCGAAGCACCAATGACTATTTGCGTGTCTATGACACGACTACTAACCCGATGACGTTAGTTAATGAAAAACTGACTGGATTCGAAAATCTTTATTGTAACGTTCAAGACAACAAGTTGTTTCTGGGTAACCAAGACGATATTGCGGTATTAGATGTCAGTGATATCAACAATATACGTGAACTTGGGCGCAGCTCATTGAATGCCACAAGCAGCAACACTGACCATGGTCAGGTGTTCCCATTTGGTAACCTAGTTTGGGTTGGAAACGACCATGGTTCTGGCAGTGGTTTGATTGCACATCAAAGTATGCCGGACAATGTTCCTCCTTATATATCCGCCGCTAACCCAGCGATCGACGCGACACTGCAACCTTTATCGACCCGTATTGGTGTGGCGTTATCAGATAGCGTGTTGATGGAATCGGTCAATAGTAGCTCGTTTACTGTCACCAAAATCGGTAGTTCAACCCCGCTTCAAGGGGAGTACAGCACCAACCTCGGATTTATCCACTTTACTCCTTCCCAAGCACTAGAAGCGGACAGTATTTACGAAGTCGTACTGGAAGGAATTGAGGACTTTGCTGATAACCCGATGGCTCGTACTGAATATCGCTTTGCGACGGGATCGCAAGTCGGCCACGATGTGACCTTGTCAGCCAATGATAAAGTGACACTAGGTAGTAGTGTTAATGTGTCTGCTTCTACGACACCTTTGTTAGGAGGCAGTCTCGAGTATTCTTGGAACTTTGGCGATGGTAGTGGTTCGACACCGTTTTCGACCAGCGGAAACGCGAGTTATACCTACAATCAGCCTAACCATTGGTCTGCGGTGGTGACGATTAAAGAAACCACGGCTGATGGTGTGTTTGAGAGTAGTAAGTCGGTACCCATCACAGTATATCGTCAACCAACAACGGTCTCGCCAACGGCGTCATCAACCATAGTGGAAGCCAATGGCCAGGTTGTTGTGGTTAACGAAGACAACGATACCGTCAGTGCTATCGAAAACACAGCTCCGTACGGCAAATTATGGGAAGCTGCAGTGGGTGATCAGCCGAGAACTCTAGCGGTAGCGCCTAATGGCAATTTATGGGTAGTTAATCAGGCAGATGCTAGTATCACTGTGCTGACAAATACTGGCCAGTTTGTGGATACGATTGTGCTGCCAAGAGCGTCTCAGCCATACGGTATTGCTTTCTCCCCAGATAGCACTAACGCTTTTGTGTCGCTGCAGGCAAGTGGTAAGTTGCTCAAGATCGACCCAAGCACCAAAGCTATCGTGGCAACAGTGGATGTTGGTCATAGCGCAAGAGGCATTGCGGTTGACAGTTCATCATCACAGGTTCTGGTGACACGCTTTGTTTCGCCTCAAACTAACGCGGAAGTTGTCGCAGTTGATGCATCCAGTATGACCATCGACCAGAGTTATCTTATCGCTAAAGATACGACAACAATAGATGGCCCAGATAGAAGCCGAGGCATTGCTAACTACCTTGGTTCCGTCGCAATTTCGCCGGATGGATATAGTGCTTGGCTGCCATCTAATAAAGCAAACGTTGATCGTGGTCCCTATTTAGAAGGCGATGAAACCAAAACGCTGACGTTTGAAACGACGATTCGAGCTGTGGTTAACCGACTCGATCTCAATTCGAAAACAGTGATGGATAATGCCTTAGATATTGATGATCGTGCACAGCCCAAAGCGGCCGTATTCAGCGATATAGGCGACCTAATTTTTATTGCGGTAGAAGGTCAAAATAGCATTGAGATTCGCAATACCTACAACTTAAACAGAGCTGGGGAGATTTTTGATACTGGCTTAGCACCAAGAGGGCTCGTACTATCAGGGTCGACATTATTTGTTCACAACTTTATCTCAAGAACGGTGTCTGTGCATGACGTCAATGCGTTTTTGACCGATCGAGGTGACATTCCAACCTTGGCACAAGTCTCTGTGGTGGCGAATGAAACACTGCATCCACGAGTGCTACGCGGCAAACAGATCTTCTACAACGCAGCCGATGCGAGAATGACCCAAGATGGCTACATATCTTGTGCCAGCTGCCACGCAGATGGCGATAGCGACCATAGGGTGTGGGACTTTACCGACCGTGGTGAAGGGTTAAGAAACACTATCTCGTTATTGGGTAAGACAGGCACAGGCAATGGTCGAGTGCATTGGACCGCGAATTTTGACGAGATACAGGATTTCGAAAACGATATTCGCTACGCGTTCGGTGGTCGTGGGTTTATGGTAGACGCCTTATTTAGCCTGTCAGAAAACCCATTAGGAACATCGAAATCAGGTAAAAGTGAAGACTTAGATAACCTCGCGTTTTACGTCAGTAGCTTAAATCAATTCCCTAAAAGTCCACACCGAGATTCTTCTGGCGCGTTAACAGCTGAAGCCTTAACGGGGCAGGCGCTGTTCACCTCGAAAGGGTGTGACACTTGTCATGCGGGAGTGTATTACACCGACATGCAAAGGCACGATGTCGGTACCATTGATGCCTCTTCAGGGCAAGGCATCGGAGCTCCATTAGTAGGTACGGGTTTTGATACACCGAGTTTGATTGGTCTTTGGGGTAGCGCGCCATATTTCCATAACGGTCAAGCGGCAACGTTGGATGATGTGTTACAAATTGGCTCGCAGCATAGCGTGGCGGATAACTCAGAACGCGCTGCATTGGTGGCTTATCTAGAACAGGTTGAATACGAAGGCCCCGATATAGTGGTGCCCGAGCCACCGCAAGCAACATCCTATACCTACCTAAGTGATCTTTCGGAAACCAGCGCAACCAATGGGTGGGGACCGATTGAAAAAGACACCAGTGTCGGTGAAAACGCTCCGGGTGATGGTCAAACGATATCCATTGGTGGCAGTGAATTTACCAAAGGACTCGGTGTTCATGCTCATTCAGAGGTGACGTACAGCCTGACGGGTGGCACTTACGATCAGTTTACTGCTTTCATCGGTGTTGATGATGAGACGGGCAGTTCAGGTTCCGTCGTGTTCGAGGTTTGGTTGGATGGCGTGATGGCTTATCAAAGTAGCGTATTACGAGGAAGTGATGTTGCCGAGTACGTGCAAGTGAACATTCCAAGTAGCGCGCAGGAGCTCAAGCTAGTAGTGAGTGATGCGGGCGACGGAGTCGGTAGTGACCATGGTTCTTGGGGAGACGCTAAGCTTCGCACACCAAGTGAAGGGGGCGGTGCCGCTGTTCCTGGGCTGTTTTATGGCACCGTTTCGGGCAATATTAATGAAACCGATGCTAACCCGAAAACATCCATAACAACCTCATTAAGCGAAACGGAAGATGCGATTGCTGGTAATACGACCAAGGTGTTTACCGGTTATATCTACGATGCCGACGGTCAGATTTCTTTCAGTGAAAACAATGATGACAAAACGCGTCTATGGATTGATGGACAGTTGGTGCTAAGTAGTGACCTCTGGAGTGATCGGGTCTCGACTGGCAACTTAAACTTATCTCCTGGTTGGCATCAGTTTGAGTTGAGGCTAAGTAATGGCAATGGTGGCAGCGGACCTCATACTGGATTGGCTTTTGCCTATGACCCAGACGGTGGCAGCAATTGGATTCATCCAGCCGATAACGGTTCGGGTAATCTATTTATGACTGAGGATCCAGGAAGCTCGTCCACACCGCCAGCGAGCGTTTATCTTAGTGACTTACAGGAAGACAGCTCGACCAATGGCTGGGGCTCTATCGAAAAAGATATGAGTAATGGTGAGCGAGAAGCGCAAGATGGCACCACTATTTCAATAGGCGGGCAAACCTTCGCCAAAGGATTGGGGGTACATGCGAACTCAACGATCACTTATACCATCTCTGCAGGTCAATACAGTCGCTTTACTGCGAGTGTTGGTGTTGATGACGAAGTGGGTAACTCTGGCTCGGTAGTATTCCAAGTAGAACTAGATGGCGTGTTGTACTATCAAAGTGCGACGTTGACCGGTTCAGATAACGCAGAATCCGTTTCTGTTGATATTCCAGTAGACGCTACGACCATCACACTTAAGGCGAATGATGCCGGAAATGGCAATGGTTATGACCACGCGAGTTGGGGGGATGCGAAACTATTGCAAAACTAGCTTGAACAGGGCTTGCTCCGGCAAGCCCTTTTAATATCTGTCACTTAGGCTTTGTACACGGTTGCACTTAATCAGTAAAAGCAATAGGCTATTCAAAGCATATCGAATACCGTATCAAGGATGAATGTAGCTCTATGACAAGCTCTAGTTCGGCAAATACTACTAAAGGTTCAACCCTAGACCGAGTACTACAAGTGCTCGCCATCGTGGCTCACAGCCGTGGTCAACTCAATAGAGAGTCTATTGCCGAACAACTGTCTATGCCAATTGCGTCTGCGAACAAACTGATCAACCAGCTTATCGTTTTAGGCCATCTCCAAGAAAATATCATTGGTCGCGTTATTGCGGGGCCGAACCTGCAGTCTTTATCTCATGATATTTTGAAGAACCAACGCTTTTCTGAACAAAGAACATCGGTGTTGCAACGCCTTGCTGACACGATTGGTGAAACGTGCGGAATTTCAGTGCCTAATGGTATTGAAATGATCTACTTTGAGCGTGTGAACTGCAACTGGCCACTGCAAATCAATTTGGCAGAGGGGAGTCCGGTCCCTATTGCAGCTTCCGCATCGGGTAAGCTTTATCTCGCTTCATTGGACACTTCAATTCGTGAAAACGTCGTACAACACATGGGGTTAACCGAATACACACCAAAGACCATAACTAATGATGGTCTGTTTCTTGAAGAGCTGAGCCGGATTGCTGAACAAGGGTTTGGTGAAGACAATGAAGAATTTGTCGACGGTATGGTGGCGATATCGGTGCCTATTGGCTCCGATGCATTAAGTTTTGGCTATCTATTTTGCCATGCACCGAGCTTTCGTACCTCGTTGGATACGCTGAAAACACATCTCCCAGAATTACGCTCAGCTGCGCAAGAAATTTTAGAGTTTACACTCGGCGAGCTAAAGACCGAGTAGTTTGATCTTTGCCAAAAATTACCGTACGGCATTAATTGTTAGTGAGAATTTGTGATTGGTTGAGATATTAATTTTCATCCGTCTCGAGTATGTTAATACTTCCAATCCAAGGGAGCATTAGGCATTGAAAACCAGCAACGCAATGTACCAACCTCATATTCAGCAGCATTTAAAAGACACCACAAAGTTCATTAATGGGTATCTAAAATCAGGCAAAGGAGACTTGACAGCATCCTTGGATAGTCAGAACCAAATCAAGATTCGCAACTCTGAGGGAGCGGTCGTCAAAACCTATGACGGTGAGAAAATTGCGGAGAAAAAAGCGGGCGTTGATACCTACGTATAAGGAATAGGTCTAGCTTGAAAGCTAGACCTATTTGAGTGCTCTTGAAGTTCGAAGGCCTACTTTATACCTGTTCGCTTGGGTGCCCCCACATGCGCGGCTCAGCGTAAGGGCCTGTTATCGATGATGTGGACTCCCCAATACCTTGCAAAGCGTTCGGTGTCAGTTCACGTGCAAACCAACATTCCAATGGCGCCTGTGTTCTTACCGGCGGTAGAACATTATGCGGTGTATTGTAGCGATTACCATAATGGAAGGGTTCTCCCATAACAAAGATAACGTCTGCATCCAATTCACTTTCGGCTTGTTCCATCAATCGTGTCGCATAGCCTTTCCCTTGATATTCCGGCAGTACAGCTAATGGTGCGAGCACATAACATTTGAGATGTGGGGCAGCATCAATGGTAATTGGCGTATAACATGCGTGAGCGACACCCTGATAAACGATAGAGTAGCTTCCATCGAGAATTAAGTTATCGGCAAACTCAGCATAGAGCTTGGCATGTCTTTCATCATATAGTCCTCCTGCAGCAGCGAAGGCTTCATATTGAATTTGGTACGGCGTTTTCATTCGATTTACCTTATAAATTTCATGGTTGTCAGAGCACAAACCCAAGTGTTCACGGTTCACCTCATTGCTTGTCTGACGAGTTCTTTTCTACTTAAAGACGTTTTGATCAATTTGCTCATATCTTTGTCATATCGACGTTCTACATTCGAGTTTTTGTCATTTTTTCGTCTTTCTAAGAAAGCATGTTCCTGTTTTAAATTTAGGTAACTGTCATAACGCTCAGGGGTTATGTTACCTGCTTCAAGCTCTTTCTGAACTGCACAACCAGGTTCCCCCTCATGTTGGCAGTTTCTATATTTGCAATCTTGGGCAACAAGAGATATTTCCTCGAAAACTGAATCTATATCGTTACCGTTTGCCCACGCCTGTACTTCCTTGATACCAGATGTATCGACAATGAAACCGCCATTTTCTAACTCAAATAGGTAAGAGCTTGACGTGGTATGCCTGCCTCGCATGTCTTGCAAGCGAAGTCCATTAGTCTTCTGCGCTTGATATTGCAATAACGTATTGGTTAAGGTTGATTTACCCACACCAGATGGTCCAATGAAGACACCGACTTTACCGTTAGCTAGGTATGTCATAATGTCGTTAATACCTGTGCCGTCTAGAGCACTGCAGGTAATTATGTCGATACCTAGCGCGACCGTTTCGGCTTGCATTTGCACTAGTTCAGCGTCTTCATTTAAATCCGACTTATTAAGTATGACTACAGGCGTTGCACCACTGTTCCAAGCAACGGTCAGAAGTCTTTCTAATAGACGGTCTGAGTAGTTTCGACCACCATCTAAGCCCATCACGATGAATGTGTAATCTACGTTTGCAGCGATAGTTTGTTGGACTGTTGCTTCAGCTGAGGCTTTTCTGCTTACCAAACTTTTCCGTTTCTTGATGCTTTGGATCAATATAATATTGTTGTCATCTCTGGCTTCTATCCAATCGCCAACACAAGGATAGCCTTGCTTGTCTTGTATTAAATGGATAAAGCTACCCTTCAATTGGGCGGTTCTAATGCCGTCAGGGGTTTGTACTTTGTATCTATTGGCGTTTCTTTCAATTACTCGGTATGTCTGTAGGTTATTCGAGTACATATTCACTACCTTTGTTTATGCTCATTTGTTTCAGTTCAGACAAAATAGTTTTTGATGGGAATGGTAGAGACATCATCGGTTCTACTGCCATTGTTACTAACAAAAATTCATTGTCGTCTGCTGCGATTCGGTTTGTTCTAATCGTGCTGCACTCACTACATTTGTGGACCAGAGACCATTCT
Organism: Vibrio sp. ER1A; assembly: GCF_000733315.1. Lineage (NCBI taxonomy): Bacteria > Pseudomonadati > Pseudomonadota > Gammaproteobacteria > Vibrionales > Vibrionaceae > Vibrio > Vibrio sp. ER1A. Next base: position 482,266 of record NZ_JPJA01000086.1, read on the forward strand.
CGATTCTTCTGACCATAAATACTGATCGGTTCCATAATGCCACGACAACTCGAACGTCTATCTCCCGCTTTAATATCCATGTGCACGCTGCTTAGGCAGTGAGGGCAGTGGTTACGATGTTGTCCACCGTATTGAATAGGTGTCACGCCTAAACCACATGATGCACAAAGGAATGATTCGTTAGGGTTAGCTCTTAAAGTTTTCGTTCTAGTCATAATGAATACCTCACATTAATTAGTTTATTGGTGATACTGCTCCTTGAAAAGGAACTGACTGACCGTACAGTCGGTTGTTGTGTTTAAAAAAATCACGCATTAACTGTGCGTGATATTGAGTGAATCTATTAACAATATTTGTTGATGAATTCTTGTTTGATTTCTTCTATGGGGAAGTCAACATTCAACAAATAGTTCATTGCGATGCCGTCGATTTCAGCGATAAACATTCTTGTCACAACCGATGGATTTGGGTGCGATAGAGAACGAAACACCTCTTCGGTTGATGCCTGCAGACCTTGATATCTTTCTTCAATTAGATCTAAGACGATCTTACGCGTGGTCGGATGTACCATGACACTGAAGTTTAATTGATACATCTTTCGGTGCTGTTCGATCATCATTCCTTCAAATATCGAATCAATCATCGCCTCAAGTCTCCCTTCTGATGAAGCTAAGTGCTCATCTTGTTGGTCAACTCCGTTGATGATGTCAGTCATATGGGTGAACACTGCTCTTAGTAGCTCGTTCTTATTTTTAAAGTGATGGAAAACTAAGCCTTTTGAGATTTCTGCATGCTCACAGATAGTTGAAATAGGCGTTTTTTCAAATCCATGCTCCGCAAATAGCTGCATGGCAACTTCAATGATCTTGTCTTTCTTGTCCATCACATTACTCACTTTGTTAACCGACCAGTCAGTCAGTGGGTGCGGATTCTAATTTCACTTTGAGTATGTGTCAAATATTATTTTGGATAATTTTTAGGTAGTAGATGGTAAGTTGGTATAGAAATATCTTAGCAACTCTACGTAAGCCTAATTAAAACAATGGGATACGGTAGGAGTTATGGAAGGAGGGGCTCCCTTGCAAGTGAGATTAAGTTTGCAAGGGAGCATCAGGACTTATCGAAAAGGCAGTTTCCTTATAAGTCTTGATTCTTTTTGTTTAGAAGTTGTACTGAAGACGTACACGAGCGCCGTATTCAGAGACATCGCCGCTTACTTTGTCAGCCTTTGCGGAGGTGTAATAAGCACCTGTAGACGCCGTCAATGAGTCAACTAAAAAGTCTTTGTGCTCATAACCAGCGTAGGTAGTGAATAGATTCACATCGCCAACGCTGCCATTTTTTACTTCGTTGTTGGCTGTTGTATAGAAAGCTCCTAAGCCGAAACCATACGCTGCAATGTTAGTACCGAACGTGTGTAGTTTTGTGTCTACACGGGTACTGGTACCTTTCAAGAGAGGTTTAGATGTCTTGTATGCGTAACTCAGGTTTAGGCTTGCTAGGCCAAATTTAACATTAGCAGTTGTTGCTAAACCAAGTTCATCTTTGTCTTTTGACGCGTCGTCAAAACCTTTCTCAAGACCTGCTGAGATTGAGAACGATTTGCTTGGAGTCACTGTTAATACTGGACGTAACGCAACATTGCTGTTCTTATCTTTTTCGTCAACGAAAACAACGTTGGTTTCAAATTTAATTAAATCATTACCAGCGTAAAGTAACGCTGCGCCATCAAAACGTCCGCGGTATTTGTTACCACGATAGTGACCTGCGAATAGTTCACCATCGACTAGACTGGCTGTATCAGCATCATCTACGAAAATATCAATTTGAAGAGGGGAAAGATCCAGAGCTTCGAAACGACCTAACTGAGCGCCCAGATAAGTGTTGCCAGTTTTCTTAAGGTCTAAGTAAGCGTCATCCATAGTGACGGTGCCGTCCGTTTTCAGTAACGGATTAACACGTGCTTTCATTTTATACCCGTTTTGCTCAACAATATAATCGGCAGTAAATGATAGACGCCCATTTGTATTAAGCGTTGTTTTGTCCGATTTTAGTTTTGTTGTCGAAGTCTTTAAGTCAACAGATTGTTTCGTAGCGTTCATATCAATACGCATATTGCCGCCAAGAGTTAATGTACCAGGGCCGGCTTTAATATCTGCTGCCATTGTTCCAAATGACATAGTCGCACATGCAACACTCACTGCTAATATATTGAATTTCATAATTTACCTTTTTGTCCTTTCTTGTGTTTTTATTCAACGATGATTATTTTTATGTGAGAGATGTTTATTGACAAGTTGATAGTATTAATATTTAGACTTGAACGGTTAAATAGGGTTTTTACCGAGATTCCGCAGCATA
>NZ_JPJA01000086.1:485407-519793 GCF_000733315.1 Vibrio sp. ER1A
ATTACATAGTGAAGAGCTCAATCTTTTAGAGTGCAGCATCGACCTTTGTTGCATATTAATTGAGTTGTCTTCAAGTTTATATTGATTACCTCATTTGTTAATGCTCTCTAATGAAAGAGTGATTTACTTTTTGTGATATATAGCATATCAAGGTGATAAATATATTATTTAGACTTGAACGCCACTTTTGATATTAATTATGACAGAATTGGTAAGATAATTGTGGGTTAAGTCTATCTAAGTAATTGGTATGTAACTTCTTGTTCGCCCAATGTATGTGATTGTAATCACTATTTGTATTATTATCTAATTTTCAGTGCATGCGAACATCGTCTACTCGTTAGTTTATAATTAATAACTTACAGGAGAGCTAGTATATTCTACGAGTGTCAACGGATTGGTCCGAAAAACGTATTGTACTGACTGATCGTAGCGTATTATTACCATCTCGTCCTAAACGAGAGTCTCTAACAATCACAACATCATCCTGATAGTTGATGTTGTAATCATTCTTTTCTCCTGAGAACGTAACGATGGTATTGGAATTATTGCCTGTAATGTTATTGTCAAGTTTATTGACGATTACTTCGACGGGATGGCTTCCTGTCAAAGTTATGTCTTTGAGGTAGCGAGAGTGGTTGGTATAAAGCAAGTCTTCACGGTACTGGAGACTAAACGTTCCTTTAAAATTAGGGTCTAGATGGGCGTTATAGGTTAAGTAGGGATGGAAGAATTCTGTCATTAACTGATAGCCCTTTGGATCACGAAGTTGAACTTCGTGTCTAGTTCCAGCAATGTAAAATCCCCACATACCCCATCCGCCGGTAAACTTGTCCATCATCCTAAAAGATTGCTTCGGATAAGCACCCCACAAGCCGTAATATGAGTCTAGAACAGATGCTAGATACTCTTGAGTTAGACTGTTCTCTTCCGTTAGCTCGTCGATCCAATCTTGTACTTCTGGAGTCATAGCCCAAATTTGTTTGGTATAAGCATTGATTTGAGCGTTGCGTATTTCAGTCTGGTACTCAGGGAGAACCCCTATGAATTTGTCATACCCATCTACGCCGATTCCATAATCATGAACGAGGTGCAATATTTCTTCAAAAGTCGCGTCTCGGTGCTGGTAGTTTTGCGCCATGTACCAAGGTCCGCCCTCAACTTGAATTTCCTCTTCATATAAAGGCTGCCCCTCAAGTTCGGCAGCGTTATTAGTGCCATCATCTCGTCCGTTTAAAAGGAGTAAAGTAGCACCATTCTCAGCCATTCTATTCGCAACAGCACCCTTATTGCTTCCATACTTGGATCCGGAAAAGTCGGTAAGATAATGAACAAGCACCGATTTGGCTCGAATTATCTGTCCGTCAGATAGCTGGTCTTGAGCAACAATGTGAATCGACTTTCCATTCTTTGCAACAACCGAAGTGTAACGATTAAAGCGTAACTCTGACGAAAACTGTTTTTTCAGTTGTAATGGAACTTCAGTAATACCGAGTGCTTCTTGTTGTGTTGAAATAGAAAAATCAACACTGGATGAACCCGCGTTGACTGCGTTGATATTGAGACAAGCTACGGTCATTGCTATCGGAAGGGCTTTGGGATATTGCAAAGTCATAAAAATGGCTCCATAAGAAGTCGCTTGATGCAGCGAGAGGCGGTAAATACGAGCAGAGTTCTAGGCTAAGAAACCAAAACTATTCTGAAGGAACTATCTTTAGCCTATAAATCTGACATACCGTCCATTCTATCGGAAGGGAGGTGAAACAGAGGTGAAATGGTGGCACTCTCGTTTTTGGAAAATTCGGCTCGGCTTGTTGCGAGTACATGACATTATGTTGGCAAGTGAAGAATAGCAACGAAGCCTGTCTCGGTCTTTTTAGTTTCCATAAACCAACCAAGCTTATCGCAAATTCTGAATATTAGATCTTGTCCCAAACCAAATCCGTCTGTTACCTGCAGCTCGTGGTCCGCCGTAGTGGTATTTTCAATGATGACGGTGTTGTCTTTGCAGTAAATGCGTATAAGCCCTGCGTGGGTGTATTTGAATGCGTTAACCAATAGATTACTTATAACGATTCGTATCGGGGTTTCCGGTAAGTCTAGTACTGGAGCGTTACTATAATCAGTCTCTAACGACACATCAGAACCGTTAATGAAGTGATAGTACTCGTCGACCAGTTCATTCAATAAAGCGGCTACTGAAACTTCCTTTTGTGGTGGAGGGGTGTTGTGTTTACGAGAAAGCCAAAGCATCGTCTCAACGACTTGTTGCATATTTTGACTTGCTCGGTCTATGCGCACAATCGCGTTTTTTGATGCTTCTGGTAGCGCTATTCTTTCCAATATCTCCATATTAGCTCTGATGATGGCCAGAGGGGTGCGAAGTTCGTGACTGGTATGAGATAAAAAGTCCTTTTCCCGAGCGAGCAGGCGGGCATTTTTCGATAGTGCTCGTTGCAAATATGAAGCGACGCGATTGTATTCCTGAAAAGTAAAATCGGGAGTGGGGTTTGATTCTAAGTTCTCTGATACCAGTTCAGACCAATGAACCAGTTGCTCTGTTCTTTTTCCTATTCGATAGCTATAAAACCAGAGTGCCAATAGCACTATAGAGATATAACCACCGACGATTAGCAAGATAAAATTGAATCGGTTATCAAACCATATATCGATTGTGTCATTGATTAGGTGGTAGTCATATTTCGCGATGACGTATACCGTTCTTTCGTCGTCGCGAAGAAACCTAAATATCCCTAAAGTGATTTCCTTCTCAGGGTCATCGGAAAAAGTTTCATCCACTGAAACCACTGTGAATTGATTATTGGAAAGTTGAACATTTTCCAAAATATTCGTTCCTTCCACACGAATAACGGGGAGGTCGTCTAGGTAGAATCGAATCACATAAGAACTTGGCAACTCGATATTGGGGTCTAACTGGTAAGCTTCTGAGTAGGCTCGCCACTCCGTTAACATTCTCATCTTCACGGAATCTTCAATGCCGTACTCAAAGTAGCGAACTAGCAGCTCGAAAAGCATGAAGGCAGTGATAATCGCGATTCCAACAAAAAACGAGGTGAGATGGTTTTTTAATGGAAAGCTCTTATTAAGCATTGCTGGTAACCTGAATTCTTACACCTTGGCCCACAACGGTTTCGATGAGTTTAATATTATGATTCTTATCAACTTTCTGTCGAAGTTGATAAAGCTGAACCTTTAGGTTGTTGGTTTCAGGTATTTCATTAGGCCATAGCGTCTGTTCGATTTCTTCTCTCGAGACCAACTGAGGAGATTTACGCATTAGCAGCTCTAACAACCTAAGATTAAGTCGAGTGAGTTCAATAGGTTGATTTGAACGCGTTACTCGTTTTTGTTTAAGATCATAGGTCAGATCTCCAGCAACGAGTTTAGTTATTTGACCACTTCGTCTTCTCGATAGAGATTTTATCCGTAAAGCCAGTTCTTTCATCATAAATGGCTTTACAAGGTAATCGTCGGTACCTGAGTTGAACCCAGCCTCTTTGTCTTCAATGGTATCTTTGGCCGTCAACATGAGAATAGGTGTGTCAATACCTGCTTTTCGAAGGTTTTGGCAAACCGTAAAGCCGTTTACCTTGGGTAGCATTAAATCAAGAAGGATGACGTCGTAGTAATTCTCGCTGGCTAAATTGTAACCACTCTGTCCGTCGTAGGCGTGATCGCATTTTATGTTTTCGTATTCCAAGTAATCTGCAACCGAGGCTGCCAAGTCTCGGTCATCTTCAATGAGCAATACATGGATAGATAAATCGGAATTCATGTGTTCAATAGTCCTTTATCTTGCCGCATTGATGATTTGAATCGAAAAGCAGCTACGGGGTGTTAGGTACACCGTTTTGAGGAAATATCCTTAAATTGATAGAGATTATACCCAGATATACTTGATAAAACATTAGTTGAGGCTATGGCTTTGGTGTGTGGTATTTATTCTGTTGATATCCCATTTGGAGAGCAGGGCCATGTCGAACAGTCGTTTTATTAAGGAGGATCTTGACAAAGGGGAATGTGAGTAAAGAGCTAAAAAAGGCTTACCGTAACGCGGTTACGATAAGCCTAAAGTTATTTATTGTGCAGACTTGTCGCTAGCTACTTGAGGTTGTTCAACCTCAGTAAGTAAGCCTTTAATCAAACTCACACAACCTAAAATTAGAATCAGCGTAAATGGCAGCGCTGCAATGATGGTAATCGATTGAAGTGCTTGAATCGATTGAGTACCACCGATCCACAACATGACCACGGCGATGACAGCTGAGATCACAGCCCAGACCACTTTCTGCTTGATAGGAAGCTCGAGTTTGCCACCTGCAGTCATACTGTCTACTACGATTGAACCTGAGTCCAAAGTGGTCACAAAGAAAACAATGATCAGCGCAACGGCAATCAGCGATAAGATGTTACCAATAGGGTACGCATCAAGCATATAGAACAAGCTAAGTGAAACGTCTCCGATACCCTGAGCGGCACCAAGTATACCCACATGATCAACGATCTGTTGAATCGCGACACCGCCAAAGAAAGACATCCATGCAGTGGTGACAAGAGTAGGGATAACTAGTACACAAAATAGGAATTCGCGAATTGTTCTGCCTTTTGAAATTCGTGCAACGAACATACCGAAGAATGGCGCATATGCAACCCACCAGGCCCAATAGAACACAGTCCAGCCATGAAGCCATGTGGTGTCTTCACGGCCAGCGCTTTGGCTTAGTGGAAGAATATTTTTCACATAACCAACTACTGCGGTCGAAACTGAATCCAATACCGTTGTGAAGTTCAAAATACCGATAAAACCAAGGAAAACGAATGCGATAATCATATTGAGATTACTCAATACCTTAACGCCGCCGTCCATTCCACGAACAACAGAAACAATAGCCAAACCCATAATGGTCAGGATAATGGCAATCTGAAGCAGAAGACTGTTTTCTAGTCCGAATACGTGACTGATTCCACTTGCAGCTTGTGAGCCGCCCAGACCAAGTGATGTTGCAAGGCCAAATAGGATTACCAGAACAGCCATTACATCGATAACGTCACCGACTCTTCCCCAAACTCTGTCACCAAGTAGAGGGTAGAATACCGATCGCATTGAGAGCGGAAGACCTTTGTTATAGACAAAGTATGCTAGCGATAATGCGGCCATCCCATAGATAGCCCAAGCGTGAAGTCCCCAGTGGAATACGGCAGCACCTAAGGCTAGTTCTCGCCCTTCTGGTGTAAACGGCTCAACACCTAGCGGTGTACCAAACCAATTGGTATAAAAGGCGGTCGGCTCTGCTACGCCCCAAAAAATCAAACCAATACCCATACCCGCTGCAAATAACATGGCGATCCAGGAAATGGTTGAATAATCTGTTGTGGCATTGTCGCCACCTAAACGAATTTTACCGAGCGGAGATAAAGCAATCAGCAAGGCAAAAATCAGAAGAATGTTTGCGCCCCACATAAAGACAAAGTCAAACTTTGATAGTGCAGCGGATTTAACGGCATCGATGGCTGCTTTTGCGTCTTCTGGGGAAAGTACTAAGAGAGTGACGATGAAGAGGATGGATAAGCCCGCGGAAGCGGTAAACACTGTATTGTGAACATCCATGCCCCATTTAGTGATGTTGTCTTGACCGACTTGATAATCTGTAGAATCTATACTGTATTTTTGAGATTTAAAACCCATAATTATGAGGTTTACATATTCGTGTGAACGAATATAAAGACCAACTCCATGTTTAATTAATAACTGATTAGAATTCGAAATTCTTCCAATTAACATTATGTTAATCAGTAGTTTATGATGAAAGTGTCCGTTTTACATCTAATCCTGAAGGACGGATTTTAACACAAATAGGACACCTTTTGGGCGCTATATTGAAAGAAGTCATAACAAAGGGTATTTCTCTTATAGATACTTCTCTGTTTAGTGCTAAATGGTCGAAACGAATTTCACAGCACTACCTGCTTTAGCGTTTCGGTTGACAATTAATCGTCAAACAAAAGGTTAATAGCAATGCCTAACAGCACTAATCCGAAAATTGGACCAAGTACGCCAAGCGGTGCTCGTTCAATATACGGTAGGTTTTCTGCAATCATCAGCCCCCATTCGGGTGAGGGGGGCTTAGCGCCAAGACCGATAAAACTCAGCGACGTTAAGCTTAGCGTAATCACTGGCATTCTAAGTAGTGCATGTCTCAATAATGGCGGAAGCACATAAGGAAGGAGATAGTACCTAAGTATCTTGAATTTGCTCGTTCCCCATATCGGCGCAAGATGCGTGTAGGGTTGCGCTTTAGCCTCAACGATAAGACTTGAGCAGTGAGCCGCAAGAGGGGCCCAAGACACCAAAACAATGGCAATCATGGCACTGTTTGGATTCATCCCCGTCATTCCAGCAACCAATAAGCCAGCGATAATATAAGGAATACCCTTGGTTATTTCGATTAAACCTTGGCTGTATCGAGTGTTGAACCCAAGAACCACACCCACAACCAAACTTAGCACTGTCGCGACAAATCCTGCCCAAAACGTCGATAACATACCAGACCCAATGCGGGCTAGAAGGTCACGTCCAATGCCGTCGCCACCTAAAGGTGCCTGCAAGCTCGGAGCAGCAAGTCTGATGAACTGACTGCTAAACGGGTCGCGAAACAGTGACCAGATAACAACAGCCAGCAACAGTGAAAAGATTAAACCCGCCGTCAATCGTTTGTTATTACTCGAGGTAAACGCAAAAGATGAATGACTACTGATAAGCTTACCGTTTCTGAGACTGTGGCCTAACAACAACTGTTGAACAAGCAAGCTCAAGCTACTGATGAAAATCGAAATAAATAGAAGTACTAACAAACCACCTTGGAGCACTGGTAGATCTTGTGCTTTCGCTGCACCTAAAATTAGTCGTCCTATTCCTGGGATGGAAAAAATCTGCTCGACAGCAACCGCTCCACCGGTCAGGCCGATCATTATCATCGCGACTTGCGGGATCAAACTGCTGATTGCACGTTTTAATGCGAAGCGCATGATCTGGAAGGAACTGATGTTCGCACTGAGCCAAGTGATCACCCATGGTTCATTGAGGACGCGCTGCAAACTGTCCCTTAACAGGCGACTCAAAAGACCGCTAGCGGGAAGCGCAAGTGCCAGACTAGGCAGCCAAATATGGTGCCAGCTTTGCCACCCGTAGGGGGGGAACCAACCCAACCAAATAGATAAAATAAGGATGAGAACGGACGCTACTACGTATTCAGGTAACGAGATGAGAACCGTACTCAGGCTATTATGGGTTTGCTTTAGCTTTCTTTGTTTCCAGCTAAACAAGGTATGAACTAAGCTAAACCCACACAGTACAAAGGTTAAACCTAGTGCCATCGACATCAGTAACAGAGAGGTCGACATTGTCTGTTGAATACCATCGATGACCGGTGAACCATCGATCCATGAGTAGCCTAGATCACCATGCAGAGCGTCACTAAGCCAGTCTGTTAATCGTTCCATTGCACTACGGTCAAGCTGTAAATCGGCTCTTACCGCGGCAAGTGCTTCCGGCGTTAACATGTGTTGTTGTCCGGCGCGGGCACGCAAAATCGATTGGCTTGGGTCAATACCAGCAATATCTGGCATCAAACCCACTAAAATGACGACGACGATCAATGAGATAAGTCTTGATAACCAAGGTGTTAGCACATCGAATATTCGTCGAGAAGTATCAACAGACAACATTAAGTTAGTTCACCTTAGTGTTCGCATTGATAAGGCGACGTTCGCTTGGGTCACGAACAGCATCAGAAACACGAAGGCTTTCACCCTGAATGACACGTTCGTGTAGCAGTGGAATGGCAGCGAAATCGTTCAAAATGATCTGTTCTGCAGCAATGATGGCTTGTTGACGTTTTGGTCCTAAAGGCTGTAGATCGGCGTAAGTCAGAGCGTTGTCGACTTCCTCAGAACAGAATTGACCTAAGTTGAACGATCCCTTACAGCCAAAATCACTCATCATATATGCGATAGGATCGCCTGAATCCAAAACTGTCGCTCGAGAAAGAATAAAGGCATCAAAATTACCCGATAATGCATCGTTTTCAATTTGAGCGTACTCACGGATATCAAGTTCTACTTGGAAGCCTGCGCTTTCAAGCTGCTGTTTGAGCAAAGCTGCGACTTCAGGAAGTTCAGCACGGTCAGTGAAAGTACCTATGACGATTTTCTCACCATTTGCTTTTGTTTTAGCTTCAATCGGTGATGCTTCGGGACGAAGTGGTGCAGCCCAAGCAAGTGCCGGACCTAACAAACCCTTCGCAATATCGGCATGGTTTTCATACACAGTTTTAATGATTTGCTCTCTATCTACCGCGGCGGCGGCAACTTGGCGCAACTCTAATTGACTAAAAACATCTGACTTATTGTTTAAGTAGAGCGTGTTAGTACGCGGCATAGCCACTTCGTGTAAAAGGTTGCTATCAATCGTTGCTATTTGAGATACAGGCACAGCTTCGACAACATCGGCGGAACCTGTGCGTAGTGCTGCTGCACGCGCGAAGCCATTTGGAACATACTCAGCGATGACCGTGTCTATGTGTGCTTTCTCACCCCAGTAATCATCGAATCGTTTTAGCTTGGCACTGGTTGTGCCGTTAATTTCTATTAATTCAAATGGACCAGTGCCTGCACCAGTAGGTACGACTCGACCATTCTCTTTATATGCATTTGCCGCCAAAATGGCGAGTTGAGGACTTGATAAGCGGCTAGGTAGTAAAGGGTCATTAAATGTTGTCTTGATTTCTACGTGCGACGAGTCAAGGGCTCTAACAGAGAGGTCAACACCATCAAGAATACGAGGCTTAGGTGCCGCACTCAAAGCCTGTTGCAGTGAGTTAACCACTGATTCTGCGGTTAGCATGGAACCATCGTGGAATTTCACACCCTGACGAATAGTAAAGTGCCATGTGAGTGAGTCAATCTGCTTCCAATCGGTAGCCAGCATTGGTTCAACCTCAGAAGCAGGGGAAAGATTGATTAACGTTTCCGCAGTACTCCAACGTGATAATTTGAAAGCGTCGTCAGATAATGGTGATAGTCCAGTGCGAGGTGGCTGCATCATTGCCACACGAATCTCGGATTTGACGCTTGAGTCACTGTTTTCATTTTGTGAATCAAAACAGCCAGTTAACGGTAGAGCGAGCGCAAGCGCGCATGCCAATTTAATTGAGTGAAAACGCATGATTATGTCTCGGTGATGTTGTGTTAAGTATTCGTTTTTGAATGAATTTGGGCACGAATCAGTGCCTGTGTTGTTGGGTGAACAGGTTGTTCCATGATTTGTTTAACAAAGCCGTGTTCGACGATCTCTCCTTGATCTAAGACCACTATCTCTTCACATAGCGCGATTGCTGCCTTGAGGTCGTGACTGACAAGAAGTAGTTGCAGGTCATATTTTTGCTTTAGCGAGTTGAGCAGTTCAATTATTCGTTGGCGATTTACCGGGTCTAAGCTACTGGTAGGTTCGTCTGCAACAAGTAACTTGGGTTTTACAATGAGTGCACGAGCGATGGCGATTCGCTGTGCCTGACCTGTTGAAAGCTGTTGTGGGTAGAGTGACAACAAGTCCGTGGTCAAGCCAACCTCGTTCAGTGCAATTTGTGCGAGCTGTGGGTGGTTATCTCCAATTTTGAGGTTTTCTAGTGGTTCAATCAGGATTTGTTCGACTGTGTAATACGGATTTAAACTTGTGTGTGGCTCTTGGGGAACCATTTGTACTTCACTGCAGACCCTCAAACGCTCGCTTGCGTTGTGGAGAGGGAGTGTCCTTCCCGCGATTTGAACGTTTCCTAGTGAAGGTGTCCTTAAACCAAAGAGCAATTCAATAAGCGTAGACTTTCCGGCACCCGATGGGCCGACAATGGCAATGTTTTGATTCTCGATCTGGAGGGAAACATTACTGAGTGCTTTAAATGGTTTTCCACCCAACCATCTAGGAGTGGAGTAGTGGTGCACACTGACATTGCTAAAGCTCACTAAAGTTGAACTTACTTTACTGCAGCTCATGATAGTCTCTTCGATAATGGCAGTCATTGAAGGAGTCCTTTCAGTGAACGACAAAAATGATGAGAACTGGATTCAAGAGCGACGCGCGGTTCGCCATAAGCAACGACTTTTCCTTCGTCAATAACCAGTAATTTGTCGCAAGCTAACGCACTATTTAGGTCGTGTGTAATCAAAATACCTGCCATATTGGACTGCTTTACGCTTTGGCGAATGAGAGTCAATATTTCCTGTTCAGTGACAGGATCGAGAGCACTTGTCGGTTCGTCTGCAATTAATACTTGAGCTTGGCTTAATAAACCAATAGCAATGCAAATGCGTTGTCTCTGCCCACCAGAGAGTTGGCTAGGATAATTGGTTAATACTTTGGCTGGATCGGGAAACCCAAGACGAGCAAGTAGATCAACTATGGTGTTCCGATGTCTAGCGCTTGGCTTTGTTTGGTCTCCGGTGAGAGCGAGACAAAGCTGCTTCTCTACAGAAACTAAAGGATTAAGCGCTTGCAGGGCATCCTGAAAAATGAAGGCTGGCCGTTGTTGTGCAGAACGATTAAGCAATGGAATCTCACAGACTTCACTGCCATCAATTGTTATCGTACCTGATACGGATATGGTGTCTGGAGTAAAGCCCGCAATGGCTTTAGATAGCATGGACTTACCAATACCTGAAGGACCCATTACGGCCAGCATTTCCCCCGCAGATACGTCAAACTGAATACCTTGAAATAGGATTCGATCTTTACTGCTTATGGATAGTTGATTTATGGCGAGGAGAGGAGGTGTCACGAAGAAACTCTTAAATAATACGTTATAACATAACAATGTTATCATCACGAGTTAGGTAAGAGAAGAGCAATGCACAGATTACGGTGTAGATTTTCTAGCTGGTGTATCACCAGATTAAATCAAAAAAGCACTCAAAAGAGTGCTTCTTGAATAGTATGGTTTTGTGGTTGGGGCTAAGAAATGGTTTGATGACCACACTTTTGCTTAACTTGACCGATGAATGGATAGAGAAAGACGATTCGACCACAATAAAAAATAGTAAAAGCAAGCCATAAACCGTGGTTACCCCATAGTGGAACAGCCAATAACTGCGCCAATAAAAACACCATCAGTGTTGCAATACTGGAGTCTCTGACCGGTCGGGTTGTTCCGGTTCCGGTAAAGATCCCGTAGACCGTTAACCCGTACCCGGCAACCAAGGGGAATACAATTAGCCAAGCTGCCACTTGGTGATACAAGCTGACGAGTTCTGTTTGTGTCGTGAACAGTAACACTAAGTGCGATTGGAACATCAGCACCAACAGAGTGAGAATTACGATGAAGCCCGATGTCCACTGGAAATTGAGTGTTAGCACTCGATCTAGCATCTTTGGATTGTTTTGTCCGACGGCTTTACCTGCGAAAACACTAGAGGCATTAGCAATACCATCAAACATGTAGCTGACGATAAAAGTAATTTGCATAAGGATGGCGTTAACCGCAAGTACGTCAGCCCCTAGTTGAGAGCCAACTCTTGCCATCATGTTGAAGAAAACCAAAATGCAGACCGTTCTCAACATCAAATCAGTATTCGATGAGACGATCGTTGAGAAGTCGTGCCTACTCATTTTGGCGGAGGAAATAAGGCGAGTTAGAGACATTCCTTGTGTATTGAATACTAACGTCATTCCAATCGCAAATGTCGCAATCTGTGCAATCAAGCTTGCATAAGCCACACCTGCTACACCAAGGTCAAAATACAATACAAATACTGCGTCAAGGACAATATTCAAGACATTGCCAAAGACCTGGGTGTATAAAGTTTCTTTCGCTTTCGCTTGCCCCATCAACCAACCAATAATGGTGTAGTTGAGAAGCACAAACGGAGCACCGAAGATTAAAATACCAAAATAGATATGGGCTTGTTCAGCTACGGCATTTTCGGGCTCTATTACCCAGAGTGCTCCTTGCCAAATGACGGACTGTAATAGGATAAAGCTTGCGCCAACAACAGCAGCAAGAACAAATGGGCGCATCAAACTATTTGTCATCAATGCGTCATCACCTTTACCTAATGCCATTGCGCTTTGGCCCGTTGTACTAACTCGGAAAAAACCGAACAGCCAATATAGGGTGTTCATTATGACAGTTCCGATAGCAACGCCACCAATCAGCTCTGTGACACCTAAGTGGCCAATCACAGCAGTATCGACCGCACCCAGCAGAGGCTGAGTGACTGTGGAGATAATAAAAGGCAGAGCAATTTTGAAGTAATCTGAATGAGAAATAGTCATAGCAAAATAGCGTTGCACCAGCAAACAAGAATGTTAGCTGCCAATGAGAATTATTTACATTGCATGAATGGTAGCGAGATTTATTGTGAATGTCATGGATTGATTCATGTGCAGTTACCAAATGCTCAGGAAACAAGCACCTTAAGATTTCAACCTGCCTGAAGCAGACTCAGGCAGGTTTTACAGCGGGCTATTGCCGATTACTTAAAGCAGGGTAATACATCCTCCTCAAAATAGGGTTCTTGGTTTACCCAAAACATATAGTTAACATGAAGAAACGACTGAGCGAATGAGTGGAGGGCAGGAACAAGACTTTGTCGGTTATCCATGACGTCAGTATTGTTGGTTTGGCCAATGTAGTTACCATCTTGTATCGCGATACCAAGTGGCACGGTATAGTCATTCTCATGCATCATTGCTAGGGCGTGATTTAATTGTCCGCGTTTTCGCATCATAAGGTCAGGTGCGCCAAGGCCAACGCCTATTTCTTGTCCGTATTGATAAATACTCTTTAAGTAACCTTTATCTTCCCATGGTAGCCATTCACCAACCATGAAGTTGGCGTATTGCATCGTGGTGGAGGTTGGGAACGCGTGTTTCATGGCTCGCATATTATCCTTGAGTCCTTCGACATAACTCGCTTCAGTAAAGCTTGGATCTTTCTCAACGCCAATAGCGGTTTCTTGAAGGTTGATGCCTTCAACTTTTCCATCAAACTGTTTTCCTAATGCGTTGAGGAGTTTCGCGAAACGCGTTCTTACTTTGCTGTCCCAACGTTTTGCCACCCAACCCTCTGGCTCACCGTCGTCTGTGTATTGGTAAACCGCACCACCATCGTATTCATCAGACAATAGGTAGCTAGGTACACCTTTGTAGCGAGGATCAAACGTCGCGTCTTGAAGCTGAATAAAGAGCTTTTTGCCATGCGCTTTTAAATAGTCATAATCGGCTTGAATCATAGAAAAGTCGTACTGATCTTTCTCTGGTTCTAACATTGCCCACGAGTACATGATTTGCGCACCAGAAAAGCGAGCGTTGTTTAGCAATGGGTGATTGTGTATGGCTTCTCGATCACGTGCAAAGTACACAAAATGCTGAATATTGTCTTTTGGAATCGGGCATTTAGCAGAGATATGGTTTTTATATTCGTTGGCATAACGGTCGACAGGGTTGTCCCATTGTGCCTGTGCATGACCAGTGATGAGTAACGCAGCTAAAAAGCAGAGCTTTTTCATAATGTGATGAGTTCCTTGAAATGGCGAGATAGCGAGCGTGAGCAGCTAACGAACTTAGTAAAAAAGAGCTAAGTTTGGTAATTACTGTGCCCCAGTTTAAGGAAGCTTTAGCTATGTGACTGTATGATTAGGTAAAGATGAGTCACACCTTGCTGTTTACTATTTACTATCCGCTAGCTCTTTCATTTCCTGATATACGGCTTCTAGGCTCTGTTGGGCGACACGAAGAATAGGTAGGTAATTTTCGAGATCGGCAACGGTTTTACGGCTCTTTGGACAATGGCAAAATAAGGCTGCCATAAAGTTGCCAAACTGGTCATAAAGAGGAAGTGCTATAGCCACCATACCATCAATGAACTCTTCATCATCCACGCTGTATCCTCTGCGTTGAATAACGTTTAGCTCCTTTTTTAGGCTCTGCTTGTCGATAATGGTGTTTTTCGCACACTGGCTCAGTTCAATTTTACTCAATACTCGACGTAATTGAGGTGGCGTCAAAGTACTTAAATAAAGCTTGCCGCTGGCGGATGCCCAAAGTGGAGTGGGAAAACCAACCGGAATAACAATCTGCAACGGCCAATTGGTTTGAATTCGGTCGTAGTAGACCATATGTGGGCTAGGGTCATCATTCGCCAAGGCCAAACCACAGGTTTCCTCTAGCTTACGAGAAAGGCCGTGCAGAATAGCCTGTCGTTGCAGTTTATGCTGATTGGTCCATCTTACATCTAATGCAATAGACAGCATTTGTGAACCCGGATAGAAATGACCGCGTTCATCGGACTGGATGTAGTTTGCGTCATCGAGTTGCTGCAACAATCGGTGGCAAGTAGGCTTGGGAATCCCTGACTCGAAGATAATATCAGAAGCTGAGATAGGACTCTTTACTTCGCCAATCCGTTCAATAACGTTGATAAGACGATCGACTGAATTTACTTTTTCCGACACCATAGATTCCTTTTAAAAGCTCACCCTAAATAATATCCAATACCACTGCGTTAACGCAGTCATGTGGGCAGCAAGGCTTTATATTCCCAAAGTATTTTACGAGTTTCAACTGGTTAAAGAGACATTGACTTGATTTGAGTGGGACAAAACGTCGGTATTGACCCGATACTCTTCTCGTCCTTGAGTTGGCGCATCGAGAATAAAGAGTTCTCCTGAACTGGGATATAACACCGACTCTTGATTGGTGAGTTCATAGTCTGCCGTTGTGACGAATAATGTATTGAAATCTTTGCCGCCAAAAGTACAGCGCGTAGCGTGCTTAACCGCAAGATTGATTTCACCAAGCTGTGTAGCATGACCTATTTTGGTTTGTGACGGAGTGTAATAGGAAATGATGCCGCAGTCCCAGTGACAGATATACAGGTTTCCGTGGCGATCAACAGACAGTCCATCAGGATAGCCCTTGCACTCATCGAGCTCAACAAACACCGCCTTTTCAATTATTTGGGTCATCGAATCATCAAGTTGATACTCATATACTTTTCTTTGGAACATATTTGAACAGTAGGCGCGTTTGAGCGCAGGGTTAAACGCTATGCCGTTGGCGACGCTGAATCCAGAATCCATTTCAAGCGCTGTGTTCGCCGTCAGTCGGTAAAGCTTGCCATCAGGAGCCTCAAGTTGCTTGTGGTTCATCGAACCAAACCATAAATGACCATTCGGCGCCGTAACCGCATCATTTAAATGAAGTTTAGTTGAACCAAAACAGGGATCAGCGATAGGAGTAAAATCGTCAAAACTCGAAGTACAAAAAAACAGTCCTTGTTTGCTAGCACATATCCAACCATTGCCCTCACATCGAGCAATTGCCGTGATATCAAAAGGTACGTGAAAGACTTGGGTACTCTGGCTGTGAATCGAATACTCAAAAATCTCACTACCTGCAGCTTCGACCCAGACGAGACTATTGGTGTCGGGTTTCCAAATAGGCGACTCGCCAATGGTTGTTTTAATTCCTTTTACTGAATGCATTTTAATTATCCATATTGATACATTTTGTATCAATATAGTCTAATTCTTGGTTCGGAGAACGATTTCTTTCAGGAATATGTGAAATGACGCAGCGGATTAACGAAAACACAACGACTTAGCTAATGAGTGGGCGCAATGCACAAGAAATATCCGTTATAATTTCGATAATTAGCTCGCTCAACAAGGTTAGCATCCGTTACCTTAACGAGTACGTATAAAGTATCCAAACCCAAATAAGGAATCTGGATGGAAAGCTCAATAGTGCCAAGAGCGACGGTTTTACCAAGGCCGGTAGTGGTACTGAAAGATGCGGTCAAAACGTTTATTGACGGCAAAGAATCTCATCACGTATTGGACAGAGTGAACTTGTCGTTGGCGGAAGGAGAGAGCATGGCACTCACTGGCGCAAGTGGCAGTGGCAAGAGCACGCTATTGAATATTCTGGGTGGTTTCGAGCCAATGACCAGTGGGACCTTAGAGTTGGCTGGTGAATTGGCGCAAACGTGGAACGATAAGCAATGGGGCTATTTTCGTCACCACAAGCTTGGCGTAGTCTTTCAGCAATTTAACCTGCTAACGCCGTTAAATGTCCGACAGAATATTGAGTTTCCTTTAAGTTTAAACAAACGGAAGTGGAACGCTTGGTGCGACTATTTAGTCGCTAAATTGGATATTCAACCACTGCTTGAACGCCATGTTTCTGCGTTATCAGGTGGTCAGCAACAACGAGTGGCGATTGCAAGAGCGTTGGCGCATCAACCCGCATTGCTCTTGGCCGATGAACCCACCGGAAACCTTGACCAGAAAGCGGGCTTGGAAGTGATGCGACTGTTAGAAGATATTACCCGCGAAGGAAATACATCTGTTTTGCTTGTTACTCACAGCGAAGAATGTGCGGCGTTTATGCAGCGACGTTGCCGTTTAGAAAACGGATTGCTTTATGAAACACCGTAAAGGAGCTCATCTACGCGTTGCTCTCTCCATTTCCGCGGCTCACTATCGTCAAGCGCCTTTACAGGCACTCGCTATTCTTATCGGCATTATCTTGGCAGTGACGTTGTTTGTGGCCGTGCAAGCGATCAATTTAAACGCCAAACGCAGTTACGCGGGATCAGCAGAATCGCTTAGCGTCAAGGCGAGTTATCTAGTCATTCCAATGCCTGGACGGCGCTATCTTGCGGAATCGGTGTACTTTTCATTGCGTCAATCTGGGTTGAGTCAATCGTTGCCAATACTTGAGGGTCGAGTGAGAGATGATACTGGGCGACGTTATTCTATCCAAGGAAGTGATATTGTAGCGGCCGTCACTTCACGCTCTCGATTACAGTCAGAGAGTGATGATGTGTCTTTATCTAATTCAGCGTTGCCTCTGGCGAATTTGATGAATGGCGAACCTTTTGTCATTGTAAGCGAAACTCAGTATCAAAGGATGGGCGGCGCTAAGACCGCGGTTTTGGACGACATTGCTATCCAGTTTGTTGTAGTACCTGACGAATGGCAGTTGGGAAGTCGTCTGCTGGCAGATATCAGCTTTGCCCAGCGTTTGCTGAACAAGCAGGGGCAGCTGAGCTACATTGCCATACTAGATAACAAGGTGGCGGACGATACTAAGTGGCAAGCGTTGATATCAGGCAAAGCACAATGGGTTGCCAATACAAAAAGCTCAGACCTTGGGTCACTGACAGAAAGCTTTCACCTCAACCTTACCGCAATGAGTATGTTGGCATTTCTGGTTGGGCTATTCATTGCCTATAACGGTGTGAAATACAGCTTACTGAAACGCAATCGGCTGTTGGTGCAAGTGCAGCAAGCGGGGCTCACACCTAACACGGTTTTCTTGGCGCTGATTTTAGAACTGGTGCTCTTGGTTACTGTGGGCACCAGTTTTGGGTTTATCTTTGGTATCCAATTAAGTCATTGGTTACATCCCACGGTAGCACTCACCTTAGAGCAGCTTTACGGCGCAACGTTACTGCCTGGCACATGGCAATGGCAATGGTGGGCTCAGGCATTGCTACTTACGCTAGCTGCGGCATTGTTCGCTTGTTGGCATCATTATAAGCAAAGGGTACAACAACCCTTATCCTCCCACGGTGGATTCTATCAATCTCCTGAACAGGCCAATGAAAACCGCTTGATGTTCTTGGGGCTGATACTTGTGGTGGTGGCACTCATTGGTCTTTGGTTGAGTAGCTATTTTCGCTTAACGATGTTTTGGCTGGGTGTGTTTATTGTCGCGATTCCAATGTTGCTGCCCAAGTCTCTCAGTTTGCTAGCTCGAATAGCAGAACATAAAACCTCTACTGGGTTGGTCCAGTATCTGTTGGCGGAATTGCGGGAACTGATTGCGCCATTGTCTCTGGCGATGATGGCGCTGTTGTTGGCTATTACCGCTAACATAGGGATGAACACCTTGGTGGGCAGTTTTGAGTCGACATTGAAACATTGGCTAGAGCAGCGCCTGCATGCGGATATTTACATCAGTCCTGCACAAAGTGACATGACTAAAGTCGAGCAGACGTTAGCTCAGTTCGACGGTGTTGAAGAGGTCTATAAGCAATATTATGTGCAATCTAACGTCAGTGGACTGCCTACGCGATTAGGTACCAAAGATCGTATAACCTTAGAACAAACCATGGTGTTTCAATCACAAGTCAATGATTTTTGGTCCCGTTTCTATGCTGGGGATGTCGTGGCTATCAGTGAGCCGATGGCAGTGAAACTGGGATTAGTACTGGGAAGTGAGCTGCCGAGAGACTTTATGTCTGGGATGACACTGACGGTCGGTGCCATTTTTTATGATTATGGTTCGCCCGATGGCGAAGTGCTTATCTCGCCTGAGTTATGGCAGTTACAAGGGTTCTCGATGGTGCCAAGCAGTTTAGGTGTGAAGGTGAGTGGTAACCGAGAATATATGCAGCAGGCATTAAAAGCCAAACTGAATTTACACTCCAGTCAATTGTTTGATCAGGCAGAAATTAAGGCGATTGCGCTCAATATATTTGCTCAAACCTTTGCTATTACCAGCGCTCTCAATGGTGTGACGTTACTCGTCGCTGTTATCGGCTTATTTACTTCCTGTTTTATGCTACTGGACGCTCGTAAAGCAGCTATCGCTCGGCTTTATGCACTGGGCGTCAACAAATCGCAATTGTTTGTTATGGTGGTAGGGCAAATGGTTACCCTGGTGCTGTTCACATTGTTAGTTGCCTTGCCACTGGGCGCATTAGTCGGTTATGTGCTGACTGATATTGTGACACTGAGAGCATTTGGTTGGAGTTTAAACTTTGTTTGGAGTTGGATGGATGTGGCCCGCCTTGCGACTATAACCGTAGTGGTGACCATCGTCGCGACCATTATTCCTTTGTGGCGTTTGGTGACTCGTCCTGTGGTCGCAAGTTTGCAAAGCGAGGTACTGTAATGTTCAAACAGATGATGGCGATATTGTCGGCTCTAATCCTTATTGGTTGCGGTGAACCTGACGCTCCGAGTTTTGGTCAAATGTTAGGCTCCGATGATGGTCAATTTGAAGAGGTCAAAGGTGGTCGCATCCTTTCTTTTCCAGAAGATCATCAAGCCCACAACGACTTTCGCCAAGAGTGGTGGTATCTGACGGCAAACTTGCAGGATGCCGAAGGCCGAGAATATGGCATTCAATGGACACAGTTTCGCTTGGCGGTGAGTTCTGAGGCACCAGCTAATGAAAATGGATGGCAGAGCCAGCAGATCTTTATGGCGCACAGTGCGATTACAACCCCTGATATTCATCTTGCAGATGAGAAGTGGTCTCGCCAGCACCCGGAAATTGCGGACGTATCAAGTGAACCGTTTCGAGTCGTTATTGATGATTGGCAATGGACTTCCACAACCAACGATCTTTTCCCTGCAACCCTTGATGTCGCATCAAACCAATTTAGTTATCAATTGTCATTGACTACAACCGCTCCCTATCAAAAACAAGGTGATAAGGGTTATAGCGAGAAAAGCGCTGACGGAAAGGTTGCATCGTATTATTACAGCCAGCCCTTTATCGACGTTCAAGGTACTGTATCGATTAATGGAGAAAGCCATCAGGTATCTGGACAAGGCTGGATAGACCGAGAGTGGAGCTCTCAATTTTTGCTCGATTCTCAACAAGGGTGGGATTGGTTCGCAATACGGTTAGACGAAGCAACGAGTTTGGTGGTCTTTCAATTGCGTGATGCTGCGACCGGACAAGCGAGTTATTCCTATGGGCGATTAATGTATAAAGATGGTCGAGGCATTACTTTGACGCAAAACGATCTAGAACTGTCAGCCGTTCAACAAACGGTAATTGAAGGCCAATCATACCCGACGCAATGGATACTAAAAGTCGTGTCTCAGGGCATTAACGTAAAGCTTTCAGCACTTAATCCTAACGCCAAAATGCCACTATCCATCCCATATTGGGAAGGTCCAATTATCGTTGAAGGATCTCATCTGGGTAGAGGATATATGGAGCTCACTGGTTATTAATCAAAGCGTTAGAATATCTATAGCCTGCGGAATGGGCGGCTTAATGCTTGCACTTCGAAAGTGGCGACTTGTATCGAATCACTCCAAAAATCTAGAGACCACCCGGCTTTTTGTTTTAGGTGTCCTAAGAATTGAGCCGGATTAGGGAGTTGTTCCCAAACTTGGGGTAAGAATAACGCGCCTTTTTTTCCGTCCTTTAACGTCACGCCGCACTGGTGCAAGGAAAGGTGCTGTAGTAAGTCTTGTTCCGAATCAACGTGCAGGAGTTCGGGTTGTGTCAGTACGGAAACCTCAATGTTAAGCGCTTCGGCTTGATGTTTTTGAAGAGGGGTAAATCGTCTATCTTGGCAAGCCGCTGCCCAAGCTTTTCTCTCTACTTCTAGTACTAAGGGAATCTGTGCCACTGTTGTGCCAATGCAGCCTTGCAGCTGATTGTTTACGGTTAGCGTGACAAAGCAAGCCCCGGGTAAAGCCAAACTTTCTGGGTAATCTTGTACCAGTACTTTCGGTAGCGGTAGTTCATTCAAATAGCAATGAATGGTGTGTTCAACCACGTCGAGCAACATAGAAAGCTCGCTATGGGTTAGCGTACTTTTCGATGGATTAGCGGCAGATTGTGTAACTGACATAACCAACGACCCTTTGTTTATCACCATATTCAGTGTCTCCGGAATTAATCAAAGCGAGACGCTGTAACTGGTAATGTTTGGTTGAAATAAGATGGATTACGGCATTAACACCGGTTGAACCGCACGCTTCGTGTGGGGTAATCGTCGTCATGCCTGACTCAATTTTGTTGCAGGTTTGCCAGTCAAGGCGTTGGCACTCAGAATAGCGATGAAAGTGACTAAGATCAGTGCTGATCACCAGTAAGGTCTTGCTGTCCCATATTGGCTCAATAAGCTTGGCAACCTCTAAGGCGCCAACTTGTCCAGTGATGATGGGCAGTAGTTGAAAATCACCCAATATCACCTGAAGAAAGGGAAGTTGTACTTCCAAGCTATGTTCTTGAGCATGCGCTTGATCGTTAATCGATACCATCGAATTGTCGGCAAGTAATTCGATACAATCTCGGTCAATGTTCACGCGGCCAAGAGGTGTTTCAAAGGCATCCACGGAAGGTAATGCACATCCGTGAAACGCGACTCGATGACTAGGACCAACTAAAATCACTCGTGAAAACTGCTGAGCGACAGATTGCAACTGATGGTACGCTAATCCTGCTGTTTCTCCTGAAAATACATAGCCCGCGTGTGGAACAATAAGTCCTCGCAGATTATTCTGAACGTTACATGTCTCTACGTCTCTGACGCTAGGTTCAGCCAATAACTGGTTTACTTGTCTATTGAGTTGCTTGGTATCTTTGTTATAAAAACGGCCCGCGACAGCAGGAGGTCTAATCGTCATTTTTCCACTCATATAACATCAAATGTATATACTCATTAGTATAGTTTTTGTACTGAATGAAGGTGTGAGATGGAACCAGTTAACGCCAATCACCGTACACAATTTTGGCATTTGCTGGACGATGGAAGAGTCACTTGCACGGTTTGTCCTCGTTTTTGCACCCTTAGAGAGGGCAAGCGCGGCGCATGCTTTGTTCGTCAAGCCATTGATGGTGAGATAGTGTTAACCACCTATGGGCGTTCGAGTGGTTTTTGCATTGACCCTATAGAGAAAAAGCCTCTCAACCATTTTTATCCGGGTAGTTCAGTACTCTCTTTTGGGACTGCTGGGTGTAATTTAGGGTGCAAGTTTTGCCAGAATTGGAATATCAGTAAGTCTCGTCAAATTGACACGTTAGGCAGTCAGGCAAGTCCTGAGCAAATTGCCTTAACAGCGACGAAACACCAAAGTGATAGCATCGCTTTTACCTACAACGATCCAGTGATTTTTCTTGAATATGCTGTCGATACGGCGCTCGCATGTAAGGAGGCAGGAGTAAATACCGTTGCAGTTTCGGCAGGCTACATGTGTGATAAGCCACGAGAAACCTTCTACTCAGTGATGGACGCCGCCAACATTGATCTCAAAGCTTTTACTGAGCGTTTCTATCATAAAATGTGCAGTGGGCAACTTGCTCCGGTACTAGAGACACTGAAGTATCTTAAGAATGAAACCGATGTTTGGCTTGAAATTACCACTCTGCTTATCCCCGACGAAAACGACAGCTCGGTTGAAATCGATGCCATGACCCAGTGGGTCATGGACAATTTGGGTCCAGAAGTGCCACTTCATTTCACCGCATTTCATCCAGACTTCAAAATGCTCGATAAAACCAGAACACCAGCGGACAGTTTAGTCAGAGCACGAAACATAGCGCTTAACAACGGTCTTCACTATGTCTATGTGGGTAATGTACAAGATGAAGCTTGTAGCAGCACCTATTGCCCAAGCTGCCATAATAAAGTGCTCTCACGTAACTGGCACCAACTCGGTGACTGTGCTCTAACCAGCTCTGGCGTTTGCCGCCACTGTGGCCACCAAATTGCAGGACGTTTCGCGAAATGTGACAAACCGTGGGGAAGAAAGCGGATACCAGTTCAAGTGAGATAAGATACGTTGCTATACGGTCACGATGGACAGTCCTCGCTTCTTGGCGATGAAGGCGAACGAAGCAATGAAGGCGTAGCACAGGACAGGAATGAGGTAACTAGTAGGGACATCAAACCTTGTAATTAGCGTTGCTTGCATCATCGGGATAATTCCGCCACCAATACCGCACATGATGAGAATCGCTGATGCTGCACCACTTGCATCACCGAGTCCTGAAACCGCTCGAGAAAATATGATTGGATACATAAATGAATTGCACAGACCAATCATTATTAGAGCGACTCCACCGAAAAGCGACGGCGATAAGATAGCAACTGAAAGTAATATCATCGCGATAAACGCACCAAAGAATAACGTGTTCATCGCAGAAATACGTTGGGCAAAAATGCTGTATCCAAAACGACCAAGCAGGGAGCCAGCCCAGTATAAGCTCATTAACGTAGCGGCAACTGGAGCACTGAATCCTCCAATGTTGGGATCAGAAAGGTAACTTATCGTGACGGTACCAATCGACACCTCGACCCCTACGTAAACAAAGATAGTTGCAGCACCAAAAATAAACTGAGGCTGGTGACGTAAGGTAGCCAGATGACTTAGAATTTTCACGCTCTCTGCGCTTCGATAATCGGTTATCGATGAGGAGTACAAAGTACAGGCAAGCAAAACAAGCAATGCGGATAAAACTAAGTAAATGTTGGATAGTCCGATGGAAATCATAGCGACTCCAAGAACAATAGGACCGATAGTTGTACCTAACGAATTGAACGTTGAAGCGATCGTTAACCTCTTAGTTTCGTTCTGGTCGTTACTGGTTCTGATGATGTACGGGTTAGCAACAACCTGCAAAGCAGCTACTCCCATAGCGGTTATAAAAACGGCACTTAACGCGAAGACAAAACTGTCAGCATAAAGACTGATACACAAACAGAGCGAGCCCAAAAATGTGAGTATAAGCGCTACTGCCAGGCTTAATTTATACCCTTTACGTGCCATTAAAGCAGAAGTAGGAATGCTTATGGCAAACGGAGCAAAATAAAAGGCCAGTTGAACAAGCATCGATTGTTCGTAGCTAAGTGAAAATGTCGATTGAAAATAGGGGACTAATATGCTGTTTGCAGAAGTTAGTAGACCCCAACTGAAAAACACAGCAGATAGCAAAATTAAAGATTGAGATGATTTGGAAGCCACTGAAACACAGGCCCACATTTCTGTGGACCTCCTCCGACGAATACTGATGGTTAATTGCTTATCAGCAATCAGATAAGAACAAGCTTTAGGCGTTGATTGCGTTATTCAAAATGTCGATGACTTGCTTCCGTTCATGAGCTTGCTGCAAAGAGGTACGGAAGTCTTCATGCATGAGTTTGCGTGCGATTTTAGAGAAAATCTTCATATGTGAATCCTTACCCTCTTCAGTGACAGTAAGCATGATAATAATATCCACATCGACATCCTCGCCCCAAGAGATAGGGTTGTCTAAGGTGAGAACGGAGACGCTGTTATGAGAGACACTGGAAGATTTACAATGAGGAATCGCTACCGAAAATCCTAGTGCGGTTGAAAACACGGCTTCTCTGTCCCAAATCGCTTTTTCAACCTCATTTGCACAACCTGTGCGTTCGTTAATCTCTAAGTTATCGCAGAGTAACTTTATGGCTTCTTCTTTCGATCTAATAGATTGTTGAGTAAATACGAGCGCTTCATCGAGTGTTTCTTTGCCGTCACTGCTGTTGTAAAACGCTGCGACACGCGCTTTCACTTGCTCGCTATTCGTTAAGGTAAGTACTTCATTAACTAAAGCTTCACACTCGTTTACGTTAAGTCGAGTTAAGGCACGTTTGCTTGTGGCTATTTTCGAGGCTGCCATCGAAAACTGTGTGAGCCCACAACCCAATAACAAGGGTTGCGCGATAGGGTCAGCAGCGAACTCGCCACACAGACTAACCTCTAACTTGGCCGCTTTTGCCGAACCAATCAGCTGCTTTAGAAATGCGATAAAGGCTGGGTTGAAGTGGTCGTAAAGACCAGCGATGGTTTTATTTCCTCGGTCACACGCAAAGAAGTATTGTGCAAGGTCGTTACTACCAATAGAAATGAAATCGATGAACTCAGATGCTTGGTCGAAGATGTAAGCGATGGAAGGAACTTCTGCCATGGCTCCAAGACGGACATTGCCTAACTCATACTCTTCATTGGCAAGTTCGATAGCCAGTTCGTCAATGAGTTCTCTACACCAAATGATTTCGTTAAGGTGAGAAATCATAGGCACCATGATAGACACTTCACCAAAACAACTGGCTCTAAGTAATGCACGAAGCTGAGAGCGTATAATGGTGTCATATTGAGGGTACATTCTGACAGCACGATAACCTAAGAAAGGGTTGTCTTCTGCTGGAAACCCCATATAAGCACAAGGTTTGTCACCGCCTATATCGAGAGTTCGAATAACCACCTTGTTACCTTGGCTATGCTTCACAACATTTGAATAATGTTGGAACTGCTCCTCCTCTGACGGTGGAGTGGTACGCTCGCAGAATAGCATCTCAGTTCGATATAGCCCAATGCCATCTGCACCGGACGAATAGATACCCTGAGCTTCTTCGCTTGAGACGATATTGGCGAGAACGTTAACCTTTTCTTTGTCGAGTGTCGTTACTTTAAGGTGCTTAAACTCTGCGGTTTTAGCCGAAAGTGCGTTGAGTTTTTTATGCTCTAGTCGATAGAACGCATCACAAGCCACGTTACTCTCTAAAATCAATGCGCCATTGATAGCATCAACAACGAGCCGTTGGCCTTCGATAATCTGCTGAGTGAGGTTTTCTATTCCGACCAAAACAGGAATGTTAAAAGAGCGTGCCAAGATTATAGTGTGAGAAGTGCTGCCACCTTCACCCATCACAATACCTTGAATTAGTGCCTTTGGAAGAGCAAGAAGCTGACTTGGGGTAAGCAGCGTGTCCGATACCAAGATAGTGGGCGCTGTGATCGCCGGCATTTGACTCAGATCTTCATCGCGCACAATACTAGCAAGTTGAAGCGCGATATCTTTGATATCGAGCGCTCGTTCTTTCAAATAGTCACTAGCGCTGTTTTCTAGTGGTGCACATAACTTGTCGCATGCGTTTGCGATCGCATCAAGAGTGTTTAACGCATTATTTTGCATCATTAGAGCACGACCTAGCTCTTCATCTTGGGCAATTTTCAAGTGTGCTTCGAGTATCTCTTTACATTCGCCTTCAGAGCCAGCTTGCTTCTTCAAAAGGTTTAGTTGTAACGCTTTCAAAGCACTCTGTAATTCACTCTCGATACAAAATGACGTCTGGCTCGGTAATGAAGCGGCCATTTTTCTGAGGTCAGTTTGTTGCCAGAGAGTAGCACTAGCCTCACCCAAACCGACTGAAGCAACGGTACCTCGTACATAACGAGGTGCTGCACGCATTAAACCCACAGGAAGAGGTTGTTCGCTTAATTGGACACTCTGTGTGTCTGTCGCATTGTCAATATGGCTGAGTTCAGTATCAACAAATGCTTGAAAAAAGAGAAGTGCCTCGTTGGCGTCTGAGCCAGTGAAAATAAACTGGCAATGATCGCCTTCCAAGATATCGGCACTAATCATAGACAACACACTTTTCGCATTAGCAGTGTTATCTTTAGAGCTGTTGACTAAGAGAATGTCACAGTTGAATCGTTTTGCTCGCAGCTCAATTTCTTTGGCAGGTCGTGCATGTAAACCATTTGGTAGTGGGCAGATAAAATTAAGATTAGTCATTGTCGTTTCTCATAGTGCTTTGGTTGCAAGGCTTATTGTTACTGGTCGGCATGGTGGTATGTCTGCCGTTTGTTCTACTGGGCTACGTTCGTCTAGTTGAACATTTTGGTATGAGTAAGGAGTTTGAATATCGCCAAATTCGCACGAAGATAAAGTAGGGTTGAAAGCACGTAAAATAATCTGTTCTGAGTGCTCAGATTTCTTTAATGTGCTGAAGTGCAGAGAATTGTTCCATTCGACCAGGCTTTGTGATTCCGGGACGACAAACGTTGTAGGGTTGAGTCTGAATCTTGCCCAGTCAGTGCCGACATGGCTGATGACGGGTGTATTGATACACTCAACGGTTTGCCAGTAGTCAGCTTCCTCTTCACTACAGAAAGGAACCAGAGAAAGAGAGAACTGATGACGGCCTTGAATTTGAGAGTCAGGAGCAGGAAGGACCATACCAGAGGCACGACCTGGTCGATAAGTGAGATTTGCTTGTCCAAGCCAACCAACGCTGCGTAGTAGGGTAATAGCAATAGAGTTAGGTGTGTCTTGATGAAACTCGTATTCGCGTAATCCTTTTGTGACAACACCTAACCCTCGCAACGCATTACGATGTAGCACCATTGATTGCATCGGATAGTTAGCAACGGGCGCTTCAGTCCACGATTCTTGTTGCCAGATATCAAGCTCACTCGGTACGTTCTCTCGAGTGACCAAGCCAAATGGTTGGTCTGCCATGTGTTGTGAGCACTCAATGCCAGTAGGGAAGTTGATTTGTAAACGGTGGTCCAAAACGCAGTTATCTAAATCAACGTCTACATCAATGGAAGGACGGTCGTTACGTAGAGTGATTTTGAGAGAAATAGGAAGTCGAGTTGAAGCGACGTGTTGCTTTCTCTCATCAAGGTTTTTAGGAAGCACCATGGAGAAATTTAATGTCATGGTTGACGTTAATACGCCTGTTTCTACAAACACGGTGTGTTCGGCGCTCTTACTGCTAATTACCCAATCATTGAGGAGTGGAGAAAAATTGTAGTTGTCACCTTCGTCAGAACCATCACAGATTTCGAACAGGTTCGGGTATTGAGCACCATTCCTATGGTCGATAAGATTCAGTGTACCGTTAGTTTGGTATTCAAGTGTGAACCATTGGTTACTGATTACTGATTCTTGGCGGCGGATTGTTTCAGAGTTAGTTGAACTTAGCTTATCTTCTTGAAGGTAAATCGTTGTATAACCACATGCAGGGATATCCTTAACACTCACCATCATGGAGATCTTTCTATACCAAGTTGTTGTTGTGTTATTCGACAGTTCCTGAATGATCGTCGACATATCTTGTTGTGATTCGTCAATGATTTGATATTGCAGTTCGTTACCTTGCCTATCGACGATTTTAAATTGGTCAGATGGGGTGTAGATGGTAACTTCAACCAAACTGTCGCGTTTTTTCGGAACACTATTGAAGACTACGATTTTTGTGCCATCGACATAAGCTTGAATACCTTGCGTTAGCTTTCTGAAGTTGAGTTCTAACAATTGCTCAGCGGTTTCGATGCCTGACAAAAGACGATTAAGAACCATTGCATTTACACGGTCTGAGTTGCAACCACCGATACTATCGTGTGCATGACTTTTCATTGCTTCACGCCAGATCTGATTAACGGCATTTTGTGGGTAAGGCAGTCCATTGGTGTAGTTTAATGCCAGCAATGGCTCCAAATAACGACTGACTAGGGTTTCTAACTTTTCGTTCGCGAGCTTAATATCCATTCGTGTCGAGAAAATGCCACGATGAATTCTCATATACTTAGGATCGAGCATTTCACCTTTGAAGCAATTTAGAGTGGGCGCCGATGTAGCAAGTGCATCGAAATAGCCATCGAAAGAACTGTTCACAAAGTGAAATTCATCTTGGGTTTGGTTGGCATGATCAAGAAGGCCAACTACCTGAAACTCAAAAGGTGATTGGTCATTGCCATTCGGAAGCATGACGTGCTCACTCGCTGTAAACTGACATTGCTTTCGTGCATTGGATGTAATAGCTTCGGTAAAACTCCTAGGGTCAGTAGGTAGCCATTTTGAACACCCATAACCCCATGGAAAGACTGCTGTTGTTATCTCACTCCCGTCTTGGCTCTGCCACTGAAATTCTGTATTAGCGACGAGTCGTTCAGACCAACCACGCCATAGAACTGCTCTATCAATATTGAATTGATTTAACAGCATTGGTAGTTGTTCTGTTTGCCCAAAGGAATCAGGAACATAGCCGATTTTCATCACTTGACCATATTTCTCACAGTCGCTCATTCCAAGTAGTAGGTTACGAGTAATTGACTCAGCACTGACGGTGAGAAAGTCCGTTTGAGTATACCAAGGTCCAATCAATATTCTCTGGCTTTTGATAAGTTTTTCTAATCGTTTTTTGTGTTCTGGTGCAACTTGTAAATAGTCGTCTAATACAACGGTTTGAGCATCTAATACAAAAGGCCCTATATTATTATCTTGTTCCAAATTGGACATTAAATCGTCCATAAAATAATAAAGTAATGCTTTTGAATCGTTCTCAGTAAAATACCATTCGCGATCCCAGTGGGTATGCTGAATTAAATGAATAGTTTTCATAAGGCGTGATTAACCCCAGAGCATGGGCTCTAATAGTTTTATAATGAAGGTATATCTCAGGGCTAGGTGACTAGCCCTGAACTAAGAAGAATTTGTTTAACGGGAAACGGTAAACTTAGGTGCGTTTTCCGTTTTGTCTTGCTTTGTCGTTTGTTCTCCGTTGAAAACTAACAGGGAACCTACAGCAATAATGGCAGAGCCCGTTGCAATTGCTAAGACGTAAACAAACCAGCTTTCAACAGCAAGCCAACCATAGAAACCTGAGATTGGCGCTTTGTTTACAGCACCTAACCCTACAGCCATAGCGGCACCAACGGCGGAGCCTAAAACGTTTACTGCAATGATCTTTGGATTAGCCAGTGCAAAGGGAATAGCGCCCTCTGACACACCGATTAACCCCATTAGTGTCGAGGCTTTCCCGGCTTCCTGAAGTGATGCAGGAAAGCGAGATTTCCAGATTAACGTCGCAACACCAATGCCAATTGGCGGAATAATAATAGCGACTTGGGCTGCTGTATTTGGGTCATAAATGCCAGACGCTAATAGAGCCATAGCAGTAGTTACTGCCGCTTTATTGATCGGACCGCCAAGGTCAAAGCCAACCATGCCACCCACTACCGCAGCAAGAACGATTTTGTTACCGTCAGACATTGAGAGTAGCCATGTTTCTAGACCTCTATTCAATGCCGCCATTGGGTCGCCGATTATGTAAGACATTAGTGCGCAAACGAGCAGAGTACCGCCAACAGGAATAATAAAGATTGGTCCGGCAGAAGCTAGCGACTTTGGTAGCTTAATTTTGGTTGCTAGATACTTAACGATATAACCTGCGAGAAGGCCTGCTGCAAGCGCCCCCAGGAAACCAGTACCGATTTTACCGGCAAGCAAACCACCAATCATGCCTGGGGCTATCGCAGGTTTATTAGCGATGGCAAACGCGATGTATCCCGCAACAACAGGTAACATTAGCGATAATGCCATACCACCGAAGCCGTCAAAATCGTGAAACAGTCTGACTAGTTGATGTACCGACTCGGCATGACTACCATCCCAAATGTTATCGACACCATAAAACGAGGCACCGATACGAGCAATTCCCATCAGTACCGCACCGGCAATGATGAAAGGGAGCATATATGACACACCGGTCATGATGGCATTCTTAATTTCAGTACCTACTGATTTTTGTCCTGCGTTGAACTGGCTCATAATTACACCTCCGCTGTTAGCGCCTCAAACAAAGCAGAGCCGTGCTTAATTGGATCTGCTACTTTGCATTCAATTTTAGGAAGTGAAGCGAAACGCTCAACACCATTTATTGCCACATCAGCTGCGATAATAGCAGCGTCAGCTCGTGCAATATCTTCAGGAGTAATTTCGTTTTCAGCTCCCATACTACCTTGAGTCTCGACTTTTATTTCGAGTCCCAATTCCTTGGCTTTAACTTCAAGCGCTTCAGCGGCCATATAGGTATGAGCTACGCCAGTAGGGCAAGCGGCAACGCACACGATGAACATAATGTAATCCTCTTTTTATTGTAAAAAAAAACACACAACTGCGATAACGCTAGTTGTGTGTTTTTTGATGTTTCTATCAACTAATGTAAGAAAAGCGTAGGCTTTCTCAAGTACAGAGTACTGACATGCTTTTAAAATCTCTGTAAATCCTACAATGGCAATAAAGCTCAATACAAGACGTAGTAGACGAGCGTGTTGCACAGCGTACATGTATTCATGGTTGAATCGAGTTGTTGCCATTGGAAGAGAAATTGCTCTAAATGGAGGGATGAGTTCGGCGCTCTTAGTCCATAAGTTAGAGTATTGCTCTGCAAGATTGAGCTCGTCTGTTGCGAGTTCTGATTGAGATGCGTTTGTCAGTTTATCTACGGAATCAATAGATTGTGGTATGAAAAACAAACAAAAAGAACGAAGTGCAAGCAATAACAGCTTGATGCACTCCGTAACTTTTAGTTTAAATTTCATTGTTGGTTTCATTTTATCTATCCAGTTCCATATTGATGGTTAAATTATATTTGAATTCAAAGTATATCCGTGATTGAGATCTCAAATACAATTTAGCTTTAAATAATTACTCTGCTTTCAATTAGTAAATACATTTTAATAATTTTTATGGATTAGTTTAAGTAATGGATTTTCTGAGGGTGTGTGATTGATTTGAGTCCGTTAGTCGATAAGACTTTAGTCTCGTTCCCTTGAAGAGTTGGGGTATAGCGACTAATTTTGATCATATCTAGATACTGCATAAGGAAATGCATATGGATATTGTCGTGATGCTTACCAGTGGTCAGTTTGGCGTGTTAGAGGACTGCGAAAGCCTTGAGTTAGAAGGTGAGATGGTGGAGTGTTGGGTCGAGGCTGAGGAGAGCTTCGAGTATCGTTCTGGACAAGTAGAAAGAGTGCTCTAGATGAAAAAGTGGATACTACCCGTGATTTTGGGGTTGCTGGTGGCTTACGATTGGTCTTTTTCAAGGGATGCGTTGGACAGCGAAGACTTTGTCGCCTCCTTTGATAAGCAATCCCCCGATGAAAATGACGTGAAATATCATTTGGATACTTTAACGGCTAACAAAAGCCAGTTAGATGCGGCATTAACCTACTACTATCTAGCCATTTTAGTGACTGAAAAAGATACTGAGATGAAAAAAGACCGTGTTGCGTTAGCTAAACAGCTGGGTGAAAAGCGGCAGGACGTTATTGATAGTTATCGGTTTTCAGAAAAAAATGTTGCTACGTATGATCAGGTTCTTAAGTACGTTGCCGATAGTATTACTTCCGACGAAAAGCGATACAACCGTTGGTACCAGATTCAATTGGCGGGGCAGGGCGACGTAAATCAACGTCTTGTTAAAGTCAATGACATGCACGCCAGCTACTCTCATTGCCAACTTGGTACCTATTGTTAAGCACGAATAAGGCCGTCATCGACGGCCTTATATAGTTTTGTATGTGAAAACGTGGCTTACCTGAGTTATTTCTTAACTACTAAATTAAGGGTAAACAACAGCGCGATAGGAAACAGTGAGGCAATCAACATCCACGCCCAGCCTTGAGTATAGAGAACGAATCCCGCTCCTAATGAACCTGCCGCTTGAAATCCAGTGATAGAGAAATCGTTTACGGCTTGCACTTTGAATCGCTCACTTGGCTTGTATGTTTGAGGTAATAATGTTGTTCCTCCGATAAATAAGAAGTTCCAACCAACACCAAGCGCTACTAACGCCCACCAGTAATGATGTACGGAATGCCCTAGTAGAGCTATGGCAATGCAAGCAAGGAATATAATGCAACCTAAGGATATCAACTTGTAGAGACCGATGCGTTTAATGATCAGCGGAGTGATTAATGACGGTAAGTACATTGCCATTACATGACTCTGAATGACCCATTTAGCGCTTTGAATATCATGTCCATGGCCTGACATTGCAAGCGGTGTTGCGGTCATTAAGAAAGCCATAACCGCATAAGCGGTAAGTCCAGAACCGATAGCGAGCCAAAGTAGAGGCTGTTTAAATAGAAGTGAAAGGGTGCGTGCCTCACCAACATCTTTACTGCTATCGTGAATCTCTAGCGGTTTCATTGCGATAGCTAGAATGAGAGCACCAACGATCTCTAAAGTCCCTAGCGCAGCATATGCCCGAGCGTAATCAGACTCAAACATTGGGATAAACTGGCCCAAATTGAGCAGTTCAGGACCAACCCATGCTGCTGCAATGCCACCGACCAAAACCAAACTGATAACACTGGCGTGCTGGGAAGGGTTTGCACAACTCTCTATTGCTGCGAATCGATATTGACCGACGTAGGCTAATTGAGTTCCAAGAATAAAAGTGCTCAGAGAGAATCCCCAGAACACGCAGCCCACACCACGTAGCTGAGTGTTTTGAGCACCAGATTGGTATTCGCCTAAACGGTAAAGAGCGTACTGATGTTGAAGAATACTGCATCAGCGAAGGTTGGGTAAAAATCCCTTCACCAAAGGCACTGGATCGTCGCGGTCAACCTATACTAATCAAATTAAAAGGCACTGTGGAAGCGTACTACGTTTAATTCGTTAACCACGGTTGCTTGTTCAACACATAGAGGTATCGCCCGATGTCTTTATGTGTTGATATTCCACTTTCCACTCCACATCAAGTTCTGCGCTATTCCTTGTCTACCGTGACAGTTCCTTACGATTACTCAGATTAAGATATGTTAATTTATCTTATCTACATTACGTTAAATTGAAATGTTCTAATGAGATCTCAAGGAAGGTTAGGTCATGGAGCTCTATAGCGACTATCAGACGCGCCCATTTCTCTGCCGCCATTGTAATCAACTAACGCCACATTTGTTGGTCTATAGCCCCAACTCAGAGTTAAAACTTCAGCGAAAAGCTGCCAGTGATTCGACACGTAACACGTTGTTTGGGTTACTTATCAGTCTGTTTTCGAGTCGCGAAATCGAAATAGTCGACTATCCTGATGATGAGCAACTGTATCGATGCGACCGATGCGGTAAGGCTGAAGTACATAAAAGATAAGGACTCGTTATTCCCCTATGAACACCGTCATTTCAGAAGCCATAGCGCTTCGCAAAGCCGGAAAGCATCAAGACTCTCGTCAACTCCTCGAAACTTTACTTGTTGATCCACTGTACGCTGCTTCTGCACATTTGCAGATTGCATGGTCATACGATAATGAAGGTAAAGAAAAATCCGCGATTCCACATTATAAATCGGCATTACTTGGTAAGTTAGCGAATCAAGAGCGTTTTGACACATTGTTTGGCTTAGCTTGTACCTACAGAAGCTTAGGAGAATATGTTGAGGCGTTGCATTACTTTGAACAAACTATGTCTGAATACCCAAAAGCAGAAGAAGTCCAGCCATTTTATGCAATGTGCTTGTACAACTTAGGACGGCACAAAGAGGCTGTTCAGTTGCTATTGAATCTCTTGTTATCGACAACCAATAGCGAAGCCATAAAGGAATATAAACGAGCAATCTCTTTGTATTCAGATGATCTCGACAGAACTTGGTAAAAACAAGCGTAATAGATTAAAAGTTTCTATCGAAGCTGTGAAAAGGAATATGATATTTATTCCAAATTTAACGAGTGTCATTTACCATTCTATTATTAGTGAATGGCGCTTGTTTAGTATATTTGGTGGCCTAAAAATATAAATTATCATATTATTCGTAAATAGCTTAACATTATTTCGGTATTTATATAAATATTGGTTTGTTTCATATTCATTTGGCGAATAATACTATTTAAATTGTCAAGTAATGTAGTGCAACGAAAGTAATCTTTCCCCATAACCACAAATTTTCCTTCGACATTTATTGAGTGAATAACGCTAGTGCGTACTATTCATCCTACATCCCCTGCGTAG
>NZ_JPJA01000086.1:520042-521182 GCF_000733315.1 Vibrio sp. ER1A
GCGCTTGTTTAGTATATTTGTTGGCCTAAAAATATAAATTATCATATTATTCGTAAATAGCTTAACATTATTTCGGTATTTATATAAATATTGGTTTGTTTCATATTCATTTGGCGAATAATACTATTTAAATTGTCAAGTAATGTAGTGCAACGAAAGTAATCTTTCCCCATAACCACAAATTTTCCTTCGACATTTATTGAGTGAATAACGCTAGTGCGTACTATTCATCCTACATCCCCTGCGTAGAGATTTGTTCTGCAAATCTCAATTAATAATAGTGATAAATATCACAATAAATGGATTGAAAGATGAAAAAGACTATCTTGGCTATTCTTGTAGGTTCGGTTATCTCCCTCTCTGGTTGCAACAGTTCGAGTTCAGATTCGACAGAAACACTACCTTCAACAGACGTAAGCAATTTTGTTAACGTATTAGATAGAGTAGGTAATCCGGATCGAATGAAAGACCGTGATGCACAAAGTAACTTAAGTTATAACGCATTTACGGATTTAGGTGCGTGGCACGGTCATTTATTACCAAGCGATGATTCTGCGATAGGTTCTGCTGGTGGTATTATGATTGTTGACCAGGAGTACTCTAGTTATATAGCTAATGAAAACTTTGACAAACTTACTCTAATTGACGCAGATAACAATCAAGAAATAAATTTACTATCTGCGGAGGTTAAGGCTTTTTCTACACCAGACGCATTACATCAAGTTATCGAAAATAATGAATTTAAGATTGAGATGACGACACGTTTTGGTACTAATCGTTCATCTATTATTGAAACCAAAATCAGCAACAAGTCAGAGCAAGTGCGTAATCTT
Source organism: Vibrio sp. ER1A (assembly GCF_000733315.1). NCBI lineage: Bacteria > Pseudomonadati > Pseudomonadota > Gammaproteobacteria > Vibrionales > Vibrionaceae > Vibrio > Vibrio sp. ER1A. Next base: position 520,876 of record NZ_JPJA01000086.1, read on the forward strand.
AAGCTTGTTTGGACGGGTGGTTTCCTAAGAGACTTTAGTACCGTAGGGGATGATGTCGCCGCTAATTCGGTTTATAAGGCGCTTACTGGCGAAAACGGTGGTGTTGCACTGACGTTTAATAAAGCAGCGTCTTGGTCGGGCTTAAAGAGTGAAGAAGGGGCTGAGTTTTTTGTTACTCGCTCAATCGATAATGCGACAACTACAGTGACCGACTATGACTATCGCTCTGAAGGCTCGGTTACTATTAACGCGAATGGCAATACTACTTTCTATAATGCGTACTCTTATGGTAACTATTCACCCGCGA
>NZ_JPJA01000086.1:521227-551567 GCF_000733315.1 Vibrio sp. ER1A
CTCGCGGGTGAATAGTTACCTCTTATGTACACAACCCGACAGAAGCTATTAGCGAAGCGAGTGCGGTGAGCACGTTGTTGCAGCAAGGTGCAACAGCAATGAGCACAGCGAAGGCTCGCTGGAATGAATATTTAAAACATGGTTTGGCCAACGACTCAGCGACTAAAGCAGAAAGTAATGTTGCAGTGAAAGCCATGATGACACTCAATGGGAACTGGCGCTCACCGGCGGGTATTGTTCAGCACGGGACCGTCACGCCATCGGTAACGGCTATCTGGTTCTCTGGTAACAACACTTGGCCTTGGGATACATGGAAACACGCGTATGCGATGGCTCACTTTAATCCAGATGTGGCAATGGAGAACATTCGTACTGTGTTCCAGTTCCAAGTGAAAGATGATGACCCAATCAGACCGCAAGACGCGGGCTATTTGTTGGATGTTGTAAACTACTCGCTACCACAAGATCGAATTGACTCTGGTTACTACGACGACAAATACGACATTCCTTCTGCGGCACAAAACGATGCGTCAATGAACTGGAATGAGCGTAATACCAAGCCTTCGCTAGCGGCTTGGGCTGTAATGGAAATTTACCACTCTCTTATCAACGAATTTGACCGTGCTAATGATGCTCAAGCGTGGATTGATGAAATGTATCCAAAGTTGGTGGCGTATCATGATTGGTGGTTATCAAACCGTGACCACAACTCGAACGGAGTTCCAGAGTATGGTGCGGCTGTTGATCCTTCGCACAACACCGATGATGGACATATGTACATTGAAGTGTGGACAGAGCTAGGTGATGATCTAAAAGCTCTGGTAGGTGCTGAGAACGTGAAAGAGATTGATAGCAACGGCACGTCGAAGGAGTATCAAGTCATCGGTGTGGACTCGTATAACTTGGTTCTGGATAACTATGAAGAACTGGCTATTACTGGTTACAAAAATGGTTCACAAACAGCGACGTCATGGGAATCCGGTATGGATGATGCCGCTCGTTTTGGCTTTATCTATGATTTAGCGAAAACCAACTCTCGTGATTGGATCACAACAGTATCTGCAGCAACGGAATACGATCAGTTAGGTCGTTATGCTCAGCAGCACTATAACTTCGACAACACGATTACTGGTTCGTCAGAAAACTGGGCCTACAGTGACGTTTCTGATGAAAACATGGCGAAATTGCGTGATGCACGTAAAGACTGGCAGGTACGTTTTGGTGAGAACCACGATAGCAACACCAATCTAGTTGGCTTCTCTATGTTGCAAGAGTCGGTAGACCAAGCGTCTTACATGTACAGTGACAATAAGTATTTATCTGAAATGGCTGGCTTAGTTTCTGACGGCGTTGAAGGGAAAGGCCGTGGACAAGAGTTTGTGGAACATGCAGAGTTTATTAAAGACTACATCAACACTTGTATGTTTGATTCTGCTACCTCGTTCTACTACGACATTCGACTTGTTGACAAAGATGGTAAGAGTTTCTTAGATTCATCAGGAAACCCAGTACCTGGGGCTGACTTGAAGCGAGTGGATACGCCTTATCAAGGCAAAAATGTTTACTGTGCGGGTGTCGTACTAACTGAGCGCGGTCAGGCTCCAGACGGTTGGTCGCCATTGTTTAACGGTGCGGCGACTCAAGCGAACGCGGACAAGGTCATGGATGTCATGCTTGATGCGAGTAAGTTTGATAGTTCTACAGAATATCAAGGTGAAGGGGTGTCATTAGGGACGGCAAGTCGTGATAACCCAGCTTACGGAGCTGATATCTATTGGCGTGGGCGAGTATGGTTGGATCAATTCTATTTCGGCCTTCAAGCTCTTGAGAAGTATGGACGCCATAATGATGCGGTACGTATCGCTGAAGACCTGTTCCAAAACGGTGAAGGCTTTGGAAGCGACGGCGCAATTCGTGAAAACTACAACCCAGAAACAGGTGCGGTTCAAGGTGCCAGCAACTTCAGTTGGTCAGCAGCCCACACTTACATGATGTACCGTAACTTCTACGGAAAGTAGGTGAGTTAGCTCTGTAAGTTTTAATAAAAGAAAACGCCTGATGAGACCATCAGGCGTTGTTTGTTGAAATGTAGTGATATCAAAAACCTTCGTCATTTCCTTGAAAAAGGAAATCTCCGCTAGCGCATCGTAAACTCAATTTACTTAACGTGCTCACCACGTTTGGTTTTCTACGCGTTGTAGAAGGTCCTCATTTTCATGAGGGTGACGGACGTAAGCCAGTAAGGAGTCGTTATGTGGGTGATGGGTTATTAATACCCACTACCGACCACTTAAACACAACATTGCCTCAAGAACACCGCCTGCAACCGCACGCGCTTTATCAGAAATCGTGCAGTGATCAACGCTTTCTCCACGCGGATCGACATCGCCCACCTTAAAGCCTTGATGAACACTCAATCCGTTGTTGAGTAAGCCTCTCACTTTACCGCTCAATGGCGCGTAGACGACCATGTCATCGACTTTCGCAATAGGTTGTCCTTCTTCAACCAAATCGCCAAGTTTTACTTCCGCAGTAAAGATACCTACGCCAGGCGCTCTAATCACCCGTTGCTCTGTATAACCTAGAATGCTACCTGGTATACCTGAATTAGGCTGACATGGACCGTCGTAAATTACTCGACCGAGTTGATGTCCACGATTGGTTTCTATCGCAGCGTGACAGTCTTCACCAGCGGTAAAGCCAGGGCCTAAAGCAATGGTTACTGGTGCCATTCCTTTGTGTGTGCCAAGGTTCTTTTTCGCAAGGATGGCATCAACGACAAAATCAGGCTTGATGGCCTCGGCGAGTTTTCCTGTTTCGTCGACAAACACAGGAATCTTGCCTTTTTCTAACAATCGGCAGGCTTTATCAAAAGACTGAACTTTTTCTGCCGTAATGCCTTCTACCGTGACAGGTTTGCCGTAGAGGCATTGGCCGAATGAAACCGAGCAGCGAATCATCGTTGGCTTTTCAATATCGCTCATGACTACTTTAAAGCCGGAATTGTGCAATCTCGCAGCGACTCCAGTTGCGATATCTCCCGCACCTCTTACTAGCACCAGTTTTTGATTAAAGCTACCAACGCTTTCTTTCAATTTGGCCCCTGAAGCGCCATTTTTCGCATTAAGTACTTCAGCCAAAATACTGATGGCGATTTCTTCAGGCGTTTCAGCGCCAATATCAAAGCCGATAGGAGAGTGGATATGATCGATTTCTTCTTGGCTGGTACCTAATTCGCGTAAGCCTTGGAATAGTGTTTGTACTTTTCTGCGGCTGGCCATTAAACCCGTATACGTGGTCTTTTTCTGGGCGATTGCGTTGATAGCGTCTTGATCTTGGTGGTTGGTGGCGATAATCACGTAGCTATCTGGTGTGATATCAAGAGAGTCGATAGCACTGAGCATGGTGTCGCCTAGTACTCGATGAGTGCCTTGGGGGAAATGTTCCTCCACTAAGCTGCCCTCATAAGCATCGACAACAGTAATATCGAATCCTAATGGAGCGGCGGCTTGGGCAACGGCTCTGTTTACATGACCAGCCCCAATTAAGTAAAGGCGGGGGCGAGAGCCATAGACATCAATTGAAAGCGTCATTGCGCCACCACAATCCATTCCCATAGCTTCAGGGCCGGTACGCGTCATTCGTCCAGTAACGACTCGAGGTTTGTTTTCTTTTATTGCTTCAATAGCTTGCTCGATCACGTAGCGCTCGATCATGCCACCACCAATCGTGCCATGAATTTGTCCGCTTTGTTCTACGAGCATGGTTCCAGTATGACGAGGAGAAGAGCCTTTTGTTTCAATGATATTGGCAAACGCAAATGGTGTATTGGTTTGCTCTAACTGTGCTGCCTTGGCGAAAATGTTCATCCAAACTACCTCTGTGTAAATGCTATAGAGTCCGATTGAAAATGTGGTGGATTGGGTTATCTGCCGTCATTTGTGTTATTGCAAGTTGAGCGAGCTGGGGTTCTTCATCAAATATCAGCTTGGCCAATTCAGTCAGTTGTACTTTATCGCTGGCTAAGTCGAACCTATTGATGACCCATATTTTTTGTTGTTGCTCACTGCATCCTTTAAACAGACCTTGGTCGCTATTCACCAATGCTTGAATTTGATTTTTCCCGATGACTGACCCTTCGTTGCATTTCGTTAACATACTGAATTCATTCCAACGATGAATGGCTTCAGGATTAGCCGGGTTAAGTATCGGATCTGCACCAGTGACACCAATTACCACATCACTATGGTTAGGAATGCAAGGCTCGTGCCTAGCAGGTGCCTTAAGAGGAAGTCGGTGTGAACCATCTGCTTCGATGATAAAAACAGAGTAAAGTTGCTGACGTTTTAGGGATTCAATCTGTTCGTTAGATAGGCCACGAACTTTCACTTTTTCATCGTTGTCGCTTGGAGATAAGCGTTCACTATAAATAAAAGCAATACCCTTTGATGGTAATGGTGAATGGGAGGCAAAGTCCGTGACTTGATTCAGCTCTGGTGCATTAGGAAAGTACATCTTGGTGGTTGTCGTGACACATACTTTGTGGCCAAGTTGCTGGTATTCATTAGCAAGCCGATACAAGAGTTGTGTCTTTCCTCCGCCACCCACTAAGGAAATAGTTATTGGTTCACGGGCACTGGTGGTTGTTGAAATTAATGAATGTGCAAACTCGGAAAAAGAATTATTTGACGACATTGGCATATTTACCCAATTCAATAGATTAAAATACGAAAAACTCAATTCGAATTTCGTATGATAAAAAATAAAAATAACATTGACTGTGTCATTCCAGCAGCCGGATTATCATCTCGAATGGGATGCTGGAAATTAACTCTACCTTATAAAGACAATACGATCTTAGAGCAAAGTATCACAAATGCGTTGTCATTCTGTACTCGTGTGATCTTAGTGGTTGGGTATAGAGAAGACGAGTTGATTGAGCAGTTTCAAGACAACACAAAGGTCACTATTGTACGAAACCAACATTACCGCTCAGGCATGTTTTCTTCACTTCAATTAGGCATTAATGAGGTCGACACAGAGTTCTTCTATATCAGCCATGGTGATATGCCTTGTATCGAAAAAGAAATTTATAAAACTCTTTGGGAACATAAGGTTACTGGCACGTTGTTCCCGGGTGAACCACACGCAACAGGCCACCCTGTGTTGATACATACGGCAAGCTTTAAGGCTCAGCGAGACCAAGGAAACTTTGATTCGATGAAGTCGATTCTCAAGCTAGGAGAGATGGCATACCTTAGACTTTGCGACCCAACTATTCATTTAGATGTAGATACTCCCGAAGCCTACCAAAAACTGCTTAAGTTAACGCAATCAAAGTATTAACTATCAACTTGATAAAATAGTATCGAAAGTATCAATTTGATATTCATCTATCACCTTATAATGAATAATTAATTTGTTAATTGATGGTTAAAATCAATGACAATAAATAACACTTGGCTGGTCTGTACAGTTTAATTTGATATTGAAAATCACGATCTATATCGCAAATTCTTTCAATATTAGACCGAGCTCACGAATACTAAATAACAAAGTAAGCATTGGCTCAAATGTTGCCTTTTACCTAGTAACAGTTTTTCTGTAATTCAATCTAATCAATGCTAAAAGGCGAAGAATATGAATATTAAATACCTCACGCCGGACACAGTGAGTGCAGCGTTGGAGCTTAAAGCTAACCATGGAAGTCAAGCGGTGTGGTTTGCCGGAGGGTCTAAGTTAAACGCAGCACCGACTCGCAGTGATGCAGGTGTTTTTGTCGCAATCGACAAACTGGGTTTGGACTATATCAAACTAGATGGCAACACCCTCACTTTGGGCGCTATGAGCCGAATTCAAGATCTTGTCGATAGTGAGTTAGTCCCAAGCAACATTAAACAAGCTGCGGGCTTCATCTATTCAAGACATCTAAGAAATCAATCAACGATTGGTGGTGAAATAGCTGCGCATCAGTGTGAAGCTCCGCTAGTTCCTGTCCTTATGGCTCTCAATGCTTTAGTTCGCTTCGCGGATGACAAGCAGGTTGAATTGGAAGCTTACATTCAGCAACCAAGTGATGAGCTTATTAAAGAGATCGTCATTCCTGACATCACGCTTGCTGCACTAAGCAAACGAGTAGCAAGAAGCGCTGATGGCCTACGCGTAATCAATGCGTCGGTGTCTGTAGATAAGCAAGGCAAACAGATTGTTGCTATGGAAGGGGTCGCGACTCGTTTTGACGAAATCGCTAAGCCAATAAGACTGCGCGATGTTGAAGGTCTGACATTTAGTGGTGATGAATTAGAGCAAGCCATTAAGAATTCAATTCACGCCGTGGAGGATATTTGTGGTAGCGCTGAGTACAAAACTTACCTAAGTGCCATCGTGATCTCTGACCTACTAATTGAATGCCGTGAAATGGCGAAGGGGGTAGCGTAATGTCTATTCAATTTAATCTTAATGGCCGACCTGAAACGGCTCATTGCGCACCAGAAACCAACGTTCAAACACTATTGCATTCTATGGGACTGCATTCGGTCCGAAATAGTGATGATGGTTGGGGTTTCGCGGGCTCAGATGTTGTGTTGTTCAACGGCAAACTTGTCAACGCATCACTGCTTATCGCAGCTCAGTTAGAAGGTGGCGAAGTAAAAACGGCCGAAGCACTGTCCTCTTGGAATCAACTCAGTTTAGTTCAACAAGCGATGATCGATGTTGGTGTTGTTCAATCGGGATATAACGACCCTGCATTGGCATTGCTGTTGACTGATTTACTAGAGCGTATTCAACAACCTACACGCGAAGAAATAGACGATGCTCTATCTGGTTTGTTTAGCCGTGACGCTGGTTATCAGCAATTCTATGAAGTTGTTGAATTGGCGGTGAAACGCCAAGCTGATCCTCAATACACCGAGATGTTTGCGCCAGAGTTTAGAGATGACTTGGATGTAGTTGGTAAGAACTGTCCAAAACTCGACTCTGCGAAAATGGTTCAGGCTAAGCCTTGTTATGTAGAAGATAGAATTCCTGCAAATGCTTGTGTCATCAAAATGCTGCGCAGCCCACATGCTCATGCTTGGATCACGCATCTAGATGTATCTAAAGCAGAAGCCTTACCAGGTGTAGTAAGTGTCATCACTCACCTTAACTGTCCTGATATTCCTTATACGCCGGGTGGTCAAAGTGCGCCAGAGCCTTCACCGCTTGACCGACGTATGTTCGGTCAAAAAATGCGTCACGTTGGTGACCGCGTTGCTGCTGTTGTTGCAGAGTCAGTAGACATTGCTAACGAAGCGCTGAAACTGATCGATGTTGAGTACGAAGTACTCAAGCCTGTCATGAGTATCGACGAAGCGCGCGCTCCAGATGCACCAATTGTTCATAACGAGCCAATTGAATATGGAGTAGGGGCACCAGACGATCTAGAGCAACAAAATGCGAACGCTGATCCTCGCGAAGGCAAACTAATTGTGAATTTCCCAATTGGCTGTGAACCAAGAAAGAACATCGCAGCGGGCGTTCGTGGACACATTGGTGATCTAGACAAAGGTTTTGCAGAAGCAGACGTTATTTTAGAGCGTACTTATGAGTCGAAGCAGGTACAGCAACTACCAGTCGAAACGCATATCTGTTACAGCTACATGGATGGCGATCGTGTCATCATGCACGACTCTACACAAGTACCTTGGCACGTACGTCGCCAAGTCGCCAAGATCCTTAATGTGAAACAGAACAAAGTTCACATCGTCAAAGAGCGTGTCGGTGGTGGCTACGGTTCAAAACAAGACATCCTTCTTGAAGACGTGTGTGCTTGGGCAACCTATACCACGGGTCGTCCAGTATATTTCCACCATACTCGCGAAGAAGAGTTTATTTGTAACTCCACTCGTCACGTAGCGAAAGTGACCGTGAAACTTGGGGCAACCAAAGACGGTAAGCTTACCGCTATTGATATGGAATTCCTCGCGAATACTGGCCCTTATGGTAATCACGCATTGACGGTACCATCAAATGGTCCTGCCTTGTCACTGCCGCTTTACCCTTGTGACAACGTCGATTTCCGAGTTACTACGTACTATTCAAATATCTGTCCAACAGGTGCTTATCAAGGTTATGGTGCGCCGAAAGGTAACTACGCATTGACGATGGCGATGGCGGAACTTGCGGAAGAGCTAGGTATTGACCATCTCGATATGATTGAGAAAAACCGAGTCGTTGAAGGCCAAGAGCTTAAGATTCTTGGTGCTATCGGCGAAGGTAAAATGCCTACCACCACTCCTAAGGTACACAGTTGTGCGTTAGAAGCAATTCTTCGTGAAGGTCGTAAGCTCATCGAATGGGATTCACCAAAAGATCATCAAGGTGATTGGAAAGTGGGTCGAGGTGTAGCGATCATTCAACAGAAATCAGGAATTCCTGATATCGACCAAGCGAACTGCAGCATCAAGATGGCCTCCGATGGTACTTTCATCGTTCATTCAGGTGGCGCAGACATCGGTACAGGTCTTGATACAGTGATCGCCAAATTAACTGCTGAAGTTCTTAAGTGTCCACTGGAAGATATTACGATTCATTCTGGTGACACTGACCATGCACCTTTCGATAAAGGCGCGTATGCCTCTTCTGGCACTTGCTTCTCAGGTAATGCAGCAAAACGCGCTGCAGAAGCGATGCGTGAGAAAATCTTGAAGTACGGTGCGGAAATGCTTGAAGAGTCGGTTGAAAATGTACAAATCGTCGCACCTGGCTTGGTAAAAGGGCCTGCTGGTGAAGTAACTTTCTTCGACATCGCGCATAAAGCAGAAAGCGGAACGGGTTGGGGACAACTGTTGGCTTCAGGATGCTTCACTACTGCTGAGTTCGCTTTCCCTTACGGGGCAAACTTTGCAGAAGTTGCCGTCAATACTAGAACCGGTGAAATCCGACTTGATAAGTTCCATGCATTGCTCGATTGCGGTACTCCAGTGAACCCTGATTTGGCACTTGGTCAAATCTACGGTGCGAGTATGCGCGCTATCGGTCACAGCTTGTTTGAAGAGCTTATTTACGACGACAACGGTGTGCCAATCAACACCGATCTTAAGAGCTATGGTGCGCCGAAGATTGGTGACATTCCAAAAGATTTCAAAGCGGTGTTGGTGCCAAGTGATGATCCTGTTGGACCATACGGTGCGAAATCTATCTCTGAAATTGGTGTAAACGGTGCAGCGCCTGCCATTGCAACAGCAATTCATGACGCTTGTGGCGTATGGCTACGTGAGTGGCACTTTACACCAGAGAAAATCCTCAAAGGTCTCAATAAATTATAACAAACAGTGCGGCAGCGGAGACCAAAAAACGCTGCCGCACATTTATTCCAAATAACGGGAAGCAATGCCTCTGTTAGTGAGCAAAGTAGTGAATAGGGGCGTTAAGGTCGAGGTAATTATGCAATATACCCAATCAATTAAGGCTATTAGGGCTTCAATACTTGATATCACAAAAGTAGTTGATAAGCCTGAAGATATCGAACAGCACGTACGTTTTATTGAAGATGGACTTCTTCTTGTTGACCAAGGTCGTATCGAGTGGGTCGGCGAGTGGGAAGAAGGCAAAGATAAGGTCCCGGACTCAGTACGTATTCGTTTTTATCCAGGCAAAATTGTCATGCCAGGATTTATTGATACCCATATTCATTACCCACAAGCAGAAATGGTTGGCGCGTATGGTGAACAGCTACTTGAATGGCTGAACAACTATACGTTCCCTACAGAAGCGCGCTATAAAGACAGAGACTACTCCAAGGAGATGTCTAAGTTCTTTATTAAGCAGTTGCTTCGAAATGGTACGACAACAGGCATGGTATTCGGAACGGTTCATCCAGAGTCCGTAGATGCACTGTTCTCTGAAGCAAACAAACTCAATATGAGAATCGTCGCGGGTAAGGTCATGATGGACCGCAACGCGCCAGATTACTTACTAGACACACCGGAGACAAGTTACAACCAAACAAAAACACTGATTGAGAAATGGCATAAAAAGGACCGTCTGCTTTACGCGATTACCCCAAGATTTGCACCCACTTCCACACCGGAACAGTTGGAAATGGCGCATAAGTTAAGAGAGGAATACCCAGATACGTATATTCATACGCATTTGTCAGAAAACACGAACGAAATTGCTTGGGTTAAAGAACTTTTCCCTGAACAAGACGGTTATTTAGATGTTTATCACCATTATGGCCTGACTGGATCAAAGAGTGTATTCGCACATTGTGTTCATCTAGAGGACCAAGAGTGGGACTGCATACAAGAAACGGATTCAGCTATCGCGTTTTGTCCAACTTCGAACCTGTATTTAGGCAGTGGCCTATTCAAAATGCAGGAGGCGTGGAAACGAAACGTGAAAGTAGGTATCGGGACGGATATCGGCGCAGGAACCACTTTTAATATGATGCAAACGTTAAACGAGGCATACAAAGTTGCTCAATTGCAGCAACAGAAGCTCTCGGCGTTTGAGGCATTATATTTGGCGACATTAGGTGGAGCGAAAGCACTCTCTCTAGACCACCTATTGGGCAACTTTGAGGTTGGCAAAGAAGCTGACTTTGTTGTGATTGATCCTTGTGCGACACCGCTCCAGCAACTTCGATACGACAACTCTTCTGAACTTATTGAAAAACTGTTTGTGCTCATGACCCTCGGCGACGATAGAAGTATTTATCGTACCTACGTTGACGGGTGTTTGGTTTATGAGCGCAGCTGATTTTATGGCAAATATAGCAAATACAGCAGATGCATTGGTCTCAATACAAGGGATGACCAAGACTTAATGAAAAGGAATATAACATGTCCGAAAATATCTCAAATCAGCAAAGTACGATGGAGATTGCTGAAGATAAACCCACGTCAACCAACAATAGTTGGGTCGACAATTACTTCTTAATCTCACAACGTGGTAGTAATTTTAGGCAAGAGCTAATTGCCGGGCTTACTACCTTCTTAGCCATGGTTTACTCAGTTATCGTAGTACCAAGCATGCTTGGTGTTGCTGGGTTCGATCAAGGCTCCGTCTTTATCGCCACCTGTTTGGTTGCGGCATTTGGTTCACTGCTCATGGGCTTTTGGGCTAACTTGCCGATGGCTATTGGTTGTGCGATATCCCTAACCGCCTTTACCGCTTTCAGCTTGGTGCTCGGGCAAGGAATATCTATACCTGTTGCGCTGGGAGCGGTCTTTTTAATGGGTGTGGTCTTTACTGCGATTACCGTTACAGGGGTAAGGCAGTGGATCCTAACAAACCTACCTTTTGGTATTGCGCACGGCACGGGTATTGGTATTGGTTTGTTCTTGCTACTTATCGCAGCGAATGGTGTTGGACTTGTGGTGAAAAACCCAGTGGAAGGTCTACCTGTTAGCTTGGGTGAGTTTACGTCGTTCCCAGTTATCATGTCAGTACTTGGCTTAGCCGCGATTTTCGGCTTAGAGAAGCGTCGTGTTCCTGGCGGTATCTTACTGGTTATTGTTGCGATTTCTGTGCTAGGTCTGATGTTTGACCCAAGCGTTAAATTCCAAGGTGTATTCGCCATGCCATCGTTTGGTTCAGGTGAAAGTTCACTTCTTGGTTCAATGGACATTATGGGTGCATTAAGTCCACTTGTTCTACCAAGTGTATTAGCCTTGGTTATGACGGCAATTTTCGATGCGACTGGTACGATTCGTGCGGTAGCGGGACAAGCTAACCTACTCGATAAAGATGGCAACATCATCAATGGTGGTAAAGCACTAACGTCTGACTCAGTTAGTAGTATTTTCTCTGGTTTTGTTGGTGGTGCGCCGGCAGCGGTTTATATCGAATCTGCGGCAGGTACTGCTGCGGGTGGTAAAACAGGTCTGACTGCCGTTGTGGTAGGTGGCTTATTCCTATTGCTACTGTTTCTTGCTCCACTAAGCTACCTTGTTCCTGCTTACGCCACTGCACCTGCACTGATGTATGTGGGTCTATTGATGATGAGTAACGTCAGCAAGCTTAATCTCGATGATTCTGTTGATGCGTTATCAGGTCTTGTTTGTGCGGTGTTCATCGTACTAACAGGTAACATCGTTACAGGTATCATGCTTGGTTTCCTAACGCTAGTATGTGGCCGCGTGGTATCAGGCGAGTGGAAGAGACTTAACATTGGTACTGTGCTGATTACTATCGTATTGGTGGTGTTCTACGCGGGCGGTTGGGCGATTTAAGACGCATGTCGATAAGCTCGATGAACGTGATTATAAGTAGATAAAAGCAAGGGCACCTCGAATCACTTTCTTGGTGCCCTTATTGTTGGTTGGAAGGGGATTAATATGGACCTGATGGATTGTATTGCTGAACTGTGGAAACACGAGCGACCGGAGCTAGATACAGAGCCAATGGTTCTTATTGGGCGATTAATGCGAGTGAGTAAATGTGTGGAACAAGAACTCGCGAGTCTATGCCGTCAATACAGTTTGAAAACTGGAGAGTTTGATGTATTGGCTTCACTGCTGCGCTCTTCTGCACCTTATCGTTTAACTCCCAGTGAACTTACGCAGTCTTTAATGCTGACATCAGGCGCAATGACTCATCGCCTTGACCGTTTGGAGAGTAAAAAGCTGATTGCTAGATACCATTCGAACTGTGATAGACGTTGTGTTGTGGTTCAACTTACGCAAACAGGATATGACATCGCTAACGCTCTGATTGATGCTCACGTTGATAAACAAAAGCAGTTGGTGTCCGGTCTCTCTTTGGAACAACGACAACAAACCACCGCGCAATTGAAAGTTTGGTTGGAGCATGTAGAGAAGGGCGGTTATACGGAACCTCAACAGGACGAGAATGTACTTCAACGGCAGCGCAAAGCGAAAGCTATCGATGTACCTAACCAGCCAGAAGTCGTATTAGAAAGCTAAACATTTAGCTGACAATTAATGTGAGAATAATAAGCTATCAATATGATAGCTTTTTTATTGTTATGATAGATGTAATTAACAAAACACTCGAACTGACTATCATAAAAAACCGGATTAAATAAGATTACACTTTAATCAAATTAATAACTATTCTCAATAGCCTTTATTATCAGACCTCTGTCACGAAATAGCAGTTAAAATGTCTTCATGTTAAGTAATTAGACAACCTTGGCTTAGTGATTGCTCTTATCTCATTAATTCATTTACACAGAAGTACAAGCGAATTAATAAAGGAGTGTTACCATGGGAGATATCATGCGCCCAATTCCATTCACCGAGCTGCTTGAACGCATGTTTGGTGAGTATCATCAAAGCAAATCGATTTTCGGCATCCCAGAAAAGCAGTTCTATAAAAAACAGACAAACCAACACCTTGCGGTATGGGGTGAAAACTGCGAAACCCCTGTAGGGCCTGCCGCTGGACCTCATACTCAATTAGCTCAGAACATAGTTACGTCTTGGCTTGCTGGTGGTCGCTTCATGGAGCTTAAGACTGTTCAGAAGTTAGACCGTCTTGAAATTGCTAAACCATGTATTGATGCAGAAGATGAGTGTTTTAATACGGAGTGGTCAACTGAGTTTACGTTACACAAAGCGTATGACGAATATTTGAAAGCATGGTTTGCGCTGCATCTACTGGAATCAGTATTTGATAGTAAAGCAGCGAAGCAAGCGAAATCATTTATTTTTAACATGAGTGTTGGCTATGATTTAGATGGTATTTTGACCGAGCCAATGCAAGAGTATATTGATAATATGCTCGATTCTTCAAAGCATCCAAAATTTGCACAATATTCAACAGAGTTAAAAGACTTTATTGCCAATAATAAACTGTTGAATAGCAAAACATCAGAAACTGAACTGCAACAATTATTCGAAATGGTAGATGATATCCCGGTTAGTTTGACTGAAGGGGTAACACTATCAACCATGCACGGTTGCCCACCAAACGAAATCGAAGCGATTTGTCGTTATATGTTGGAAGACAAGGGTATCAATACCTTCGTTAAATTAAACCCTACGCTGCTAGGTTATGACCGTGTTCGCAGCATTCTTGATCAAACGGGTTTTGACTATATCTCCCTTAGCAAAGAAGCGTTCTCTCACGACTTGCAACTACAAGATGCCAAGGCCATGCTTCATCGTTTAGTGAAGCTTGGTAAAGATAAGAACATCGGCTTTGGTGTCAAACTGACCAACACTCTTGGTACATTGAACAATAAAGGCCGTCTTCCTGACAAAGAAATGTACATGTCTGGCCGCGCATTGTTCCCGCTATCTATCAATGTGGCGTTGGAATTGTCTCGCGAATTTAATGGCACGTTACCAATCTCTTATTCTGGTGGTGCAAGCAAGTTTAACATCAGAGAGATCTTTGAAACTGGTATTCGCCCAATCACTATGGCGACAGACCTGCTCAAACCAGGTGGCTACTTGCGCCTTGCTGACTGTGCCAAAGAGCTTGAAGTGAGCACTGATTGGGCAATGCGTGGTGTTAACCTAGAGAGTTTGGAAAAACTGGCCGAGAAGTCTTTGTGCGCTGAATACACACAGAAAGAGTGGCGTGGTCCTGAAGAAATTACTGTCGAGCAACCAGTGCCACTAACGGATTGTTATGTCGCACCTTGTGTAACAGCGTGTCCTATCAGCCAAGATATCCCTGAATACCTACGCCTAATGGGTCAGCACAAGTATACCGAAGCGTTGGAAGTCATTTACGCTCGAAACGCTCTGCCTTCCATCACAGGTCATATTTGTGATCACCAATGCCAATACAACTGTACTCGTCGCGATTACGAAGGTGCATTGAACATTCGTGAAATGAAGAAAATTGCGCTGGATAAAGGTTGGGATGGCTACCAATCTAAATGGCATCATCCAAATCTGGATACAACCAAACAGCCAGTCGCGGTTATTGGAGCAGGTCCTGCAGGTCTATCAGCGGCGTACTTCATTGCTCGAGCTGGTCACCCTGTGAAAATCTTCGAGAAAGAAGAGAGCGCAGGTGGTGTGGTGAAACACATTATTCCTCAGTTCAGAATTCCTGAGAAAGCCATTAGACACGACATAGAGTTTGTTGAAGCTCATGGTGTGGAATTTGAATACGGTGCGAATCCAGATATCACTATCGACCAGCTGAAAGAGCAGGGTTATCAATACATCTGTTTGGGTATCGGTGCAGATAAAGGTAACCCTATCAAGTTAGCGGGTGACAATAACAACATTTACAAGTCTCTAGACTTCTTACGTCGCTACAACGATGGCGAAGCGTTAGCGCTTGGTGACCATGTGGTAGTAGTTGGGGCAGGTAATACCGCGATGGATAGTGCGCGTGCCGCGCTTAAAGTCAAAGGTGTTGAGAAAGTAACAGTACTTTATCGCCGTACTGAAGCTGAAATGCCAGCATACAAAGAAGAGTATGACGAAGCGGTCGAAGATGGCGTGAACTTCAAGTTCTTAACCAATCCAGAAGAGTTCCATCAAGATGGCACTATCGTAGCGCGTGTCATGACATTGGGTGAGCCTGATGAGAAAGGCCGTAGACGTCCAGTAGCAACCGATGAAACTATTTCACTCAAGGCCAGCGCAGTCATTACAGCGGTAGGTGAGCAAGCGAACCGTGATGTGTTAACGCGTATCGGTGTACCAATGGGTGACGACGGTTGGCCAGCAGTCAACAATGACACTTGTGAGACTCAGGTCGAAAACGTGTTCTTGTTAGGTGATGCGCAAACTGGTCCATCATCGATTGTTTCGGCAATTTCTGGTGGTCGTAAAGCGGCGTCGGCAATTATCGAACGTGAACTTCAATCTGAAACGTTAGCTCAAGTTGAGTCTTCAGTGACGGCAGCGGAAGTGTATCGTAAGAAGGGCGAAATCAAAGTTGCACTGCTTGAAGCGAACAAGCTTGAAGAAAATGACCGCAATGAGTTTGTTAAGCAAGAAGCAGAGCGTTGCTTAGAGTGTTCTTATGTGTGTAGTAAGTGTGTGGATGTTTGTCCGAACCGAGCCAACATGTCACTGCCGATTCCTGGCTTCAAAGACCAGTATCAAACGCTCCACCTTGATGCTTACTGTAACGAGTGTGGCAACTGTGCTCAGTTCTGCCCTTGGGACAGCAAACCATACAAAGACAAATTTACGTTGTTCAGTCTGAAAGAAGACTTTGATTCGAGCACTAACCCAGGTTTCTTGGTTCAAGGCGATGAACTGTTGCTAAGAGCTAAAGGGGAAGTCGCAACGTATCCAATTAATCAAAATGGTCAAATCGAGTTGCCAGAAACGTTAGCTGATGAAGCCACTATTATTCAGTACGTTCTATCGAACCACAAATACTTGCTTGGCGCTGTAGAAGTGTAAAAGGAGAATAGAATTATGTTGATAATTAAGAACGCAACAGCAGTACAGATGGAACCTGCCTTTATTAAGGAAGGGATTGATATTGCGATTGAAAACGACCTTATCATAGAAGTCGGTGAGTCTCTTAGTGCCAAGTATCCAAACGCTGAAGTGAAGGACTTTACTGGTAAGTTAGTCATGCCGGGCATTGTCTGTTCTCACAACCACTTCTATTCTGGATTGGCTCGCGGCATCATGGCGGACATTAAACCAAGTCCAGATTTTATCTCCATCCTGAAGAACCTATGGTGGCGAATGGATCGTGCGTTGGATGAAGAAGCTTTGTACTACAGCGGTTTGATTTGTTCATTAGAAGCCATTCGTCATGGCTGTACATCGGTTATCGACCATCATGCTTCTCCAAACTACATTGAAGGGTCACTGGCGACGCTTCGTAAAGGCTTCTTAAAAGCTGGCCTTCGCGGTATGACCTGTTTTGAGACCACTGACCGTAACGGCGGCGTTGAAGAAATGGCGGCAGGTGTAGAAGAGAATATTCGCTTCGCACAACTTGTGGATGCCGAAAAAGAAAGAGGTGTTGAGCCTTATCTGGTTGAAGCTCATATCGGCGCTCATGCTCCGTTTACCGTGTCGAATGAAGGTATGGCAATGCTGTCAGAAGCGGTGAAAGCGACTGGGCGTGGCTTACATATTCACGTTGCAGAAGACCGTTACGATGTGACTCATAGTCATCATCATTACGACCAAGATATTGTAGAGCGTCTCGATAGCTTTGGCTTAATCGATAGCAAAACACTGCTTGCTCATGGTTTATTCTTGTCCGAGAAGGACATTAATATCTTGAACAAACACGATGGTTTCTTGGTTCATAATGCACGTTCGAATATGAACAACAACGTAGGTTATAACCATCAGTTACGTCAGTTCAAAAATGTCGCGATTGGTACCGATGGCATTGGTGCGGATATGTTCGAAGAGCTTAAATTTGCGTTCTTCAAGCATCGCGATGCTGGTGGTCAAATGTGGCCTGATAGCTTTATGCGCCATCTATGGAACGGTAACGAGATTCTTGGTCGTAACTTTGGTGCTAAGTTTGGTCGTTTGGAAGCGGGCTATAAAGCGGATCTAACGATTCTTGATTACACCTCACCAACACCTTTGGTTGCTGATAACTTGCCGGGCCACTTTGCATTCGCACTCAATGCGAGCAACGTAAACAGTGTGATGGTGGAAGGTAAGTTCTCTTATCTAAACCGTGAGTTCCCATTCGACGTTGAGCCTATCTATAAAGAGGCGAGGGAAGTCGCCGCTCGTTTATGGAAAGACATGGACAATCTTGATTAACCCTTTCGCTTGATTGACCAATAATAAAAAGACCAGCATAAGCTGGTCTTTTTTTATGAAGAGAATCTGAGGTGATTACTTCATTTGTTGCACTTGTTTTTGAAGCTGGTCAAGTTGCTTCATCTTGCCTTGAAGACCTAGAGACTGGTAGTCAATCGAAGCAGGGTTCATCATCTGACCTTGCTGCATTGGGTAGTCAGGCAGAGTCTGGAAGAATTCGCCAAGTACGTCTTGAATTGGTACGAATAGCCACATGTTGTCTGCCATCCAACGTAGGTACATGCCAGATTCGTGTGGTGCTTTCTCAAATGGGTCAGCACGTAGGTGAATGATCTTCGGCCAGTTAGGAGAGAAACGTACTGCGTCAGTGATGTTACCTTCTAACGTTGCGAAGTGTAGTTTCCAATCATTCCAACGAACCGCATTCAATTCGCCGTTTGCTGTGAAGTAAAGTAGAGACTCACGAGGTGCTTTGTCAGTTTTACCTTCAAAGAATGGCTTGAAGTTGTAGCCATCAATATGTACGCGCCAGTCTTTACCGTTTGCTTTGTAGCCTTTAGCTAACTTTTCTTTCACATCAGGAACACCTGCTGCAGCAAGAAGCGTTGGTAGCCAGTCTTGGTGAGCCATCATTTCGTTGATCTTAGTACCTGGTTCAATTACGCCAGGCCAACGAACAAGTTGAGGAACGCGCATACCGCCTTCCCAAGTTGTGCCTTTTTCACCGTGGAATGGTGTCGCACCGCCATCAGGCCAGCTAACTGTTTCAGCACCGTTATCAGTAGAGTAAATAACAATCGTGTTGTCAGCGATGTTTAGCTCGTCCAGTTTGTCTAGCAGAATACCAACTTGGTCATCGTGCTCTAACATGCCATCTGCATAGATAGAGATACCAGATTTACCTTGATACTTCTCTTGTAGACGAGTCCAAACGTGCATACGTGTGGTGTTGTGCCAGATGAAGAATGGTTTATCAGCTTTCACTGCCTTTTCCATAAACGCCAGAGACGTTTCTAGGAACTCTTCATCAGCATGTTCCATACGCTTACGTGTCATAGGACCAGTATCTTCGATTTTGCCATCAGCGAAAGACTTGATTACACCACGAGGGCCATAGTTCTTGCGGAACTCTGGATCTTTAGGGTAGTAGTAAGTTTCTGGTTCTTCTTCAGCGTTAAGGTGATAAAGGTTCCCAAAAAACTCATCGAAACCGTGGTTAGTTGGCAAGTGTTGGTCTTGGTCACCTAAATGGTTTTTACCAAACTGAGCCGTCATGTAGCCTTGCTCTTTGAGTAGATCAGCGGTGGTTGGAGCCCAGTCTGGTATACCGTGTGTTGAACCAGGCATACCGATCGTTAGTAGACCAGTACGGAAAGGTTCTTGACCGGTAATGAAGGCAGCGCGACCCGCTGTACAAGATTGCTGACCGTAATGGTCAGTGAAAAGTGCACCTTCGTTAGCAATACGGTCGATATTTGGAGTTTGGTACCCCATCATGCCTTGGTTATATGCGCTGATGTTCCAATAACCAACATCGTCACCGAAAATCGCAAGGATATTCGGTTTATCTGCCGCAACTGCAACTGAAGATGTAGCAATAAGCCCAACGCCCATTGCAATCTTACTTAAGTGGTTTGCCATTCTAGACTCCATCGTCTTTTACTCATTGATTTTGCAGTAAACACCCAGTGAGGTGCTTATTTGCCTCGCACTCTATTTGAGGTCAGAGATGGTGTCGTCTTATAAACACTATAAAAAAAAGTTATAACTGGTAAATATTCTTATCTAAATCATAAGGTTGAGTTCCAATGGGGTGGTCACTTACAACTTTAGTGCTATGTGAGATTAATCAAAAAATCTGGCTAATGTTTATTAATCTATTAATAGTGAAAATTGCCTTAGATTTTTGGCGCTTATGAGTGTTTGCGACTATACGTTAATGGGCAGGATGCGACCAACTAACGTAGAGGTTTACATGACAACACACAGAAGGTTTAAGCGGAGCTTAGCAGTTTTGGCTACCGCGTTATTTGGTATATCAGCCAGTGCATATGCAGAAGATAAACCCAACATCTTGGTGATATGGGGAGATGATATCGGTCAGTCCAACGTCAGTGCATATACATTTGGCCTTATGGGATATAAAACGCCTAATATCGATTCTATCGCCAAAGAAGGCATGATGTTCACTGACTACTATGGTGAGCAATCGTGTACTGCTGGCCGTTCTACATTCATTACTGGTCAAAGTGTATTGCGCACAGGTTTAAGTAAAGTGGGGCTACCTGGGGCTGACCTTGGGTTGCAAGCGGAAGATGCAACCATTGCGGAGCTACTAAAGCCTCATGGTTATATGACAGGGCAATTTGGTAAAAACCATCTTGGTGACAAAGATGAGTTTTTGCCTACCAATCATGGCTTTGACGAATTCTTCGGTAACCTTTACCACCTAAATGCTGAAGAAGAACCTGAGAATATCGACTATCCGAAAGATCCCGAATTCCGTAAACAATTTGGACCTCGAGGGGTTATCAAATCTTATGCCGACGGCAAAATTGAAGATACTGGACCTTTAACTCGTAAACGTATGGAAACCGTGGATGACGAGACTCTTTCTGCGGCTCTAGACTTTATGGATCGCGCGGTAGCGGCCAAGAAACCTTTCTTTGTTTGGTGGAACGCGACACGTATGCACTTCCGTACTCACGTGAAAGATGAAAACCTCGGTAAATCAGGTATTAGCTTTTATGCTGATGGGATGATTGAACACGATAACCACGTTGGCGAACTCCTTAAAAAGGTCGATGAATTGGGAATCGAAGACAACACAATTGTCTTTTACTCAACGGATAACGGTCCGCACATGAATACGTGGCCAGATGCCGGTCTTACTCCCTTCCGAGGTGAGAAAAACACAAACTGGGAAGGGGCGTATCGTGTCCCTGCGATGGTGAAATGGCCGGGTAAAATCGAAGCGGGCTCGGTGTCCAACAATATTATGCATCACATGGATTGGTTACCTACGCTGTTAGCAGCGGCTGGTGAGCCTGATGTAAAAGAGAAACTTCTTAAAGGGCACAAAGCTGGTGACAAGACCTTTAAAGTTCACCTTGATGGTTACAACTTCCTCCCTTACTTAACGGGTGAAAGTGAAGAGTCACCGCGTGCTGAGATTTTCTACTTCTCAGATGACGGCGATTTAACCGCGCTACGTTATAACAACTGGAAAGTGGTATTTATGGAGCAGAGGGTAGAAGGTACGTTGCGGATATGGGCCGAACCTTTCGTGACACTTCGCGTGCCAAAAATCTTTAACTTGAGAATGGACCCTTATGAGGTCGCTGATGTTACCTCCAATACATACTATGACTGGATGTTGGACCGTGTTTACTTGTTAGTTCCGGCTCAAGTCTATGTAGGGAAGTTCTTAGAGACCTTTAAAGAGTTCCCGCCAAGGCAAAAAGCAGCAAGCTTTAACTTGGATGAGGTGATGGACAAACTTCAGACCCCGACGAATAAGTAGCTAATTTATGTCTGGAAAGCGCCCTAAGTATTGGGCGCTTTTTTGTGCGTGCTCGTAACGAGAAGTTCTCTGACTGCTAGAGGACGACAGGCAATCGTCATTCGAGTTTGGATTCCTTTTCGCAGATTTTACATAAAGTTATCTGGAAATCATTGGCTGATACAGTAGACTAGTGAGAGATTTGCTGATTAGAACCTTTAGAACAACATGCTGCTAACTGCCTCCCCAACCGCTGAGTTATTTACTCAACACGAATTTCGCTCTCTTGAACTTAATGGCGATAGCCTTGTACTGCACTCGGTGCGCGCCGAGGTTCGAATTCCGTTTAGTGAATGGTCGGGAAAATTAAGTGTTAAGCGAGGGTTAGTGTGGTCATCAGTGTCGGTGTTTGCACACGAAGAGAATGACAAACAAGTGTGTTGGGTTGTTCAGGGGGTGCCTTGGAGAGAAGCGCAGGACTTTGCCAAACATGCAGTGAATTGTTATCAGCAATGGCACCATAAACAATGCGGTTTGCTGAATACCTATCTACCGAAATGGGAAGATGAGTTACGACGCTTGCGTTCTCTGCCACAATTTTTGCCTCAATCACAAATGGTGTCATGGGCGGATGCTGTAAACTCTGAGTTCCTAGAAATCAACATGTCATTGTCTGAAGCGATGCGCACTATGCCAAAGCGAATCAACAACCTTATCCCATGGTTGGATGATACGGCGACAGTATTAGCAGAACGAAACCAAACATGGTTGGAAACTGAGCGTGAGAATTGGCAGGTATTATTCTCGCAATCTGAGTCATCTCCACTTAATTACTCACAACAAATGGCGGTTCTACATAACAACGATCAAAACTTGATCCTTGCCGGAGCAGGTTCAGGTAAAACGAGTGTGCTGATGGCGCGTGTGTCCTATCTGCTGCAAAGTCATCTTGCACAGGCTGACCAGATACTGTTGGTGGCGTTTGGTCGTGACGCTGCTAATGAAATGAAGCAACGTCTTGAGAAAAAGCTGGGGCAAACGGCTGACGCTATTTCGGTGCTGACCTTCCATCAATTAGGACTGAAGATACTCAAAGAAACTGAGAATCAACCACCTCAATTAACGCCATTAGCGACTGAGCAAACACAAAAAACTGCTTGGTGCATTGACTGGCTGAAGAAGCATTGGATGACACCAACCAACTTCAAACGTTGGCAAAAGCACTTATCTAAATGGCCCATTGCCTACTTAAAAGGAGATGAGGAGCTTGGCAGTCAAAGTGAAAACCCTAAGCTCATCGCATGGCTAGAGCAGCAACTAGACCAGTTGATTTCTGCTGGATTATCGAAGAAAGCGATTCAAGAGAAGATCATAGACGAAGAAGAGTATGCGCGGTTTAATAGTGAGCTGGCGCTTTGTTGGCCTTGTTATCAAGCATGGCAAAAGATGCTCAAAGAGAATGAGCAAATTGACTTTACCTCGATGATTACTAAAGCGACTAAACATGTTTCTGCTTCGCGCTTCAAATCGAACTGGAAGTTTGTCATGGTCGACGAGTATCAGGATATTTCCCCTGATCGTTTAGAGTTGGTTCAAGCACTTTGTGAACAAAAGCTTCAAGATGATACCAATGCAACACTCTATGCTGTGGGTGATGACTGGCAGTCCATCTATCAGTTTACTGGATCTGATGTGGATTTGACGACAGGCTTTGAGCAACGATTCCCTAACGCCTCTATCCACTTGTTAGATACGACATATCGTTTTAATGACAAGTTATTGGAAGTGGCATCTGATTTCATTCAAGCCAATCCGACTCAGCTGACTAAAGATATTAAGAGCCACAAATCTGCTAAGCAAAAGGCAGTGATTGTGGAGCAGGGCAGCCGTGTAGAGAAAATTCTCGAGGAACTTAATAGCAAGTCCAAACAAGGCAAATCAGTGTTGCTGTTAGGACGTAACCACTATCATAAACCGGAATTGTTTGGTGATTGGTGTAAGCAGTTTGCAAACTTGTCGTTGGAGTTTATGACCTGTCACTCTAGTAAAGGCAAAGAAGCGGATTACGTTATTGTGGTAGGCGCTGATGAGGGACAATTTCCAGCGAAAAGGAAGTTCGTTCACCTAAATAATGCATTGACCATAGGCACTGATACTTATGAACACGCTGAAGAACGGCGCTTGTTCTATGTTGCATTAACAAGAGCAAAAACCAAAGTGTGGGTGACGTATCAATCCTCACCATCGATATTTGTGCGCGAACTTATGGAGCACGAACAAGTGCTTGTTAAAAAGTAATGGAATACAAAAAGGCCACATTTTGATGTGGCCTTTGTCTTAGTTAGCGTTCCCTAAATCTTAAAGATTGAAATGGCACTGTCCATTTTAGTGGTTTGACTAGACACGTTTTTCACTTCATTTAAGCAGTTACGTGCATTCGACATGTTGTCATTAGAGATCTCATTGAGCTCTGTGATGGATTCGCCTACCTGACCCATTACTATGCCTTGCTCTTCAATCGCCGCAGCAATTTGATCGGAGTTGGTCTGAATTTCGGCCATGTCCTCAGAAATTTGCTGTAGTGCACTATCAAGCTTCGCAGAGGCAGACAATGTTTCTGCTCCTTGAGCGTTGCATTGCTCTATGTCGGTAACCACTGTTGTCATTTGAGCCTGAATTGCACTGACGAGGTTGGTGATTTCTTCCGTTGACTGATGGGTTCGGCTAGCCAAGGCGCGAACTTCATCCGCAACTACAGCGAATCCACGCCCTTGTTCGCCAGCTCGAGCAGCTTCAATAGCGGCGTTTAGTGCCAATAAGTTGGTTTGCTCCGCGATGTCTTGGATAATATGAACTGCTCCGCCAATTTTGCCAACATGCTCGTTCAAGGAACGGATTTCATTGTTACTTTCCGCTAGTACGGAAGAAAGAGACTCGATATTGCCGACAGTGTTTTCAACAAATACGCGGCTGTTCTGAGAGTTGTCCGCTGCTTTGTTGACCACATCAGCGGCGTTGTGAGTAGTTTGTGCAATTTCGTCAATGGTGGTTACCATTTGCTGAACCGCCGTTGCCATTGAGTTAGTGTGGTCACTTTGACTATGGAATTGATGAATCACATTCTCCAATTCATCTTCCATATTAGTACTGCTACTTCTAAGCTCTGAAGACTGTCTCTGTGTGTTACCAACCAATGAAGCAAAGTTATCCAGTAATGAGTTGACGGCTTTACCAATCGAGGCTATCTCATCGTTGCCTTTAACTGACACTCTTTTGGTTAGGTCATTGTGTTCAGCAATATCCGAGATAGTAGATTGCAAGCGGTTTACATTAAGGTTGATTGCTCTAACGATGTAAGTGATGAGAGCGGCAATGACAACAAGTAGTAGAACAGAAATGGTCCATTTTGCGGTCATGATGGTTTGGATTTTGTCATCAAGTACACGGTTTAATTGAGCATTAAAATCCTCAAAATCTGTTTCAATCTTATGAGAGTTGCTGCGAGTTAGCCCAAGCAAACCTTGGTCGTAGGCAAAGCCAATGACTTCACGTTGCTTAAGGACATTTTGACCAACAGTATTAAGAGATGGGTTGTTGGTTGGTTTCACGGTCGCAACATTGCCAAACATAACGTCATCGTGGTACTGCAATAATTCACGAGTGATGTTTCGCTCAAGCTCTTGATGGAATACTTCAAGAAATTGCTTAGACAGACCCTGTGAAAGGTTTAGACCAAGTACAACATAACCATTTACCAGTTTTGTGAAGGCTTGTTCGTAAGCTGCAAGCTCCGCTGATAGTTGATTTGGAAGAGAGACACCTGCGTTGGCAAGGGTGAGTTGAAGTTCATTCTGTTGATTACGGAAATGTTCAGCGTTGACTCTAAACTTTGCTAGGTACTTTTCGTCTTTACGTAATAAAAAATCTTTTTCATTTCTACGCAGATTCAACAAAGTGACTTCAAGTTGACTAAGTTTAGTGAGAGCATTGGTAAGGTTATCTGTAGTCTTCGCAAAGTAGCTACTAGACATTAACATTGAGGTGATAGCCAATACGGATATTGACCCTAAAAGTAGAAGTTGGTGCTTGATCTTCATTATCAACCTTTTCATATTCGCGAGAAAGATATTGCCAGCAATTGGATTGGCAATATGAATATGTGTGCTTAAATATTTCTGAGCGCGGAATGTATCAACTTGTTGATTTCTAGTCACTAATAAAAATTTTTCTAAACTCAAAAATGGAAAGACTACACAAAACTAAGCCGTTTTTTTATTATTTACTATTGTATCGGTAAGCGTACGCCGTTCTTTAGTAATAAATATGTAATGTTACTGCCCTTAATGAACCACAAGAGGTTAACCAGTTGTTAGATTTAGAGTTGTATGATGGAATTATCTTCGATATGGATGGCACGCTGTTGGATACCATGCCAAACCATGTCTTAGCGTGGGAAATGACGGCAACGAAATTCGATTTTCCATTTGATCGCCATTGGCTGCATTCTTTGGGAGGTATGCCAATTGTCAAGATCGCGGGTGAGGTGTCAAAGCGTTATGGTATCGAATTGGATCCGAAACAAGTGTCTATATTTAAGATGAATGCTTTTGCACAATTGCCACTAACCGGTAAGCCAATAGCACACACTTATGAAGTGTTTCAGCAATATAAAGGCACCAAACCCATGTCGATAGGTACAGGGAGCCAACGTGACTCTGCTTTGAAGCTATTGACGCACGCTGGAGTTTTGAATGACTTAGACTGTGTAGTGTCGGCAACCGATGTTGAGAGTCACAAACCTAATCCAGAAACGTTCTTGTTAGCGGCTAAGAATATGGGTGTAGACGCTAAGAAGTGTGTAGTGTTTGAAGACACTCAATTGGGCCTTCAAGCTGCGCATGCTGGTGGAATGGACTGCTATTTGGTTACTGAGTCAGGCTTTGAATTTCATCCGGTACAGTGACCTTTACGATAGAGAGCGAAACAAAAAGAGCACCTTATAGGTGCTCTTTTTGTTTATAGTTTTGATTATTGAATTTCAATCAATTCAACATCAAAAATCAGTACTGCTGACGGAGGGATAGGGCCTGTGCCTTTCTTGCCGTAACCCAATGTACTTGGGATGTACAAGCGATATTTGTCACCTTCAGACATGTGTTGAAGGCCTTCTTGCCATCCTTTGATAACTTGGTTCAGCCCGAAGCTAATTGGTGTACCACGGTCGACTGAACTATCAAACACAGTACCGTCGATAAGCGTGCCGTGATAATGCACTTTAACTTTGCTTTTAGGGCCTGGTTTTTCAGTATTGCCACTAGTTTCAAGCACTTCATATTGTAGGCCGCTCTCAGTAGTAATAATGCCTTCTTTCTTAGCGTTTTCTAGAAGGAATGCTTGGCCTTGCTGAAAGTTCTCCTCACCAGCTTTGCTGTTGGTCCAAGTTCGATAGATCATGAAAGCCGCTAATAGCAGGACAATGAGAGGGATTAAGACTTTAGACACAGTAATTCCTTATTGTTATTTTGTTTTTAGATAGTTGATGGTTTCAGCGATTTCATTAATGTCTTGGTGACCCGCTAGCATCACTTCGTATTTACCATTAACGATAAACGTTGGAACTGCATTAATTTGCGCTTTAGTCGATACGGTTTCTGCAGTTTGAATGTAATTAAACAGCTCTTTTTGTTGCGCTTCGCTTAGGTTGTATGGGCTAACCATGCCACGAGACTCAAAGATTCGATCCAGTTCAACTTTCTTTGCGCTGCCATCCATGTCTGGGTTTTGAACGAGTGCAAATAGCTCGTCTTTCATATCAGCAGGAACGACGTTGTTTTCAGACTGCATAACTGCAGAATAGAACAACATACCAGCGATTTGTGCGCTTTCATTAAACATCACATGGACTTTACCAAGTTTACTGTCAGTCAATGACTCTAACTCAGGAAGCATTGGTTCAAGGTTACGACAGTGACCACAGCCTAGAGAGAATACTTCGGTAACTTGAGGTAAGCGCAGTGTGCTCAGGTTGGTATCAAGTGTGCGGTATTGCTTACCCTCAACGGGTGTTGTATCAGAGTCACTACAAGCAGCAACAACAAGAGCCAAGGCCATCACAGATAAAGTTTTAGTAAGAGTTTTAAACATGTTTAAGCTTCTATATGAAAATAACTCACAGAGTTTAACGTTTATTTAAGTCTGCTTACAAGCAATTCAGCTCGTCAAATCGTTACAAAGCGAAACCTAAATTCCGTTAGTTTTTTTCTGTTTCACTATAAAGTTTCTGTATTAATCGCCGATAGTTAACAGCGTATAAAGGAATAATTGGAGATTGACATGTTTACGTTGAAACAAGCAGGGATGGTATTGGCTGCCTCCTTACTGGTGGGCTGTAGTTCGGTCTCATCGACAACAAGTAAACTGTTTCCAGAAATGCTTCAAACGGCTCCGAAGTCGGAGTTTGATGTGATGCACCCTGAATGGGCGGATGCGCCAAAGATTGCCTCAACCAGCGTTCAAGGACCCTATGGACAAATGCGCACAGAGTCTTGGAATGTTCTTGAGCGCTATTTGGTCAACAATGGTCTCGACTATGAGCTAGTTCCCGGTGACTATGTCATGATCCGCCTAAAGCAAAAAATCCACTTTAATACTGGCTCGGCACATGTAGCCAGCACCTCTGCACAGTGGCTGCAACAACTGGCGAGCT
Organism: Vibrio sp. ER1A; assembly: GCF_000733315.1. Classification (NCBI taxonomy): domain Bacteria; kingdom Pseudomonadati; phylum Pseudomonadota; class Gammaproteobacteria; order Vibrionales; family Vibrionaceae; genus Vibrio; species Vibrio sp. ER1A. Next base: position 549,111 of record NZ_JPJA01000086.1, read on the forward strand.
TCTTATCAGGCCAGCAAGGGATTGACGTTGTGATTGGTGGGCATACAGATAATACCGGAACTGTGGCAATCAACGATAAGCTATCTGACAAACGTGCTGAGTCCGTTCGTCAAACTTTGATCAGCCAACAAGTGCCTAGGCAGATGATCTATACGCGTGGTTATGGCGAGAATGTTCCAGAATGCACTAACCAAACACAATATGGTAAGGCCTGTAATAGGCGCGTCGAGTTGACCTTGATAGTAGCGCAGTAGATAGTTTAGATATTAAAAAGCGACGTTGTAACGTCGCTTTTTTTATAGCTAAATCAGATAAATAGATTAACTTAGTCCAATGATATTGCCTTCGTCATCAAGATCAAGGGACATAAAGGCTGGTTTGTCTGGTAATCCTGGCATCGTCATTACATTGCCGCAAAGTGCATAGATAAAACCAGCACCAGCACACAAACGTAATTCACGTATTACAACATCAAAGTCTGTTGGTGCGCCCTTGATACTGCCATCGGTGGTGATAGACAGAGGGGTTTTCGCAAGACATACGGCGAGGTGATTGAAGCCATGTTTTTCATAGAGCTCAAGCTGCTTTTGCGCTTGATAAGACAGAGTGACTCGAGCGGCACCGTAACCACCTTCGCATACTGCCATTAGCTTAGATTCAATTGATTGATCGAGTGTGTAAAGTGGTTTGAAGTTCGCTTCGTTCTCACAGGCCGCTATAACCTGCTGTGCGAGTTCTTTAGTGCCTTCGCCACCTTTTGCGAAACCTTCACTAATTGCTACTCGGCAATCTTGTTCGAGCGCTTCAATCCAAGATTTTAGAAGGTTAAGCTCCTCGTCACTATCTTGAGGGAAGCGGTTGATAGCAACGACTGCTGGTACACCATATTTAGCGACGTTGTTAATATGCCATTTCAAGTTCTCGAACCCAGCTTGGAGGGCGTTCGAATCATTGCCATAGATAGAATCTGGAATCGGCGTACCTGGTTTGAGGTCATAGAGTCCAGAGTTCGCTTTTAAGCCACGAAGTGTCGCCACGATAACCGCACAGTCAGGTTTTTTATCTGTTGCAGAGGCTTTGATATTACAGGCTTTTTCAAAACCCATATCAGAACCAAAACCACCTTCAGTGATCGTATAGCGGCTCAACTTTGTTGCTATGCTATCGGCAATAATCGATGAGTTACCATGAGCGATATTGGCAAAAGGACCCGCATGGATAAGCGTTGGAACCCCTTCAAGAGTCTGCATTAAGGTTGGCTCAATCGCTTCTTTCATACTAACAGCCATAGCACCTGCAACCTGAAGATCTTCGGTGGTAATTGGCTCACCATCTAAAGAGTAAGCCACGACAATGCGGCCGATACGTGAACGCAGATCTTTTAAGTCTTTCGATAGTGCTAAAATCGCCATCAGCTCAGAGGCTGCGGAGATATCAAATCCGTCTTCACGCTCATAACCATTAATGGTTTTGTTCACCTCGTTTTGGCCAACTGTCACCATGCGAAGTGCTCGGTCATTGTGGTCAACTACGCGTTTCCAGACGACATTCTTGATATCAATTTTTAATGCTTTAAGCCCAGTACGAGATTCGAACGCTTCATAACCTTGGCGTTGTTCGTGGTAAATACGAGCGTCAATTGCGGCAGCAGCAAGGTTGTGAGCAGCGGTAACCGCGTGAATATCGCCCGTCAGGTGAAGGTTCAATTCTTCCATCGGTGCAACTTGAGAGTAGCCACCACCTGCAGCGCCACCTTTAACACCGAAAATCGGCCCCATCGACGGTTGACGAATACACGCCATGACCGATTGACCAAGCTTTTTCAGACCTTGTGATAAACCAATTGTGGTCACGGTTTTGCCTTCACCTAGTGGTGTGGGAGTGATGGCAGTGACGACAACAAGCTTGCCATCAATATTGTCTTTGAGTCGGTTTACCGCGTTTAAGGATACTTTTGCCTTGTGAAAACCTTGAGGATGAAACTCAGAGTCGAGTAGTCCAGATTGCTTAGCAATCTCAGAAATAGGGGAAAGAGACGTCGTACGACAGATATCAATATCAGATAGCATTAACGGTCCTTAAAAGCCACAAAATTATTGAGGAAAACGTTTGCGTCAGGATAATACTGGTTAAATATCCTTTGTAAAGTTAAATATTCAGCAACCTGTTCTATTTTTAATCACTCTTTATTTAGTTGATTGTTTTGAAAACAAAAAGAGGCCGAAGCCTCTTTTTTATCGATCCCAGTATGCTTCTTCCAAGCTGTCTTCTCGCTCTGGTAACGAGCGGGTGAGTCGTGGCGAGTGCTGTGTTAGGACTTCGTAACTCACTCGGTTCGCATACTTACAAATTTGTGAAAGAGAAGAGTAGGTTAAGCAAGGTGCAACATGTTTATCTGACTCTGGAACATTCTGGCAATGAAAGTCATTGGCTGTCATGGGCTTTGTTGCCGAATTC
>NZ_JPJA01000086.1:551612-597706 GCF_000733315.1 Vibrio sp. ER1A
GATTTCGGCAACAAAGCCGCTGTCATGTCGTGAAGTAGAGCCGACAGAGCACCATCACCTGCGCCATTGGTGTTCTTAATCTCCAGTGGACCACCTAAATATGGGCCAATATGAGAGTAGACTTTCTGCGGGTCTGCACAATCCGCTTTACGCATTGCTCGACTAAATTCAAATTTGTTGAACTCATCGATTTCGCCTTCAAGAATATCGTGCGTCGTTTCACGGAGTGCAACATTGTCGCAATAACCGGCCATATATAGGCCATCAGGGCCAGCTGTACACAATACCAAATCTACCCAGTCCAACGCTTTGTCGGCGGCGAGTAGTGGGTCAGAGAATCCAGTGAGTGCTTCACCTTCTTCTTCATTCATAGCAACGATAGTGACATTGTCTTTAATGTAATCCTGCCAGAACTTTTCGTTGCCTTCGATAACCCACTTAGTTCCTAACGTTAACACCACGGGTACTGATTTCGCTTTTGCGATCTCGATTGCACGTGCAACGGCTTTAGGCATCGGATCTTCTGGCTTACCACGCATTAGATAAGAAGAAACAACCAAAGCTGAAGCCTTGTTAAACACAGACTCTGGAATACTTTCTGGCTTAAGTTGGTTCATTTCACCTTCGTTGATCGCGAATGTTCGTTCACCATCGTCGGTGATTAGCGTGTAGCAACGGCCAATTGGACCATCAACAGTTTGTAAATGGTTCAGGTTCATGCGTGAAGAAGTTCGGCATAGATAACGGTAACCGTACGAACCTACTTCAATGTTCTTTGACATAACACCCAGCAAAACAGATTTGCTATCTGCCAAAACTGAATAGTTGTGTAGCGTGTTACCAATAGTGTCACCTGGGAATTGGTGAGTAATTAGTCCTTCAGCAACCAGTTCTTCATAAAGCGCGTCTGCTTTACTTTCTTCAAGTACCAGAGAGTGGCCTTTACTTAGGTCGTATTTAGCAAGAAAAGCATCGTCAACTCGTGCTTCTATATCAACGATAGTTTGACCAACACCAATAATAGTCGGTCGAAATAGCTTTGGAGCTGACTGCGCTTGGCTAACAGACAGATCTTTCTTGCTAGTTGGGAAATAGTGTTTTGACTTACGTTGTCCAGGGAATCTCATAGTAAACGCTGATGGAACGAAATTTGGCGGCATGATATCACAACGGCTTCAATAATGTTTCATAAAATTGCAGCATTTGTGTGATTTAAACCGTAGATGAGAAAGGGTGAAATCCAATCTTTAATCAAACTGTTAACCAATGCATAACCCTAATCTTGACAGGGTTTATCAGCCTACTAACCTAAGACTAGTTATAATGATATGGATTGCATATTGAATATTTCGAGCCTAAGCCCAGAGAAAATTCAAGAAGTGCTTGATCGCATGGATTGTTACTTCTTTATCAAAGACAAAAACGGATGTTACACCTACGTCAATGAAGCGGTATGCCAATTGTTCGCTCGTTCTAGAGAAGAGATCATCGGTGCTGATGACAGTCAGTTTTTCTCGATAGAGCAGGCAAGTGACCTAATCAAAAATGATGTGTCGGTTCTGAATGGCAAAACAGTTTCAAACGTTGAAGTGAACACGTTGAAATCGGGTGAGGTTAAGCACTATCAAAATATGAAGTCGCCTCTTTTCAACAGCCATAATGAGGTGGTCGGCATATTTGGGTTAGCGATTGATATTTCAAAGACCGTAGCGCGCCACAATGAGCTTGAGTTTCTCGCTATTCGGGATGTGCTAACCGGCCTGTATAATCGTCGATTTCTTGAACTCCAATTAAAGCATGAGATCGCATCATTTAAACGACATGAGCATGACATGTCTTGTTTAATGTTGGATGTGGATGGATTTAAATCCATTAACGACCGATTTGGGCATAGCATTGGAGATTACGTTCTTCAGTCGATAGGTAAGACCCTGTTAGGGGCGGTGCGAGAAGAGGATTTCTGTTTTCGGTTTGGTGGAGATGAGTTCACTATTTTACTTCCAAAAACCTCGCTGCCCGATGCTTATAGATTGGCTGAAAGAGTACGTGAATCAGTAGCAAGTAAAACCCTCTATTCGAGTACTGGTCATCCGTTCAAGATCAAGATAAGTCTTGGTATAGCATCACTACAAAAAGGGTTGGAAGATCAACTGTTGGCGTTGGCAGATAAAGCCTTGATGGAAGTAAAGCTAAACGCTACAGGGAAGAATACCAGTTACGTATTCTGTGACCATTTAGAGTCCGTCACAAGCTGCAATGGTTGTATACAAGCGGGTCAATGTAAATAATGACTATTGGCGGAAGCGGGTACTTCTAATTATTAAAGTACCCGCTTATGTTTTATTGGGCTACTTCAGTGGCCGGCTCAACATAGGCAGCAGTATTCCATAGTGGAACAGTTGAGAGACTGTGCTTAAAGCTACCTGACGTTTCTTTGGTAGAGTATGAAAGATACATAAGTGTTTGGTTATCTTTGTCATAGATGCGACGTACTTTCATGCTCTTAAAGAAAATACTCTTAGATTTCTTGAAGACCACTTCACCTGACTTCGACTTATCGATTTGCGCGATCATTTCTGGTGTTATCTCACCAGTTTGTCGACATGAGATAGAGCTGTCACTTGGATCAGATAGGCTTAAGTCAGCTTCAATGCTGGCAATATGGCAAGTAACACCGGTAACAATAGGATCGGTTAGAGTATTGAGTTTGATATCTTTTAATGTGAACATACCCAGCGATACATCACCTACCTCTTTATCACCACAACCGTACAAGGCTAGTGTCAGAGCAGGGACCAGCAAGAGCTTTTTAAACATAGAGAGCATTCCTTTTTATTAACGCTTTTGTATACCATAACCAAGGTTACTCGAAAAATCGAACAGGATTATTATGAAAGATGTCGCAGAACGACTTTATACCAACAAAAATCAATGGCTAGCGAGCCAGATAGACGTTGATTTCCCAACACCTGAAAGCGTACAGGGAAGGGAATTGTATCAGGAGTCGTTGTCGAGCAACTACTTAGAGTCGCTTAAGGTGGACTCCGAAAGCGATTTGAACATCGAGTGGCACAAGGTTGATTTTCATAGATTAACAGTCATGTTTGCTCTATTGCAGGCGAAAAGGTGGGCGGTTGAACACCATCAGAATGCGATAGTGGAATTTTTCGCACAAATTATTTTGGACCAGTCGCATGACCTATATCTGGGCTTTGAGGGTGGCGAAGCATGTGCCGCGGTGTTGGTGAGTAAAGAAGACACCGTTGTTCTTTTCTCGGACTTAGTTACCTGTCATAGCGCACAGGATTTAAGCCCGGAGCCCATTATAGCGTCTCTAATACAAACCTTAGATATTGCAAAAGAATCTGACCTTTGGATTGAAAAACGGTGATCTGCTTGGAAGTTTCGATCATCAAGTAAAACAATATATAAAAACTCACGCCTAGCCCCACATATTGATCAGGGAAGTATATTAATATTTTACGAAAAATAAGTGTTGTAAGGCTTGGTGTTTGATGTCAAAAGTAAAATGTGTGTTGTTTGATTGTGATGGAACACTGGTCGATAGTGAAAGATTGTGTTGTGAGGCGATAGTTGCCACGTTTGAGCAGGTAGGGGTAACGCTAAGTATAGAAGCGGTATCGGATAACTTTTCGGGCGGCAAGATAGCGGACGTTCTATCTTCCGCTCAATCGTTGGCACAAAGTCATGTTTCGCTGGATTTACTAGAACCTATTTATCGTAATGAAACTCAACGCTTGTTTGAGCAGAAGCTTAGACCTATGGAAGGAGCATTGGAGCTGCTCTCTCACTTGGATCAACAAGGCATTGAATATTGTGTTGTTACCAACAGTCCACTTTCTAAAGCCCAAAAGATGCTCTCTATTGTTGGCTTGAGTGAGAAATTCAGAGGTAAAGTCATCTCTGCTTTTGATGCCAACAGTTGGAAGCCCGAGCCCGATTTACTTCAATACTCAGTGACCATGATGGGTTTTCTACCGGATGAGTGCGTTTATATTGATGACACATCGAAAGGCGTCAAAATGGGCATAGCGGCAGGTATTAGAACCATACACTTCGCCACTAGTTGTGACTATGAACAGAAAAATGCAACCTGTTTGACGTCAATGAAACAGGTCATTGAGCACATTAGTGAACAGAACAGTTTAGCGTAAAAGGTTTGATTGACGTGGCATTGAACTTTTGTTGGTAGCTACGAGTTGTTTGCTTCGTCAATTCTGTGGTGTAGTAGCCACATTCCGCACACAAGAACGTTTCGTTATCTTCAGACAACAGGCCTTCATCAGCTCCGCATTCAGGACATAGTCCTGTATATGGTTCTTGTGATTTGCTATGTGACATATCTCTCCTAACTACTCGAAGTTACCTTGACCCTATTAATAGTAATACGAGCTCAAATATCTAGTGTGGAAAACTGCTCGATTTCACGTACTAATGCGACTTATGTCACTAATAGTCATTGTTGGTCGCTATTTGTACAGGTGGGATATTGGTTCAATGAATCAATATGCGTGTTGATGGGTAATTTAATATGCATCTGGGTTTGTATTCGGCGTTTCTTTGTCTCTTGAAAATAAACCAACAAAAAAGCCAGCAATGCTGGCTTTTTAATTTGAAATACTGCGTTATGATCAGAGCATACTAAGTGCGATAACGAGTCAGTACTTCTCCCAGTGTAATCGTCGCTTTAGTAAGGTTTGATACGCCCACCTCGCTTTGTTCCGCTACTTCGCGAATGGTACCGGACTGAACTCGAATATCACTGAGCTCTGCTGCGATTTCAGCAGCCACCGCGCTTTGTTCCGCCGCTGATGTAGAAATTTGAGTACTCATGTCCATTACTGCGCGAGATGAGTCGGCGATAGAATTGACGTCATGTCCAATCTCCGAAATCAGTGCGCTACTGGATTCGGCTTGTTCTACCGTTTGTTGAGTAATGGCGGCAATATTTTGGCTTTCAGATTGAAGCTTTTCAATCATAGCTTGAATCTCGACCGTGGCTGTCTGAGTACGACCAGCTAACGTGCGAACCTCATCTGCGACGACTGCGAAGCCTCGGCCTTGTTCACCCGCTCTTGCAGCTTCAATAGCTGCGTTTAATGCTAGTAGGTTCGTCTGTTCAGAGATTGCATTGATGGTAGTAATAACCTCATTGATTTGGGTCGTATTATCCGTCAAAGCCGCTACAGAGTGTGAAGCTTCTTCGATAAACGCAGACAATTGATTGATATCACCGATAGCTTGTTGGACGCGTTGATAGCTAAGCTCAACTTGCTTGGTATCTTCTTCTGCCTGTTCATTTGACTGACGAGAAATGTTCGACACTTCTTGAGCGGAAGCCGTCATCTGTTCCATAGCGGTAGCAACTGAGTCAAGTGACGCATATTGATTGTTGATTTGGTTGTTACTTTTCGCCATTTCCTCTTGAAAAGAAGAGGCTGTTTCTTCCAGGCTGGTTGCAGATGACTTAACGGTGGTGACTAGCTCAGTTAAAGTGTCCATAGCGCGGTCCAATGCCACACCTATGGTTCCAAACTCATCGCGGCCAGCGACAAAATTAAGACGAGAGGTTAGGTCGCCGTCGGCAATTTTCTGAGTGGTGGAGTAAAGAGTAAATAGTGCACCACCGAGGAAAGTGGCCAACCAATAGCTAAAGATAGAAAAAGGCAGTAGCCAGAGATAAGTGAGAGCAAGAGAGATAAGTGCTTGAGACTTGGCGTTGTCTATTTGTATAGATGCTGAAGTGGTTAGGCTGTAATTTTTGCCATCCAACCCGCGAGCTGTTGCTGTTACCTGACCGCTATTGATCGAAGATGCTTGGCTTGTGGATTCTATAACGTTGAAGTTTTTCAAAATGCTTGAGTTACCCGTTGCTGAACTTACTTCTAAATAACTAGATAGCTTGGCTTCAGCACTAGCGATTGCTTGTTGCTCTGCATTTGAGACGCTGTCTTGATAACGACTGACCGCAGAAAAGGTAAGTGCGGCGAAAAATAGGGCAAATAGTACCCACATCTTGTCATTAATCGACATCTTGATGAACAAGGCGTCGATCTTTCTAAATTTCACTTCTCTCATGATAACTCCGGGAGTGATATTGTTATTTGAATAGACTGATAAAATTAAAGGCCCTCATTGAGGACCTTCAATCTTGGTATGATATCGACATTTTATGAAATACATTTAGCGGCATTCATTTTAAATGTGATAACGATCACTTAACTAGCCAAGTGTAGGGAGGATCTTAAATGTTACAAGTAACTGAGAACCCACAATAATTACACCAACCAACATCGAGGAATAAAGTGCAATGTGTCCGCCAGCGACTTGATAGCCAGTTTCACTTGTAAACTGTTTACGTGTTTTGGCCACCATGATGGTTGGTAGGAAGATAGCCAGTACAGCAAGTGCTATCGCTGCGTAACCTAGTGCCATGATGAAGCCTTGTGGATAGAACAAAGCAAAACATAGCGGTGGAAGGAATGTCACTAGCGCAGCAATTGCGCGTTGAGAGAATGACAGACCCGCTGTTTGCTTGGTGCCATTTTGTTTTGAAGTGAACTTGCTGCCCAAATCTCTCAAGTATTCAAAAAGACCTAAGCTCACACCCAAGAATGATGTTACTAGGGCTAGATCAGCGAATACACCAATAATAGTCGCGAGCTTCTCGACATGGACTGCTTCTGCTAATAAGCCAATTAGGTTAGACAGACCAGAGTTTTCAATCAACGTACTTTGTTGTACCACGCCTAAGGTAACGATTTGCCAAAAAATATAAATAACAAGGGGTAAGCTAGAGCCAATAACAATTGCTTTTTTCAGCGCCTTTGTGTCGCCTTCAAGGTAGTTCACAATCGCAGGAATGCTGCCGTGGAAACCAAAAGAAGTAAAAATGACTGGGATAGAAGCGACAATGAGACCTTGCTGGACGGGCATACTCATCAGGTAGCCTTGGGTGACATTAGGAGCTAGCAGAAATAAAACACTGCCCATTGCGATGAGTTTCAGCGTGAATAGTACTCGATTGAGTTTATCTACCGCATGAGTACCAATGGTAACTGTTAACGCGACTAAAACGGTAAAAAGCAGAGTGGCCACGGTTCCTGGCAAACGAATACCAAAAAGCATATCTAAACGGTCAGCGAACTGGCCGCCGCCACCCGCAATATAGGCCGCACAAAGTGCATAGAACAAAAATAGCATGGCGAAACTCGCGATGTATTTGCCTTTTTTACCCAGTACTTGTTTAGCTAATGTGTGTAATGTTGCGGAATGATCAGCGTACTGGTGAAGTTCTACCATCAACAGAGCGGTATAAGCCATTAAGGCCCATAAGGCGAACATGAGTACTAAAGAAGTACCAAAACCAATACCAGCAGAGGCTATTGGAAGGGCGAGCATACCAGCACCAATGGTTGTACCGGCAATAATAAGTGTGCTTCCGAGAACTTTTGATTTCATTGTACAGTCTACTTTACAGCTTGTAGGTTACTTTGCATTATCGTTTTAACGAATACTCAAATATGAGTCATTAATGCTGAATTTTCGAAGAGTATGCAGTGTAATAATCCAAATAACAAGCATAATGTAAACATAATCTTATCTAGTGTAAAGTTTATTTTACATTAAGTGTTGAAGTAGGAGATTTATTGGCTCCGCAATCGTTTAACAATGAGTTGTATCAAAATAAATGTCGATTTCTCTTGGGTTTCTTACTTTTGTCATATACGTTAGGTAAAACTCTATGACGAGTGTTCAAGCGATTTGTAGTTAGCGGTCTGGTGTTTAGGGCTATGAATACAAAGGCGCTTGTTCTAAAACAGGATGACATTATGGAAACACAAACAAACGAAGAAGCGCTCGAATGGCTAGATGCTATGGAGATCGGCTTCGAATTACCTGATTGCGAAGAATTGTCGCAAACGGAAGACTAACCAACATTACTACATGCAAACCAGCTCGTACCAATTAACTGTGTGAGCACATAGACTTAAAGCCGCTACACTGAATATATGAGTTCGGTTGGAGATGAGATGGTTTGCAACGATTACTACTATTCTGCATTATTTTATTCCCCATACTTTCGGGGTGTTATCTCTACTATTTTAACCTGAACTGGCAGCTGGAAAATCTGGCCGCATTTATTGTCTTCATTCCCACGTGTTATCTTATCTTCACGATTGTTCTGATTATCATTAAACAGACCTCAGCAGCGATGATTGCTGCGGTGTTGTCGGTCGCCTCATTGGTTCTATTCGGAACGACGCCACAGTTTATTACTTCTGATGGTTGTGATGAAAATTACGTTAGTGTGATGCAATACAATACCTATTATGACAATCAGCAGCTTGGGAACTTTATTGATTTTGTTCGTGAGCGACGCCCAGATATTTTGGTATTACAAGAAGTGTCCCCGCAACATGGGGAACAGCTTAAACTGTTGAAAGATCTTTATCCTTATCAATATGGTGGGCAGAGGCGAGTCGGTTATCCAAGTGGTCAAATGATACTTAGCCGTGCACCGTTGTATGGTATGAATACCACCACCTCGATATCGGGGCACAACATTATTCAAGTGGTTTGGCGAGCATCCAACGAACGAGATTTGTTTTTGATAGCTGCCCATCCGCCATCACCGCGATCAGAAGTACTCTGGCGTGAAAGGAATGAAGTGATTGAAGATGTTGTTGATATGGCACAAGCGTCGCCGTTAGATGTGACCATTGTGGTCGGGGACTTTAATTTAGCGAGTACGACAAAGCGATTCAATCAAATACTACCAAGCTTTGACAAGCAACCCGTTGCCAGTTGGCCTAGGTTCATTAAACGTTGGTCGATACCTTTTGTGCCTGTTGTTGCAATAGATCATTTTTGGATAAGGCGTGTCGGTGGCTCGCAAAATACTATTTGCTCTCGAGATAGTTTGAAACAGATTCATGGGTCGGACCATGTTCCTGTCGAAACACGTTTTAAGTTATAGGGGAGCAACAAAAAAGCGACCCTAAGGTCGCTCTTTTTTCGTTCATTATAAATTGAACATCATTATTTCTTGCGGCAGTATTCTGCAATCACATACATGGCTTGGCCATTTGCTTTGCCTTGAACGTGTTTAGGGTCATCTGCGTTAACGCTGATGCCACGAATCACAGTACCTTGTTTGATAACTTGAGAAGAACCTTTGATTGGCAGGTCTTTGATGACCGTTACATCGTCACCTTTTTTAAGTTCTACGCCGTTTACATCACGTGGCTTTTCAATGTTTTCATCTAGGCCAAGTTCTGCCCATTTGGCTACTTCTTCTTCTAGATACATCATATCAACAAGATCTTGAGCCCAGCCTTCAGCAGAAAGACGTTTAAGTTGACGCCAAGCCATAACTTGAACAGGAGCAACTTGACTCCACATGCTGTCGTTTAGGCAACGCCAGTGATTAACATCCATTGTTTCCGGGTTTTCAATTTGCCCTGTACAAGTGTCACAAAGCATAATCGCGTGATCAACCGTGATTTGGGTATGAGGCGCCACCGCGAAAGGCTTAAGTGCTGTTTCAGCACCACATAGTTCACATTTGTTTTCGCAGCGTTCAAGCATAGTTGCTTCGATAGACATACTTATACCTTTTATTTGGTGAGACGGGCCTAAGCCTCCGTCCGAATAGTTATGTGGTACTTACTTTGAGTATCACCGGTTTGATAGCCGCGCATTATACATGGTTTTAGCCAAAAGTGTGATCGGGAGCGACCAAAACCACGCGATAGACTTTTAGGGCTGTAAGAATATTCTCACTGAGTGAGATTAAACTGTGCATCAAGGCAAGGTTTGGGTATGAGTTCAAACTTTTGTTACTAAACAAATAAACAGTTCACATAACCCATTTGTTTCACTAGATAACTATATAGTTTAAGAGTAAATATAAAACTATATAGTTTTATAGGTCTAAGGCATGTTAGGGAAAGTGTATGACGAGAATAAATCTGAACGGTGATTGGCTGTTAACTAGTGAACAAAAACCGGAAGTTGAAGTAACAATGCAAGTACCAGGCGACAATTACTCTGCTCTACTTAAAGCCGGTGTGATTAACGACCCATACTGGGGTTGTAATGAGCAAGAGGTTCAGTGGGTTCGGGAATGTGAGTGGCAAATTAGTCGCGCCTTTGAATTGAGTCAGCAGCAGTTATCCTCTGAGCAGTTACTATTGTGCTTGTCTCGCCTAGATACGGTAGCGAAGCTAGTCATCAACGGAACAGAAGTCGACACTTTTTCCAATATGTTTGTCGCGCGCAGGGTAGACATCAAACCTTATGTTCAGCTTGGTGTTAACACTATTTGTATCGCCTTTACGCCAGCTCACCTTGAAGCTAAAAACAGAACAGTGCCATTACCTTTCCCAATACCGTCTTCGATGGGAAGCAATAACCAAATCCCTCATATGAACTTGCTACGTAAAACTCAGTGCCATTCGGGTTGGGATTGGGGAATTTGCCTAGTTATTTCCGGCATCTATGACGATGTCTTCATCAGCGTGGTTAACGAAGTTAGCTTAGATCGCGTATCAACGGAGCAAATCTGGAAACAGGACGGCTCAGTTGAAGTTGTGGTTCAGGTTTACCACCAAGCTGTTTCTGGCGTAGAGATATCTATTGTCTTTGACGAAGTTGAAACGCGAGTTAAAAGCTCAGACGGCGAGGTGACGTCAGTTAGTTTTACCGTTGAGACTCCCAAACTCTGGTGGCCAGCGGGATATGGTGAGCAGCCGCTGTATGATTTAAACGTCACAATGGACGGTCAAACAATAAATAAACGCCTTGGTTTGCGTAAGCTTGAGCTTAACAATGCAGAGGATGACATTGGCTCGGCGATGGAGTTTCGTATTAACGATTTTCCTATTACTGCGCGTGGTGCTAACTGGATTCCTATGGACGCCATGCCAGCGCGAGAAAGCAAAACTCGTTACGAATCCTTGTTGGGTGATGCTGTGGCTGCCAACATGAATATGATTCGAGTTTGGGGTGGCGGCCAGTATGAAGCCGATATCTTCTATCAAACATGTGATGAGCTAGGTTTGCTGGTCTGGCAAGACCTCATGTTTGCCTGTTCGCTTTATCCATCCACTCAGACATTCATTGACGATGTAGAACCCGAAGTACGCTATCAAGTGCAACGTTTGAAAGATTACGCCTGTATTGCCTTGTGGTGTGGCGATAATGAAGTAATAGGCGCGTTGAATTGGTATGAAGAATCGAGAAACAGCAGAGACCGCTACGTGGTGAACTATGACCGATTAAACCGTAAGCTAGCGGATTTCGTCGCTCAAGAAGATCCATCACGAAAGTTCTGGTCTTCGTCTCCTTGCAACGGAGAGCTCGATTATGGTGACTCATGGCACGATGATGCTCGAGGCGATATGCACTTTTGGGAAGTGTGGCATTCTGGTGCGTCGTTTAATGCTTACTATAATATTAAACCCCGATTTTGTTCGGAGTTTGGCTTTCAGTCGTGGCCTTCATTATCAGAAGTAAAAACCTTTGTACCGCAAGAAGATTGGAACGTTACCTCACCTACATTTGAAGGGCACCAAAAGAATGCCTCTGGTAATAGCATTATTACCGAGATGTTTACCAGATATTTTCGGTTTCCGGCAAGCTTTGAGCAGATGCTGTATTTAAGCCAAGTTCAACAATCCATTGCGATTAAAACCGGTTGTGAGTACTGGCGCTCTATATCTCCGATTTGTCGAGGAATGTTGTACTGGCAGTTAAATGATAACTGGCCGGTAAGCTCTTGGTCGAGTATTGAATACAGTGGTCGCTGGAAACAACTTCATTATCATGCCAAACGAGTATTTGCTCCTACCTATATACCATTTGTTGAGACTGATGATGCCTTGACCTTGAGGCTGGTTAATAACCGTAGAACTCCAGAGAAGGTCACAGGTGAAGTGGTGTGGATGAGTTGGAATGGTGAACCACTTGGCAACTGGAATTTGAACCTTGATATCGCACCTGATGAAAACAAAGAAGTTTGGTCGTTGAACAAGTCACAATGGCAGACGCGAGCTGACCATGGTTTCTTCTTTGTCCGCTTCAAATCTCAAGGTGAGTGGAGTCAGAATACATGGTTTGCCAAACCGGAAGTGAAACAGTTGGCCATTAACAAAGCGAAAATCCAAGTGGAGATCGACGGAAGTACGATAATATTAACCTCCGATAAACCAGCGTTTTTCGTTCATTTGGAGCACGACGGTTCTGGGCGATTTAGTGATTCCAGTTTTACTTTGTTGCCTAATGAGCCTTATCAGGTTAACTATATTGGTGAGGAGTTAGAGACACTGCTATCGACGCTACGTGTTTATGACTTAAGCAATAGCTACTAATTAACGTTGACCTTGCTTCGCCCTTAGAGCCAGTGACACTTTTGATGCTGGCTCTTTGTTCAGTGCGTTACAGATCGCCCAACCAGCTTGGGCGACAGAGTCAAGGTCCACGCCTGTTGCGATTCCCAAATCATGGCAGAGATAGAGCACGTCCTCAGTTGCCACATTTCCAGACGCTCCATCGGCGTAAGGGCACCCCCCAAGTCCGGCGACGCTGCTGTCTATGGTTTGAATACCCATTAGTAGCGCTTGATAAAGATTGGCAAGCGACTGCCCGTACGTATCGTGAAAATGAACGGCCAATTGCGATGTGGAGACATTCTCCAAGACCGCTTCTAACACCCTAGCTATTCTCAGTGGTGTTCCTGTACCTATGGTGTCGCCTAGTGACACCTGATAACAACCCAACTCTATTAGGGTGTCACTGATCGCTGCCACTTGTTCAGGCTTGGTCTTACCTTCATAGGGGCAATCAACGATACACGAGAGGTAGCCACGAACTCTTACGTTGTGTTGATGAGCAGCTTCAATGACGGGAATGAATCGTTGAATGCTTTCTTCAATTGAGCAGTGGATGTTTCGCTGAGTAAAAGACTCAGAACAGGAAGTAAACACGGCCACTTCGTTAGCACCTGCCGAAAGAGCCGCTTCGAAGCCTTGTAAATTAGGCGTTAGGGCAGAGTAGGTGACTTGTTTTTGCTTAGTTATTTGTTGAAAAACATTAGATGAGTCTGCCATTTGAGGAATACGTTTTGCCGCCACAAAAGCCCCTGACTCAATATGTGTTAACCCAGCAGCTGTCAGTTGATTGATGAGGTTGACCTTGTGTGACGTGTCTACGTTGTTTTCGTTCTGTAATCCATCTCGCGGACCGACTTCAACAATATTAACGTGACTGGGAAGGACAGGAGCAGGAAGGTTAGCCATTAGAATTTACTCCTCTTTTTGCCAAATAGGCGGCACTTTGTCGAAGAAGGCTTGCAGACCTTTTTGACCTTGAGAAGAGGTACGAGCCTCGGCAATAACTTGGCTTGTGAAATCAATCAATTGAGGATCAATTGGATGATTGTGACAGCGCTGAATCAAAGCCTTAGTGTTTGCTATTGCGTTTGGACTATTGGCAACGAATTTGTCGACCAGTGCATCCACGAAGGGGTCTATCTTACTACCTAGTAGCACCTCGTGGATAATTCCAAGCTCCAGAGCTTGAGGGGCGCCCATGACTTCAGCACTCAACATATAACGTCGAGCATAACGGGCGCCTATGGTACGAATGACGTAAGGTCCAATGGTCGCAGGAACAAGTCCAAGTTTCACTTCGCTAAGACAGAAACGACAGTCGGCATGAGCAACTACAACATCGCAGCAGCACAGTAAACCTAATGCCCCGCCAAATGCTGAACCTTGAACGACGGCTACGGTTGGAATCGTTAGCGTGTCTAGACGCTTCATTAGTTCGGCAAGTTTTTGGGCATCTTCCAAGTTTTCGTTTTGACTCTTGTTGGCCATGGATTTCATCCAGGCCAAATCAGCTCCGGCGGAGAAGTGCTTTCCGTTACCACGTAACACTAAGCAGCGGATATTCTTGTTGTTCCCAACGCTAAGCAGTGCATCGAGCAGATCCGCAATCATGGCACGATCAAAGGCATTGCTTTTATGTTGACGATCTAACGTCAGATGAGCGACTCCTTTGGTGTCGACGGTAAGTTTAATAGTATTGAGATTAGTCATAACCGCAGCCCGTTACATTCGAAAGATGCCAAACTCACTATCGGGGATAGGAGCGTTATCAGTAGCACGCAGCGCAAGCATCAGAATACGGCGTGTGTCTTTGGGATCGATAATGCCATCGTCCCAAAGTCTAGCACTGGCGTAATAGGGATGGCCTTCATTGTTATAGCGGTCGACAATATTTTGTTTGTAGCTTTGCTCTTCTTGTTCGGGCCATTGTTGATTCTGACGTTTCTTCACCTCACGTTTTACTTGAGTGAGCACATTAGCCGCTTGTAATCCCCCCATCACTGAGATGCGTGCATTTGGCCACATCCACATCATTGTTGGGTCGTAGGCTCGGCCACACATGCCGTAATTGCCTGCACCATATGAACCCCCAATGATGATAGTGAATTTGGGCACATCGGCACATGAGACCGCCATGACCAGTTTCGCGCCATGTTTTGCTATACCGCCTTCTTCATATTGCTTACCGACCATAAAGCCAGTGATATTTTGCAGAAAAAGCAGAGGGATTTTACGTTTGGCGCACAGTTCAACAAAATGCGCGCCTTTTTGGGCTGACTCGGAAAATAAGATGCCGTTGTTGGCAACAATTCCAATGAGTCGTCCAGCAATTCGAGCAAAACCACAGACTAAGGTTGCTCCGTAAAGTGCTTTGAACTCGTCAAACTCAGAGTCATCGACGATTCGAGCTATCACTTCACGGACATCGAAAGATAATCTTAAGTCACTGTTTACGATGCCATATATCTCAATTGGGTCATAACTAGGTGACCCTGTTTTTGTAGCGGTGTGGCTAGCTGGTAACGTATTGCTTATGTTAGTGCTTGTAACGGCTTGTCGGGCTAACTCCAAAGCATGTTGTTCGTTGTGGGCGTAATAGTCAGCGACACCGGACTTTTTACAGTGTACGTCCGCGCCACCAAGTTCTTCATCGGTCACTTCTTCTCCGGTCGCTGCTTTTACAAGAGGGGGGCCAGCGAGAAAAATCGTACTTTGATTTTTGACCATAATGGATACGTCAGCCATAGCGGGAACATACGCGCCTCCGGCGGTACATAGACCGAGTACCACAGCGATTTGCGGTATGCCTTTAGCTGACATTCGAGCTTGATTAAAGAAAATGCGCCCGAAATGATCCTTGTCTGGAAACACTTCGGCTTGGTGAGGCAAATTTGCTCCCCCAGAGTCAACAAGATAGATACAGGGAAGGTGGCAGCGCGCCGCTATTTCTTGGGCTCGAAGGTGCTTTTTGACGGTCAGCGGGTAGTAGGTTCCGCCTTTAACAGCAGGATCGTTAGCAATGATCATACATTGAGTGTTGTAAACCGTACCAATTCCAGCGACGACTCCTGCACAAGGCACTTTATCCTCGTACACCTCCCATGCGGCAAATTGACCAATTTCAAGGAAATCAGAATGCTGATCGAGCAGGGCATCAATACGTTCACGAACCGGGAGTTTTCCTTTTGCACGTTGACGTTGAATGGCTTTTTCGCCACCGCCTTCCGCGATGGTTGAAAGGTCGGTTTCAAGCTGTGCCACGAGCGCATTCATTGCTTTTTGGTTTTTTAGATAAAGCTCTGAATTGGGTTTCACTTTACTGACAATTTTAGTCATAAATCCCTCCGCTATTGAGACTCTTGGAATAGCTCTCGGCCGATAAGCATGCGGCGGATTTCTGATGTGCCGGCACCGATTTCATATAGCTTAGCGTCACGCAACAAACGTCCTGCTGCATATTCATTGATATAGCCATTCCCGCCTAACAATTGGATCGCATCTAACGCCATTTGTGTTGCAAGCTCAGCGTTGTAGAGAATGACACCAGCAGAATCTTTTCGAGTAATTTCGCCTCTATCGCAAGCGCTGGCGACCGCATACAAATAGGCACGTGCAGCATTGCAGCGTGTATACATATCAGCGAGTTTTGCTTGGACCAATTGAAACTCACCAATAGAGCGGCCGAACTGCTTTCGTTCGTGAACGTAGGGGACAACCAAATCAAGGCAGGCCTGCATGATGCCTAGCGGACCCGCTGCTAGCACGACACGCTCGTAGTCAAGCCCGCTCATCAGTACTTCAACACCGTGATTGATTTCCCCTAGAACATTTTCTAAGGGTACTTTGCAGTTTTGAAACACAAGTTCGCAGGTGTTGGAGCCTCTCATGCCAAGTTTGTCGAGTTTTTGTGCGTGGCTGAATCCTTCGAATTGTTTTTCAATAATGAAAGCAGTAATGCCGTGTTGAGCCGCTGAAGGTTCAGTCTTGGCATAAACCACAACCACATCCGCATCTGGGCCATTGGTAATCCACATCTTGCAGCCATTAAGCACAAAGTGGTCACCGTGTCTTTCTGCGCGAAGCTGCATGCTTATAACATCTGAGCCTGCATTCGCTTCACTCATGGCTAATGCACCAATGTGAGTACCATCAACGAGTTTTGGGAGGTATTTTGCTCGCTGGGCATCATTACCATTTCGAAAGATTTGATTAACGCAAAGGTTGGAGTGAGCACCATAACTGAGGGCAATGGAAGCAGAAGCCCGGCTGATTTCTTCTAGAGCGATGACATGCGCAAGATACCCCATGGCAGCGCCACCATATTCTTCGCCGACGGTTACGCCAAGTAAACCTAACTCGCCAAGTTCTGGCCAAAGGTGGTTTGGAAATGCGTTATCCGCATCTACTTGTGCAGCGATAGGGGCGATGCGTTCGCGAGCAAAAGCACTGACATGCTCGCGCAGTAAGTTGATGGATTCATCAAGCCCAAAGTTCAGTGGGCTGTACTGATTAATCATAGAACCTCCCTTTATCTGGAAGAGACTCTACATCCTGTTACTTTGGCAATGAGTCGCAGCGTCAGGAACAATTAGCTTGCTTTCTGTTTTCCCAAGGCTTCGATACAACGTTTCTTTGCCACAGATAAGTCTTCCAGTAGTGCATTAATATCTTCAAGTTGGCGTTTCAAAACTGCTTCTTTTTCATCAATGATGTTGAGCATTTGCGTGAGCTGATGCTCTCCCTGATGTGTGTCATAAAGCTCAAATAACTCGCGTATCTCAGCAAGAGAGAACCCAAGTCTTTTACCGCGCAGTATTAACTTCAAGCGAATCTTGTCCCTTCGTTGATAGATTCGCATCGTACCTTTACGGTCAGGTTGTATTAATCCTTCATCTTCGTAAAAACGAATACTGCGAGTTGTTACATCAAATTCTTTTGCGAGCTCGCTGATCTTATAAGTTTCCATCGGTTACTGCTCTCCGAACTATGTTTTGGTCAGGCTTCGCGACCACTGCATTAATTTTAAAGTCATTACCCAATCGTTTGATGTGGTGAGTTCGACATTGGCGTAATGAAAAAATGATACGTTATTACGTTGTTTCTTTACGTTTACGTAAATGTTAGTGCTATGCTTACTCATACGTCAAGGAAATAGTCGAGAATGCAGTTTTAAGAGCAACGTCGTCACAAGGGCACAAGGAGAGAGTAATGCATCAACGAGAAGTCTGGATTGTCGCTGCAAAACGAACACCGATGGGACGGTTTCAGGGTGAACTGTCGTCATTCACTGCTCCACAATTGGGAAGTGCCGCGATAAAAGCGGCGATGAATGATGTTTCGTTAGACAGATCCTCCGTTGATGAACTCTTAATGGGCTGTGTGTTGCCTGCTGGGTGTGGTCAAGCGCCAGCGAGACAGGCTGCTCTAGGTGCGGGAATAGTCGAGTCGGTTCCTTGTACCACGATTAATAAGGTATGCGGTTCTGGCATGAAAACGGTAATGCTTGCCCATTCAATGATTCAATTTGGCGAGGCAAACTGTGTAATCGCTGGTGGTATGGAAAGCATGACCAACGCGCCTTACTTGTTGCCCGGCGCAAGACAAGGGATGAGAATCGGGCACAAGTCTACCTGTGACCATATGTTTACCGATGGCCTAGAGGATGCCTATGAAGGCAAGTTAATGGGCGTGTACGGTCAAGCCGTCGCTGATGAGCTTGGTTTCTCTCGCGAGCAAATGGACAGCTGGGCGACGATGTCAGCACAACGTGCGCTCAATGCGCAGCAACAAGGTTTATTTCGCGGCGAAATAGCGCCACTAGATAGCCAGCACCATAAGCCAATTAATGAAGATGAATTACCAAAAACCATCAAACTCGACAAAATTCCAAAGTTGAAACCCGCCTTTAGTCAACAGGGCACCATTACCGCAGCAAACTCAAGCGCTATCTCTGACGGGGCGGCTGCGCTTCTGCTGATGGAAAAAGAGCAGGCTATAGCTCTGCAGCTCAAGCCTTTAGCCATCATCAAAGGGCACGCATCGTTTGCCAGAAAACCTAGCGAATTCACGTTGGCCCCTGTTGGAGCTATCAAACAATTACTTACTAGACTCGAATGGTGCGTGGATGACGTAGATGGATGGGAGATCAATGAAGCGTTTGCTGTCGTAACGCAAATAGCGGTGAATCATTTTAAATTGGACAGCGACAAAGTGAATGTGAATGGAGGAGCCTGTGCGTTAGGTCATCCTCTTGGTGCAAGTGGCGCACGAATACTGGTTACTCTAATTCATAGTTTGAAAGCAAAATTAGCGGATTCAGAGAGCGAGAAAAGCTCGCTCAAAGGTGTAGCTGCATTGTGTATTGGTGGTGGGGAAGCGACCGCAATAGCTATTGAAATTCCGCGTTAATACGGAGAGGGAGATCATGAGTGAGAAAGTGCCTTTGTTTATCGACGGTGAATGCCGTCAATCATTAGCATCTGAATGGCTAGACGTCACCAACCCAGCGACCAATGACATCATTGGCTCGGTACCAGTCACGCTCGACATTGAGATACAGCGTGCTATTGAAAGTGCCCTACAAGCGCAAAAGGATTGGAAAGAGGTACCTATTTCTGAACGCGCGCGAGTGATGCTTCGTTATCAGCATTTACTCAAGGAACATCATGATGATATCGCAGAACTGCTTTCAAAAGAGACAGGTAAAACATTGGCGGATGCCAAGGGAGATGTTTGGCGTGGCATTGAGGTCGTCGAGCAAGCCGCTAATATTGCCAGCAATATGATGGGAGAGACTGTCGAGAACGTAGCGACAGATATAGATGGCTATTCTATTGTTCAGCCCCTTGGCGTTTGTTGTGGTATTACGCCTTTTAACTTTCCAGCTATGATTCCCCTTTGGATGTTTCCTATAGCAGTTGCAGCCGGAAACAGCTTTGTCCTCAAACCCTCTGAACAGGTGCCGCTAACATCGATAATGCTTGCTGAGTTATTTCAGCAGGCGGGTGCGCCTAGTGGAGTTCTTCAAGTGATTCACGGTACGAAGCCTCAAGTGGATTATTTGCTGAAACATCCAGATATCAAAGCCATATCATTTGTAGGCTCGGTACCAACCGCTCAATACATCTATCAAGTAGGCACTCAATACCACAAACGGGTTCAAGCATTTGCAGGGGCTAAAAATCATATGGTGGTTATGCCGGATGCAAATAAAGCTCAGGTAATAAATAACCTTGTGGGAGCATCCGTCGGCGCGGCGGGGCAGCGATGTATGGCGATTTCAGTCGCTGTATTTGTCGGTCCCTCTAAGCAATGGATAGCCGAACTGAAAGTTGAAATGGCGAAGATTAAACCTGGATCCAAAGAGGATCCTGAAGCTGCTTACGGTCCATTAATCAGCCAACAGGCTAAGCAGCGGGTTTTGTCTTTTATTGAGGAAGGTAGGCAATCTGGAGCGATATGTGAGCTTGATGGTAGTCACTTTAAAGTAGATGGCTATCCCAATGGTAATTGGGTTGGCCCCACCTTGTTTAGCGGTGTTACGACTGACATGTCTATCTACCAACAAGAAATTTTTGGTCCGGTTTTAGTGTGCGTTGAAGTGGATACGCTCGAACAGGCGCTTGAGCTAGTAAATCGAAATCCCTACGGTAACGGTACTTCAATTTTCACTGCTAGTGGCGCTGCTGCAAGGAAATATCAACACGAAGTGCTTGTCGGTCAGGTAGGGATCAATGTTCCTATTCCCGTGCCATTACCATTTTTCTCTTTCACCGGATGGCGTGGGAGTTTTTATGGTGATCTGCATGCTTACGGTAAGCAAGCTGTGCGGTTCTATACGGAAACCAAAACAGTCACGTCGCGTTGGTTTGACGATGATATTCCTGATGGGCCTAATTTGACGATTCAACTTAAGTAGTTTCACTGCGGAAAATCGCAGAGTGCTTAAATCATGAAAGTGGATGGTGAGGTAATGCTATGGATTTTGAACTGAATGAAGACCAACGAGCGTTTTCGGAGACGGCTTTTCAGTTTGCCAATGAGCACTTAATGCCTAATGCAGCACAATGGGACGAAGAATGTATCTTCCCTAAAGAGGTGTTAAAGCAAGCTGGTGAATTGGGCTTTTTGGCACTGTATACACCAGAACAAGAAGGCGGTTTAGGATTAAGTCGTCTTGACTCGTCTATTGTGTTTGAAAAGCTAAGCATGGGTTGTACCTCCACCACGGCCTTTATGACCATCCACAATATGGTGACATGGATGGTAGCCAGTTTTGGCACGGAAGAGGCTAAGCAGGCGTTTTGTCCTAGTTTAATTAGTGGAGATTGGCTGGGGTCTTACTGTCTAACGGAGGCGACTGCGGGATCAGATGCGGCTTCATTGCTGACAACTGCTGAGAGACAAGACGACAGTTACATCATTAACGGTTCAAAAGCCTTTATCTCAGGAGGTGGAGAGACCGATGTACTAGTGGTAATGGCAAGAACGGGTGGCACTGGTGCTAAAGGTATTTCGTCATTTGTTGTACCCGCAGATTGTGATGGAGTCAGTTATGGACGCAAAGAGCCTAAGATGGGCTGGAATAGCCAACCAACGCGAGCCATCACATTCGATAACGTTGTTGTCCCTGCGAAATATCGCTTAGGTGAAGAGGGACAAGGTTTTACCTTTGCCATGAAAGGGCTGGATGGCGGGCGAATCAATATCGCGACTTGTTCCGTAGGAACAGCACAACATGCGTTAAATCAAGCTGCTCAGTATCTTCATGAACGAAAGCAATTTGGAAGTAGTTTAAGCCAGTTTCAAGCTTTACAGTTTAGGTTGGCAGACTTAGCAACGGAGCTGGTCGCGGCGAGACAGATGGTACGTTTAGCGGCATTTAAACTAGACAATCAGCATCCAGATGCGACGACCTATTGCGCGATGGCGAAACGATTCGCAACCGACGTTGGATTTAAAGTGTGCGATGGTGTGTTGCAACTCTTTGGTGGTTACGGCTACATCAAAGAATATTCGCTTGAGCGTCATTTCAGAGACGTAAGAGTGCATCAAATCTTAGAAGGGACCAACGAGATTATGCGCTTGATCATTGCAAGACGAGTTCTAAGCGACGCATTCGCTATTGAGTAACGCATTCAACACGGAGGAAACAAGATGTCAGAGGTTAGTTCGATTCCTTACACCATTGATAACCATGTGGCTGTGTTAACTATGCACAATCCACCCGCCAATACATGGACTTGTGAAAGCTTAGTGCGCCTTAAACAACTAATATTTGAGCTAAATGATAACAAAGATGTTTATGCGTTGGTTATCACTGGCAACGGAGGGAAATTCTTTTCCGCTGGTGCTGATTTGAAGGTGTTTGCTCAAGGGGATAAAGAAAGTGCTTGCACCATGTCAAGAGTGTTTGGTGAAGCGTTTGAGGCGTTGTCAGGTTTTCGCGGCGTGTCAATTGCCGCTATTAACGGCTACGCGATGGGCGGCGGTTTAGAGGTAGCGCTCGCTTGTGATATTCGAATTGCAGAGCAACAGGCCGTTTTAGCACTTCCGGAAGCCAAAGTGGGCTTACTACCTTGTGCGGGGGGAACGCAGAACCTTACGGCTCTGGTAGGTGAAGGCTGGGCAAAACGAATCATTTTGTGTGGAGAGCAAGTATCGGCACAAAAAGCACTGGATATAAGATTGGTTGAAGAGGTTGTTGAAAGGGGTAAGGCGCTGTCTGTCGCAGTAGCGTTGGCAGAGCAAGTTGCTCATCAATCACCTAGCTCGGTAACGGTATGCAAGACATTGATTCAGTCAAATCGACACGATTTTATTTCTCATGGTTTAGTCAAAGAACGAGAGCTGTTCATCCGATTGTTTGATACCGAGGATCAACGAGAAGGGGTGAATGCTTTTCTAGAAAAAAGACCACCCGAATGGAAGAATAGCTAGGAGAGCAAAATGTCAGATACGGTGAATTTTCAAGAACTTCCCTGTGGTGAAGACGGCTATGTAGTTGCTATAGCCACGTTAGATAACAGTACCTCATTAAATGCACTCACTCACAATATGATTGTGCAACTGAAACAACAACTCGAAAAGTGGCATCAGGACGAGCGAGTGGTGTGTGTGGTTTTGGACGGTGCGGGTGAAAAGGCGTTCTGTGCGGGTGGCGATGTACGAGCCATGCACACCATGATGAAAACGGAACCAGCAGATGTGGCCAAAGCGTACTGCGAGCAGTTTTTTAGCGTGGAATATGAGTGCGACTACCTCATTCATAGCTACTGTAAGCCTATCATTGGTTGGGGAGACGGTATTGTGATGGGCGGAGGAATGGGGCTGTTTATGGGAACCAGCCATAAGGTTGTCACGCCTGCATCACGTTTAGCGATGCCGGAAATTAGCATCGGCCTCTTTCCCGATGTGGGGGCAACTTACTTCCTTAATCAACTTGAAGATCGCTTGGGCCTGTTTTTAGGACTGACTGGCGTCATGTTTAATGCCACGGATGCGATGGACATTCATATGGCGGACCATTTAGTTGTCCCTGATGCTAAAGAGAAGTTCATTAATCAGTTGCAAGAAACCAATTGGAACTGTGTCGAAGATAGTTACGAATTTATCTCCGAATGTTTAGATAAATTGGCCGCCAAAGATAAGTCCAACTTGCCGGCACCTCAGTTGAAACCACGCTTGAATGAAATTTGCGCGGCATGCAACGCAACCGACATTGGGACGGTATTCACTAATATTATGGCGTTACCGGGTAACGAAAAGTGGTTGGCAGCAGCGAAACATAACCTAACTGGGGGTAGTCCTATTACTGCTCATATCTGTTTTCGACAAATTAATGACTATAGCCATTTATCGCTTGCGGATTGTTTTCGACTCGAACTGATTCTCGGTGTTAGGAGCGCTACATTAGGGGAATTTGAAGAAGGGGTGCGTTCACGTCTAGTTGACAAAGACGGCGCACCACATTGGAAGTATCCAAACATTAACTCAGTTGATAAAGCAGTAATTGACGAGTTGTTCACCTCATTGTGGCGAGAGCAAGAACATCCTCTATTTCAGCTTGGTCGGGTTTAAGGAGAAGCGCTATGAATCAGTCAGAGTGTAATACCATTGCGTTTGTTGGGCTTGGTAACATGGGCGGTCCTATGGTGGAAAACCTGTTAAAAGCCGGTTTATCCGTCAATGTCTTTGACCTTGTCCCTGAGCTTGCTAAGAAGCTTGAATCTGTCGGTGCGAAGGCATTTAACAGCCTAGAAGCGGCGGTTGAAAATGTTGATGCGGTAATAACCATGCTTCCAGCGGGAAAGCATGTGCGAGCGGTGTATTTAGGTGACCATCATGGAGGTGAAGGACTACTCAAACTGGTAAAACCGGGTACATTCCTTATAGATTCTTCGACAATCGAGCCGGATTCCGCAAAGTTAGTTGCTAAAGAGGCAACCAAAAATGGATTGAGTTTTGTTGATGCGCCTGTCTCTGGTGGCGTAGCAGGTGCCAAGGCTGGAACGCTTACATTTATTGTTGGTGGTACAGAGCAAGCGTTTGAAACCTCACAACAAATCTTAGCTCATATGGGGAAGAACATCTTCCATGCTGGGCAAGCCGGTGACGGCCAAATGGCTAAAATTTGTAATAACTTGTTATTGGGCATCGTCATGTCTGGAACTTGTGAAGCCTTGAGCCTTGGGATCGATAACGGTCTCAACCCTGAGGTACTATCAAATATTATGCAACAGAGCTCTGGAAGAAACTGGGTTTTAGAACTATATAACCCTTGTCCGGGAGTAATGGAATCTGCTCCAGCGAGCAATCAGTACGCTCCGGGCTTTATGAGTAAGTTGATGTCAAAAGACTTGGGATTAGGGATGCAGGCTGCGGCCAATAGCCAATCTGCTGTTCCTATGGGCGCATTAGCGCGTAATCTCTACGCATTTCATAACAATAATGGCAATGCTGAGTTAGATTTCTCTAGTCTGTTTGAGTATTTTCGTAGTGAAAGGGAGAAGTAGATGGAACTGAAACAGAGCGTTATCGCCATTACCGGTGCTGGCCAAGGATTAGGTCAAACAATGGCGACAAGTCTCGCACAACAAGGAGCGCATCTCGCATTGATGGACGTGAACCTTGAAGCGTTGGCACAGACCAAACAGTTGTGTGAGGATTTAGGGGTTAAAGCACAAATCTATCAAGTAGATGTGACCAATGAAGAGCAGGTGGAATCTGTATTTAGTGACGTTGTCACTGATTTTGGGGCGCTAAATGGTTTGATTAATAATGCCGGTATTCTTCGCGATGGCATGTTAGTTAAAGCGAGAGATGGTGAGATATCTAAGATGTCTTTAGACCAGTTCAACTCGGTCATTAACGTCAATCTCACCGGTACGTTTTTGTGTGGCCGTGAAGCCGCAGTAAAAATGATCGAGACGGATTCAAGAGGCGTTATTATCAACATCTCAAGTGTGTCGAGAGCAGGTAATATGGGGCAAACTAACTACGCCGCTTCTAAAGCGGCGGTGGCGACCATGGCTTCCGTTTGGGGGAAAGAACTTGCGCGCTATGGCATTCGCGCTGCTGCCATTGCTCCGGGTGTCGTTGAGACATCAATGACCGCGCAAATGAAGCCAGAAGCTCGTGAAAGACTTGAGCATATGGTTCCAGTAAGACGAATGGCCGATCCGTCAGAGATCGCTCATACGGTGCGTTTTATACTGGAAAATGAATACGTGAATGGTCGCGTCATCGAAGTGGATGGCGGTCTGGTGATTTAACCGCCTTTGTTCTTATTGACGATTACATAGCTTGATAATTTGGACCGCCACCGCCTTCTGGTGGGGTCCATTTTATATTGGCTGATGGGTCCTTAATATCGCAAGTCTTGCAATGCAGACAGTTACTGGCGTTGATTTGCAGCTGTTTGCGACCTTCCACTTCAATAATCTCATACACACCAGCAGGACAATAGCGCTGACTAGGCTCGTCAAACTGTGGAATATGGCTATCGGTGACCACATTGACATCGAGAAGTTGCAGATGACACGGTTGATTCTCTTCATGCTGGGTACCAGACAAATAAACCGAAGAGGGTTTGTCAAAACTCAATACGCCATCGGGCTTTGGGTAGGTGATGTTAGGCACTCTGCTTTTATGTGCTAACTGTGAGTGATCATCACTGGCGTCAGTCACTCTCCAAGGAATCGGGCGATTGAATAAACGTGTCCATACATTTTGTTCTAGCACATTGAGCATACCTCCCAGAGGTTCGCCAAAACGATGCAAGTTAGCTCCAAAGTTTTGTGTGTCGCTGAGTTCTTGATGGAGCCACGACGCTTCAAATAAGGATTGATAATCCGGTTCATTATGCGCGCATCCCTTCGCGAGTTGCTGATAAACCGCCTCGGCAGATAACATGCCGGACTTCATTGCGGTATGGGTGCCTTTTATTTTGCCCATGTTCAGTGTGCCAGCATCGCAACCAATGAGTAGCCCTCCAAGGAACTGCTGTTTGGGGAGCGAACGAAGGCCACCTTTAGCGATGGCTCTTGCACCAAACGATAGACGTTCACCATCATGAAGGTATTTCGCAATGGCTGGGTGGTGTTTGAAGCGTTGAAATTCGTCAAAAGGGCTTAGGTGAGGATTGGTATAATTGAGGTCGACAATTAGACCAACAGCGATCTGATGATTGTCCAGGTGGTAGACGAAGCTGCCTCCGGTGGCTTTAGAATCGTGCAAGGGCCAACCGACGCCATGAATGACTTTGCCTTTAGCGTAGTGGGGCTGCTCATCGGGTAGTTGCCAAACTTCTTTAAAACCCAAAGCGTAATGCTGTGGCTGCTTGTCCTGATCGAGCTTAAATCTCTGAATAAGTTCTTTACCTAAATGACCACGCGCACCTTCAGCGAAAATGGTGTACTTACCCCTTAATTCGATACCTGCTTCAAACGTGCTTTTTTGTTCTCCGTTCTTATCTAACCCCATATCTGAAGTACACACACCAACCACTGCGCCTGTATCGGAATAGATAACGTGTTGCGCTGCAAAACCAGGGAAGATTTCAACGCCAAGTCGTTCTGCCTGCTCTGCAAGCCATTGACACAACAAGCCAAGACTAATGATGTGATTCGATTCGTTGTTGTGCAGTGTAGCTGGCGTTAGAAATGAAGGTATGTTTAGGTGATTGTATTGGGTGGTCAGATAAATGAAGTCATCTTGCTGCACAGGATTGTTCACTGGCGCGTTTAGCGATTGCCAGTCAGGAATAAGCTCATCAAGCGCTCTGGTTTCAAACACTGCACCAGAGAGGATATGAGCCCCAATTTCGGCACCTTTCTCAATCACACATACCGATAGCTCAGAGTCGTTTTGCGTCGCAAGCTGCGTAAGATGGATGGCACAAGCAAGCCCCGCAGGACCGGCACCAACTATAACCACGTCAAATTCCATGCATTCTCTTTCCATGTTCGACACCTAATTTTGCAAAATGGATCCATTTTGGAACTCTACGTATAACTATAGTGCAGTTGACGTAAACGTAAACTTTACTAAGCTCAAATAGTAACCATTAGGCTTGTTAGTTTTATCCAAGGAGTCGGTATGAAGGTGTTAGTTGCTGTAAAGCGTGTCGTTGATCCCTATGTAAAAGTTCGTGTCCTTAAAGATGGTAGTGGCGTTGAAACCGCTAACGTCAAAATGTCGATGAATCCTTTCTGTGAGATTGCTGTGGAAGAAGCCATAAGACTTAAAGAGTCTGGCTCTGTAGACGAAGTAGTGGTCGTGAGTATTGGTGATAAGACAGTGCAAGAAACGTTGCGCAATGCCCTTGCTTTGGGAGCTGACAGAGCGATCCATATAGAAGCGGCAGCATCACCTGAGCCTTTAGCTGTAGCAAAAATCTTGAAAGCGATGGTTGAGAAAGAACAGCCAACATTGGTTCTACTAGGTAAACAATCGATCGATACGGACAACAATCAAGTTGCGCAAATGCTAGCGGCTTTGACGAGTAGACCTCAAGGAACGTTTGCCTCGCAAGTCATACTGTCGGGTGAGCATATTGAAGTCACTAGAGAGATAGACGGGGGACTGGAGACCTTGAAACTGACATTGCCAGCCATCATCAGCACTGATTTGAGGTTGAACGAACCTCGTTATGCGTCCTTACCCAACATCATGAAAGCCAAACGCAAGCCACTCGATGTTATTGATGTTGATTCATTAGGCGTGGATTTGATGCCAAAACATCAGGTGATAGAAGTCTTGGCACCCAAAGCGCGTCCGGCAGGCGTGAAAGTCACAAATGTAGATGAGCTGATCGATAAGTTAACAAATGAAGCGAAAGTAATTTAAGCCGAAGAGTATCAAGGGGAGATAATTATGGATACGCAAATTCTTGTCATTGCAGAGCACGATAACCACAGCGTAGCGCTTGATACCTTTAAAACGCTATCCGCAGCGGCGCAAATAGGTGGTGACATTTCGGTGCTTGTCATGGGGTATCAATGTCAGGAGGTAATAGAGCGTATTGGCCACTGCGATATCGTCAAGCAAGTGATCGTCGCCGACGATGAACAATTTAGTCATTTACTTGCTGAGAACGGAGCACCAATAGCGGTGCAGCTTGCCAAAGACTTTACACATATTTTGGCTCCAGCGACGACATTTGGGAAAAATCTGCTACCACGTATTGCTGCGCTGCTCGACGTCGGCCAGCTATCTGATGTCGTGGAAATTGTGACGACAGATACGGTTATCCGTCCAATCTATGCAGGTAACGCGCTAGCGAAAGTGAAGTCGACAGAGGAAAAAATACTCATGACGATACGCGGTTCGGCGTTTGAAGCAGTGGGGCATGACCCCGCGAATCAAGCGACAGTGATAATGGTCGGTGGTCATGATGTTGGGAATGGTCTTTCTGCATTTGTCTCTCAGCAACAAAATGAAAGTGAGCGCCCTGAATTGGCGGCTGCTCGTGTTGTTATTTCAGGTGGGCGTGGCGTAGGCAGTAAAGACAACTTTACTTTGGTGGAACAGCTCGCTGATAAACTCGGTGGTGCTATTGGTGCGTCGCGAGCTGCGGTTGATGCAGGGTTTGTTTCAAATGACCTGCAAGTTGGTCAGACGGGCAAAATAGTCGCACCGGATTTGTACATTGCTATCGGTATTTCAGGCGCGATCCAACACATGGCAGGGATGAAAGACTCTAAAGTGATCGTCGCGATAAATAGTGATCCTGAAGCGCCCATTTTCCAAGTTGCGGACTACGGATTAGTAGGAGACCTGTTTGAGATTATGCCGGAGCTTATCGACAAAGTACCTTAAGAGCTTAGGTTAAATACCAAGTCGCTACTTTGCTGTTAGGACAATTCCTACAGCGCGTTTGAGGTTGGTGATTACTCGACAATGTACTTCTAAGGTATTGAATAGCTGATACTATTTACCTTTTAAGTGTGAATTGGTAGATAAGTTGTTTTCGGGCGCTAACTTTTTGTTATGAATATCGTTGATTTCGTATAGGATGCGCCACCCGCAGTTTTTCGTCGGCAACGACTAGGCAAACATGTCCGCCAATTCTCTCTATACTGACCTTTCTGGTTACTACGACCTAATGTGTGTCGATATTGATTACCAAGCGCAGAGTCATAACGTAAAACGATTGCATCAATTGTTTGGAAACCAAGGAAATACTCATCTTGATTTAGCATGTGGCACTGGCCCTCATGTTCGTCACTTTATTGATTATGGTTATCAAAGTAGTGGTTTAGATATCAATCAACCTATGTTGGACTTCGCGTCGGTTAGATGTCCGGAAGCTCATTTTTCGCTACAAAATATGAGCGAGTTTAATGTTACACAACCACTTGATTTGATTACCTGCTTTCTCTATTCGATTCATTACTGTGATGGGATAGAAAAGCTTAAACAGTGCCTCAATAGTGTGTTCAATGCTCTGTCAGTCGGTGGCGTATTTTGCTTCAATGCGGTTGATAGGTTGAAAATCAATAACCATTCTTTTGTTCAGCATTCAGCAGAGAGTGAAGGCAGTAAATTTACGTTTCGTTCAGGTTGGTATTATGAAGGGCAAGGTGAGCGTCAGGCACTTAAGCTTAACATTGAAAAAAACACGGGTGAGGAAACGCAAAGTTGGTTTGATGAGCATCCGATGGTGGCTTTTACTATCCAGGAACTAAAAGCATTGCTAGAACCGCTATTCGAAGTGCATCTGTTTGAGCATGACTATGAAAAAATCACTCCTTGGGATCAGCAATCTGGCAATGTTCTAGCGGTTTGCGTAAAGAAGTAACAGTGTCTTGCTAGGTTGTAACGAGAGTAAGTGAATCAAAGCTCGTTAAATATGCAACCTAGCTATCATATTGAACACCCTTAACTTGAAGCGAGTGCACTTCGCTTGCAGGATAATGCACTCTGTTTTAAGTCACTAAGGAATGTTTGATGGCTGGTATTACCGAGCTGGAGCAGTTACTGAGCTCTATGAGTCCATGTCTACTCGACGACGAAGTCGTATTCTGTCATGTGAAAGGGACGCTTAAGGAATATACAAAACTTGAGTTGATTGCTACCTTCATTGAAGCGGAAGGTCTCACACTTGTCCTACCTAAAGCCGAAGCCGTAAAAGCGAAGTTGAGCTTTGAGTCAGTATTTCAACAAATTACGCTTAATGTTCATTCTAGTCTAGAAGCTGTTGGTCTAACCGCAGCCGTCGCCTCAAAATTGGCGGACAAAGGCATTAGTGCCAACGTCATTGCTGCCTACTATCACGACCATATTTTTGTACCATCACTAGATGCTCAAAAAGCGTTACTAGCTTTACAAGAGTTTAGTCACGACAAATCCAGCAATGATGGGGGCATCTAATGACCGCTGCTATTAGAGCCAAAGCTGTTTGCCTTTTTCGACATAACGGAAAGGTGTTACTTGCAGAAGGTTATGACCCGGCAAAAGACCAGAACTACCTGATCCCCGTCGGTGGTGGCATTGAATTTGGTGAAACGTCACTACAGGCCGCTGAACGAGAAGTAAAAGAAGAAATCGGCGCAGATGTGACCTCCCTTGAACTTCTCGGGGTTAGTGAGAATCTCTTTACCTTCGATGGACGCACTGGACACGAGATTGTGTTTGTCTATCAGGGGCGATTTGTTGATCAAGGTTTCTATCGAAAGACTCATATCGACGGGATTGAAACTAATGGAGTGGAATTCGTCGTTAAATGGGTTGAAGAAAGCGAGTTATTAGCAGGAAAGATACCGCTGTATCCAGACGGTATCTTAGAAATGTTACGCTGAGGATAGCGAGAGAAAACGACTGGATAGATGAACAAATTGACAAGGAAATGAATATGAAACAAAGGACGTTTTCATCATGGCTGCATACTGAGCTGCCAATCATTCAAGCGCCTATGGCCGGAGTACAAGACAGTAAGCTTGCGATAGCAGTAAGCGAAGCTGGTGGTTTAGGCTCTATACCTTGTGGCATGCTTTCTAAAGAGCGTATTGTAAAAGAATTAGAGTCCATTACAGCAGCGACCGATAAACCATACAATCTCAATTTTTTCTGTCACTCAATGCCTAACTTTGATCAAGAACGCCAAGCTCAGTGGCGTAATCGACTTGCACCCTATTTTGAAGAGTTGGAACTCGATATTGCCATTCAACCTAGCATGGCAACGCGCATGCCATTTAGCGAGGATATCGCTGATGCTATTGAAGCATTTAAACCTCCTTACATTAGTTTCCATTTTGGGCTGCCGAACAAGGCTCTTACAGAACGAGTAAAAAGCTGGGGGACATGTATTTTATCTTCGGCGACTACCGTCGAAGAGGCGATTTGGTTAGAGAATAACGGAGCGGATGCGATTATTGCTCAAGGAGTAGAAGCGGGCGGTCATAGGGGAATGTTCTTAACGGATGATCTTGCTACTCAATTACCAGTCGAAGATCTTATCAAGAAAATTGTTGAGAATGTCACTGTACCCGTCGTGGCGGCTGGAGGCATCAGCACTGCTGACAAGGTTGAACACGCGTTTAACATAGGTGCTGAGGTAGTTCAGGTGGGGACCGCATTTTTATTGTGCGATGAGGCCACGACATCGGCGTTACATCGTGATGCTATCAAAAGCACTCAGTCTCAGCATACTGCAATTACCAATGTATACTCGGGGCGACCAGCACGAGGAATAGTCAATCGTGCAATGAGGGAGCTTGGTTTTGTAACACAGGAAGCACCGCAATTTCCCTATGCGTCTATCGATATCACGCAGCTCAGAGGACAGGCAGAGCAGCAAGGTAGCGCAGACTTCTCACCGCTTTGGTGTGGAGAAAGCACTGACGGTTGTAAAGAAGTATCGGCAGAAAAGATACTCAGAGATCTCGCTAGAGTCTGAGTAATTAACGTAATATTGCGATAAACCTTATTTATTCATAAACCATGGCTATTATTAAACCCGAATTACTATAGAGAAACCACAATGGATTACGACCAATTCAACGAATTTTGCGGCGCTTTCCCAGCGACCAGTCATGTTATTCAATGGGGTGATGCTCATGTCTGGAAGGTCGGTGGCAAGGTCTTCGCTATTGGGGGCTGGAACAAAGAGAGCGGGGCTGCGTTTACTTTCAAAACGTCGGATTTGAATTTTGATTTTCTTAGTGACAGTGAAGGCTATCGGCCTGCGCCATACTTTGCGAGTCGTGGAATGAAGTGGATACAGCAGGTGGAGACATCTGGTCGACTTGACGAAGAATTACAATATTACCTTAAAGAATCATATCGGTTGGTGGCGTTAGGTCTAAGTAAGAAAAAACGTGGTGAGCTAGGTATCGTGATTGACGACTAACTCACCCCGTTTAACGTTTAGTCAATAGTTGGCTGCTGCAGGTGTTCAACCAGTACTTTTACGAATCGCGCCGCTTCGCCACCAGTACAGGCTCTATGATCGAATGTGATCGACAAAGGTAGCGCTTTGATGACTATTGGCTGGCCGTCTTGTAAAACTAGTTTCTCGATAATTCGACCAGCTCCTACGATAGCGACTTGAGGCGGTGAGACGACAGGGGTCGCGAAAATTCCGGCAATGGCACCAAAGTTCGACAGTGTTATCGTCGCGTGTTGTAGTTGTTCTCTGCCTATTCGCCTGGCTCGAATGCCCTCTACAGTGTCATTTAACCAATGGCGAATTCCTTGTTGGTCAAAGCTGTCGGCGTTTCTGAGTACTGGGACATACAATCCATGGCTACTATCTACCGCGATTCCGATATTCACTTTGCTATGAACACAACGTGTCATTGTATCGGCATCAAACCATGCGTTTAAAGCCGGTTCTTTTTGGCAAGCAAAGACAACAGCTTTAATTAAACGGCCGGAAATATCCTCTTTTTGTGACCAATTGGACAACAACGCCTCTTCAGTGATCGTCACGGAAGCAACGTTGTGATGTGAATCCGCCATAGTGCCGACCATGGTGCGTCTTGCACCTTTAAGTACTTCCGTACCTGGTGTTTGTCGGTCGAGTTCGTTGTAAATATCTGTGTCAGTAATAACACCGTCGTGCCCGCTACCTTTCACCTTTAATAGGTCAACACCGAGCTTCTTAGCGAGAAGCCGAGCAGACGGCATCGCTGTGACCGTTTGTTCAGAGTTTGAATGGTGAGCAGGCCCAACCCAAAAGTCATCAACTTCAACGTGGTGTGTGTGGTTTGATACATTGCCAACAACGGTGGCTGCGTCGCTCGAGGCTGATGTAGAGTTAGTGGCAGACGCTTCCGTGACTACTTCTTCAATTTCAATCAGCAAACTGCCGATGTTGATGACGTCACCTTCCTCCCCATGACGACTGACGATTTTCCCGCTGTAAGGTGCTGGCACTTCTACAACGGCTTTCGCGGTTTCGACGGTTAAGATCACCTGATCAACCTCTACATGTTCACCAACGTTAACGTGCCATTGAACAATTTCTGACTCAGCGAGTCCTTCCCCTAAATCTGGTAATAAAAATGACTTCATTTCCAGCCCTCCACAAGTTCGCGTGCGGCAAGTGTGATGTCTTGTTCTTGAATTAAAAAATAGTCTTCGTTTTTGTAATATGGCATAACGGTGTCGAGCCCAGTAACACGCTTAGGTGGGGCTTTGAGAAGACACATAGAATGTTCGGAAACTCGAGTAATGATCTCCGCTCCAACACCGCAGCTTTGGCTCGCTTCATGGACGATAAGTAAACGTCCGGTTTTTTCCAGTGATTTAATAATGGTGTCCATATCGAGAGGCTTTATACTCGCGAGATCGATAACTTCTGCTTCAATTCCTTGCTCCGAAAGAGATTGGGCGGCTTGCAGGGTTTCAACTACACAAGCTCCCCAAGTGACGACCGTGAGATCTCGTCCTTTTCTTAGGGTGTAGCAAGTATCAAGAGGCAGAGCTTGCCC
Source organism: Vibrio sp. ER1A (assembly GCF_000733315.1). NCBI lineage: Bacteria > Pseudomonadati > Pseudomonadota > Gammaproteobacteria > Vibrionales > Vibrionaceae > Vibrio > Vibrio sp. ER1A. The sequence goes on from NZ_JPJA01000086.1 coordinate 585,466, forward strand.
ATCATTTACTACGGGTGATTTGACTGTTCGATAGATTCGCTTTGGCTCGAAAAACATTACAGGGTCGTTACTACGAATTGCAGCTAGCAGAAGTCCGTATGCTCGTTGAGGAGAGGAGGGAACAACGACCTTTAATCCAGGAATATGAGCAAACAGGGCTTCGATGCTTTCAGAGTGATGCTCAGGGGCGTGTATACCGCCACCAAACGGTGCCCGAAATACCGCAGGGCAGGTTAACCGACCTCTAGTGCGGTTTCTCATTCTTGCAGCGTGGCAAATGAGGTGTTCCATCGCAGGAAAGACAAAGCCCTGAAATTGAAATTCGGCAATAGGTCTTAACCCTTGTGTTGCCATGCCAACGGCGACGCCTCCTATTAGGGCTTCGGCAAGGGGAGTATCAATCACTCTTCTTAATCCAAATTTCTCTTTTAAACCGACAGTAGCGCGAAACACACCGCCGTTGTCTCCAACGTCTTCGCCTAGTAGCACGACGTTGTTGTCGTGCTCCATTTCATAATGAAGTGCCAAGTTAACCGCTTCAATGAGCGTGATTTCGGGAGTTTGTTGATTAATCATGTTTGCCTCCCTGCATTCGCAACGTCTTATTAATCAGCGTATCTCTTTGCGGTGCTAGCTCTTTTGTTGGGGTTTCGTAGAGATAATCGAACGCCGACTCTGGTGGTTGAGGTGGGGTGGCTAAATAACGAGTAACAGCTTCTTCAACGATGGTTTTTGCTTCTTGAGCCAGTAACTGTTCCTGTTCATCAGACCAAAGGCTTCGCGCGATTAGATAGGATTTCAGACGTTTTATTGGTTCATAGTCCCAGGCTTGTTGTAGCTCTGAATCACTACGGTAACGACTAGCATCATCAGCGGTAGTGTGGTCACTTAGTCGATAGCTGATAGCTTCAATCAAAGTGGCTCCTTTGCCCTTTCTCGCTCGATCGACCGCTTGCAAAATGGTGTCATACATCGCTATAACATCATTGCCGTCCACTGTGAGACCGGGTAATCCAGCTCCAACCGCTTTGTCTGCCAAAAATTCTGCGCCACATTGTAGCGAGCGAGGAACCGAAATCGCCCATTGGTTATTGTTGACGACAAAAATCAAAGGAATGTTCCATGCACCAGCACAGTTGAGCGATTCCAAGAAGTCGCCTTTAGACGTGGCTCCGTCTCCACAAGTTACCAAAGCGACATCGTGGTTTCCCTTAATTTTTAAGGCGGACGCCACTCCTACAGCATGAGTGCATTGTGTGGCAATAGGAACGCAGAAGGGAAGATCGGTGCATGGTGAGCCATCGTCAAATTGGAAATCACTGCCTCGCTCATCGCCTCCCCAGTATTGGAGGTTTTTCTCTATAGCGATACCACGTACCCAGAGAGCGGGCATATCACGATAATAAGGAACGAAGATGTCTGATCTTGTGAGAGCGTGACCGACGGCGATACCTATGGCTTCTGCGCCAAGGTGGGACGGGTAGGTACCAAGTTTGCCGGTTCGCTGAAGAGCAACGGCTTTTGCATCGTATGTTCTCGCAACTACCATGTCGCGATAGAACTGAAGTAAGGTGTTCTCATCTGCCCAGTGGGGCAACGGCTTAACGAGATTACCTTGGTAGTCGATAAAACGATGCATGGGTAATGCTTGTACGTTCATCTCGAACTCCTTTTCGCACGCTCCGATAAGAGCTAGTGCTAGAAAATCCCAGGGTATAACCTTGATTTTTGTTTTCAGACATGATGGTAATCGTCTGAAGACAAAAGAATCATTGATACTATAAGTGTAATCAAATTGTTAAAAAGTGCCGCATTTAGATGCCCTGATACTAGTAAAATTAACCTTACAGGGGTACTTATGTGAATTAATATATGGATTTGGAAATGAAATATGGTGATATCGACTGGGTTTGAACGGGTGCAATTGTTTGGTGTGATATATGTCACTGGTATTACCTGTTGTAATTTCGTGTAGAGGTTGTGCAACTACAACAGGTTTTCTGCCATATGTGGGTCTTGAGTTCTAGATCTCTTCACATAGTTCGAGTGGTAGACCGTCAGGATCTTGGAAAAACGTAAAACGCTTACCCGTGTATTCATCAATTCGTATTGGTTCTACGTCAATATCATTTGCTTTTAGATAATCGACGATTTGCTCGAGCTTGGTGACATTAAACGCTAAATGTCTTAAACCCTTAGCCTCTGGAAAGCTAGGTCGATCAGGTGCACCAGGGAAAGTGAACAGCTCAAGTTGCGTGCCATCAGGTAAGGCGAGATCCAATTTGTAGGAGTCTCGATGTTCGCGGTAGTTCTCGTCGATGATTTCCAGCTTTAGTATGTTGACATAAAAGTGTTTCGATTTTTCGTAGTCGGAACAAATGATGGCGGTGTGATGGATCCCATTAAGCATTTTGTCTTCCGTCGTTGATTGGTTAATTGGTTAGCTTCGAAGGTAGTTCCTTGACGACATAGTCAATAAACACACGCAAGCGGGCCGGCATGTATTTGGTTTGTGCGTATTGGAGTGCAACAGCTCCATGGTAGTTACTCTTAATGGTCCAATCTGAGAGGACAGGCACAACACTGCCATCTTCTATGGCTTCAGAAATAACAAAATCATGAAATATTCCGATGCCGAGACCTTGTTTAACGCCATGGAGGCGCATCTGAGAGTGGTTGATGGCATAGCGTCCTGATACTTTTACAGTATGAAACTCATCGTCTTTGAGAAAATCCCAAATGTTGTCGCGTTCCGTTTCGGCAAGATAGAGGCAGTCATGTTTCTCAAGATCACTTGGTGTATAGGGCAGTCCACGCTTAGCAATGTAATCGGGACTGGCACACAGTACGAGGTTGGTTGGTCCTAACTCTTTCATAACGAGGTTTTCGTCTGGTTTGTCAGTGAGCTTGAATGCAACGTCGATGCCCATGCGCAACAGGTCGATTTCGCCATCAACGGCACGAACTTTCAATTGAATCTCCGGATATCGCACTAGGAAGGGAGTAATAAAAGGTTGTAATACTGAGTTAAGAAACGCTTCCGGTGCGGCGACAGTAATAGACCCGCTTGGCTCAGTATGGTCGGATTGAGAGACGTCAATGGCCTGTTGTGCCGCGTTCACCATTAACACACTTTGGTCGTAAACTTTTTGCCCAGCCTGAGTGATAACCAACTTTCGCGTGGTGCGCTCAAACAACTTTGCCGATAGCGCACTTTCGAGACGAGTAATGGTTTTAGATAGCGCGGATGGTGTGACCCCTAGCTTTTTTGCGGCGGCGGTAAAGCTGCCTTCGTTTACCACCAAAATAAAAGACGCGAGGTCAGGTAGTAAACTCAATAACTTATGGCTGAACATTATTGTTGCCTCAGATTCACTAATGGTTTTCCATCTTAAGGGATAATCGTTTGCACCACAATGAACTAAAATGATTCCAATCTAGATATAAGGCGAATCAATACGCTGTAAATATCACCTCCCTACATAACCTATTGATAAATAGGATAGAAAAAGGAATCCACTATGTCTTCTGCGTTTTACAAGCAAATCCAAGAGCAAATTGAAGAAGTAAAAGCTGAAGGACTTTACAAGTCTGAGCGCATCATCACTTCTCAACAACAAGCGGCTGTTGAAATCTCAACAGGTGAAGAAGTACTAAACTTCTGCGCGAACAACTATCTTGGCCTTGCAAACCATCCTGCACTTATCGACGCTGGTAAAGCGGGCATGGATAAAAACGGCTTTGGTATGGCTTCAGTTCGTTTTATCTGTGGTACTCAAGACATTCACAAAGAACTTGAGCAGAAACTGTCTACATTCCTAGGTAAAGAAGACACTATCCTTTACACATCATGCTTCGATGCAAACACAGGTTTGTTCGAAACTATCTTGGGTAAAGAAGATGCCATCATTTCTGATGCGCTAAACCACGCTTCTATCATTGACGGTGTCCGTTTGTGTAAAGCAATGCGTTACCGTTACTCTAATAACAATATGGAAGAGCTTGAGCAGCAACTGATCGCTGCTAACGAAGCAGGTGCTCGCCATAAGCTAATCGTAACTGACGGTGTATTCTCGATGGACGGTGTGGTTGCAAACCTTCCTGCAATCTGCGATTTGGCAGATAAGTACGATGCACTAGTGATGGTTGATGACTCTCACGCAGTTGGCTTCATGGGTAAGAACGGCGCGGGTACACATGAATTTCACGACGTTGTAGACCGTATCGACATTATCACTGGTACGCTAGGTAAAGCGATGGGTGGTGCGTCAGGTGGCTATACTTCTGGTAAGAAAGAAGTGATTGACTGGCTACGTCAGCGTTCACGTCCATACCTGTTCTCTAACTCTGTAGCTCCAGCTATCGTAAATGCGTCTATCCGTGTTCTAGACCTGCTACAAGAGAGTGGTGACCTACGTGAGCGCCTATGGGAGAACGCAGCACATTTCCGTACTCGTATGGAAGGCGCAGGTTTCACTATGGGTGGTGCCGACCACGCAATCATTCCAATCATGCTAGGCGACGCAAAAGTAGCTGCAGAGTTTGCTGAGCGTGCGTTAGCGAAAGGTATCTACGTTATTGGTTTCTCTTTCCCAGTAGTACCTAAGGGCCAAGCTCGTATTCGTACTCAAATGTCTGCGGCTCATTCTCGTGAGCAACTTGATCGCGCTATCGATGCATTCATCGAAGTTGGCAAGGATATGGGTCTTATCTAAGGTTTTTAGGGTTTCAGGTTTAGAACCTGGAACCTGTCTTTAAGGTTACATTATGAAAATTAAAGCGCTATCTAAGCTAAAGCCTGAGCAAGGTATTTGGATGACTGAAGTGGACAAGCCTGAACTTGGTCACAACGACATTCTAATTCGTATTAAGAAAACGGCAATTTGTGGTACTGATGTACACATCTATAACTGGGATGAGTGGTCACAAAACACGATTCCTGTTCCTATGGTTGTCGGCCACGAATATGTAGGTGAAGTAGTTGGTATTGGCCAAGAAGTTCGTGGTTTCGAAATTGGTGACCGCGTATCTGGCGAGGGCCACATTACTTGCGGACACTGCCGTAACTGCCGTGGCGGTCGTACTCACCTATGCCGCAACACAGTTGGTGTTGGTGTAAACCGCACTGGTGCGTTCTCTGAATACTTGGTTATTCCAGCGTTCAATGCGTTTAAGATCCCTGAAGGTATCTCTGACGATCTAGCATCTATTTTTGACCCGTTCGGAAACGCTGTTCACACTGCGCTGTCGTTTGACCTAGTTGGTGAAGATGTACTGATCACGGGCGCTGGCCCTATCGGCATTATGGCCGCTGCGGTTGCCAAGCACGTAGGTGCGCGCCACGTAGTTATTACTGACGTTAACGAATACCGTCTAGATCTTGCAAGACAGATGGGTGTAACACGTGCCGTAAACGTTGCAAAAGAAAACCTAAAAGATGTGATGGAAGAACTAGGCATGACTGAAGGCTTCGATGTAGGTCTTGAAATGTCTGGTGTTCAAGCGGCATTTAGTTCAATGCTTGAAACCATGAACCACGGTGGTCGTATCGCACTACTAGGTATTCCACCATCAGACATGGGTATCGATTGGAACCAAGTGATCTTCAAAGGTCTGGTGATCAAAGGTATCTACGGCCGTGAAATGTTCGAAACATGGTATAAGATGGCAAGCTTGATTCAATCTGGCTTAGATCTGACGCCAATTATCACTCACCATTACAAGATTGATGATTTTCAAGAAGGCTTCGACGTCATGCGTAGCGGGCAGTCTGGGAAAGTTATTCTCGATTGGGAATAACTTCAGGGCATATAGTGAAATAAAAGAGCCAGAGAAGTATCTCTGGCTCTTTTATTTAATAAATAGCGACTAATTGTTTTGCTCTTTATCTCTATTTTCGTAGTAGTCCCAAACGGTGTAACGTTCGTCGTCAGAGATAACGCAGTAAGGTACACGTTTACCTTCTTCTGAGAATCTTTCTAATTTATGCCCTTGCTCAACGCAGTAAACATAAGCAGGGTCACTTTCAACCGTTATTTCGTCTACATCGTATTTATCTGGCTCGCTCGCACAACCAGCCATAACTCCCACCGCTAATGCGCCAATCACCCATTGTAACTTTTTCATTCTTTCTCCTAGTTGGAATTCACGCTTTGAGTTAAGTGTAGGAGATTTCAAAGGAAAAGTGTTTTGATTGAGTCAAATTATTCAATATTTTATGAGAATGACAGGTCAATTGTCGTTTCGTTCCTAAAATTCCTACAGACGTTGCTTCATTGATTAAATAAAAACAAAAACGGTGAGTATGAAACTCACCGTTTAGTCGCTTCAAAGTGCTAAATATACTTGTTACCTTCGCCAAAACGGTAGATAAGACGAGTTCCCCATAGTTGGTCTCGAGCACCAGAATTACGATGGTAAGCGTATTTCCAGTCAGCCTGTAGAGACCAATTGGCATTGAGGGAATAGTGAACGCCGGTACCAATGTTCCATTGTAGCTTTTTAGTATCGCGGTCTTTATCCAACATGGCTTCACCTACGCCGGCATTTAAATAAGGTTTAAATGCGCTGCCGGGCATAAAGTAGTACTGAACATCTAGGCTATAGTTCTCATAGATGTGCTTTTCGTTGCTTACCGTCGATTCATAATTTCCTTGCATATAGCCTAAGCGAGTAGAGAACTGCTCTGTGAAGTACAAGCCCAATGTGAAGGCAGGTGCAAAGTCGTTTTTCAGGTTACGTTCTTTATCCAATTGCGGGTACGCAAAGCCGGCACTCACACCAACGATACCGTAGGTAACTGGGTCGTCTGTGTACTGGTGATAGTTCTTTTTCTGTCTACGTTTAAGGCTATCATCCGTTTCACCTGCACCAAAGGCATAGTTAACTTGCATTTGGTACTTAGTCTCTACTTCACCATTGCGCATGACATTGGAATGAACGCCGACGAAACCAGTACCAGCTTTAATTACTTCGCGCCCTGCAATGTTGTTTACGCCTCGCCCCAGGCTATCAACAGGGTCGAGGAAGAACAAAGCTGTTGAACCTAGGGCATCAGAACCCCAAACAGTCCCTCCTCGTAAGCGAATTTCTTTTTCTTTATTGAATGCCCATTCACCATATACCCAGCCAAGGGTAGGGGTAACGACCAAATCTTGAATTGATGGGATTTCTGCAAAGGCTTCGATACCATATTCCCAATAGAAAGTGGACATAAGTGTGGAATACATAAACGCATCCCACTGTCTATAACCAGATTTTCGAGCAGCTTGGTAATAAACACCACCAAAATATGGGTGTCCGATGTAGTTGATAATGTGATCATCGCGATCCCATACAGGCCCCGAGCGCACGTTATCCCACCACTTATTCATTAATTGAATATCATCTTTTTCCCAGTTAGTAATAGATTCGGGCATCAGTGCTAAGACACCTGCTACACCAACGCCATACGCAAAGATAGATTTAGTTTGAGACCAAAGCCTTTCACTGTCTTCGCCATTTTGAGGGTTAAACAGAGAAACGCGATATGGAGAATCATAGAAGTTTGTTGGGTTGTCAGACTCATTTGCTATACGCAACTCTTCAAAGCTACTGTTAGTGGATATGGAACGGTATCCAAGGCTATTCAGTTGTGCAGACTGAGTTGAACTGAGACCTGAGTCAGATAGCTTGTGATCTTCTGCGATGGCTTGTTGAACAAAATCTTGCTGAGAAATAGCAGGACTATGATTATCAGAACTATGATTATCAGAGGATAATGTGTCATCTTGAGCGAAAGTCGTTGGAACGGCGACTAAGATGGATAATGCGATTAACGATTTTTGAAGTTTCATATTGTAAGAGGAACTTGGCAAACGAATTTATAATATTAGTTGCTTAAGGTCCCTTTAAGCGAGGGAGCAATAATACAGCGTTCATTTATGTTAGTCGCTTATTTAGTCAGGACAAAACTGTGTCTAAGTGTAAATGAATGTTTTTGTGATAGACTTCTCGCAATATTTCATAGGTTAGCAGGTTACAAGTGAGACAAATTACCACGGCTATTCATCCTGATATTGAACATCTCGATGACAAAAAGATTATCAAACGTAATGCAACTCGCGCTATTGCGATTGATGGTGAGAATATTTTGCTGTTGTTTACTGAGCGTTATCATGATTACTCTCTTCCGGGCGGTGGATTAGATGAAGGCGAGGACGTTATTGCAGGTATGGTGAGAGAACTAGAAGAAGAAACGGGTGCCCAAAATATCCATTCCATAAAGCCTTTTGGAATTTATGAAGAATTTCGTCCATGGTATAAAGATGATGCTGATGTAATGCACATGATTTCTTACTGTTATTCATGCAAAGTCGACCGAGAGCTTGGTGCGACTGCTTACGAAGATTATGAAGTAAAGAACGGTATGAAAGCGGTTTGGATAAACATCCACGAGGCAATCGCCTTTAATGAAAAGACCATTGCAGAAAGCGATAAAAAAGGGATGAGCATTGAAAGGGAAACCTACTTGCTACACTTGATCGCACAAGAAATGCTATAGAGCTAAGGGATTAAACAATGAAATTGATGACTAAAGACGACAATTTCTTTTTCTTGCTTGGTTCTCTGTTGGTATTGTTTTTCTTAAGTGCGGTCGTTCATCAATTTAAAGATGAAGCTCAAGACTATGTTCTCGCGTTACTCATCCTTTGTATGAGTACGTCGATCGTCGGCGTACACAGAAAACAGACATTTTATCGATCTTGGTATGCGGTAATGATAACTGTGGTCGTGATTTCAGGTAGTATCTCTATATTTGAAGACTATGACCTGTCCCTCATCACCATGTTTGCAATGCTGTTCTTCGTCTTAGCGCAAACCTTTTCCGCGCTGAAGCAGGTGATGACACCTAAGAAAGTTACGCTAAATCAGATTGTGGGCTCTATTTGCGTTTACTTGCTTTTTGGTTTGTCATTTGCATTTATCTACCTGATTCAGCTTGAGCTGTTCGTTGCTCCCTTTAACGGTTTGGAGGCGAAGCCATGGCTGGATAACCTTTTCGAAGTCATCTATTTTAGTTTTATCACATTAACGACTGTTGGCTATGGAGACATCTCTCCAGCACTTGCGATTCCGAAGTTTTTTGTGTTTCTAGAATCAATTACGGGTAGCTTCTATCTAGCGATAATGGTTGCAAGTTTAGTGAGCAGCCATCTGTCCCAAAAGGAAGTCCATTAGTACTCAGATAGAGCAGCGACTGGCTGCTCTTTTCATTTCAGCTTGCCTCATTGGCATAGCATCAATGGTTTCCTTTACTAAGGCCCAATCTGTTTTTGCTCCCCAGCGAAGTTTTTCCGAGCCATCTTTACCGATTAGAACAGCTGCATGCTCGCCTTTGTTGATTCCATACATTTTGATCAGTGTGGAGTAGTCAAACGTCTCTTTAACCCATGCAGGGGAGGAGAAACCATCCTCGGTAATAACCAGAGTAACTACATCTCTTTCGTCTAACGAGCACTCATTAGTAAGAGTACCCAGCAAAAATTCCTTCACTTTGTCGTCATTGCTGGGTGCAAAGTACATGACGCTACGATGCGACATATCGTAATGAACCTCTCCAGAGCGCTTTGACCCATATTCTGGATAACCACAGGCGGTGCCGCTCAACAATGTCAACAGAGCGATTAGTCCAACATTTCTCATCGTTACCTCCTAAAGCTATCTCAGTGATTATACGTTAAGTTTAGCAATTGAGTTTTCTATTGCTAAAACAATCAAACATGATTTCTGGTATCATGGACGGCAAATTGATAAAGATGTTCATTATGGAATCAATAGCGATATTTGTAGATGTACAAAATGTCTACTACACCACTCGTCAGGCGTTCGGTCGCCGCTTTGACTACAATGCGCTTTGGGCTAAGCTGAGCCAAAGTTATCGAATTGACATTGCGAGAGCCTACGCCATTTCGTCAACTGATCCTAAGCAAAGGCAGTTTCATCACATTTTAAGAGGCATTGGTTTTAATGTTCAGCTAAAGCCCTTTATTCAGCGTTTAGATGGCAGCGCAAAAGGAGATTGGGATGTAGGGTTGGCTTTGGATGTGTACGAAACCGCAAATAGTGTAGATAGAATCGTCCTGATATCTGGAGATGGCGACTTTCAAGTTTTGGTGGAACGTATCCAGCAGAGATTTAACACCAAAGTTACGGTAGCTGGTGTGAGATCGTTGACGGCCAATAACCTAATCCAAGCAGCTGACGACTATATTGAAATTGATTCTGATTTGTTGATAGGTCAGTAGAATGAAAAGTAAGCTTCTCGTAGGCGCACTGGCCACAGAGTTCAAAACGGTTTCTGCAATGATGCGCATTTATTGCAAAAAGCATCATGGAAGTAATGATGAGTTGTGTGAAGATTGCAAATCATTGCTGGTCTATGCTGAGACGAAACTTGATCGTTGTCCATATGGTGAGTCAAAACCGACCTGTAATAAATGTCCAATACACTGCTATAAGCCAGAACCTAAAGCTCAGATGAAAGAAGTCATGGTTTATTCTGGACCAAGGATGTTACTGCCACACCCGATCTTATCAATTCGTCACCTTTTGCACGAGAGAAGAGAAGTACCTAAAAAGCCAGAGGCAGGGCAGTCTAATCGCGCGAAACGTAAAGTTAAGTAAGCGCGCTGGATAGCTAATGGAATTATGAGCCTGCGAGCGCAATAACGTGTGAAACAAGGACACCCAATGTTAAATGATTGCGCAGAGTTGAGTAGGTTGAAGGGAAGGATGAACCTGCCGTAGATAACTTGATTTTCTCTACGGCCCAAACACAGATATACCCTACCATTGATACTACTAATGCTAGCTGAAACTGTTGTGGAGCAATCAAAATAACCAGCCAAGCCATCAAACAAATCAGATTGCTGAGTAAAAGCATAGGCAGCGACAGTGGTTTGTTTTCGCCAGACAAGGCATGTGACCACAGAATGCCACACAAAAAGCTCAATATAATCCCACTGTACGCGATGAAGACTATTCTGGTATTTATGCCGAAAAGTTCTGCATTGGTATTAAAACTAGCGATACAAAGCGCAAAGGGGATTAATCCGAGATAACCCAACCAGTTCATCATCTTTACAAGTTGGAGTCGCTCCTTTTCAGTCATGGTGGCTTCCTATTATTACTTGAATATCAACAAGTTTAAGACGAGAAATACTAAGATGCTAACTATTGTCGTTAATAAAACATTTTTGGTTACCCATGCCATAGCAACAGCAAACGTTGCGGCGAGCATGTAAGGTAAGTTATCCGCAAGTGACAATTCGCCATGAGGTAGAAATACTATAGGCCCCCAAATAGCGGTTAGAACAGCAGGACTCGCGTAACTTAAAAATCGCTGAGCAGAACTACTCAACCGCAACGGTACTGTAGGTTCTAAGAACAAATAACGACTTAGAAATACTACGGCGGTCAATACTAAAATAACTAAATACGTCATCGTTTGAGTCTCTCTTCACTTACATAACCGACTGTCATTCCAATTAGGCTTGCCAAAACTAAACCCATACCAATATCAAGCGCGGCAAACGCGACAGATGCCAAAAGAGCTGACAATGCTGCTAGGAAAATTGGCGTCGTTTTTATATTGGGCACTACAATAGCAATGAACGTTGCCGCTACCGCGAACTCTAAACCGTATTGCTGTAAATCTGGTATTTGTGATCCTATGACGATACCGATGAAGGTTGCGATATTCCATATCAAATAAAATGATAGTCCCGCTCCGAGTGCGTACCAACGGTCAAACTTTTTAGGGTCGTGGTGGCCGCAAAGAGCGAACAGTTCATCGGTGAGCAAGAAGCCGAGCACGACTCGCCAACGTAACGGTAAGACAGAAATATGATTTCTCATTGAGAGACCATATAGAAAATGTCGTGAGGTAATAAAGAAAATGGTGATGACCATAGCTAACAAGGTCGCGCCAGACTTAATCATCCCCATAGCAACAAGTTGAGCCGCTCCAGCAAACAGAATTGCGCTCATCGCTTGTCCTTCTAGTGGTGATAAACCAGAATCAATAGCAAATGAACCTGCTAGAAACCCCCATGGTACCACCGCTAGACTGAGCGGCATCATCGCTATGGTTCCTTGGATGAGCCTCTTGAATTTAGTTGTAGAACTTTCCATATAACACTCCTTTGTAAGCAAGAGATTGTATTTGGAATGTCAATTTTCAAGTGTGTAGATATATGAA
>NZ_JPJA01000086.1:617990-677322 GCF_000733315.1 Vibrio sp. ER1A
CCAATTTTCTTCAACTACATTAGAAAAATCTTTGTATCTAACATTCGCCTCGTTCTCAGCAATGAGCACACCAGTTACCAACGGAACGGCTCGGTAATTGGCGAAATGATTGGTCTACGGTGAGTGGCTGATGTTTCGATAGGGCGAAGGGATAGTCGCCAAATAATAAATCCTATTTTCCTTATTGATACGAAGAGTTAAAAATGAAAAAAACAAGAATTGCACTTACGCTAGTTACTTTAATTTCTGCAGGTTCATTTGCTGCAGAACCAAACTTTGACCAAGTTAGCGTTAGTAAGAGTGATGTAGAACATGCTGCAAAGTATTTTAGTGACAACTATACTATCGATGACAAGGGTAATGTTTCCACAGCGACTGGAAGAATCGAGAAAATCGGTAGTGTGTCTGAAGTAGATGGCAACATCGTATTTCACAACGAAACCACAGGCGAGGAGATCACTATCGTAAATGGTGGAGAAGGTGACAATATTAACCGTCGCATTGATGAGATAGTTTATACCGATGGAAATGGTCACCATACATCAGCTAAAGTGGTCGACAATGATATGAAGCCTACACCGTTACCGCCGCAACCAGAGAATGATATCATTCCAATGCCTGATGTCGAGAAAGCGGAACGAGATGCAAACCGCAATGCAACTGTCAATAACCAAACTGATATAGCAAGAAACCAAGCAAGTATTGCTAACAACTCAGCTCGCATCGACAACCTAGAACAAGATATGAAAGCAATGGGCAACAAAATGCTCGACCTAGAAGACCGCATGGATGGTGTTGTTGCAACATCTCACGCAGTGACTAACGCTCGCCCAATGGTTCAAGATGCTGGTGAGTTTGCAATGGGTGTAGGTATTGGTGCAGCGGGTTCTAAACAAGCTCTTGCTCTTGGTGGTGCATATCAATTTAACGCAAACTGGTCGTCATCAATGACTGTGAACTACGAAACAGCAGGTAAGCGTTCTAATTCTCAAGTATCTGCTGGCGCAGGTGTTCAGTACCGTTTTAAATAATAATAACCAAGTCTTTACGAATAAGATTGCCCCGGTTTTTACACCGGGGCTTTTTTCGGCCAAACGACTTATTTCCTAGCCAAAAACTTTTGTGTCGAACTATGCAGTTTCAAGCTCACGTTCAACAATATTCAGGCGCTCACCATAGATTGGGCGAACTGCTTTCATAACTTCTGCTCTAGACAGCACTCCTACTAAGACACCATTTTCAAGAACCGGTAGTACATGTGGCTTACTGACCTTCATCGCTTTAGCACGTTCTTCTAGTGATAGAGTAGAGAAACTCGTAGCGATGCCCATAGAGCTCACCGGATATAGCTGCTCTTTGTCGATGCAAAGAAACTCAGCCACATCAACCAACTTTTCGGTAGCATTGATGGCGACGACATCACGGCTCATTAAGTCCACTACTTTCTGACCTTGCTCAGGAATGTAGTCTTGGCACCAAAGGTCGACCATTACGTCGTGAACAGAGAAGAAACCAACCAAACGTCCTTCAATATCGGTGACTGGTGCGCTTGTTAAGTTGTGGTCTAAAAGCGTATCAAGTGCAACAGCAGTAGGCATTTCAACACTAAGCGTTACCGGTTGAGTGTTCATGATGTCTTTTACGATGATGTTGTTGTTCATTTGCGTCTCCTTTACTGACGTTAGCGCAGTAGTTGTTGTGATTGCAGTGACATTTGCTGCTTTTAGTTGTGGTCTTCGGTAGATGCTCCAATTGGCAAGTCCTACCAAAACCGCGCCACCGATGATGTTACCTAGCGTGACTGGTATTAGGTTGTTAGTGAGAAAGTGCATTGGGGTTAGGTCGCTAAACTGTGCAGCGGTTGTACCTGTCGCCGCCCAAAACTCGCTGCCTGCAAAGTTTTGAATAACGATTCCAAGTGGCACCATAAACATGTTTGCTACGCAGTGTTCAAAACCGCTGCTAACGAACATAGCGACAGGTAAGACGGTCATTGCGGCTTTCGTCATAGCATTCGCTGAACTAAAGGTTAGCCATATCGCCAAGCAAACAAGTAGGTTACAAAGCACACCTAATGCAAAAGCTTGTATCCACGTATGATGAAGCTTATGTTGGGCGATATTCAGTGCGTTAAGACCCCATTGACCGTTGTCCATTTGGTAAAGGCCGGCTGCTGACACAATCAACAGCAAGAACATTGCGCCAATAAAGTTGCCGACATATACCTTTCCCCAAATTGACAGCATTTTTCTGAAACTGATTTGCTTATTTGCCCACGAGATGCTCGAGAGAACGGAGCTGGTGAATAGCTCTCCGCCGCAAATAACAATTAAAATCAGACCCATGCTGAATGCGAGTCCACCCGCTAATCGGCTTAGTCCCCATCCTGCATCTGCACTTCCAGTCGTAACTGTGATGTAGAAAAGGAATGCAAGCCCAATGAAGGCCCCGGCCATGATGGCCAGACTCATCGTCATCCCACTGGTTTTCTTCGCTTTACTTAAGGCAAATTTTTCAGCTTCTGCCATCATTTCAAGTGGCGAAAAGAGCAGATGATTGTCGGAGCTAGCTGATGCCATTAATGACTCCTTACTCTTGTCATATTGGATGTTTCGCGCATTTCATAACTCCTTAATCAAAGTGCGAGAACAAGGCCCCTTGCCGTGTTCGAATCTAGATTAAGGGGTAGAGTACCTAGTGGTAAAATTGATAATTTTTAAAATCTAAATCAGAAATATTGATAACTTATCTGCACAAGGTAGAATAAGGGCTGTTGTCCATAACGTACTGTTTTTAAGTGAGAGATTGGCAGGTTAATAAGATTCTTGGTGGTGAAATAATAATCACAAAAATCCACCTGACGGGCAGCATAAGGGAAACTGATGATGTCCGGTCGACGCCTGAGAATTGATTGCGGCATTCAATTTGGATTTAGTAGTGGAAGGAAAGCAGATGCGATATTCATTAAAGCAGTTAGCAGTATTTGATGCAGTAGCCGATACAGGAAGTGTCAGTCAAGCTGCTGAAAAGCTGTCTTTAACCCAATCAGCCACTAGCATGTCGTTAGCGCAATTAGAGAAAATGCTTGGCCGCCCTTTATTTGAACGTCAGGGTAAGCAGATGGCGTTGTCCCATTGGGGAGTCTGGCTGCGTCCAAAAGCGAAACGCTTGTTACAAGACGCCCAGCAAATTGAGATGGGATTTTACGAACAGCATCTATTGAGTGGCGAATTAAAGCTTGGCGCTAGTCAAACACCAGCAGAACACTTAGTCCCTGATCTTATTAGTGCCATCGACAACGATTTCCCTGAGATGAGAATTACGTTGGGAGTGCAGAGTACGGACTCAGTTATCGAAGGTGTTTTGGATTACAAATACGACCTTGGCATTATAGAAGGTCGCTGCGACGATAATCGAGTTCACCAAGAAGTTTGGTGTCGAGACCACCTGACTGTCGTGGCATCTGCCCATCATCCTTTTGCAAAAAGAGATAGAGTGAGTCTCGCACAACTAGAGCAAGCGCGCTGGGTATTGCGCGAACATGGTTCCGGTACCCGTAAAATCTTTGATAGCTCCATCCACCATCTCATTGCAGACTTAGATGTCTGGCGCGAATACGAGCACGTACCCGTACTTCGTAGCATGGTCGCAAATAGCCAGTACCTAACTTGTTTACCATATCTTGATGTAGAGCGCTTTATTGAAGCTGGTCAATTGGTTGCGTTGAACGTGCCCGAACTAGAAATGGAACGCACGCTGTCATTCATCTGGCGTGCTGATATGGCCGAGAACCCTTTAGCTGAATGTGCAAAGAGAGAGGGGCTAAGAATGATGAAAGGTCGCCCTTCGGTATTGTAGTGATCGGTGTCACATAATAAATGTACGCTATGTAACTTAAATGATGTTAACGTGATATTTGTCACGCCAATATCCAGTGTATTTGTTAACCTAGCATAATCAATCATTTTGCTAGGTTAACCCTTTATGAGCCCACTAATCGCTATTTCAATTACCACAGGTATTCTCTCTGGCATCTGGGGATGGACAGCGATGTCGTTAGGTTTGTTATCGTGGGCTGGGTTCTTAGGGTGTACAAGTTACTTTGCATCACCGAAAGATGGCATAAAAGGTTTAGCACAAAGCTTACTAACTAATATGTCTGGTGTTGTTTGGGCTTTAGTGATTATTCATGGCTCTTCACTGGTCAATCTAGAGATCGTTGGCTATTTAATGACGGCTTTAGTTTCCTTCTTTATGTGTTTTCAAGCAAAACGCGATTGGTTAGGTTACATTCCAGGTACGTTTATCGGTGCTTGCGCAACTTTCGCGGCTAATGGTGACTGGCAAATCGTTGTACCGTCTTTAGTGCTTGGTGGATTGTTTGGCTATTCAATGAAAGCCAGTGGACTTTGGTTACATCAGCAGCTTTCCGTTAAAACGACTCAAGAGTTAGCAAAAGACTGAATTTCATAGTTAAAGCCTGATATCAAAACAATTGATATCAGGCTTTTCGTCAAGTATTACCGTTCGCCATAGTCACAACTCGTTTCAAGATCCATCTTATCAATAAAGGGATACTGTCCGGTCCTCTCTCCTCACATTCAGAGACAATCGCCAGTGCAAGGTCGGGTTTCGCAAACTTTTTGAGTACGCGCGTAACTACCTTTTTTGGAGGGATTGGATGATCATGAGGAATCTTGATGAGATCCCTAAAGAAATCTTCAAAGCCGTGTGTATACAGATAGTGCTCAATATCTCTATCGGGTAGTTCAGTTAAATGGTGGCGCGGATGGTCGCCGTGTAATTGATGGATAACAGTTGTTGCATATTTCTTTCCAGCAGTATCTCCGTCCGTTACAACATGCCAATCTATACCAAATGCTTGGGCAACTTTGATCAAAGACTTAAGACCTGATTGTGCAAATTCAATGATTTGAACCCCTTCAGCGGATAGGTTATAGCCCGAAAGATTAGCGAGTTCATTAAAAAGCCACACCTCAGTCTCGCCTTCAACCAGTAACCAACAACGGGCAAATAGTGCGCGGGAGCGATGAAATCGGATATGAAAACCAACGCGCCGCAAGTCATCTTTAGTTAGGTTATTAGGAGAAATACTTGTCGTAACAGTCTTATCAGACTGCCTGACTAGTCGACGGATAGATTCCAGTGGGACTGCGCCGAGTAAGTCACTACTGTTCGTTGTGAGGATCTTTTGCATCGGAAGCATTTGCAATAAGCTCCACGCGCGGGAGAGGTGAGTTGGGTGTAAACGACCTTCAGGATCTTCAATGATAAGTATTGGACGTGCGCAACGTCTGAGTTCAGTTGGACCTTTTGCCTGTAAATAAGCATTGAGCAATCCTAATAGAAGTAACCGCGTTTGATGGTTCTTCGTTTCATCGATCACTTGGGAGAGATTTTGCTCATTCGAAGGTCGCGAGAAGAATACGCCATCGCGATTGCCATTTTTGGAAAGCCCGCGTGAATGGCTTTTAAATGAGAAATAGTGCTCTACCAACACCTTCATCGAGTTGAGACTACTTTTCATTTCTCCTTTATTCACATGGCCAGGTATCGCCATTAATCGACGCACTGTGTTGTTGATTCGCTTTTCAGAGCGTGAGTTATGACCATTAGTAGCGATCTCATGATGGTAGAATCTACGAGAGTCTCGAAGCCGTATGACAGGGTGAAGTGTCATCAACTCTTGCGCTAATTTCTCTGAATGGTGTAACCGTAGAGGAGAGCCATTTAAATCAAGAAAGGCATAATGCTGAGTGACATCATAGCCTTCTAATGTAGCACTGATTCGATAATAGAAACGTTCTACTCCATTACTGTCTTGCTGCCAAATAGGTTTGAGCTTGCGATAGCGGCCTGAGTGAGTTTCGTTTCTTTCAGTGGCTACAAAGGAGAGAATAATCTGTAGGTGCCTCGTTTGGGGATGTGAAGCGGCGTAATCTACGTGGAAATCTTTCATTTCGAACTGATACAGTTCCCCGTCAGCAGGAAGCACAACACACAAGGCATCAAGTAAAGAAGACTTACCCCAAGTATTTTCACCAATCAACGTGGTTAGGTCATTGAGCGCGAGAGAGAGGCGCTTAATGCCGCGAAAACCGGATATATCAATGCGTTCTAACTTCATCCAATTCTCCTTAAGTTGTAGTTAGTACGTAGAATCGAAAATACTAACTATCTCAATCAATTATAAGAGGGTTTTCGAGATTGAGCTGTAATCAAGCTCATATTAATTTCAAATATCCCTAGAGAATTTATGTGATGTATATCAAACACAGACCTGTATAATGTGCTCTGCATTTCAAGAACTTCATTGGAATGTCACATAAAGCGGTCTAACATCAGAGGGGAGATAACAGAGAAACGCTATGAAGAAAAACAATAAACCTCTCAAACTAACGATTGCTCATATCAATGATACTCACTCTTACTTTGAACCAACGTCGCTTCCATTAACCATCGTCCATAACGAAACTGTATATCAACCATTTGTTAGCGCTGGCGGCTTTGCACGTATCGCAACTCGAGTTGAACAGTTACGAGCACAGGTGGATGATGAAGCATTCTTGCTGCTACATGCCGGTGATTGTTTTCAAGGGACGCTGTACTTCTCTTTATTTAAGGGCGAAGCAAACGCTGAATTACTCAATGAACTTAGACCAGATGCGATGGCACTGGGTAATCATGAACTCGATATGGGTAATGAACCTGTAGGGAAGTTCATTAGAGAAATAGAGTTTCCGTTATTGGCGGGTAACTGGAACCTCTCTAGAGAGGGGGACAAAGAGTTTCCGCTAAATGGGCATCCGAATCTATACCAATATGATGTGGAGCAAAAAACTGCACAATGGATAGTGAAGAGTGTTGGGAACGAACAAGTGGCCATCTTTGGTTTGTCTATCGACAAAATGGCTGACATCGCGAACCCGGACTGTGATACAAGCTTTGAGTCTTCGTTAGAGGTTGCGCGAGCGACTATCGCCGCCATTAAACAAAGTGGTATCAATAAAATCATTATCTTAAGCCATATGGGCTATGAGACCGACCTTGAAATAGCGGGCCAATTGGAAGGTGTTGGGCTTATTATCGGCGGACATAGCCATGTGTTACAGGGTGACTTTTCTCAGCTAGGATTGGCTTCCAAAGATCACTATGGCGTTAATGTGAATGGCACATATGTGGTTCAAGCGGGTTACCATGCGATGATGATGGGCCATTGTGAAATTGAGTTTGATAGTGATGGTTCAGTGGTGAGCTTTTACGGCAAAAACGAACTGTTAGTCGGACGCCGAGTGTTTATGGATGTAGACGGTGAGGTATCATCCATTCCTTATGAAGCGATTCGAGATAGAGTTCAATCGCATCCGAACGTCCAAGTTTGTCGCAAACATCCGTCAATCAAACAGATAATGAATGATAAGTACCGTCCTAGAGTAAAGGCATTACAAGAGCAAAAAGTGACGACTCTGAATCATACTCTTCGACACATTAGGCTTCCAGACGAACAGGGCGGTAGTGAGATAGCTCCTCTCGTCGCTGCGTCATTTTTACACACCATGAAAGCGCTTGGTCATCAGGTTGACTTTGCTATTCATAATGCCGGTGGCGTGCGCAATTCACTTAATCGCGGCGCTATTTCGGTTGCAGACATTGCCGGAAAATTATTGCCTTTTGCCGTGCCGATAGGCATCTACAAGATAAAAGGGAAGTTCATTCCACGTATTATCGAAGGTGCAATAGACAACGCAATAGGTAATGGTGTTGTTGGAACGGGATCAGGCAGTTATCCGTATACGTCGCAACTTGAATTTCATTATGACAAAGACAAACCTAAAGGGGCTCGAGTTACAGATATTAAGATTGCTAACCAGCCCATCGAGTTGAACAAAATATATACTGGCAGTTCAAGCGCTTACACCATGAAAGGAAAAGAGGGCTACGACGCCATATTAAATATGGAAGGGACAGGTACCGTTACAAATTGGTCTATGGCTGATTGTTTTATAAAGCTTTTATCGGATAGACCGTATGTTGTGAATAGAGTAAACCGAGAAAACAAAGACTCGGTTCCAAAATAATGGAACGTAAATTGCTTTTATTGAACTGATCTTGACGGTTGCAGTCTATCGAAACAGATTGCGCCACATTCACTGGAGGAACCATGTGGAACAGAGATTGGATTGATACGCTTGTGGTACTGAGTTGGATAGGCGCATGGTCGCTACTAGTCTACTTTATACCAGGAGGGGCAATTTAGCCCACACTGCACTTTAGCCAGCTCAAACGAGCTGGCTTCTTTTTTTTTGATATTTTTTATCTTAGATGCTGATAAGAAAGGGGTTGGCCGAGAACTGCTTAATCTCGGCCGTTCCAGACGCGCAAGCAAAGGCGTTCCGTAAACAAAACTAAGAGCCAAGGCTTGCGTCGTCAAGAGAAATCGCACGTGATCCTCTATAATTATCAAAAAAAACTGGTTTAGTTTTACTATGTGCGGTCGACTTAACATTATCGATGATCCATTTAGCCAATTTGTATCACGTCAACTTGGCATTGCTTTTTATGCCGCTCCCAATCTAGACATTCGGCCGAGCGAAGGGCTTCAATGCATTGTTGCGTCTCCCGAACAAGAATTATTTCAGTTTCCACTTGGTTGGGGGCTCCGAACAAGCTGGAGTAGTAAGTTGATTATTAATGCTCAAGCTGAAACGGTATCTATTAAACCGACTTTTCAACAAGCTTTTGCTTTACATAGGGTCGTTGTACCATGCTTTGGTTGGTATGAATGGAGTCAAGGAACCTCGTCCACTGAAAACAAAACCAAGTATTTATTTTATGCAGCAGATAAGTCGCCTTTGTATATGGCAGCTATTGGTTATCCTGAGTCGACGCGGGTTATCACACTCACCACTGCACCGACACAGGAGTATCTACGCTATCATCACCGTATGCCAGCGCTGCTTGCGGCTGAATCGGTTTCAGATTGGCTTAATTGCAATGCTCTCGAAGCGGAGGCTTTGTTGAAAAGTGGATTAATACGTAATGCTTGGACTTGCCGGCCCGCATAAAAAGCTAAGTGAAAACAACATCACTTGTGATTCATCGAGAAGGAAGTAAAATCTTTCAGACTTTCAAATACAAAGGGTAAACTTGGTATGATGCTCATCGCTTATAAACTGGTGAAATTAGCGATTATTACTGCTGTGTTTTTGACGATTTTTGATCTGGTTGCTTACGGTGAAATAACGTGGTTCAGCCGTTGGTTTGGACTTTAAGCAAGAAACCATTACGTATAAAAAAAGCCTCATCTAGTGAGGCTTTTTTCGAATTCTGTTTGTACTAAGCGTTAGAGCTTACAACACGCTTTTCTTGTTGCATCTTGATTAGAAAGTAAACGTTGACGCAAGCTATAAAGCCGTTGGTGATAACAACTGGCATAGAATCAATAGCCAGCCCATAAGCTGTAAATAATGCACAGCCGATAAAGTTCAACACTCGTAGCTTTACGATATCCTTCATCGTTAATGAGATAGCCACCATAATTGATGCTGCATAACCCAATAACTCAACCATATTAATGTCCATAATGTGCTCCTCTAAATCTTGCCAGTGAGTCTGGTACCTATTCTTCTCATCATGAGATTTACGAGGAAGCTCCTTGCCTCGAACGGTGTTGCTAATTCGGGTGCACTATATCAGCCAGAGTTCTGTGATGGAAGCCTCACTTTTGTGTTCGGAGAGGGTTAGCGATTACGCAAACGTTTTTTTGGCTGACCTTAGTTACGAAGAACGGTTTTTGTTGAGTAAAATGTTAAAAAAAAGCCCGCTTTAAAAGCGGGCTTATAAATCCGGTTAGGCGATTACTTCTTACCTTGAACCATTTGCTTGTCTTCTTCAGTCAGTTCGCGAATGCGACGGCTGATATCACGACGAGCTTTTGAAATCTCGGCGCTCTTGATGATGTGGTCATCAACACGATCTTCGTAGTCTGCTTTCATATTTTTGATGATGGTGACGATTTCATCGTGAGTCATTTCAGGCTTGATGTAATCCATCAAGTTTTCTAGCAAGTCTACACGTTTACGGTTATCACGAACTTTTTTCTCGTTATCTAGAAGCTCGCGTTTTAGTTTGTTCTTACGACGTGCTTGTGCAACGATCTCGAATACGCTACTCATAAGTCCTTTCCTAAATTATTGTCAAAATCTAGCTTGATTAAAGCATAACAAAACTCGTTATAACAGCCCTTAGATCAATACTGACGGTCTATTGCTCATAATGTCATCACTCAAGAAAGAAACAATTGAGTTAATAGCTCACTTAGCGCTATGATTTCCGAACCCAATGTTTGTCAATTTAAAGAAAACCATGTTACCTCACTCAAAAACACTTCCTGAATTCAAAAGTGACATAGTGATCAATCAAGAGGAACCTCAAGTTTCGCCGTCAAGGAAACTGAAGGGAGCTTATATCAATGAGCGTTCTCGACTGGAAGTGACGGAAGTTGAGCTTAACCGCAGTAAGGTTGTGATGGTCGACCAAGATGGCAATTTCATTAGGGTTCCGTTTCTTTCTGAACACTAGGTACGTATGCTTACTTCTGTAAGGTTTAAAGCGAATAAAAGGATATAACAATGAATATAGAACTTTCCTTGGTCGAGGCTCGTGTTATCGGATGCCTTATCGAAAAAGAAGTGACAACGCCCGATCACTATCCCCTTACGTTGAATAGTCTAACAACAGCATGTAATCAAAAAAGCAATCGTGACCCAGTGTTATCTTTGTCAGAAGCCGAAGTTCAAGATGCAGCTCAAGCATTGATTTCTCGCCGTTTAGTGAGCGATGAAAGTGGCTTTAATAGCCGTGTATCGAAATTTCAACACAGGTTCTGTAACACCGAATTTGGTGACCTAAAACTCAGCGCTCAGGAAAAAGGTATCGTATGTTGTTTGCTGTTGAGAGGCGCTCAAACTCCGGGTGAATTGCGTACGAGAACTAACCGTTTATGTGAGTTCACGGATGTTAAAGAGGTAGAAGCTGTTTTAGATGCAATGAGCAGTCGCGAAGGTGGGGCTCTTGTCGTTAAGCTCCCAAGAGAAGCCGGTAAACGCGAGTCGAGATATATGCACCTATTCAGTGGCGAAATCGATATTGAGGAGTTTGCGCAGCAATCTGCCGGGCCAGTTTCCGTCTCCACTCCGACGACCGAACGTATCGAAGCTCTAGAGCAAGAAGTTGAATCTTTAAAATCTGAGCTTAGTGAGCTAAAGGCGCTGGTCAATTCACTTATGTAATGCGAGAAAGGGTAGCAATTATCGCTACCCTTGTTTTTTTAGCGTATTTAGAAATTAAGTTATGGAAGTTGAACACGAAGAGCCATCCTGGTTTGTTTACCTTATTAGAACTTCTCAATCGGCACTGTATTGCGGGATTACTAATGATTTGCAGCGGCGCTTTAAACAACATCAAGAGGGTAAGGGAGCAAAAGCGCTACGCGGTAAAGGACCTTTACAGCTGGTGTGGAGTCAATCCGAAATAAACAAAAGTGAAGCTCTAAAAACAGAAATAGCTATTAAGAAGCTCAAGAAAACGCAGAAAGAACGTCTAGTAAAGCAGGCTGTCCGTTTCGAGCGAAAATAACAGTAGCAAGATGACTGGCTGAACACATCGATGTTGTATACACTTGTTCTATAACAGAATAATGATAAGCAACACATGAACAGAATCTATTCAACTTTGCTAGCTTCCATAATCATTCCATTCGCCACTCAGTCGGCAGCGAGTGAAATATTGCCGGGCTATTGGGATTACCAAGAATATCTCCGTGCCCATCCTGTTCAAGAACAGCTTACCAATGAACTTTCCGAGGTGGTTAGGCAACAGCCAACACCACTCTCTGTCGAGCAAAATAAACCTGTCACAATATCAGTAGTTTATCCCGGTCAACAGGTTTCTGATTATTGGGTAAGAAACATTAAAGCGTTCGAGACACGTATGGAAGAACTTGGTATCAACTATGAGCTAAACCAAGTTTTTACTCGACCCAATATAGATTTGCGACAGCAAAGTGTTTCGTTGATGGAAGCGGTGAAAAATAAATCCGGTTATTTGATTTTTACACTAGATACGACACGTCATCGTAAGTTTATTGAGCACGTTATTCATTCTACTGATACAAAACTCATCCTGCAGAATATCACTACACCAGTGAGAGCATGGGATGAAACCCCTCCATTTCTTTATGTTGGCTTTGACCATGTGATCGGCAGTCATCTACTCTCGGGTTACTTTAAACAGCGATTTCAGAATAGCCACTCTTATTCTGTTTTGTATTTTTCAGAAGGTTACGTTAGCGATGCACGCGGTGGTACGTTTATCCAAGACATGGAAGAGTCAGGGGACTATCAACTCGCTTCGTCCTATTACACTAAAGCGAATAAAGAGAGTGGCTACAAGGCGGCATTAAGTAGTTTGCAACAGAACCCAGACATTAGCTTTATTTACGCCTGCTCAACGGATGTAGCTTTAGGTGCTGTTGATGCCCTAGAGCAACTTAAACGAAATGATATCGTTATTAATGGCTGGGGAGGGGGATCTGCCGAACTGGATGCAATCGCTAATAATAAACTTGATGTAACCGTTATGAGAATGAATGACGATACCGGTGTTGCCATGGCGGAAGCCATTAAGTGGGATCTTGAAGGAAAACCAGTACCAACGGTTTATTCCGGTGATTTTGAACTGGTTACCAGTGAAGATTCGCAATCAAGGATCGATGAATTAAAAAAGAAAGCATTTAGATATTCTGATAAAAGCTGATGCCACTAACGAACTTCAATAAACATAAAACACTCGCCACTCTTATTACCCGTACTGTTGTATGGGTAGTGACGATCTTTACTGTTGGCGTGTTGATTCAAAGTTGGCATTTAAGCCGGGATATTGTGCAAGAAGAAGTGCAACGAACCTTTCGCCAAACGAGTAGCTTAATACATAACTTCTTCGAGTATCGCCTCGCTTCGTTACAAATTTTGCAAGACAGCAATGCTAAAAGTGATACGGTTGAGAGCTTTTTTAACAATCACGATTCTCGCTCGCTAGACTATTTTTTTCTGCGGGAAGACAATCTTGAACCAATCCATTCACCAGACTTTCGTTTTATCAGTCATTTAAGTGATGTAATTTGGGATGACGGTAACGCGCTTTTCTATGGTTTAGAGTCCTCAAGTCTAACTGAGTTGTTTCATAAAGTGGACATTCACAGCAATTGGAACGCATTGGTCACTGATTCCCAGTTAGGACTTAAGCATACTTTGATTCGACGTACGCCAATCATCCAGAGTGAGTCTGGGGAAGTCCTTGGGTTCCTATTTGTTGGGGTTGTTCTTGATGACAATGCCGGTTTGTTAGCGAGCTTGTTACGTGGCAGCAATAGCGATGATGTTATTCTGCGTTTTGGTAATAAATTTATTGCGTCGACTATTTCACCTGATGACAATTATACGCTTAAATCAATTTCTGATTTGATTTATAGCGGAGAAACAGATTTAAACCGATTATTGATCACTGAAACAAACTTAACGATAGGGACGAAACAAGACGTCTTGAGTATCTTTTCAGTACAACGAAACCCTAGTGTTCTGGCACTGCGTAATAGCTATTTGTTCTGGATTTTTCTTTCACTTATCGTCATAACCACCATATCTTTTTTAACCAGGCGTTGGCTAAATAGAAAGGTGACTCAAGAGTTGTCTGAGCTGATGGTTTACACCAAGATTGCTGTAAACAAAGAGCGTGTTCAGAGGTTCGCTGGTTCAAGTATCCATGAGTTCAATCATATTGGTAATACACTAAGCAACACATTTGAACGCTTGTCAGAACAGGAAAAACTGTTCCAAGATCTATTCAATTTTTCTTTATCTCCAATTATTGTTTGGACTGAGAAAGCTACGATTCTACAAATTAACCCAGCAGCAAAAAAATCACTAGAGCTGTTTGAAGAATTGAATCAGTCAAATAGCGAGAGCTTTGTTTCATTTGTAAACGAGATGACCCCACTTGTCATGAAGGCGAGTATGGGGGCAACATTAACAGGTATTGATGTCCCTATCGGAGAAAAAGTATATCGATGGAGTCTATCAGCGATTCAGACTAGAGATGACAGTACACTGGTACTTTCACAAGGACAAGACATTACCAAATTGGTAGAGGCGGAAAAACAAAGTATCAAAGCCCGTAAAGAGGCTGAGTGGTCTGCTAAGGCCAGAACTGACTTTTTGGCGAAAATGAGTCACGAAATTCGTACACCATTGAATGGAATCTTAGGTATTTCGCAGCTCCTTAAGCAAGGGGGTGATGATGGACAATATCAAGAGCAGATTGAAGTGCTTTGTAACAGTGGCGAACACCTACTGGCAGTACTGAACGATATTTTAGATTTCTCTAAAATTGAAAATGGTAGCTTTAAACTTGAAAAGCATAACTTCAAGTTCAAAGAAGTGATTACTGCGATTGAGGGGATTTATAAGCCGCTTTGCGATCATAAGAATATTGAGCTCGTTATCCAAAATAGTTTGAGTGCAAATACAGCGTTAAACACAGACCAAGTCCGATTGAATCAGATTTTGTTTAATCTGGTTAGTAACGCGATCAAGTTTACCCACAAAGGTTTCGTCAAGGTGAGCTTTGCGCTTAAAACAGCCGAATCGAGCAAAACAAATTGGTTAACCATCCATGTTGAAGACACTGGTATTGGTATCCTAAGCGATCAAATTCAGCAGATCTTTGACCCATTTGTTCAATCGGAAGCAACGTTGACACGTGAGTATGGCGGTAGTGGTCTTGGGTTAGCGATTGTTAAAAACCTAGTAACTATTTTTGATGGCCAAATCAATGTCAGTAGTGAGGTAGGTCGCGGGACTAGATTCGAAGTTAGGCTACCGGTAGAAACGGCAATAGGACAAGCAGAGCAAAGTGTTGAAGAAACCGTTATCGATTTTAATTTGTTTTCTGAAATAGTGAACGTGTTACTGGTAGAAGACAATCATACCAATGCCTTTATTGCCAAAGCCTTCTGTGAAAAGTACGGCATGAATGTGATTTGGGCTAAAGATGGACAGGAAGCGCTAGAGATTCTAAATACGATGTCATTTGAGTTGATCTTAATGGACAACCAGTTGCCTTCTGTATCAGGTATTGAAGTGACTAAGCGAATTCGAAAGACGATAAATCAAAAAGTACCTATCTATGCTTGTACCGCGGATAACTTAGATTCAACCCGACAAGCCTTCTTCGCTGCTGGGGCAGATTTTGTCATTGTGAAACCGATCAAAGAGAAATCGCTGTACGAAGCACTCAGACATTTCAAGAAATATCACTATCAGCTAGGGCCACAACAGGCTGCAGAGAAGTAACAAAAAGGGAAGCGAAATTCGCTTCCCTGCTTTTAATCGTTTGATTGAACTAACGAGCTAGCTTGTGATGAGCATTTGAGAAGTGGCCAGCACAAAATGCGCCAACAATTGAAAGCTCACCCGCCAAACAAAGGCTCGCTGCTACTTCTGCCAAGGCTTGGGAGTTACCGGTTCCATGTAAACCTAGCAAGTCTAAGCAGGCTTTTTGACTCGGTAAGCTTGTGCCGCCTCCAACAGTACCTACCATTAAGTTTGGGAGGGTGACGCTTGCATACAACTCACCTGCATCAGTGACCTCCATGCGCGTCATACCAATAGCCGATTCTGCAACGCAAGCAGCATCTTGCCCACAAGCGATATAGAGTGCTGCTAACGCATTAGCATAATGTGCGTTGATACCTATCGTACCACTGAGCGCTCCGCCAACTGTGGTCATCTGACCAAACTGAGCCATTTTCTTTGGGGAGGTGTGAAGGTATTTCTCGACTAACCTTGCTGGAATTAGAACTTCAGCAGTGACTTTCTTGCCTCTAACGCTACGTAAAGTTTGAGAGTTAGCTTTTTTATCACCGGATAAGTTACCGTCGAGAAACGCATATTCAGGCTTGATAGGGGTATGCGTCAGGATGTAATCAAATACAACGTTGGTTGCTATGGTCACCATATTCTGACCTGAAGCGTCTCCTGTCAAATACTCAAATACCAGATAAACATGATTACCTTCGATATTGACGTTGATATCGCTTAACTTTCCGTGTGATGTTGTAGATTCAGCTAATTGTTTAAAGTGGTCGAACTGTGTTACTAACCAAGCCACAAACTTTCCGGCTTCAATTAACGACTTGAAGGCGAAACCAGGGGTGCGCGTTACGCCCTCATTAAGCAACATAGCGCTAGCACCACCGCAAGCAGTAATAAGATTGGCACCTCGGTTGTAAGAAGCGACGAGAGCGGCTTCTGTTGTTGCTAATGGGATTTGGTAGTCGCCCTGTGCAAATAACCCATTGACCCGTAGAGGACCCGCTGTACCAATAGGCATTTTTAGAGTGCCTATGAAAAACTCGATATTTTTAGCATAGCTATCCATTTGGGATTCGGTATGGACGTCGAGTAATTGTGATTTAGCTTCTGAGTTATCAAGAATTCCCCAACGGTAATCAACATTACGAGCAGTTAGATAAGGGCTGCGATTCACTTTTCGAGAAGGTGTATGTTGCTTAGGCGATAACTTGGCATCGAACTCAGTCAAAGTGAGGTCTTTATCAATACTAGTGAGGTAATCACGTTTGTGAAGGTTAACTTTTGGCATGCGGATCTTAGTAAAACAGTTTGGAAGGGGATTCTACCCACCTAACACTCAGATACAAGGAGTTCCAGTGCGGTTATGTGACATCTTATTACTTTGCTACGTGAATCCAATGGGTTACTGAGAGAAAATGCAATACTTTGAAACAATACAACGATTGGTATTTACTGGAATAGTTGCGTTAGAGCGCTCATTTCTTCTTCACTAAGTAGGCTTGCAGCACTCGGGGAAAGCTGGTTGGAAATCTCACCTTGTAGCGCTTTCAATTGCTGGGGAGAGAGCAATTTTAGTTGTTCTCTTAGCTGTTCAAACTGTTGCGTCGACATTTTATGACCTTTATTTAAATTGTTGAGTAAAGCAGTCTGAGTTCCGTTCATCTTCACATCGTAATATGGCGTTGATGTTTAATCTATCGTTGAACTGATGAGAATTTGTCCGAGTATTGTAAGGAACAGTTAATTGAACTGTTAGAATAGTCAGGTTGCTTTCGCTTACAATTATTTGAAGCAACCTGAATGGTGGGGAGCGGTGAGACCTAAACTTGTTTGGAACTCTCACTGTGTGGTTGGGTTAGAGTGTCAGTCAACGCATGAAATTCGGGCAACATTCGATAGATTAAGTGCAATTGTTGCAACACCATGCGAGCCGAACGATCATCTTCATCGCGCCATTCTATTAACCTGCGGTGTATATCAAACTGATCAACAGTAGTAACGTTATTTTCATCCCCCGTTCCTTCAAGTTGATTTTCCAATAACTCAATATGATGGTTTATGGTTCTATGTGCCTCTAGTACGAGAAGGTGAATTGATTCATCCTCTAGTCGTTGCCTATGAGCCCCCAAAGCAGACACATAACTGAGAAGCGCATGACTTAATGTTAGGAATCTGAAGCTCTTATCGGTATCCACTTGATAACGCCCTGGCTCCGCCAACATATTTGAAATCGCGGTAGAAAGATTAGCATCGGCATTATGAGCATCGCGCCTTGCGATGCGATAATTCAAATCGTCTTTTTTACCCAGGCGATACTGGCCGATGATCTGCATTAGATACTTTCGATTTGTCCTCAGCGAATTCGCCATGATCTTATGCATGCGTTTCGACTCCCAATCCGGGAGAATAAAGTAGACGGCACTTACTGCTAGAGCACAGCCGATAAGTGTGTCCATCAGCCGTGGCAATACTACGGCATAACCTTCACCAAGCTGGTGAAAACACAGCAGTACAAGTACGGTGATAAAGCCAGTAGCGTATCCGTAATTGTTGATTCTAAATGCAAAGAACATGACACCAGAAAGAACAATCAGGAATAATTGGCTCTCTGGAGAAGGGAACAGAGTAAGTAAAGGGACGCCAACAAATAACCCTACAAGGGTACCTGCAATTCGCGCGGAGAGCTTTTGACGTGTTGCGCTATAGTTTGGTTGGCATACAAATAGTGTCGTTAGTAAGATCCAATACCCTCGATCGAGATCGAAACCCTGAATGATGCCGTAGCCAATGGTCAACGCTATTGATAGGCGAACGGCATGTCGAAAAAGAATCGACTCCTTCGACATACTTGCTTTGATTCGATTCCACATCGCTGTGAACGTGTGTGGGTTGGTGTCGTCCAGTATTCCGTCTTCCAAAAAGTTACTATCTGGATTGCTGACGTTACTAAGCAGCTTTTCTACAGTTGCCAAGTTATTAAACAGATAGTTGAGCTGAACTAACAAAGGTGACCATTCGGGGTTGTTTTGTTGTTCTAGATACTCAATTGAATCTTGTAATTCGACTAACGCTTTAATGGAGTCATTGCTGTGAGAGTACTTTTCCCCAGCTTAAGTGCAAAGGCGATCTCTTTACAGGCTTTTGCCTGCATTTCTAAGACATGCTTAAAACGAAACAGGACATCAGAATGCGAAAATTGTGTTGCTAGTTCTTGATAACGATAGTGACTTGAACTTACGCGCTCATGAATGTCTTGCGCGATAAAGTAAACCTGCAAAAAGCGATCACTTGGCCCATCGACGTGACCACGTCGAGAGCGGTTTAATAACGTTGACTTGCAAGCGTTGAGCGCAAAGACGGTACATGCATTAAGGCTGGCTTCTTTTAAGCGATGCGGCTGCGGAATAAGGTTTAAAGTAGGGTGGAATAAGTTTCTTTTGGCATCTAGGTATAAACTCAACTCGTTGAACACGTTAGAGAGACTTTGTTGAACAGGCTGCATTGGCCAGAAACTATTCCAGATAATAGAGACTAAGTAGTACCAACTCGCACCACCTAGTAGTAACAACGGCTGGAACCAGATGTTCGTACTTTCATGAGCTCCGAGCATGGTGTAGATGGCGATTAACAATGAGCCGAATGCGATACTAGAATAGCGAGGACCGATGGCACCGAGAATAATGAACAGGAACGTTGAACAAAAAAGTCCAATCGCAAACAACCAAGGTATGTTAAATAGAATCTCAATAGAAAATGCGGCAATTGCAAAGCAAATGAGGGTAAGGGTGATGGCTTTAATGCGCCCGAAGAAATTGTCGTCAGTTTCGGCTAGCGCAGCGGCGATGACGCCGAGAATTAATGGTGTAACCCATGTGTGTTGCTCGAAGTACCAAGCTGGAATCACAACGCCTAATAGCGCTATGAGCATTAACACACTGTAGTTAAAGGTTTTATTGGCCCATTGAAGGCGAAGTTGACCAAGAATGCTCACAATAGAATGCTGTATCTGATAAAACCGTTATTCTAGCAGAAACTACTGTGTCTTATAAATGACTGTTTTCTAGGAAGAACGAGCGACATTCGTTCTCCCTAATCGCAAGAGGTGCGGGATTAACGTTTGTTCTTTAGATAACGTTTACGGCGCTCTTCTTTACGTTTTGCTTTCTCTTCCGCTTTTCGTGTAGCTTCTATTTCAACTTGTACGAGCTCTTCAGTAATCATTTCAGGCAATTCAAGGGTGACCTGACCTAGAGTACCGTTCCGCAATTCGTGAAGTAGAATTTCAGAGGCTTTGTGAAGATTCACACGGCCACCAGATTGTAAAGCACCGCGTTTACGACCAATTAGCTCCATAAGTTCTAAATCAGATTCTGGAAGCTCTTCGTCGATCTGATAACGTTCTTTTAGACGTTCTGGATACTGAGCCGCCATATACTCCACGGTGTAGAAAGCAACTTCATCGTATTCGATAGCGGTATCTTTTACTGCGCCAGTAGCCGCTAATCTAAAACCACTATGAGGGTTTTCTACTTTTGGCCATAAAATCCCCGGAGTATCAGAAAGAACGATACCGTTTTGCAAGTTGATTCTTTGTTGACGACGAGTAACCGCTGGTTGGTTGCCGGTCACAGCGATGGTTCTACCTGCAAGAGTGTTGATGATAGTTGACTTACCAACATTTGGGATTCCCATGATCATCGTGCGAATGTTTTTACCAATCTCTTCGCGGTGTGGCGCGAGCTTTCGACAAAGCTCAAGAATTTTGTGCACTTCTTGAGTATTAGATGTGGTGATGGCCATTGCCTTAACACCTTGCTCTTTCTCTAGGTGCTCGATCCAAAGTTCCGTTTTTTCTGGATCCGCCAGATCACGTTTATTCAACACTTTGACGACAGGTTTGTCGCCACGGAGTTGAGAAATCATAGGGTTTTCACTACTAAATGGAATACGTGCGTCAAGCACTTCAATAATGACATCTATTTGTGGGATGACTTCTTCGATTTCTTTGCGAGCCTTGTGCATGTGGCCTGGAAACCATTGAATTGTATTGTTAACCATTTGAATACCTTGGATTAAAGTCTTTATTTGTGTTGTTTGGGGTACAGTGTGGGGTACATAAATTTTAATTGGTACCTAATAGGACTTTGAGTCCATTGTTCTGCCAAGCCAGCAAACAACAATATCTCTATTGTGATGATCTTAACACTTTATTTAGTGCGCTGTAATTAGCAGAGCAACAATCAACACTGAAAAAACTTGTTATGAACTGGGCTTAACAATGGAAACCTAGTTTTCGATTACTTACTACTCAACTAATCACGCTTTCTATGAAAAACGTAGTCCTATAGTGTTCATTGCGTTACGTTTCGTCTTGTAATTTATGCTGGTGGACATAAGGAAAGACGGAATAGATGAGTAAGTTATTAAAGCTAAAGAAACACCTGACTATCGAAGATGCGACCAGATACATTTCTAAGTTTATGGAAGAGCCAGTGACGGTTGCTGATATCTATGATCTCGTGCTGAACGGAAAGCTAACATTGTCTGTTCTTCTCAACAACCAAGCGTTTGTTGTTGGGGGGCGGTGCATAGAAAAACCTGACAAAGAATCAAATCAGTATCAAGTGGATGAAAACCTGCTAACAGGTGGCCGTTTAGACAGCCCATATTCGATTTGTCTAGACGATGAGCTGAGTATCGAGAAAGACAAGTGGCTTATTTTTGATAAAGAAATTTTAGCGATCGATGGAGTTTGGGATCTGGCAATGATTGGCTTGGA
This sequence comes from Vibrio sp. ER1A, assembly GCF_000733315.1. Classification (NCBI taxonomy): domain Bacteria; kingdom Pseudomonadati; phylum Pseudomonadota; class Gammaproteobacteria; order Vibrionales; family Vibrionaceae; genus Vibrio; species Vibrio sp. ER1A. Next base: position 639,222 of record NZ_JPJA01000086.1, read on the forward strand.
ACGTCATAAGGTTCAGGTTCTGTACAATAATGAAATTAATAGTGAAGAACCAAAGCTCTCCGTACCCAACGATTTCTTTTTAAAGCGTGGTCAACAGGTATTCAAGGTTAAATCACATATACCGCTTCTGATAAATGACCACAACAAAGCCGCTTTGCAAACAAAGATGGAAAGTCTTCTTGCGTCTAGAGGACTTACTCTCAAAGACGTAGAAAACAACAGTTATGCACTAGATGTTTTAAGCGATCGTGAGTTTGACGATTTTTCGGCCATTAGTCTAGCATTTGCTCTTTCTCATGAAACTAAGGTAAACACTTCGGATACACAACCTCACGATTGCCTAACGCTGGAAGATATCAGCTATCAGTTCGTTATTCGGACAAGTGAGCTAACCCGTTTCTTCCAGTCATCAGAAGTTGACTCGGAAACAGATCATGACGAGAGTCCTATGCATCCGAGAGAGAGAAACTCTTACCTTGCTTTAATGGGCGTGTTTGCTGAAGAGGCGGGTATAGACCTTTCCAGGCGTGGTATCAGTACATCTATACAAGCAATGATGGAAATTCGAGGTCTTTCCATGTCCGACGACACGATTAGAAAGATCACCAGTCAAGTTGCTGAAGCAATGGAAAGAAAGCGGATGTAAAAACCTAATTAGGATTTTCCTTTTCCTAATTAGGATTTTCCTACCTACAAATCCAATAACCTCTTGGCTGTCTTATAAACAACCACGAGGTTTTTTTATGTCTAATAAGATTATTCGTTTACCAGTTGTTATCCGAAAGACTGGTTTATCACGCAGCACTATCTACTTACGCATGTCAAAAGGCGATTTTCCTCGCTCCATTTCATTAGGAGAACGTGCAGTAGGATGGGTGGAAGAGGACATTGAACAGTGGGTGCAAGAGTGCATTTCAAAAAGTAAGAATTTAGGGTGCTAGTGAGTGAAGAAACGATTGAATCCAAATTTAGCCAAGATCCACCGTAGCTATACGGTGGAGGAGGTCGCCGAGTTGTTCAATGTTCATAAAAGAACGGTGAGAAACTGGGTCAAAAGCGGTTTGCCAGTATACAACGAGCTACGTCCACTACTGATATTGGGTACCGACTTAAGGCTATTTATTCGTCAGAACCGTCAGGGAAACAGACGGCAATGTAATGGTTCCGAGTTGTATTGTTTGAGGTGCAGAGCACCACGATTGCCTAGCCCTGATTCAGTGAAGTTTGTGCAGTTACCTAGTGGTATAGGGAGAGTATTTGGAACATGCACCAAGTGCGGTTCGAAGGTGAATAAATTCTTTAGTTGGAGGCGATTGGAGTCCGTTCGCAATGAGTTGCTGCTGGAAAGTACCGAAAGCACAAAAACACATAAGTATGAGAGTTAGTCCTCTCCTAAATTGTACCTAACTATGAGAACTCAATAACATGAAGAAAAATAACTCAAACAATGTTCGAGCAATTCGCTACTACTGTGAATTTTTGAAAGAAGCGAAACGTCAGAGTGATTCCTCTGTAGACGGTGTAACGAAGGCGATAAATCGCTTTGAGGAGTACACCAAATACAAAGATTTTAAGCAGTTTCATCGCCAGCAAGCGGTTGGATTTAAGAAGTACTTAACGGAGCAAAAAAACGCAGTGACTGACAAGCCTTTGAGCAAGGCTACGATACACACAACGTTGAGACACCTAAAGGCGTTCTTTCAGTGGTTAGCACTACGGAGCGGCTATCGTTCTCGATTAACATACAGTGATACGGAGTATTTCAATTTATCTGAAAAGGATGCTCGCATCGCCAATGCCCGCAGGAAAAAGCCAGTGCCAACGGTTGAGCAGATTACTCAGGTTCTTACTGCTATGCCGTGTATGACTCACATTGAAAAGAGAGATCGAGCTCTTGTAGCTTGTACACTTCTGACTGGGGCACGAGATAGAGCGCTAGCTTCGTTAAAGCTAAAGCATATCTGTATTGCAGAGCAAAGCTTATATCAGGATGCGAGAGAGGTGAAAACGAAGTTCAGTAAAACATTTACAACCTACTTTTTTCCAGTAGGTGAGCTTCCTCTGCAAATTTTGACGGAATGGGTTAGCTATTTGGAACATGAACTATCATTTGGGGCTGATGATCCCTTGTTTCCTAAAACAAAGGTAAAAAATAGCCCTAGTCACAAGTTTGAGACGATGGGGTTAACAAATGAACACTGGACAACAGCTGGTCCTATTCGTCGAATATTTAAACAGGCATTCAAAGCTGCTGAGCTACCGTATTACAACCCGCATAGTTTTCGCAACACACTAGTGAGACTAGGTGAAAAATTGTGTAGTAACGCTGAAGAGTTTAAAGCGTGGAGTCAAAACCTAGGACATGAGGGGGTTTTAACCACTTTCTATAGCTATGGCGAGGTTGCCGACTATCGACAAGCAGAGTTGCTAAAGAAGTTAGCCAAATCGAGCACAGATACACCGTCGGACATGAAGGAGCAGTTTGAACAATTTATGGCGTTTCAAAAAATGATGTCTAACCAATAGTCCTTTATTTCTGCAAACTGGAGAGACTGGTATCAACAAATATTCGTATATTGATACCAGTTGATTCAACGAAGTAGTGGTATCATAAAAATACCGGGTTTACTTAATGATACTATTTATTTATGATACCCCTATAATTGATACCATCTTGAGACAGTGAAGAGTAATGCGCGTATTCGCCTATTGTCGTGTGTCGACATCCGAACAAACTACCGAAAACCAAATACTAGCTATTCGACAGAAAGGGTATGAAGTTACCAATTCAAGAATCATTAGTGAAACTGTCTCGGGCTCAGTAGAGGCTATGAAGCGACAGCGATTTAAGACGCTGGTCACTCATCAAATGGAGGAGGGTGACAAGCTGGTGGTGTTAAAGCTAGATCGTTTGGGTAGAGATAATATTGACGTTCAAAACACAATTAACCTTCTAACAGAAAAAGGGATTAAGGTGGTTTGTTTAGATCTACCAGTAGCAGATCTTTCAAGTGCCGAAGGAAAGCTAATGCTACAAATGTTCTCTGCTTTTGCTGAGTTTGAGAGAAATCGTATCAGGGAGCGAACCAAAGAAGGAATTGAGCGAGCAAAAGCTGAAGGAAAAAAGCTAGGTCGCCCTGCTGCTCATCTGACAACTAGAATGGTACAAGACAAAAAGGCCGAAGGTTTGTCTCAGTCAAAAGTTGCGTCAGCGTTAAACCTAGGTATCGCTACAGTTAAAAGGCACTGGAATAAGGCTAGCTAGGTAAAATTTTAGTTATGTCAAATTAATACGTTAAACCACATTTTGGAATCTTCTGGTACAATACGCGCAACTCTTTTTCTGTGTATTAATTAGTAAGGTTTTCAATGGTTCGTGAACACCAACAAGAACTTCAAAAACAGCTCTGGAACATCGCCAACACACTACGTGGCAATATGTCGGCAGACGACTTTCGTGATTACATTCTGGGGCTTATCTTCTACAAGTATCTCTCAGACAAGCTAAACCGCTACTGTGACGAGCTACTTGCCGAAGATGGCATTACCTTTGTTGGTGCTGTTGATGATAAAGAGCTACTCAATGACTTACGTGAAGAGTGTGTCGAGAACCTTGGTTACTTTATTGCACCTAAACAGCTTTTCTCAAGCCTAGCGGGGCGTGGTAAGCAGCAAGAGTTCATTATTGACGAGCTTGATCGCACTCTTGCTGATATTGAACAATCCACCACAGCGGCGGACTCTGCCGATGACTTCAATGGTTTGTTTGAAGAGTTAGACCTTAACTCAAGCAAATTAGGTAAAAGTCCAGACGCACGTAATAAGCTAATCAGTCAGGTGTTGGTTCACCTAGATAACATCGACTTCCAGCTAGAGAACTCTGAAATCGATCTACTTGGTGATGCTTATGAATACCTTATCGGTCAATTTGCCTCTGGTGCGGGTAAAAAGGCGGGAGAGTTCTACACCCCGCAACAGGTCAGCAAGATCCTCGCTAAGCTCGTTAGCCTAGATGGGAATGTGAAATCGGTATATGACCCTACTTGTGGTTCAGGTTCATTACTACTGCGTGTTGCTCGTGAAGTAGGTAGCCACAACCTTGAGTTTTGTGGTCAGGAGCAAAACCCAAGCACTTATAACCTAGCTCGTATGAACATGCTGATGCATGGCGTGCGTTACGATAAATTCGACATTAAAAACGATGACACCCTAGAGCACCCAATGCACCTAGAGCAACGTTTTGATGCGGTAGTCGCTAACCCTCCGTTTTCAGCGAACTGGAGTGCTAGCGAGCTTCACCTAAACAGTGAACGCTTCGCCGATTACGGCAAACTTGCCCCTAAATCGAAAGCTGATTTCGCTTTTGTGCTTCACATGATCCACCAATTAAATGAAACGGGTACGCTAGCGGTAGTTGTGCCTCACGGTATCCTATTCCGTGGTGCGGCAGAAGGTCACATCCGTAAACATCTTATCGAGAAAAAGAACTACCTAGATGCAGTGATTGGCTTACCGGCGGGTATCTTCTTCGGCACAAGTATCCCGACTTGTATCTTGGTCTTCAAAAAGAATCGCAAAAACGATGACAATGTGCTGTTTATCGATGCATCTAATTACTTCGAGAAAGGCAAAGCGCAAAACTTTATGCGTAATGAAGACGTTGAGCGCATTGTTGATGCTTACAGTAAACGTGAATCCGTCGAAAAATTTGCCCACGTCGCCAAGATTACTGAGGTTGAAGAGAACGACTACAACCTCAACATCCCTCGCTATGTGGATACATTTGAGGAAGAAGAACAGGTGAACTTGGATACCATCGCCACCGAGATCAACGAGATTGAAATCAAGATGAATGCTGTTGATACCAATATCGCTGATTTTTGTTCACAACTAAATATCAAGGCACCGTTCTAAGGCAGTATGTTATGACAGAAGAAATTAATGTGCCTAAGCTGAGGTTTGGTGAGTTTGATGGTGAATGGCAGAAGTTCACTCTTAAACAAGTATCCACTAAGAACATTTCTTATGGCGTTGTTCAAACAGGAGATAAAGACCTTACTGTTCCATGTGTAAGGGTTGTTGATCTCACCTCTGGTTCTTTAGACAGAGAGACATTCATAAAAACCTCTGAGTCAATTAGTCTGTCGTACAAAAAGACCATCCTTGAAAGTGGTGAGCTGATGGTCGCATTAAGAGGGGTTATTGGCTTAACGCGAGCTGTACCAGAGGAGCTAGTAGGCTGCAACCTAACTAGAGGCATTGCTCGAATATCGCCTAATCAACAAAAATTTAGCTCCCAGTTTGTTGAACAAGTTCTTAACACACCTAAGTCTGCACAGCGCTTTGATCAGCTAAAGAATGGCTCAGCGCTAAAAGAAATATCAATCGGAGAGCTGAATAAGTATTCGGCGGTGTATCCGTTACTCCCAGAACAACAAAAAATCGCCTCTTTTTTATCAAAGGTCGATGAGAAGATCGCTCTACTAACAGAGAAGAAAGGCACGCTCACCGCATACAAAAAAGGTGTGATGCAGCAGTTGTTCAGTGGTAAGTGGCAAGAGAAAGATGGACAGCTAGCCTTTATCCCACCGACACTGCGCTTTAAAGCGGATGACGGTAGCGAGTTTCCAGATTGGGAAGAGAAGAAGTTGGGTGATGTTTGTAAGATGTTTTCTGGAGGAACCCCATCAAGCACTAACAAAGCATTTTACGGTGGACCTATACCCTTCATTGGTTCAGGAAATCTAAATGATTCTAAGGTATCGCAGTCGATTACACAGAGTGGGTTTGACTCTTCTTCTGCAAAAATGGTGGAAGTAGGTGATTTACTATATGCCTTGTATGGAGCAACATCTGGTCAAGTGGCAATTTCAAAATTAGAAGGAGCTATAAACCAAGCAGTACTATGCATTCGGACTAGCCAAAACAAACAATATTTGTGTTTTGTCCTTCAGCACTTTAAAGGACAAATTATAAGGAAGTACCTACAAGGTGGGCAAGGTAACTTATCGGGGCAAATCATCAAAAAGCTGGCTGTAAATTTGCCTAATATTGATGAACAAACCAAGATAGCCAACTTCCTCTCAGCCATCGACCAGAAGATCGATCTAGCCAACTCAGAGCTTGAAAAAGCCAAAGAGTGGAAGAAAGGGTTATTGCAACAAATGTTCGTGTAGTTGGAATCGTCAGTTGGATTTATAAATAGAAGAATTATGAGCACACAATCAGAAGCACAACTTGAAAAAGAGCTAATCGATCAGCTTGTCGCTGCCGATTTCAAACCTGCCGATATTGGTAATGCTGAGGCGTTAAAGGCGAACCTCAAAGTTCAGCTTGAGAAAGTTAACGGCGTAACGCTAACCGAGCGTGAGTTTGAAAGTGTGCTCATCAAGCTTGAAAAAGGCAGCATCTTCGATAAATCCAAGCGCTTGAAAGGCAAGGTGGATGTCACTCGTGAAGACGGCACCACCGATTACCTGACTCTGTTATTTGATGATGCCAGCAAGAACCACTTCCAAGTGACCAACCAAATCACCATTCAAGGCACGTACGAGAACCGCTACGACGTCACCATCTTGGTGAATGGCTTACCGCTGATTCAAATTGAACTCAAACGCCGAGGCATTGAGCTGGCGGAAGCATTCAACCAGATTAAGCGTTACGACAAACATACCTATGGTGCGCAAGGCGGGCTGTTCAACTACGTACAGTTGTTTGTTATCTCTAATGGCGTTAACACCAAATACTTCTCTAATAACCGTGATCTTTCATTCAAGCAGACTTTCCATTGGACGGATGTTGAAAACAACAAGATTAATGCACTGCCTCAGTTTGCCGATGCTTTCTTAAATCAATCTCACCTGACTAAGATGTTGAGCCGCTACATCGTACAGAACGAGTCAGGTAAGTTTTTGATGGTGCTACGCCCCTACCAATTCTATGCGGTAGAAGCGATCGTTAATCAGGTTAAGACCAACAATAACCACGGTTACATTTGGCACACCACAGGCAGTGGTAAGACGCTGACTAGCTTCAAAACCGCCCAGATCCTCTCTACGCTTGAAGATGTGGATAGAGTGGTATTTGTGGTCGACCGCAAAGATCTCGATTACCAAACCGCAAAAGAGTTTGATGCGTTTTTAAGAGGCAGTGTCGACAGCACAGGTGACACTAAAAGCCTTCTGAATCAGTTCCTCGGTTCACGACCTATACCAAAGAAAGCGCTAAACACCAAAGATAGTAGTGCCAACGATGGTGAAGAACTGCCACAAGTTGCTGAGTATGCGCCTATCTACAGTAATAAAGTTAATCGCATCAACAAGCTGACCATTACGACGATCCAAAAACTTAATAACCTGATCACTAAACCTCGTTTCAAGGGGCAGGTTGAACACTTACGCCAAGAACGTGTTGTCTTTATCTTTGATGAATGCCATCGCAGCCAATTTGGCGAAACGCACCAAAACATCGTCGACTTCTTCGAGAAAGCACAACTGTTTGGTTTTACAGGAACGCCTATATTTGCTGACAATGCGACCACTAAAAAAGTGGAAGGTAAAGGGACTCAGAAGCGAACCACAAAGGATCTATTTGGTGAACGTCTTCATAGCTATGTGATTGTTGATGCAATCAAAGATGACAACGTGCTTCCATTTGCTATTGAGTATTACGGCAAGCTGAAACATAAAAACGATGGCATGGATGTCGACGTGAGTAGTATCGATGTCGCCGAGTTCTTTAGCTCTCCAAAACGTATTAAACAAGTATGTGAGCACATCATTGGTATCCACAGTCATAAGACCAAACGTAAGTTTAACGCCATGCTGTGTGTGGCAAGTGTGCCTGACCTCATCACCTACTACGACACCTTCAAAGCCCTTAAAGAAGAGGGTAAGCATAAGCTCAATATCGGCACCATTTTCAGTTACGGTGTAAATGAGGAAGAAGAGTTCGAAGGCGAAGTCAACGTTAAAGGCTTAGCGGAAGCCAATGCCAAAGTGCATAGCCGAGACAAGCTAGATGCTTACATCGAAGACTACAACCAACAGTTTGGTACAAGCTACTCAACCCAAGATACAGACAGTTTCTACAGCTACTACAAGGATCTATCGAACCGCACCAAGAACGGTGAAGTGGATATCTTGCTCGTAGTTAATATGTTCCTCACGGGGTTTGACGCTCCCGGTTTGAACACCATCTATGTCGATAAAAACCTTAGGTACCACGGCTTGGTGCAAGCCTTCTCCCGTACTAACCGCCTAAATGGCACGGTGAAGTCACATGGTAATGTCATGTGTTACCGCAACCTCAAACCACAAGCGGATGAGGCGTTTACGCTGTTCTCAAACAAGCAGCCAATCGAGTTTATTGAAGTACCAGATCTTAATGGGCTGACTGAAGACTTTGCTAAAGCGCTTGAAGCGTTAAAATCGATTGCTCCCGATGTGCAAAGTGTCGATGACTTGCCTGACGAGGACATGCAAGCAGGTTTTATTAAGCAGTTCCGCATCTTGATGCGTTTAAAGAACCAGCTAGAGACTTTTAGTGACTTCGACATTGAAGCCCTTGGCATATCTGAGCAAGAATTCGTTGACTACGCCTCTAAATACAGCGACTTAGCCCGTGAATTCAAGAAAGGGCCTGCTGATAAAGAGTCTATCATAGCAGACATTGATTTTGAGCTAGAGTTACTTCAAAGAGATGAAGTTAATGTTGGCTACATTCGTCATCTGCTAATGACAATGTTCGAAGAGTCTTGTGATGAAGCGAAAGAGAAAAAACGCCAAGTTATTGCTAACTTGCTGGCGACAGAACCGACTTTGTATAGCAAGCGTTCTCTCATTGAAGATTTTATCGAGAAGAGTATGCAAGGCTTGGTACAAGGTGCTGAATTTGATGAGTACATAGAAGAGCAAAAGCAAAAAGAACTAAGCCAGATAGCAGAAGAAGAGAAGCTAGACACCGATAGGTTCAGCGAAATGGTGACGAACATCGAGAACGGTATGAGTGTAGACAGCTTGAAGTCGGATGATATCGCCCAGCTCACAACTGAGAAGATGACTTTTAGAACACGCCGCACAATCTTGCCAAGGATATCTGAGCGACTAAAGGCGTTTACTGAAACCTTTATTAGGGGCTTTCATTAGGCGACAACACCGATTCTAAATAGGGTTCGTCTGTTAATAAACCAGTTGTTAACTAGCGTCTATAACGAAGATTTATCGAAAGGTCATTATCTTGTATGAGTTACTACAACCAAAATGCCGAAGAGTTTTTTAACGCAACGATTAATGTTGACATGGAAACTCTCTATCGGGAGTTTATTACCTTACTGCAATCCGGAAGCGCTATTTTAGATGCAGGTTGTGGCTCTGGGCGTGATTCTAGAGCTTTTAAGGAATTAGGCTTTAATGTCCATCCTATTGATGCCAGTGAAGAACTAGCAAAGTTGGCTGAAGCCACAATTCGTCAACCCGTAGAGGTCACTACTTTTCAGAATTTTAAATCTGACAAACAGTTTGATGCTATTTGGGCGTGCGCTTCTCTTCTTCATGTCCCGTATAACGAGCTGGAGGATGTTTTTGTTAATCTGTCAAAACATCTTGCCTTAGGAGGCGTGTTTTATTGCTCTTTCAAATATGGCGAAACTGAGGTTGAACGTAAGGGACGACTATTTACTAACTTGAATGAGTCCCTTTTGGATAACGTGCTATCGAGTACTACTTTACGTACACATAAAACGTGGCAGACATATGATTTGCGCGAGGGACGTGAAGATGAGAAATGGCTCAATGCAATTTTGATCAAGGACGTATAGTGAACTTTACCGACGAAGATTTTTTTAAAGGCATCGTATTATTTGGTCTAAATGCTGCTACTTATAAAATGGGTCTTGCTCAGACTCTTCTTACTGCTTCAAGACATCAGCAAAGTGAGATCGAGTGGGGGCAGTTGTCAGAACTGTACTTTGACTTTTATATGTTGCGTCTAACGAACAATCCAATGCCCCAGCAAGGGAACCCTAATCGTATGACCAAGATGGAGCGCATTGTTAAGGATCATCAATTGGGTGTCCTTAAACGTTCTGAGGCAATACAAAAAGTAGGGGATACTGCATTTGATGATGTCGTCCCACGTTTTCAAACTATTGGAACGGATAAAAGTATTGTTGCCAATCACTTCTATGAAATTGAAATGGGGAAGAAGTTGATTCTCAAAGATTCGTTGTTGGGATTGAACAATAGTCAATTGGATACCTTAGGTGAAGAAATTGATGCTAGGTGGGGTCTATTAGAAGGAGCGTTCAGCATCAATCAGACAGATTTCGAATTAGCGAATGATATTCGAGAAATCTACCTTAAAGACGGTTACGAACGTAAAGCGTTGACAAACAACATCCCATTTTTATCGGGTTATCAGGGTAATACTTGTTTTTACTGTGGTGAAAAAATGGACGGGGATATTCATGTTGATCATGTGCTTCCTAGACAAGTACTAAATCATGACGAGATCTGGAACTTGGTGTTAGCGCACGGTGATTGTAATCTGTTGAAATCAGACCGCCTTGTTGGCGAGCATTTCATTACTAAGCTAATTGCACGAAATGAGAACATAATGGGTAGTAACCATCCTTGGAAAGCACAAATTCAGGTTTCACTAGGCACAACCCCTAAGAGACGCTCGATTAATTTGCGCCGTCATTATGACAATGTGAAAACGGTGCTTGGTAACTACTACTGGGGTGGTTCAGACTCCTATAATCCGGCAAGTGATCCTTTCTATAGAAGATTGATTACTGTATTGAATAACAAATGATAAAAGTCGATTACAGTTGTCTCAGTAAAGTAACGCCTGTGGTTGGATCAGGCGTTGAAAGGTATGATGGAAGCTGGAATAGTTGATTGGCAGACGCCACCTGAACCATTGCTTACTAAATAATGTTAGTTTGCTGCTAAGATAAAATCACTCCACCAATTCATAATCTCTTTCCTTTGTTCAAAGAAATCAGAACGGTTGTAGCTTGCTCTGGTTTCGTTTTGATCTGAGTGGGACAAACAGGCTTCGATATGCAAAGTGTCGAAGCCTTGTTCGTGTAAAGCCGTAGAGGCAATAGATCGTAAACCGTGAGCAACAAGTTCATCTTTGAAGCCAAGGCTTCGCTTTAGAGCAGCATTAGCTGTATAAACGCTTACGTGGCTTGTAGGGTTACGCTCACTTGGGAACACGTATTCATGCTCTTCACTCTGCAATCGCATCTGCGATAAAATCTCAATTGCTGCCTCTGTTAGTGGCACTCTATGTTCTTTTCTACGCTTCATTTCTGCTGGTGGGATAGTCCAGCACTTTTGGTTCAGATCTATGTCACTCCAACGTGCCCGAGCGGCTTCTTTTGGTCGGGTCATTGTGTGAAGCTGCCAAAGAATCAACAGTTTAGTTTTGTGGCGAATGTTGGCGTTATCTTGTAGTTGCTTTAATAATCTATTCAGTAACTCAGGTCTTATCGTCGGCATGTGCTCTACTTCATGCTTTTCAAATGCGTTAATCATGCGAGTCAGTGGGTTAGCGATGATAATGCCGCTATCAACGCCGTACTCCATAATTTGGTTAAGGGATTGGCAAATTCGCTTAATAGTCGATAGCTTTTGGTCGTCCTCAAGTGGGCGTAAAGCTTGTACTGCGCTCAAGCGAGTGATGGAAGCAATTGGAGTTCTACCAAAGTGGGGAAAGGCGTATAGCTCTAATGTCCTCCAGATACGTTCTGCATGATTAGTGCTGACGGTTTTTTTCTTTCTTCGAAACCACTCTTCAGCTACTGCGAAAAAGGTATTGGTTTCTTGACGAATGGCCTCTAGTTTGAGTTTCTCAATATGTCCTTTGGGGTCGATTCCATTGGCGATGAGATTACGGTGTTCTTGAGAGATTTTTCTGGCATCTGTTAGTTTTAGAGATGGATAAGAACCAAGAGATAGCTTCTTAACTGTCTTGGTTACAGGGTCACTGTACCTAAACTGCCATGATTTTGTGCCATTTGGACGGATGCGAATATTGAGCCCATTCCCATCAGCAAGAATATACTCCTTACCTCTAACCTCAGCATTCTTGATTTCTTTGTCAGACAGTCTGACGGTCTGTTTCGGCATGTGAAACCCTCAAAAAATTTTGGGGGAGTATACAGTAGTTTAAAGTGATGGGGTACATTGTGGGGTACAAAAAAAGTAAGAAGTGGTGAGCTTTAATAGGACGTGCTAAGACTGTGGTTTTTAGTTAAGCCTTTGAATTGTATTGATTAAGTGGATGGTTTTAGATGTTGTTGGAATTCAATGTATGTGGCCTGGAAACCATTGGATAGACATGAGTGAAAACCTATATTTTGAAATTTGTGCACATTGTAGGAGGTTCAACGAGATAGTAAAGCCCTGCATTCAAGTGGTGAGCGAAGTTTTTGTCGTGATGTTCTTGAATAGTAGGTGGAGAAAACGCCTTTATTGTCTACTCTTTTTTGCCGAACTCGGTACGTAGCCATCGCCTGAGGGTAATAACACTTTCGTATTTCAAGCTCTTTGGAGAACACGCAAAATAGAACGCTTGATACGGATTTGGCGTGGGGGAACCAAGCTCTACCAGCAGTCCTTGTTCCACTTCATCTTTAATAAACAAACGGTGAGTGACAAGTATGCCTAAGCCTCTGATTGCGGCATGAATAGCCTGTACAGAAGCATTAAAAATCAGGTGATTATGGTATCTAGGGAGTGTTAAAGCATTGGTTTTACACCATGTATCCCAATCGTGTTTCCTTCTATCGTTGGTGACCAAAATACTAGGATAATCCACCAGCACAGCGTCGAGTGATATAACTGTATGTTGATCGAGTAGGTTAGGGCTGCACACCAACACCAGTTCATCGTCACCCAGCTTTTCACAATAGTAATCTTGCCATTCGTCTGTTTTTCCGTGAATCAAGGCGACATCGACGCCTTCTCGCTCAAGGTTAAAACTGCCAATTAAATTCGAAATACGGATATCCAGATTTGGAGCATAATGTTGGAGATTGGTTACTCTAGGGATCCACCAGTGAAGAGCTAATGAATTAACCATATTAACAGTAAGCCTATTTGTCACTGTTTTGTTAAGCAATACTTCATTAGCTTCAACAATTTTCTCTAGAGCAGGCGCAACTTTTTTGTAGTAAAGGCGGCCTTGTTGATTTAACTCTATGCGCCGACCTATTCGATGAAACAGCTTAGTATCGAGTTGCGCTTCTAGGGATTTAATTGACTGACTCACAGCTGAGTGGCTTACGAATAGCTTTTGTGCCGCTTCGGACATGCTACCTGTTTCTGCTACGGCTACGAATGTATAAATGGACTTCAGTGCAACGTATTTATTCATTTATCACTCTATGTAAGTAAAACTTACATAATCATTAATAATTACTCAGTATTTTTCAGTGATCGCGATCACTATAATCTAGCCCCAAAGACACATTTCGTGAGCATAATACATGGCAAAAACTACACTAACCCATACTCCCATTTTCTATATGCTATCGTCGACACTTAGCTTATCTGTCACTGGATTACTAACTAAGTATCTGTCTGAAAGTTTCGATGTGACCACATTGGCGTTCTTACGATTTGCGCTTCCGGCATTTCTCATATTTTCGATACTGATTTTCACTAAGATAAGGAGGCCTAATGTTGCCATGGCCAAATTACTCGTTGTAAGAGCACTGTGTATTGGGGCGTGCCAATTGTGCTTTATCTATGCATTGAACAAGCTCTCTTTGGTAGAAAGTGTGGTTCTATTTGGAACTGGCCCTATTTTTATCGCAGTTTTGGAAAAGGTAATCTTCAATATTAAACTTCATCGTTCAACAATCGTAGCGCTGTTGATGACGTTTATCGGAGTGGTAATGTTGGCCAATAATGGTAGTGGGTTTGTTATCAAGCCTGAACTCTTGGTCGGTCTTTTGGCGGGTTTCTTTAATGCTGGTTCTCAGTTGAGCCTTTATAAAGCGTCAAAAACGGAAATGTCAGGTTTGGAGACCAATGCGTGGACATTTGGTATTGCTAGTTTAATTCTACTACCGATGGTGATGTTTTCTCATTGGCCTTCTCCTCAAAGTATTTTCAACGACAATGCTGTAAATACTGGGGTACTTTTGGCTTTGGCGATTATGGCACTACTGATTATCAACACGCAGGTTTCGCGACACAAAGCCTATTCAACGGCTGATAGCAATTCCCAATTAGCACCTTTAATCTATAGCAACCTGGCTTTCACAGCCTTATGGCAATTCCTTGCGTTTGATGTTGATTTCAGTTACACGCAGTTACTAGGTTTAATGCTCATTGTTATGACCAGTGTTATAACAACGGTGCTTCCGCCCCAAAAGGTCATTATTTCTCATAAAGAAAAGTCTTCCTTCGCAGGTTAGCCAAATTGAATTGCAGATTGAAAATAGATTCAATAGTAACCTTAACTACCTGAAATATTGGTATTAAATATATGGCATGAGTTTTGTAGAAATCTGATTAGTCATTCATAAGCAGGGAACAGCAGATGAAAAAACAGATGTTACCACAAGGCTCAAAACGACTGATGGCATCCTTGGCTCTAAGTGGAGCTTTATTCAGTGCGACCAGCAATGCTGCGCCGTTTGATACGTGTCCAAGCAAAGCCTATCTTTTTCAATCAAATCCAGTTCAAGTCTATGGTGTAAACCTTGTCACGGGTTCGACTAGTCTATTGCAAAGCGATACTGGTATGAATGTGAACATTAATGGTGTGGGCTTTGACTTTGATAACCGTTATATCTATGGCTATGACACTAGCAATAAGCGGATCGTTCGTTTAGGGAGCGACTTCCAGGCAGAAGTAGTAAATACATCGGGTTTACCAACTGACCATACTTTTTATGTTGGTGATGTCTATGAAAGTGTTTATTACCTATATAGAAAAGGAAAAGGACTTTTTACTATCGATATTTCACCGCTTGCGAGTGATAGTAGTGCGGTTTTACCGGTTAATCGAGTGACGACGCGTGCGGTAGTAAGTCTCACTGACTTCGCCTTCCATCCAAGCGACGGTAAGCTATATGGCGTAGATAACGGCTCGGGTGCTTTATATTCGTTTAACGCTAGCACAGGTCAGGAAACTTATATTGGTGATACTGGCGAAACGGGTACGTTTGGTGCAGGGTACTTCGATGTAGATGGCTATTATTATGTGTCGAGAAATCAAGATGGTCAGATCTATCGCATTGACCTTTCACCAGGTAATGCCGCAAACATAGCTGCGGGCATAGTTCCGGCTGTCAAATTTGCCGATGGTCCAAATTCGAACCAAAACGATGGCGCTCGATGTGCGAACGCACCAGTGATAGATGAAGACTCTAACATTGATTTTGGTGATGCTCCGGAAAGTTACTCAACAAAGCTTGCTGACAATGGCCCACGACATGAGCTCGACGGTAGTACATGGTTAGGAAGTGGGGAACCAGATGGTGAACAAGATGGACGTTACAACAATTTAGCGGATGATGAAATAGGCACTGATGATGAAAACGGTGTGGGATTTGTCACTGCGGTTGAACCAGGACTCGACAGTATTGTTAGGGTTAATGCTTCCACCTCTGGATATCTGTCTGCATGGATAGATTGGAACCAAGATGGTGACTTTGCGGATGCTGGGGAGCAGGTTTTCACCGATGAATCGCTGTCTGCGGGAAACAACGATCTAGTCTTTACTGCTGATATTAATGCAACGGTGGGTACGACTTGGAGTCGTTTCCGCTTTAGCCAACAAACAGGGCTAAATTACTTTGGTGGTTCAACGAGTGGTGAAATAGAGGATCATGCTCTCACGGTTACCGGAGATGGCATCACAGTTCGCTATTATCCAAATGCTACCGGTTATGCCACCGTTGCCTTTGAAGATAACTGGCCTTATACCGCCGATTATGACATGAACGATGTTGTTGTTCGTTACCGCGTCACGGAGATTCTTAAAAATGACCAAGTAGTTAAATCCAAAATCGATGGTTACTTAGGGGCAGTGGGTGCATCTTACCATAATGGCTTTGCTATCCGACTTAAAGGTGTCAACCGTGACGATATTGATAGCGCGACCACTCGTCAAATTCAAAACGGAGAGACATTAGCTTCAAGTGGATTAGAGCTGATTTCTAATGAAGCGATTATTGTCATCACAAACGATACGTCAACATTTAAAGTTGATGGTTGTGATTTCCATAGGACCTTGTCTTCATGTGCTGAGCAAGAAGATGTACAACTCAACTTTACTGTTCACGTTAACTACAATAGCGGCACTACAACGGGGCTAATGGCTATGCCGTATGACCCTTTCATCTTCGCAACAGACAATACGTATCATGGAGATGGGTATACTGAACCAGGACGTAAATGGGAGGTTCACCTACCTAACTACGAACCAACTGAACAATTTGATGCAGATATGTTCGCTGGGTTAGGCGTTGATGTTAGCAATTCAAACACTGGTGTGTACTTTAAGACAGCAGAGAATCTACCTTGGGCGCTGTTAATCAATGATGAGTGGGAGTGGCCACTGGAGTATATCGATTTAGTTGTTGCGTATCCTCAATTTGCGACCTACGCAGAGTCATCCGGAGAGAGTGCTCAAAACTGGTTTGAATCGCAATATGCTACCCCCGGTAAATGTTACGTTCCTTAGGAGAAGATTATGAATACCAAATATATAGCTTTACTTATTGCCTTCGGAACACTCACTGCCTGTGGAGGCGGTGGTGGTGGCGGTGACTCTTCAGGTGGAGGCTCTACGGGGAATACTACCGAGGCAGCCCCTGAGCCTGCTCCCGCACCACCTCCGGTTACAGTTTCTGTAACAAGAACAATGGATGACCTGTCTATACCAGACACATTAGACTATAAGCCGATCGAAGATTATTCATTGGACATTGACGCGAGTAATGATGTAACTGGTAGAGCATTTGCCTCGGTATATACAGAATATGAGGACGACGGCTCTGGTGTACTCACTCCAGTGTACGACAGTAAAATCGCTTCTACGTCACTGGATAATGGGAGTGCACAAATCGATTTTTCAGCGGCAGAACATGTCGATGCGTTCTTGGTAGAAATCTGGACGTATGATGGCAACCCACCTGCTCAGAAACTGGTGTCAGCGAGTAGTAGCAACCTCGCTTGGTAACAAAAAGAGGAAAATAAGAATTGCCCCGTTTTACGGGGCTTTTTAATGGCTTGCTAGTCAACAACACAGTACAATGCGAGAAAATATTAGATTCAAATCACATTATGAGCCAAGAATACAACGACGAACACTATGACGATGATGCCATTGAGATTGAAGCTATTGGTATCGAAGTTTCAAGCCATCCAATCGAGCTATACAAACTATTTAAGGTAGCAAACCTTGTTGGAGGCGGCGGTGAAGCTAAGCACTTTATAGCGGAAGGCTATGTAGCGGTGAATGGCGAGCTAGAAACGCGAAAACGACGCAAAATGTATGATGGTGACTTCTTTGAGTTTAACCAAGAATATTATGTCGTTGTATGTGACAAACCGCCTGTTGAAACTGAGGAAAGAAAACAACTGCAATCTAAACAGCCAGAGGTAGCAGCGCCTTCGTCAAAACAAAAAAAGCAGAACAAGCAGCAAAAAAAGACGAAAGAGCAATCGGCTAAACAGAAAAAGAAATCTACTGAGCCGAATAAAGCGCGCTCTAAATCAAAAGACCCTAATAGCGGACGTGGCGGTATCGATTTTTTCTAAGACGATTTACGTTATGCGAGCAATCGATATTCGCTGTCGTTAAAGTGCCACAGTTTCCGCTGATAATAGAGGCTTAATAGCAATAGAGGAGATAACAATGAAATTTGAGGTAGATACGCATACTCATACTTATGCAAGTGGGCATGCCTACAGCACCATTATTGAAAATGCTAAAGCGGCAAAAGAACATGGATTAAAAGTCCTGTGTACTACAGATCATGCTGATTCAATGCCAGGTGCCCCTCACTTTTGGTTTTTCTCCAACCAACGTGTGATTCCAAGGTTTCTATCTGACGTTGCTATTATTCGCGGTGTAGAGGCAAATATTCTTAATGTGAATGGGGACATTGATGTACATCCTACGTCATACAAAGCACTTGATTGGATTATTGGCAGCTTTCATGAGCCTGTGTTTAGACCTTCTACTAAGGAGGACCACACTCGAGCGCTCATCAATACAATTGAAAGTGGCAATGTGGATGCGCTTGGACATTTGGGAAATCCGAACTTTGACTTTGATTTTCAAAGCGTAGCGGACTGTGCGGCAGCCAATCATGTCGCAATAGAGATCAATAACTCAACGCTGAGAGGGCACAGCCGAGTCGGAAGTGTGGATCGCTGCTATGACATCGCTCGAGCAGTAAAGCGCGCGGGTGGGTACATCACTACAGGCAGTGACTCACATTTTTGCGATACCATTGGTTTATTCGAACTGACCAGTGAATTGCTGACTACGGTTGAAATGCCGACGGATAAGATTATTACTTACAACGCTCGTCAATTCTTGGATTTCCTAGAGCTGAGAGGACGCGCACCGATAGAAGAGTTTGCCGAACTCTAAGATTTGCGTAAATAACGTTTAGAAACAATTTCATTAACGTTGTAGTAACGAGATTTAGTAAACTCGGTATTCAGACCTCAGGAAACTGGGGTCTAATTGATCTTCAAAAGGAATAATAATGATAAAAATAACTACGGCTAGCCTGCTTACATCAGTTCTTTTATTTTCTACTAGTGCTCTAGCAGAGGAGGTGGATCTCAAGAAGAACATGCAAGCCATGAAGTTAGCATTTAAACAAGCAGCAGAAGCTCAGTCCATTGACGAAATGCGCAAACCAGTA
The DNA here is from genome assembly GCF_000733315.1 of Vibrio sp. ER1A. NCBI lineage: Bacteria > Pseudomonadati > Pseudomonadota > Gammaproteobacteria > Vibrionales > Vibrionaceae > Vibrio > Vibrio sp. ER1A. Next base: position 658,135 of record NZ_JPJA01000086.1, read on the forward strand.
CTTGATTTGGAAAATCTAATTGCCGACTCAAAGCAAGGTGATTATCCACCAGAGAAAACAGAATTGTATTTGGAAGGTTTCAAAAAGCTGTCAGGCGCGGTAAGTGAAGTCAATGCGGAACTGGATCAGGGTGACCTTGAAGCGGCCAAGCAATCATTACGTGAAGTGGACAGCTTGAGATTGGAGTACCATGACAAGCGTAATCCAAGCATTTGGAAGCGTCTGTTTGGTTAACTGATATCGAATTCGGACATTAAAAATGAGCACTCTTTGAGTGCTCCTTTTGATTTAGTTTAATTCAGTAACCCTATGCTTGTGCAAACTTAAAGGTCCGATAACCACCAATCAAGTTCTTCGCTTTATAGCCGTTATTCACTAATTGACGATATGCAACGTTACCACGTAACCCGACCTGGCAGTAAATGATGATCTCTTTATCTTTTGGAAGCTCATCCATACGTTGGCGCAGCTGATCTACCGGTATATTGATTGCGCCTTCAATGAAACCAACGTTTTCCAACTCACCCGGATTACGTACATCCAGCAACAACTGGTTGTCGCTCAAATTATCTATTTCATCGAAATGTATTGGTGTTGCATCACCTTTCAAAATATTATTGGCAACGAAGGCCGCTTGGTTGATGACATCTTTGGCGCTGCCATAAGGGGGAGCGTAAGTTAGTTCAAGATGTTGTAGCTGCTCTACGGTCATTCCTGCACGTTGAGCCACAGCCAAAACATCGATTCGTTTATCAATGCCGTCTTTTCCTGCTGCTTGCGCACCAAGGATTTTGCCAGTTTCGGGGCTAAACAATAGCTTTAACGAAACTATTTCCGAACCTGGGTAATAACCTGCATGACTAGCGGTATGTACGTATACTTTCTCGTACGCAACATTATCACGTTTCAGCAACTTTTCGTTTTTACCCACGGACGCTACAGCAAGATCGAAGATCTTAACAATCGCAGTACCTTGTGTGCCTTGATAACTCTCTTTACGGCCTAGCATGTTGTCAGCAGCCATCCGACCTTGACGATTAGCAGGCCCAGCTAACGGAACGAAGCTAGGTTTTCCTGTAACGAAATCAGGATCTTCTACCGCATCGCCTACTGCATAAATATATGGGTCGCTGGTTTGTAGGTTTTCGTTGACCGAGATACCACCAAACGCACCAAGTTCGAGACCTGCGTTTTGGGCTAGGGTATTTTCAGGTCTGACACCAATAGACATGATAAGCATATCAGTGTTTAAGGCATCGCCATTGTTTAATGCTAAACGTAACTTGCCTTGCAAATGTTGATGTTCGTTTAACTCTCCTGCATTTTGATCGGCAATATGTTCATTTGGAATATACTCAACAGATTCAAGTGCTGCACTCAACCTGAGATCAACGCCTCTCTGTTTAATCTCTGCATGTGCAAAACCTGCCATTTCTTTATCAACGGGAGTCATCACCTGATCAGCCATTTCAATTAGGGTGGTACTGATTCCTAGCTGTTGGAACGCCTCCATCATTTCTAGCCCGATAAAGCCACCGCCAACGACTGTCGCATGCTCAGGCTTATTCATTTGAATCGTCTTTATGATTCGATCCATATCAGGGATATTGCGAAGGGTATGAGTCAATGGGTTATCAATGCCAGGTATGGTCGGTACAAATGGAGCAGCGCCAGGACTTAGCAATAGAAAGTCATAACTTTCAGAATATTCATTACCATCAACGAGATTGCGAACAGTAACAAATTTGTTCTGTTTATCGATGGAAATGACTTCGTTCATAACACGAACGTCAACATTAAAACGAGCGAGGAAACTCTCTGGAGTTTGAAGTAATAACTTTGAACGGTCGGTGATATCTCCACCTATGTGATAGGGAAGACCACAATTTGCGAATGAAACGAAAGGTCCGCGCTCAAACATAATAATTTCGGCTTCTTCACTCAAACGTCGCGCTCTTGCTGCTGTAGATGCGCCACCTGCAACTCCGCCTACGATTAAAATCTTAGTCATACTTTACCTCTGTCAGTGTCGTTTAGGTGCGATGTCCTAAACGCGCATTCAATGTTCATTTGTCGTTACTATATCAATAAAATTAGAAATGTCTAATGTAAAATTAACTAAATATTAAAATGCTAATTAAGTATTGACTAAAGTAATGAGTTGGATAGATAATGCGCGCTATGCAAAATGATAGAATCGTGGAGACTACCGTTGTGGACTTAATGGAAATGAAAAACCGAGTCATCGATGTAGCGGATGTACTCAAAACATTATCACACCCTGACAGACTATTTGTTTTATGCCAGCTTGTTGATGGCGAACAAGGCGCAGGCCAGCTTCAGTCCAACTCAAACCTAAGCCAATCGGCTTTCTCTCAACATCTGTCTGTATTAAAGAAAGCAGGGTTAGTAGAGATAAGAAAAGAAGCTCAACATGTCTATTACTCTTTAAAAGATCAGAGAGTTGCAGGGCTTATAAGCCAATTACATAGTTTATATTGCCATGGATAGGGCTTTTCTGGAGTGGGTTTAATTTGCGAAATTTTCGTTAAGTTTCGCCACTTACATTATTTTTAGATTTAACTCTTAGTGAGGTAACAATGGAGTTTTCAATTCCGTGGGCATCGTTATTAGGCGGCATGATGCTAGGGCTTTCCGCGACAATTTTGTTATTGTTCAACGGCAAAGTAGCAGGTATTAGCGGCATAGTGAGCAAGATCTATAAAGGAAGAGCTGGCGATACAAGCTGGCGTGTATTGTTCGTATTGGGGATGGTTGTCGGCGGAGTAGCCACCGCAAAGTGGTTTGGGTTAGGCCCTGTTTCTATGGTGGTGTCAACGCCATTAGTTCTTATCTCAGGTTTACTCGTGGGTATAGGTACTAAATTAGGTAATGGCTGTACAAGTGGTCATGGTATTTGTGGAATGGGTCGATTGTCTGTTCGATCAGTAATGGCGACTGTAACCTTTATGGTGGTGGCCATGATAACCACATTTGTTATGACACACGTGCTTTAGGAGTTCTGAATATGCAAAGGTTGATATCCATTGTTGCAGGTTTGCTATTTGGCGCAGGTATGATCATCTCAGGCATGAGTGATCCAAAGAATGTCATTGCTTTTCTGGACGTTACTGGCCATTGGTCACCAGATTTGGCGTTTGTAATGGGTGGAGCATTATTGGTATTTGCACCAAGCTATTGGCTAATCATCCGCAAGAGAAATGAGCCAGTATGTGCAGATTCATTCGGCTTGTCTGACAACAAGAAAATTGATGGTCAGCTACTAAGCGGTGCCGCTCTGTTTGGCTTAGGTTGGGGGATTGCAGGTATCTGCCCGGGACCCGCAATTGCATCGATGGCAAACGGCAGTTATAGCGTCTTGGGTTTTGTTGTCACTATGTTGGTTGGTATGTTCATTGGCGATAATATCTCGAGGAAAGAAAACGGAAAACAAGCAGCGTAGTGGCTTACCGTATTTATTGGATTACTCCTCAACTAAAGTGACATTACAGCGCTATGCCCACCAAGAAGAGCACTCTTGAAGGTTGGGTTAAAGTAATAACCAAAATACTGTAAACATCAAAATTGGAAATGTCATCTCTAGTTAATCATACAACTCTATCGATAAAGGGCAGTGATCACTCATTTGGTACTTTAGCACGTCCTCGATTGGCATGAGACTTTGAACAGCAGGAGTTGTTCTTAACTCTGGACTGACGATGATGTGATCGATTAGAGAGCGAAATTGGTGTGTTTTGCTGTTATTTTTGCGAGATTTGACTTTACATGCAGCTTTAGTTTGCTGAGAGGTTAAGCGCGGCGCAGTATCCAGATCATTGGTAATTATCTTCCATAACCAATCGCCGTTATAGGCTAGGTTGTGATTGAAATCACCTAACACAATGTATAGCTCATTTTGTTGTTCGACATGCTTTAGCCAACTATTTATGACTTTTCCTTGCTTTTTTAAAGTATGACATGAGTTTTGATTGACGAATTTTCCCGAGCAACCGGCTTTTAAGTGCACTGACAACAGGTTTATTGTTTTGTTGTCCACGTTAAGTTTGATTGCAGAAGCAAATCTTAATTTACTACCTGTACTAAGAGGGAAGTCCGCTGCGTCTTTAATGGACAATCCCTTTTTCACAGCGAAGCCAGTGTATTGGTTAATCGCGGAGAATTGATGTTGTTTATTAGATGGCAGTGCACGATCCGACAAATAAATGTCGTAATCGTTGCCAACTATTTTACGGATGGCTTCCTGGCTATCTACTTCTTGAAACGCTAACACAGAAGGGGAAAGTGCTTCAAATTGTCGTGCTAATGCTAGGAAGTCGTTCTTATCTCTTTGGCTGGCCTCGAATTTTGATGAGGGATTAAGCGTTAACCATTCAATATTCCATGTGGTCAGCGTTGTCGCAGAGACAAATGTAGGAAAAAGTGATATTCCCATTACTAAAGAAAATAACCACTTATAATAACTTAATGTTCTTTTCATCGTGCTTGCCATTTTAAAATTCCCTCACAGCCAATGTGCCGCAAGCGTTACTAAAATTGCAACCGAAAATGCGTTAAATTTCGTGAAAAATTTTGTTTTTCTTTCATATGAGATCTACTTCATCTAGATCGAATTCTTCTTGCTCAGTAGCCAATTTTTATTGATCTGAATCAATACTTTGATTTGGTGCTTTTCGTTAAATACACCACAATATATTGTGTCAGAATAAAAAGTAACAACCCTATATAGTGTGTTTGTGGATAACTCTGTGAGTATACTTTGGGTAAGGAGAAAGGGTGAAAACAATCGTAATCAAGAGAGACGGCTCTCGTGCTCCGTTTACAAAGGATCGTATTGAAGCTGCTGTGGTAAGTGCGGCGGAACATGCAGATAAAGAGCTCGAAATCTACGCTAAAAATGTGGCTTTAGCGGTAGAGCTCAAACTGCAGGATTGCGAACATGTAGACATTCAAGAAATTCAAACAGCGGTAGAGAATGAACTAATGCAAGGTCCATATAAAGGACTTGCTCGTTCGTACATTGAATATCGCCATGACCGTGATATTGCTCGTGAAAAGAAAAGCGCTCTGACTAAAGAGATCGAAGGTCTAATTGAAGAAAGCAACGCCGATCTTCTTAATGAGAACGCTAATAAAGATGGCAAGGTTATCCCGACGCAACGTGATTTGTTGGCGGGTATCGTCGCTAAACACTATGCGAAGACTCGAATTCTTCCTAGAGACGTTGTGCAAGCGCACGACGAGGGCGACATCCATTATCACGATCTTGACTACGCGCCTTTCTTCCCGATGTTTAACTGTATGCTGATTGATTTAAAAGGCATGTTAACGCATGGTTTTAAGATGGGTAATGCTGAGATTGATACTCCGAAATCAATTTCAACTGCTACAGCTGTAACTGCGCAGATTATCGCTCAAGTGGCAAGCCATATTTATGGTGGCACGACGATTAACCGTATTGATGAAGTGTTAGCGCCTTACGTAAAAGCAAGCTATGACAAACACCTTCAAATTGCTCAAGAGTGGGACATTCACCAGCCTGAAGCATTTGCTCAAGCTCGTACGGAGAAAGAATGTTATGACGCATTTCAATCATTAGAGTACGAAGTCAACACCTTGCACACTGCCAACGGTCAAACACCCTTTGTTACTTTCGGTTTTGGACTTGGTACGAGTTGGGAGTCAAAACTAATCCAACAGTCGATTCTGAAGAATCGAATTGCGGGTCTTGGTAAAAACAGCAAGACAGCAGTCTTCCCTAAATTGGTGTTTGCGATCAAAGATGGCTTAAATCATAAGTCTGAGGATCCAAACTACGATGTTAAGCAGCTAGCGTTAGAGTGTGCGTCTAAGCGTATGTACCCAGATATTTTAAACTACGATAAAGTGGTTGAAGTAACGGGGTCATTTAAAACTCCGATGGGCTGCCGTAGTTTCCTTGGTACTTACGAAGAAAACGGTGAACTCCAACATGAAGGACGCAATAACCTAGGTGTTGTGAGCTTGAACCTTCCTCGCATTGCTATCAAAGCCAATGGTAGTGTTGAGAAGTTTTATGAGTTATTAAACGACCGTTTAGTGCTGGCGCGTAAAGCTCTTGAAACTCGTATTAGTCGTCTAGAGAAAGTTAAGGCTCGTGTTGCCCCAATCCTTTATATGGAAGGCGCATGTGGTGTACGTCTAAAAGCAGACGACTCTATCGCACCGATTTTTAAGAATGGTCGTGCATCAATTTCTCTTGGTTACATTGGTATTCACGAGATGGTTACGGCTCTATTTGGTAATGACGTTCATATGTACGATGACAATACTATGCGCGACATGGCGCTTGACGTTATTAAACATATGAAGCAAGTGGTAAACCAATGGGCTGAAGAAACCGGCTACGCATTTAGCTTGTACGGTACACCAAGTGAAAACTTATGTAGTCGTTTCTGCCAAATTGATACTAAAGAGTTTGGGATCATCGAAGGGGTGACAGACAAAGGCTACTACACCAATAGCTTCCACCTCGACGTGCAAAAGAAAGTTAATCCATACGACAAGATTGACTTTGAAATGCCTTACCCAGAAATTTCCTCTGGTGGTTTCATTTGTTACGGCGAATTCCCAAACATGCAGCGTAACATTGAAGCTTTAGAGAATGTATGGGACTACAGTTACACACGCGTTCCTTACTATGGTACGAATACACCGATTGATGAGTGTTATGAATGTGGCTACATGGGAGAGTTTGACTGTACTAGCAAAGGCTTCACTTGCCCTAAATGTGGCAACCACGACTCTACCCGAGTCTCAGTAACACGTCGTGTATGCGGTTATTTAGGTAGTCCAGATGCGCGTCCATTTAACTTTGGTAAACAAGAAGAAGTTAAACGTCGCGTTAAGCACCTTTAATATCAATTTACTAAGAACCAAGAGAGTCAATATATGAATTATCATCAGTATCATCCTATCGACGTAGTCAATGGACCTGGTACGCGTTGTACTCTCTTTGTTTCGGGCTGTGTTCACCAATGTCGAGGCTGCTATAACCAAGCGACATGGTCTTTGCATTCAGGGCATAACTTTACCGATGAGTTGGAAGATCGGATCATTGCGGACCTAAACGATACTCGTATTAAGAAGAGAGGTTTATCGTTATCTGGAGGGGACCCGTTACACCCGTCTAATGTAAGCCGAGTACTACAGCTGGTGGAAAGAGTAAGGCGTGAGTGTCCCGATAAAGATATCTGGCTTTGGAGCGGTTATTTGTTACAGGAGCTGTCACCTGAGCAGCAACAAGTGATTGACCTAGTGGATGTGCTTGTCGATGGTAAATTCGAAAAAGAGTTAGCTGACCCAGAGTTAGAATGGCGGGGCAGTTCGAATCAAGTGATTCATCGATTCAAACAGTTTTAATATAAAAGAGGGAGCGCAATGCTCCCTTATTATGTACACTCCGAATTAATCCTGTTTATAACAAAACTATTTCAATATTTTTAATCTAATGCTAACGTGATGCCACTACTTGAATTTCAAAGGGTTGTGACTTTCATGTTCTCTCAATTACCCGAGCCAGTGCTCGATCCTATTCTTTCCTTATCCGTTGCTTTTAGAAATGATGAGCGTGCCGACAAAGTTGATTTAGGCATTGGTGTTTATCGTAACAGTGACGGGCAAACTCCAATAATGAAAGCCATTGCTGAAGCTCAGCGCATTGTCACTACTGAACAACAGACTAAAGCTTATGTTGGTCTTGCTGGGTGTGAAGAGTTTAACCAAAGTATTGCCAAAGTTGTGTTTGGTGAAACACCTATTTATGATCGCATGTCCGTCATTCAAACTCCGGGCGCGAGTGGTGGTTTGCGCATGTTGGGAGATTTACTCAATGTCGCTCAGCCAGGGACAACGGTTTGGCTTTCGAACCCAAGCTATGTAAATCATAAACCAGTAATGGAAGCAGCGGGCCTGCAGGTTAAGTATTATCGCTACTTCGACCCTGCAACTAAACAGGTTGACCGTGATTTAATGCTATCTGATATTGCTCAAGCAGGGCAAGGCGATGTCGTATTGCTTCATGGATGTTGTCACAATCCAACTGGCGCGGATATGTCGCTAGAAGATTGGAAAACCATCACAGAGCTAAGCGTGAAAAATGGCTTTGTACCATTTGTTGACGTCGCTTATCAAGGCTTCGGTGACGGGTTAGAGCAAGATGCATATGGTCTTCGACATATGGCTGAAAATGTTGAAGAAATGCTCCTTACTACGTCATGTTCTAAGAACTTCGGGCTATATCGTGAACGTACTGGAGCGGCGATCGTCATTGGTAAAAATGCGACTGAGGCTGCGAACGCGAAAGGTAAACTACTTACATTAGCTCGAGCGACGTACACAATGCCACCGGATCATGGTGCAGCATTGGTTAAAACCATCTTGGCCGATGAGTATTTAACCAACATGTGGTCAACGGAACTGACTGAAATGCAACAACGATTGGTTGCGTTGCGTGATGGCCTTTGTAAAGAATTGAAAAATACTCATTCATCTGATCAATTTGACTTTATCATGTCTCACAAAGGCATGTTTACTGTGCTAGGATTTACACCAGAGCAAATGCAGCGTTTGCGTAACGACTTTGCTATTTACGGTGTAGACGATGGGCGAATTAACATCGCTGGCTTATCAGAGTCGCAATTACCTTATGTAGCCAATGCGCTGATTGCTGTCAGTCAATAATCGATGAGCATTTATGCGCGTCACAGAAATAGAATGAATAAAGGTGAATGAATGAAACCGTGGAAAGTGATTTTACCACTGATGTTAAGTGGTGGCTTGGTAGCTTGCTCTACTACACCAACTGAGCCAGTGACTCCACCACAAGTTGAACAGCCTAAGCAAGACACTGAAGCTGCAAAATCAGAAAAAGAAACAGAAAAGAGTGTAACGGAAACTGAGAGCACAAAAAAAGAGAGTGATACTCAGAAAGCACAACCAGAGAAAGAGACAAAACCCGCAGAGAAACCAGAAGCTAAGCCAGAAAAGCCAGTTGCTAAACCTGCACCCGTGAAAAATGAAGAAGGTAAATTGATACTAGGTGAGCAAGAGTATGTTCGTTTAGTTGATATGAAAGTTACGACTAAAGCACGAATTGACACAGGAGCAACTACATCGTCACTGAGTGCTGTCGATATCGTTCCATTTGAACGTGATGGTAAAGAGTGGGTTAAGTTCAAGGTAAAACATAGTGGTGTAGAATCTAAAGAGATGAGTATGCCAGTTGAGCGTTGGGTAAAAGTAAAACAGTCAAGCTCAGAAGAGAGTGATAAACGCCCAGTTATTGTATCCGTCATTAAGATTGGTGATATGACTAGCAAGACTGAGTTTACTTTGGCTGACCGCACGCATCTTAAATACCCAGTGTTGTTAGGTCGCAGTTTCTTTAGAGATGTCGCTCTTGTAGATGTGAGCCGTAAATACGTCCAACCTAAGCCAAGCAGTAAATAATCCAAGTAAAGAGTAATAAAAAAAGGCTTTCCAATCGGAAAGCCTTTTTTTTATTTAGAAGTTAAATGCAACAGACATTTCTACTTGGTTTCCGTAGGTGCCGTTGTCAAATAAGGCTGCGCCTATTGACAGAGCGTCGGTAGAGTGAAATCTAGCGCCAACTTTCCATATAAACTTGGTGTCGTCATTGCCGTTAAGCATACCAATTCGTGCGTCTCCCTCTACATTTTGAAGGAACCAGATACGTGAGCCAATATTGAACTCAGATGCAAAGTCTGTATCCCAAGTGTCGTGGTTTTTTTGTTTGATGTTGTGCACTAGTAACTGGCCGTATACGTCGGCAAATTGTCCTGCTGGACCGTTAAAACCAATACCGCCAGCGACATCCCAATCACCATCAAACCGACTATCACCTCGCACTATAAAGTGTGTATTTTCGGTAAAGTACGTCGTAAATTCTGCTCCCATAGTGCCAGGATCTGCGCCTAAACGAATTTGAAAAGCATTGTAGTTAAAGTTGTTAGCGTAAACCAACGAAGGGGCGGCGACTGCTAATGTTAATAGCGCAGTACGGCTTGCTTTACCTAGCATGAGAACTCCGTGATAAATTGATGTCGACATAGTCTCTAAAAATGAGTTTGTCCAGTATATAGAAAAATGGTCTGCAAAATACAGACCATTTTTGACTAAGTCGAACTTTTCTTTACATTATTTGAATGTGGTCAACCTCAATTTCTGGCGTATTTCCACCTTCGTACTCTCCGAAAATTCTTACTTGAGTTTCATTATTAATCGGAGTTGTTAATCGTGCATCGTCCATATCTACCTGAATTTCAGCTTCACCATCACTGAAGATAAACTTATCGTCTCGAACTTGACGAACTAAATAGCCATCAACAATAACGTTTTTCTCAGTAAACATACTGGTATCGGTTAATAACTCAGTTACCGAGATTGTTTCAACAGGCCCTGTATATACTACGCTAGGCGCCTTAGAATCATGATGTCCATCATCTTTTGCTAGCACAAGAGTTGGAGTAAGAATTAATGCTGCTGCTAGAGTCAATACCGTTTTTTTCATAACTTGGTTCCTTTTAGAGTGCTTCTTTAGTTGTCGGTTGTTATTAAAGCGCAGTTAAGCTTAACCATTGCTGAGTGCGGCATTCATATTCCATTCACTGAGGTTTTTTAGGCTGTCGGTTGGGTCTAAGGAGTAAAAAAGGTAAACTTACCAAAGACTTCATAGCAATTTGAGAATATATGCGTCGCACTTCACAAGCTCTAATGGTTCAAGGAACAACTTCAGACGCAGGAAAAAGCGTCTTGGTGGCAGGATTATGCCGGGTACTCGCGCGGAAAGGGTTCAATGTTGCCCCATTCAAGCCACAAAATATGGCGTTGAACAGTGCCGTTACGAAGGATGGCGGTGAAATAGGTCGGGCGCAGGCTGTTCAAGCGCAGGCTGCTGGAGTTGATGCGACGGTGGATATGAACCCGGTTCTGATTAAACCCAACTCTGATACTGGTGCTCAAATCATTATTCAAGGCAAAGCATTTGCCAATATGGATGCAGTAGGGTTCCATGACTACAAAAAAGTGGCCATGCCTTATGTTCTAGACTCTTTTTCTAAACTAGCCGATCACTTCGATGTCATCATGATCGAAGGAGCTGGAAGCCCTGCAGAGATTAATCTTCGACAAAACGATATTGCCAATATGGGTTTTGCTGAAGAGGCCGATGTACCTGTAATTATTGTTGCGGACATCGAACGGGGGGGAGTATTCGCTCATTTGTACGGCACATTAGCATTGCTATCTGAGAGCGAACAGAATCGAGTCGTTGGTTTTGTTATTAATCGCTTTCGGGGCGACATTACATTGCTAGAGCCAGGGCTTGAATGGTTAGAACAAAAAACAGGGAAGCCTGTAATTGGCGTAATCCCTTTTATACACGGACTTAATATCGAAGCAGAAGACGCCATCACTGCGGAGTATGTGACCGCCGAAACAACTAAATTAAGCGTCGTGGTTCCCATACTCACTCGTATTAGTAATCACACCGATTTTGACGCGCTCCGGTTGCATCCTGATATAGACTTTCGATACGTTGGTAAGGGAGAGCGAATCGATAATGCTGATTTGATTATTCTGCCGGGTACGAAATCTGTTAGAGATGACCTTAAGTATCTGAGAGAGCAGGGGTGGGATAAGGATATCTATCGACATCTACGATTTGGCGGAAAGGTGATGGGAATCTGTGGTGGATTTCAAATATTAGGCAAGCACATTACCGATTCACTCGGTATCGAAGGAAAAATCGGAACTAGTGAGGGTTTAGCCTTACTTGATGTCGACACTGAACTACTCCCAGAGAAACAGCTGACCAATGTCACTGGTGTGTTATCTCTTGAAGGTACAATGGTTACTGTTTCTGGTTATGAAATACATGCGGGACAAAGCACAGTTTTAAGTCAGGCACTAATTGAACTCAGTGTTGGCACGAAAGATGGTGCAATTAGTGAGGATAATCAAGTAATTGGAACCTACCTTCATGGCATACTGGACTCTTCCGAATTTGTATCTTTATTGGTGCGCTGGGTAAACGGAGAGTCTGTTTCTAGTTATTCGATTAACGATGAAAAGGAACAAGCGCTGGATACGATAGCGGATGCTCTCGAAAACCACCTAGACCTTCAACAACTCTGGCCAGACTTGGGTTTCACAAACTGATGAAAAAGTTATTAATTTCATTTTTAGTTACACTGTCACCAGTGACGTTAGCGGCAACGCTTAATATATACGCTGCGTCTTCTATGACGAATGCCGTTGATGAATTAGCCAATGAGTTTAATCAGCAATCAAATGTTGATGTAGTAAAGGTTTATGGTGGTTCTTCTTCTATAGCACGTCAGATTTACCAGGGCGCTCCAGCGGATCTGTTCATTTCTGCTAACGTTAAATGGGTGGACTATTTAATAAAGAAAGGGACAGTCGAAACAGAAAATGTATCCAATATTGCACAAAATCGACTGGTGTTAATCAAAAACAACGCCGTAACACATAAAAGTGCGTTTGTGTTCGATTCTGCGAAGAGTTGGGAGGAATGGTTAAATGGTGAGCGCTTGGCTATAGGGACAGTATCCTCTGTACCGGCTGGTATCTATGCCAAACAATCGCTCGAATCTTTAAATGTCTGGGCGTCTGTACGTTCTCATTTAGCACCAGTTAATAATGTTAGACAAGTATTAGCTTTGGTTGAGAGAAATGAGGCTCCATTAGGGATCGTCTATAAAACTGATGCGATGGCAAGCGATTCTGTTGAGGTAATTGGCGCTTTTCCTGATACGACCCACGATCCTATTATTTACCCACTAGTTAAATTGAATTCACGCCACGAGACCCAAGAATTTGTAGAGTTTATTAAGTCTCAGCCAGGCCAAAAAATCTTGGCCAAATACGGATTTTCGCCATTGGGTGGTAACCACTAAGTATGTTAACAGACTACGAAATCCAAGCATTACAGTTAAGCCTCAAAGTGGCTGGCGTAGCTATAGTCTGGCTTATTCCGATAGGAGTTTTTTTAGCGTGGATCTTAAGTAAGAAAGAGTTTTACGGCAAAAGCATTCTCGATAGCTTGATTCATCTTCCTCTGGTACTTCCTCCCGTGGTTATTGGTTATTTATTACTGATTTCTATGGGCAGACAAGGGTTCATTGGAAAATTCATTTATGATCTTACAGGCATCAGTTTCAGCTTTAGTTGGAGAGGAGCCGTCGTGGCTTGTATTATTGTATCTCTTCCTCTTATGGTTCGCTCTATTCGCCTCTCAATGGACAGCGTCGATCAAAAACTTGAGCAAGCTGCACGTACCCTTGGTGCTTCGCAAATCAAGGTTTTCTTTACTATCACTTTGCCTCTCGTCATTCCAGGAGTAATCAGTGGGACTATGCTCTCATTTGCTCGAAGTTTGGGGGAGTTCGGCGCAACAATAAGTTTTGTGTCAAATATCCCTGGGGAAACACAAACCATTCCACTCGCTATGTACAACTTCTTAGAGACCCCAGGTGCGGAAGATGCAGCTATGAGGCTATGTATTATCTCGATTGTTATTTCTCTAGCATCCCTCTATTTTGCAGAAGGACTAAATCGTTGGATGAGTAAGCGATTAGGTGTAGCGAAATGAATAGAATAAGTCTCGACGTAAAAAAGAACTTCTCTGATAGAAGCTTTCACTTAAAAACACAATTACCATCGAAGGGGATCACTGCCATATTTGGACGCTCCGGCGCTGGTAAAACGACATTGATTAATTTGGTCAGCGGGCTTTTAAGGCCGGACTCTGGCTTGATTAAAGTCGAAGACCGCATTTTGTTCGACTCAACCCTAAAGCTTGATGTACCGATTGAAAGGAGACAAGTGGGTTACGTGTTCCAAGATGCAAGATTGTTTCCCCATATGACTGTTAATCGCAATTTGCGTTACAGCGTCACAGGTGGCAGCTCGGAGTATTTTAATGAAATTGTTGGACTTTTAGCTATTGGGGATTTGCTAAATCGTTATCCAAGCAGCTTGTCAGGGGGAGAGAAACAGCGTGTTGCAATCGGAAGAGCACTCCTAAGTAAACCACAAATTTTACTAATGGATGAGCCATTAGCGTCATTGGATATTTCACGCAAACGTGAACTAATGCCGTTTTTAGAGAAACTATCGCACTCTATTGATATTCCAATCCTTTATGTCACTCATAGTTTGAATGAAATTCTTCGTCTTGCTCAGCATCTAGTAGTCATCGAAGATGGCAAAGTTGTGGAGAGTGATACCATCGAAAACGTTTGGAGTTCATCGATTATGCAGTCGTGGCAATCATTTTCAGATAGAAGCTCCTTGTTTAAGGGAGAGATCCTTGAACAAAATAATTATTACGGGCTGACGAAAGTAGCGTTAACAGAACAGCATTATTTATGGGTTCAACATACAGAAGGTGTGATTGGTGAACATGTTCGATTAAGAGTTAGAGCTAGTGATGTATCCATCGCGCTAGAACGGCCAAATAAAACGTCTATCCGTAATATTTTATCTTGTACAGTGGGAGCTATTCACCTGGGAGGTAAGGGTACGTCAAGACAGAGCGTGGAAGTCATTCTCTCACTGACGAATCAACAAAAATTGATAGCAACAGTCACTCAATGGGCGATTGATGATCTGGCACTAGAAGTAGGCCAGAAAGTATATGCTCAAATAAAGGGCGTCAGTGTTTCTCAGAAAGACGTGGCGATTGAGCCGCAAATATAGAAAAGGTCGCTAACAAGCGACCTTTAAATGAGAACATGGTGTTTTATTTCTCAAATACTTCTTTGAAATCGCGCTTCAGAATAGCATCACGACGCGCTTTCTTAATCTGCTTAACCATATCACGAATACAATTGCTTAAAACTTTATCAAGCAGTTGAGCTCGATAGTCTTCTTTCTCTTCGTCAGTCATATCAGCAGGGAAGTCCATAGTTGTGAACTCTTCCATTGTGCTTACGCCCGCGAATGCTTGGCTAACTGAGATCAAAGCATGGAACTGCTCAAAGTTATCAAGGATATTCTGTGCACTGGCAGGTAATGTGTCCCAAGCTTCACGCACCGCTTCTTCAGTCACCTCGTGAATAGAGACCACCATGTTATGCAATTCTTCAGGCACGTCATCAAACGCGATGACTTGACGTAATTCTGGGGATACCAATTCTAGGTCAACTTTGGTTGCTTCGTTATTTTGTGTCTCAGACATACTACTATCTCAGTGTGTAAAATTGCGCTTATCCTAGGAGAAGCAATGTAAAAGTCAATAATAATCGAAGTCTCGGCAAAAATCCTCCCGATATTGGACAAATCAACCTTATCAATACGTTAAAACCTCGATTAAAGTGGGACTGGATGAATATTGTCCTAATATGTGTTATATCTGACTCATTAGGGTTGGCATGCAATTACAGGAAGGCTTATGACACCCATGGATTCTTCAATGAGAATTCTTCTCGTAGATGATGCGCAACTAGAACGGATGCAGCTTCAAATTCGACTGAAACAACTTGGGCATGTAGTAGAAGTTGCCGCGAGCGGAATAGAGGCGCTAGCCTTATACCCATCATTTGATCCAGAACTTGTTCTCCTTGATATCTCAATGCCGGAAATGGACGGCTTTCAGGTGGCTGCGGAGATAAGAGAACGCTATCAAGCAGACTGGATTCCCATTATTTTTCTGAGCAGTCATGATGAACCTGAAATGATTGCAAAGGCTATAAGAGCGGGTGGTGATGACTACTTGGTTAAACCAGTTAATAAGATAGTCTTGCAATCTAAACTAGTCGCCATGCAACGTATAGCGGATATGCGTCGCGAACTGAAGCAAGCAAGTGCGCAACTAGAAGAGGCTAATAGGGCGCTGCAACACCAAGCAAATGAAGATGGACTGACTAAACTATTTAACCGTCGTTATATGGATGAAAAACTCACTGAGCTTATTCAATGGCACGGTCGTCATCAAATACCGCTCTCGGTTATTTTGATGGACGTCGATCACTTTAAGGCGTTCAATGATAATTATGGTCATACCGAAGGTGACCAGTGTTTAATCAATATAGCTCAGTTTCTCGATGTGATGTTTATTCGCAGTGGCGAGTATGTCGGCCGATATGGCGGTGAAGAATTTGTTATTGTACTCAGCAAATGTGACATTCATGAAGCGAAAGAGAATGCGGCTAGGGTTAGGGAAGGGATTTCTCAATTAAACATACCGCATCAGTTTTCCAATACAACGGACAGAGTTACGTTGTCACTCGGAGTGTTTAGTTTGGTTCCTACGGGTACAGAGACAATTAACGAGCTGTATGAAAGTGCTGACAAATTGCTTTATCAAGCAAAACGAACCGGTAGAAACAGGTATGTTTCCCAAATTGAAGGCGATATCATTAGTACAACGTCTTGAGTCTAGCGTAATATGCACGTTATGAACTTGAACTCCTCAATTATTGAGGAGTTTTTTTATTTAGTTCTGTAGATAAATTCCTAAATTACAAACTGTTACCCACAAATATTCATTGTGGGGCTATTATTAATATATTTCTTCACTCGGTAAAAATCTGTGTCCAAGGCTCGTTTCGTTTCTTTGATGTGTTTGACAACTTTATCTTCCCAAAGTGTGGCTGAGCCTGAATTTCGTGACTTGTTTGAAGAAGATTTTGCAGCAGCTATCATTCTCACAGACAGTGATGCTCTAACATTAGGGTTCAAAGACTTTGATCCAAGCTCAGTGCTCAATATTGATAACGACGAAATAGGATCTCAAGAAGCACTTGATCGACGTAAGAATATTGCCGTTTCAGCATTGCCACTTACCTTTGCGTTAAATGATGATGATAGTTTCCAACAGAGGTTAACACTTAGGTTTTCAGCGCTCAGAATTGAAGACCAAATCCTAGATGCACCAGACAATCATACCAAATATGTTTTGGGAGCTTTTACGGGCTATGAACAAGAAATACAGTTCTCTGAACACTGGACATTTGAGACAGGTATAGGTGCACACCTGCAATATCTGCACAGTGACTATGATTTTCAATCATCTTATTCAAAACTATTTCAACCGTTCCTAGATGGCAAAGTGGTCAATACGTCTGCGTGGGCGGCGAGTCTACAACCTAAAGTCGGCTTCAACTACCACAAATACAAACCTTGGGGGGAAGTGAAGTTTAATTCAACCTTCAACTATTTCTCAGGGGTAGGTTGGGGAAAAGCAAATGATGGGGATGTCGGAACGCCTGAAGGTTGGTATTGGTCAAATGAAGCGAAATTGTTTTATGACGTAACTGATTGGGGTCGTTCAGTTCAGACTATCTACACAAGTCTTAGGCGAGTGGATATTGGCGGAGATACAGTCGGTATGCTTGGCTCCCCTCATTACTACGAAGGAACGGTTGGCTGGCTAATGACGCCTCCGTTTAAAATTGAGTTTGTTGATAATATTGGGATAGGGCTAAGTATTAACTATGGGAGTGATCTGAAAGGCGGTAGCATTGTGCTGTTTTTCAACCAAGATTAGTTCACTAAGATAGCATCAACGGGCGCACTGAACTTGGTTTCGCCCTTTTTCTTTGGCGCTGTACAACGCTTTATCGGCTTTCTTTAAAACTTCTTCTGGCTTTCTTGTGGCTTTGCTATCTGCTGCACCAATACTTACTGTGATGCTGACTGTTGAACCTTTGCTGTTCGCGTTACGTTGTTTTGCGCCTTTTTTGTTGTCATTTGGGCGTTCGGCGTTATTTCTAATTACCATTTCATAATCGGCTATCTTCTCTCTAAGTTCATCAAGATAGACTTTACTGTCCTTGGCTGTTTTACCCTTAAATAGAATTGTAAATTCTTCGCCGCCATATCGATAGACTCGTGCGTTACCGCCAACAGATAACATTCGTGAAGCAACCAGCTTTAGTACGTCGTCACCGGTATCGTGACCATAGGTATCATTAAATTTCTTAAAATGATCAACATCTAACATAGCAACAGTAAACTTTCTGCCCAAATGTTTCATATCCATTTCTAAAGCGCGACGACCAGGAATATTCGTGAGTCGATCATTGAATGCCATTTGATGACTGGCAGAAATAACATAAATAATGACTAAAACACCCGCTAAAGAAAATAGGGTGCTAGACATATGCGGGACATGAAAGAAAATGAATGTGCTGCTCGCAAGCAAAATACTGGTATACACAACAGCATCTATTGGGCGATTGTAATTTAATAAGAAAATACCCGTTGCTCCAGTTATAGCTAGGCTATACAAAACTAAAACCAAAGGTAAACGCGAGATTTCGGGGATGGCTAAGAGTAGATCACTGTCAAAATGGTTAAAGCCACCAGTAGCGAAGTGGCTCAATATCAAATAGCTCCACAGTAAAAAGCTCATAACAATCGCAGAGAAAAGGTACATTCCCTTGCTTAACACCCCAGTGTCTGGAAATAAAAACGCAAGACAGCAAGCAACAGGCAGTAGAAGGCTTAACAAGGAGAGTTCTAAAAGAGTCGTACCAGTTGATAACGGAGTTTGTAATCTAAACTGAATGACGCCGTATGCCAACAACATAGAAAGCGCCACCATAGCAATGCGCGATTGCTTAAAGCTGTGACTCAGTGCGAAAGCAGTACCAAACAAAATGTAGGGCAAGTTTGTCACAAAGCCTGAGTTGGCTTGAGTTGCTGCAATGATATGATTTAAGCCTACGAGTATACCCGCAATCATGATAAGGGGAATAAATAGCCGGAACAGATTTGAGCTAGCAAAAGAGGTCGACATTAACGATATGACTCAGAGACTTGGCAGTAGATTATAGTTCAACATCTTAGGATACGGTAATTTGATGTTTTGCCAAGTGATTTGTTAATGGGAGACTCAAAACTCACACCATTTTCTCAAACTTAATAAAAATCGCTTCAATAATTTAATGAGTTTATAAAACCTAACGCCTATACAGGCGAAGGCAGAAGCAACGCAAACTGTAAACAAGATTCACTTTCCATACGCTAATGGTTGACCAAGCGCTCCAAACCCTACAACATGAATCAATCCATATAGAAAGAGGAAAAAAAGTGGGATTCTTCTCTAAATTATTTGGTGGCGTGCGACGTGAAGTCGTATGA
>NZ_JPJA01000086.1:677361-732064 GCF_000733315.1 Vibrio sp. ER1A
AAGTGTCGTCTACTCGACACTAAGGCTGCCGAGCCAAAAATCGTTGAGCCAGTAGAGTACAAAGGCTTTTTGATCTACCAAGAAGCATTGGCTGAAAGTGGTCAATACAGGATTGCTGGCAGAATTACGAAGCAATTTGGTGATGAAACAAAAGAGCATCGTTTTATTCGCTCTGATGTGGTTGGGTCTGAGTCTGATGCGAATGAGCTGATGTTAAAAAAAGCACAAATGTTCATCGACCAAATGGGAGACAGTATTTTCTAAAGTCAACCCAGCCACCAATATATTGATGTCGATTGATGAAGATTTATTCTGGCAAGACCAGTATTAGTTGTTTGATTTAATTGATGTTGGTCATCTGCTTGCAGCATTTATTGTCATAATATGACCTACCTACACGAAATTCCTCTGCGAAAGCGTATTATAGCACTGGTAAGACCTCTATATTGAGGGTTTCGTGTGGTTTTTTTACTAAAGATGCCTGTTTAAAAGTCATTACGTTCAGTTATATGTAATGAAATATTGTTTTTTTATTACAAATTGCTTGATGTTGTGCACTTGGTTGGTTAAAAAAGAACAATACTTCTGCCAATAGTTAAGGAATAGCTATGCAAATTGGTGTGCCAAAAGAAATTCTCGCGGGAGAAACGCGAGTCGCTGCGACGCCCAAGTCGGTTGAGCAGTTACTAAAATTGGGGTTTGATGTCTCAATAGAATCACAAGCGGGTCTGCTTGCGAGTTTTGACGATTCAGCTTATGAAGCCGCTGGAGCAACCATCACTTCTTCAAAGGAAGTATGGGAGTCGGATTTAGTGCTAAAAGTAAATGCGCCTACTGATGAGGAAATTGCTTTCCTTAAAGATGGAGCGAGTTTAGTAAGCTTTATATGGCCGGCCCAGAATCCAGAGTTAATGGAAAAGCTTTCAAGTAAGAACATTAACGTGATGGCTATGGATTCGGTACCGCGAATCTCTCGTGCACAGGCTTTAGATGCATTAAGCTCCATGGCCAATATTGCTGGTTATAGAGCCGTCGTTGAAGCAGCACATGAATTTGGACGCTTCTTTACTGGTCAAATTACCGCTGCTGGTAAAGTGCCACCCGCTAAAGTGCTGGTAGCTGGGGCTGGGGTTGCTGGCTTAGCCGCGATCGGCGCTGCAGGTAGTCTTGGCGCAATCGTTCGTTCATTCGACGTGCGTCCAGAGGTAAAAGAGCAAGTAGAGTCGATGGGTGCAGAGTTCTTGGAAGTTGATTACCAAGAAAACTCGGGCTCAGGTGATGGCTACGCGAAAGAAATGTCAGATGAATTCAACAAAAAAGCAGCTGAACTCTACATGGAGCAAGCGAAAGATGTTGATATCATTATTACCACGGCATTGATTCCTGGTCGACCAGCTCCAAAGCTGGTAACAAAGGAAATGGTTGATGCAATGAAGCCTGGCAGCGTTATCGTTGATTTAGCTGCAGCGAATGGTGGTAACTGCGAATACACTGTTGCTGACCAAGTGGTGACAACAGAGAACGGTGTTAAAGTTATCGGTTATACAGACATGGTAGGCCGCCTTCCAACTCAATCTTCTCAGCTCTATGCGACTAACCTAGTCAATCTTCTAAAACTTCTTTGTAAAGAGAAAGATGGCAATATTGACATCGATTTTGAAGACGTTGTACTTCGCGGTGTAACCGTAGTTAAAGAAGGTGAGGTCACATGGCCAGCACCGCCAATTCAAGTCTCTGCTCAACCAGCTCCGGCAAAAGTAGAAGTAGCTAAACCTGCGGAAAAAGCAGAAGAGCCAACGTCACCAGTGAAAAAGCTGCTGGGTCTTGCTGCTGCCGTTGGTGTATTTGGTTGGGTTGCTTCTGTTGCACCGGCCGCGTTTTTATCTCACTTTACAGTCTTCGTATTGGCGTGTGTAGTAGGTTATTACGTGGTATGGAACGTCACACATGCACTACATACACCACTCATGTCGGTAACTAACGCGATTTCAGGGATTATCGTTGTAGGTGCACTTCTTCAAATTGGACAAGGAAGTGGCGTTGTCACGTTTTTATCCTTTATCGCGGTATTAATAGCAAGCATCAACATTTTTGGTGGCTTTACCGTAACCAAGCGCATGCTTGAAATGTTCCGTAAAGATAAATAGGAGGCAACATGTCTGCAGGATTAGTACAAGCAGCATACATTGTTGCTGCATTATTTTTCATTATGAGTTTAGCGGGTCTGTCTAAGCAGACCTCAGCACGTGCTGGTAACTATTACGGCATCGCTGGTATGGCAATCGCGTTAATTGCGACTATTTTCAGTCCTGATGCGCAAGGCTTCGGCTGGGTTATTGTAGCAATGGTAATCGGTGGGGCGATTGGTATTTTCTACGCACGTAAAGTAGAAATGACTGAAATGCCCGAGCTAGTAGCAATTCTTCACAGCTTCGTAGGTTTAGCGGCTGTTCTTGTTGGTTACAATAGCTATATTGATCCACCGGCAATCGCTAACGTTGAAATGCTTTCTGAAGCCGAAGTTCATGCTCATCATGTAATTCACATGGTAGAAGTCTTCTTAGGCGTGTTTATCGGTGCAGTAACCTTTACAGGTTCTATAGTTGCATTCGGTAAATTACGCGGGGTTATTTCATCATCGCCACTTAATATTCCGCACAAACACAAACTCAACCTTGCTGCGATTGTTGTCTCAACCTTGCTGATGATCTACTTCGTGAAAGCAGACGGCAGCATGTTTGCTCTAATTGTGATGACACTGATTGCCTTCGCATTCGGTTATCACTTGGTTGCCTCCATTGGTGGCGCAGATATGCCAGTAGTCGTTTCAATGCTTAACTCATATTCAGGTTGGGCAGCAGCTGCAGCTGGTTTCATGTTAGCAAACGACCTGCTCATTGTTACAGGTGCATTGGTCGGATCGTCAGGTGCAATCCTTTCTTACATCATGTGTAAAGCGATGAACCGCTCGTTCGTGAGCGTTATTGCCGGCGGATTCGGTCAAGAAGTCGTTATTTCAAGCGATGAAGAGCAAGGTGAACATCGTGAGACATCGGCTGAAGATGTTGCCGATATGCTCAAAAATAGCAAGTCAGTTATTATTACTCCTGGATACGGTATGGCGGTGGCTCAGGCTCAGTATCCAGTGCATGAAATTACTGAAAAATTGCGTGCTCAAGGCGTAGAGGTGCGTTTTGGTATTCACCCTGTCGCTGGCCGTTTGCCTGGACATATGAACGTTCTATTGGCAGAAGCGAAAGTACCTTATGATATCGTTCTGGAAATGGATGAAATCAACGATGACTTTAGCGAAACTGATACGGTCCTAGTTATTGGTGCAAATGACACGGTTAACCCAGCAGCTCTTGAAGATCCAAATAGTCCTATTGCTGGTATGCCAGTTCTAGAGGTGTGGAATGCGCAGAATGTAATTGTGTTTAAGCGCTCGATGAATACCGGTTATGCGGGTGTGCAAAACCCACTGTTCTTTAAAGAAAACACCTCGATGCTTTTCGGTGATGCGAAAGAGAGTGTGGACGCTATTTCCAAAGCGCTTTAGAGCCCAATCAAAAATAAAAAAGCCAGCATAAGCTGGCTTTTTTTGTGTTAGGTTATAACTACTATAACCTATAAAACCTCGGTTAACTTGTAGTCTTTGAATTGATCTAAGCCTAACCACTCTGTAGGAACAGCACTTCAATTAGGGGACTCCGATGATAAAATCTTTTGTTTGCTTTACAGTCTTTGCCGCGATTATGTCAGTTGGAATAGTGAACTATGCAAAGGACTCTAAATCTTATTATCTAGTTCATAAAACTCATCTCGCTGATATCGCCTCAACGCTCAATAAACGACACGAAGCCTGTACACAGTATTTTAGTTGTTCAACACCCCTTTATTCACAGCCAAAGTATCAAGCTTGTATCGATCCAGATCATGGAACTGCAAATAGCATCTTGCGTCAAAAACGCATAGCTGAACTGCGGCTAGCAAAGCTAAAAGGTCGAGTTGGAAAGATCTTGACTTCATAACTCGGGCTATTCCTTTAAGTCAGAATGGTAAATAGAGTCGCGAATCGTGTTTTCCAATAATTGACAAAATAATTGCGTGCACTTGGCGCGAATCTTGCCGATAATATGTAAATTAGTGTTTTTGTATTATTGACCAGACAAGATTATTCGTTTGAAGAAACTAGCGCGCCCTTTGCTTACCATTCTATCTATTGTTCTTGCTCCTCTGGCTTTTGCTGAGTCGCTACCTGAACGTATAGATAATTTCGTCAGTTTTTTTGATTTTGAGCAAGCGACCGCTTCATACGATGTAAGGGTTATTCAAGCTGACTACCCGACACAGCTTCTCACCCCTATATCTATGCTTCCGCAAACAAGTAAATACCCCCTGAAAGAAGTACAACAACTCTATCGGTTAGCTGAAAAATGCAGCGGTACATTACCACTAAGCCCTCTAATCACAGAACCTTTGGTTTTTACCAGGGCAATGTGTGGTGGACGTAAGCTATCGACGAAATGGTTTGCGCGCAGTGGATTGATTCATCCAGGTGGTGGTACTTACGCCGCTAGGTACATCACTAAATACCCAGATAAAAAACATGAGCTTCAAAAGTTTATGCACATCAAAGAAAGAGAGTTGGCACCTCCAGGTTCTCTCTTGGGTAGGCTGCAAGTAATGGATGAACAAACCGTCATTTCTTTAATCCGAGGTTCCTCAATGTTCGTTGAAAACGAGGAGTTGTGGTTGAGAAGAGGTGATATTTACTATTTGTTCCCTTCAAACATTTGGACCTCGAAAGCCAAAGAGGCTGGCCTCAACTTTAAACTGGCTTCTCAAACCAATACGTGTTTCGTGCAACGAGGAAACCTATGTTGGGAAGTTGAGGATCATTCTGATGTACTTCGTATTAGCATGATCAGTTTGATCATCGCTAACATACTTTTAGTAATTGGTTGGGCAATCTATCGCTGGAATACGAAACGTCAAGAGATGAAAAGCCGTATGCTAGTGTTACAAATCCTTACACACGAATTGAGAACACCCATCGCCAGTTTATCTCTGACAGTCGAAGGGTTTAGACGTGAATTTGAGCACTTACCAGAAACTGTATATGATGAGTTTAGAAGACTATGTGAAGATACGCGTAGACTGCGTCAGTTAGCTGAAGCCAGTAAGGATTATTTGCAATCTGATAACAAACCTTTATCGACAGAATGGCTACCATCTGTACAGGATTGGTTAAGTTTCAAAGCAGAGGAAGAATTTGAAGCTGACGTGAATTTGACTATTAATCAAGACGTAGCCGCTAAAATTAACATATATTGGTTAGGAACTTGTATTGATAACCTAATACGTAACGCGATTAAGTACGGCGTTGCACCAGTGAGTTTGAATGTTGTGACTTCTTCAAACTCTATCAAAATTGAAGTCATCGACAACGGACAATTAACTTCAAAGGACTGGCGTGAGCTTAGAAAGCCATTTGTAAGTAAGGCAGGCCTCGGCCTTGGCCTTACTATAGTAGAATCTATGGTTGGTCGAATGGGCGGTAAGATGTACCTTGTCGGGCCACCAACAACATTTATTTTGGAGATACCTTGTGAAACAGACACTGCTACTTGTTGAAGACGACAAGAATCTAGCTGACGGCCTTTTGGTGAGTTTAGAGTTGGCTGGTTATAACTGCCTTCACGCTGAATTCATCTCTCAGGTCGAGCAACACTGGGAAGAAGCAGACTTGGTAATTCTCGACCGACAACTTCCGGATGGTGATTCAGTAGAGCACCTTGCTGGTTGGAAGAAAATCAAAGATGTTCCAGTGATATTGCTCACTGCGTTAGTCACAGTAAAAGACAAAGTAACCGGCTTAGATGCAGGTGCAAATGATTATTTAACCAAACCTTTCGCCGAAGCTGAGCTTTTTGCTCGTATTCGTGCACAACTTCGCGCGCCAGAAGCTGACTCGGAAGATGCAACGAAGGTTGTAACAGAGAGTTTGGTGATCGATAAAGCGACTCGTGAAGTGAACTATAAAGGTGAACTGATTACATTAACGCGTACTGAGTTTGATTTGCTGCTATTCCTAGCAAGTAACTTGGGACGCGTGTTTACTCGTGATGAGCTGCTTGATCATGTTTGGGGTTACAATCACTTCCCAACGACACGAACTGTTGATACCCACGTGTTACAACTTAGACAGAAACTTCCTGGACTAGAGATCGAAACACTTCGTGGTGTTGGCTACAAAATGAAAGGCTAATGTCTAGAGCATCAAAATTATTAGCGCTAGCAATCCTTACGGCATCAACATCAGTTGGTGCCGATTGGTTTGAAAATAATACAACTATTACGCAAGCGCACCGTCATTTACTTAATCGTGATTTGGAGTCTATGTTCCAATCGCTAGTCGAAGAGTGGCAGCAACAACCGACTAAGAGTATCAAAAACCATATAAACAGGTTGTTTTTACAATCTTTAGAAGTGGATTGCGGTAAGGGTTACTCCTCCCAACCTCTACCTGAATGGATTGACTCCGTGGTAGTAAGACAACAATCTATTCAAAGTCCAGGAAGAGACACCTATTTATCTGCGATAGAAATTGAATCAAAGCGTGTCATTTCAGAAATAAGCCTAAAAAAATGGGTTGATCGGAGAGTTTCTAATGACAGCGAATTTTACGTCAATCCGATTAGTGACGTTGTAACTGAAGAGGCGGCTTATGGAATTCGCTACAACTTAACATCTCCATTAGATGTCGGTCTTTATCGTCTTGATGTGCGCTTACTTGATGGCGAAACTTGGAGTCAGTGGTTAATCTTTACCGATCAATCATTAAAACAGACAGTTCGTTGGTCAGCGAAAGATGAATGGCGTATCGAAAAAAATGCACTTCTAAACCCTTATTGCCCGTTGCCAAAACTCGAAGTTGGTTTATACGATTACATTGGCGGCAAATATACTCAAGTATGGGGCAAAGAATACGAATCTGATTACCCGACGAGTCTAGAAGCCAACAACATCACGCCTGACCGCTATGTATTAGCGGTTTCAATGAAGCAAAGTCGTTGGCAAGGTCCAATACTTTTCGAGCGCTCTCAAATAATTAGTAAAACGTTTGACGTTTCCGCCGACGAATAGCTCATTAGAAAGATTTCCCTCTGAAATCACTAAAGAATCTCGAATCGACGCCGTTAATAAATGCACAAAGGATTAACGGCGTTATTTTTAGATGAAAACCCAATTAAAAACACTAGCAGCCCTTATTATTACTACTTCTATGTCGGCAGGTGCTTCGACGTTAGCGATCGATGCTCGTGGCGATGCAATGGGCGGAACGGGGGTTGTCTCTGCTTCTTATCTTACTGCTCCATTCTATAATCCAGCACTGGTTGCAATCTATCGACGAAACGATGATGCAGGAATGTTGTTACCTAGCTTAGGGCTTAACTACAACGACGAAGACAAAATGTTGGATAAAATTGATAACGTCGTAAATAACCCAAGTGCTTCGGCGCTTAATGAGTTAAATGGTACACAGGCCAAAGTGGATTTTGGTGGTGCAATAGCATTTGGGATTCCCAACCGCTATATCGCTGCAAATATTTTTGGCAAAGCTTATGTGGAAAACGTAGCAACGCCAGATATTGACCAAACAGGTAGTAATGATGCGGAAAAAGCGGCTAGGTCAGCAGTCAAAACCGCTTCAGTAGCCGTTACTGAAATCGGAATATCCTTGGCTAAGTACCAAACCTTATTTGGACAACATTTTTCATTCGGCGTATCTCCAAAAATCCAAAGAACCTATACCTATGCCTCAGTAAGTTCACTAAATGATTTCAATTTAAACAATATAAGAGAAAACTCTCAGGGCGATACTGCATTCAACGTTGATGCTGGAGCACTATGGTTCCATGGTCCGTTTAGAGTTGGATTTTCGGCCAAAAATATGTTGTCTCGAAATATTGAAACTGCGAGCGGCACTAAGAATATTGGGGGTAAAGACATACAATATGGTTATGAATACCAATTGTCTCCTCTGTATACTGTTGGTGCTGGTTTTATAGCAGATTACTTTCAATTTTCTGTGGACTACGACCTTAATACTGAAAAGAAATTCACACAGTTTGACGATGACGTAAGAATGCTAAGAGCAGGTATAGAAGTCGACTTAGCTCGGCAAGTTCAGTTAAGGGGAGGGTACATGAAAAACATGGCTGGTAATTCAGATGGAACAATTACAGCAGGTATAGGCTTACGTCCTCTAAATATTATTGAAATGGATATTGCCGCAAGTTACACATCACCTAAGGCTATGGGGGCTTCAATCAACTTTATTGCAACCTATTAGGTTTAATTCGCTTGCTAGAAAATCTAAATC
Organism: Vibrio sp. ER1A; assembly: GCF_000733315.1. NCBI lineage: Bacteria > Pseudomonadati > Pseudomonadota > Gammaproteobacteria > Vibrionales > Vibrionaceae > Vibrio > Vibrio sp. ER1A. Next base: position 685,751 of record NZ_JPJA01000086.1, read on the forward strand.
GTCTATAGTTCTGCCATTAATTAATGTCCGTGTTTTTGGGAGGACTTTATGTTTGACGATTTGTCCCTGAGCCATGAAGAGCAGCAAGCTGCAGTAGAACGAATTCAAGAACTGATGAAGCAGGGGATTAGTACTGCTCAAGCGATCAAAATCATAGCTCAAGAGATCCGAGAAGAAAAATCGAAAGAAAGTTCTGACGAACAAAACTGATTTCTATTATTGAAGTGTATTTATAAAAGCCCTTTTAAAGGGCTTTTTTTGTACCCAAAATCCACCCATTCGCATATCGAATACATATTACAGAGTAGAGTTGAAAGACCCGTACCTACCAGTTAATTAGTGGCAATAAATAATATATATCCTTATATATCAGCTAATTATGGCAGCATAATCTACTGGCGGGTTTGTTGAAAAATCTTAAGTTGTAATTAAGTTACATGTTTACTTTTGTGGTTCAAGCCCAGTAGTGAATTGTGCTATGTAATAAAAACAAGAGATTTAGCAATAGTAAGTAGTTACGATCATAATTTGATCGTTTTTAAGGGGCGAGACTTGTGACAATAAAAAGGCATGCCAACAATTGGAGAGGCTAATAGATGATGTTGATTAGTTTAAACTAGATGAAACATGACAGTGTCACGTTTGTGATGGAAACTTATTCACGACGTTAACCAAATAAGGCAACCAGAACCAAGACTAGAGTTGCGACGATTAGAAGTACACGCCATATTGGACGTGTGTTTTGAACATCTGAACCGTTGTGATGACACATACCCATAACAAATAAGCCCGACTAATTGATTCTCATTTGTTAACCATAAAGGTTGCTCCTAGGTTAAAGTCAACGATCCAACACGATGAACTAGAACGACGCCCAAAACGTTGCTTAAAAAAGTGTAAATGTGGTTTCGTGTTAAAACGTTATTATATAAACGGAGAAGTTTAAGGTAGTTTATCTAGGTTCCTTCAAAGTGATGCTGCTTTTAATTCGGGACGTCAGTCAAAAAAATTTGCACACACCGTCAGGTGTGTTTTGATGCCACTTGAACTCCCCAACATTCAAGTGGCTTTTTTTATCGTCATAATGTTTGTTGTATGTGAGGTTTCGTTAATAAGAGAGCAGTTTGTTCCTAAGAGTTCTTACGAAGTGGTGTTTAGTTGCTAGGTTGCTAGAAACTAAGTTTATCGGTTGTTGCAGCAGACTAAAGACGGTACTACGTCTTTGTTAATATTCCACACCCAATACAAGTGCGTATTATCTATCTTATGTTAAATTATATATGCAGGAGATTAAAATCCTTACCTTAAACCCGCTCCACTACCTTGTTTTATCCCAGATTTAACCATAAACGATATTTACCATAAAATACCTAATAACCACATGAGTTAATCTACGCTTAACTCAGTGTCGATTAGGTTTAAAAAAGCCAGCATAAAAATGCTGGCTTGTACGCTGTTGGATTAACCGCCTGCAAGTTTAACGGTATATCCTTTTTTCTCTAACGCGGCTTTTATTTTGTCTCTTGCGTCACCTTGTATTTCGATGTTGCCGTCTTTGACAGAACCACCGCAACCACAAACTTTTTTCAGTTCTGCTGCGATAAGCTTTAACGCGGCATCCTCTAAGTCTAAGCCAGTGACAATTGAAACACCTTTGCCTTTGCGTCCTTTTGTCTGTTTTTGAATTCTAACGATACCATCGCCTTTTGGACGTTCTGGCTTTTGTTTTTCTTCTTTAATGCGTCCGGTTTCTGTTGAATATACAAGAGTCATGTTAGTTCTTAGTTTGTTCTGCTTTCTTCTTTGCGATTAGATAAGCTTCAATGTGTCGCTGAATTGCAAGCTTACCACCTTTGATAAGTTTACCATTAAACATGCAGTACCAGGCATTATTTGCACCTGTATCATTCTTTATAGTAAACCCATGAAAGTTCTCTTGGGTGCCAGCTGACCCGCTCGCGCGTTCTGTTGCTGCTTGCGTCAGCTGTGATGGGTCTATGATAGACGCCGTATCACACCACCAATCAATGCTTTTTTTAACCGCAGGTAGAGAGCCTTGTAACTCTCTATTTTTAATAGTTACTTTCCATATCTGGTTTGTTGTACCAATGGACTTGAGGGTAAACCCACGATAACTCGCTAGAGCCATAAAGATCTATCTCTTATTGTGTACGTTGATGCTTTACATTGCGTTTCACATGGTATCAGTTATTCTAAACCAATCAATTGAGTTATAGTGCATTAGTATGAAAAAAGACATACCCAGAATCACAGAAACAAAACAAATTGATAGATATTTGACGAAACTTAGAAGTTCTATAGATAACAATACCTTTGATGAACTAACGTCTTATCGCTACTCTAAGAATTCCGTCGTCGCAATGACCAAAGATTGGCATTTGTTCAATGAATTTTGTGTCCATTCTCACTACCCATCGCTTCCAGCGTCCGTTGCCACCATAAAAGCATTTTTCGAGCGTGAGCAACAAACACGAAAGTACTCAACGCTAAAACGTTACGCTGTAACTATATCTTTAATTCACTACCTGTTCGAGTTTAAAGACCCTATCAAATCAAGAGAAGTTGGCTTACTTCTTGAAAAAATAAGAGTTTTAGGTGTTGATTCTGTCTCAGAAACTCAAGCATTAACACAGGAACACTTAAAACAGTTGAGGTTGATACTTGGTTGTAGTCAATCTCCGAAAGATATTAGAGACATGGCAATATATAGCGTGATGTTCGAATGCGCATTAAAGCGGCGAGATTTACGTCAACTATCTCGAACGAATATTCAGCTTAACGAATACGGTGATTGTTTCGTGGAAATTGAAGGCGCAGTTTACCAATTGAGTAATGAATCAAGCACTATTCTATTGCGATGGCTCGAATTGACACCCTGCTCTACTGTTTTTACCGGTATTGACCGACACGGCAACATTAAGGACAATGAACTAAATGATTCTTCAATTTTTCGAATCCTACGTCAAGCCAGCGACATACTTGACCTGCCATTTGAAGTTAAATTCTCTTCCCAATCGTGTCGTGTAGGTGCTGTTAAAAAGTTGGCTCAGGATGGCCTGAAAATAAAAGAAATTCAAGAATTTGGTCGATGGGCTAGCCCCGCCATGCCACTACAATATAGCGGCAAGCGGACATTATCCGAAAAGGAAAAAGCAAAGTTTAAAGACGACAATAACTATGATTAACGGAATGAAGATTCAATACAGTCCGACAAGAACTCAGAGAACTCAAGACCAGAATGCTCGACCATCTTTGGAAACATAGAAATCGGTGTCATACCAGGAAAAGTGTTAACTTCGTTTAGGTAAATCTTGTTATCTTCTGTCAAAAAGAAATCAATTCTTGATAAGTGTCTGAGTTTCATTTGAGTGAATACTTTGACCGCACAGGTATGAATGATTTCTAACTGCTCGTCTGTTAGGTCACTCGCTTCTACTGTTGTAGTTGAATGACTGTCTGCACTGTACTTTTCATCATAAGTATAAAATGCACCATCAGGAGCAATAATTTCACCAGGCTTGGTGACGCACAATTGTCCTTTGTACTCGTACGCTGCGACCTCAAGCTCTCTTGGTTTTACTGACTGCTCAATAACAACTTGGTCCGAATAACCAAAAGCAGAGTTAATACTAGCATCTAACTGTTCGATATTAGTTACGCTGTAACAACCTACCGAAGAGCCCTGCTTTGCGGCTTTTACGAACACTTTTCCCCACTTTTCAAAAGCTTGAGCAGCTCTAGTATGAGCGTCTTTATCGTTTTCGGTAAGGAATAGATAAGGTGTATTAGGTATGCCTAATGTGTCATACCACAGCTTTGAGGTAATTTTGTTAAAGCTATTGCTACTAGCTTCAGGACCACAGCCCAAATACGGAATACCAGCCATCTCAAAAAGAGATTGAATATCGCCGGTTTCACCAGGGAAACCGTGAATACAAGGAACAACGTAATCTATATGTAGAGTTTGTTGATCATTAACAAGGGCTTTTTGATTAAGGTCTAAAACAACTAAATGACCATCACTGCACTTCCAGCCCTCTTGAGTTATTTCAACCCGGGTAACATTGAATCTAGGATTGAGTTTGAGTTGGCTTTCTAGAAAGTTAGCTGAAACGAGAGACACCTCGTGCTCAGCAGAGCCACCACCACATAGAAGAAGGATATTGAGTTCTGACATCTTAAGCTTGTCCTTAAATTGCTTTCACTAAATGATAAACGATCGAGAAACAACATTCAGTTCTAAATCTGTTAAATCTGCCACCATAGTTACTGTCTGCACATAATACATACAAAAACGCGCTCAATTTTGGATTGAACGCGTTATAACATTAGGTGTATCAATTAGTTCAGCTTGCTCAATGTCGGATATTCCGACTTCTTGATTTGGTCGATGCTACGTACAAACGGCTTAAGGTTTTTAAACTCATTTGGCAGTGTTGCGATAGCTTCCTTCGCTTGTTGCTTCGTTGCATAGTCACCGAAGAGAATTGAATACCATTTCGTTCCGTTTACTACCTTGTAGTTTTGCCAAATTGGCTGGCCGTTCTTTGGTAGTTTATCCGAAAAAGTTGCAACTTTGGCTTGGCTGCCAACGGCAACTACTTGAATTGTGTAGCCAAAACGGAAATCTTGTTCAGCTTGTTTTTTTGATGGTGGTACGATTTTTACTACATCATTTTTAGCAGGCTGTGTTTGGGTCGTTGTCGTGGTAGTTGCAGCCACTTTTTGCTCTTGCACAGGAGCTTTCTGTGCCGCTGGCTCTTTCTTAACATCTTCTGTTTGTGTGGCCGCTACAGCAACAGGAGCAACTGTCGTCGTTTCTACAGGAGTGTAATCCTCTCGGTAACTTTCAGATTTCACCTCGGTTGTATACTCACTAGAAGAACACGCTGCTAACAATGAAACTAAACTTATAATAACGACTTTTTTCATTTTATTACTGCCTGAGTTAATAATTCCCTAAATCATGCAGACAGAATTCTCTTGAATCAAAGATTCACAGCACCTGTCCTTTCTTCCTGTGACATGTTACACAATAATTGAGGTACAGCAATATGTTATGTCTAATTTTAGGAGCCAACGGTGTCTAAGTGATGCCTTACTAGACTACTATAGTTAGGTCTTATAAGGATCGCATGTAGGTCACCGTCGTCTTTTACTGCTGTAGAGGTAAACCATGTCGTTAGATACTCTTTTCAAGCCATCTTCTATTGCTGTTATCGGCGCATCGATAAAGCCTCATCGAGCAGGTAGCGTAGTGATTAAAAACCTTCTCTTGGGAGGTTATCAAGGTACGATTTTGCCCGTTCATCCTCGATATAAATCTGTTAACGGCATACTCTGCTATCGCGCAGTGAGTGAACTTCCGCTAAAACCAGACGTAGCTATTTTGTGCACTAAAGGCGAGCGAAACGTAGATTTATTCAATGATCTTGCGATTTCTGGCGTGAAGACCGTTATCGTAATGGCATCAGATATGAGTCGTCCGTTTGATGATACGGCAACGATAGAACAAAAATGCCTTCAGATAGCGCAGCAGTCTGGCATGCGTATATTAGGTCCAAATAGCCTCGGCATCCTTTTACCTTGGCAAAACTTCAATGCCTCATTTTCTCCTGTTAACTGTAAGCCAGGTAAACTAGCGTTCATATCTCAATCATCAGCGGTTTGTACCACTATACTTGACTGGGCTAATGATAAGAACATCGGTTTTTCCGCGTTCTTATCTATTGGTTCTGGATTGGATGTGGATTTCGACGAGTTACTTGATTACCTAGCGAGAGACAGTAAGACTGAATCCATTCTGTTGTATGTAGACTCTATTCGCGATGCTCGCCGTTTTATGTCGGCTGCGCGTGCTGCATCACGTAACCGCCGGATTCTGGTCTTAAAGGCAGGAAGAAACAATCTGACTAATTTAGTCAAAGGCCATGAATCCGACTCATTTGATATCGTTTACGACTCGGCGATTCAGCGCGCTGGTATGCTGAGGGTAAACAACACACACGAACTATTCGCGGCAGTAGAAACGCTAACACATTCCGTCCCGCTTCGGGGGGAACGACTGGCTGTGATTACGAATGGAATTGGTCCAGCAAACATGGCACTGGATACGTTGACCGATCGAGGTGGCAGTATCGCCCAACTTTCCGATGACACAATATCCAAACTGTCTAACGTTCTACCTGATACTTGGTCCAAAGGAAACCCTATTGACCTTGTCGGTGACGCAACAGCGAAAAGGTACTGTGATGCACTGAGCATAGTCTTAGACAGTGATGATGTGGATGCTATTCTAATCATGCATAGTCCATCTGCGACAGCAGATTCGCAGCAAACGGCAACGGATCTGATTGAAACAATAAAAAAACATCCTAAATCCAAACGATTTAACGTTTTGACGAACTGGTCTGGAGAAGCGACAGCTAAAGACGCCCGCCTTTTATTTACCAATCATGGCATACCGACATACAGAACTCCTGAGAGCGCCGTCACGGCCTTCATGCATTTGGTCGAATACCGACGAAATCAATGGCAGTTAATGGAAACACCAACAACGACAGACTCGTATACCACAGAGCAGCTTTCTAAAGCTCACGAATGGCTCGCATCCCATGTTGAATCCATATCAGAAGATAAAGAGTTCACGCAACTCGAATCTCATATCTGCGAACAACTATTTGATTTATTTGAGCTGCCTACTCTTCCCACTTGGTTGGCTCATGACCCAACAGAGGCGATACATCTAGCAGAAAATATAGGTTACCCTGTCACAGTAAAGCTTCGTTCTCCTGATATTGCTCACAAGTCTGATATACATGGCGTCATGTTAAACTTGAGAGATGCCAATGAAGTCAGTAGCGCGGCACAGTCAATACTCGACCGCACCAAGCTCTCCTATCCCGAAGCAAGGATTGAAGGATTGACGGTACAACAAATGGCTAAGATTGCAGGTGGTCAAGAGATTCGCGTCAAAGTGATCACTGATGCTACGTTCGGGCCAGCAATCTTTCTAGGCCAAGGTGGTTCAGACTGGAAAATTGAAAAAGAGGCGGTCACCGCATTGCCACCAGTCAATATGGCTCTCGCTCGCTACTTAATTATTAATGCAATCAACAAAGGAACGTTAAGGTTCCAGCAATCTCCGAATCCTGTGAATCTTGGAAACTTAGCTCAATTTTTAGTGAAAATTTCACAAATCATTGTCGCTTGTCCTGAGATACACGAATTAGATATCCACCCACTCCTTTTAAATGGTAACGACATCACTATATTAGACGCTTCAGTGGTAATAAAAGGCTACGAGGGTGAGCCTCAAGCTCGGCTCGCAATCAGGCCGTATCCTACTGAGATGGAGGAGCTCATAACATTGAAAGATGGCTCAAAAATCTCGTTACGCCCTATTCGACCTGAGGATGAACCCTTTCATGCAGACTTCATTAATAACGTCACCAAAGAAGACCTTTATAAGCGCTTTTTTTCAGACGTCGGTGAGTTCAACCATGAGGCGTTAGCAAACTTAACTCAAATCGATTACGACCGCGAAATGGCATTTGTCGCTGTTGATCTTAGTTATGCTAATCCACATATTATTGGCGTTTCTAGAGTTTTGGTTACCCCAGATAATTCTGATGCCGAGTTTGCCATCTTGATACGTTCCGATTTGAAAGGCAAAGGGCTTGGGCGAGTACTAATGAACAAAATAATTGATTACTGTAAAAGCAAGAATACTAGACAGATTTCTGGAATGACCATGCCGACAAACCGTGGGATGCTCACGCTAGCTCAAAAATTGGGTTTTGAGCTAGACGTGCAGTTCGAAGATGGCGTGGCAGATATGGTTTTAGTGTTAAATCGATAACTTTAACAATTATTGCAGATCCCAAGTGTTGGCTAAATGGCGTATGCACCAAGACTTGGCCTCTCCAATATTGTTTCTTTTCCAAGCCATAACGATATCAACTGTCGCTTCATCGGTGTCCTTGATTCGTTTGAGCTTACCTTCTTTGATCAGGGTATCAGCTACTTGTGTGGGTAAGGTCCCAATGCCAAGCCCTTTTACCAATGCATCTATTTTAGTCACCAAATTTGATACGGTAAGACGCGGCTGCTTCTCCAGAATATTTACACTTAATGCAGGTTGTTCTCTCGCAGTATCGGCGATAGCAATGACTCGATATTTTTCTCGAGCACTACTGTCAAACACACCACTTCGTTTATGTACATAGTGATCAGTTGCAGCGACCCAGGTCATCGACATGGGTCCGAGTATTTGTGTTTTCACCCCTTGAGGCACTACTTCAGGTTGAGGACACACCAACAAAGCGCAACGGTCTTCATTTAAGGACTCCCAACAACCCGCTAACACCTCTTCCTCTAGTTTGATTCTGGTTTTGCTCACCATGCCAAGTTTATCAACTAAATCAAAAAAATTGCCAACAGGAATAATGCTGTCGTATGCAATAGTAAGATCGAGCTCCCAGCCGTTTGCGAGTAAACGTGCCTCATTGACCATATTCTCTGTAGCTTGGAGTATGACTCGTCCTCTCTCTAGAATCAGCTTCCCAGCATCCGTTAACGATGCTTTGTGGCCCGAACGATCAAAGATCATAATATCTAAATCTTGTTCAAGTTTTTGAATCTGATAGCTCAGGGATGACGTTGCTTTATCGAGTTCTGATGCAGCTGCAGCAAACGACCCTCTTCTTTCAATCGCGTCAAGAATATGAAGAGCCTCTAGTGTTATGGGGTTATGCACTTAACTTCCTTATCAATGAAACAGATAAATATATAATACAACCTAGAGCAAATAAAAAAAGCGACTTCATTTAGAAGCCGCTTTTCTACGTTATAGCATTTTAAAATCTGAGCATATTAAAATGTATATTGAGCATTTAAGCGAACAGAACGACCTGGTTGATATACTTGCGTCCATGCTGTTCTGTAATTTTCATCAAAGGCATTAATTAAAGATAAATCAACCTTTAGCCCTTCGAGGTTGCTTGTAGGTTCCCAAGATGCATAAAAGTCAACAAGTTGGTAAGAGTCAAATGGCCCCTCGGTGTAACCTGTTGGAACTCGATCCTGTGCACTTACGAAAGTAGCCCTAGTACCGATTTTGGTGTCGATATTCCAAAAACCATATTGTAAATGTGCAACCCATTTATCCGCCGGAATGTTAGTAATCCATTCATCAGTATCGGTATCTTTACCACGAGTCTGTCCGTAAGAAAGACCAACTAATAGTTGTTGCCAACGATAGTCAGCGGCGACTTCATACCCCGTAAGCTCAGCGTTATCTATATTGCTTGATTTACTTGTACCAGCACAACCCTCAAAGGAGCCCGGAGGATTGCAAGTTCCTGCTGGAGTCATGTCGACATCTAGATTGATGAAGTCTTTAACTTTATTCTGGAAAGCTGCTGCCGTTATGTCTAAAGAGTCATCCGCAAACACGTTTTCAAAGTTAAATTGGCCCTTCAATTCAATATTATGCGACTTTTCTGGATTTAGTTCTGGATTTGGTACAAAGATGTTGCTGGGCCCGCCAGGGTAGTAAGCAAAATGCGTTCCGCTCATAAAAAGTTCTGACGTGTCCGGAGCTCTAAATGCTTCATCGTAACGTACTGACCATGCCATCCATTGTTGCGCTTGCCAAAATAGGCCAACAGAAGGTGACCAAGAAGACTGATTATTGTCATCGTACCCTTTCGCTTTCGATGTAAAAGAGTCGTAACGTACGCCAATGTCAGCAACTACAGATTCAATGATTTGGTAGTTGATATAACCAAACGCTCCTATAACAGACGTTTGTGCATCTGTTGGTAATTCAGGTCTTCCCGAGACAGAAGCAGCGCGATGTGCATCTAGTTCGTCTAAGTATCCATCAACACCGGTAAATAGTTTCAGTTTTCCAGATTCAGACTGGTTTGTAATGTTAAAGCCGGTAGTATTTAACTGAGAAATATCGTCTCCGTTAATCGATGGATCGTTCTCTGTAATCTTGGTGTCATTTCTATAAAGAGATGCTTCTAGGTTCACCCATTCATTGTTAGGGTTGAAGCTGTAGTCAACGCCGTAAGATTGATCTTTAGTCCTACGGCTAATTAAAGAATCAGGGTCGTTAAGCTGCCCACTAGAATCGCCAACTACGGGCGGGTGTCCATCCAGATCCGCATAACGTAGATTGAAACCGAGTTTATGAGCTTGGTTAATTTGCCAATTAAACTTTGCTAGACCTGTTTTATTAGTCGCTTCTGTTCCATAAAGCGTTGAACCATCCCCCTGCTTCATATAGCCACTATCTTTATAACTACCTGCAAGAATCCAATCGATGTTGTCTTTTTTGTTAGCTAACGCCGCTGTGTTAGTCCAAACATCTCCATTGTCTTGATAACCTACTTTAACACGACCACCTAAACCGTCGTCTTCAAGGATATCGTCGGCACTCAACGTATTTTGTACTACTACACCACCAATAGCTCCTGAGCCATATAATGAACTTATAGGTCCCTTTACAACTTCAACGCTACCTAAAAGAGAAGGGTCTAAAAAGTAAGTAGGTCGATGTCCGTACTGCATATTTTGGCGGTTGCCATCAATAATTTGAAGAACCTTGTTACCACTTAATCCTCGAATGTTTATTGATTGATTTCCTGGTACATTTGCTCCGTCAATCGATACGTTGGGTTCGTATTTTATAGCTTCTGCTACCGAGTTGGGCTGGATTTCATCGAGCTTCTCCAAATCCACCTTAGCTACAGAACGAGTTTTGTCCTGATCCGTTTTTTCCGCTCGAGAGCCCGTTACAACCACTTCATTTAGAGAGGACACATCCTCTTCTGCCATAGCATTTGAAGAAAGTGCTAGCACCACTGAGCTAGCTATAATCGACAGTTTAAGTTTCATAGTTCCTTCTTTATATCTGTTCGAATCACATCAAGGATGTTAATTATTACAAATATAAATACGAATTACTATCATTTCCACTTGCGTTAATGGTAATTATTTTCATCTTTACATTGATTTACACGATAATATGCGCTTTATTTTATATAGTCTTTTAGGCACAAAAAAAGGAAGGTAACCCCTTCCTTTCTTAGAAAACTTGAATGATATCTTTAAGCCAAGGATGACTTCATCACTTTTGGCGTTGGAGTAATGCTATCTCTATAGCTAAACCACAAGTAACTTACTGCAATAATGTAGAACAGGTATGAAAGTGCAAAAACTATAGGAGATGTAATCAGGTCATTTGAGATACTGAGACCAACACCAACTACAGTAACGGTCAATTTGGCCATTGTACCTAACAACAATAAGCCCATAGCAAACTGAGGGAACCTAGTACTTGCAAAAGCAATCATGTAACAAGCCCCTACTGCCAGTGAAGCAATAGATAAGCCTAAAAGGTATGAGTGAAGGTGATCAGCTGCCGCATAACCTGCTCCAAGTGAAACACCAAGCAACATTAAAATCTTAGTCATGAACATAAGCTACCTCAACAAAATAGAAAAATAGTATTTGAAATATCCATTTTTCAAATATGCAAACTCATTTTACATGTATTGTCTGCGTTATTTTATCGAAATTCAAGCACGTTTTTTACGCAATTTCTTTGTTTAAATCGACGCTATTTTTGCTGTAACAAATAGATAACACAACTTACCCTTGGTCGCCTTTATTTACAGTATGTTACGTATTTTACCTATGCCAATGGCAACCTGGTTAACAATTAAATTACATAAAAGCGTGTTCGAATTAATTTGAATTTCTGTGAACAGAACCGGAAACACAATCAATGAAACAAAATATTAACCTAAAGGTGCACCTAATTTTACATGAGTGAGTTTATTTGAACTAATTCAAAGAAATCGATTCCAATCACAGTTTTATTGGTTATAATCCGCGCTCATTTGCGACATATGTTGATAAACGCAAACTTAATTTGAATTTTTAACCCCCGAACATTGTTCGAAATATCAGAGAACCAAAATGAGCAAGATTGATAAAGCTATGCGAATCCTAATTGCTGGATTCTGTATCAACCTTTGTCTTGGCATCCTATATGCTTGGAGTGTCTTCAATAAAGCGTTAGTTAGCGAATGGGGCTGGAGTGCTGCTGATGCATCTTCACCTTATGCTATTGCAACCATCACCTTCTCGATCTGTCTTTTAGTTGCGGGTATTCTTCAAGACCGTATGGGTCCACGTAACATCCTAATTCTAGGTGCAGCACTAACTGGCTTAGGCATGATCGCTTCAAGCTTTGCTCAATCAGTTCTAATGCTAAATATTACCTTTGGTGTTATCACTGGCGCAGGTATCGGTTTTGGCTATGCATGCCTGTCTCCTTCAGCTATGAAGTGGTTCCACCCTTCTAAGAAAGGTATGGTTAATGGCTTAATCGCTGCTGGATTTGGTTTAGCAGCGGTTTATCTGGCGCCTTTGACTTCATCTCTGATTGGACAAATGGGGATCAGTTCTGCGTTTATGGTTCTGGGTGTTGGTGTCTTAATCATTGCAGTTCCACTTGCTGCTACTATCAATAACCCACCAGCAGGTTACGTTCCAGCAGAACCAAAAGTAAAAGCCGGTAAAGCACCGGTTCAAGTTAAAAAGGCTGCAGATATTAGCTGGAAAGCGATGCTTAAAACACCTCAATTTTACTCGCTTTGGATCATGTATGCATTTGCAGCGGCAGCAGGCTTGATGATTATCGGTAACATCACCAATATCGCAAGTGTTCAAGCTAACTTACCAAATGCTGTTTACCTAGCTTCACTACTGGCTATTTTCAACTCCGGTGGTCGTATTGCTGCAGGCATACTATCTGACAAAATTGGTGGCGTTCGCACGCTGATGCTTGCATTTATCTTACAAGGCGTAAACATGGTAATGTTTTCGACTTTCACTAGTGAATTCATGCTAATTATCGGTACCGCAGTTGCTGCGGTTGGTTATGGTACGCTTCTAGCTGTATTCCCTTCTCTAACTGCAGAATATTACGGTCTTAAGAACTACGGTACTAACTACGGCGTACTTTATACCTCTTGGGGTATTGGTGGTGCAATTGGCGCAGCAATCGTTGGTTACTCAATGACTCACGGCGGTGGTTATAACCTAGCCTACACTATTTCAGCGGCAATGATGGGCGTCTGTGTGGTTCTGTCTTTCATTACTAAACCAATCTCAGAGCAAAAAGCGGCGCAACTTTCAGCGGCTTAACAATTCTAGTCGAATATTGTTTTATCAAGGCTCAACGCTCCGTTGGGCCTTTTTTTTGTTAAACGTTGGAAAAATATTGATTTATTAACAAAAATTAGCACTATGCATAACAAGGAATTTGAACGCAATTTGCGTAGCATTGAGAGCTAATGATGAAAACGAAAAGTATTGTCCTTTATTTACTCGTACTGGTGTTTTCTGGTTGTGCCACTTACGCCGGCCTAAACTATGACCAGCTATTTGGAAAACCAGAAGTCCGGGAAAGAACCGTTACCCCAACCTCACCCACCGCAGATTACTTTCTTACTGAAGTTAAACCTATTATCGATAATCGCTGTGTCGTATGTCATGCATGTTATGACGCTCCTTGTCAGTTAAAACTGTCTTCTGTCGATGGAATAGACCGAGGTGCTAGTAAAGAAATGGTATATCAAGGCACTCGCCTAACGGCGTCTCAACCAACGCGATTGTTTGAAGACGCACAAAATACCTCTGAGTGGCGTGAACTCGGTTTCTTTCCTGTTTTGAACGAACGTCAGCAGACATTAGCTGGTAACTTGGACGCTGGGTTGGTCTCTCGAATGATCACTCAAAAAGCCAGACATCCTCTTCCGGAAACGGCACAACTTGAAGGTTTTGATTTCTCTATTGATCGTACTCAAGTTTGCCCGACTATTGAAGAATATGACGCTTATGAATCAGATTATCCGCTTTGGGGAATGCCTTTTGGTATGCCTAATTTGGAACCATCGGAGTATCAAACGCTGATTGCTTGGTTAAGTGCGGGAGCAAAAATGAATGCGCCTATCCCGCTGAACTCAGAAGAACAAATGATGGTCGACAAGTATGAAGTGTTATTAAACAAAAGTGCTCGCAAAAACCAACTTGCCGCTCGCTATATATATGAACATTTGTATTTGTCTCACTTGTATTTTTCAGAGATTGAGTCTCAACGTCGATTTTTCACCATTGTTCGCTCAGCTACGCCTCCAGGAGAACAATTAAAACGTATCGTCACCAGAAGACCTTATGACGCTCCGGGCGTGGACCGTGTCTACTATCGTCTTGTTCCCGTTCGAAGCACCATTGTTGATAAAACCCATATGCCGTTTGCACTTAACGATCAGAAATTGGAACAATGGTATGAATGGTTTATTGAACCGGATTATGTCGTTCAGTCCTTGCCAAGCTACGATATCAATATAGCAGCGAACCCTATGACGGCTTTCAAGGACATACCTGTGAAAGCGCGTTTTAGCTTTATGTTAGACAACGCACAAAACACAATTATGGCGTATATCAAGGGGCCTGTTTGTCGCGGTCAGTTAGCGCTTAATGTAATTAACGATCGTTTCTGGGTGTTCTTTTTAGATCCAGAGAAATCCGATATACCCGCGGTAAACCAATTTTATCAAGATCAAGCTGACAACTTAAAGCTCCCTAGCGAGCTAGAAAGCAATACCGTTCCAATCACTAACTGGGTCAAGTATTCGAATCAACAGGCTCGATACCTTGAGGCAAAATCTGAGTTTATGAACACGTGGTTTAAGGGTGGAAAGCATCTGACTACTGACGTACTTTGGACCGGGGATGGCGAGAACCCAAATGCTGCGCTAACCGTCTTTAGACATTTCGACAGCGCATCGGTTGTTCAAGGGCTAGTTGGCACTAAACCCAAAACAGCATGGATCCTAGACTATGCGTTGCTTGAGCGTATTCATTACCTACTCGTTGCAGGCTTTGATGTTTATGGGAACTTTGGCCATCAACTTATCACTCGTATGTTTATGGACTTCTTGCGTATGGAAGGAGAAAGTAACTTCTTGGCACTGCTACCAAATACAGTTAGACATGAAGAGTTCAGCAGTTGGTATCAAGACCAAAGTCCGCAATTTAGTGCGTTCTTACAACGAAACATCAAACCATTTAGTCAACCGACTCAAGAGCTTTACTTAACTACAGATTACAAATCTGAGCTATTTGACAAGATTGAAGCCAAACTTGAGCCAGTGCTGCATGACCGATTTCAGATCGTCAACACAGGTCTTTCAGCAGAAAATGAAGCCTTGCTTCAGCAAATCGATAGCATCACAGGTGAAGGGCTTAAATCCGTACCGCAGATTATTATGGTGATGATAGAAACCGAGTCGGGTAATGAACAGTTATTTACGCTACTACACAATAATGCTCACATAAATATTTCGAGCTTATTTTCAGAAGAAGCCAACCGCGATTACAAGAATGACAGTCTCACATTTGTGCGTGGAGTGATCGGCAGCTACCCTGCTGCGTACCTAACTCTCAAAGAACGCGAAATTAGAAATTTCGTTAACGACCTTAAAAATATTCAGGATGAACAGAGCTACATAAAACTGCTCGACAATTATGCAGTTAGACGTAGTAGCAAAGAGTTTTGGGGTTTTAGCGACCGCGTTCATGAGTTTTACCAACGCACCCAGCCTATCGAATTTGGTCTTTTGGACTATAATCGATTTGAGAACAGATAGGTGCTCTCCGGAACTCTTAGGAGGTGTATGATGAGCATTAAAGATAGCATTGAAGCCATCGAGCAACAGATATATGTTGCCTGTTCAGACGGCGACTACGAGGCCGTGAATATGTTGGAACACCAACTTGAACATTTGAGAGGACTCTCAAACAGAGGACTTGATGAAGACCCCTATGCGATTGAACATCGTACCTTCTATGAAGACGAACGGTAAACCATCAAGGACGATCTAACAAAGGGCTCATTTGAGCCCTTTTTTTATTTTATGATTTAATTATGAGCTGCTTACCATACACGGCAGCGAGGCGCCCATCCGGGTCATATAAGGTGATTTCACCATCCTCCCAACGGATTGCTACCAAGTTATACTCGCCTACCATTTGATAGCTAGGCACTAATAGTGCCTTTACCTCGGGACGTTGTTGAAGTGCTTGGTATAGAACCCAACCCAAAGGCTGTTTTTTCTTCAACAGCTCAAGTCGCCAGCCTGGAGAGAACTCTTGATAATATAAACGTAAGTCGAGTACACCATTTATGTCGATATGGTATGAACATAACGTCATCGGGTCGAGCAAACGTGTCGATGCACCACCTGCTACCTCGGCAATACACGTTTCCGGCTTCAAACTTAAGTACAGTGCGGGCGACCCCTTGGGGTTGAATCGCCCACCCACACGCGAAGCTCCTTCAGTACTCAGTGGAGACCATGCCCAAACCGGGTTGTGCATTCGATAACAAACACCTTGAAACCTAGTTAAAGGGGCAGAAAGCAGAGTGGATATCAGTGGATTGGATTGACTCAACATCACTCAAAAGAACCCATCTCTTTTGCTGTTATATAATCGTTCAATGCGGCTACACCGTCAGCTTTATACTGCTTAATGACCTCTGAAGGCGTCAATCTGCCAAACGAAGCGATCGGTTCTCCAATAAACCATGACCAAGCCGCTTGCTCACTCGAAAACCAAGGTTGAACCCTTCTTAACAATGCATGGACTTCTAAAAGACGGGTTTGAATTCTCGCTTGCTTTATGCGATCCACTCGTTTTAGTGACTGAACAGGTAGGTCCACAAATAAAGCGATATGATCAACTGTCGTGTAAAACGCGTTGGCCCATAGTTTAGGATCTTCTATCCCTTCACGTTGCAAACTCAACATTGGCACCTCGACATATTAATGACATGAAATTACGTCAATTATACGTCAGGCTTAGCAAATAGTCACCTTTTGTCTCGTTCTGTATATTTATCCAGTACTAATATCAGCGAGTCTACAGACATTCTCTGAGCCGTGACTAAAGGTTCCAGTAATTCTAAATATCGCCCAAGTTGATCTTCTGAAGATTCGATCGATAAACAGATTTCAAAAAGCTTGCTTAAGCCAAGAGAGCCTGCAGAGCCCTTCATTTTGTGAGCTAATGCCTTAATATCTTTAGCGTTATCAATTTGCGCAGCTTGTTCCAACTCGTGTAATGTCTGCTCACTTGAGCTAGCAAATGCGTCTACAATCTTAGACATTCTTTCGATTCCCAGCACTTTGATGTCTGCCTCAATAACGCTAGAATCGATAATACCCGTTTGTTCAATAGCAGGTTCTTCGTGAGTAGAAATTACTTGTTCTTGATCTTTCATTTCGTAATCGCTGCCTTTTAACTTAGTTTGAATCATTTCTTTTAACGCTTCCCTATCTACAGGTTTTGGAAGATAGCCATCAAAACCTGCTTCCAAATAACTCTCAACTTCCTCACTAAATACGTGAGCCGAAACGGCGATCATAGGAGCATGATGTTTATGTGCTTGAGAATCTTCGATTTCACGAAGTTGATGCATTAGGTCGACGCCATTGCAGTCTGGAAGGTTGATATCAACTAGGACGATATCAAAGTCGTTATGAGAAAAGATATGTTTTGCATCATGACCACTTTCAGCGCAAATGACATGATGTCCCATATTCATTAAAAAGCCTTCAGCCACCATTGCATTAACTGCATTATCTTCGATCAACAGGATACGGCCATTTACCGTCTTAGTAATACCAAGCGGTTGGATTATTTCTTGTTTGTCTATAGTGCACTGTTCCAGTGGAACAACAAACCAAAAACGGCTACCTTCCTCTAAATAGGAATCAACGTAGATTGACCCATTCATCGCTTTGACCAATTTTTGGCTGATCGCTAAGCCAAGCCCGGTGCCTCCTGCAGTCGAATACCCATTTTCAGCTTGAGTAAATGCGTCAAACAGATTGAGCTGATCCTCAGGGCTGATACCAACTCCTGTATCTGAGACCTCAATCATTACACACGTTTCGTCATCTGGATCGAGAGAGACGTATATATCCACTTGGCCCGAAGGTGTAAACTTAATAGCATTACCGACGAGATTATTAAGCACTTGGCTTAATCGAGTTACATCGCCACAATAGACGTCAGACACGTCACTTTCGATATGAAATTTAAAGTCGAGACCCTTCTCTAAAGCTTTGCCTAGCATAAGTTGATAGCAGTCTTGGATCATACGATAAAGATCAAACGGTTTATTTCTGATTTCTAAATGTCCCGCTTCTATTTTAGAGTAATCGAGCACATCATTGAGAATCGCAAGCAGGTTCTGACCACTTCGATTAATGACATCCAGAAACTTCTGTTGCTGGTTGTTTAGTGGTGTCTCTTCCATTAAAGCTGCTGTACCTAAAACCCCATTCATAGGAGTGCGTATTTCGTGACTCATTGTCGCTAAGAATGCCGATTTGGCACGGTTGGCCTGCTCCGCGGCATTTCTCGCTTTAGCATGGTTGAGTACTTCTTGATTTAATCGTTCATTACTCTTCTGAAGCTGTAACGTTCGATCAGCCACGATCTCTTCAAGATGTTCTTTATGCTCTTGAAGCTCTCTTTTTGCCGCTGCTTCGGCCTCAGCAACCACCTTAAGTGCCTGAGCAGTATTGCGAGCGGTGATGATGGCTTGTCCCATATGAGCAAGTTCATCATTACCCTTGACGGTGACATCCACCTTTAACTGGCCTTTAGCAATGGAAAGTAGTGCTGATGAGTATTCACCAAGACGTTTCACTACGGATACATAAACCACTCGCCATACAATCAAAACAACAACGACAAAACCTGCAATAGATAAAAGAGTTAACGTCCATTGCGCAAAGCTTAATGTCGAAGATAGCTCAGCCACCGCTTTCGTGGTCGTCGCATTTGATTGATCGACTAACTTCGACACGGTGGAGTTTAACGACGTAAACTGTTCTAGCGTCTCTTGCATCAATGCTTTAGAGCGTTGTCTAACATTGTGTTTCTGAGTAAGTAATGAGAAAACGCGCTTTCCTTGAGATAGTTCAGCCAAAAGCTCACTCATTTGCTTGGAACGAGCAGGGTCTTCAACTCCTTTGACTCGTCTTGTCATAATACTGATGTTGTTTTGGTAGTCCTTTTGCAGTTCTTCAATTCGGCCAAGAACTGAAACTGTACGACTCTCCTCTATTTGATTTAGAGTCTTAAAAGCCAATAAGTGCAATTCGTGTAATCGCTCAGACAAGTCAAGATCAACTTCCACCAAACTGTCTAGGGCATCTAGAGCGTCGGCTTTATTTTCTTGCTCCAGTAAGCGGTATATGTGAGTGACATTCGCAACAGCGATAGTACTAGTGTTAAGTACCTGAGTGCGCGTTAGCTGCTCAAGTTCTTCTGCCTTAACTCTTAGAAGTTCGACTTCATCATTGATAGACTGATCCAAAGTAATAGATTGCTCTACGGCAACCCCAAGTTCAACGAGACTATCAATAATTGATTGGACATAGTTCTCAAGCTCGTTGAGCAATTGCGAATCAAACGAGTCTGAACCTAGCGTTTTTATATGAGTGAGGAGTGCTTCTAAACGTGAAAACAGCACCTTACCGGCTTCTTGGTGTTGTTCTTTGGTTTTCGCATTCGACAAGGTTTGGACAGAAGCGATAATACGAGTACTCAACTCTGATACTTCACGCGCTTCGAGCATTGAAGGTATGGCGGTATCGACAACATTACGCTCTGTTTTGGCAACAAATGAGAACCCTGATACACCGATAGCCGTTGATAGCAAAACCAACATCGCCATAACAAGAAACGAGAATAATAATTTACGGCCAATACTGGCTTTAGAGAGTAACATTAACCACTCCGGCAGAATCCACTTCTTTACTCTTTGATAGTACGCTATATTTTGCAGTGTTGAAGATAGAGATGCCACTAAACGATTAACCAATGTCAAAAAAAAACATATTCCATTCAATTTTCTCTGCTGCCTTGCTCATTTCTAGCTCGCAAGCCATCGCGTCTCAGGAAAAGATCTGTGCAATCTATCCTCACCTCAAGGATTCCTATTGGCTATCCGTTAACTACGGCATGGTTCAAGAAGCCAAAGAGCAAAAAGTAGAGTTGAAAGTTTTAGAGTCTGGTGGCTACCCCAATATTGATAAACAAAGGGCTCAGTTAAGCGCTTGTCGTCAATGGAACGCGGATGCCATTATTCTGGGCACCGTTTCGCCTACCGCATTCACTCACGATTTATCGGTCTATACAGGTGATGTACCAGTTTTTGCCACCGTTAATCACCTTGTCGTCGACAAACAACAAGCGAAACACGTGAAAGGCGTTGTTGGCGTTGATTGGTATTGGATGGGCTACAAAGTTGGCGACTATCTTGCTAAGAAACACCCTAAGGGCTCTGGAACCACTTCTGTAGCATTGTTACCTGGTCCTCGTTCTAGTGGTGGCACGAAGCCCGTCATTCTTGGCTTTCTCGAAGCCATCAAAGATAGTGACATCAATGTAATCGAAACGTTATGGGCCGACAATGACAAAGAGTTACAGCGTAACTTGGTTCAACAAGTTGTAGAAGACTATGATAATCTGGCCTATATCGTTGGAAGCGCTGTTGCGATTGAAGCAGCAATCAGCGAACTGCGAAGTTCTGGAAAAGAAGATAGTATTGAACTGTTGTCCATCTACCTCAGTCACGGTGTATACCGCGGGTTACTGCGAGATAAAGTTCAGCTAGCACCAACAGACAAAATGGTTGAACAAGGCCGTCTCTCATTGCTCCAAGCAACTTCTTACTTGAGAGGTATTAAATTTCAAAAAGACCAAGCACCGAGTATTGAAGTACTTTCACCGACACACTTATCGAGTCTAGCGATTGAAAAATCACTATCTCCTACAGGCTACCGACCTGTCTTCTCAGTCCAAGAGGATTAACTGTCACAGATATCAGTTATCATCATTGATACTGAGTAATACAACTATTAACATCAAAGTATCTTGATACCTTTCAATTCCAATAACGAATGTGACAATACTTGGTTATTGGAATTGGAAGATAAACACTTAGGAATTGAGTCAAATGCAAAAAACCATTCGTACCATGCCTGCACATAAACATATTGCACTGGTCGCACATGACCATTACAAACCAGAATTGCTGCGCTGGGTACAAGAGAACAAAGAGAAGTTACAAGGTCACTTTCTCTATGCGACCGGCACTACTGGTCACATGTTAAGTAAAGAGACCGGCTTGGCAATCAAAAGTATGATTAGTGGCCCAATGGGTGGCGACCAACAAATCGGTGCGTTGATCTCTGAAGGTAAACTAGACATGCTGATTTTCTTCTGGGACCCACTAAACGCGGTGCCGCATGATCCTGATGTAAAAGCCCTACTGCGTATCGCTAGTGTTTGGAATATCCCTGTAGCTACAAACCGTGCAACGGCCAACTTCCTGTTTGAGTCGAACCTTCTAGAGCAAGAAGTTGAAATCGAAGTCCCAGATTACGATGCATATCTAGCAGAGCGAGTCTAGGTACTCAAGCAAAGCGCCAGTTACTTACTGGCGCTGTCAATTTGCGACTTTAAGTCCGAGCTAAATGTTCCAACAGTGCAACATTCACTTGCTCCGCTGCTTCAAACTGCAATACGTGACCAGCATTCTTCAATAACACTAAGGTTGTGTTTTCACCCAACATATTAACTACCCTGCTAGCATCTTTAACCGGTATTACTTTGTCTTGGTCACCCCAAATGACCAACTTGTTTATGCCACTTAGTCCGACTACTTTATAATCTTCGCTAGGGTCTGTGGAAATTAGGTTATTAGCCGTATCAATAATGGCTCTTCTGAAACCTTTGTATTGCATCTGTTCTGCGAATCTGTTTTCCCAATTAGGCTGTTTTTCCGGATGGACTAAATCATCCAGTTGATTAGCGGCAAGTTTGGGAATAAAGAAACTATAACCAAGCCATTTGCCAATGACTGGTAATGTCAATGGCCCAAGATCAATAGGCTGATTAAACGGCGCAATGTAACCCACACTCAGTACTTTGTGTGGGAATGTTGATGCGTAGGCCGATACTATTGCGCCTCCCATAGACAAACCAATCAAGTGAAATTTATCCGTCGGCACAACTGCCTGCGTTAGATCTTCTATCTGGTTAACGAATAGCTGGCGATCATACGTTGTATTGGGTCGGTCACTAAAACCGCGTCCATACAAATCAAATGTGAGTACTCTGTAGCCAGCGTCAACAAGTGAAGAGACGTTTTTTTCCCACATATATGAAGGTGCAGAGAAACCATGAATCAGAACCACTACGTCGCCACTTTCGTCACCTTGTAATTCATAGTGAACATAACCCTCTGATAGTTTAGTAACTCTTCCAGGAACTAGGGCCCGGCTATACTGGTCGAGGTAACATTTCTCTTTGTTACGCATAATGGGTAACAATAGAACGGCAAATATAAGAATAGAAATCGAAATAAGTAGCATCGAAACACTCACGTAATTTAGGTTGCTTCATAGTAGGTGTTTCGTGGCGACGGTTCACCTAAGCAAGCGAGCAAAGTATGCACTTCTCTAATAGTACAATAGCGATGCTATCTTTCGAGACACTATATTTGCTGCGGCAGTACCATTGTTAAAAAGACTGAGCCTGGAGAATCTATAGATAGTTGTTCATTTCATGTAGGAGTTTTTCTCTGCGAACAGGCTTTGGCACATACGCATCCATTCCAGCATCAAAACACTTCTGAATATCATCATCGACCACACTCGCTGTTAACGCGATTATTGGCGTTGGGTTCAATCCATTCTCTTTCTCGTACGAGCGGATATCCTGTGTTGCATGAAAGCCATCTTTTACTGGCATCATGCAGTCCATCAAAATGACATCGAACTTACCTTGACTGATAAATAGCTCTAATGCCTCTTGGCCATCAGCGGCTATCACGTAATCAAAACCGGCTTTTTTGAGATGTAGTGATGCAACCTTCTGATTAACTAAATTATCTTCCACCAACAAAACTCTTCCAGAAGAGAGAGCATCAGATACAGACTTCGTCTCTACCGGTGCTGGCCTATATTTAAGTGTCTGTTCAATCGATGTATTGTTATCGAGCGTAACAGGACTATCGACTGCTCCTTTGAGCTCAATAGCAGATACGATCTTTTCTTTTAGTATTTCGGCTTTGAAGGGTTTAGGTACATAATCATCCATACCCGAGTCAAAACATTTCTGAATGTCATCATCGACCACACTCGCTGTCAAAGCAATAATAGGAGTATGAGGTAGATGGTTATCGGATTCGTGACTGCGTATTTTTTCTGTCGCTTCGAATCCGTCCATAATAGGCATCATACAGTCCATCAAAATAAACGCATAGCTTGTATCTTTCTTGTAATGCTCAATAGCTTCTACGCCGTTGTTTGCAACATCATATTCAAGCCCCATTTTGTTGAGGTGCAAGCTAGCTACTTTTTGATTCACGATATTATCTTCAACTAATAGGACTTTGACTCGTTTGGTAGCGTGAGTGTCGCTGTTTGGAGTAGCTAGCCCTTTATCTAACGTCCGACAGCAAGCTTCAAGAGATTTCAAAAGTCGATTACCCAGCAAAGGGTAAGTAATGAGTGCGCTAATGTTATTGCCAAAGTCCTTATTCGAGCTTGCAAACTGCCTGATTAAACATATCGCCGTTCGATTAGCTTGAATCTCTGCAAAGTGTGTTTCATCCTTATCTGAATTGACGTCTCCGCCTTCAACATAAATTAATAAGGTCTTGTTGTGTGAGTTGAGCAAATCAACCTCCTGAATTGAACGGCAAACCCGTGCAATATTCAGCTGATAAAAGCCAAGTTCAGTACGTAAACGACGCTCATAGGCTAATGAATCACAAACAATAACGATCTCATCTAAGACTAATGGACTTCGGTGCTGGTACTCTCTTTCATCAATGGCTAGTTCTAGGGTAAAGTAAAAGCGACTCCCTACTCCCTTCACAGAATCAAGTTGAATTTCCCCTCCCATCAATTCAATCAATTGAGTGCTGATCGCTAATCCTAAACCCGTACCTCCAAACTGTCGCGTTGTGGAATCATCTTCCTGAGCAAACGCTTCGAAGATTTTAGATTGTCTTTCTTTGTCGATGCCAATACCTGAATCCTGAACTTCAAACATCAACGATGCCATATTATTAGACTCACCTTGATAGCGTACCCCTATGGTAACACTGCCTTTATCAGTGAATTTGACGGCATTAGACATAAAATTCATTAACACTTGACGCATACGATGATCATCAGCAAGAACACGAAACGGAACGTTCTGGTCGATATCAACGTTTAGCTCTATGCCTTTCTCTTTGACTTTTGGTGCCACGATCGATGCGATGTCATAAATCGTTTCCCGAATAGAGGTGGAGTGCGGGTTGATTTGAAGCATCCCTGATTCAATTTTCGAAAAGTCTAGGATGTCATTTATTAGGCTTAATAGCAGTTGGGATGAAGTCTCAATTGTATCAACGTAATCTTTTTGAGTAGCAGTCAGCTCCGTATCAGACAAAACTTCAGATATACCGATAACCCCGTTTAAAGGAGTACGAATTTCGTGTGACATGTTCGCCAAGAAACTACTTTTCGCTTTACTCGCTTCGATGGCATTCTCTTTCGCCTGCTCGGCCGCGTTTTTAGCTTCGAGTAATTTCCGTTGACTCTCTTGCTGCTCGTTCGTGAGCCTTTCGACTTCACGTGCAAAACGGCTCAATTCGTCTTTACCACCAATTCGAGCCGTAAGCGGCATGTTTCCAATACTTTTTTCATTCTCTAGGAACGATAGGACCAAGCTCAAGTTACGAGTGACACGATGAGCAAGGCTTATCCCAATGCCCACCACCAAGATAGTTAAAACGCCAACTAATGTTAAAAACAATAGTCTTTGCTTTTCAAAACCAGAGACAAGTTCTCGAATTTCAATTCTAAGTTGTACTTCAATAGACTGGGACACGCCCTGAATCAGATTAAGCCTTAAGTCTAGCGCTTCCATTCCAAGCTTAATATCAGCTAAAGGTAAATCAATCGCACTCTTAGCATTTAAAAGCTGCTCTCTAAAAAACCTGCTTTGTTCAAAAGCAGGGTTGGAAAAGGCTCTAAGCAACAAACTAACTTGAGTTTCATCGGCGTTTATCGCGATAAATCTCTCTACAAAAAGTTGCTGGCTTTGCACTAAGTTAATTATCGATTCTCTTGTTGATAGCATCGCAACACTATCTGTTTGATCGTCATTTACTAAAGTATTGATCTGCCATATTTCTTCCCCCGCCCAAAACATTAGCCACTCTAATTGTGCGACAGATACCAAATGTCCACCAACTTGTGGGATCACCGCTGTTAATGGCGTTTTCTCTACAAACAACAGTAATTGCTTGTAACTCTCATTTTGCCAATCAACGAGCTCATTAGTCTCCGCTATGTCTTGGCTCTCTCTAATTGATTCAATCGTTTCAAAATAGTCAGTAAGAAGGTTATCAATCCGTTTTAGATCTTCCACATCGTATATTTTTGCCGCGTACTGCTGGAGAGAATCAAGAACGGGGGAAAGCTCAACCGTCGTCTTATTTAGCCTCGTATTGTTTGACTGCGACTGTGTATCAGAGAGTATTTCTGAAAAACGCACTAGCGCTTCTACTTTTTCAAGATTGTTTAGTTGGAGGTTTAGGGTAGAAATCTGACGAGATGCCAAGAAGATAATCAGTGCTATCGGTAGTAACACAAGTAAAACCATTTTACGTTGAACCGACAAATTATTCCAAAAGTTAAGTTGCCTCATTCCCTTGCCCAACTAAAGTTTAGATACTTTGAGTGTAGGACATCATAGAGACAGGTCGAACTAATCGACTAATTTAATAAAATTTTTTACCAAAAGCCTGTTATCGCCACCACTTAATACTCTCGTCACGCTCAGGATCCAAATATCGATTTAAGTAGTTTAATAAAGTGTCGAATAAAGAAAGATCGTTCTCTATATCACTGGTGTTCTCTGTTGACGATGTTCTTTCAACTGCTGCCCTCAAAGCCGGCAGTTGATCATACAATACAGCATGAGTTGTAGGCGAAACGATACCTTCTAACTGTGCTAATGCACTATGGGCAATGGATAACGGTTTTACGATAACTTCAGATAAAGGACGTCTGTACACCTTATCCCTAACCCCCTCCAAATACACGCGGTATGTCGTCAGTTCATCTAGCAAGAGGAACAACTGTCCATTTATACAGCCGTGAGGATAAGGTACTGGGAAATGTGACTTTATGTCAGGTGAGATATTTAAATTCAACCCTGCTCGCTGGCATTCAGATTTTAGGTAGCGTAGCAAACCTTGCTCATCGAGTAAGGACTGGATAGTAAACATTCTTGCCAAGTGGTAATCATTCGAAACGAACCTAACCTCGATTTGCGCACCGTTTTGTAGCAATTCACTTTCCAGTAGTACCTCAGACAAGTGAATGATGTTTTCCACCGTACTTGTTGATTTTTCTTCAAGTAAAACAGCGCCAATGTTGGAGTTGGTCATCGATGAAAGACCGGTTTCAAACGCTTCAAACATTAATCGAGCTTCGGAAACTGATTGCCCATTCGTCATACCACCACAAAATGCAATGATCGATGAACTACAGTCATTGCTGCCAACATGACGCAAGATTTCTTCCACTCTAGACATCCCTTCCAGAGTGAGTGTATTTTTGTTGAGGCGCTTTCCTAGAACAACGATAAGTTGATCGAATTCCTTTTCTTTCACCGATGTCGTCCTTTAAATAATTTCCCAGGAGTGAGTCATTTCAACGCCGGCACCAAGCATGAGACATACCGAGCAATATTTCTCTAATGAGTCTTTAGTTACCTTAGCCACTAACGCTTCATCAAGATTGTCGCCACTGACTTCAAAATGGATGTTAATTGCAGTAAAGATTCTTGGTGCGATCTCACGTCGTTCTGTCGTTAGCTTCGCATTTACCGACGTTACGGCTTGGTTTTCTGACTTTAATCCGTCAACTACATCAACTGAGCTACAACCACCTGCTGCCATTAGAACCATTTCCATCGGACTTGGCGCGGTTTCGCCACCACTGCCATCCATCACGATTGAATGACCAGATTGAGATTGTCCTAAAAACTTGAATCCTTCGATCCATTTCACTTCCGCTTGCATATAAACCTCTGCAGTCCGACTGATTGTAAGGACTGAGATAGTAACCGATAAAACGGCAATTTGAAATTTTTCCCCGGGCTGCTCTGTCTACTAGAAATAACAAACACTACTTAATTTGGAGCATTAATGACGAAATTCACCAAACTACTTATTGCATTAGTAGCGGCCGTTCCACTTCTTTGGCTTGTTATACCTCGTGAAGGGATGGCAGACTCCCCTAAAACACAAGCGGCGAATCAAGAGATCGCGACTTTAGCGGGTGGCTGTTTCTGGTGTACTGAATCTGATTTAGAACAGTTGCCTGGAGTGACAGAAGTTGTGTCTGGTTATGCGGGTGGTCAACAACAAAACCCGACTTACCGCCAAGTCGCGAGTGGCAAATCAGGTCATATTGAAGTTGTTCAAGTAATCTATGATGCTGACGAAGTCTCGTACGAGCAAGTTCTTGACTACTTCTTTCGTCATATTGATCCAACTGATGATAAAGGCTCATTCGTAGACCAAGGGCCGCAATATCGCCCTGCTATTTTCTACCATAACACCGAGCAAAAGCAGATTGCGGAGCGATTTATGTCTGAGATAGATTCACTCGGTGTGTTTCAAAAACCTCTCGCTACCGAGTTGATTGCTTTTGATACTTTCTGGCCTGCGGAGGAATATCATCAGGATTTTTATAAAAAAAGTAGCTTGAAATACAAATACTATCGATACAACTCGGGTCGTGACCAATACCTAGATGAGATTTTCGGTAAAGACAGAAAAGATAATCCAATGACTCTTCGCCAAATGATAGATAGTCAGGCCAGTAAAAGCTCATTAAAGCCTTATTCAAGGCCAAATGACAACGAAATCAAACAGGCCCTTACTGACTTACAGTTCTATGTTACTCAAGAAGATGGTACAGAAAAGCCATTCAACAATGAGTATTGGGATAACAAAGAGGATGGTATCTACGTAGATGTTGTTAGCGGAGAGCCTTTATTTTCTTCCACTGACAAGTACAAGTCGGGAACAGGCTGGCCTAGCTTCACCAAACCTATAAACGAACGTTACGTTGTCACAAATACTGATTACAAGATGATTTTTCCAAGAACTGAAGTAAGAAGCAGATTTGCAGATTCTCATCTTGGACATGTGTTCAAGGATGGCCCCGCTCCTACAGGACTGCGTTACTGTATGAACTCAGCGGCAATGCGTTTTATTCCAAAATCAAAGCTTGCACAGCAAGGTTATGAACAATACTTAGCTTTGTTTGACCAATAAGTGGGCAGCATAAACTTATGCTGCAAGTGTTGCTCATTTTTCAAAGGTTGAACGCACGCGATACCAGTCGAATCTCGGTATCGCGTTTCTTTTTTGTATCAAGAAAAGGAGCTGTTCCATAAAATAAAAATCACTTTCTGCATGTACTATCCTTATTAACCTGAGTAATATCCGATAATTACAATTCATTTACTCATTGATTGTTCTGAACAATGACATTGAGTTAAAGAAAGGTTTCTAACGGCGATGAATAGTTCAATGGATACACTACAAAACTATATTCAATCTTTTGGCTACGATCTATTAAGTAATCTACTGCTGATCACTGGTGGTAGCTTCCTTCTTTGGGTTATTTGGCGAATATTCTATGGGCGACTTGAAGCACTAACTCAAAGAACCAATCTTGTATGGGATGACCTACTCATCAAAGCGGTTAAGTCTCCAATTAGTGTCCTCATTTGGCTATGGCCTGCCACCGTCTCTATTGGGTTAGTGTTGAGCTCTCATACAGAAACGGATACAAGTTGGTTAAATAAAGTTGACTTACTGCTTGTTATATCAACCTTTATCTGGATTTTTCTTCGACTTATTCAAAACGTTGAAGAGCATGTCTTGGCTCAGAAAAAGCGCGATGAGACGACCGTTCAGGCCATAGCAAAAGTAGCGCGCTTGTTTTTTATCTCTATAGGCATTTTGACGGTAATGCAGGCGCTAGGCCTAAGTCTATCAGGTCTACTTACTTTTGGTGGTGTCGGTGGCTTAATTGTCGGTCTCGCGGCTAAAGACCTACTGTCTAATTTCTTCGGCGGTATGATGATTTATTTTGACCGCCCTTTTAAGGTTGGTGATTGGATACGCTCTCCAGACCGAGCAATAGAAGGAACAGTGGAACGTATTGGTTGGAGGATGACCATTATTCGAACTTTTGATAAAAGACCGCTCTATGTTCCAAACTCTGTTTTCAGCAACATTGTCGTCGAAAATCCCTCTCGTATGCTTAATCGTAGAATCTATGAAACGATTGGTCTTCGTTATGACGATGGAGGCAAAGTCAGTCAGATTGTTGATGAAGTGAAAAACATGCTAGAAAATCATAAAGATATCGACACCAAACAGACACTGATGGTGAATTTCGATAAATTTGGTCCTTCTTCGCTTAACTTTTTTATCTATACCTTTACCAAAACAGTAAACTGGGCTCGCTATCATGAAGTAAAGCAAGATGTCTTGTTACAAGTAATGGACATTATTAAGAAAAATGACGCTGATATTGCCTACCCTACGCAAACTTTGAAACTTGATCCTGTCTCGATTCACGAACACCCCACTGTGAAAGACATCATTGTTGAGTGACTTTAAAAGGGAGCATTTAATGCTCCCTTTTCCGTCATAAAACGCATTAGCTTTTGAGTTGTCTGGCTTGATACTTTTCTGATTTGAATCCACCATTTCTTCGTTTCATCTTTACCTCTACGGATCTAGCCTTGTTGGAAACATCGTAACGGACAGCCTGCTTCAGGTAAGCATCATTTAATCTAGACTCCCTCGCCCAAGTTTTATTGTTTTCGAAGAACGATTCACGTGACAACGATAATCCCAGTCGTTATTGCCATCTTTTAACGCCAGCAATATTTGTTTTCCGGCTAGCCCTTTTGTGTTGATTCCACGTGGTTGTTTATCAATGGCAAGCGCTAGACCTGCCGTACAGAGTTGTTCATTGGTCAATGTGGTTGCACTTACGGTAGTAGGAACAAGAACGCTCAAGCAGACGATGAGCATATGATGGATAGACAACTTCATTATATTTAACCTAGAAATATTATAAGGCCAAATTTTATAGTATAACGTACTGTATAATTCAATAAAAAAGCCCTCGGTTATCCAAGGGCTTAAACATCTATCAAAAATGCTTATGCTTTACGACGTGCCTCAACAGCGTCTGCCAGTTCACGAAGTACATTTTCAGTATCTTCCCAACCGATACACGCATCAGTAATAGACTGACCATAAGTTGGTGCAACTCCATCTACTAAATCTTGGCGGCCTTCAACTAGGTGAGACTCAATCATTACACCAAAGATAGCGTCTTCACCATTAGCCATCTGCTGAGCTACATCGGTAGCAACGACTTTTTGACGTTGGAATTGCTTTGAGCTGTTCGCGTGGCTAAAGTCAATCATCACTTTTGCAGGTAGACCATTCGCTGTAAGCTCATCTTTGATGGCTTTTACATGATCAGCACTGTAGTTTGGCTCTTTACCACCGCGTAAAATAATATGACAATCAGGGTTACCGGCGGTTTCAATAATTGCAGAATGACCGTACTTGGTTACAGATAAGAAGTGGTGAGAAGCGCTAGCAGAGCGAATCGCATCAGACGCAATCTTGATATTACCGTCAGTACCGTTTTTAAATCCTACAGGGCAAGAAATACCAGAGGACAGTTCGCGGTGAACTTGAGACTCAGTTGTGCGCGCACCAATTGCGCCCCAGCTAATAAGATCAGCAACATATTGCGGGCTGATCATATCAAGGAATTCACTCGCCGTTGGCATGCCCATATCAGTCAAGTCTAGGAGTAGCTTACGACCCATACGCAAGCCATCGTTAATCTTAAATGTGTCGTTTAAGTAAGGGTCATTAATAAGGCCTTTCCAACCTACTGTTGTGCGTGGCTTTTCGAAGTAAACGCGCATTACGATTTCTAGTCTGTCACCAAGTTCGTCACGCAGTACTTTTAGTCGCTTGCCATACTCAATCGCCGCTTCAGTGTCATGAATAGAACATGGACCGACGATCACTAGTAGACGGTCATCGTCGCCTTGAAGGATATTGTGAATTGCTTTACGTGCGTTAAACGTTGTTGAAGAAGCAACTTCTGTCGCTGGAAACTTCTCTAAAACAGCAACTGGTGGTAATAGTTCTTTTACTTTATTAATTCGTACATCATCAGTTTGAAACATTGCTTACTTCTTCCTATTCTTTTAAATCTACATCTTTGATACACGACCGCATTCCATTTTGTGACTTATGTCGTGCTCTTTCCTTGTAACTTATCTGCTTCGAACAATAAGTTCAATCACTATTTAAATAAAAAGGCAAATTAATTGCTCGTTTTTAAAATTAGACACAGTGTAAACATATCAATACAGGCGTTTTTGAATAATAATCATACAGTTAGTTAGGGTTGTCAGAAAAACATCCATTTAGCTGATAGATCTACATCACTAATCTACGACTCAACAAACGGTCTGTTTTTGGTAATGTGATATTTTTTATAGCTCAAATTACTCAACTACTATTTAATAAAGCGGAATTCACCTAAACAAGAAGCGTCGTTCCTAGTGCCTGTTTTTTCACCACCTACTCTGCCGTCTAAGTATTATCGAGACAACTTCATACGTTTGCTGTTGCATGTTGAGTCTATCTACTCTGATTTATTGAAACAGAGTGAACGACATTGGATTGAATCGTTTCACACTCTTAGTGAAAACGCACAATGCCTTGTTATTCGGTTAATGACTCGCAAGGGGATTTGGTTTAGAGACGATAAACTGAACTATCCCGAGATCGGCTGTCTCGATTCACCTATATTAGAACTCATAGAGTATGGTTTTATAAGTACAGAGCCACCGACAAGTTCATTTGAACTCGCATCCACGTTGTTATCAAAACCTGAGATTCTCACTTTTTATTCAGGTCTAAAACGTACCGCTAAAAAGAACGAACTGATAGATGAGTTACATCACCAACAGCCTAATCATGTGCCGAAACTTCCGTTCACTGTCGTCAGACTGTTGGACGATGAGGTGTTACCCCTTCTTTGTTTACTATTCTTTGGAAATCGGCACCAGGAGTTTGCACAATTCGTTTTAGAGAACTTAGGAATTCATAAGTTCGAGAATTATGAAGTGTCTAAGGCAACTAGGCTGTTCAATAATAGAGCAGAAATCGACTCCACTCTAGAAATTACAGATCTAAGAATAGCGTACACAGAACTCACAAAGCCTTGTTCTAAGCTCATAAGGCAATTTGCTCACTTGCTCCCATCTGCAAACGGACAGTACGCCACTAGACAATTAGACAAACTCACTAATTTAATCGCAAGAGATCTCGAACGACAGGGCGACCTCGACCTCGCTTTGCGCTTGTTTGAATCCTCCCGACTTCCGCCATCGAGGGAGCGACAAGTTCGTATACTTATTCATCAAGAAAGATTCGAGGCAGCCATTAAACTTGCACTAACAATGATTAAAAACCCTCTAAGCATTGATGAGCAAGAAGTCGGAAAACGACTAAAAGCTAAACTCGACAGGAAATTAAAGACAACTCTTGAGAAGACGGTCAAACCTAGTTTTCTAGAACGTAGGTTCAATCTTGACTTATCTCATGAGCGTGTTGAGTTAGTTGTTTGCAATAAGTTATCTGATCTAGGATGGGAGGTTTTCTATTTAGAGAATCAGTTTCTCAACACTATGTTTGGCTTGGTATTTTGGGACATTATTTTTGCCCCTGTAGAAGGCGCTTTTATCAATCCATACCAACGCCAACCGCTCGATTTATATCATCCGTCATTTACTGAAAGGCGAAAAGGCGCAATAGAGCAAAGACTATCCGAAGTTAAACGAACTGGTATTAAACCGTACCTAAGCATTCTAGAAACCAAAAAAGATATTCAGAACCCATTCATTGTTTGGGACCTAGTGGATACCGAATGGTTAGAGTTGGCAATGACATCCATTAACTATGAGCAATTAGCAGATTTGTTTGCTGTTCTTCTCTCAGACCTAAGAGCATATCGCAATGGTATGCCTGATCTTGTCGCGTTTAAAGGCAACGAATGGTTATGGTGCGAGGTAAAGGGACCTGGTGACAAACTTCAGAATAATCAAAAACGTTGGTTTAAACAGATGGAGAGATTAAAGATTAATTATGAAGTGTGTTACGTAAATCATGACTGATGTAGTAGCAGGCAAAAAAAAACCAGCAATGATGCTGGTTTTTATGAAACTCGACTTAGAAGTGTAAGTGAATCACAGATGTCGCAACACACGCGGGGCGACGGATTCCTTCTATTTCTACGCGTATTTCACGCTCTATCTCAAGACCTTTCTTTATCGGTGTAACTTTGACCAATGTGCTCTTAGCTCGAAGGTTACTACCTACCTTAACTGGGTATGGGAACCTGACTTGGTTCAACCCGATGTTTACCATCATCTTCGCAGTCGGAAATAGAGGTTTATCTGGGTCAACACTATCAGTTAGGGCTGGCAACAAAGACAGCGTTAAGAAACCATGCGCGATAGTGGTCTTAAATGGTGATTCTTGCTCTGCTCTTTCTGGATCAGTGTGGATCCACTGGTTATCTTCCGTAATTGAACCAAATTGATTGATTCGTTCTTGACCTACGTGAATCCAGTTACCTTCATGAATCACAGTGCCAATCTTGTCTTGCAGTTCATCAAATAGTGCCTGTGCTGCGGGCTTGAGCACAATTTCTGGTTCGACCTGTACTACATGTGGTTCATTTACTGCAGGCTTGTGATAGTCTCTGACCCATGCTAAAAAATTGCTATGATTTGTCTTGTCGACAAACTCAGTCCAATATTCGCGAATAGCGGGCGACATCCATTGCATAAGCTCAGACTGATGCTTAACCGAATCAGCTCTTTGTTTAAACAATTTTACAACTTTCATCTTGACCTCAAATCTCAGTTCATAAGAACTAACCCTACTATTTTGAAGCATGTCCCTTCATCACGCAAACTATTTCGAGCGAACACGCGTATTCTGAACACTGTTTTATTTATACTTTTCAACACTTTAGCAATAAAAAACATTATTTTATTTAGCAGTAAAGCTCCCCAAATGGGCTCTTTTAGTAAAACAAACTTCTTAGAATCACACAAACAACGAGCACCATGAACAAATCAACATCACTTTGACTACATTTAACGCAGTCAGTATCCCTAAGGGAATTTTCTTCTTTACAGCCCTTTCTTATGACTCTATTATTAGCGCCACAAAACGGAGAGATGGCTGAGTGGTTGAAAGCACCGGTCTTGAAAACCGGCATACGTTAATAGCGTATCTAGGGTTCAAATCCCTATCTCTCCGCCACATTCCAAAGCCTCGCTTAATGCGAGGCTTTTTTCTTTGTTCTGCAATCCTCTATGCAATTCAAACTTGCAATCTCCTATGAAAAGAAACTAAGGTTCAGTAAGTTATCTTAGCCATAGGGACAAAAGGAACGTGAACTCTACTCTAGAAACAATACTCAACCACCGTTCTATTCGAAAATTTAAGCAGCAATCTATCGATAAGGATATTCTAGACACTATTCTTAAAGCTGGAATTGCCGCATCATCATCTAGCCTACTGCAAGTCGTCTCTATTATCAGGGTTACAGAGAAAGATAAGCGCAACAAACTGGTGGAACTTTCTGGTAATCAACCTTATGTGGCCCAAGCCGCTGAATTTCTGGTTTTCTGTATAGACTATCAGCGACACCAAGAGTTGAACCCAAACGTAAAAGTTGACTACACAGAGTTAGGTCTAATCGGTGCTATTGATGCTGGAATAATGGCACAGAACTGTTTAGTGGCGGCCGAGTCACTAGGCTTAGGAGGCGTCTATATCGGAGGCCTGAGGAATAAAGCGGCTGAGGTTGATGAACTGTTAGGTTTGCCCCAGCACGCTGCCGTTCTTTTTGGGATGTGTTTAGGATATCCAGACCAAATACCAGAGGTAAAACCACGCTTGCCGCTCGATGTCATAGTGCATGAAAATGAATATCATCAGCTAGATAAAAATGCAGTTGCACAATACGACGATGTGATGCTTTCCTATTACGCGCATCGTTCAACAAACCAAAAGAGCAGTACCTGGTCTTCACAAGTTACTAGTAAACTAGAAGGTGAATCTCGACCTCATATTCTCGGTTACCTAAACCGTAAAGGCTTGTTCAAACGCTAGTTTCTACATTAAGAACTCATGGCTTTATCTCTTGCTAGTCATGAGTTCTTTGGTACAAAATAAATCACGCTTTCGGGAGCACTACTGTAAAACGGGCTCCACCAATGTGGCTTTCATCTACAGATACACTCCAACCTAAGTTTCTGCTTGCCTGAGCGACAATAGCTAACCCTAAACCGAATCCACCATTGTTATGATTTCGCGAGGAGTCCAAACGTGAGAAGGCGATAAATACTTCCTCTCGCTTTTCAATAGGGATGCCAGGACCATTATCTTCTACGTCCAAAGTCCAACATGACTGGTACTCTCTCAAGGTGACATTGACTACCCCGCCGCCGTAACGAAGTGCATTTTTAAGTAAGTTATCAATAACCAATTTGGACAAGCACTTAGAAGCCAAATACCTATCATCTTGGATATTTGAATCTTTGATAAACTGAATTTGCTTAGTATCAGCGATAACATCGATACGTTTTTCAACTAATTCAGAAACAGAAAATACCTCGCGAGCGATTGGTAGATCACCACACCGACCGTTAGTGAGCCTCGATAACTTAAGAATATCACTGGTTAAATGGGAAATGTCTTCAATATAACTGTCTATGTCGTTAAAGAGCGTTTGTTTGTCCTCTGTATCCTCTCTCCTGAGTAAATCACTGGCCATTTGAATTCTAGTTAGGGGCGTTCGGATTTCATGAGGAATAGCCTGAGAAAACACCAGCGATTCTTTCACTCTTAGTTCGATATCATCAGCCATATCATTAAAACTTTGAGCGAGCTCTTTTATCGGTGAAATATGGAACACCTCAGAGCGAACACTAAGGTCACCTTGTCCAAATTTTGTCTGCACAGCTAATAGTTTGTTAATGCGCTTGTTGACTCTGCGCAACGGCAAGTAAATTAATCCTGCTAAAGCGATGCTCAATGTCACGAATAAGGCAAAAAAGAACTGGTTATCGCTGTCTTCATACCATTGAGCGTCAGCACTAAACGGGTCTTCGGTTTCTATAAAGAATAGTTGCTTGTTGGCACGTGGTATTGGAAAAGCGGCTACGAATAACTGGTTATTTTTTATATAAACATCAATGCCATCTCTTCGTTTGAATAGTTCACAATCTGAACAGACGTCTGTAATGGAAATAGCACTGTCCGATAGCATCAATTTGTAGTCGTAATACAGCAAAGAGGACGTGGTGTTGAGATTATGATAAAATCCGTGCCTCTCATATTGACTATCGATATAATCTTGAACGTAAGAATTACCACTGTCGATAAAAGAGCCAATATCCTCGTGTCTTAATAAAACGTTCGTGACATTGATAAAGATGAAGAAGGTTAATACTAACCCTACTAGACTTTCTATATACAAGCACGTAAACATGTTTTTCGGCTGAGACTTAATTTTCATCGTTAAGCCTTAACCAGTCTGTATCCTTGGTTTCGAACTGTTTTGATAATTGCGTCATATATTTCAGCTTGAATCAGCTTTTTCCTTAAGCCTGAGATTCGCATATCGATCGAACGGTTGTAGGAACTGTACTCAATCCCTCTTACAACTCGACAGCAATGCTCTCTAGAAACTGTTTTTCCCTTATTTTCAATAAGTAACTGAAGAATTTCAAACTCAGAGTTAGTAAGGTTTAAAGGTTTCTGTTCATAGTATGCAGTCTGGTTCTCACTATTAACGACGATTCCATACGCATCTGATATATATAGTGTTTTTTCAGCTTGTTGCACAGGTTTATAACGACGCATTAACGCTTCAATACGAGCAACAAGAATATGGCCTCTCACTGGTTTTGTTATATAGTCGTCGGCCCCTAGTTTGAATAGCGATACCTCACTCATTTCATCTTCTGCTGCCGTAACTACCATAATCATTCCAGAATAAAATGCGCGCGCTTCTCGACAAATATCCACCCCTGACTTTCCTGGTAACATTAAATCTAATATCACTATATCGGGTTTAAGAGAATCGATTTTGTTCAGAGCTATTGATCCGTCTTCAATCCAGTTCACGGTATAGCCTTCTGCCTCCAAGAACATTTTGGTTAAATTTCCAATATGCATGTCATCTTCGATAAGCAAAATATTGCAATCCATAACTCCCCCTTAAAACGTAAACGCGCCGGAGTATATTGAAACTTGAGCATTTCTCAATGCCAATATAAAAAAACATAAAAAAGTTTAGTATCACGGATTTTACAACGGCCTTGCTTACATTAGCTTACTTCTCCCAAACATACAGTACACAACCCCGTTTAAATTAATACTTTAGTGGTATCAAATTACTCACAGAACCGAAAGATTACATTTAATGACTAAATGTGACTAAATAATTATTGAACTCATACTTACAAACACCTTAATTGAGTACTGTAACTCCTTTTTTACACCTAGATTTCTGCTCTGTATTTATTACTATCGCGCACAATTCAGAGGCTAGGTTCACGTTTTAGAACTGCCCCACTTCGTTTATAAGCATTAACGTATTTCTAATAATGTTGAGCTTGTAAAGGTTACCGTTAGAAATCATTAGGAAATAAAATGCATTTGATTAAGTTGCTAAGCTTGAGCGCAATGACACTAGCTATTGCTTCAGGCTGTAAGTCAGACAGCGATTCAAGTAATCCAACTTCACCCCCTCCAACAATTCCAACATCGAAGACCGTGAGCAACATATCAATTAGTCAAGTTAGTAAGTCACTTCCACCAGAGCTCAACATCGCAACCAATGCTGGTTTTAACCTCTACGTTTCAGTAACTCCATCAGGCACAGCGACGACGCAATTGAGATCGTCAGGTATAAATAATGGTGCTATACATATCATCGCGTATTTTGATGAATCAAAATATCCAGATACTGTAGAAAAGGAGAAGCATAGAACAATCGTCAACTATAAAATCGAACGAGCAACCAAGATTCTTCAACATCTGATGTCCAACGTCCCTAACTCACAGTATGGAGAGAATAAATCATCAATCGCTGCACTCATGGCTCAACGAGAAGCCACATTGATAATGACGGAAAACGATGATCAAAACCAAATGATGCTCACCAAACTCTTTGTCAGCGAAGCGTTTCGTCAAAACAAAATAGATGATTGGGTATCAAAAGTTCCTTCTGCACCAAGTGTCCTTGATACAACATCAGAATCTAATTTCTTAAACTCTCTAAT
The DNA here is from genome assembly GCF_000733315.1 of Vibrio sp. ER1A. Classification (NCBI taxonomy): domain Bacteria; kingdom Pseudomonadati; phylum Pseudomonadota; class Gammaproteobacteria; order Vibrionales; family Vibrionaceae; genus Vibrio; species Vibrio sp. ER1A. The sequence goes on from NZ_JPJA01000086.1 coordinate 724,445, forward strand.
ACCGCTAGCGTCGTCTGATGAGGATCTCTTAGATAATATTATTACTTCGATCTTAACCGGCGTACAACAAAGTCCCGATAGCCCCAAGTGGCTCATCAACAGCCAATCATTAATGTTCAGAGAGTTAACACTTGAAGGTGACTGCCACTATATGAGTAACTTCGCAAACTATTGCGAAAACTTAGGTAAACATGCAGATAGAGACGCAGGGTTTGAAGAAATACTTCACTTGTTTCAAGCACAAGGTATCGCTCCTAATCCGACGTTTTATGTGTTTCAACAACAGATTCAACAACGAGCGCTCTCACTCTATACCAATCACAAAAACGGCCAGTATTCACCATGGCAACCAAGCAACAGTAGTTGGCAAGATTGGAAAAATGACGACATAGACCCAGCTATCGGACCAAGTTATTCTCATGAGTACTTTGCGGCTGCTTTCGAAGCTTACATGGGCATGTGGGAGCACAAGAGCGAAGGTTTAGATAACTACCAAGCTGTAACTCGCTCTCAAATGCGTTCTATTGATACCGAGTCAGCCTTTTGGATAGAAAACATGTTCCACGACTACTTACAATACACCGCAAATATCGATTCCAACGGTGTCAAGACGTATTACAACCACCGATTTCCGCAAGGGGGCTTAACTCCGACGTTCAATATGTCGAAAAGCACTCATCCACCTCTTGAACCGTATACCTTTAAATCTCGCTGGCTAGTTAACGCAAAAATCGTAGGTGATGCAACGATTAACCTTAATGCCAACAACCAGGACAATCATATTGAAGGTAATAATAAAGACAATGTGGTTGATGGTAAGGATGGCAATGACGTCTATATTATTGATGAGGACTTTGCTAACTGCGTTATCACAGAGCAGAAATACGCAGTTGCAGTGCAATGTTCAAACACGGGAACAGATACCCTAGCGAATTTCGAGGCTATTCAGTTTAAAGATCGCACATACTCCCTCGCGCAATAATTCCTGCTCTAGGAAGCAACCTTATTGGCTTGCTTCCTATCAATCTAAGTTACTTTCCAATATTTTCATAGCATTGGGTTTTGCTAAGCCGAACCCTTGAAACAATGACACTCCATGCAGTTGACAGCGCGTTAATGTATCTTGATTTTCAATGCCCTCTGCTATTGTAGTTGCGCCTATTTTATTCGCAATGGTTACCGCTTCAGAAATTTTCTCATCACACAATAAGACGCTTCTATCAATTTTTAGATAGTCAGCTTTAATTTCTAGTGCGCGATCTTTAGTGGAATAGTCTGTCCCATAGTCATCAAGTGCCGTCTGCACACCAAATCTCGCGAGTTTGCCCTTACCCATGACAATAGCGCGGATATCAGATTCTTTAAACTCGGTAATTTCAAACACTATTTGTGATGGTACTGCACCAAATTCACCTATTCGTGTCATGAAACGTTCAACGGCAAGAGGTTCATTTGCAAGCAGCTCGAACACGCACGGAGAGACGTTTAGGAATAACTTTCGTCTTCTAAAACGAGAACAAGAAAAGTTATGCAGGTGTAACTTACAACATAGAATAGTACAGACAACATTTATCTCTACTTGTCGCTCTAAATCAGCAAAGTAACGCGCCGGTTCCAGTTTCTGACCAGAGATGTGCTTTATCCGAGCTAGCCCCTCAAGTGCAACAAGTTCTAATTGTTGGTTGAAAATCGGTTGGAACACACTAGTAAATTGAATGTCTTGATACACACCAGTGGCAGAGCCATCTGGTTGTATTTTTAGCAGCTTTTGCACCGTGTCATATTGATTAGAATATATATTGCCAATGTCCATATTACGCAAGCAGTCCTTTCTTTGCGGGTTGCAGCACGAATTATCGGCGCAATAGTACCAAACCCCTGTTGTGAGATACGTAATACCATGTAAGCAAGGCACTTTTTTGAGTCTAGTATTGGAATTGAAGCAGAAACAATGCAGAAAGATAAGATCAAAAAAGAGCCGCCTAGGCGACTCTTTTATCAGGACTTGGATTAAAAGCTAATTAACCTTCTTTACCAAATACGTTGTTCTCTTGTTCTTGTACGCGGATGAAAGTCGTACGCTTAGTTAGCTCTTTCAGTTTCGCTGCGCCTACGTATGTACAAGTTGAACGAACGCCACCAAGTATGTCTTGGATTGTGTTGTTTACGTCACCACGGTAAGGCAGAAGAACCGTCTTACCTTCAGCGGCACGGTAGTTAGCAACACCACCAGAGTGTTTGTCCATAGCAGACTGAGAAGACATGCCGTAGAACTTCATGAATTGCTTACCATCTTGCTCGATGACTTCGCCACCAGATTGCTCATGACCAGCTAACATACCACCTAGCATTACGAAGTCTGCGCCGCCACCGAAAGCTTTAGCAACATCACCCGCACACGCACAACCACCATCACCAATGATCATGCCACCTAGGCCGTGTGCAGCGTCAGCACACTCGATGATTGCAGAAAGCTGTGGGTAACCAACACCTGTCTTAACACGTGTAGTACATACTGAACCAGGACCGATACCTACTTTAACAATATCCGCGCCAGCTAGAATCAGCTCTTCACACATATCGCCAGTTACTACGTTACCTGCTGAAATCGTTTTCGTTGAGAATTCAGCTCGTACTTTTTGTACAAACTCAACTAGGTGCTCTGAATACCCGTTCGCAATATCGATACAAATGAATTCTAGATCTTCGCTTAATGCTAAGATTTCTTTTGTTTTCTCGAAATCACGCTCAGACGTGCCCGTTGATACGAATACTTTGTTCAATGTTTCTTTTGTTGCACCAGCAACAAACTCAGCCCACTGCTCTACTGTGTAATGCTTATGCATCGCTGTCATTACACCGTGTTGTGCTAGCGCTGTAGCCATTTCAAAACTACCAACAGAATCCATGTTAGCTGCAATTACTGGTGTACCAGACCATTGACGACCACTGTGCTTGAATGTAAAATCGCGGGTTAAATTTACTTGAGAACGACTTTTCAGTGTTGAACGCTTAGGGCGAAACAGTACATCTTTAAAGCCTAACTTAAGTTCTTGTTCGATACGCATTGTGTAAATTCCTTGATTTATATAGTACATGTTCCAGTGGGCATATGACTAAGCATAGTGCGTTGGCTCTCCGTTGGCAGACGGTTTACCTTTCTTCGGACACAAAAAAACCGGAGCGTTGGCAGACGCTCCGGTTTTCAGCATTATAGGTCGCGAAAATAATCTCGCAAGACTGATATTTTAATTTTTTTTGTGTTACTATTCCGACAAGTTGCAAATCCGCTGATTATCAATCCTATCTTAACGAAATAAAATCTCTCCAACCCTCTGATATAACAGAAAAAACCCATGTTATTTACATAAACAAGCTTACTTTAGCACTCGACGCAAACGTTTTTGCACTGTGCAAATATCGAGCTCTCAACACCTGAATGTGCATTTATTAACCAATTTTTGTGGTTATTCTTGTTATCTATTAGCTCATTTTTACCGATTGATTCGGAAAAAAACCGCTATTTTATATAACCTCTGAACTGTTCAAATCAAAAGTCATTGTTCTTATCGCCATCACGAATACTTCAAACGCTTAAGATGAAACATAATTGTCATGATTTCGAACTAATCGAATTTGTGGGAGTAAATCAGAAGCTAGCATGCCTACTTCTCCATGTTCCTTTGACTCCTGGTCAGCCGCAAGGCTGTGAATCAAAGTGCCAAGAGTTGCAGACTGCATGTTGTTTTTTCCCTGTCCTAATAGAGCTAAGATTGTTCCAGTCAATAAATCACCCATTCCACCACTGGACATCCCTGGGTTTCCTGCATGACAGACAACCATTGACTGACCATCATAAATCAGTGTTCCTGCACCTTTCAGTACCACTACTCCACCGTAAGTTTTTTGTAATGCTCTAATTGCCTGAAAACGGTCCTTCTCTATATCACTTATACGACAGTTTAATAATTGTGCGGCCTCACCTGGATGAGGTGTGATGATATGGTTCTTCAAGACAGCTGTGTCGCTTTGTATCTGGTTAAGCCAATATAGGCCATCTGCATCAATGACGACTGGAAGATCCAACGACATCGCCAACTTCAGTGTTTGGTCAAAAACTCTAGCGGACCAAGCTGTTCGTCCTAACCCCACTCCAATTGCGATGGCGGAGCTCCAATTTACGCGCTCAGTCAATGATTGGGTGGTGCACGCATCAATCATCGCCTCTGGTAGCAACGTTCTTATTGGTGTGACACTCGCTTCGTGGGTTAAGACGGCGCAAAGCCCACCTCCTGCTCTCAAACAAGCCGCAGAAGCCAGATAAGCCGCGCCACTCATTCCATTGTTTGCACCAACCACTAGCAACTTTCCATGCGTTCCTTTGTGAGAATCTTTTGCTCTTTTCGGGAGATAATTCAGCCAATGCTTGTTGGTTAATGTGACGTTTGCTTTATTCTGTTGAGCAAACTCCCTATCCACTCCTAATCCAGCAAAATGCAGTTGTCCTGTGAATGCTCTAGCTCGACCCGTAACTAACCCTTGTTTAACGCCAATAAAAGTCACGGTTCTATCTGCTTCGATCGCGTTTCCTAAAACAACACCGGTATCAGTATCAAGCCCGGACGGAGTATCTATCGAGATGATTGGTTTAGAAGACTGGTTTAAACGATCGAACACGTGAGAATAGAAAGGACGTACTTCACCTGAAATACCCGTCCCTAACAAAGCGTCAATAATAACGTCAACGTCATCCGTTACCGCATTTCCCGGTGAATCAATAATGCCACCAGCGGCAAGAAATTCATCTCTAGCTCGCAATGCGTCACCTTTAAGTGCGCTCGAGTCGCCGACTTGCCAAACTGTAACGTCGTAGCCCGCAATAAGACTTAGTTTAGCGACGATATACCCATCACCGCCATTGTTACCCTTACCGCAGCAAACTAGTAGCTTTCGAGTCTCTGAATAGTAAGTTTGCATAAGTTCAAATACTGAGGCACCAGCCTGCTGCATTAAGGTATACATTTCTATACGCAATTGTTGAGCTACGATCTTCTCTCCTTCGCGAACTTGTTGCGAAGTGAAGAGCGATTCAGGCAAGGAAGTTATATTTTGGTTCGAAGAGATCATTGTGTGCTCCCGTTTTAACCCTAGTTTCAGCTTGTTAGGCAACAAGTAAGGGGATCTAAAGCGTTAGCTATTCGCTTTTTATTGGTATTTATCCAAATGTTAGCAAACAGGGCACTACAAAGGTGTGAATGAGATTACAAGTTAAAACTGAGGCCAGAAAATATGCAGCGCAAACCTCAGGACAATGGCGAAAATGATCAAAGCTACACCTAATCGATATCGTTTGTATTCATCAACGCTCATGGGAACGCGTTTATAGAACATAGTGACGACGCCCTTCCAATCTTGACTACGACGACCATATTGCACGATACCCGTGATAATGAACAATACACCGGCAAGTAACAGAAGTTTCTCTGTCCAAAAAACACCTTGCTCTATCATAACCCAACTCACTCCTTAAACTGGTTCGTAACTAGTTTATGATGGAACGGCGTACTTTTCTGTAGAACTATAGTCTAATAGCGCACTTGTCATTAAGTCTGAAGCGATGTCTCGCCAACCGTCAATTTCTTCTATTAGATGTTGATGTTGTTTTTCTGTCACACTGTTGAGCGCAAGAGCTATGTATTTTTCTGCCACTATTCGATTGTTAGCGATTTTAAGTTTTAGTTTCTCGCTATAAAAACTCTCACTGTCATTTAAAAAACGCTGAAATTCTGGTTGAAAGTAGCCTAGGTCAGAACGCCGGTTAAGCAGCTGGCGCATAAAGTGTTGCATCTGCTGACGATGGGCTTGCCAATCAAATACCGTAACATCCATTTCATTTGCCCAACGACTCGCAAGTGTTTCTTGCTGCTCCGTCAGAGGTCCGAACCAACGCTCTAAATTCTCTTCAATTCGCTGTTGGTAAATAAGTCGAACATCTTCGTCTTGGAGGCCTTGATACTTTTTAATGAACTTATCGTCTTTCTGCTCTAAATTTTCAAGTAACTCTTTCACTTGTTTATCTGTCATCTGTTGTGTCAATGCATACAGATCAGGGGTAATCTGAGCGACTAATCGTTTTGTATGCTGCCTCACCTGTTCCATCTGCAAAGAAACATATTCTGCATCCACAGTTTTTGGGTCCTTATTTCGTATATCCGTCAACTGTTGTAGGTAACGAGGCAATTCATTGGACTTATGCCAATCACCAAGAACAAGAATACGCTCAGTTAATATTTCCTCCTGGCCGTCTTCAAGCGTTACATAGTCATCAATATAATCAACAATGAACCAATCCAAATTGCTATATAGAAATTTGGTTGTACACCCTGTTACAATTAACAAACTGACAAATAAGCCAAAACTCTTAACCCAGCCAACCTTTTTCATATAAATACTTCTTCCTTAATATACGTTAACGCGGACTTATACGAAGTTTAAGATAAGATTAGATTGAAAATGACTAAAGCGCCCAACTTTGAGCGCTTTTTAACTTGTTTAAATTTGTGGTCTTGCAGTTGAGTGCGTTGACGGAGGAAGGTGAGGTAAAGTGATCTCAGGCTGCTCGCCTGTAAGCGATCTTAAGAATGCGGTGATTTTCTTCGATTCGTCTTTAGTTAAGCTTTGCCCTAACTGAATATCAGCCATTACTTCTACTGCTTCTTGCAAATCCCATACAGAGCCGTCATGGAAGTATGGGTAGGTAAGTTCTATGTTGCGGAGTGTAGGAACTTTAAACACATATTTATCGAAATCCTTTCCTGTTACCGCGGCTCTGCCGATGTCTGGATTATCTGTTTTAAATGCTTTGACCAAGCCCATTTTTTGATACATCTGGCCTCCTGCAAGTGGTCCACTATGGCAAGCGGTACAGCCTTTTTGCTTAAACAACGAATAGCCTTCGACCTGTTCGGCAGTCAAGGCTGAATCATCACCTTTTAGCCACTTATCGAACGCCGCATTGGGGGTTCGAAGCGTTTTTTCAAACGTTGCAATAGCATCTGTTACTTCGTTAATGGTAAAGTTCTTTGAACCATACGCACTTTCAAACCACTGTTGGTATTGAGGGATGGATTGCAAAGTCCCAATAGCGAGTTCATGTGAAAACGCCATTTCTATCGGGTTTTCAATAGGCCCTGTGGCTTGCTCTTGAAGGTCTTTCGCACGTCCGTTCCAGAACTGTACGAAGTTTAAATCTGAGTTAAGAACCGTCGGTGAATTGATAGGTCCAATTGCCCACTTATGACCAATAGAGCTCGGAAGGTTATCAACGCCACCTTTCGCCACATTGTGGCAAGAATTACACGAGATCGTATTGGATGCAGATAACCTTGGTTCAAACCAAAGGGCTTTACCCAAGTCGACCTTTTGTTGGTCCAAGCCAACAACGGGTTCAATCACCTTGATCGGCTCTTGATCTTGCCTTTTCGCATTAACGTTAAATGCGATACCTACTGCTATTGCTGTTACTATTACATTTCTCATTGCTTATTCCTTTGCGCAAATATGTAAATATTAAATACAAGCGAATACCGACGATATATATCGTCTAGTTAGGTTATAATT
>NZ_JPJA01000086.1:732544-802902 GCF_000733315.1 Vibrio sp. ER1A
CGATTTCGGCAACAAAGCCTCGTTGATATGCAAGGTGTGGACGAAAAAGACTACATCTACGATCTACACCAGTGCGAAGAGATGTCTGGACAAGTACAGAAGCAAAAATCATCAGGTGGAGCAATAAGCGGTGCAGCTAAAGGGGCTGCTTTAGGTTCAGCTGGCGTAGCAATCGCTGGTGGATCGGGTACTGAAGGCGCGAAAAAAGGTGCTGCAGTGGGAATGGCGGCTGGCGTTCTTGGCCGTAACCGCGCTAATCGTGAAAACTCAGAACAATATAACCAAGACAAGCAGACAGTAGTTAAAAACTGCATGACTAACCGTGGTTATGTGGTACTGAACTAATAATTGCTAAGTTCCTACCCAACAATTATAGTTTCCTTACATTAGCTAAATGGTATCAAGTTGCCGATGAACGATCTCAATGCGCTACGCGTATTCCTAACCTTGATGCAAACGCAATCTACGTTAAAAACAGCCAAAGCATTAGGTCGTTCTCAGTCCTACGTCTCTAAAACGCTGGCTCAATTAAGGATCGACTTAGCGGACCCGCTGTTTGTACGCAGTGCAGAAGGCTTATCTCCGACTAGTTATGCTCAAAACATTGAGCCTAAACTAAGAAGTGCCCTCGCAGATATTACCGATGCTTTAAAACCAGATACCTTCAATCCGAAGTCTGTGGATAAAATCACTTTACACATCATCGAGCCTTACTTAATCGGTTGTGGCAAAGAAATTATCGATGCCATTCGCTCGCATACATCAACGCCAATTGAAATCAGGCAATGGAACAAAAGCTCAGAATCGTTGCTTCTGACGGAAGAAGTCGATCTTGCAGTCCATGCTTTGACTGACAAACCGCAATCTATTTATCAGAAATATATTCATACTGGTACTGGTGTGTTATATGGCAATACGGACGGAGAATACGTTAAGTATATGGTTGCCGATCTAAATGAACATATTGATTGGTACAAGCTACTTGATAGTGACGCTCAAGCAACCATTTTCGTCGATAATCATGCCTTGATGACACAGTTAATGGAACAATGTTACACATTGCGGTATATCACGTCCGAAACACCAGAAAAAGCTCCCTTACATTTAGACATGGCTATCTTAACCAAGGCGTCGCGTAAAAATGAAGAAAAGGTAAAATGGCTAATAGAAATCGTTGAGCCGATTCTGCGACGTTATACCCCACTCTCTTACAGCAGCACACCCAACTGATACTTGGACATAGTTCACATATTTTGGTTATCTTCGTCAGTTATTTCTTATAAATGAACAAAACACTCTTTTTTAATATGAAACCAGTTTTATTTCTTTGAAAAAAAAGCGGACCTCACCTATTTTTAGCAGTGATGTAATACATCGTACAGTTAACGATAAAAAGGACGTCATTATGAGAAAAACAGTGGTAGCAGCATCAATTATAGGAGCGATGACAGCTTTGCCAGTTATCGCCGACGAAGGGCTTTATCTGGGTGGCCGTTTAGGGGGGTCTCAACTCTCTGATGCGTGTAACATCTCAGGAGCACCTTGTACAGACAGTGGTTTCAGTGCGGGCTTCTTTGCCGGTTACGATTGGAATGACTATATCGCGCTCGAATTTGCTTATGATTGGTTAGGTAGTTATGAAACGTCATTTATTGACGGCACTGGGTATAAACAAGATGCCAATATGAGTGCTCTCACACTTGCGCCTAAATTCTCTTATCCTTTCACTGACGATTGGTCAGTGTTCGGTAAGGTTGGTGCGGCATACACAACTTACGGCGATAGAACGTCGACAGCATTAATGGGTGGCGTTGGTGTTGAATACGATTTCGCAACCGCCTGGTCTGGACGCTTGGAGTATCAACGAATTAACGACGCTAAAGACGATTGGTTTAATACAGATGTCGATACATTCTGGCTAGGCGTTTCATACTCGTTTGGTAATGCAGCAGCTGCAGCGGCGGCTACTGCGGCGGCAGCTACTGCAGCTCAAGCACCTGCAGAAGAACCACCTGTAGTAGAAGCGGTAGTGATGACTAAGACATTTGAGCAAGTGTCTGGTCAAGAGAACTTTGCATTTAACAGTACTGAGCTTGATGAGAGTAAGAAGTCTGACTTTGATCCACTTATCGCTCTAATGCAAGATCACCCAGAGTCAACGGTAACCATCACCGGTTATACTGATTCATCTGGTCCCGAAGAGGTCAATCAACGAATTTCTGAAGAGCGCGCTGAATCCATCGCCGCTTACTTGGAATTTCAAGGTATAGAACGTTCGAGAATGACGGTTAGTGGCATGGGCGAAGCTAACCCAATTGCCGACAACTCAACGAAGGAAGGTCGTGCGCAAAACCGTCGCGTTGAAATTACTGTTCCTGAGTTCGAATACACCACAGAAGAAATGGTAGAAAAAACTCAATAGTAATCTTTAAGAGCAAAAAGAAACCGAGCTTAGCTCGGTTTCTTTTTTTATGCTTTAAGTGCTTGTTCCAAGTCGGCCAGTATGTCATCTATATGCTCAATACCAACTGAAAGCCTAATCATCTCAGGACGCACTCCCGCTTCTAACTGTTCAGACTCACTCATTTGTCTATGAGTTGTAGAAGCAGGATGACACGCTAACGATTTCGCATCGCCAATGTTCACCAATCTCTTAAATATTTGTAACGCGTCATAAAAACGTACACTAGCTTCATAACCGTCTTTCAAGCCAAAAGAAAGAATTGCTGAGGGTTTCCCACTCATATATTTGCACGCCAGTTCATAGTGCGCCGAATCTTCTAAACCTGCATAAGACACCCAACTCACTTTCTCGTGTTGCTGTAAATATTGCGCCACTTTCAAGGCATTTTCAGTATGGCGCTCCATACGTAAAGGGAGAGTTTCTAAACCTTGTAACAACATAAATGCGTTCATCGGAGAGAGCGCTGACCCTGTATTGCGCAAAGGTACGGTTCTAGCTCGACCTATAAACGCTGCTGGACCAAATGCCTCGGTATAAACCACACCATGATAAGATGGCTCTGGTTGATTGAAAACTGGGAATCGCGCTTTATGCTGGTCCCAAGGAAACTTCCCAGAATCGATAATCACACCGCCGAGCGAAGTCCCATGTCCGCCAACATACTTTGTCAAAGAATGCACCACTATGTCCGCACCATACTCGATGGGTTTACAAAGTATCGGAGTCGCAACAGTATTGTCGACAATGACAGGAACGCCTTGTTGATGTGCCAACGAAGAAATACCTTCTAGATCGACGATATTTCCGGCTGGGTTACCAATCGATTCGCAGTAAACTGCTTTGGTATTTTCGTCAATTAACTCGGCAATCGATTCTGGCTTGTCATCTTTAGCAAACTTTACTTGAATCCCTTGCTTGGGCAACATATGAGCAAATAATGTGTATGTTCCGCCATAAAGTTGAGGCGTCGAGACAATGTTATCTCCCGCTTCAGCTAGAGTCAGAATGGCATAGTTAATCGCGGCACTACCAGCACTAACCACCAACCCAGCGATTCCCCCTTCTAAAGCAGCCATGCGCTGTTCGAGTACATCATTCGTTGGGTTCATAATGCGAGTATAAATATTACCTGGTACTTCTAAATTGAATAGATCCGCTCCGTGCTGTGCGCTATCAAATTCGTACGCTACCGTTTGGTAAATGGGCGTCGCGACTGATTTTGTCGTAGGGTCCGTTTCATATCCGTGATGAATTGATAGTGTTTCGTCTTTCATTGTCGTTCCTTTTACAAAGTCCTATCTTTCTGGACGTTTTTAAGCGTCAGCCTTCCAGTATTTCATTACTAAATCGAGAATTCTTTGAATCAGTCCAAAAAACCAACATGAGTTTTGCTTTTAAACCTGATGTTTTATCGGTTTTACCAATTAATGAAATAAGTAGAGCCAGTTATACGTGCTTCAACAATCCTAGTATTGTTGTAACATAAACCAAGAGAAGAGAAATCCATATGATCGACAAAGCACTGATCGTCGAAGGTGGCGCAATGCGAGGCATATTTGCGGCAGGTGTATTGGACGCATTTTTAGAGCAGTCCCACAACCCATACCACTTCGTTATCGGCGTTTCTGCTGGAGCATCGAACCTACTGGGATATTTAGGGAATGCTCCTGGTCGAAGCTATCAAGTCATTAAAGAGCTCGCGACTAGCAAGCAGTTTTACAACCCTAGACGATTTGTATCTGGGGGACATCTCGTGGATGTTAAATGGCTATACGAAGAATCCAATAGACAGTTTCCACTCGACCAAGACACGGTATTCAATTCAGTACCTTTTATTGCCGCAGCTACAAATGTTTCAACAGGTCTACCGGATTACTATGAAGTCACTCGCTCCAATATCGCTAAAGCATTAGAGGCAACCGCTTCATTACCTCTAGCCTATAAAGAAACGCCTTGCTTTGATGGTGGATGTTATACCGATGGTGGCGTAGCAGATTCTATTCCCGTACGTGAGGCTTATCGTCGAGGAGCCAGAGACATAACGGTTATCCTGTCTCATCCGTTAAGCTATGAAATGCCCAAACCTAAATCAGGTTGGCTGATGAAAAAGATGTTTGTCAAACACCCAAATGTAGGCCGAGCACTCACTAAACGCGCTCAAAACTACAATGAGTCTTTGGATTTTATCAAGAACCCGCCACTTGACTGCGTCATTCGTGTCATCTCTCCACCAGAGCATTTCCCGGTGCGACGTTTAACAATGAAAAAAGAGTTGCTGGATGTAGGTTACGATATGGGACGAGACGAAGGAAGAAAGCATGTTCACCACCTTAGAGGTGAACATGTCTATCAACAAGAAGAATGCCCTTTTTGCTAACAACCGGTGTTATAGGAAAAGACTTTAATCAAGCGATTATGCTAGCTCAAACGTAATTACGTACAATTCGTTCTCACTAGGATAGATGTCACGGATGACCTCTTTTAGCTGAGGCAAAGTCATGTTCTCTTGATGAGCGTGAGCCTCATTAATGTCGTCGTATTGGATCGCCTCAATAGAAACAATGTTTAAATTTCCAAACTTTCTACCAGTTTCAAACGTTGCAACAGGAATAACTCGTCCTAATTCAAAATCAATTTCTGTTTTGTCGCGAATCGTAATTGTTTTCTTACCTGACAAAATATCAGTTTCGAACCTTTCGAAAAACGTGATTTGGTCTAGCATACAATACCCTTAATTAACCAAACTTACTGTACTACCAACTCGCGATGCATGGACATCTAGACGAAGTGGCATTTGTTCTTTTAATTCGGAGACATGGGAAATAATCCCAATTGTTCGTCCGCTTTGTTGAAGTTCAACTAGAGTCTGAACTGCAAGGTCAAGTGACTCTGGATCTAAGCTACCGAATCCTTCATCGATAAACAGCGTATCCAATCGAATGCCGCCACTATAGGATTGAACAACATCTGACAAGCCTAGTGCCAAGGAAAGCGCTGCCATAAATGACTCACCACCCGAGAGCGTCGCCACATCACGCCATTTTCCTGTATATGCATCCTCTACTATCAAATCCAAGCCAGACCCTGCATTACCTTTACTTCGTGTTTCTTTTCGTTTTAGGTCATATCGACCTTTACTCATCAATCTCAATCGTTGTGATGCTTGGATGAGTACGTCGTCAAGCAATACACCTAATACAAAACGATGAAGACTAATTTTATTACCCGTCTTACCATTAGCCACGTCACTCAATGTCCCAACCACTTGATATTGCTTATCAAGCTCTGCATTTTGCGACATCAACGAGTTCACTCTAGCTAATACGTTATTTAGGCTATCCAATTTAGATTGCTGTTGTTGGTACTGACCTAACATATGTTGATACGATGCATCTGTTTCATTTTTGGCAACAAGCAGGTCCTGGACGTTCGGATGCTCAGCGCCTTTCAACTCTTCAGTTAATAGTTTCAACTGCTCACTAACTCTAACCTCATCTCGAACAAACGTCTCAAGTTCAAGCTCAAGTGCAGCGATACGTGGCTCGTCTACTATCGAGGACAAGAAGGCTTCCTCGTCAGAAAAATGACTACTCAACAGTAGTGTCTTCCACCTCTCTACTGAAGACGCATGTTCGTTTGATAAGTCATTCAATTGCTTAGTTAATGTGTCCAAATGAGACTGATATTTAACCAAGGTTTCTGCTGTCTGATTAGCATAGCGCTGTGCTGCTTCAAGCGCCTGAGAAAGCTGTGTTAGTTCATCAGAGATTGAAGCTTGACGCTGAAAGACTAATTGCGCATTAGCGTATCCAGTCTTGTTGTTCGATTCCAATTGTACAACCACTGCTCTCAGTTGCTCTTTTGAAATTGCCGCTTTATTGACTGAATTCGTTAACGTGTTTAATAACTCTTGCTTAGCTGATGTTTCGCTAACGTGTTTGTTAAGCTGCGATTCCATAGCGTTTAAATCAATCTTGTTGAGCTCACTGATTTTGTTTTCAAGCATCGTTATTTGATTTTGCGTTTCAATAGCAGATTGATCTAACTTCGCCTCATCCAACTCTAATGAATTTATAAGGTCGCTTCGCTGTAATACGGCACTGTCTAGAACACTATTTAGTCTTACTAGCTCTTGTTGCTGCTGGTTTAGCTCTGCATTTACGCTCGTTTCATTGGCTCTAAGGTCATTCAATTGTTGTAAGCTAACGGTTTCCTGTGATGGTGCAGCTAGTTTAGGGTGTTCAACACTACCACAAACTGGACACGCGGTACCTTCTTCAAGAGTCGCGGCCAGTATCGAGGCTTGACTAGAATGCCAAGCTATTTCACATTCTGTACGCTTGCGAGTGGCGGCTTGAGCCGAAGCTGACAAGTTTTCAACCGTAGATTGAGTGTCATTTCGCTGTTTCTGCAAGGCTACAATATTCGCGGCTAATGTTTTAAGTGTTTCAATACCTTGCCATTGTTTTCGCTGCTCATTGAGTGACATTGTCACTTCACTAAGTTTCTGCTTCTCTTTTCCAGCGTCACTTAACGATTTTTCAAGCGTTAGAGTTTGCGCCAGAAGTCGTTCGACTTCATCGGCTATTTGTTTATGCTGATCTACATATGTGTTGAATTGACTGTCAGCATGTTGAGCTTCTCGCCTTTTATCATCAAGTTGGTTCAGAGCTTTTTCTAACTGCTTTAAGGAATAGCTTTCTTCATTGAGCGCTTCACTTCTTTTATGAACCACTTTTTGTTGTTCCAAAGCAGTAATAGACGCATCTCTTTCCTTTTCCGCTTGTTGGATTTTTCCACGCCCAATATCAATACGTTCCGATAAAGTTGACATGTTTTGTGCAAGCTTTATGGTTTCATCAAAAGTAGGTTTGATCTTTATTGCCTGCTTGTGACTCGTCATAATTTGCTTGTTTAGTGCAATTTCTCCACGTTTGTCGTTTAGCGTTTTCGCCTCAGCCTCTAAGTTATTCTTAGCTTGGAATCTCTTTTCTAGTGACTGCGCTTGATCATATGTTTGCTGAGCTTGGTTTTTTCTCTTTTCAACGACCTGTAATTCTTGCTTTGCTCGCTCAACATTGGGAGATAACATGTCTAAAGAGTCATTGAGCTGCTGTAAAGATTCAAGAGAAGCTACATCTAATGCGCCTTTAATTTGGTTATCAAATTCCTCTTTCGCTTTGCGAATACCTGCTGCTTTATCAAAAAGAGTACGTTCTATCGCCGTATAGACTTGTGTTTGAAATAACTGACCAAAGATAGATTCCCTCTCTTTAGAACTTGCGGTTAGCAACTCTCTAAACTTTCCTTGAGGAATCACCATCACTTGTCGAAACTGCTTAACGTCAAGTCCTAGCAGTTCTTGTATCGCGACACCTACTTGTTTAGGTTTATTAGCAATAAGCGTGTTGTCGCTAAGCTTAAGTAATGTAGCACTATGGCTTCGTTTTGTTGTACCTTCTCCACGCTGTTTTGGAATTTCCTGATCGGGACTACGAGTAACCTCATACTTCTCACCCGACAGTTCAAACTCAAATACCAAGGTGGTCAGCGTTTTGCTATCGGCATAATCACAACGCATTTGATCGCCAGTACGCTCGCTTCCAGTGGTCTCGCCATAAAGCGCGTAGCAAATCGCATCCAGTATTGAGCTTTTTCCAGAGCCTGTGGGGCCATTGATAAGAAAAAGCGGACAATCACCTAGTTGAGAAAAATCAATAATCTCTTTACCAGAGAATGGACCAAACGCCTGCAAAGTCAGTTTTAAAGGTTTCACTATTGATTACTCCTCAGACTGCGTTTTCAACGACATCACAACTTCTGATAACATGTCCTTTTGATTGTCTGTCATTTCGTCACCTTGGACTTCCAGGAAAAAGTCCCTGAACATATCCACTTCAGAACGACCTAAACGGGCTTGTGATATTTCTTTATTCACACCGACCAACATTCCAGGCTTTTCTAAATGAAGTACGTTTGGGTAGACCTCTCTTAACTTCGCCATAGGATCGAGAATCGCGTGCTTATCCGTCAGTCTTACCAATAGATAATCATCAAAATTTGCATCACTTCGACCTAGTTCAAGTAAGTTCTCTAACTCTCCTTCAAGCACTCGCATATCGTGCGGAGCGTTTAAAGGCAAAGCTCTTGTGGTAATCTCGCCACTCTCATCGCAGATTTCCACCAACGTCACGCTTTTTCTATGATGCTGTTCTGAAAACGAATACTTCATGATCGAGCCTGAATAGCGAATGGTTTCTAGTCCTCGTTTTTGAGCTTGATGAAGATGGCCTAACGCGACGTAATCAAACGACTTAAAATGTTCATAGCTAACACGATCGGCTCCCCCTATTGATAATGTTCTCTCCGATTCACAAGTCTCAGCACCATCAATAAAACAATGGCTAATAACTATATTATGTACATCTTTATCTAAGACATTACCGATCTGAGAGGTAAGGTACGCATGAGCGTCGTCATGATTATTGATTTGGATATCATAATGGTGCCTCACCGTTTCAGGGTCGCTATAAGGCATACCATAGAAGTGAACAACTCTATCTTGATCGGAAACAATCTCGACAGGAGTACAGAGTTGCTCAAGTGAGCTAATAATGTGTAGGCCTGCTTTATCAAATTGCTTTGAACCGAATCCCAGCCTCTTTGCCCCGTCATGGTTACCGGAAATCATAATTACCGGCACGTTCAAATCTTGAACCATGTGATTCAAAAAACCATCGAGCACTTCAATAGCTGCGGTTGGTGGTACTGAACGATCATAGATATCACCAGCAATGACTATGGCGTCAATTTGGTTTTCAGTAACGTATCGAGTGATTTGGTTCAAGACTTGCTTTTGATCTTCAAGCAAAGAGACATTGTGAAACTGTCTCCCTAAATGCCAATCAGAGGTATGGATAAATTTCATGTGGTTCAATTTGTTATCGATGATTTCCTTTTAGCAAAGTATATCATCAGCGCTTCAAATTCCTGCGAAAAACTTCTCGCTGAAGCCACTTAGCCTTAATTGCCATATTCTTAGCTATAACTGCCAAAAAATGGGGGTTTTATGAATTTTGATATCAGTTTAGTTATAAATATCACTACTCCCCGACAAAAATAAAAACGGGTAAAAGGGTTTATGAGAGTCAACCACAGTTGATTTAACTGTAATTACTCGCGATGTTGGTCATGTGTGTTTCATTATGCCGTGGTCACGTTATCAGCTTTGCTTTTTGTAACTTAGCTGATATCACAATTGGTTGATTTTCTCTTATCGCGGCCTACTCATGGATGGCAGGCCGCACTTTTAATCCACTCAAAGATACGTCAGACAAACAATGTCTAGAACAATAATAAAGGAGACGAAAATGAAAGCTCCACAGCGAAAAGATAGAATTGAAGACCTTCTGCAAGGGGTCGCTAAAGAAGTACATGCCTACCTTCACGAATGCGGACGTTCAACTTCCGATGGTTGGGTTTCTTCCGTGACGATTCAGAAACAACTTGGTCTAAAGCATCATTGTAATCCCATTGGGTGTTCAAATGACACGCCCAAAAGCTGGGTCTTTAGCGTCATTATGAGAAAGCTGCAAGACCAAGGTAAAGTAGAGTATAAAAAAGTAGGGTCCCGCGTTACCTATCGAAGCCGTACCTGTGTGCATTGACAATCGACAACCGCTACCAATAAGAAAGGAGCCTTACGGCTCCTTTCTTATTGGTAGAATCAAACTAAAACAGGCTCCGCCCAGCTCACTGTGACTAACTTCCACATCTCCTCCATGGCGAAGCATAATGTGTTTCACAATGGCAAGACCTAGTCCATAGCCCCCAGATGCCCTATCCCTTGCTTTATCGACACGATAAAACGGTTCAAACAGCATACTCCAATGCTCTGGTTCAATCCCGATGCCATCATCATGAACTTCGATTGCTATATGGTCAGCATCTGGAACTACTTTTACAACAATCGTATCTTTTGCATAGCGTTTAGCATTACCAACAAGGTTTACTAATGCCCTGCATAACAGAAAACCATCAATCTGTGTTAGTAACTCGGTCTGATAGGTTTGCAGAAGAAACTTTTGACCAATGTGATGTTCCCATTTGGTGTGATTCTCTTTGAGCCATTCTACTAGGTTTACACTCTCTAAATTAATAGCAGCATCAGGTCGTTCCACTCGGGCATAATAGAGCAACTCATCAACTAACTTTTCCATGTCTTCAGTATCTTCAATAATACTGGTTAGCTGCTTTTTAGCTTCTGGGTCTTGTATCTGTTCAAGCAGGATCTCGCTTTGCCATTGAATCCTAAATATTGGAGTTCGCAGTTCATGAGCAACGGCATTAGTTAATGCTTTATTACTGATCATAAGGTCAGCAATCTTGGTCGCCATTCTATTAAAAGTACGATTAAGCTTGCCTAACCTCACCCAATGGCGCTCTGAGGCTCTCGCTGCAAAATTACCACTGGCAAATTCCATCGCTGTTTTCTCCAAAACCCTTAAACGACGGCTCAAGAACCAAATGAGGACAAAGCTGAATGCAACAAAGCTTGCTAAGAAAAACAGCCACACTACTTGATTCCCAAACTCAATAGCTTTAATCAGCTCAGAGTCTGGGTCATCAGAGAGCTCAAAGTAATTAGGGTTGTTGTCAAACTTCAACCATAAATGACTGTCATCATTTAACAAAAAATGCGTATCTTGGTTTTCTTTGAAATATTCACTGATGGGCTCTGGAAGCTTATCTTGCGGATATTGCTCTAACAAACGGTGTGTTTTATTTGCGAAAAGCTCCATTAGTTCAATGGCTTGCTCATCACTTTCATTGGTTGACACATGATTCATGATGTCACGAAACGCTTCCACACGAAGGTTAGCGTCGACTAAATCAGGATCCGTCTTACCGTAAATTAAGTATTCATAACCATAGATACTGGCTGCGAACAGTAAGATCAATCCTACTAGAGACTCTACAAATATACGCCACACAATAAGCTACCTTAGTGTTTCCAACCATCGGCAACAAATAGATAGCCTTTTCCACGCACAGTGATGATACCTTTAGGATTTGTCGCATCATCAGAAAGCTTTTTACGTAGCGTCACTATACGGTTGTCGATAGTACGATCAATACCATCATAGTCTATACCGCGTAATTGGCGAGTAAGGTAGTCTCTTGAGAGAACCTCCCCAGCCGATTTTCCAAGTAACCACAATAGGTCAAACTCACTGTCAGTCAGAGCTACATCAACATTGTCATACTTACAGCTTCTGCTTTTTTGGCAAATAACTAAGCTGCCAAAGGACATAGAATTTCCGTCTACTTGTACGTGGTCGTCCGCTGGGCGTCGTAATAAATTACGGACACGAGCTAGCAATACACGCGGTTTAATCGGTTTAGATACGAAGTCATCAGCCCCTGTTTCTAACGCAGCAACGTGATCAAAATCGTCATCACTGGCCGTGAGCATTAATATTTTTCCCTGATAACTGTCTCGAACCTCTCTACATATAGACAAGCCGTCTTGGCCTGGAAGCATGAGGTCTAAGATTGTAATGTCAGGATTGAACTCGGTAATTAGCTCAGCTGCTTCATTGCCTTCGAAAACTGTCTTTACCTCAAAACCTTGAGCTTTAAAGTAATCGCCTAACATCACGTTGAGCTTCGTGTCATCTTCTACAATTAACAATTTTTGATTTACCATGATTGAGTCCAACTCTTATCTATATTGATCGCAACAATACATAAATTTACATAATACTACAATCAGACCTGTTTACAGGTGCGTCAGATTATTCTTAGCACGCGTGTTGGTGCATATAACTACATTTATACAAATTAACTCTATAATACAATAACTTATCCCATCACTCTAATCAGTATTAATTGAACGCCGTACAAAATACAGCGCTAGTCTCTTTTTTAGATCCTACTGTATGGATTTGTCAGAATCCAGAAGACAGAACATTACATTTTATAAAAAAGCCCCTCTAGATAGAGGGGCTTTAGATTTGAATTTAGCTTTTTTTTAGATTATTCGTCGTCTTCTAGAGGTACTAACTTAGTACTTCCACCACGTATTTTTTCACGTCGATGCTGAATCATGGCGTAGAAACCCGGGATTAAGAACGTACCGGCTAGTAACACACATAACAAGCCACCAACTAATGAAATACCTAACGAGTTTTGACTTACGTGACCTGCACCAGATGCAAAAATCAAAGGGAATATACCTAAGATAAACGACCAAGACGTCATGTTCACTGCTCGGAATCTCAACATACCGCCTCTAACCGCTGCATCATCGATAGCCACATCTTTATCTTCACGTTCTAATTTGGCGAATTCTACAATCAATATCGCGTTCTTCGCCGCCAACGCTATGAGCAAGACGAGACCTATTTGCGCATAGAGGTTAAGTGGCGTACCTGTGAGATTAAGAGCTATAAACGACCCCAATGTCGCGACCGGAACAACGAGTATGATGGCTAAAGGAATTGTCCAACTCTCGTATTGAGCAACCATGAACAGATAAATAAATATTAGCGCAAGTGCAAACGCGTAAATCGCTTGGTTACCCGCTAGTACTTCTTGATATGCCATCCCTGTCCATTCATACTGGTAACCCATTGGGAGTACCTCAGCAGCTACCCTTTCCATCGCAGCAATCGCGTCACCACTAGAATAACCAGGAGCTGGTTGTCCTTGAATAACAGCACTTCGGTACATGTTGTATCGCCACGCCACGTCCGGTTCAAACACTTGTTCGTAAGAAACCAATGTGCTTAATGGAATCATCTCACCGTTGGAAGAACGCACGTGGAACAATTGTAAATCTTCCATTCCACTTCGATACTGGGCGTCAGCTTGTACCGTAACACGGAAGTTCTTACCAAACATCGTAAAGTCATTGACGTACAATGAACCTAAGTTACCCTGTAGCGTTTGAAATATCGATGAAAGAGGGATACCTAACTGTTGAGCTTTCTCTCGGTCGATGTCGACATAGTAGTGTGGGACATTCGCTCGGAAAGTACTAAACGTGTAGGCTATTTCTGGTTGTTGATTAGCCGTCTGAATCACATCTTGCATTACCAGAGCTAGGTCAGTCCGGCTTCGTCCTAAGGTATCTTCTAGAACAAACTCAAAACCCGAAGCTGCGCCCATACCCGGAACCGCTGGTGGTCCCATCGCAAACACAACAGCTCCTGGAATCTGCTGAGCCGCCATTCCATTAACTCGTGCTGCAATCGCGTTTGCAGAATGATCACCTTCAAATCCGTTTCGCTCGCTCCAGTCTTTCAATTTGATAAACAGTGAAGCACCATTGGAAGCCGCAGCTCCGGTCATAAACGCATATCCGTTAGCAACCGTGATTCCGTCGATTCCCGGTTCCTGCTCCACTAGATTCACCAATTTTTCAGTGGTTTCAGTAGTACGAGATAACGAGGCAGAATCAGGAAGTTGGACGTTTACCAGTAGAATGCCTTTATCTTCTTGAGGAACAAACGCTGTTGACGTATTTTTCGAAAGGAAAGTTACTGCCCCTACCGCGATAATAAAGAATGTCATTAGCAGCAAGGCTTTTTTAACCAAAAACCCTGCAACTTGCCCATATCGCATCGTGATGCGTTCTAACAGTCCGTTAAACGTTTGGAACCAACGAGCTGTGTTTCCTCCGCCCTGTTTCAATACTAATGAACAGAGTGCTGGTGATAGTGTTAACGCATTGATCGACGAGATGATTACCGAGATACAGATAGTCAACGCAAACTGGCGGTACATGATCCCTGTAATCCCCGGAAGCAACGTCACAGGAATGAATACAGCTAATAGAACCAGCGTCGAGGTAATAATCGGCCCCGTCACCTCTTTCATCGCCATCAAGGTTGCTTTTCTTGGCGAGATATGAGGATTGCGCTTCATGATGGTATCCACATTCTCGATAACCAAGATGGCGTCATCCACCACGATACCAATTGCAAGAATGATCCCGAATAAGGTTACTGTATTGATCGTAAAGCCCGTCATGTTCATCACGGCAAACGTACCAATTAAAGATACCGGGATAGCAACAACCGGAATTAATGTTGCTCGCGCACTACCTAAAAACAGATAAGTTACTGCGATTACTAGTAAAATAGCTTCCACCAGTGTTTTAACTACGCCCTTGATCGATTCTGCAACGAACACCGTCGTGTCATAACTGGTTTCATATGCCATTCCCTCAGGGAAATTGGCACTTAGACGCTCCAGCAAATCCATCACTGCCTGTCCACTTTCTAATGCATTAGCATCAGATTGTAGGTTTAGCGCAACGATTGATGCGTCCTCCCCACGGAATTGACCACTACCGTCATAGAACTTCTTACCCAATTCAACACGAGCAACATCTTTTAAGTAGACCGTTGAACCATCAGAGTTTGCTCGAAGAACGACGTTTTCAAACTCGCTGACTGACTCAAGACGACCTTTAGTTACTAGGTTAAACTGAACCTCTTGCGGATCAGCATAAGGCGCGGCACCGACCCTACCTGCAGCAACTTGAACATTCTGTTCCGCAAGCGCTGCATAGACATCGCTGGTAGTCATTTTCAGATTCGCTAGCTTATCGGGGTCTAACCACACGCGCATCGCGTATTCACCGCCCCCAATAACGTTGACTTCACTAATGCCTTTAACTCGAGCCAGCTGATCTTTAACGTTAAGATTAATGTAGTTAATCAGGAACTGGTCATCGTAACGACCATCTGGAGAATAGAAGTTGAGTACCATCAACAGATCAGGCGAGCGTTTTTTAACCGTCACGCCGACCATACGAACTTCTTGCGGAAGTTTTGATTCTATCTGCGATACTCGGTTTTGAACGTTAACCTGAGCCATGTCCGGATCAGTACCAATGTCAAAGGTAACGTTTAGGTTATATGAACCATCGTTAGCACTCTTTGAGGACATGTAAATCATGTTCTCTACACCATTCACCGACGTCTCTATCGGATCGGCGACAGCTTCTTCAACGACTTCCGCACTTGCACCGGTATAATAAGCGGTAACACTTACCGATGGCGGACTGATTTTAGGGTACTCAGCAACTGGCAGAACCATCAAAGAAATAGCACCGGCGAGCGTGAGTATTATCGAAATGACCAAAGCGAACTTTGGTCTTTGAATAAAGAAACGACTTAACATGTATTAGGCACCCTGTTCTTGTGACTTAGGCTCTTGAATACGTACAGGGATTCCATTTCTTACACGTTGTAGACCTTGAGTGATAACAACATCAGTAGTTTTAAGACCAGAGCGGATCACAACCCCCGTTTCCACCTGAGGTCCTAGTGCAACATTGCGGCGCTCTGCCACATTTCCTTCAGAAACGATCATGACAAAGTCACCTTCTAGGTCAGTTTGTACTGCTCGTCTTGGTACAGTAACCACGTTACTCGCCTCTTTTTCCATAAGCTCTACGCGAACATGTTGACCCGGTAGCAGTCTTTGACTTGGGTTTTCGACCACTGCACGCATCGCTAATGTGCCAGTATTAAGATTAATTCGGTTGCCTAAAAAGTCGATTTTCCCTTGTTGTTCATAGACGCGACCATCTTCTAGGATAACGTTGACTGCTACGCCATTAGATTCATCAGAACCATCACCTTCAATTTGGTCCATACCTAACGCAAGTCGTTCTCGCTCTGAAATACTGAATGAGGCATAAATAGGATCCATACTCACGAGAGTAGTAAGCACACCTGAAGACGGTGATAACAAGTCACCCGTACTTACTTTACTGTCAGAAATTCGACCTGTGAATGGTGCTCTGATCGTAGTATGCGATAGGTTTACTTCAGCAACTTTCTCTTGTGCAATTCCAGCTTCTAATTGCGCGCGAGCGCTCATTAGTGAAGCAGTTAATGCATCAAATTCGGCCTGAGAGATATTGTTTGATTTAACTAGGTTTTTACCACGCTCGAAGTCCAGTTCTGCTTTCTTTAACGAGGAGCGAGCTTCTGAAACCATAGCTTTTGCGCTCGCTACTTGAGCTTCAAACGTTGAAGGCTCAATGGTATAGAGCAACTGTCCTTTTTCTACAATTTGCCCTTCTTGGAAATGACGTTCCAGTAAGTAGCCTGAGACTTGAGCTGTAATAGCCGTGTCTTCTACCGCATCCATGCGTCCGATATAAATTTTACTTTGTTGATGAGGAACCACCTCCACCGCTTGGGTTTGTACTAGAGGTGCTGGCGCGTTTTGTTGGGTATTAGTTGTTTCACCGCACCCTGCTAAAAGAACAGCAGAGACTAGGCTAGCAACGAGTAGTTTTTTAGGCATTGAAACACCATTTTATCTTCTAATTGGAACAAGCTTTGGCAGACTAGCAAATTACAAGTCAGCTGAATGTCCGAGAAGTATTAATAGTTATGTTGAAAGTGTTTCAAAATATAACGAACTGTTTTTACGTAGTTTTTTCTATATCTTTTGGAAATGCATGGTGGTAGATATTCATAAAATCAGCGCGAATTTCTTGCTCTAAATGTGTCGCTAATTCTGTAGGACAAAATATCATTACATGTAGAATTTGTTCCCCCGTCGCGCCACTAGAAATGTGGATATGTGGCTCTGAACCGGGGAGATCGACGCCGGCATGTTTCTCTATAACACTGTTATAGCGCCGCGCAACATCGATAAAGCTCTCACTATGGTGTTCAATTTTACTCGTAAGTTCAGGTAATAATGGGAATAAGTTGTCAAACCCAGGAACAATAATAGAAAAGCTATGGTAGACATACCTTTTCATGAAGTTTAGGTTTTTTACCGCGTAAGTGAAGAACATGCTGTTTGGCAAAGTGATCGTTTTGCCAGTGAAGTGATATTGGCCGTGATACAAGTCTATCTCTTGAATAACAGTCGCCATTAAGTTGTGCTCTATTACCTCACCACTCGTTTTGCCAACCTCAATCCAATCTCCGATTCTAAATGAACGAGAGCTAGCTCTTTGGATAGAACCAGTAAAGCACAGGATAATTTCTTTGGAGGCAACGACAATAGCGACGGCAATAGCCGTAACCGACAGTGCAAACTCACTGATTTCAGACTTCCAAACCAAAAACAACGTGATAACGATAATAGCAAAAGAACCATTTTTAGTTCTCGACATCCATTTACGCTGATCTTCAGATAAGAAAGCGACATCCCCTCGGATACCAGAAAGGGTCACTCGGCGAATGACTAAGATAACAAAGACGACCAGAAAGCTTAATAACAGTTTGTTTTCTAATAAGAACGCTATTACTTTTTGAAAATCTTCCATGGTCGCCTACTGCATAACTTTGTTTTCCTTAACGATAACGAATTGCAGTGTCTTTCGCAATTTGCACAATCACGTTTACTGCTAATTCCATTCCTTGAACGGTAATAAATTCATGAATACCGTGGAAATTATAACCACCAGTAAAGATGTTTGGACATGGTAGGCCCATAAACGATAATCGTGCTCCATCCGTACCACCACGAATCGGTTTGATGTTTGGCTTAACATCGCAAGCTATCATCGCTTGTTTAGCAATATCGATAATATGTGGATGTGGTTCAACCATTTCCTTCATATTAGAGTAGTTATCAGTGATCGTTAAAGTGACAAGTTTCTGTTTGCTACCTTGGTTAAATGTCGCGACCTTATCCTCCAGGTAAGCTTTTCGTCTCTCCAGACCTTCTTGCTCAAAGTCTCGCAAAATATAATGTAGCGTAGATTTCGGTACTGACATTTCTGCAGTTGTCAGGTGGAAGAAGCCTTCATAGCCTTCTGTCATTTCAGGCGCCTCTTCTGAAGGCATTTCTGCTTGGAATCGCGATGCGAAAGTCATGGAGTTCACCATCTTGCCTTTCGCCGTGCCAGGGTGAACATTGTTACCATGAAACGTCACCATTGCGGCGGCTGCATTAAAGTTCTCGTATTCAAGCTCTCCGACAGGTCCACCGTCTATCGTGTAGGCCCACTGTGCCCCGAACCTCTCAACATTAAACAAGTCCGCGCCACGTCCTATCTCTTCATCTGGGGTGAAGGCAATTTTGATGTCGCCGTGAGGGATATCTGCATTTTCGATCAGATACTCTACTGCAGAAATGATCTCTGCAATACCTGCTTTATTATCTGCACCTAAGAGCGTCGTGCCATCGGTAGTTATGATGTCATGCCCATGTAACTCATGAAGATCTGGATACTGTATCGGAGACAAGACTTCCTCGCCCTTACCCAAAGCAATATCACCACCTTGATAATTTTCTACTAGTTGAGGTTTTACGTTAGCTCCTGAAGCATCAGGGGCTGTGTCCATATGTGCAACAAAACCGATGGCTGGAACGTTGTAGTCAACATTGGAACGAAGTGTTGCCATTACATATCCGTTGTCATCTAGAACAACTTCATGCAGACCTAGTGATAAAAGTTCGTCTCTGAGAAACGCAGCGAATGTCGTTTGACCTTTTGAACTTGGACAACAACTTTGTGACGGGTCTGATTGCGTGTCAAACGTGACATAATTGAGAAACCGGTCGATAAGACTTGTCATTTTTTCACCTTACGTTCTTATGAATATTGGTACTCATCATACGTAAACTCATTGTCAGTAAATTGCGATGAATCAGTTTTATATAGATTGAGTGAGAAAAACGCCAATTAATATACGCCTATTACCCTACGCCCTAAATTTGATAGTTTGGGCTGATGACGATTAGAGACATTAGATAAATAATGAGTTTATAAATTACGTTTACCAATCTAAATGTGGGCTTACCTTATGACGGTCAATAAACATTACGTGTTTTCTCCAGAGGATCTTAGTGAGGCTACTGAAGTAGTTACAGAAAACACATCTCGGGAATCAGAAAGAGTTGAGTTAGTAAAAACGTTACAGAAAAAAGGTGGTTTTGAAGAACACTGATAGGGTTAAGATTATTAAAACGAGCAAAAAAAAGAGCACCTAGATAACTAGGTGCTCTTTTTCAAATTCTTTGTGTTTATCGGTTTATACCGATATCACGCTGCATGTGACCAGATAATTCGTTTGCGTAGTAAGTGTTCTCTACTTCGCCTTTACCGAACATAATGTCTAGTAAATGTGCAATCAATCCTTTGAAGTTAACCGCGTAGGTTTTCTTTTCCATAGAGGGTACAGCGATAGTTTCGATGTTCATTGCTTGTGCCATGATTGCCTCTCTTAAAAACTGGGTAACTCGTTGTTGTTGGTGACAATATTAGGCAAAAAAACGCTGTTTAAAAAATGACAAAATTTGGGCATTCGCATTAGTTATTCTAATAAAACAAGGCATTAACAACAGCCAGTTAATGTTATCCCAAAATGGTGACTACATAGTCACAATATGCTCGAATAAATGCATAAATAGCAAACCATATACGTAACAACAATATAGTTGTTGTATTATTGTTAAACAAAAAACCTCTTATAATTAAGAGGTTTTTTGATATTTGTCGTTAGCTATTCTTATCCACCATGTGAGGTTCGCGCTTTTCTCGATAGAGCGATGCAACCGTTGCTACGGTCATAGTCACAAGAATCACACTTAACGACACCCAGGTTGGAATTTCCCAAGCTGAACCTACTAATGCCATTTTCACACCGATGAAAATCATAATGAATGACAACGCTGGTTTTAAGTAAACAAAACGATTCATCATCCCCTCTAGTACAAAGTACAAAGAACGTAACCCAAGCAGAGCAAATACGTTAGCCGCTAGTACTAAGAATGGTTCTCTAGTAACTGCAAAAATCGCAGGAATTGAGTCTAGAGCAAACATAATATCCATAAACGCAATCACACCGATTACGACTAACATTGGCGTAAATACACGTTTGCCGTTTTCGATAATAGATAACTTGTTACCATGAAAATCATCTGTAACGGGCACTAGCTTTCTAATTACACGTTCAGGTAATGGGTTTACTTCATCCTCACCTGAGTCTTTAGCAAGCTTAATACCTGTCCAGATCAAGAACGCCGCGAACAAGTACATTACCCAATGGAACTCAGCAAGTAACTGAGCTCCAACACTGATCATGATTGCTCTTAAAACCAATGCACCTATAACACCCCAAAGCAGAGCTCTAGGTCGCAAATGTTCAGGTACTGCGTACTGGTGGAAGATAATTGCAAACACGAACAAGTTATCCACGCTCAACGATTTCTCTAATAAGTAACCCGTTAAGAAAGACACCGTCGCCTTTTCCGCAGTGTAATCACTTGCTGGAGCGTAAAAGTCCCAAAATAAGTAAATCGTTGCAGAAAAAGCAAACGCTAGTAGAAACCAAAACACACTCCATATCGCTGCTTTGCGTATAGAGATTTGACCACCGCGAGTTTGATATATGTCCAACGCAACCAAAGCTAGCGTTAATACAAAGAAAGAAACATAAATAGATGGGCTCATAAGTCCTCCAGGCGGAAGGACGAAGAGTATGGGTGTCGACCTTCCACAAACAAATACTTCACTCAGTAACAAAATACTGAGCATTTGATTGCGTTGGTCTCGTCAAAGCGCTGTCTGCGCTCTTATTTGCCGGATAAGCTCTAGACTTAACGAGATGACGACAAATAAACGGGTGACTACTCCCCAAAACGAGCGGATTGTATGCCTCAAATTTGAGGTTGTCTATCTTTTTTGTGGGCTAAAAACGAAAAAACCAGCACTTTCTTTTTATGCTGGTTTCACGTCTTGGTTTGTAAAGCTTGATTACGCTTTTACTTTATCCGTTGTTTTCTGGTTTGTTTCTTTCCAGTATTGAATACGACAACGATGAAGCTGTGCACGTCTCATTTTTTTCATGGTTAACTCCTTCTATACTTTACGCAATTCAAGTTACTTTTTGAATGTAACATTGAAATGACAGTCGTAAGACTATTGTGTGACAGTGTTAGAAAGCTGGGGAAAATCCCAAGTGAGCATGATTTGCTCTTTGTCACTTGTCATTAAAAGCGTTTCTGTTGCTAACGTATTCTGAATCTCATTTTTACGGATCCAGGTAAATAGTTTGGACTCAGAAATGGGATATAAGTTCAAAAATTCTATGAGTTTCTTATCGGCTATATGAGGTAAGTCCTGATTGATTAAATCTTCAACAATCAATTCCTTACCCGCTATTTTAACGCTTTTTAATTGGTAGCCGTCAGAACGTAGTAAGGTCTGCAGCCTGGTGTAATTTGTAACCGTCATTGGTATGAAAAAAGAGACTCGCGCTACTGACTGATTCACAACATCGATCTCAGCCACCATAGGAATGCCACGGTAGTTTGTGTCAAAACCACAAAAACGCTGATGTTCTATTTCAGCACAATCATATACATCGGACAGCGACCTAACCTGATTTAACTCACTTAATGGCAACTCTCCCATCACATAATGAGTTGGCCATGTAGTCATAGCAAAGCAGATAGAGGGAATCAGTAGTGATAACAACAATATTCTTAATTTCATCTCTCGATAATACCTATTATTTCTTTCTACGAACTCATCCCCCTATAACTCATCCCTAAGAATCCGTTATGTGAGCTTACTCTGACTTTGAGGCGTAGAGCATGAGAATGATGTGAAACCGCTTGAGGCAACTTATAGTAACCTCGGATTATTAGAACAACGGAATGAGCATGAAACATAAGACCCTACTTGCTTGTATGCTGTTGGCTTCGCCATCGCTATTTGCATCACCCTACTTAACCATCTCTACCTCCACAACGAGCAGAGACTATCCACTAGACCCTACAACACCATTAGTCGTCACTCTTAATAAAGATAAGTATCAGCTCGATATCAGCGCTATAGACACGCTCTGCAATAATGAGCTGCCCAATAAGGTTAAGTTCAACACTCCAGTTCCTCTACTATGCGGCAAAATATCCACTTTGCCTTTGAACATTAGGTTCACCGGAGACTACGCCTTTATCTACGATGAAAAACTTCACACGTTGACCTTTAAACGACAACCTAAAAAAGTGGCTAAAACTGAGTTTAAACGTCCAATACCAAATGTTAAGTGCGAACAGCTCCCTAACCAACTCCAGACTATTGATCTAGGAAGCTCTTACCCCGATGGGACACAGTTGAAAGATGTGTTTTCAGGTTCAGTAGTCACTGTACATAATGGTCAAGTCTCACTACAACCAAACGCATCGAGTGGCGGTCTAACCTTGTTAGAGTCAGTTAAATCAGTCCAATCGAACACCAAGTTCGATTATAGAAACGCCAACATCTATTTCGTCATGGTCGATCGTTTTAAAGATTCCAACCCGGAGGCAATACAACCTTATGGACGTCAAAAAGATGGTAAAGATGAGGTCGGGACATTTCATGGTGGCGACTTAAAAGGCGTCACTGAAAAGCTAGATTATATTAAAGCGCTTGGTACCAACGTGATCTGGCTTTCTCCCATCGTAGAGCAGGTACATGGTTTTGTTGGGGGTGGCGATAGCGGATCGTTTCCATTTTATGCCTATCATGGTTATTGGGCTCGCGACTTCACCAAAATTGACCAGAGCTTTGGTAATGATAATGATTTGAAGCAGCTTGTTTCTGAAGCCCATAAGCGTAGGATAAAGGTTTTGTTGGACGCTGTCATTAATCATCCAGGCTATTCAACACTTGCCGACCTCCAATTCGACGACATTGATGTTGCCAAAGCTACCAATGTACTTCCAAAGACCTGGACAAAATGGGCACCTAAGAAAGGTGAAAATTGGCACAGTTATCACATCAATATAAATTACAACTCACACCATTGGGCTGATTGGTGGGGACCTGATTGGGTAAGAACTGGTCTACCTGGCTACGATAAGCCAGGCTCTAGTGACACAACCTTGTCCCTTGCAGGTCTGCCAGATTTCAAAACAGAATCGAATAAAACCGTTCAACCACCAGAGTTTCTATTAAATAACCCAGGCACACGAGTAGTCGCTAGAGACAATTATACCGTGGCGGACTACTTAATCGAATGGCAAACTGATTGGGTTAAACGCTTCGGTATAGATGGATATCGAGTTGATACCGTCAAGCACGTTGAAGGCGAGGTCTGGAAAAGACTCAAAGTTGAAGCAACGTCTAGTCTTGAGTTATGGCGTTCAAAAAATAACGTTGAAGGACAGCCTTTCTGGATGATGGGTGAAGTATGGGGGCACAGCGCCTACAGAAGCCCCTACTTTGATGATGGGTTTGATGCTTTAATTAACTTTGATATGCAAAAGAAGCTCGACAAAGGCGCTGCATGCTTTAGCCAGATGGCGGACACTTATCAGCATTACGCTGACTCCATTCAAAGTTCACCTGATTTCAATCCAGTAAGCTACATGTCTTCTCATGACACAGAATTGTTTTTTAGCCGCTTTAAAGATTATGACATGCAACGAAATGCGGCCAACGCCCTGCTACTAAGCCCTGGCGCGATTCAAGTCTACTACGGCGATGAGGTGGGAAGAAACATCGGTCCTTATGCAGATGATTTCCATCAAGGTACTCGCTCGGACATGATTTGGGAGCTTTCAAATGATAAGCAAAAGCTGTTGAAGCATTGGGAAACAGTTGGACAATTTAGAGATCGACACCCAGCCATAGGTGCAGGAAAACATACGGTATTACCGAATGACAACGCTTACGTATTTTCAAGAGAATTAGGCGACGACAAAGTCGTCATCGCCTATTTTGGAAAGTAACAGCTAGAGCCATTCAATCAAGAGTTCTTAGGCCAATAAGCCTAAGAGCTCATTTATATCCCCCTTCTATCAAAGGTTCATCTAGCTTTAGTCTAATTCGATTACGTTGAATAGCTTCTGGCGGCAAACTGATAAACCCATATCGATTGAGCACTGGTTTCTGCTCTTCAGACAACGTTAAGCCAATAAAGAACTCTTCTTGCTCATTAAAATACTCTCGATTCGGAGGTAGATTTAGATACATGTAGTAAACGCTAGCTAGCGGATAACGTCCAGACAATATCGTTTCTTTATTGACATCATAAGACTCACCAAAACGGTTGGTGACTTTTAAAATATTGGTATCTTTCAGTTCATCACTATAAACGGTATAACCGAGCGCCCCTTCCTCACCGGAAATTTCATTTAAAAATGTTGGTTTGTCAGACACAAAGTGCGTCGCAACGTATTCGTCATCTTTACATGTCACCCAACTTGAAAACTCCTTGTGCATTACTAATTGATTGTCGATAGCAAAAGGAACCATAGGGATAGTACTCTGTCCATTACCGTCCGCCCACCTCACCACATCTGGTTGTGAATGGCAGCCAAAGACTCGTTTTAGCTCCGCCACAGAAATAGATTGGGTTTGATTACTTTTATTAGCGACAATTGCTATCACATCAGCCGTAAAGAACAACTCCGTTGGCTTATAACCATGTACTTGAACAAATTTTGCCACCTCTCTGTCTTTCCATTTACGAGAGCTAATTCCCATGGCAAGTTTGTTATTGGTGATGCTATAAGGAACATCAGCACTACCCTTAACAGTGATATCTAATTGCTTTGCTTCAACTAATGCCTGCATTAACGGGACTAAGTTGTGCTCAACCGCAACAATAGAAGGCGGTGTCATTTTCTGCTCTGCTAGGGCGAACGGAGAAACTGCCATGCTACCGATAATTACCATACTCAGTTTATTCACTGGGAGCCTCCACCTTAGTCGCACTGCTTAAGTTTTTTTCCGAAGTAAAGATATCCCACTCCTCGGTTACTTTCATTTCAGGGCGATAAAAAACCGCTATCGTTCGACGCTTACGTTTATGAAGCTGTTCTGTGTAATACGTTGTTTGCGTGAACTCCTGCTCCGAAATGCGTTCTGATTCAATACCCATTCGCTCAAGCTCATTACGGATTGCACCAGTGCGTCGCTTAGCAAGCGCTTTATTGTAAGTATCTGTTCCTTCTGAGCTCGTATCCCCTATTAGAACCACGTTGGAGTTAGGGTATTGCTCCAACATATCGACAAGTCGCTTCACTTTAGACGTCTGGTCGGAACGTAATTTTGATTTATCGAAATCAAAGTCAACACTTACAACCACTGGTTTGTCGGAAATTTGCCAATCTGCGCAGCCAGTATTGTCGACCGCAACATGCTTGGGAGTATCAAGGCATCGGTCTCTTTGATTAATAACGCCATCTTGGTCTTGATCACGTAAATCATCAATTTGATGTCTATTAGTTTGAACGTTTGGAGATTCAGCACAACCAATAAGTAAAAAAGGAAGAAGCCCCATGATAAATAATCGCTTCATTACGACTCTCCTTCTTTTTGCCACTCGTCTGGATGTTCAACACGTAATGCATACGTCAGCACGCCCATCGCGTTTAGTAGTCGATATGCAGCAAAGGTGCGATCATACTTACTTCGGATATAGTTTTGTCTAGCAAGAAAGACCTCTACTTTGGCATCCAAGACATCAAGCAGACTGCGTCGTCCTACATTGAATTGCTGGATGTAACCAAGTTCAGCAATTTTTGCCGCATCGACATTTTGTTGGAGCAGGCGAATTTGTTGTTCCAACATTGAGTACGCATTCCACGCTAGTTCAGTACCCTCTCTTACTTCACGTTCAGTTCGTACTCTTATGGCACGTGCCTCCTCTAAACGCCACGCCGAAGACTCCACTCGTGCATTGGTTGAAAAGCCACTGAAAATATCGTAATCCAGCGTCACCATGGCGCGCATATCTTCATCTGGGCCCACTACGTTTCCTACGTTACGATTTTTGTTTGCATGCAGCTCCAATTTAACTTCCGGATAATAATCGCCTTTTTCACGTCGAATCTCTTGCCTTGCGGCGTCCATATCAATCATTGCAGCTTGAATCTCAGGATGGTTATCAACTGCTTGCTGAATCGCTGTATCAAGGGTGCTTGGGAGCAATCCACTGTCGAATTTTGGAAAGACCAATTCGCTTCCAGGCTTGCCTACTAAGCGCAAAAACTGTGTTTTCAAATCATAGAGGTTGTTTTGAGCCGATATTTGAGATGACTGAGCCGTCGCGACACGTGCTGAGATCTGTGCTAAATCTGAATTACTTGCCAACCCTTTCTGTTTTTTGTCTAACACGTCTTGATATATTTCTTGGTGCTCAAGCACATTCCTATTAGCCAATTGCAGTAACGTTTCTGCTTCTAATAGCTCCAAATATATTCTGACAACATCAAGCGATACATTTTCAGCCCTTGAAATCAGGGTTAGACGCTCAGCTTCAGCCTCATAGCCAAGGCGTTTTACATTCGCACTAGTACCGAATCCATCAAATAACAGCTGCGATACCCGAACGCCTAATTCGGTTCGGTTTAGTCGCCTATCATCTGGGTCGATATAATTACCGTTGTTATAACGAGTCTCTTCAACACCTGCCGCAGCATACAGATTTACTTGCGGTAAGCGATAACCACTGGCTGCATCACCATCTCTAATTACCGATTGATACCTAGAGTACTGGGCAAGTACTTCTGGACTATAATCGATTGCAAATGCTACTGACTCTTCTAGTGAGATCGCGTGAGCTTGAGATGCAAACGCCACACACATAGACAGCATGAGCTTTGAACAACGCATACTTTTTCCTTGTCGTTATTATCGTTCTCGTAAAGAGTTCTGTTTCGCTCTCAGTATTGGTTTTAACCAATAACTCAAAACTGTTTTTTCCCCGGTTAAGATGTCCACTGCTGCCTGCATCCCAGGAATGACTGTAAAGGATTTTTGTTCGAGTGCTTGCTGATCCAGTTCAATGTGAGCTCGATAGTAAGCCGCACCATCCTCAGTTTGCAGCGCATCGGCACTGACATATGTCACTTTGCCTTTTTGTCCACCATATATAACAAAATCATAGGCCGAAAATTTAACTGTTGCCTCCAAACCTACTGAAATAAAAGCAATATCTTTTGGAGCAATCTTGGCTTCTACGATCAAGGCCGAGTTTTTTGGCACTAATTCCATAATGGGTTCTCCTGGACGAACGACACCACCAATGGTTCGAACGAACACATCTTTAACAGTTGCATCGACAGGAGAGGTAATTTGAGTTCTTCGAAGTTGGTCAGCAATTGCTTGTCGGCTTTCATTAAGTTGGGCTAACGTTGCTGAAACTTCATTGAGTTGTCCTTGCGCTTTAGTTCTGAAGTTGAGAGCGATACCACGATGGTCCGCGATTGCTTCTGAATACGCGGCACGTTGTTTTTGAGCAGACACTTTTGCACTCGATAAGTCGCCTTCCAATCGTATTACGTCGCGGTTGAGTTTCAAAAGTTCCACTTCAGCGACCGCACCGCTTTCCACAACAGACTTAAGAAGATCACGCTCTTTTCTTACAATGGTTAGGCTGCTCTGCAATGTACGGACACTAGACTGGGTATCACTGTATGCTTGTGCCTGCTGTTCAATACGGAGCTTGGATTCTTCTAATTCAGATGTCACCTGTTCAAGTCGCTCATAGTAATTGGCCTTGGCATTAAACAACGCTGCACTTGAGTTATCATTAGTGACGATGTCGATAGGAGTAATAGTAACGCTCTGTTTGTTATCGACTTTTACAGATGCCAACTCAGCTTCTAATCTCACCTTTTGCGCACTTAGGCTATCAAATTGCTTACCAGATTCTTGAAACGAAGCCCGAAATCGAGTGTCATCCAAAACAGCTAACGGTTGACCCTTAATAACCGAATCCCCCTGCCTGACAAGAATATTCTCGATCAACCCTCCCTCTAAGGATTGTATTGTCTGAACCGATTGGCTTGGTACCACAGAGCCTTCTCCAACGACTACCTCGTCAAGGGTTGCCCATGCTGCCCAGGCAACAATAACGACCACCAAGACTGCAATTATCCAAATGAGTTTTCGTGAACGGTAAGCCAATTGACGATTATTCCATTCGATGTGACTAGTGCTCATGATTACCTCCTTTTACGACAGAGATATTCTTTACTTTATGTTTGCTAGACCTACGCTCGAAGATTTCTTTTGGAGTGCCCTCTAAAACAATCTTTCCTCTCTCAAGGACGAGCACACGGTCACACAACGCCAAAAATGACTGTCTATGAGAACTAATCACCATGGTGATATCTTTGGGCATCCTTAACAGCGCTTGATAGAAGCGTTGCTCTGCTTGACTGTCCAGAGCACTAGTTGGTCCATCAAGAGCAAGCAGTTTTGGTTGACGATATAATGCACGTGCTAAAGCGACGGCTTGTCGTTGTCCTCCGGACAAGTTCCGTCCACCTTCTCCTACCTGCGTTTCTAACCCATTAATCAAACGTGGCATATAATCGTTTAGACCGGAGAACTGAATAGCATACGCTAGTCTTTTCTCATCAAACTGAGTATCGC
This sequence comes from Vibrio sp. ER1A, assembly GCF_000733315.1. Taxonomy (NCBI): domain Bacteria; kingdom Pseudomonadati; phylum Pseudomonadota; class Gammaproteobacteria; order Vibrionales; family Vibrionaceae; genus Vibrio; species Vibrio sp. ER1A. The sequence goes on from NZ_JPJA01000086.1 coordinate 761,380, forward strand.
CAAAGGTGATATTTTCGAACACAGACCCGAAAAACAGCACGCTATGTTGAGCTACCCAGCCCGTCGTTTCACGAAGGACACTATGCGGCCATAATTTTGAATCCAACCCCTCAAAATACACCTGACCACTGCTAGGAGCATATTGTTTTAACAGTAAAGACATCAACGTCGATTTACCCGCCCCCGCAGCACCGACTATGCCAACCCGCTCTCCTGCCTGGATTTCAAGATCAATGCCAGAAAGAACTTCAGACTGCATTTCGGGATAAATAAACCCAACATTATCGAGTTTAATTCTCCCTTTAAACGTTCCCCTTTCTAATACCTGATGATTGGTGTCCTCTTGAGGCAAACTCATGATTTGGTTTAGCCCTTCCATTGCAGTTTTCGACTGCTGATATCTCAGCATCAGCATTGATAACTGATTAATTGAACTTCCAGCTCTACCACTAAGCATGACAATGGCGATGAGTCCTCCCATCGTCAGTAGCCCCTCCGAAATCTGATAAACACCAAACACAATAAGTGACACCGTCACTACCTGTTGACTAGATTGAATGCTATGTGAAATGATATTGGTGTAGGTTCTTGAGCGGGTTTGCCAAGTAGAAAGCGATGCGACAACTTGCTCCCAACGCTTTTGGAGTAATCCTTGAGCGTTATTTTGTTTTATTTCGGAAAGCGCGTTTAGGCTTTCTATTAACTGTGCTTGACGCTGAGTTGAGAATCGAGAGGTTTCTTCAAGCGTACTTTCCACTTTGCACTTCATAGCAATACTAATAGTGACCAGTAACAACATAACCCCCATAGGGATCAGCATCATAGCTCCACCCAACCAACCGATTAGCACCAAAAACAAGACCGTAAATGGTAAATCGACCAAGGTCACTAACGTCACTGAAGTCAAAAACTCTTTGACTGAATCAAAGTCTTGAAGCTGTCTCGAAAACGCACCAACCGATTGAGGACGGTTTTCCAACTTCATGCCCATTGTTTTACTGAATAGTTGCGAGGAGAGTTTGTTGTCAACATAGCGACTAGCCATATCGGTTACTGAACTGCGTGAATCCTTTAGTATCCAATCAAACACAATAACAATAGCGACGCCGGCAGATAATACCCATAGCGTATTAAAGGCCTGATTAGGTACCACTCGATCGTAAACGTTCATCGTAAACAGAGGCACGACAAGAGCTAGGACATTAATAACAAAAGAAGCGACTAGGAGATCACGATACCATGGCTTTACTTCTTTGAGCGTCATTAACAACCAGTGTGTAGGAGTTCGCTGTTTTAAATCCTCAGCACGTTGATCGACTTTACTGGCTGCGTTGATTTGCCATAAAGGCTTGTCAACACGAGTTCTGAACTCTGAAACATCAACCGTTGATTGTTGAAAGTCATTCGCCACCTCAAGATACGTAACTTGCTGCCCGTCTATGCATGTAATAATTAACGGGGTTCGTTCTTTACTTTCGATGACAACACACGGCAAAGAGGCTTTGGTAAGCTCGTTAGTCGACAGCTCCATAATATCAATTTCATGTCGTTCCAATGCTCGAACAAACAAACTTTCTGATAGCTTACCGTCATCTAGAGGTAACCCTGATTTTATTTTTACTGGATGACAACGTACTTCAAAATGCCGACATAGCCATTGAACCGCTTCTAACCAATTATCCTTATTATTTCTCTCCACCGCATGTCCCTACTGCTTAAAGCGACCTATGACAAAATTAAGTTCTGGTCGTCTATCATTTTTTGGATTATGTCGACCTCTGCGACACCTGAGGTGCTCGTTCCACCATATAAACTGTCTAACGTTGTATTTTCTAAAACGATATGGTGTTTAACATTAGTTCCATCTGGCTTGATGTCGATTCGCACGTTAGCTCCGTCTTGAATCAGGTCCATCTGTTGGTCAGCCTGAGTCGCTGTTGATACGCCTGACAAAATACCACTGAGGTCTATAGAGTCTGTATTTATCCCTGTGTCAAAGTCTTTTATCGTATCTGTATGTCCAATGATTCCCAATTCATCAGCACCAAAATAGAATGTGTCGGCCCCCAAACCACCGTACAGAGTGTCACTGCCATTACCACCATCGATAAAGTCATCCCCACCTCTTCCGTCAAAAGTATCGGCTTTATGAGTTCCTAGAAAACGGTCGTCTTCGGAAGCGGCAGTTGCACTGTCATTGATAGCAGTGTCATCGTCATACAATGTGATTTGGAGCTCTGTGCTTAAACCGTCTGCCGTATTTCCATTTAGTTCTGCACTCGGCTCAAGGGTTAAGGTGAAATCCAATGGATTACCAGTTGGTATGGCTGGATAACCAGTGATTGATAGGTCAGCTACATCCGCCAAATCAACGATCCAATCGTTTCCGCTTGCCTGGCCTTTGGATAGGGTAATGTCTGTTGGTCGCCCAATAATGGTAAGTGTTCCTGTCTCTGCATCCGCAGGGTTAACCAAAGACATACTCAGACCTAATGGTATGTTACCTTCCGCACTCGAATATATGGCGTCGTACTCAAGAGTTAGAATCGGCTCGTCTGGTTCAGGCGTTATAGATAGGTGAACCGTATCCTGCTTAATTGGTCCGGGGTCATAAACTCGATTGCCCAGTACTGTGTTTTGATCTAACGTATCCGCGGTGATGGTCATATCCATTTCGCCAAACGCGTTGCCAGCAAACAGTTCAATACTACTGATGGAACTTGCGCCTACGATTATTGTTGCCGTTGCTATATTACCCACTTGGACAAATTTGGCAGTTTTTCCATCGATTCGAATACTTTCTATTCCATCAATGGCATCCGGATCAGTCGTACCTTTAACGGTTACCACTATCGTTAGAGACTCATCACTGTTGGTCTCAAGGCTGGTGATCTCTACGGGAATTTCAATAACGGCATCTTCATCTCCTGATACCGATTCTGGTAACCCAAAGAATTCAATATCATCACCAACGGGTTTAACACCCAGAGTAAAACTGGATTCCGTAACCCGAGTATCATTAGTAGCCAGTTCTTGTGTAATGGCCTTGAGTTCTAATGGAATATCACCACTGAAATCAAGTGAAGGTAAGATGTACGTGTCATTGAGAGTCGCTACATCTAACTGCCACTCATAAGTAGGTGAGCCATTGAAAGAGCCGCCATCTAAACCGTTGTTAGGGAGTAATTGATAGCTCGAACCAGATTTAATCACTACCACCGCCCCTTCGGGCACTCCAGAGACGCTCAGAGACATGTTTTCCGATCCATCTTTGTCAATCAGATCAGCGTCTAGCGCAGCAAGAGATATATAACTATCTTCGTCCCCTAAGATGTCACTAGTCACAAGGTCGGCGGGATCCACAATAGGGTTGATGGAGATGACCTTCGTTACCGTTTTAGTTTGTGTATCAGATTCCGCAAGACAGTCGGTTTTATCGGTAATCGACACACTAGCAGTTAATGACAAGTCACCACTGTAATGTTCTGGCGGTACAAGCTTCACATCAGGTAGTTTGGTCACATCAGTCAATGTCCATGAGCCATCGCCATTGTCCACCAGCCAACTCGGGTTACCATCTGCAACAATTTGAGCTCCGTTGGAAACGGCTATCGTGAAGGAATTAACGGTTTCTTTACCAGTCGCAGAATCCCCTTCACCTACCACAGTCTGACCAAATTCGATTGAATCCCCCAATATCAACGTAAGGCCTATATCTGTCGTTACGTCTTCATCAATATCCGTAAATGCAGTAGACAAAATAATTTCATCTACCACAGGTCGAATTTCGATATTGATAGTTTGACTGGTCGTTAAAGAAGCCCCATCACAAGCCGAAGTTTCTGTCGTTTCAACAGTAAAAGATAAACACCCAGCAAAGTCCTCATCTAAGCCTTTAATTTGCAAATTACTTAAGCCGCTCTGGCTTATGGAATAGCCGACTAGCTCTCCGTCATCGTCATATACTGGAATAACACCATTGCCCTGTAGTTCAACATCATCAGGTAATGACGAGGAAGGAACATAAAATGAAATATCGTTGTTTGGGTCACTCGCGATGTCAGGATTGAGAAGGCCCGATAGATCGAGTATTTCGGTCCCTTCATCAAACTCGATATCGTCACTGGCTTCAATTTCACCAGGAGGACCGACAGGGTCACAAGGTTTTCCACCACCGCCACTATGCCCGGTAATTTGTATTTGGAATACCCCATCAATGTATTTGGCGTCTTCGCCGTCGATCACTCGAGCTCGAACCACTATATCTAGCACCGGTGTATCCACATTGCTCTCTATTGACACACCATCGAGAATAAACTTGGATAGCTCTTGTACACTCTCACTCGTTAACCCTTGTGCAGAAATAAGCCAGTTGCCATCTGGCGTTTGTTGAGGTTCATTACCGGTACTCTTTACCACTAGGTCATAGCCATCAGGTATTTCTAATATGATGTAATCTAGATATTCTGATCCGTCGATGTCTTCTTCAACAAATTTAACCGCTGCGGAAACATCCACTGGTGACCCGTCATCACTAGTAAACAAGTCGACAGACGTTTCCAAACGAGTATCGATCTCAACTCTTGCGTCTACAACAACGGTTAAATTACCTGAAATCATTTTAACGCTTGTAGCGCCCAATCCTGATGTATCCGTTACCTCATAACGAATAGGAATTGAGAACGTTCCACTTAAATCTTCTGTTGCGACAACACTTAGTCGCCCGCTGTTTAGTAAGCTATCTAAAGTAGGTGTTGTAGAGTCTAGTAGGGTTTCAAGGTCCAATCCTGATGAAGGTATGGTAATCGCCGCGCCGTCAAAATAGAGCGTGAGGTCATTGGGCACTGAATCAATATAATACCCTGTCAGAGATTCACTCTTATCGTTATCTCCACTTATTTTAGGCTCTAGGTCCAGAGCTATTTGAGCATCTTCAATACCAGAAGTACCTACAGATAATCCATCACTTTGATCAACGACGGGTAATAAATCAACTTGGATTGTGTAGTCGAACGAACCTGAGTCGCCGTCGGGCTCCGTAGAAATAACCGTCGCATCAAAAGTAAAACGGCCACTAAAGTCCTCCAACGGTTTTATGAACAGTGAAGCCAATTCACTATTACTTACTTGATAAATATTCCCCGATGTTGGATCAATTCCCGCGATAGTGAGTGCTACGGGATTGCCTGAACTATCTACGATTGATACATCATTAGGTACATTGGTTATTAGGATGTTGAGTGTTTCAGAGACATCATCATCGGTTGTAACAAACTCAAAATCCAGAGGGACTAAACCATCTTCAAGGAAGCTCCCGACAGTCGTGATAGTATTCGTACCGCTATCAAATCCCCAGTGACCATTGCCAGCATCCTGTGCGATTGGCTCATCTACGACGCCTTTCAGATGAATATTGATTGTCTGAGTTTCGCTGAAAGCTTCGTTATTTATTGGCGTCAACCCATCAATCGTCGACTCAATTGAAACGGCAGTAACCTGAATTGAGAGCGACTCGGTAACCGAGCTAATATCTTCTTTTGGTACCAAAAGTGCTTGCGAATTGGCAATAGCATCAGAATCGACACGATAGGTGTTAGCAGAGATTAATTGAAAGCCAGTCCCCGTAAATGACCACCCATCTTGGACGACAATATCGTATTTTAATGTTTCCGAGTCATCGGTATCGGTTAAATTACCAAATATGACATCTTTAAGATCAATCGTTTTATCTTCTAAACCTCGAATATCTTTTATCGTTAGCTCTGGTTCGTCGGCATCGGGAGAGACTTTAATTACTACTAAGTTGGAAATTTCCTCCGTTTTGTCGTCTGGAATTGAGAAGGTATTACCTTTCTCTGTAGCAATAGCTTTGATATCGAAACTAAACTCGCCCGCTAAATTCTTTTGAATCGTCACGGTCATATCGTCTAACTGGCTTTGCGTATAGCTCTTTCCTTCGGTGATTTTACTACCATCAAGCTTAATCGTTACGCCACTAGGTATGTTAGATATTTGATACGAAAGATTCTCAGAGGTGTCAGTATCTGTTAATTGAGCATCAACATTAAGAGCAAACGTTCGTCCAATATCTTCGGTTAGATTGTATTCAAATTGCGAACTCGCCCAGTCAGGGGCATCCGCGACGGGTAAAACCGAAACTTCGAGATTTGCACTAGTTACGTCTTCATCTGCAACTCCAGTTCTGGTTATGGTAGCCCCTACAACCAGTGCGACAATACTCCCAGTAAGCGTCGTGTTTGACTCATTAAGTTTTGGAACATAAGTCAAATTGCCATTAGGAACGAAATAATCCCCCGTAGCCTTAACAATTTGCCCACCCGATAAGGTGACCATTCCACTCCCATCAGGTGTCAACGCTACGTTCCCAAGATAGAGAGTACCACCTTGTAGGTTGCTAATCGTAATTTCACTGACATTTTCGTTCTGATCGAAGTCACCAACATAAACTTTGATATCTAAGCTAGCAGTTTCATCTTCACGGATTTCAGTATTGGCAACGCGAATAACCCCTGAAGAGTCATCCAGCACCAAAGATGCTGTGCTGGTGACGGTATCACCATCAAAATCAGTGACAATGAATTCGATGTCATCGATCAAAGCAGGAGTCGCATCGACATTATTATCGGTCGTTATGGTATACCGCCCATCAGAATACAAGCTAAACGTGCCGTAACTTGAATTAGAGTCGTACTGGTTAGTAAGGGTAATAACAACGGGTTCTCCCCCAGAGAAATCATAATCCGTGGACTCGTATTTAAATGAAGTGACCGTCGCACCATCAACACCCATCGCGGATGCACTTAACAGATTACCAGTAAATGTTTCTCCCTCAGTAAGCTCTAACGTGTTATCTGTTGAGGTCGGAATATCATCAGTGACAACGACCGTTAAATTAGTAGAGGCTGATTGGTCACCATCTGCATCGGTCGCAAAAACAGGGAAATCTACGTCAAGAGTGTTGGCACCGTTACCGCTTGGGTGATCAAGTGGCTTTGATAGGATAAATTCTGCAGACCCATCTACATTGAGCCGAATTCTAAACACTTCATCACCAGAATTCGCTTGTGTCCCAATAAACCAGTCGTTTATATCACGTGCAGCTAATACGATATTTTCTCCACCACTTTGGTAACCTGAACCGTTAAATGTTGCGATATCGACATCAAACGAAACGATGGTATCTGAACCTCGAATAAACGAAAGCGCTCCAGTATTTTTCACCTCTACTTCCGGTGATTCCGATAAGTTCGCCTCGTCGATCTCCAGTGATGTGGTAGAAATAGAAGGATCTCCCCCATCGTAGATTTTGACTGTAGATATTTCAGTCGTTTCAGTACCATCAAAATCTTTAGCAACAATAGGAAGCTTTATCGATAACTCATTTAGGCTTCCATCGTCACCGTGATCAATCTCCTTAAATACACGGAATGAAAGTTGGAAACTAGAGGTTAAGCCTGACGCAACCGTGTAATCGTTAGGTAACGCTGCTCGGAATACGACGACACCATTTTCATCAATACCATCAAAGGTTTTGTCTCCATTATCGCGCCAAAAAATACTTAGCCCATTGGTAGTAATTGGAGAGCCTCCACTATCGACGACTACATCACCGGCACTCACTCCTAAATCCACTTCGACAATACTATCGACAGACGCAGTTAAAGTGAGTGTGCCACTATCACTTGTTGACGTACCATCAGGCGCCTCACCTATTGGCAATTCAGTTACGGCTAAAGATGTTGAACCTAAATTTGCTTGTCCCGAATCACTAACGGAGACATTCAAAGTCAGTTTAGTTAAATCGTTATCAGAGTCTCTCGCTGTGACTACGAACGGGAGTTGCATAGGATCAGCGGTGTTATCAAGTTGCTGTTTGAGATCAAAGGTATAATCAACGGTACCTCCAGTCGTTGCGTCCGGAGCCACAAACGATAAAACAAAAACGATATTAGACACATCCCCAACATACCCCGTCAGAATCGAGCCTGAAGGACTTATGGTATAAAGCACTTCCTCGCCATTACTATAGACAAGAGGTTGTTCTGCCTTTAGAAAGTAAACAGAGGCATCATTTTGTTGGTTCGTATCTAGATCATCGGCACCAAGCCCTACTTCAAATTGTCCTGTTGCAGAAGCACTATTACTACTTACATCGGCTTCGGATACCGACGCATCACTATTTGACGTTAATACTGGATCGGAACCATCTTCTATTAGTAAAGTAAATTCCCCTGGCTGCAATTCTGTCCCATCAGTATCTTTTCCGCCTATCAACAACGGTAACTTCAATAAGTCATTTTTATTAGGGTGATTTAATGGACGTTCTAAGATAACTTCTATATTGCCAGTGACAAATGTCGCGTCGCCCGATGCTATAGAACCTGTCAAAGTGATAGTAAAAACCGTTTCACTACCTGATTTCGCCGTAATGACGGTTGAATCACCATTTAAGCTATAGTCCAAAGTCATTAAACTTGAACCGCTCGTTAGCGATAAACTATCGAGCAGATTAAGCGTGGAACTCTCGAAAAATAGGCTATCGGGGTCGGGATTGTCTGAGCCCGGAGCAACCGAAAACTGTGCATTAATTGTCTGCGGACGTAAATCAGCATCCGCTTCAATAAATGAAGTAGAACCGTCAGTAACATCTCCGGCCTCACCATCGCGAATAAATATAGTCGCGGTTGCCTGCCCAAAGTCGTTTTCTTGGTCCCCAGCGATATAGTCAAACTGAATTTTTGGGTTAGTCGAATCATCAAGATTTCTGCTGGCGGAAAAATTGTAGTGGCCATTAGCAAATACAGATAATTGACCTTCTGCCAAAGTTACAACAGTAGGAGTGCTACCATTGACAGCATATTCCACATTATCAATGGTTATTTGAGATATCAGTAACGTACCATCCAAGTCGATATCATTGTTCAGTACATTTCCAGATTTAACTTCACCTTCAGTAACAAAAGCGAAGTCATCAAATAGAAGTGGTTCAAGGTCGGCTATATTGATTGGTAAATGGCCAATGACAACTTCAGTAGTGCCATCAAGATCAGTTTGAGTACCTTGTATCAATATTGCGGTTTGAATTGCGTTTAAAGATGGGTCTTGGTCTATAACTTCTTTAAAGGCAATATTGACCGTTTCACCAGAAAGTGTTGCTTCAAATACCGTTTTTCCGTCACTGCGTATACCGGTTATTGACGTGTCAGTGATCGATAAAGTGATCGTCAAACCAGTGGAAGTTAATTGATCAATCAAAGATTGATCACTATAAAATTTAAAATCCGCTCCTTGAATTCTTACATCGGATTCTTGTTGTTGGTTACCAAAAATACCAATAATCGTATCTGAAAAAGCAACGGATTCGGGCAACACAATGGTGGGCATATCGTCAAGTGCAGTATTGCCTACCAAGTTCGATACTTTTGCATCGAGTGTCCATTCGGTACTCTTATCGAGTGCAGATATGTCGATGTTGCTGACAACCCACGCTCCCGAACTATCTACGTCTCCCAAGAACTCTAACGTAGTCGTCCCATCGCTTACTACGACTGTAACAGGCAAGCCTTCTTCTACGAGACTGGTTGTTCCTTGTAGCGTGGAAAGATTACCCGCTCGAAAAGAAAGAATATTGAATCCTTGTAGAGTATCAATATCAATAATCGGTTTAACCGTATCAATGACCGATGTATCCGATGCTGAGGCTGGGTTTCCGGCAATATCGACCGTAGACGCAATAACCGTAACAGAACCGTCATCGAATGATGAAAGATCAACACCTGTTATCGACCATTCACCGTTTACTATCGTCGCAGTTTGTTTTATCGGCTTCCCATTTAGTCCAGTAATCGTAATCTCGACCGTTTGACCATCTTCAACATCAGTGACTGTTCCCGAGATCGTCGAGGCTGTAATCTCATTCTCATTGATTGCACCATCAACATCCTCAAAAGAAACTGTAATTGAAGCTTGCGTATCCTTAATGATGGTATCTGTTGATGTTGCAGGATTACCGGCAATGTCGATAGTGGAAGCCTCAATGGTTAATACTCCGTCGACTAAACCTGTGACATCAAGTGTATTAACATCCCATACACCAACAGCATCAACATTTGAGGTCCCAGAAAGCGTATTGCCTTGCTCATCTGTTATAACCCAATTAATGGGCTGACCCGACTCAACATTAGTGACCGTTCCTAGATATACACTCGAACCTACCTCTTGAGCGTTCAAGTAATCGTCGCCGAATCCGTCAGCTTCCACTGTAATTCCCGCCAAGGTATCTTTAATGGTACCGTCATTGGCGGAAATACTATTTCCAAAGTCATCAGATATGACGGCTGTCACCACTAACGGACCTTCGACTAGCTCTGTTAACACCACGCCTGAAACAGAATATTGTTCATCCTGAGTAGTCGCTTGGGCTTGGACTGTGTTGCCATCTTGGTCGGTAATGGTTATCAGAACAACACGGCCATCTCGCACATCGGCAGCGCTACCTAGGATAGTGACATCTGGCACTTCAAATTGATTTTCGTAACCATCACCTCCGTCGAGAATCTGAACCGTTAATTGCGCCTGGTCTGATAGGATGTCGAGCGTTGTCGTTTCTGGCCTAGATTCTTGTGTATCGAATAATCCGGGTCGGGTATCAAACCCCGCTCGCGCAATGGTTTCATCCAAGGTTGCTTTCAGGGCGATGACAAAACCACCACTTTTGCTAGAACTGGATGAAATCGTATCTACAGTCCCTTGTGAATTAACGATGTTGTTAGATAAGTTATTTAAGGTTTGAGAAAGCTCACGTTCAATAGCAGCAATCTGAGTTTCAGATAACTGCACATCTTCCCCCAATTCCTGAATCTCTTGTCTAACAAGCTGAATTCCATCTAATAATTCCTCATCATCAGCTACTCGTTGCCACGAGCCGTCAGCGAATATTTTCCAAACCACATCGCCAAGCTGCATGTAAAGAACCGGGACCATAGTAAAAACCTTATGCGACACTAAGTTATTCATTAAGAATAGTATTTCTTACAATCTCTGCATGAAATGTTGTAAAAATAAGGCGTTATTCTCAGTTTAAATACTTATCAATATTCTTATCACTGCATTGATGACAAAAATTTTGGGCTAAAGATCGCATTTCCTACCGATAAACATTACGAACCTTGTCTATTTACTAGGCTATGTATGATGTAGCGATTCATATAACCACATGTTTTTAATGGATAAATGAAAGGGAACTTCAATGGCAAAGATAATCTTGTATATGCCCACACCAACAACTGATCTGCTGTCTTACATTGAATATGGCGATCAACTTAACGACAAAGGCAATTTATCGACTTACGCAGGGCATCGAAAAAACCATCAATGGATTGAATACCTGTTAAACACCAAGAATAAAGAAGCGATCCAAATTTGGTATGAACCAAAAACCGTTATAAACGAACTAAAAACCATTTCTAACGATGACCAAATCTATATTCGAGGACATGGCGAACCTGGGAGCGAGTTTATTAAAACCTCAAAGGGGGGTAAGGAGCTAGGACATCGATTTGTTGTTGATAGATTGAGAGAAAACGGTTTACCCAAGTCCTTTAGAGGAAAGATAAAGTGCTATAACTGCAATAGTGGCTCATGGCTTAACGGCAAACGAAGCTTTGCACAAGCACTGGCAGATTACATGTATGGATGGGGTTATGACAAATGTACCTATTACGGATACAGAGGAAAACTTGATTCGTACTATAAACAAGGTACGCAAGGCGTACACAAGTACATTCGCGAAGGAGCATGGGATGTGAATCAAGGTATTTGCAGGGCTAGAGATGGCCGGGTACAGATAAAACCTCAGGCTCTTAACCCCACTCAATGGGAGTCTCTATCAGGTTAACGAATACAACCAAGCGACGCACATAGCGTCGCTTTTTACTACATTCGCTTTAATGGCTTGACGACACTATCTAGCCCTTCAATTTTCAGTGCCAAGCACAGCTGAAGCAACTCCCCTAACTCGCCATTAGGCCAACCTTTTTTGTCAAACCACAATAAGTACTCTTCAGGTAAATCGATCAATACCCTGCCCGCATACTTACCAAACGGCATTTGAACCCTAGCGAGCTTTACTAAATTTTCTTTATCTAACATTTTATTCTTGAGACTAATCAGGTTCTTTTATGGTGAGTAATCTTAAAGATGTTCAACCAAATAGCAATATAAACAAAGAGGAAGAAGACAATAGTTAAAAACTAAGCAGCGAATCGCAGACCTCAAGGTCAAACACTTCTCTAGGATTTAAGTTCGGAATTTCTACTCACTCCCATCTTTCGGATAGAACACAGCCAACCAAATTGTCAATGAGGACTCTGAGGTGGACTTTACTCGATGCTTGACGTGTGCTGGTATATCAATGTAATCACCAACCCCTAAAGTCACAAAAGTACCGTCATAGTACTCAATAACACCTTCGCCTTTCAAAACAGTCACCCATTCATTTTCGGCTTGATCATACCAATCACCAATTGGTGTAAAGTGGCCATCTGAAACGATACGTTCAATTCTCACTCCCTCAGAAGCAATGATGTCTTCAAATACTTCATTGGTTAAATCTTTTGGAATGTCACCAAAGATATTTCCTCTCTTCAATCCCATTTATCTATTTCACTCTAGTTATGTAACCAACTAAAATACTTACAAAATTTTTGCTTGTAAGTTAAAGCTCTATCGTTAATAAGATACTATAATCTAAACAAATAGAAACATAGAGTTTACGAATCATTTTCCATTTTGGTTTCTGATTTATGTCATTTGAAACAACAACGATAATAGGACATACATGAACTTTGAGTTTGGACTCGTAGGTTTTGCGGCGTTAATTTGCGTAGGCATTCTGTTACACCACCCTTCTCGTACTCTTGGCTTACCTTCTCTTTTGATCTTTATGGCGGTAGGTCTGGTCATAGGTAACGGTGAATTTGGTTTCGTCTATGACAACTTTACACTTACTTCTGCAATCGGGGCGATTGCATTAAATATTATTGTCTTTGTCGGAGGTTTGAGTACTTCGACACAAAGCATCAAAGTGGCTTACAAAGAAGGTGGCGTACTTTCCTCTCTTGGAGTTGTATTTTCCACTGTTGTCTTCGCGGGTATTATCTATGTTCTCTTTGGCCTCCCGCCGGTGCATTGTTTATTATTTGGGGCAATAGTTTCCTCAACAGATGCAGCTGCGGTCTTCTCTATCCTTGAATCCAAGAAACTAAAACTCAAAGAAGACACTGACACTATCTTAGAATTCGAGTCAGCAACTAATGACCCTGTCGCTTTGATACTAGTCGTCTTGCTGACCAGTCTTGCCCTTACTCCCGATACGGTTCCTTCAGTTACAAGTATCGGAATCGAGTTATTACTGCAGATCTTTGTCGCACTAGCTATAGCCATTTCTATCGGTAAGCTATGTACTCACCTGTTAAACAGCATCAAACTTGAAGAATATGGGCTAATCCCGGTTTTCATTTTAGCTTCCGCAGTACTAGCAATGTATGGAAGTGATTTGCTCGGTGGCAATATTCTACTCGCTTCCTATGTCGTTGGAGTGGTCATTGGCAACGGCGTAAAACGTGGTATGGAAGTCAGTCGCCACTTTTTTAATAGTCTTTCGTGGTTAGCTCAAGCAATACTGTTTGTTGCTTTAGGGTTACAGATCTTCCCTCAAGAACTCTTCAAGGTGTTCTGGCAATCCTTGCTGCCTGCTTTCTTGTTGATTCTTGTAGCAAGACCGATAGCAGTACAGTTATGTTACCTACCTTTCAGAAAAGCCAGTTGGCAAAAGCGTTTATTCATATCTTCTATCGGATTGAAAGGAGCAACACCTATTGTATTTGCACTAATTCCTGCAGCTGCAGGAGTTGAAAACGCGGTTACTATGGTTCATATGGTGTTCTTTATTGTTGTCATTTCTGTGTTCGTGCAAGGTGGAGCGATTGAAGTATTGGCAAACAAACTCAACCTTAAAGAAGTTAATACACCAGAGGACTAAACACTTATTCTATATACACTCGATTGTTTAAGAGTGAGTAAAACAAAAGAGCCAGAGAAACTCTGGCTCTTTTAGTTCACAAAAACCTTATTTAGCGGGTTTATTGTGACAATGCTCAATCGCCGTTTTCATCAACTCTAGCGCAGACTTGTCACATGGTGGCAATGCAGCATCGCTACTGCCAATTGGCTCGACTCTTTCGCCCCATTTGATGTAGCTAGCGCCCCACGTCAGACCCGCACCAAATGCGGCTAGCAACAAGTTATCTCCTGGCTTAATTCTTCCTTGCTCCATTGCTTCACAAAGTGCGATTGGCACAGTCGCAGCGGAAGTGTTGCCATATTTTTGAATATTGACGAATGCTTTATCTTGGTCGATTCCAGACAAATCACACAAGGTTTGAATGATACGGATATTAGCCTGATGCGGAATCACAACATCAATATCTTCTTTAGTAAGGTTAGAACGAGTCAAAACGGTATTCGCTGCCGCCCCCATTCCTTTTACCGCTCGTTTGAAGATCTCTTTGCCAATGAAATTGAACTCAAAGTAACCGTTATCTGCTGCGAATCTCTCCATTGAAGTGCCAAATTTTGGCACAGCGAGAATATCGCGACCTTTTGCATCACAACCAATTTGCGCATCTTGAAGACCGACTTTACTTTCAGTACGAGAGAGCACTGCAGCACCTGCCCCGTCACCAAATAGTACGGCGGTATCACGCTCACTCCAGTCAATAAAAAACGAAAGTCGCTCAGCACCAATAACGATGGCGTTACGATAGTTACCTGACTGAATCAGTTTTGTGGCCGTTTCAAGGCCATACACAAAACCTGTACAAGCCGCATTTAAGTCAAACGCAGCGGCTGCTGGAACACCTAAGTTTTGCTGAACTCGTGATGCTGTATTGGGGATCAAAGAATCTGGAGAACACGTAGCAACGATAATCAAATCAACTTCATCTGCCGTGATTCCAGCACATGCCATTGCATGTTTAGCAGCAACGGTTGCCATTTCAGAGGTGTTCACATGGCTAATGCGACGATTTTCTATACCAGTACGGGTTCTAATCCACTCATCTGATGTTTCCATTACAGTGCTAAGATCGTGGTTAGATAAGATCGCTGGTGGAAGGCACTTACCCCAACCAGTGATTTCGGCGTAAAATGTTGTCATTCTGTACCTATTTTTTTATAGTTTTCGTCAATCGAGATAGACAAATAATATCAATAAGCTCACTATGATAAGCCTCAATAATGACTTGTCTATCCCGACTCTAAGAGCTTCGAGTATACTCATAATCTAAGGCTCACAGAAGCCTAATTTCATAAATTCAATTCACGGTTGGGAGAGACCATGTCAACTATCAATACCCGTTGCCCATCATGCAATGGACTTAATCGTTTACCCGCAGAAAGAATCACCGAGTCACCTAATTGTGGTCGTTGTAAAGCACCACTTCTTGATGGCCAACCGGTTGAAGGGACGGTAGACAACTTCTCCGCGCTTTTGAACAGTAGCCAACCTGTTGTTGTCGATTTTTGGGCCACGTGGTGCCATCCTTGTGTTGGTTTTGCGCCCGTGTTCCAACAAACAGCTGAAGAGCGCAAAGGACAAGTACGATTCGTGAAAATTGATACTGAGCAACAGCAACAACTGGCAGCTCAATTTCAAATCAGAAGTATTCCGACCATTATGGTGTTTAAAAATGGTCAGCGCGTAGACGTCATCAATGGTGCCCTGCCAAAAGGTCAGTTCGACCAATGGTTAGAGCAAGCTATTTCAAAATAACTAATATAGAGCGCAGGAGCGCTCTATATTTCTTCATTCGATTGCATGACTTGTTTACGATATGCACTTGGCGAACTACCCATATGTTTTGTGAACCTATGGGTAAAATTGAACGGATCACGATATCCTAATCGCTCCGCAATCATGGCAATTGACCAATCGTTATTTCTTAGCAAATCACACGCTTTTTCCATACGTAGATTAATGAGTCTTGCTCGTGGTGACACGTTGTAAAGCCGTTTACATATTCGTGCGAGTTGCTCTTCGCTTAAAAATGTCTTATTCGCCATAGTTTTAACAGTCCATGGTAGATGAAGCTGACCTTCAATTTGGCTGAACAAAGCTTGTACTCGGACTGTCGAGTCGGTAGGCTGCGACTCAAATCCAGTAATAATACGGCACACTTCCCCTACTAGCAGTTTTCGATAACTTGCTCTGCCACCAATTTCCAAATACAGGAGTGTCATTAAGGCCCAAATCCGTTCACAACCATGAAATGGCAGTACTTTCTGTCCTAAATCAGATAAAGCTTGCCAGCGTGGTCGGTCTTTAGGTAGAAACCAGATCATGCGCCAATGTTTATATTGAGGGTTGATCTCAAATCGATATGGTGTGTGTGCTGGTAATACGACTATCGAGTACGGCTCGATAGGAGCAACAAAATCCTCCGTCATCAACACGCCACCACCTTCGATTGTAAATAAGACTGTGTGTACATCAATGCCCTTACGCTCCACATGGTAGCCTTCAATCAAGTTTGCCATTCCAGCCATGAAGATATCTTCAGGAATGAACTCGGGGATATCATTAGACGAAAGAAAGCGTTCTTCACATGCCTCCGATAAAAAGACTTCATCTATCCACTCAGACTTGATGTTAAATTCATCAATGACGGATTCGCACAGGTTTTGTCTATTTTTAAACATGGTTTTGATGTCCCAATTTTCTTATATTACCACCGTTTATATGATTCAAATCACACTTTCAGGAGGGCAGCTATGACAACTAAAACCTATCTTAAGTCATCTAACAAGGCTTCTCAAAACCATCTTCTGTCTTCTGTGGTAAAGCTTGGTTTCCCCGTCGCAATTCAAAGTGCACTTGTTGCAATTTTGGCACTGGCGGACGTACTGATGGTTAGTGATTTTGGTAAGGAAGCAACTGCTGCAGTGGGCATTGCCTCTAAATGGCACTTTGTCGCTATTATGATCATGGCCGGAATGGCTTCAGCCAACGGTGTACTCGTTGCTCAGTATTGGGGACGTAACGACAAACGTAGCGCCAAAACTATCACCCAGCTTTCAATGGAGTTCGGTGCAAAGCTGTTAGTACCCGTGACATTAGGTATCACGCTCTTCTCCAGTTTTATTATGATGCTGCAAACCAACGACGCTACCGTTATTGAGCTTGGTGCTACCTATTTATGGTATGCGTTTCCGGTACTTATATTAACTCACGTGGTGATTGTAGCGGAATCAGCCATGCGCTCATCCGGTGACGCTGTCACGCCTTTAATTCTTGGGGCTATGACAATCTTTATCAACATTGCCCTCAACTTCTGGTTAATTAAAGGCGGTCTGGGTGTCCCTCCAATGGGCGTAGCCGGTGCTGCATTAGCGACAACGATATCCAGATTACTTCAGGTAATTTTCATCTGGGTTTATCTCAACCATCGTAACCATTGGCTTCTTAAAGAAGCGAAACTTGAGAATACCGAACGACTCTGGGGTTCTTATAAAAAACTCGCGGTGCCGACCACGCTTAACGCTATTTTATGGGCAATGGGTACACTTATGTACCAAGTGATATTTGGTCATATGGGCACTACCGAGCTCGCTGTATTTAGCATGATGGGACCATTTGAGTCGCTGTGTTATTCGCTGTTTTTTGGTATTTCGGTAGCCTGCTCTGTACTACTTGGCCAATCCTTAGGCAGAGACGAATTTGAACATGCATTCACTATGTCTAAATTCTTTATTAAAGCGGTATTCTTGTTTGGCATCGTCACAGGAGCGATTCTACTATTAGGTCGTGAAGTCATTCTTGAGTGGCTGAACTTAACCACCGATGAACTTTATCCGCTTGCTGCACCTGCTATGTTTATTCTATGTTGTGCAATATGGTTACGCATGCTGAACCTTATTATTATCAACGGTATTCTGCGAGCCGGAGGAGATAATAAGTTCTGTTTAAGAATGGACTTCATCGCAATGTGGACTGTGGGACTTCCGCTAACCGCAACCGCAGCGTTTGTATTCGGACTTGAATTTCAGGTTGTCTATGCCTGTATGCTTTTTGAAGAAGTCGTTAAGTTTGCTTTGTGTTTCCACCGTTATTTAAAACGCTATTGGATGAATAATTTAACCGTGGTTAGTGCTTAGTAATCTGTAAATGCACAAAGGCTTCACTTGTTTAGGTGAAGCCTTTTGCTATATGTTACTAGAGTACGTAAAGCTGTTACTTAATCCGTATTTTCCCCAGCCTGCTGCATCAAATAACTTGTCGTTGGTTCAATAGTATTAATCAGTTTTTCTACTTGGAGTATCGCCTCTATAGACGTGCTGTTTTTGCGGTAACTGATAAATAAAGGACGAGACCAAACCTCAGACCCGTCGACTTGATAGAGCTGTCCAGAGTCTAAGAAAGGCTCTACAAGTGAAGATGGCAAATACGCACAACCACCCTTCTCAAGAATAAAGTCCAACGCAATTCGACCTGTTGAAGTGCGTAGATATGGTGCTGGAATATTTGGATGTCTGTCCGCATGCTCAAAAGCAAATTGTGTACCCCAGTCCACATATACATATTTATCTTTAAAAGCATCATCAAGCTCGCGTTGCTCTGTTGAAACCAGAACTAACGTCAATTCAGCAATCTGATGGCTTTTAAACTCCTCGACTTTAAATGGGTCGAATGAGAACGCAAGATCTAGTGTACGCTCAAGTAGTTTCCTATTTAGCTGCTCGCGCCCCAGAGACTCAGCCACAAAGCCATAACCCGTTAATGAATCAGTGACAACACTTAAACAGTTTTGCAGATAGGCGTCCCAAATATTAGGTGTACCGCCAATCGTCAATTGCAACGCTTTATTGCTCTCTAATGATAAGTCAAACGTCGCTTGCTTTAGCGTCGATACCATTACTTCTGCGTACCCTATTAGCCTTTGGCCAGCCGACGTTAGTTGGATGTTGTTTCTGTGCCTTGTAAACAGCCGAGTATCAAAGTATTCCTCTAGTTGTTTGATGCGAGCACTCACAGCGGCCTGAGTTATATAGAGATTTTCTGATGCGCGGCCAAAGTGCTTTTCCTTCGCGACTTCGAGGAAAGTTTGAAATACTTTTACGTCCATAAAATGACTCTTAAACAGATTCTAAGTAGTTGAGCTAACGAAAAAGTTAGCTCAGTATTCTTACACAGTTATGCTGTATTAAGCATAAAGAAATTTTGTGATTTCGACAAAAACAATTCGTTTCCTTTCTTTCCGGTTTCACACTATTTTCAGCATCGAACCAACACGGGATTCAACGGTTTAGTCGACTTTTCTTTGGATTGTTGCGGAGCCACCTGAATTACCTTGCTTTACTACCTATTTGCTTTGAGGTCTCTATGACTGAAACTCAATTTCGCCACGGCAAGAAACGTTTTTATGATGCAGTAAAGTTTCCACGCGGATTCGCTAAATCGGGAGATTTTACACTTTTGGAAGAGGACATCTTAGTGACTTATGGTGAAACTATGCTTGCGCTTGAGCGCGGTGATATTTCACCAGAGAACGCTGAAGAGAAACACTTCACTAAAGTGATCGTTAACCCGAGTAAGGCGAAATCTAAACTGGAACATACTTGGCTTAAATACGTTCGCTTAGCACGCGGAAGACGAGCGTTCCACACTTTAAATAGTAAATCGAAGTATCACGAAGCTTCGAAAGACTATGATTATGATATGGATAACGATGACGTTCTAGAGCCAGCATAAGTATTGTGATCTTTCCTCCTAAACGCAAAGTAGAGCCAAGTGCTCTACTTTTTTTTGCCCCGTAAACGCTCGCACATTCTTCCTAACCTCAAATCACAAAAAACCGCCCGAAGGCGGTTTAATTAGTCAATCAGAAACGCTCTGCTAGGGTCTACATAGACTTTGTCGGCCATCGCTTCACGTCCTAATAACATCATATATGACATATCCTGACGATTACTTAATGTAATTTCAATTGGCCACTCTCTATCCCCTAATCGGAATAGTGTTTGAATCACACAACGTTGCTCTGAGTCACCGTTGGATGATTTGATGCGCCTTGAGTCGTGGATAAGTGACTCACAGTGTACGATTTCTTCCAAATGATAGATATCTGGATGAAGATCGTATTGAACGTACATGCGCCCGTCACGTTTGAAGCGTTCAAGGTTGTCCACATGAAGAGATGAGGTTTTAGCCCCAGTATCAATACGAACTTCGAGATCGAAGATTCCCAACTCAGGAAGACTGCACACTTCCAAGTTACCAATTATCATTCTGTCATTATATGTGTTTGGCATAGTGTTACATGCTCGGTTCTACAGGAACAATCGATTCTTGCATGATTTCGATATGTTCAAATACCTCTTCTGCGCTATCTCCAAAATACGCAATGTGATACATAGCTTCACCTTCCTGTACTAAAGGAATGTTCTGCTTACCAATGATGATCCCCGTACGGTTGGATTTTACTTGGCTGATATTATTTCCTAGCGGGCCATTGATATCTGCCAATGTTTCGCCTTTCTCAACCATAGAGCCAAGTTGTACGTACTCTTTAACAAATCCACTCGCATCTGCACGAGTCCAATCACTGCGGTTAGCGATAAACGGCTCAGTTTTCGCTTTAGAGACACGCTTACGAATCATGCCAAGTGCTTTGAGCACTCTCAAAACGCCTTTAACGCCAGTCTGAATCGATAGTTCATCAAAACGTAACGCTTCACCGGCTTCATAAAGCAGCACTCGAGCACCATGATTTACAGCCGCTTCGCGTAAAGAGCCATCACGGATATTGGCATTCAACAATACTGGTACTGCAAATGCTTCCGCTAGACGCTTAGTTTCTTCATCTTCAAGGTTGGCACGAATTTGTGGCAAATTAGAACGATGAATCGCGCCTGTGTGTAAATCAATACCATAATCACAATGTGCGACAATGCTTTCTAAGAATGTATGAGCTAGTCGACCAGCAAGAGAACCTTTCTTCGAGCCGGGAAAACAGCGATTGAGGTCTCTGCGATCTGGCATGTAACGGCTTTGGTTTAATACGCCGTAGACATTCACCATAGGTACATAAATTAACGTACCATTCTGGAGTTTTAGGTTCTCTGCGATAAGACGACTGATGATTTCAATACCATTCAACTCGTCACCATGTACCGCTGCACTGACAAACACCACTGGGCCTTCTTTTTTAGAACGAATGACCTGTACTGGTATTGATACTTCTGCATCGGTATATAGCTTAGCTACTGGTATATCTATTTCTTTACGCTCTCCCGGGCGTATTTCTACGCCCGCAATGACAAGCTCTTTTGCCATTTAACCACGTCCTTTTGTTTTGTTGTTGTTAGGCTTGGCATTTTTCTCGATAAACTCGTAAATTAAGCCCGCCACATCTTTACCTGTCGCGTTTTCAATTCCCTCTAGGCCTGGTGATGAGTTAACTTCCATCACTACTGGGCCATTTTTCGATTGCAGAATATCAACACCACACAGGTTCAGTCCCATCGCTTTAGCCGCAGCTACAGCAGTCGCGCGTTCTTCTTTAGAAAGCTTAATAAGCTGAGCACTACCACCGCGATGTAGATTTGAACGAAACTCACCTTCTGCCGCTTGGCGTTTCATCGCCGCAATCACTTTGCCACCGACGACAAAACAACGAATATCAGCGCCATTAGCTTCTTCAATGAACTCTTGTACCAAGATGTTAGCTTTAAGGCCCATGAACGCTTCGATAACACTCTCAGCTGCTTTGTGAGTTTCTGCAAGTACCACACCGATACCTTGTGTACCCTCTAACAGCTTAATGACAAGCGGCGCGCCACCAACATTCTTGATAAGATCTGGAATATCATCTGGCTTACTAGCGAAACCAGTTCTTGGCAGACCGATGCCTTTGCGTGATAGCAGTTGCAATGAGCGCAGCTTGTCACGTGAACGGCTGATCGCAACCGACTCGTTTACACAAAATGTACCCATCATTTCAAACTGACGCACTACTGCCGTTCCATAGAACGTAATAGATGACCCAATTCGTGGAATGACTGCATCGTATTGAGGTAACTCCTCACCCATATAACGGACTTTAGAGTTACTACTAGTAATATCCATATAGCAATGCAGGGTATCAATGATATCCACTTGATGTCCCCTCGCTTCCCCTGCTTCTTTTAGGCGGCGAGTTGAGTACAAGTTTTCGTTGCGAGATAGAATCGCAATGCGCATGGCAGTATCCTCTTATAGATGTTTAGTTTTATGAGTGTGAAACCCCGGTATCGGACGACCGGAAAGAGCGTGCACCTTAAGAGTTTAGTCGATAAAAATACAACGATTGTTTTTGACCGTTACGACAATTTATTTTTATCGTTAATTACGCAAATTTTGGGCATAAAAAAACCGGCTTTCGCCGGTTTTTGTTAATAAATTCATTCAGATAAAAGGTATGTAATCAAAGTGTTAGAATGAATATTACTTATTAGCCATTTCTTTCTTAACCATTACTACTGCTGCAACTACGAAAGTAATGATGAGTGCTAACTCCATTGAGTTCCCCTTAGATTAAAAAGTTATTTCATACATAAAATTAAGTGCTGGTACCATTTTATCAAAATTACAACAATTTCATACTTTTTATTCACTGCTTAAGGAGATCTAGATCAAAAAAGAGCGCATTATGCGCTCAATTGTTATCAGTGGTAATTTAATGTTAATAAAACATTATTCCGGATACCCTTCTGGGTTTTGCGATTGCCACTTCCAACCGTCAGTTGTCATATCTTGTAATGATCGTGTAGCTACCCAACCTAAATCTTTATTAGCTTTACTTGGGTCTGCCCAGCACTCCGCAATATCGCCAGGGCGACGCTCTACAATCTTGTAAGGAACTTGTTTACCTGAAGCTAACTCAAACGCCTTAACCATATCTAATACACTCGAACCATTGCCCGTCCCAAGATTATAGACGTGCAAGCCTTTTTGATTATTCAGCGTCTTGAGAGCCGCAATATGGCCATCTGCTAAATCCATAACATGAATGTAGTCACGAACACCGGTACCATCTGGCGTCGGATAGTCATTACCGAATACCGAAAGAAATTCACGACGTCCAACAGCAACCTGTGAGACGAATGGCATTAAGTTGTTAGGGATGCCCTGAGGATCTTCACCCATTTCTCCGGTTGGATGTGACCCTACTGGATTAAAATAACGCAGCAAAGTTATCGTCCAGTCTGGGTTGGCTTTCTGAAAATCTGTTAAACACTCTTCAACCATTAACTTACTTCGGCCGTAAGGGTTAGTCGCACTTGTTGGGAAACTCTCTGTGATAGGAACAGAAGCTGGATCACCATAAACCGTTGCAGATGAACTGAACACTAAGTGCTTAACTCCGGCTTCTCTCATCGCGTCGACTAAAACTAACGTTCCGTTAACGTTGTTATCGTAATACTCAAGTGGCTTTTCAACAGATTCACCAACCGCTTTTAATCCAGCAAAATGAATAACTGAATTGATATTGTACGCTTTCAGAACTTCCAGTAGCGATGATTTATCGCGTACGTCACCTTGGATAAATGCAGGTCGTGTACCAGACACTTTTTCTATTCTGTCTAGCACAGCTGCTTTTGCATTGTATAAGTTATCGAAAATGACAGGCGTCATACCTGCATTTATTAACTGTACACAGGTGTGGCTACCTATGTAACCAGCCCCACCAGTAACTAAAACATTCATTTGCCAACTCCATGTCTAATCTACAAAGGATTATATGCAATCGAAACTAAATTACGACCATCAATGGTGAGAATTACTCTAATTTATCTTTAATTGATTGATTAATAGGCGATTGCCAGCTCTTCAGGGTACCCTCTACTCAACGCGATTTGTTTCGCCCGAGCTTCAATAGCATCAACGTCCTCAATTATTGAGTCCACGTCATTAACTGTAGTGGCAGGGATACCAAACCATTTTTCAGCGATCTTCTTACCGGCAAGCAGCGCAGAAGAGGCTTTCACAATTTCCAGTCGAGCGTAACGTTCTCCTTCGAAGCTTACATCTGCAGCTCGAAGGCTTGGGTCGTTGCCCGGAATTTGCTGCGCACCGTACAAAGGTGTTCCAGCTGGCTGAGCTGTCTCAAAGCAAGGAATATATTGACTAAGGTGTTGTATCGCGTTGCAAGCTCGCTGTGTTTGAACTTCCAAAGACCAACCTTTGTCGACTTTGTTAATTAGGTTTTGCGGCAATTGAGGCTGTGCACTCTCTGATGTGGACTGGACAAGCCCTTCATTAAATAAAGTAATGTTCTTAGTCATACCATGAAGTTGAAAGTACCCGCCAGGATAAGGCGTCAGCTGAGCCATACCTTGTGGCGTACCACGTTTGCCATGAAAAATAATTTCTGGCCATTTTTCATTTTTATGACTTTGCCACTGAGTAACATAAGCGGCTTTAAACTCAACAAGACGCTTTCGCGATAATCTCAGTTGATCATCAATTATGCCTGTTCTAAAGCCACAGGCATTGATGACAAAATCAAAATGAGCTTCACGACCATTTTCAAATTGTAATGAATACCCCTCACCCAATTGAGAAACACACTGAATGCAGCAACCCGTATGAATGTCCAGGTTTGTTAAGTTATTAGAAGAGAGCTCAACTGATGCCGCCACGCGAAATAGACTTAGGCCGTATTCCTGCACTACGTAAACCGGATACTTAAGCTTGTTCAAATCAGCATGCTTTGCGAAAGGTATTAACCACTCATCGATCGTGGAAGGTTTTTTTGGAGCTTCAAGAGATGCCAAGGCTTTCAATCGCGCAAAGCTAAACTCATGAAAATAGTCTTCAGGACTACCCAGCACTTGGTTAGCTGGATTCGCTCTCACTAATTGCAGGTAGCTTTCTCGAAGTAGTTCTAAACGAGGTAACAAGGACTCCGGCGTACCATCATCATTTTTTGGGACGGCTATAACGGTGGGACGCTTATTGACTGTAGCGGGAAAGAACTTCACGAAGTCTATCGACTGCACTAGCAAATCGAGACATTGTTGCTGGGAAAGCTCTCGATACAGATTGCCACCAGCATGCAGATGACAAATTGGTGGGCCGCTAACTAGGTTGTTGTTTTTGTCAAACAGCGAAACACTTAGCCCTTGCTTTGCTAGGTAAAGTGCCACTGTCGAACCAGCCACACCTCCACCAATGATTGCAACTCTTTTACCGCTGGTTGCCACCGCTAAATCTCTGTTCATCGCTTAGTTAT
This sequence comes from Vibrio sp. ER1A, assembly GCF_000733315.1. Lineage (NCBI taxonomy): Bacteria > Pseudomonadati > Pseudomonadota > Gammaproteobacteria > Vibrionales > Vibrionaceae > Vibrio > Vibrio sp. ER1A. Next base: position 786,732 of record NZ_JPJA01000086.1, read on the forward strand.
CGGCGTTATAAAGGAGGTCAATTTTAGCCTTTTAATTTATTAAAAAAAATCACTATTTTTGTGATGTTTTTCTTGACAGTAATTCAGTGCATAACTCAAATCAATGTGTACTTTGAGTAAAATTCCTTTCCATTACCGATAAATCAATGGTTACAGTTTTATGCCAATAATTTTACTATCGAGTTATCCAAGACTTTATCCACCGATTTTGTGGATAACTCATCAAAATCGGTGGCTAACTATTAAGCAAACTGCTTCTGACTTGTAGTAAGCATCTGTCGTATCAATGAAAATAACACTAGTGCTAACGTGACGAAAGCGATTGCAGGTACCATTACCCACGTGGATAAATGCCAACTCCACGGCAATTCAAAACCGAACTTCATGATCGATCCAACTACGACTTCTGCGCCAAAAGTAGCGACGAAACCAGCTGTTATCGCCATAATGCCGTACTCAGCCCATATTGTCCGAACAATTCGTTTTCGACTGGCGCCAAGTGTACGGTACAGACGAATCTCTGCCTGTCTTTGAGATAAGCTCAAACGGAGTAAAGTAAAGATGAGTAACACCCCAGATAAAACGCCCAATGCAGCTAATACGGTAATTGACCAGACTATTTGGCTAAGTAACCCTTGAATCTTCTCTCCCATCAAACGAATATCCATTAAACTCACCGTTGGATGATTTCGTGATAATTCTCCAATCAGAGCATTATCTTTGTCTTCTAGTCGAAAGCTCACTAACCACGCGCTTGGGATATCAGCCAACACATCAGGGGTAAAGATGAAGTAAAAGTTTGGTTTCATATCGCGCCACTCAACAAAGCGAATGGAATTGATTTTTGCCGTTACTTTTTGCCCGTTGATAGTGAATCCAAGTTTATCCCCAAGCTTAAGATTCAGGTTTTCAGCGACCTCTTTCTCTACTGAAACACCGTTAGTTTCAGTCCATTCACCCTCAAGAACCTCGTTATAGGTCGGAAGAGATGCAGCGTAAGTAAAGTTAAGCTCTCTACTTAAGGCATCTTCTTGTTCTAGCCCTTGTTTTTGTCGAGACTGAGCGTCTTCCCCATTAATCTCAGTCAGTCTGCCTCTAGAGATAGGAAACGCCTCTGAACGCTGGATGTTGTTGCCGTCGAGTGCATCTAGGTAAGTTTGCTTCTCATGCCCGCCTATATTAAGCGCGAACGCATTAGGAGCGTCTGCTGGCAGTGTACGCTGCCAATCGCTTAATAAGTCACTTCGAACTAACCAGATGGTCGTTAACAACATTAATGACAGACCTAGCGCACCATATTGTAGTCCAGTATGGCGCTTACTACGGTTGATGCGACTGACCGCTAATTTCATAGAGACAGGCAGCGACACTTTTGAAAGAAGCAAGGTGAAAACAACGCTAATCGCCCCTAGAACTAAAAACAGACCAACAATGCCTGCGAGAACTATCCACACTAAGTTGTTGTCACGATACGCAATAAGCAAAGGAATAAGGGGAACGAGAATCAATAGGTAGATGAACCCACCACGCTTCTCATCCGCGCTTTGTAACACCTCTACAGAAGAGACTGAGATAAGTTTATAAAGTGGTATACCCAGAGCTGGCACACCGATACATAAGCTAGAAACAACAGCAATGAATGCTGGTGTCATGCCATAACTCGGAAGTGGATCGGGCAGTAAGTCAGTAAGTGGCAATCGCAATAACGTTTCGAGAAGCGTACCCAATACCAAACCCGCAAAGATCGCTAATACCACCAGCAACAAAGTTTGAATGCTAAGCCAGCGAACTAACCATGCTTTGCTTGCTCCTAAGCTTTTTAACATAGCGACTGTTTGCCTTCTGCTCTGAACGTAATTTTGACAAGTCAGAACTAACGTTGTTGCCGCCATAATAATGATGATAGCGACCGTAAGAGACAAGTACTGAGTAGTTCGGTCGAATATTTCATTAGTACGACTACCAGAGCTTTGATCTCGCCATCGATCACTTGGCGTTAACTCTATCTGGTCTTTTAATGTTGTAATCGCGGCATCGTCACCCGTTAGATAAGTCCTGAATTGTACACGACTGCCCAATTGCACCGCGCCCGTCGCATCTACGGAATCTTGATGAATGTATGCAGTAGGCATTTGCTGGAACGGATTAAAACTAATACCGGGTTCCTCCAAGATGACCCCACTCACCGCTAAATCTGCGTCACCAACAGTGACAACGTCACCTTGACTAACGCCAAGCTGCTCAGCGATCCGGCTGTCCAGCCATAATTCTCCAGGCTTTACGCGATGCTGGGTACCCGTATCGGTTGCAAGGGTTAATGTTCCTCTCAAAGGGAATCTATCGTCAACCGCCTTAACGGTAATAAGCTGCATGCCATTATCACTAAAAGACATCGTGGCAAAGCGAGTATAAAAAGAAACGTTGAGTCCAGAGGACTCAATATATTGTTGATTGATTGGCGTTATCGGGTTCGCTGTGATGTATACCGTATCAGCGGTAAGTGCATCTTTGCCCTGCTTGACAATGACTTGTTCCATCCGCTCTGCCAGTGCTGCTAAGCCAAAGATACAAGCAATGATTAGAGTGAGTGAGATAGCAATCGGCCAAAGCTGTCCTTGCCTAATTTCATCAGTGCTCCAACTAACCAGCCTTTTGTTAAGTCTTCCTTGAGCCATCGCTTATTCCTCTTCCAACTTTCCAGCATTCATGTGGAACACGCGATCACAACGTTTAGCTAGCGTTAAATCATGGGTCACTAACACCAATGTCGTGCCATGTTCTTTGTTAAGATTAAAAAGTAACTCAACGATCTTATGCGCTGTATTTTGGTCTAAGTTTCCAGTCGGCTCATCGGCGAAAAGGATTTTGGGACTGGTCATGAATGCTCTAGCAATAGCAACACGTTGTTGTTCTCCCCCTGACAATTGCGATGGCAAGTGATCGATACGATGACCAAGACCAACCGACTCTAAAAGTGCTTTAGCTTTCTCAGTATCCTCATCTTCTCCCTTCAACAGGCAAGGTAATGTCACATTACCCAAAGCAGATAGACTCGGAATCAACAAAAAGCTTTGGAAAACGAAACCCAAATGGTCACTGCGTATCTTGGCTCGAGCCTCATCATCAAGACTGGATATGTTTTGTTCGAGCAGCTGAATCGTCCCATTTGAAGGTACATCTAGTCCAGCCAACAAAGTCATCAGGGTTGACTTACCTGCACCCGATGTTCCCACGATTGCGATGCTTTCACCCTCTTGAATAGACAGATTTACATTCTCTAGGATTGTTAAATGCTCCGTTTTCGTAGACACTACTTTGGTCACTGATTCAGCTTTGATTATGGAAGAACTCATGATTCGGCAACTTTCCTATTTCGTTTTAATTGTTATTTCCTTGGCCTCTTTTCATGCAAAAGCGGCAACGTTACTCATTCTCGGGGACAGCTTAAGCGCAGGTTACAACATGCGCGCAGAACAGAGCTGGCCAACGATGTTATCTGACGAGTTATCATCAGGTGATGAACCGATGAAGGTCATCAACGGCAGTGTTTCTGGCGATACTACGAGCAATGGCCTCGCCAAGCTCCCAGGTCTTCTTAAACAACACTCGCCAGATTACGTCCTAATAGAATTAGGTGCTAACGACGGCTTAAGAGGATTCCAGCCTAGCATAATCAAGAACAACTTGGCGTCGTTGATTGAGATAAGTCAACAGGCTGGTTCAAAAGTTCTGCTAATGCAAATTCGTATTCCACCGAACTATGGAAAACGTTATGCGTCGATGTTTGAAGGTATTTATCCTGCCCTTGCCCAAGAGTCTGGAGTACCTTTGTTACCCTTCTTCTTAGAGCAAGTCATTATCAAACCAGAATGGATGATGGAAGACGGATTACACCCAAAACCAGAAGCACAACCTTTCATCGCCCAGTTCGTAGCAGAAAGTATGCAACCCCACCTTTGACTCTCCCATTGAAACTTTTTTAAAGTTTCCTCAATTTAAGGGCATCAGATTCACCTTTTTGATGCCCTAGCTCAATATAATTTACAACACTTTACGTTATTCTGTTCCTTTATCATCGTCTTAGATAGGTTGTATAAATGATAATTGAACCGATTATCAGCGGTGTCGTCGCACGGTCAGCCCACCCAGAGGGCTGTAAAAAGGCGGTCGATAACCAAATTGATTACGTAAAGTCTGCCGATCCGATCAAGAACGGACCTAAACGAGTACTCATTATTGGTGCATCTTCTGGTTTTGGATTAGCAGCGAGAATTGCTCTTACATTTGGTGGTGCTGAGGCAGATACCATTGGTGTTTCCTTCGAGCGAGGGCCTTCTGAGAAAGGCGTCGGGTCTGCCGGATGGTACAACAACATTTACTTCAAGAAACGTGCAGAGCAAGCCGGTAGACGCGCTATTAACATCGTTGGAGACGCATTTTCAACGGACGTAAGAGAACAAGTTATAGAGGCTATTGAGACTTACTTTGAAGGAGAAGTGGATCTGGTTATCTATAGCCTTGCTACTGGAGTAAGACCGAATAGCGAAGGTGGCTTCTGGCGTTCTGCAATTAAACCTATTGGAGAGTCTGTTTCCGGTGCAACTATCAACATAGAAACTGAACAATGGGAAGACACCACTTTAGAGCCGGCCAACGATGAAGAAATTGAAGGTACTCTCAAAGTCATGGGCGGCGAAGATTGGGAAAGCTGGATTGATACTCTGGTTAATTCTGACTCTGTAGCAGATGGATTCAAAACTATTGCATTCTCGTATATCGGCCCAGCAGTAACACACCCTATTTATTTAGACGGAACTCTTGGCCGAGCGAAAGTAGACTTACACCAAACTAGCCATGCCTTAAACTTGGAATTGTCTAATTTCAATGGCAACGCTTACGCTGCAGTTTGCAAAGCACTGGTCACAAAAGCGAGTGTGTTTATCCCGGGTTTGAGCCCTTACCTACTTGCTTTGTACAAGACCATGAAAGCACAAGGTAAGCACGAAGAGTGTATTGAGCAGATGCAACGTTTGTTTTCAACCAAACTCTACGGCCAAAGCAAAATTCCAGTGGACGGTGAGCGTTTGATTCGAATGGACGATTGGGAACTGGATCCAGATATTCAAAATCAAGTAGGTAAGCTACTCGACCAAATGGACGCAGACAATTTCAAAGCCGTTGGTGATTTTGAAGGTTTCCAGCGAACATTCTTGAATCTGAATGGATTTGCCCTAGATGGGGTCGACTATTCTAAAGAAGTTGATGTAGATAGTCTTTATCGATTAAAACCATAGTTTATTGCATCTTTTAACCACAGTCTCACTTTTGAGACTGTGGTTATTCTTATCCCTCTCTACGTACCTGTAAAGCCTCCGTGCATCACTCGCCGCTAATAGACTACTTATACTTAAAGAATAATAAAGTTCGGTTGAATCAATAATCAGTGATCATTACAAACCACAGGATGTGGAACTATCTATGCGTAATTATCAAGCGTTAGAACCTTTAGGCTTTCTTTCTGATTCGGATATTCGAAAGATAAGAGGCGTACTTACATTACACGAAAGTGACCGTATGAATGAACCTGTATGGGGATATTGTACACTGCAAAACCAATCGATAGCTTTACAATACATTGACCATAAGAGCGCAACGTCACTATTTCAAAAAGGAGATGAATCCTCCGCCCCCTTTCGATTCCCTTGTAACCATGAATCAATCGCCAAGTATTTTGAAAAGCTTTTAGACAAACTAAACATGGATATGTCCCAATATACTGTCGATTATCTCGAAATCTTCAACGCCAGCGACAAGCCGTTAGGTTTAGCGTTTATCATTCATCAATTTGATAAGGATGCAAAAAACACGCTACGCCTACTAGTCGATCAGATTCAATCCATTGCTGCACAAAAAAAACTCTCACAAACGATTTTGGACATGGAATTAAGCTTTAAAACGTCACTTAAAGAACGTGACCACCAGATTGCTTTGCTTGAACAAAATCTTCAAAACCTAAAATCGAAAAATTCCCTTCTAGAAAGGCAGATGCAGTATCAGAAAAATCATGATTCGGCCACTAACATGTTAAACAGACAGGGGTTGGAAAATGCTCTAGAAGCCTCATTCAACAGTCGGGCTATCATTGACGGTAATGCGTATCTTTCTGTCATTTTTATCCAAATCACTAACGGAGAACGAATTCAAGCCAGGATTGGCTGCGATGGCTTTGATACGTTGCTATCGTTATTGGAACAGAAGATTAGCAAAAACACGCCACACATCCATTACTACGCTCGTATTTCAACGACTGAACTTGCATTAACAACCATTGTTCCCTCTTTCGACGAGCACTTTTTACCCAACCTTTGCCGACAACTGTCCGAAGTAGCACGGCAAGGCATGTTTTATCGCGATCAAGAAGTGCATCTACATGTCTTTATGGGCGTGGCAAACTCGTACCATACCGATAACTCTACAGACCTGATCAATAACGCATTTCACGCTGCAGTATCATGTAAAGAGTCAGGGGCAACTGTAAGTACATTCACCCAAGCAGACCAAGATGAGCAGAAAGAGTTTAACCAGCTTGAACACTATTTACTTCAGGCCGTGAGAAATGACGATCTCATTCTTTATTTTCAACCAAAGATCGACTTAAAGAATGATAAATGGATAGGTGCGGAGGTACTGCTGCGTTGGAAGCATCCTGTTTTGGGTGACATCTCCAATGAAGCTCTAATTCATATGGCCGAACAAAATGGGCTTATTGTTGAAGTAGGTTATTTCGTGCTTAGGAGTGCGATTGATAAAGCCTCTGAATGGATTGAAATCGCACCTGATTTCACTCTGTCTGTGAACGTATCTGCAAAACAGATCTGTTCAGCCCGTTTTGCTGACAGAGTTCTCGAGATTTTAGAAAACAATGAGTTACCATCAACCAATTTAGAACTAGAACTCACTGAAAGTTGTCTTGTTTCTAACTTCGAAGTGGCTTATCAAAATATAGTTCGCCTTAAGGGACATGGCGTACGATTTGCTCTTGATGATTTTGGTACTGGGTATGCTTCGTTTAGCTATCTTCGAAAACTTCCATTCGATTGCATAAAAATAGACAAAGAATTCCTCTCTAACATACTTCACAATGCTCAGGATAAAGCGATACTTCGTTCAATAATCAATATAGCTAAAAAGCTAAACAAGCAAGTCGTCGTCGAAGGTGTAGAAACATCAGAGCAACACCGATTCGTAGCAACCGAGAGTTGCGACGTCGCACAAGGATATTACTACGCTAAACCAATGCCTAGAGATATATTTGAGGCCCATCTCGAAAAACAGTACCCGCCGCCCAAGCAATTCATAATCCGATAAGCTTTTATTTTACAGCATAGTGCTTTACCCGCAGCTGTGAGGCTCCTATAATCCCGCACCAACCTTAAGAAATTCGAGACATTCGACATGGATCTATTAATCGCCAAACTAAAAAAAATCGAGAAGCAAAATTATCGTGCTTACCAGCAAATCAAAGGTAGTTACGATTTCTCTGACTTTGATTTTCATATAGATCATGTTCAATCTGACCCTTACGCAGCGGCATCACGCGTACGAGCATTCAGACAATGGGCGCCAAGCGGTCTTGAATGGTTAAAAGATCAGTCACCAGCTTATCAAATTGCCGCGCGAGACTATATTACTCGCCAATTTGCTGCTTTTGCAAAGCAAGAGAACAATGTCTCCATTTCATTAACTGGTCAAACGGTGATGGACTCAACAGCCGTTATTTTTACCGACGAAGGGATTGAGCTTCGTTTTCGCGTTAACTTGCCAGCGGAAGGTCGCAGCATCTTAGCGAAGAAAGCCATTAATATGCTGACGTTCCATCTACCAAAATATATTCGTAAAGCGACATTAGAGCGCGAATTAAACATTCAAGAACTTAAGAAGCACTGCGAAGCAGTAGAAGATCAGGTAGCACTACGAGAGCAGCTTGCTGCGAATAACTTAATTGCCTTCGTTGCCAATGGAAGTGTATTACCTCGAATCGCAGGTAACTGTGATTTACCAATGAAAGACGCCATTCCATTCACGTCACCAGAATCACTCGAAGTAACGTTACATCGTCCCAATCAAGGTTATATCAAAGGCATGGGTATCACCAAAGGTGTCACATTAATTGTTGGTGGCGGCTTCCATGGTAAATCGACTTTGCTTAACGCACTTGAACGCTCCATTTACGATCATATCCCTGGTGATGGTCGCGAAGGGATCGTCACCGATGCAGATTCATGCAAAATTAAAGCGGAAGACGGACGCTCAATTCACAACTTAAACTTGAGTAATTACATTAATCATCTGCCGTTTGGTAAACAAACCTCTGATTTCAGTACCCAAGATGCTTCAGGTTCTACGTCTCAAGCAGCATGGCTACAAGAATCCATTGAAGCAGGTGCCAGCGCTATCATGATTGATGAAGATACCTCAGCGACGAACTTCATGATTCGTGATGAGCGTATGCAAGCACTAGTATCTAAAGGTGATGAGCCTATTACACCATTTGTTGACCGTGTTGGGCAGTTAAGAGATGAGCTAGACATTTCAACTATCATTGTTATGGGTGGTTCTGGCGACTACCTAGATGTTGCGGATACTGTGATTCAAATGCATGACTATCAGGCAATTGATGTCACAGAGAAAGCACATCAAGTCATCGCGCTTCATCCAACTGAGAGGCAGAATGAATGTGAGAAACCTCTGGAACTGATTCCACCTCGTCATGTTGATTGCGCACACCTACAGCAGCTATTGATCGATGGAAAATTCCGAGTATCTGGCAAAGGCGCAAACAGTTTACGATTTGGAAAAGAGTTTATTGATGTCCAAGCACTAGAGCAGCTTGAATCAAATTCTGAGCTCAACGCTATTGGTTGGCTATTGTTCCAACTAGCACAACAGCCTGGTTGGTCAACACATCCACCAAAAGCGCTATCCGAACTGCTTCAAGGTGATTGGAGTGCGACTATGCCAAATTCAGGTGATCTTGCAAAGCCAAGATTGGTTGATACGCTAGCGACCTTAAACCGCCTCAGAGGCGCGAAAATGCGTCAGCCGCGTTAATTGGGTTATGCCAAATGTAGTGAGTCATCAGACTCACTACTCTTTCAATAGTGACCACGCTTCGCAGTAACGTCTAAACTTCTCAGCATCCCCACCTTCACGATCCGGATGCCACTTAAGGGCGAGTTTACGCCACGCTTGTCTTATCTCTCTTTGTGTTGCCCACTCATTTAATTCAAAACACTTAAGCGCAACACTTCGTGACATTGTCACAGATGAAACACCAACAAAGTGTTTATACCGTTGCCAAAAGTCCTCTAACAAACGTTTGACCTCTCCTGTATCAGCCTCATAGTGTGACCAATCAAGATAATATTCTCTCAATGGGTTATTTTTATCTATGGCGTGCTCCCCAGAACGGTAAGAGAAAAGTTGAATGTTCATAGCTTCGACTTGCAACCACTTCTCGGGTATCAGTAACTCTTGTAGCTGATACAGAGCATTCATTAGTAAGAAGTTTCGTTTAAAAAGATCTTTTTCTGGAGATTCATCCAATGAAGGTATCAAGCCTGCGTCGGCGAGTTGAGAAGCTAAGGTGTGAATTTTCAAACCATCCACATTGTTCTCAATTAAATGTAATACCGACCAAAGCAAAGGGTTATCTGCTTGTCGATGAGATTTGACTTCGCATTCTGTAGATCCTGTCAATCATCCTCTCCTATTACACTGTGCTTTCATTTAGAGATTAGCACTTCCATCCCTTGAGTACACAAAAAAGGCCAGCATAAAGCTGACCTTGATTCTATTCGTTAGATAACACCTAACTCTCTCAATCGTTCCATTAGATAGCTATCAGCTGTGTATTTATCTGACAGTACAACCTCTGGATTTGGGTGCAAGAATAGTGGTAATGAAATACGAGACTTCTCTTGCTTCTCACCAGTTGGATTGATAACACGGTGAGTTGTCGAAGGGAAGTATCCGCCACTTGCCTCTTGCAGCATATCACCGATGTTGATGATTAAGTTTCCAAAGTCACATGGAACATCCAGCCACTCGTCATCCTTTGTCATGACTTGAAGGCCCGGTTCATTTGCCGCAGGTAAAACCGTCAGTAGGTTAATATCTTCGTGGGCAGCAGCACGAATCGCGCCCGGCTCTTCGTTACCAGTCATTGGTGGATAATGCAGTACACGTAGTAATGTCTTTTCGCTGTTCTTGATCATCTCAGACAGTTCAATCGAAAACTTGTCACTTACTTCTTTCGGAGCATACTCTTCTACCCAGCCAAGAAGCTCAGCAGCGAATTCATTCGCTCTTCGATAGTAATCCAAAATTTGCTCTTTGAGCTCTTCTGGTATCTGTCCCCAAGGATAGACATGAAAGTACTCTTTAATGTCCTTAACAGAGTGCCCTTTAGCAACTTCAGACACACTAGGTGGGAAATAACCGTCTTGGGTCTCTACATTAAAGTGAAACTCATTCTTCCTTTCTGTGCTAAAGAACGCGTGCCAGTTCAGATAAATCGATTCTACAAGTTCTTGAGGAATTGGATGGTTTTTAAGAACCCCAAATCCCGTTTCTCTTAATGAACGTACAAACTGCTCCGCTGCATCTGGTGCTAAATAATCAACCGTTTCTAATTTCATGACTTTGCTTTCTTGTCGTTATGATTTGACGCAGATGTTAGAAAAAAGTTGGCGTTTTTTCAAAGAATCTATTGTATAGCTGTGTAAACGCTTGCGTGTTTTGTGCTATTCGTCACCAAAAACGGTTACAACTTAATTGAACGGTGTTTTATTAAAGTTATACTACGCTTACAAAAAAAGATACTAGATAGCGAATATTATGAATTACAGAACCTCGAGGCGTTACTGCCCTATTCTCACCTTTCTTACCGGTTTATATTGTCTCGTTTTTGTCTTTTCAGCGATTGCGCCAAGCTCGCGAGCAGTATGGGTGGCAGAGATTGTTCCCGCAGTGGCCATCTTATTACTCATTTGGCTAGTATCTGCTAAATTCCAGTTTTCCAAACCCGCTTACGTTTTGATGTTCATCTGGCTTGCCCTTCACACTATAGGTGCGAAGTACACGTTCGCCGAAGTCCCTTTTGATTGGTTCAATCAGTTAATTGGCTCTGAACGAAACAACTTTGATAGAGTTGCCCACTTTTCCATTGGCCTTTACGCCTTTCCTATTGCGGAATATGTCTATCGCAATAAAGTAATGAGCAAAATTCCAGCGATCATGTTTGCGTTATTCGCCATAATGAGTCTAGCGGCAGCTTATGAAATCATAGAATGGTGGTACGCTGCCATTGCTGGGGGAGATGAGGGGATCGCCTTTTTGGGCTCACAAGGCGACATTTGGGATGCGCAAAAAGACATGCTATGTGACACGCTAGGTGCTATCACGGCATTGACACTTTTTGCTCTAAAGACGCCAGTTAAGGCTTAACATTTTGTTTTAACCAATTGAGGTAAGGTCTAAATCCTGCCTCAATGGGTAAGGCAACAATCTGTGGGACTTCATACTCGTGGTTGGCAATAATAGTTCGTTCTAGACGTGAGTAGGCCTCATTAGTCGATTTGATAATCAACAACACTTCTTTATCATGACAGACTTTCCCTTCCCATACGTAGTGGCTACCGATGTTTTGCGTCTGAATGCATGCTGCGAGACGACTCTCCAATAATACCTTAATTAAGTCATCAGCTTGTCGTTCATTTGATACGGTAGTAAGTACCGTTATGGCATTGGATTTCATCAACTATTTCCCTATTTCATACGAACTTTTCCACCAGCTATTTTGATCGCTGGCGTACCACGAATTAATGTATCTCTGCCGAAAACACTCGCGCACTGAGGACAAGCACCGAGCTCCTCTGTGAAATCTTCGGCTATCCGTTCCTTAAAACACTTGACCAGCGCGCCCTTTCCACCTTTACGATATCGAAATAGCTTAGCGCCGCATTTGGAACAGAAAATGTCGACGGTCTTCACTGGACCTTTTTTATTAGGTTTTGCCATTGTACTAACTGTTTATCTCAAGGTCGTCTGGTTTGACCCACACCTTACTGAAGTCAAACCAACCTAGCGCATTGCATTTGGCATTTTGCAAACTACCACAATGGTCTTTGCTGATACCCAGCCAACAATGAAACATAGGAATGATTTGATAACTTTGAATCAGCTTTTTACCCAATTCTTGAGCTGGGAACTTTTCATTCGCTTTTCCACGCCAATCTTCGACGATCTTAGACCATTGGTAAAAGTCTTCAGGCTTAGACATATGTTCGATATCACTGTGGCCGAGTAACCAGCCTGCTAATGCTTCCTCGCGTTTGCTAGCAATACCCATAGGGCGAATCCATATGTCGATATCATCGAATTCCGGAGAATCTAAACCATAGCGCACCAGCTTAGTTCGAATTCCATCTTGTTTTAGTAATTCTTCAATGCCCTTTGCAATCTCTGGGAACGTTGGATGCTCTGCGTAATAGGCAATTCTAATTTCTTTATCTGCGATATGTTCATACTCGGCCTTCTGCAGCTCTTGTACCTCAGAAGTCGGATGATGATACCAGCCTGGCTTAAGCCCATGCGCGGGAATCATTCCAAGTTCTTCAATGGTCTTTTCCGGTAGCTTACGGAAAATCGCTAACGAATTAATTTTTTTGCTCAGATAACGAGCCCACTGATCGTCCTTAGCAATGCCAGAGACGCGATTTAACAACAAATAGGTGCAGCCAGGGTCGAGTTCGATGTCGTCTTGAACTTCAGAGCGGGCTCCGGCAATCGGATCCGCCAAAGTAGGGAAAACCAATGTAGAATGCGTTTCGTCTATGACCCATACTTCCACCGTATCCAACAAGGGACGATAACCAAAGTAGCCATCGAACGCGGATAAAATTAGTCTCTTATCATTATTAGTCGTCACACAATAAGGGCCAGTACCAATAGGATATCTATCGAAGTCATCACCTCGCATACTTTCGGGTGGCAATACCTTGGCCATATTCTCGGCAAAAAGCATCGGAGCTTGAAAATCGGGTTGTGTAAAGTAGACATCAATGACCCATGCGGATGGCGAGATCACTTTGTCCAAATGCTTGTAAAGGTTAGCACCTTTTAGCTTTTCAATACTTTGAATTATGTGGTCAATTTTGAGCAATTCACCGTTATGAAAGCGGATCCCGGGGCGTATGTAAAAACGCCATTGCGTTTCAGAGATCTGTTGCCAATGGTGAGCAATATCCGGTTGTAGTACATCATTCTCGTCAAATTTAGTTAACCCACTGAATACTTGGCGTGCTATATGAATTTCAGAACGGCGCATCGGCTTAGTTGGATTAAGCATCGACAACGCGCGGTAGTATGGAAGTCGAATGACCTGTTTACCGTCTGACTGAGTTACTCCTAGGTAGCTTTGAATGACATTAGATAGTCGACTTGCGTCTTTGTCGAGCACATTTAATGCGTGACCAATACGCCCCTCTTCCAGATAACGCCTTGCCAACGTTTCGCTTACGTCATTTCGATTCTGTTTGAAGTTAAGCTGAGAGAGCTTCCCTCTGCCTGCCGCTGGGTGCCACTCAATCCACCCCTCTTCCTCGAGTTTATTAAGCACAATACGGGCATTTCGCCTCGTACAGAACAAAATACCGGTCACATCTTCTAGTTGTGTTTCAGCATCTTGACCTGAAAAGTGCTCAAATAAAATCTCAAATTGCTTTCTTAGGCGGGGACTGCTCATAAAGAGGAAATACCATTCGTTGACTTGGAAATAAGTTTCCTCTTTATTAGCTTATTTGGCAAGTTACAGTGTCAAAATCGCTATACCAGTCTCATCGGAAATAGCACGAAGTTGTTCCTCACTGTCTAATTTGACGGACCATTTACACTCCGCACCATTAGCGGAAACAACGCATGCTGGAATGATAAGTTGTAACGCATCTACTTGGGCTTGCAAAGTTACATTGCTCACCGCTAGCCGCACTACCATTTCATGTGGCGTAACAATCACCTTACCTTGAGAAAAATCGACGATCATCGGCTAGCCTTTTTATTCTTTTTCACCGCAATCGTTAAGCGGCTTGTACACACTAACCTCTGCTTCTCATCGGTAATATCGATTTGCCAAACTTGAGTTGAAACACCAAGGTGTAAAGGCCGTGCTGTGCCTATTACGAAGCCAGAACGCATTGCTCGTACGTGGTTAGCGTTGATATCTAATCCGACACAGTAATGGTCATTATCAACACAATAATTCGCAGCAAGCGAACCTAGAGTCTCTGCTAACACGACAGATGCGCCGCCGTGAAGCATCCCTAACGGTTGATGGGTGATGCTACTTACAGGCATCGTCGCGCTTAACGTGTCATCGGTGAACGCCGTATATTCAATTTGTAGGTGCTCAATTAACGTGTTCTTAGAAGTGCGATTTAACGCCCCTAATGAGATATTCTTCTTCCAAATACTCATCTATAAATCCTATACTTAGGTGAACTAATTATAAGAATGATGCCTGTCGTTAACGCGAATGGCAAATATCAAAATGTAGGTAACACGTTTCCCCTTGTTCCAGCCTAGGGGACGGATAACATTTAAGGGAGTCTTAGATATGAAGACTTGGACAAAGGCTTACTGCTTAGCAGCGATCTCCTCTGTTATTGCAGCATGTTCATCGTCTCCAACCGGACGGAACCAACTAATTCTGTTCTCAGACGCGCAAATGAGTCAATTAGGTGCTCAATCTTTCGAGCAGATGAAGAAAGAACAAAAAGTAAGCACAGATAAAGAAGTGAATGCTTATGTTCAATGTGTGGCAAAAACCATCACAGACCACGTTCCACCCCAGCCTGAGTTCAGCGAATGGGAAGTGGTCGTATTCGATTCCGATCAAGTTAATGCCTTCGCACTACCTGGGGGGAAAATTGGGGTCTACACCGGGCTGTTGAATGTAGCAGTCACCCCAGACCAACTCGCTACAGTCATAGGCCATGAAGTGGCTCACGTTTTGGCTGACCACAGTAACGAACGCTTATCACAATCACAACTAGCCAATACGGGACTTCAAATTACAAATGTCGCTCTCGGGGGATCTCAATATCGCGATGTAACGATGGCCGCCTTGGGAGTTGGGGTTCAATATGGCGTGATATTACCTTACGGTCGAACTCAAGAGTCGGAAGCGGATATCGTTGGGTTAGAATTAATGGCGAAAAGCGGATTTGATCCCAATCAGAGTGTTGAGTTATGGAAGAACATGGCAAAAGCATCTGGAGAGAGTCAACCACCAGAACTTCTGTCCACTCACCCGTCTCACGATACTCGTATTTCAGACTTAAGAGCAAAAGCGGCTACGTTACCGAATTACGATACGATTAAACCTAACTGTAAATAATTTAGCTAGGCCACCTCTAAGTGAACGATTCAGCAGAGGTGGCTTGATCAACCATGCACCTTTAGAAGGCCGCCCAATCTCTCTAAGACGACCGGGTCGTCTCTTACATTTTCAAACCAAGTATCAGTTGCCGTCGCCAGAGCAAGGCAAATGGTATCGATAGGTATCGCCATTTGTTCATTGATGTTGCTTTCATCCAGCGCTAGATATGCTTCAGGAGTAACAAATCTATATTTTTTGATCATCTTTAGAGACTTATTCATCTCTAAGCTACTACCTGTCTCATGAAAGAAAGCACATCTGAGCGCATACAATTCCTCTCCACGGAGTTGCAAGATTGTACGTGCTTGTTTATTAGTTTTTTCCGTTAACTGCGAAGAAACCCATATTTGATACCACTTTTGATATCTCGCCCTAGGTTGCTTCTGAGGGTTTTCTAGCCTGCCACATATATCGGGTAAAGTGAGAGCAGTTAATAAGGCAGCATACCAATCTTCTCTTTTCAGAGATTTCCTCACTGAGTCGGTAAAGTGTTTCATCTTGAGCCTTTAACATGGTATTAAAAATAAGCACAAAGCGTTGTTTTTTTGTCGCTGACATTTTTTTGACAGCTATGAATCAGGTGCCATACTTTTATGTGTCAGTTTATAAAATGCAGTAGTTGAGCACATATGCGCTCAACTACACTCGTTATAATCAATAGCTCTATAAAAG
>NZ_JPJA01000086.1:803610-852162 GCF_000733315.1 Vibrio sp. ER1A
CGTTAATTTCTTTTTTTTCACTTGTAAGATTAACTAAAGAATTATATGTCGATTCTATATCTTCTTGTTTGTTACCTATTTCATTAATTACTGCATCATTATTATATCGCAGTATATCAATTTCATCATAAAACTGTTTGAGTGTTATATTGACACTTTGGGTATCGAATTTCTCATAGATCTCTTTCTTCTTAGCCAACTCCTCTGGTGACAGTTGCAGTTGAGCAAATGAAACAGAAGGGAGCAAAACAGAGAGAAGTAATACTGGCTTTGTTATGTTCTTCATAATATTTGACGTTTTATTGTTAGTTTACTTAGTTTCAATCATATCTTTGGACATAGATAGAAACAAGCAAACGCTAACATTGTTCTGACATTTATTTCAAAGGTGAGATCGTGGGCATATTTTATTTAGATGATAAATTGGAATCATGAATGTTAATTGTCTACACCTTTGGATCTACAATAAACGAAAACCTAAGGAACAATCAGTATCATGGTTGTTTTTACCGCTGCGATCCTCAACATTAAGTTGCTACGGCTTCCCAACTACCCTCTTTCCTCTCGCTAAGAACCTTGCCGCACTACGAAGACCCAACCTTGTACACAAGTTAATCAAATTTCTCTTGATTTAACACGTACTTTACATATAGTTAACAACTGGTCTGATGAGACTTATATACCGATACAACTATAAAAATGGATTTTCTAGCTTTTCCGAAAGGACACAAAGATATGAAACAAAAAGCTCTCCTAATCCCTCTTGTCTGGGGAATAACCCCTGCTGTCTTAGCCGCAGGATTTCAGGTAAACGAACACTCTGCGTCAGGCTTAGGCCGAGCGTTTTCTGGAGAAGGTGCAGTTGCTGATAATGCGTCGGTACTTGCGCGTAACCCCGCAGCCATGACCTTGTTTAGTACAGCACAGTTTTCTGGCGCTATTTCGGTGGTCGACCCTGACATTAACATCACCGATACGACTAACAATCAAGAAATGAAAGACGTCGCACCGATGCAAGTCGTTCCCGGTGCTTACTATATTTCTCCAATTAATGACCAGTGGGCATGGGGAATCGGACTGTTTAGTACCTACGGGGTGGCAACAGACTATCCAGACGCGAGTTATTCAGGCGACCTTGCTGGCGACACATCTTTAGTCTCAGTTTCATTGAATCCTAATGTCGCCTATCGTATCAACGATTCGTTCTCAATTGGAGCTGGAGTAAATGCCGTCTACGCCCACGCTAAGTTGAATCGCCACAAGGGAATCTTAGCGGATGCGGTCTTTGGTGGTGCTCCAAGTGACAAACTTATCTCTATGGAAGGCACCACTTATGCATTTGGTTGGAACCTTGGTGCTCTGTACGAAGTTAATGAAAACAACCGTTTTGGTTTTTCTTATCGAAGTGCGATTGACCTTGCGTTTAAGGATGGTGATTTCTCCAGCTATGACACGGGGATCTCTACCCCAGCGGATACCAAAGCCGACTTAGATGTCACACTTCCTGCCATTTGGGAAATCTCCGGTTATCATAAGTTTGCTAGCCGCTGGGCAGTACATTATGGCATTCAACGCACTGAATGGAGTGACTTTACAGAACTTAAAGCCACATCATCAACATGTACTGGGGGCACTCCTCCAGGAGTATGTTTCTATAAAGAGGAAGACTACAAAGACAGTAACCGTTATTCACTAGGGTTTACTCACTTCTTAAATTCAGATTGGACTCTACGCGCTGGTTTTGCTTACGACGAACAAGCCGGAAAAGCGACGTTGAGCATTCCGGACTCAGACCGTTACTGGTACTCAGCTGGTTTGACTTATCGTATCAATGACAAGATGACATTGGATGCAGGTTTTACCTACATCGATGCTAAATCAGGGTCATTTACTGAAAAGAATAAGTTAGATGAAGAGCTCGTATTCACTGGTAAATCCGCCGCTTACATAAGCGCGATTCAGTTTAACTATCAGTTCGATTAATTCCGGGAGAATAACGATGAAAAAGCTACCACTAGCGCTAACCATTTCAGCTTCATTACTGATCTCTGCTTGCGGAGATGAAGGTGAACTCGTTGGTACTCCAACGACACCAAACTATGAACCTTACATTCAACAGTCACTTGCACAACCAACCAAACTAGCTTTTACATTACAAGGCAGCAATGCAGATGTACCGTTTCCTACATTTGCGTTAATGAACCAAACTGATGGAACATTAGAATTACCAACTGGCGGAGATGACTCACTATCAAACCCAATAGCAGCAATGGGCCAGATGGATGGCTGGTCTACTACTTCGCCTATTTCTGTTAAATTTGGTGCCCCACTAACGCTATCACCAGATCCTTCCTCTGTAACTATCATCAAGCTAACTGAAGGTTTGACATCCGCATCGCCAGCGCCGGAAAGCGTACTAACTTATGGTACAGACTACGTTCTAAGCACTTCAGGTAATAGCCTCGTCATTGCTTTACTCAAAGCCCTAGAACCATCGAGTGAATATATCATTGCAGTAAACGATAAGCTTCTTGATATTAATGGTGAAGAGGTCGGTACATCTCAAGGCTATGCAGCGCTGAAATCAAGTGCAAAAACCTACACCGAAGGCACATTGGCAAGTGCACAAAAAGTGGTTCAAGGGACTGAACAGCTCATAGCTGCCGGTACTTCTAACGCAGTAAATACCACGAATATTGTCTATTCCACTTGGTTTTCTACTCAATCTGTTGGACAAACTTTGTTTGCGACTAAGTCTATGATCGCAGCTACTCTGCTGCCTGAGTACTCGCCAAGTGATATTTGGAAAGGAGTGGCGAACCCCAACAATGTAGCAATTGATAGCGTGGGTCAAATGACGTTTGGAGTGCCTGAAGACTATGCACAAGCTCTCGCCAGTGATAGCAATTTTATCAGTTACATCAATACCGAGGATGCACGTAACAAGCTCATTGGTGTTTATGCTAACGCGGGCACTGTTACCGTCACAAAGGGCTCTGTCAAACTTCCTTACTACTTAGAAACTGGTGCGAACTGGAACACCCAACCGTTTGAATCAGGCTCACCCAGTTTAGCCGTAATTAACAGTATCATTAGTGACGACGATGAAAAGGCTAACTTTGTGGGACAGCTAGTTGCCAAGGGGATTGATCCTAGTGCTTTTGAATCCGATCCAGCATCGCAACTACCCAAACTAATGGGCACTACTTTTACTAAATTGGATGGTTCACGGTATGACAAAGAGCGTATTATCACTCGTTACGCACCAGTCCCAGCAGTAAAGTCGTTACCGGACGTCAACTTTTTACTGTTCACTCCGACATCAGGTAGTATTTCTGGTTTAGTGATTTACCAACACGGTATTACTTCGGCTAAAGAGAACGCTTATGCTTTTGCCAAGAATTTTACTGATGCAGGTTTAGCGTTAATTGCCATTGATGCTCCCATACATGGTGAGCGTAGTCTTGACGCCCAACGTTCAGCCAACGTAAGCGTGTTAGCGTATATGAATCTGAGTGTCTTACCAGTCGCCAGAGATAATATTCGTCAGTCCATGTTGGACTTGATGACATTACGATATGCTATCTCAGCAAATCAAGCAGCTGGTGCATTGGCATCAACTCCCTTAGCTACTTTGCCAAACACCACTACAACGCAACCTAGTTTCTTAGGACACTCATTAGGTGGTGTTTTGGGAGTCCCTGCCGTAGCGCAAGCTAACGCCAAAATGGGTAACACTGCGGATTCTATGTTTGGTTTTTCAAGAGCAGCTTTCGTCAACTCTGGAGGCCAAATTGCGAATTTACTCTTTGGCTCCGGATTCTACGGCCCGTACATCACACACAATATTGCACTTCAGGGTAGTACCGGTTACGGTTCTTATGCGAGTGCTAATTGTAGCGGAATATCAGAAGCGCAATGTTTAACAGACTTTGAAAGTACATCAAGCAGCAACTTACCTGCTCTACTGGCAGAAAACTTACAGTTTATCTACGCAACTCAAACCGTAGTAGATACCGCTGACCCTTATACCAACGCAGACACATTGATTGCAGAAGGAACACCTGTTTATATGGCGCAAGTGAAGGATGATGGCACAGTGCCTAATAACGTTCTCAGTGCCAAATATGTCACGTCATCACCAATGGCTGGTACTGAACCTCTTGCTACAAAATTTAGCTTAGAAGTGTTCGATAGTGCGAAAGGGAGTGGTAGTAGTACTTCTCCATTTGTACGTTTTCGTGATATTGGTAAACACTCCACTTTCATTTCGGTCCAAGACACCGATAATCTGAGTGATTTAGCGTATCACGCAGAGATGCAATCGGAAGTTGTTAGCTTTTTAGCCACTGGAAGTAGTGCAATATCTGACGCTAATTCAGTGTTGGAATAGAAGTTAATTAAGAGATATAAAGCGAGTCATAGACTCGCTTTTTTCATTTTAATACATCAAGAGACATCAACGACCCTGCTATCATCATCAGCTTGGTAACGTGCCCATATCTCTTCAAGGGTTTCTGTGTTGAGACTTATCCCTCTCTCTTTTAGAAAATCCTCGTTGTACAACTTTGAGTAGGAACGATCCGCCAAGTCACAACTGAAAGTAACAATTGTTTTTCCTTTGCCCATTCTCGCAGCAGTGTACAGCGCTCCTGCTACATTCAGAGACGAACTGCTGCCAAGAACAATACCGTCATGCTCCGCTACCAGACGAGAGATAGTCACTAGATCCTGATCAGGCAAAGTGATTGCATGGTTGATTTTCGCCTGCCTAAAGTTGTCTACCGTTCTCATAATGCCTATCCCTTCAGTAAACGAACTCCCTGTAGATTGGTATTCTCCGTGTTTCAGAAAAGAATGAATACCTGAACCATCAGGATCAACCAGCCACGTTTTCAGATTTGGCTGTTGCTGCGAGAGGTAGTGAGAGTTTCCAGCAATTGTACCTCCAGTCCCAACTACAGACACTAATGCATCTATATTGCCTTCGGTTTGTCGCCAGATCTCGGGGCCCGTGTTCAAATAGTGCGCTCGGTAATTGCTTAGGTTCTCAAACTGATCAGCCCACCAGTAATCTTCATGCTCCTCACCTATCCTCTTGGCGGTATGGTAAAAGTGTTCAGGATTTGCAAACGGACAAGGGTCAACCAGCAACAGTTCGGCTCCATAAAGGGAAATCATCCTTTCTTTTTCTTTTGCCTGCCCTTTTGGCATCACGACCAGCATCTTATAACCAAGTGACTTAGCCACTAATGCTAGTCCGATGCCAGTATTACCTGCGGTCCCTTCTACTATCGTCATACCGGGCTTTAGCTTTCCGGCATCAATTGCATCGGTAACCAACTGAAGCGCGGCTCTATCTTTAATTGAACCACCTGGGTTCTGTTGCTCGCACTTGAGAAGGATGTTGCAACCCGATATCTCTGAAAGACAATTAATTCTCACCAGATCGGTGTCACCGATGAGTTCACTGACATTGTTTGCAATCGAGGCAATTGACATAATGGCTCCACTTATCTAACTGATTTATTTAACGTGTGTCTTCATTGTTAATTATCATAAGCGTAGTTAGGTGGATTGCTTAGTCAAGATAAGTGCAAAAGGAGATGGTGTTTATAAAGCGCTTTTGTATAGAGAAGCACGTCAGAGTTTGGTATTTTACCTCAAGGCAATTACACATCTGACCACTCGTACGTTCAGTGTTCAGCGCTGTTATAGCTAATGTCAATGGGCCAAAGGGAACTGCCTGAAAGCTCTAAAGGAATCAGTTTTTCATGTTACAGAAAACAAAACACGCTTTAGTCGTCGAAGGCGGCGCTATGCGAGGCATCTTTGCCGCTGGTGTTTTAGATGGCTTTATCGACCACAACTATAATCCTTTTGATTTTTGTATTGGAGTTTCTGCTGGAGCGACTAATATCGCTTCGTGGCTGTCCAAACAACGAGGACGAACCTACACCATCATTGCTGACTACTCGTGTCGTCCAGAATTTATCAACTTCCATAACTTTGCTAAGGGTGGTCACTGGCTAGATCTCGACTGGCTCTGGGATCATATTGCTATACATTATCCTTATGATATGCAAGCATTTAACGAGCAGCCTATTCCTTTCCATATTGTTACAACCGACATTAACACAGGAGCTCCTGTATACACATTAGGATCACAAAGTAATTTAGAAATGATTCTAAAGGCATCATGCTCAGTACCTGTCGCCTACCGAACGCCTATAGATATCGATGGAAGAAAGATGATTGATGGAGGAGTTGGTGATTCAATTCCCGTGATTGAGGCGTACAAAAGAGGCGCTAAGGTCATCACGGTGGTTCTGTCGCAAAAGCAAGGTTATGTCAAACGTCCACCTAAAGCACCTTGGCTACTGCGTCGATTTATGAAAAACACTCCTCTGCTGGCAGAAGCTATGATCAACCGCGCGGATCAATATAACCAAACGATGGCGTTTATCAACAACCCTCCACCCGACTGCACTATTCACGTTATTACTCCAGAAGATAGTTTTTCTGTGGGACGGCTAACAACAAATAAAGACAAGCTTGAAGCGGGATATCAGATGGGGTTAAGAGCAGCAAACAAAGTGGTTCAGCAAACTACATAGCGCGTGTTGTCATGCGATCATCATTTAACTAATAAATAGAACTAAAAAAGCGAGCACTAGGCTCGCTTTTAACTATTAATTTTCCATTCTGGTTACAGTAGTTCTACCGATTGCTGTGCAATCACAAACTCTTCATTGGTTGGAATAACCATTGCTACAGCACCTAGCATCTCAGATTTACCGATGATGCCAGCGTTTCCGAAGCGAGCATCTTCGTTGCCCTTCACATCTTCTTTAAAGCCAAGAAGTTTTAGGTTGTTTAAAATCTCGCTACGGATTGGCATAGAGTTTTCACCAATACCACCTGTGAAGATGATGCCATCAAACGAATCTAAAGCTGCTAGGTAAGATGCAATGTATTTTGAGACGCGGTAAGTAAACACTTGGAATGCTAGTTTAGCGCCTTCATGACCTTCTTCCATCGCTTCTAAAATGCCACGTGCATCGCTCGTTAGTCCAGAAACCCCTAGGAAGCCCGACTCCTTGTTAAGTGCGTTAAATACTTTGTCCTGTGACCAACCCTTTTTCAAAAGGTATTCAATAATCCCTGGGTCTAGGTCGCCACAACGAGTACCCATCATTAGCCCTGATAATGGAGTGAAACCCATTGAAGTATCGACTGAATCACCATTGTTGATAGCACATACAGAAGCACCGTTACCAAGGTGGACTGAAATGAAGCTAGACTCTTCAATAGGTTTATTGATCATCTTCGCTGCTTCGCGGCTTACAAAATAGTGGCTAGTACCGTGGAAGCCGTAACGACGGATGCCGTAGTCGGTGTATAGCTCGTTAGCAATAGCACCAGTGTATGCACGCTCAGGCATCGTTTGGTGGAACGCTGTGTCAAATACTGCAAACTGAGGAAGAGAAGGAAATGCTTCCATCGCTGCTCGGATGCCGATAGCGCCTGCTGGGTTATGTAGTGGAGCAAGATCCGCAAGCTTTTCAATTTCCGCAGTTACTTCTTCGTTGATGCGTACAGTCTTGGTGAATTTTTCACCACCGTGAACAATACGGTGACCTACGGCAACGATGTTCTCTTGTAGACCAAGTTCATCTGTTAGACCCACAAGCTTGCTGATTGCAATTTTGTGGTGACTGTCGTCGCCTTCGATAGCGATTTCAGTTTTTTCACCATTAAATTTCCAGCTCATACGAGATTCAGGAAGGCCAAAGCACTCTCCAAGACCAGACAGAACTGCTTCACCACTTGCTGAGTCGATTACAGCGAATTTCAGAGATGAACTACCAGAGTTAATCACGAGAACAAACGAATTAGACATGGGGGGATATCCTGTTTTGAGCATTGATGGAAGACGACTTCCTAATATTTGTTTGTATTATTCAATATTTTTTGAATCTTTCAACTTTCTTTTATACAAACAACTGTATCAAAATGATATTTATTGATAATGATCAAGGTCCTATTTAATTCACATCTTGAATTTAATCGGTTACATCCCTTGATTATAGGGCAGGTTCGCACCAGTTGCATATTCGTCATACAAAAAAGCCGGGCATGAGCCCGGCTTTTCAACTATTTTTGAATAGAAGCGATATTATGCTTCATCACGACGATTGCGTGAGAAACTGCGCTCACCACGGTGACTACCACGATGGTCACCACCACGGTTACGATCAAAACGACGCTCGCCATCACGACCACGACCACCTTCACGGTTGCCATCGCGGTTGCCACGATAACCACCACCCTCACGGTTGCCACGGTAACCACCACGGTTGCCATCACGGTTACCGTCACGACGACCACCATCACGACGACCACGAGGCTCACGGAAATCAGTGAAGTCTACCACTACCGCACCCGCTTCTTTTTGACGAATACGTAGTTTACGAAGTTTACCAGCAACATCAGAGGTCATTTGCTTTGGAAGCTGAACGTAAGTTGACTCACGATCTAGCTTAATTGCACCAATAGAACCTTTAGTTAGGCCAAGCTCATTCGCAAGTGCACCTACGATGTCTTTAACTTGAACGCCTTGCTCACGACCTACTTGCAGTTGGTATGTATCCCAATCGGCAGTGTTGAAGCTACGACGACCATCACGGCCTCCGTCACGACCACCCTCACGGCGCTCTTTACGACGTTGCTTATCACGCTCGATAGCCGCGATCATTGGATCTTCACCAATGTAGAATAGAGGGCGTTTGCCTTGTTGACGCTTAAGTAGAATCGCTGCCAATGTTGCTGCATCGATTTCTAGGCTTTCTTGTAGTTTCTCTACAAGCTCAGCGAATTTGTCTAGAGACTTATGCTCTTTCTCTTGCTCAAGCTCTGCACCTAGTTTAACTAGACGAGCTTCTGCAACTTTGTCACGTAGAGGAAGTTGGATTTCTTCCATTGATGACTTAGTCACTCGCTCGATAGTACGAAGCATACGGATTTGGTTAGTGCGAACTAGAAGAATCGCCTTACCTTTACGTCCAGCACGACCAGTACGACCGATACGGTGGATGTATGACTCAACATCGAACGGGATGTCGTAGTTAAATACGTGTGTAATACGCGGTACATCAAGGCCACGTGCAACAACGTCAGTCGCTACTAGGATGTCGATAACACCTTGTTTGATGTGGTCAACAGTGCGCTCACGCAAAGATTGAGGAATATCACCGTGTAGTGCTGCCGCTTTAAAGCCACGTGCAGATAGCCAGTCAGCTAGACGCTCAGTATCTTGGCGAGTACGTACGAATACGATTGACGCGTCTGTTTCTTCAGTTTCAAGAAGACGTGCCATTGCTTCGTCTTTCTCTACACCTTTAACAACCCAGAACTGCTGCTCTACTTTGTCTACCGTGTGGTTTTTACCAGCAACGTCAACGTATTCTGGCTCACGCAAGAAACGATCAACGATCTTCTTAAGCATTGGAGGCATAGTCGCAGAGAATAATACGCGCTGTGCTGTTTCTGGAGCGTGCTCCATGATCTCTGTTACGTCATCAACAAAGCCCATGTTAAGCATTTCGTCTGCTTCATCAAGAACGAACGTGTGTACTTCGTCTAAGTGTAAGCGGTCACGGTTGATTAGGTCTTGAACACGACCAGGAGTACCAACAACAATGTGAGCACCGTTTTTAAGTGCACGCATTTGATCAACGATAGATGCACCACCGTAGATCTCTAAAACTTTTAGACCATTGATGTTTTGACCAAGGTTTTTCATTTCCGCTGCAACTTGGATAGCAAGTTCACGAGTCGGCGCAAGAACCACAGCTTGTGGTTTACGTTGGTCAAGATTTAGCTTGTTAAGCAGTGGAAGAGAGAATGCAGCTGTTTTACCAGTACCAGTTTGAGCTTTACCTAGCGCATCTTTGCCTGCTAGCAAGTGCGGAATTGCCGCAGCTTGGATAGGAGTTGGAGATACGAAACCCATTCCGTCAAGAGCAGAAAGGATTGAGTCGTTCAGCGCTAAATCGCTAAACTGAATTGAAGAATCTTGCATTGGGATCCCATTTATCAATTATTAACTAAGGTCCCACGAGCTCTACCAATTCCAAACTGATCCAGATTGCTTCTAAAGCAAACCTTAAAGAGCTGATTCCATTCAGATGCGGATAAGTAGCAAATCGCATCAAGCCGCTAGGGACGTAAACAAGGAGGCGGATTATTCCCTAAAAGCACAAAAAAAGCCAGAAAAAATTGAAATACATCACAATTTTCTTCTCGATGACAAAATTCTGTATAAAGCGTCATCAAATTTACATCTAATACGCTTAAAACCTAGCCTTTCCTGACTTATTTCGGCTAGGCATATTCCGGGCATTTGGGTATAGTGTCGGCACTTTCATCGTTAAGAAGTAGATACATGTTCCAAGACAATCCGTTACTTGCACAACTTAAGCAACAAATCCAAGAAACCCTTCCAAAAAAAGAAGGGACGATTAAAGCAACTGAGAAAGGGTTTGGCTTCCTAGAAGTTGACGCGAAAAACAGTTTCTTTATTCCACCTCCATACATGAAGAAATGTATGCATGGAGATAAAGTTGTTGCAATTATCCGTACTGAAAAAGACCGAGAAGTAGCGGAACCACAAGAACTTATCGAACAGGCTGTCACGCGATTCATTGGCCGAGTCAAACTTATCAAAGGAAAACTTAACGTTGTTCCTGATAGCCCTACTCTTAAAAAGCTCACACTTAAAGCCAAAACTAAGAAAGGCATTAAGTCAGATGATCTAAATGACGGTGACTGGGTCGTAGCACACGTAATTCGTCACCCATTAAAAGATGATGGCGGTTTCTTTGTTGAAATCACGGAAAAGATCACAGACACCAATGACAAAATCGCACCTTGGTGGGTAACATTGGCTCAAAACGATTTACCAAAGACTGAACCAGCCGGCCTTGAAAACTGGGAAATTAACGATCATTCCGATTTAGAGCGTATCGACCTAACAGACGTTCCATTTGTCACTATCGATGGCGAATCAACAAAAGACATGGACGATGCACTTTATGCAAAGAAAAATGACAATGGCAGTTTTGAACTCACCATTGCTATTGCCGATCCAACCGCTTATATCACACCAGAAGACGATATGGATAAAGTCGCCAGAGAGCGCGGCTTCACTATCTACCTTCCGGGACGTAATATCCCAATGCTACCTCGCGATTTAGCGGACGATCTCTGTTCGTTAATTGAGAATGAAGTACGCCCAGCGATTTGTTGCAAAGTCACAGTAAGTGCTGACGGCGTGATTCAAGATGATATTCAATTTTTTGCTGCTAACATAAAATCTCATGCACGTCTGGCTTACGACAATGTGTCTGATTGGTTAGAAACCGGAACATGTGACAAATGGCAACCAAGTAAAGAAATCGCTCAAGTAGTTACTGAACTAAATGAGTTTGCCAATGCTCGCGCGCAATGGCGTGAGACACACGCCGTTGTGTTCCCTGACCGACCAGACTATCGCTTTGAGCTTAGTGAAGACAATGACGTCGTGGCTATCCACGCAGATATGCGCCGTGTAGCCAACCGCTTGGTAGAAGAGTCCATGATTACCGCCAACATTTGTGCTGGCCGTGTTCTGAGTAAAGCGTACGGCTATGGCGTTTTCAATACTCATCTTGGCTTTAAAGCGGACAAGCTGAAAGATGTTGTAGAGCTGGTCAACCAAGGTAAAGAAGACAACCTTTATACTGAAGAAAGCCTGTCAACTCTTGAGGGATTTGCTCAACTCCGCCGTAATCTTGGTGGTTTAGATTCAAGCTACCTAGATAACCGGATTCGCAAGTACCAAGCGTACAGTGAAATCAGCAACCAGCCAGATGCTCATTATGCAATGGGCTTGGACGTATACGCGACGTGGACATCTCCTATTCGTAAATATGGCGATATGGTCAACCATCGTCTGTTGAAAGCCTACATTCTTGGCTCTGAACCATCACAACAGCCAGATGATGCTTTAGGTGAAGAGCTTGCTCTACATCGTAAACACCATAAGATTGCTGAGCGTACTGTAGGTGATTGGTTATATGCTCGTACACTTGCTGACGAACCTAAGAAACAAACACAGTTCACCGCAGAAATCTTTGATATCAATCGCGCCGGTATCCGTGCTCGTTTGCTAGAAAATGGCGCTTCTGTGTTTATTCCAAACCCACTCATCGTTGACAACAAAGAGCGCATTGAAGGAAACAACGAGAACGGCACGGTTTCTATTGATAAAGAAGTCGTATATCGTCTAGGGGACACGTTTAAAGTAATACTGAACGATGTGAATCAAGAAACACGTAGCCTAATCGCTAAGCCTGTTGAAGTATTTGCTGATGCACCTAAAAATGCATCAACAGAGCAAAGCGATGAAACGGCTAAATAGCCAATAGCACCTCGCTAGATAACACAAAAAGGGAGCCATCTGGCTCCCTTTTTAATATAAATGATGCTTTGTCGTTCATGCATCACCAAAAGTACGCTTTAGGATCTTTCTCAATCTCCCTCATCACCGCAGTAAGGTCCGTACTTTTACCTAGGAATGGATACGGCATCCAGTTGTCCCCTTCATCTTCATCGGGAACGAAAATCGACCATTCTCTGGTATTGGAATCGAATAGGACTTTAACGACGACACTGGTGTAACTGGAAGAGCTTGAGTCCAATAGATAATGAGCTTTAGAAAACAAGACGCCATGCTCAACCATTTCAAACAAGGATTTACCCAATTCAACAGGCATGCTCTTGTTACGGTTGCTGCAAACAATTTCGGCACATCTTTCTAGGCGACATTGTGACATTTCGATAAGTGTCATATACCCCACCTTTTGGCTGACTATGTGTTTAATATAACTGCTTTTTGGATAATTTGTTAGCGTTCGACGCCACACAGTAACCATTTTTATCCTCTAATTTATTGGCTATACAACTCCACTTCACAAAAGTGTCACACAAACGAAATATGATGTGGCAAATTCTCACTTTAATTGGAGTTTCTCTATGCTTCGCGTCGCTTTAGCCGCTCTACTCTCCTTCTCCGCTGTAAACACTGTAGCAGCACAAGAAGTTAATATTTCTGGTTCTACATCTGTTGCTCGTGTTATGGATGTCTTGGCAGAACAATACAACACGTCACACAGCGACACGTTCATAGCCGTTCAAGGAATCGGTAGTACAGCAGGTATCACCCTAGTAGAAAAAGGGGCGGCGGATATCGGCATGAGCAGCCGTTATCTTACAGAACGTGAAAGCAATGAAAGTCTAGACGTTTTTCCTATTGCTTACGATGGTCTAGCTATTGTGGTCAACCTGGCAAACCCGGTTCAAGACCTCACTCGAGAACAGTTGTTTGACATTTATAAAGGAAAAATTAATAACTGGAAGCAAGTTGGTGGCCCAGATCAGAAGATTGCTGTTGTGACACGTGAGGCCTCTTCAGGAACGCGTTCAAGTTTCGAAAGTCTGTTGGGCTTGACCCAAATCATCAATGACAGACTAGTCTCTGATATCAATCCAACGAACCTCGTTGTAAATAGCAACAGTATGGTAAAGACCATTGTTAACAACAACCCACACGCCGTAGGTTACATTTCTGAAGGTTCTGTCGACCGTTCAGTTAAGGCTATTAAGTTTGAAGGTGTGGAAGCAACCACCAAGAATATCTCCGAAGGGAAATACAAGCTCGCACGTCCTTTCCTTTTGCTACACAAGAAAGATGACATTGATGATGACGCGGATAAATTCATTTCTTTCGTGCTATCTAATGAGGGACAATCCCTCATCCAAGAATATGGCTACACGCCGATTAAAAAGTAGTAAAGTCATCGCTACATTAGGGAAAGCGTTTGCTTTCCCTTTTTCGTCTCTACCAAGATTGGAATCGTTGAATACATAATTACGACACTTCTGTCATTTCCCATGTTATCGCAACCTGCTATGTTGTTAATCAGAAATGGTTTATCCCCAATAGGAGTCTATTCATGATTGTCACCACTACTCAAACCGTTGAAGGAAAGCGTATAGTTGCTTACAAAGGCGTGATCGCCGGCGAAGCGATCTTAGGTGCCAATGTCTTTAAAGACATGTTTGCTGGCCTGCGAGATATTGTAGGCGGACGCTCGGGCACCTATGAGAGAGAACTACAACGTGCGCGTGAAATCGCACTAAAAGAACTAGAACAAAAAGCCGCTGATGCTGGCGCGAACGCTGTTGTGGGTGTCGACCTTGACTATGAAGTACTAGGGACTGGCAACGGCATGTTAATGGTGTCGGCGAGCGGCACTGCAGTCGTTGTTGATTAAAGATGAATAAATAAGGCAGCGAATGCTGCCTTATTTGGTTGCTCTAAAAAATATTAAAGCTTAGTTACCGTCAGCGTTGGATTGACTTTATTTGTTGCATCCAACTTGAAACGATAGTTTGCCTCTTCAGCAATATTTATAGTGACATTATCATTGCTACCTGCAGTAAGAGTGTTTGCCTCACCCAAAGTAACACTCACTTCGCCACCAAAGTTTGTCTCTGCGTTCCAAGAAGCATCGGCGACCTTCATATTAAAACTCCCCGTTTGCACCTCTATATCTAACTGGTAAATATTATTGGCAATATAGCTAAACTTGGCATTGGAATTTTCCGCTGGGGCATCCCATGTCGTGATCGATCCACGTAAGTAGAGTTCAGTATTTCCGAATGGTGCGATACTAGATACATCTTTATTACTGTTGTCTATCGGCAAGCCTACACCCTGGCTCTCACCTTGAGGAAGTACAAAGACAGCGGTTGTCAATGCTGGTACAGAGAAGATTTCATTACTAAATGAGGCTGCTCTCACTTCACTATCATAAGACGATTTTTGAACCGGATGTAGTTCAAAATCGCTAGTTCCTTCAATCTTGAACTCCTTAGTAACTGCCGTTGAGTTAACCACAACCACCACCGCATCATATGCAGAATCAAGATCAGCGCCCACGCTGGTTCCATCATCAATCGTCATGACAATTAAACCTTGTGTTTGGCCGTGACCAACGTTACGGAAATCGACTCGTTTCATGACCTCCTCCGCACTATCTAAGCGGAACAGCTCACTACTACTTCTAATTTTAAGTAACTCTAAGAATTGTTGTTTGGTTAGCTCAATGTCCGTTTGGGAGGGTTTGACACTAGGATCAGCTATGATTTTTCTGATCAAATCCCAGTTAGCACCATCTTTGTCTTCTCGAGGTAAACCAACATTCCAGTTGTTGTCTGAACCATCGAAGCGAACGCGGTTATACCAATCACCTGAGTCATAGGAATCTCGCTGCATCGACTTAGATCGCAATAGCTCTGAGCCCATGTGAATAAATGGAATACCCTGCCCCAACATTACGGTTGAAAGCGATACAGTCTGCATTCTAGCTCGCTTCGCCGAATCTATCCCTGTCGCAATCTTGTAAGCGTTGTTGTCCCAAAGTGTTTGGTTATCATGCTTCGAGACGTAAGAGATATTCTCCGATGGGAACTTGGTATAGCCTGCCGGAGCGCCATTATAATCCACATCTTTGCCACGTTTAGTCTCACCAGTGTAATCCAAGAGAACATAGTCAGCTAAATTGCCCGCCATGCCTAAACGGACGATATCTTGGTTGTGAAGTCTATCGTTTGTTGTTTCAGCTGATTCGATTACCTCTTCATTAGGATAAGCCGCATTACCAAACCCTTGATTAAACCTCAGTGAATGGCGGCCATCGCTGTTAACGCCGCCATCAAAAGGACTACCACCACGTACTGCGTCACGCAATCGATCAGAAAACGTACCAATTTCAGTACCGGCCATAGCTAGCTGTGTGGCTTGCTCGAATCGAGCGTGATTAGAAACTTCACCGAAATCCCAACCTTCACCATAGAAAATAGTATCGGGATCAATCGCTTTCACTTTCTCTAACGCATAAACCATCAAGTCTTTAGGTTGGTGCCCCATAAGGTCAAAACGGAAACCATCGACTTTGTAGTCATCAGCCCAAACTAATAGTGAATCAACCATTAGCTTACCCATCATCAAGTTTTCCGTCGCAGTATTGTCACAACAGGTCGAGTTTTCTACGCCTCCGGAATTGGCATTGAGCCTGTGATAATACCCAGGAACAATTTTATCCAACACTGACTTATCATTTACGCCAGAGGCATTGGTGTGGTTATATACGACATCCATGACGAACTTTAGTCCCATATCATGAGTCGCTTTTACCATTTGGCGGAACTCTTTGATTCTTAGTGAACCTTCAGCGTCAGTAGCATAACTACCTTCAGGAACCGTGTAATGGAATGGATCATAGCCCCAGTTAAAACTGTCATACATGCGTAGGTCATTCATCAAAGACTGTGCATTAGCGCTCGCCGGGTCATAGCTTTGCAATAAACCTTCAATGACCTGCCCACTATCTGCTGTAGAACAAACCGCAGCTTTAGCATTAAGAGCACATAGATCACCGACCGTATCGGTAATATCAACTCTATTGACCTCATCAACCGTAGCAATATCAAACACAGGTAATACATGCAACGTTGTTAAGCCCGCTTGTTGCAATGACTTCAGATGTGTTACTGACTCTCGAGTATCTTCGGTTAGTGCTAAATACTTACCATTCAATGCTTCCGTCCCTCTAGAATCACTGAAGCTAAAATCACGTATGTGGGATTCGTAAAGGACATGATCCTCAGCTTTAGATAATTGAGGACGAGAATATGCTTCGTCATTCCAACCTTCAGGCATTAATAACGTATCATCGAGATCTACAACTTGAGAATATAGAGAATTTGCAGACACGCTAAGTGAATATGGGTCGGTTACCAATCGCTGCTCCACTTTACCCGTCGTAGGATGGTACACCTTAACGTCATAACGATAGAACTGGTTCAGCGCTCCACTTACGCCATCCGAGGACCATATGCCAGTATCTGCATCTTCAGTCATTGGATATACACTATCTAGGGTCTTATCTTCATTATAAACTTCTACCGACACTGACATTGCTGTTGGTGCCCAGAGTTTAAACGTCACATCAGTTCCTTCAACAACAGCACCGAGCGTTTGAGCTATCGCATTACCCCCTTCTTTTGAGGCAAACACAGAGTCAAGAACTCCAGCTGTTTGAAGCTCAGTGGCAGCAATAATTTTATTACTCTCGTTATACGCGGCTATCACAAGTTGGTTTTTCAAAAGTGTATGTCGTGTCTCCGCATTCACATCGATGTTCAGGGCAGTTAAGCTCGCTAGATGCTTATAACGAGCTTTGAGTGCCTCAGGCAGCTCACCCGAAATGGTGAGTTCAACGTGTCCATCTTGTCCTTGAATAGACCTATCATCATTCATTGTGATACTGCCGTCTTCGCTGTAGAACAGAACCACTTTATTTGCTGTCGAGGCAGCCTCCCAACCAATTGTGGTGCCATCTAACCAATGAGCGGCGCGCCCATCGATCGCAACAGGTCTCTCTGCAGTAGGAACGTAATAAATTTGGCTACTGCCATGGAAACCAAATAATCCCTTGCTGTCATCAAGTTGACGTAGTTGAACCTTGTGATTTCCACTCCCAAAGGCTTTCTCATCTCCTTTGTGAAGTATAAAATTCATACATTCGTGAGGGTCTGATGCATCTGGGTTCACCTTCAGAACATAATAAGCGCCATAGGTAGAGCTAATCCCTGTATACCCAAATGGAGCATCCCAGCTCGTTCCACCATCACCAATATTCATTGCTTCTAGGTCAGTACTCTCACACCCTTCGCCATTCCACAGGTGTAACCCCCAACCAGCGTACGGGTCACCAGATTGAGCCGCTGAGTCACGTTTGTAATAGATGACGACTTCATTCTCGCCAGCCTTATACAAGCCATCCACATCGCCACTATTGCCACCAGCCTCTGTTCCAGAC
Source organism: Vibrio sp. ER1A (assembly GCF_000733315.1). Taxonomy (NCBI): domain Bacteria; kingdom Pseudomonadati; phylum Pseudomonadota; class Gammaproteobacteria; order Vibrionales; family Vibrionaceae; genus Vibrio; species Vibrio sp. ER1A. Next base: position 821,601 of record NZ_JPJA01000086.1, read on the forward strand.
TCACTATTCGTATTGCATCCTGCGAGTAATACAATTGAAATCAGTGGTATAAGCGATTTAGCTACCACTGTCATCTTCGGTTTATTATCGTCCACTTTTCAACCTTTTATTATTGAGGGTAAATCGGTTAGTTCTCCCTCTATGCTATGAAAAGTGATGCTCAACAAAATGTGAACAATGCATGTTAAGTTTTTGTGTCAGATGAAATAAGGGGTTGATTGAAGCGTGTTCACATTGATAGCCATTTTTGCCAAAAAATATGCACACAAGCGCACATTTTTCAGTCTTTTTTTCTCAGGCGTAGCGACGACGGCGTAGAGAGATAGGATGAGAATTCATCCTCCAATACGAGAGATAGATCTATTATTCACTCTTTGTTATTTTTCTTCGTTAAGAAAGAACGGCATTTCTACTGTTATATTGGAACTCCAATAATGTTCATTCACTAGGAAGAAAATCACCTTTTAACAGAATGACTCTCCTGTGTTCAGAATGATTATCAAGCTGGAAACAGTCAACTAATAAACCCCAAAGGCATCAACGCCTTTGGGGTTTTCCACACGTACTAACTGGCATAACATTACTTTCATGTTATGCGCAAATATAATTATCTCTGACTTACCCAAACAGAAACACTGCCACCATCGACCGGAAACTCAGCCCACCCATTCGCATCAGTCCATACATCTTCAGAACGGATACCAAGTTGGTCGGTATAGCGGGTACTAGGTGACCCTGTGTACATCCATTTCTTTCCACCGGGACCATCGCTCATAATAACAGCCAGAGAATTAGGATGTTCAGTATTTCCTTCTCGGGTCCATCCTATAATATCCCAATGATCAAGGTACGAATTCTGCTTACCATACGCATAGTCTTTGCGAAGACGAACTAACTGTTCTAGATGGGGTACTTTAGCCATATTTATATGATGTCCCTTATCACTGTACTGTGCACCGTAATAATCCGCGTAGAAGATTGTAGGATAGCCTTCCTCTCTAAGAAGAATAAAAGCATACGCTAATGGCTTGAACCACCAATCAACGGGCGATTCCAATGCTTGTAAAGGCTGAGTGTCGTGATTTTCTACTAATGTCACCGCTTTAACTGGATTATCCTTCATCAAGGTTCCATCCATAATAGTGCGCATATCAAAGCTGCCACCTGAACGGGAGGCTCGATAAAAATTCATATGTAACGGTGCATCAAACAGCGACATACTGCCCGATGTCTTACTAATGAAGTTGTGTAAATTATTGACGTCATAGTTCCAATACTCACCAACAGTAAAAAGCTCCTTTCCTGTCTTCGTGCGCAAGTATTCAATCCACTCTTGCAAGTATTGATATTTTATATGTTTAACAGCATCCATTCGAAAACCATCTACCGCTGTCGTCTTGAGATACCATTCCCCCCAATCCTTAAGCTCTTGTTTTACTTCTGGATGATCCATATCTAGATCGGCATACATTAAATAATCATAATTGCCTTTCTCTGAGCTTACCTCCCAATCCCAAGCCTTGCCCTCTCCTTTGAACTTGAAGATCGCTTTTTCTTTACCTGCATCATCCCAATCTACGCCGTCAAAGTGATACCAAGTCCAGTGAAAGTCCGAGTATTTATCGTTTCTTCCCGGAAAGTTAAACTCAACCCATGCTTCAATCCACTTATCACCAAGTTCTATGTTTCGGTTATTCCAATCCACTCGCTTGGTATCGACCCATGACTTTCCATCAGCACCACCACGATGGTTGAATACGACGTCACCATAAACCTGAATGTTATGTTTGTGCGCCGCCTCAATTGCGGATAAGTATTGATCCTTGGTCCCATACTTTGTACGTACCGTATCTTTTTGAGCGAATTCACCTAAATCATACATATCGTATACGCCATACCCAACGTCATTGATACCTCCAGCCCCCTTATATGCGGGAGGAAGCCACAATGCGGTTATACCGTTCTCAGAGAGTGACTGAGCATTATGTTCAACTTGCGTCCATAATGTTCCATCGTTAGGGGTGTACCAATGGAAGTATTGCATCATAGTTCCATTCTGTGCAGCCCATGCGGGAGTACTCAGCAACAAAGCAAAAGGAAGATAAAAAGAAGGGTGTTTCAATTTTGTCATCATGTTGTCTCACAGTTAGGGTCAATTGTGGACACGTTAACATTGGCACTAACCTACCGTTATTGAATCTACCCGCAATTATCGACCCAACAAATAACAATAAAAACAATTACTCAAAACTATCTGAGATGAAGTGGGATGTTGGTGATGAGAAATAATCAGCTTGGATGTATAGCTATAGATAAAACGAAAAAACCCGTCGATGAGACGGGTTTTAGATATTATGGAGGCGCCTCCCGGAGTCGAACCGAGGTCCACGGATTTGCAATCCGCTGCATAGCCACTCTGCCAAGGCGCCATAATTTGTGTGCTAACAATTAGCGAATAGATGGTGCCCCGGGCCGGACTTGAACCGGCACAGCGCGAACGCCGAGGGATTTTAAATCCCTTGTGTCTACCAATTCCACCACCAGGGCACGCAATTTCTTGCGATGCCGCTTACTGAACAGTAAAACACCATCTGTTTCTTACCGCAGTTGCAATAAGACTTTAATATGGAGGCGCCTCCCGGAGTCGAACCGAGGTCCACGGATTTGCAATCCGCTGCATAGCCACTCTGCCAAGGCGCCTTAATTTGGGTGCTAATTAATTAGCGATTAGATGGTGCCCCGGGCCGGACTTGAACCGGCACAGCGCGAACGCCGAGGGATTTTAAATCCCTTGTGTCTACCAATTCCACCACCAGGGCACGCAATTCCTTGCGATGCCGATTACTGAACAGTAAAACACCATCTTTTTCTTACCGCAGTTGCCGTAAGATTTTAATTTTGAGCGACTCACTAGGTTTCCGTTCTTCAACGGTCTCGGTGTGACGTTAATCTTGGCAAGGCTGCCTATAACAGTCACGCTAGTCTCGCATGCGTTTTCATCGGGGTTTCCCGTGAGAACGAGGTGTACTTTAACGGATTAAGTTTTTGCGTCAACAGTAAATTTTAACTTTATGAATCAACTGACTAAATATCGAGCCAAGCAGTATGAAGCCCATACAAATCGGCTAATTCAACACCACTTACAAGTTAGCTATCTTGCGATCCAGTTGATATTTTTCGTCTGTAATGATTTTCTCAAGAACTTCAACGCGCTTAGATAGGCTTTTTATTTGTTGCACCAACTCGCTATTCACATCGTCCGCACCTTCGATTGCTTTTTCGAGTTCAATTGATCTCATCTTTTCGCGATGAGCGAAAAATGTTCGCAGCATACCTCGACCAAAAATAGCGCCAAAAATGATGAGAACAACCAAGACTTCAGACATAAGCACCTCCACGAATATAGTGATAACTCACCATAATCGTCGACTAACTTAAACGCAAACTGTTAACAATGCTGAAAATGGATTTCGAGGCTTAGATCTCAGACAACGTGAATTAGCTATCAAAAACGTTGGTGAGTACAGTGAGGGAAAACTCTTAGAGCCAAACGAACGAAACCCCGACGATTGTCGAGGTTTCTGAATAATGGAGGCGCCTCCCGGAGTCGAACCGAGGTCCACGGATTTGCAATCCGCTGCATAGCCACTCTGCCAAGGCGCCTTTCTATTAACACACTGAGCTGCTGCTCCGTCGTGTTCGAGGCGTACTTTACGGATTACTCAACATTAGTCAAACAAAAAACGAAATTATCTCTCTGTTTGTCCAGATTAACGGCAATATGCTTAATCAAGCAGCGATCTAATGGACTAAGCGTACTCACCGTCACATCTCTTAGTGTGTTTCACCACTTTTTCATCAAACGTCCCACCAAGTTTGGATGATAGGACCAGCAATGATCAAACATACTCATCAGTGCGGGGTTGCCATACTTAGACAGGTTGATGGCGTGAAAGCGGTTTTTACGCTCTTTTAGTTGGTCGACTTTTTGGATCATCTCTTCGGATTGTTCAGGCGCGATAAAGTCAGAAATCACAACCATGTCTGCGTTTTTATAAGTATCGGTACCCATCAAATCGATAGACTGAACTAATACGGGCTCTAAGTCAGTTCCACCATGAAATGAATAGCTGAGAAAATCAGCAGCTTCTCGCAAACCATCTTGCTTGGTCAGTTCATATGTAATGTGTGTAGTAGAAAACAGAATCACATAGCATTCGCGATCTTCAGCCAACGCAATTTGCATCAGCGCGTAAGCCATTGCTTTGGCACACTGCTCAGGAAACCCACTCATCGAGCCAGATGCATCGATACAAACAATAAATGGCCCTTTCTCTATTTCCACCTTACTGTTATCCGGTTTACTAGTTCGTACTTTTTTAAGCGTGCGTGATTTTCCTTGAGTTTTGTAGTTCATTAAGCGTTTATCAGCGAGATGTTTGTAAAACACCACTTCCAATTCGGGATAAGCGAGAAACATGGTTTCATTAGGAAGCAGTTTATTCAGATCGTCGGACTCGTGAATGCCTACAATATCATCCGTCGCCTCATCACTTTGCTCTTCAACCATCTCAACATCATCAGCTTGTGCTTTATTAAGTTCGGGATCATCCTGATCATTTGCCATTCGTCCAAGCTGTTCTGCTATCTCTTGTAGTCCCTTATTCTTCTTAAGAAACTCGGCATGGTTGTGCATCACTTTTAGATCAGTCTTGGTGAGTTTCGCAGAGGCCATATCCCACAAACGGCCCATGGCAGCTTCATCACCCTGCTCCGTCACGGTATCCATGTTTTGCATGGTTTCCATTCGTTGATACAAATCGGCGAGAAACTTCTCTTTACTTGCTTCTAACTCAGAGACCTCGGCTTGTTTAATCGCATCCGCTAGGCTCTTGTACCAAAGATCGCAAAAGAAACGGGGAAACATGGGATTATTCACTGACTTGTTTTTTTCTAGCAGACGCCTCGCCTGCATGTAGAACGCAGAATGCCACTCAAGTTGCTTGACGACATCATTAATGCGTTCAAAAAAAGTCGCTTCATCCCAGTGGATGACCTTTTGATAGAGTGCAAGTTCTTTCTGGAAACGTTCGGTCTCACAAACACGAGTCATACGTTTTTTTACTGAGCCACGCCACTTCAACAAATGGCCTTTGACTGCAGAACGAACGCCGCGCTTTTCTGTGAGCGCAACAACTTGAGAGCGAGCCATCAAATCATTAACTGCCGAATCAATTAGACCTGAATCAGCAATCATTAGCGCCAAGTTTAATCCGTCTGCTCCGAGCATCCATGCCTCCGGTGTTTTATCTTACGATGTCACTCAACCAAGTTAGCTAGCCATCTAATTAAGCAAAGCTCCTAGTTAAGTAAAGTTCCTAAGCGAGCTTTCTAGGCAAAAAAGTCATTTAATCCTTTGATCCTGGCGACTGCTTTCTCAGCTTCGGCATTCGTAGTTTCGAGTGTTTGCGTGACTGTTTGTAAGCTCACTTCCATCTCTGTTGGTATCTCTTGTTGAATAAAGCCGTGTGGCAGAGCGCCATGGAAGTTAGAGCGTACTTGTCTAAGGTGATATTCTGCATGAGTAAGCTGCGTTAATACCTGATCAGCTCTCGTCGTCCACTCTTGAAGTAAATTGGAGTCAATACCAGAAGTGGTCACAAGTGTGGTTAGAACAGAGCGATTAGCGATATCTTTAATAACGAGGTTATTGGCAGCGTCAATATCAAGCTTCAAGCGGCACAAATGCGTATTTTGGTTTACATAACCATACACCTCGCTGCCACCTTCTTTGATGGCTCGGCTAAGCTCATCTTTTGCTACATAGACCCAGCGGCTATCGCCTTTTTCACTCTCAGATACTGACATGTTGCTTTGCAGCAAGACCAATTTGACTAGGTCCGTAGCCGGACCAACTTTGTATGACTTGGCGTTGCTAATATCGTATTGGTATACATCTTTTCGAAGCAGCCCCGTCGTGGACTCCATAGAAAGAGGCATCGCAAACTCAGCTTCGATTTCATCTTGAATATCAGCCAATTGCTCTTTACCTTCTTCGATCTGTTGGAATACTTCCTGTTGATCAAAGGCGTAGTTCAACGCAAAGTCACGAACAACATCGCGCACAATTTCTAATGATTCTGGACTGTTCCACAAACAGTCTTGTAGTAGCAGTAAGTCGAGTGGGTTGACGCTATCGCGACCATTAAAGAACGCACTCGCCTTAAGAAGTTTTACCGCTTTCTTCCAACGGCGGTCGGAAACATATAGATCTGACTCCGAGAGTCTGCCTTGGTTTTCTTCCGCTGCGGACTCTAGCAAGGTTTTAAGTTGATAGAGTTTTTCAAAGACGGAATCGGTCAACTTGACGTTATCGAGTTCGCGTTGCCATTGATGATATTCCTGATCGGTAATCGCCAAACCTTCGGGGATCTTCGCTTCTTCAGTTGTGCCAACCGTTAACATCGATTTGAAGTTCTGTTTATTCTGAATACGATTTACAAATATGCGTACCAACATACGGTCATAGAGAGCTTCCAAACCGCTGTCTTCATCTGGCAGTTCATTTGAGGCGGAAACCAGCAAGCGCATAGGTACTCTTTCAATATCACTGCCGTTCTTAAATGTTTTCTCATTCACGACGGTTAGTAATGTGTTTAAGATCGCAGGACCTGCTTTCCAGATTTCATCTAAGAAAACCACTTGAGCGGTAGGTAAGTAACCTTTGGTTAATCGTAAATAACGTCCGTTGTCTTTGAGCTCTTGAATACTAAGGGGGCCAAACACCTCTTCAGGGGTAGAAAAACGTGTCATTAAGTATTCAAAATAACTACTGTTATCAAATGCTTGTATCAATCGCTTCGCAATTAGGCTCTTTGCTATTCCAGGCGGGCCAAGCAAAAAGACACTTTCTCCTGCAAGGGCGGCTAACAAGCAAAGCTTTATGGTCTCTTCTCGTTCGTAAACGCCGTCGGAAAGTGCTGAGGCGAGTTTATTAATTCGTTCAGATAGCAACGCTTTATCAGCGTGGGAAACAACTGTGGGCTTTATCATGCCAATACCTCTGTGCACAAAACAGGAATGCATAAATGATTTTATACATTTGTTATTATTATGTTACAAGATTTTTTCATTCATGCTTTATTTAAAGCATGACCGCAAACCTAAAATTATCAAGCTGATTTTTATAGAGTTTTGTCACTAAGAGTCGCTTCAAACAGCAGAACTTATTAGCCGAAAGTATGAGAAAGCGCCTGTTTTGCTCTATTAAATTGGAACGTAGGTTTTTTAATGAACTGTCCGACGAGACTGGGGTGATAACGCCATTGCGTATCGAATAGCTCCAAAACTTCTGGGTTACCATATTTTGAGAGACATAAAGAGTGGAACCGATTGTAGCGGCCACGTAATGACTCTACTCTTTCGACAATCTCCTGTTCCTGCTTAGGTGCGATGAAATCGGAGATCACCAGCAAATCGGCATTTTTGTATTGCTCACCTTGCATCAGTTCCACAGCGTGATCCAAGACCTTTCCAAGATCGGTTCCGCCTTTAAAGGTATAAGACAAAAAGTCACTCGCTTCTTTCAGTCCAGTCGTCCCTGTTAAGTCATAACTAATGAACGTGGAGGAGAACAATATGACGTGGCACTCGCGTTGTTGTTGTGCCGCCATTTTCATTAGTGAATAAGCGATAGCTTTCGCTGATTTTTCCGGAGCACCCTGCATTGAACCTGAGACGTCTATCGCGATAAGCATGGGGCCTGTCTCTTTTTCTGCTTCACCCGTCGCTGTTTTAGGTGAATGTAATTGACGAACCGTACGTTGTTTACCTTCTGATTTGTAGGTTAGCAGTCGTTTTTCCACCAAGTGTTGATAGAAAATGGTTTCTAATTCTGGGTAGGCCAAATACATGGTCTCATTAGGAAGAAGATTGTTGATGTCGTTACTTTCGTGGATGCCCACAATATCATCTGTCGCAAAGTCCGCTCTCTCTTCAACGACCACTTCATCGTGGCTCAATGCTTTATTTAGCTCTGGAGCGTCCACCTCTTCTGCCATACGTCCGAGTTTGTCGGCAATACGTTTTAGCTCTTGATTATTCTCAAGGTACTCTGCCGTACGTTCTATGTGTCGCCAATCCTGTTTTGTTAGTTCTGCTCCTGCCAAATCCCAAAGCCTTCCCAATTTGCCCTGTTCGCCACCTTTTTGCAGGTTCTCCATATCTTTTAAAGTATCGATTTTCTGATACATCTGTTTTAAGAATTTAGACTTCTGCTGGTCAACCGTTTGTTGTTGTTTCGATTCAACGGCCTGTTTTAAGCTTTCATACCACTGTTTACAAAACTGACGGGCAAACAGTGACCGTGGGTAAGCATCGATATTGCTCGCTAACTGACGAGCTTTGGGTAGGAATTGCGAATCTTCAGGAAGCTGCTCAATCAATTGACTCAATTGGCTATCAAACTCTTGCTCCGTTAGATAGACTGCTCGTTGATAAAGTTCGAGTTCAGATTGCAGAGACTCGGTCTCTTGACCTTTTACGAGCTTGCGTTTAACAGATTTAGACCATTTGGCCATTGATGCTGTTAAGCTTTGCTTAAGTCCTTCATCGCTGCCCATCGCCAACAGGTCTGTTTGCTGCATGATGTCTCTAACCGCAGAATCAATAATTCCTGATTCTGCTACCATCATCGCCAAATTTAGACTGTCCGCACCAAGCATTTCGTTACCTATAAATAAACTTCACAACTGTGTAGACCTCTTGATATACCTAAATTTTTCATTGCATTACAGGTAAGAAACCCTAGTTTTCATTTTCGATCGCCATTTAATAAAACGATCGCCTTCTTATCCATCGACTTTTATGTCACGTTATGGTCATATTGAACCCTGATTACGTAAACCTTCTACGTACTTTATATCTAGCCATCAACGGATGATTTTATGGCCCAAAGAACAATTCATCAGTGGAAATCCATTGCCCTCGTAGAAGAAGACATTGAATTACCAAATCAAAAAAACATTACGCACACAACAATTAAACACCCCGGTGCTGCGGTTATCCTTCCAGTTACCGAGTCCGGCGACATCCTGCTATTAAATCAATATCGGCCCTCACTAAAGAAGTGGCTTTTAGAGCTTCCTGCCGGGACGATGGAACTGGGTGAAAATGCTGAAAATTGCGCACACAGAGAACTGATTGAAGAAACGGGCTTCGAAGCTGGTAGTATGATTTCTCTAGGACAGGTGACACCACTCGCTGGCTTTTGTGACGAGATACAGCATCTTTATATTGCAAAATCACTCAAACCGAATCGCAGCTTAGAATGCGATGATGATGAAGTTATTGAATTAGTGACAATGTCACTAACGGAATTACAACAAAAAATAATCGATGGTGGCATCACGGATGCCAAAACAATAGCGTGCTTAAGCAAAGCGACGCTATGTGGATACATTTAGGAGAGTATCAATGGATTTTCGCTCAGACACAGTAACCCAACCTACCCCAGCTATGCGTGAAGCTATGGCTAATGCACCTGTCGGTGACGATGTTTACGGGGATGACCCAACGGTCAACGAATTAGAACAATGGGCAGCAGAGCGACATGGTTTCGAAGCGGCACTGTTCACAACATCTGGTACTCAGGCAAACCTGCTTGGTTTAATGGCACATTGCCAACGCGGCGATGAGTACCTGTGTGGCCAGCAGGCTCACAACTATAAATATGAAGCTGGCGGTGCAGCAGTACTCGGCTCAATTCAACCTCAGCCTATTGAGAATAACCCAGACGGTACACTTGATTTTTCTAAGTTGAAAGCCGCGATAAAACCTGATGATAGCCACTTCGCGCGCACCAAATTGTTAAGCCTTGAAAACACTATCAACGGTAAAGTTCTACCATTGTCATATTTGGCAGAAGCAAGGAAGTTTGTTGATGAAAACGGACTGAAACTGCATCTAGACGGCGCTCGAGTATACAACGCAGCCGTGGCATTAGATGTGGACGTAAAAGAAATTGCTCAGCATTTTGATTCTATGACAATCTGTCTTTCAAAAGGCTTAGCAGCTCCTATTGGTTCCCTACTTCTTGGTTCTAAAGCGTTTATCGAACGCGCAAGACGACTACGTAAAATGGTTGGCGGTGGTATGCGCCAAGCTGGCATTTTAGCCGCGGCAGGAAAACTTGCGTTAACAGAGCAAGTCGATCAGTTAAAAGTTGATCACGCTAATGCCAAAAAGCTCGCATTTGGCCTAAATGACATTTCTGGATTTAGTGTAAACGCCGATTTTGTCCAAACAAACATTGTTTTTGCTAAGCTCGATGAATCAGTAAAGATTGATGTTATTGCAGAATCGTTGGCTAAAGAGGGCATTACTATTACCCCAGGTAATCCGATTCGATTCGTAACTCACAAAGATATTTCGAGTGCGGATATTGACCACTTGCTCACACGCTTAAAGCAATTAGTTTAAGACTGTATAGCGCCCTCGCAAGTTAAGGTTTGGTAGTCAAACCTTAACTTGGCTTTATTAATGTTTTTTTGCATTGAGTAGGCGTCATTCCGTATCGTTTTTTGAAGACATAACTGAAGTAAGCGAGACTTTCAAAGCCGCAATCAAGAGCCACCTTAGAAATGCAAGTATCAGAGCATGTTAGTGTTTTCCTTGCCACTTCTAGCCTTACGGTGCTTAACAACACACTAAACTCCAAAGATTCACCTTTCAATTTACGTTGTAATGTCGAATTTGACATGTTTAAGCAACACGCTACGTCTGATAGTTTCCACTTATTAGTCAGGTCGCTTAAAATGACTTCGGTCACTCGCTTACTAGTTTTTTTCTTCGCCATTAATTCATAGAAAGGATCAATAACACCACAGACAACCAGTTCTCTAAGAATAGAATATGCTAATGAGCAGTGTAGCGTCGCTGCACAGTGGACATCGATGTTTTCTAATGTGACATATGCATCAAGATAATGACCTATTTTATCTCTCACATCAGCCTCACATTCCGAAACGCCCTCTTTCTGTTTGAAGTTCGGGTCTGAACTAAACATGGATATTGTAGAATTAAAAAACTCTTCAGTAATCGTTACCACTTCTAACTCAATTGGCTTATTGGAAACTGATCGTATATCTATATGAATGCTTTGTCCCATTGGGAAAAATACAACACTTCTATTAGAAGCTGCTTCTTTTTTTCCACAAATAGAAAACGCTCCTTCAGCATTGATTAATCTAATAATTTTATATTCAAGCGAATATACTTCAGTTAAAAGGTTTTGATGCGGAAGAACTACTCTGTCAAAAGCCACTTTATTATCGTACACAATACCACCTTATTGCTCTATTGACTTTCAATCATTCTCAATATTTCGCCTACTGAAATAGGATATGAAAGATAGTAGCCCTGAAGATAAACATTATCCAATGCTATCTCACTTCTCTGATAAATAGTCTCTACCCCTTCGAAAATTACACCATCTTTAGAGTGTTTATTAACTCTATCAGTTAGGACTTTTGCAGTTATTTTCTCGTTAAGTTTGTCAGAAAAATAGGATTTATCGATTTTGATTAAATCCCACGCAACCTCCGTCAAGACAACATTGCTAGCATGCGATAAAACAAGGTAATCATCAAGCCAGAGCTTAATTCCACAATTCCTAAATCTATCTAAATTTCTCTCGATTATGGGATTGTCAAAAGAGTATCTAAGCACATCAATTTCAATAGCTAACTTACTTGGAGAAAGCGATATCACATGGTCAACAAACCCATTATCAATAAGTAAATTAACTGGTATATTTACAGAAATCAAAGCCTTACCAAGTTGTCTTTCAATCTTCTTTGCAATGTCGACCTGACTCAATGCAATTTGTTTAATAATCTCCCCATCAAGACAAAAAAATATTTCTTCTACTGCCAGTTCAGAATCGAAAATTGTATTTACGGAAACTCTCGATAACATCTCATATGCATAAACTTTATTCTCCAACGAAGATAGTATAGGTTGAATTACAAACTCCAACTCTAGAACATCTTTTTTATTTGAGTCAGAGCGTATTTTTACGCCAGAATATTTTCTATCACATTGCATTCGTTTCATATTAGGAGCACTCCATAACTTGGGTTCATAGAAACTATTCTCATACATATAAGTTTGTCAGTTCAATATATTATTCAGTCATTTAAAAAATATGACTCTATTTCTAAACTATTAATCTGATTTATTTATGTTCAATAGAACTGCGAACGCATAAAAGCATGTGAGCGATGTCTCAATTCAATTTACGTGCAGCAATTAGTGCTTTAGATTACCCTTAGGGTAAGCCTTACAATAGATGTATATACTTGAAAAATCGAAAATCTATGAAATCAACCCAGATACTTATATTCGCGTCAATTTTCGTACCGTTGCTAAGTCATGCAAGCTCCTTCGGAAATCCCGAGCTAGGTGAAATGAAAGCACCAAGCTGTGTGTTCTGCCACAACCCTAATGGAGCTCCTACTCAAGCTAACTACCCAAACCTTAACGGGCAAAACTCGCTTTATCTGTTTAATGCTATGAAAGCGTATCAAAATGACGAGCGCCAAGGCGCGATGGCAGAACTTATGAAGGCTCAGCTTCAAAACTTAACGGAAGAAGACTTGAAAGATATTGCTGCGTTCTATTCAACTATCGATTAGCAGAGTATTTATCCTCTGTTCAATAGCGCTTATAGCCATAGACACGGTAAGGGGCACATGTGCTTGATAAGGGTGTAAGGAGTAAATAGGATTAGGTTTCGTCTTCTCTATTTCAGCAACTGGTTTTATTGCCATGCTTTCACCAAGTAGAAATTCAGGAACCAAGCCTATACCAAACCCTCTCTCGATTAGGCGAATAGCATCGTAGATCGTGTTGACACTGTGTGCTGGAACAAACGTTAACTCTTGTTCCGTATTTAATTCTCGATGATGTATTTGCGCTGGTTGCCAATGTTGAGCCACATATTGGCACGATGTTATATCTACTTCATTGTTTTTCGATTGGCATAGGACGTCAGAAAACTGACCAAGTTTCCTTTGTTTTAGATTGGAATCTCCAGATGCGCCTACACGAATCGCTAGATCAATATCCTGCTGAATTATGTCCACGTGGTCATCGTCACTTACTAAGTTCAGCGTCACATCAGAAAAATCATTAAAAGTATCAGCGAGCGCAGGTATGACAATACTCTGCATCAACGCGTGTGGCGCTGTCACCGATAGTCTTCCTGATGGCGTGTTCATCGACTCTGATGCCTCAACCCACGCAGATTCTGCATGCTCTTGCATGAGAGCGCATTGATGGTAAAAACGCTCTCCGGTCGAAGTTAGCATCTGCTTGCGCGTCGTGCGTTTTAGTAAGCTCGTATTCAACTCATTTTCTAACTGTTTGAGCGCTGAACTAACTACAGATTTAGACACATCGAGTTTATCAGCCGCTTTAGTTATCGAGCCACTTTCAACGATTTGTACATAGATGGACATTAAACGCAGTTTATTCACGATAAGCTCTCTTAATTGTTCTTTTTAACAGAACATACTTTTCCAATATGTTTGTTTTTCATTACCAATACTATCTCTATGATTAGCTCATACACAACCCAAATTGAAAGGTATGATGATGACTCAATCAACTTTAGAACGCTCAAAAACTGGAATTTCCGCATGGCAAGTTGCATTCAATAATCAGGATGCTGCTGGCTGCGCGGCACAATACGCTGAAGACGCTGTAATGGTAGCGAAACCTTTTGGTACATTTGAAGGTCGAGAGGCAATACAGGCATTCTGGCAAAACATTATGGATCAAGGATTTAAAGACGTTAATTACACCAATACTAAATGGGAAAAGGCTGGGGAAACGTCGTACATTTTGACCTCAGACTGGACAATGAACAACGCCTTCGGCGTGGTTCATAAAGAACTATGGGAAATTCAAACCGATGGTGCGTCTCGGTTAACTTATGATGAGTTTGAAGTGCTTGGTGAGAGGTAGACTATCCTGCTTTAGTCATTTATTAGTACGCCCCGTTATACACGGGGCTTAGTATTAAATTGACTTAGATAATCAAAAATGGACATTTTTCGCCACTAACATACACCCAATGACTAATAAAAAGATATGTACGATTCGGTGATAGTCAATTTTGTATTTGTGTAGAAGATGATAGCCAATCATTCCGCCAGTTAAACCAATGACGAACGCTGGCATTGCCGACATCACCAAAGATAACACTTCTTCAGTTATCAAACCTTCATTCCAAAAACTTACGTTGGCACCAATCATTTGCAACATAAAGAAGAAAGCCAATGTCGATTTGGTTTGATCGGCCGTCCAAGGCTGCATCGATGTATACGCAATCACAGGAGGACCCGATTCTCCTACGCTAGCACCTAAAACACCCGATGTGAAACCTGCCCCTACAGTTACCGGAACAGAAGTCTTTTTAAACAAAGGCTTAGTTGAACGTAGAGAATGTAAACTTGAAGCAACTAACACAATTCCCATAGTCAAAAGAATGTACTGGGAAGGCATCGTTGCTAGTAATTTAGCGCCAACAAAAGACGCAGGTACCGAACCCGCAAATAGAATCAATCCAGTTTGGCGTTGTATTGAATGGCGCATTTTCCAAACGATTGGCAAGGTAACTAGCCAGCCAAAAATGCCAGCAATTGGAACTGCTGTTTGAGCTCCAACAATGAATGAAAGCAACGGAACCGACACTAACGCTGAGCCGAATCCCGTTAGCCCCTGTGTGAAACCCGCTAATGCAATGATCAACGAAACGAGTATTAAAGTGGTATCCATATGTCCTGTTATTCAGCCGTTAAAAGTTCTTCACACTATAGACTCATCAAATTTAATAACCATTACTCGTGTCACATTTTGTTGTTTTATGTACATTTTGATTCGTTAGTGTGACTATTTTCTCAGAACAGGACGTTCATCTCCTTATAATGACCATATCCATACAGTTTTGAACAAAACGCTCACTCAAAAGCGTCTATAAGACTAAAGGTGTTTTTAACAGGCTCTCATCCCAATCAGCCTTCCCTTCAGCTCCTTGTAGACAAACCGTGGTAGCGGATAAACACGAGCACTCATCGACCTTCAACACGGACGCCTTTAAAGAAGTATCGATTTGAAACTGTAAACGAATTCATCGTATTTAAAATTTATGAGGTAAACAATGGATCACTTTCAGTTAGAGTCGGAGCAGTTGTTTGAAACACAGGCTCATCAGCACACGTCAGCAATGGGAATCGAAGAGTTTGATATGGTTTATGGGTTAGGATACCAAGTGGATCATGCCGATTGGTCCCCTTTCCCGCGAGTCAATCAATTAAGACAAACCTTCCTAGATAGGTCGTATGATATCGACGTTGAACGTCTTCGTCTTGTTACCGAATCATATCGAGAGAATGAAGCCTTACCACGTATCCTGCAGACTGCTTTCGCTTTCCAGAACATACTCCATAACTGCACACTGCACGTTTATGATGACGAACTAATCCTAGGGGAGATTGCTGCTCCAGCAAAAGCCTCACCTATTTATCCTGAATTCTCCGTTGACTGGATCATTGACGAAATCCTTCACTCTCCTTTTGAAGAACGAAGTAACGACCAATTTTATATACGTAGTGAGCAGGATAAAAACGAAATTTTGGAGTTATGCGCATACTGGAAAGGCAAAACGGCCAATGAGATCATTACGGCCCACCTTGATGATGACCAAAAGAAAGGCTCACATATGGGTGAAAAAGTCTTTCAGACCAATAATTACCATTTTGCAGGCATCGGACATTTTGCCATGGACTTCACTAAGCTCATGACGCTTGGTTATGACGGGGTTATCTTGCAGGCCGATTCCGCATTGAAGAAATTGTCGAAACAAGACCCAGACTATAGCGATAAACGAGATTATTACAAAGCGACCATTGTGTGTTTAGAAGCGGCTAAGCACTATATTACAAGGTACGCGCAGTTAACGTCTGAAATGGCGGGACATGAAACTGACGCTAAACGCAAACAAGAACTGCACACCATGTCCCTCAACTGCCAGCAAATCGCAGGTGGTGCTCCAAAGTCTTTCTGGCAAGCTATTCAGTTATTCAATTTTGCCGTCACTTTGACCCAAATTGAGGGAAATGGTCACTCTATCTCTTATGGTCGTATGGACCAATGGTTACTTCCGTTCTACCAAAAAGATGTCAATGAACGTGCCGTATCAAAGTCGTTTATCCTAGAGCTCATTGAAGTGCTTTACGTCAAAATGAACAACCCAACTAAGCTCAAAGATAAAGGCACAGTAAAAGTTCGCAATGGTCGAGGTTTTGGTGGAGAAAGCTTAACTCTGGGTGGAGTAGACTCAGAAGGTGAAGATGCCACCAACGACCTAACCATGTTAATGTTGGAAGCATCAGCCCATACTCGAATGATGAACCCTTGGGTCTGCGTTCGAATGCACGAGAAAACACCGTACGAGCTCAAGATTAAGACGATTGAATGCATTAGAGCCGGTTACGGTCACCCTAAATTGTTCAATGATACCCCAGCGATAAAAGCCATGTTAGGTAAAGGGGTGTCTTTAGCTGAGGCGAGAAATTACGCTGTAGTTGGCTGCGTTGAACCTACAATCCCCGGCAAAGAGCATGGTTGGTTGGACGCCGGCTACGTGAATACCGCAAAAATGATGGAAATGGTCATCAATGGTGGACGAATTCTTTCAGGACCAAATGCCGGCCAGCAATTGGGGCCAGATACTGGCAGTTTAGAAACTTACGCAACATTTGAACAAGTTCTCGAAAGTGTCGATAAGCAGTTTGCGTACTGGTGCGATCAATTATGTAGCTGCTTAAATGTCACCGACAAAATTCATCGTATGGTCAAACCCACTCCCTATATCTCAGCGTTTTTTGAAGGTTGTATCGAAACCGGACGAGATATGACATTTGGTGGTGTGAAATATAATGGTACTGCTCCGCAGGCTGCTGGAGTAGCCACTTGCGCCGATTCTCTCTCTACCATTAAGAAGTTAGTATTTGATGACAAGAAGTACACGGGTAAACAGCTGCTTGATGCTGTGAAGAATAATTGGGTTGGTTATGAAAAGCTGTACGCGCTCGTCAATAGCTCCAAGATCCCCCATTATGGCAACGACAACGATGAAGCCGATGAGCTATTCACCTTTATGTTTGAATGCTATTGCCGTCATATCAAAGGACGCATCAACCCTAGAGGCGGAAAGTTTAGTCCAGGCGTATACACCGTCAATGCGAATGTTGGTATGGGCTTATACACCAATGCGTCGTTAGATGGTCGCAAAAATGAAGAACCTATCTCTGATAACATGGGACCTGTCCATACCGCAGGCGGTTCGCACGATACGCAAGGCCCGACCGCTATCGTCAACTCCGTCACTAAGGTAGACCACAGCTTGGCAACCAATGGCACTCTACTCAATTTACGTTTTCCCGAAGACGCCGTTTCAGGTATTGAAGGAAGAGATATTCTTGTCAGTTTTATCGACGAATACATCTCCAAACAAGGCATGCACGTGCAGTTTAATATTATGAGTTCGGACAAAATGCGCGCCGCTCAGAAAAATCCTGAGCTATACAGAGACATGTTAGTGCGAGTAGCAGGATACAGTGCGTATTTCGTGGAACTTGGGAAACCTTTGCAAGACGACTTAATTCAACGCACCGAGCTTAGGTTCTAACAAATAACCTAATACAACTACTGTCAAGCTGGGCATTCAACGCCCAGCTTCTAACTTAATTGAGGTTATTTGTGTCAAACCAAGCCACCGTATTGAATGTACAGCGTTTCACACTCCACGACGGTCCAGGGATCCGAACTGAATTCTTCCTTAAAGGATGTCCTCTACGATGTGATTGGTGTGGAAACCCGGAGAGTTTTAATCGCAGAATAGAAGTTGGGGTCTACCATAACCAGTGCATCTCACGTGAGCACTGCGGAACGTGTTTAGAGGTTTGTCCATCGCCCAATATGTTGACGTTTTCCGATGATTATCTATTTGAGGTCAAACGTGATCTTTGCTCTTCCTGTATGGCTTGCTCTGACGACTGTCCTGCAGAAGCAATCAAACAATGGGGCAGTTTCATGACTTTGGATGAGTGCATGAAGACTATCCGCAAAGACAAAGGCTTTTATCAACGATCAGAGGGAGGTGTAACTGTATCTGGTGGAGAGCCTCTTTTACAGAGCAACTTTGTTTTGGAGTTGTTTAGGTTATGCAAACAAGAAAACATCCACACTTGTTTAGAGTCGAGTTTCTTTGCTAACTGGAATCGAATAGAAAAGCTCCTTCCCTATACCGATCTATTTATCTCTGATATCAAACTACTAGATAGCCAGCGCCACAAAGCGCACACCGGAGTCGATAATCGTAAAATCCTCAATAATCTTAGAGCATTGAGTAAAACTGAAAAGCCCATCATATTGAGAATCCCAGTTATTCCGTCCATCAACGATGACGATGAGAATATTACTGCGACCGCTGATTTCATTATTAATGAACTCAACGGACGCGTACAAACGCTTCAATTACTTAGCTTTATGCGCTTAGGGGAAGAGAAATACCGCTCATTAGGGTTGCCATACAAGATGGCCGATCTAGCCTTTGAGCGTGATAGCTTTCAGCTAAGGGTAAATCAAATTGCCGACTACTTTAATCGCCGAGGCATCCATTGTACGGTTGGAACCAAAGACGCCAGCCTGAAATGCGCAAATTAGAATCCATCAAGATTAAGAGGCACTTCTTTACCTAACCAATATGCATAAGTGGTGTGATCAATAAGGTCATCGCCAGTGTCGGCGTGTACTAAAACACTGAGTTCGCCTCTAACACTATCAAGCCAAGGGATAAGTGCATCAAAGTCTTCACGAAAGAACAAAATCTGGAAGCTCCATTTCGTATGAGGCCCAACAGGCTTTTGATGTACTCTTCCGACATGCAGACCAAACTTTTCTGTAATGGTTTCACTTAACACGGTAGCCATTTCTAAAGAAGATTGATCAAAGTAGACGTGTGCATGGTATTTATCGTGAAGGTTTTGGGGTTTTTGAGGTGATGTCATGGGGTTACTTTGCGATAAAATTGCGTGAGGAAATAGTGGCGGGATTGTAACTGATACCTATCTGAAAAATAAGGGAAGAAGTTAAATTCTTACCCTTATTTTCTTTGAAGTAAATTAGCGCTTTTTACCACGATTGGCATGAATCTTAAGCTTGGCTTTCATCTTACGTTTATCCGCCCCTCGACCTTTACGGCGAGGTGCACGATCAGGTTCGACTTCAGAGGCCGGACTTGGTTCAAAGCCTGCCAACCACTCTTGTGGTAATCGCGTATCTAGCAAACGCTCTATTGCTTCTAGAAGATACTGCTCATCGTGACTCATTAACGATACTGCAAAACCTGCATGCCCCGCTCGACCTGTTCGTCCAATACGATGGATATAATCTTCCGCTTTATACGGCAGCTCAAAGTTCACAACTTGTTCCAGCTGCTGAATATCTAGTCCACGAGCCGCAACATCCGTTGCAATCAATGCTCGTACTTTTCCGGATTTAAAATCATCCAACGCTTTTTGACGCGCCCCTTGGCTCTTATCACCATTGATCGAAACCGCATTAATGCCATCAAGCTTAAGCTCTTTTGCGAGTGCATCACTACCCTGTTTTGTTTTGGTAAACACCAATACCTGTTGCCAATTGCGGGAACCAATTAAGTACGCCAGCAGTTCGTGTTTACGTTTTTTGTCGACGGGATAAACCATCTGTTTTACGGTATCTGCCGTCGAGTTCGCTGGGGTGACTTGAACTTCGATAGGCTCATTCATAATACGATGCGCTAGCGTTTTGATACGCTGTTCAAATGTTGCTGAGAACATCATATTTTGGCGCTCTTTTGGTAAGCGCTTGAGAATACGATTCAAGTCTGGCATGAATCCCATATCTAACATACGGTCAGCTTCGTCCAAGATTAGATATTCGCATTCAGATAAAGTGATATTGCGGTTATGTTGGTGATCCAAAAGGCGTCCTGGTGTTGCTACCAAGATGTCGGCACCACCAACTAGGTTTTTAGTTTGTACGCCCATACTTGTGCCACCGTAAGCTACAACTACTTTAAGTCCAGTGTCTTTTGCTAACGGTACTAAGCTATCAAACACCTGTTGTGCAAGTTCTCTTGTTGGTGTGAGTACTAAAGAACGAATAACTTTTGAGTTAGACTCTCGATCCTTAGGTTCTTGAGCAATTTTGTGAATCAAAGGAAGCCCAAACGCCGCAGTTTTTCCCGTGCCTGTTTGTGCTCCGGCTAAGATATCTTTGCCATCAAGAACATGTGGAATAGCACGTGCTTGAATAGGTGTTGGCGACTCATAGTTCAACGCAGCTAGGTTTTGATGAATTGTGCTACCAAAAGCAAAAGAATCAAACGAAGTCACGTCTTCGGAAGCATCAAGTAAAGTCTTGTCTGTCATAAATTCGCCAACAGGTATTATTTAGGGGTCGCGAGTGTATCAGATAACACGACATTGGTTAACGCCATTATTGACTTAGTTCATCAATCATTACTTGAACGGTGTATAACTGCTACTACCGAGCAGATATACCAATGCTTTGCTTTCAACTTGCTACTTAGACTAAATGTTTCTTGGGGCAAACATGATAATTGCCATACCAAGTAATGCGACTGATACCCCGACAATATCCCACATGGTTGGACGGATACCGTCAACAAGCCAAAGCCATAATATTGCAACGAAAATATATACACCACCGTACGCTGCATAAACTCTGCCGGCCGCCGTAGGGTGCAAAGAAAGAAGCCAAGCGAACAACCCAAGGCAAATCGCGGCAGGGACAAGCAACCATATTGACTTCCCTTCTTTTAACCACAAGTAAGGCAGGTAGCAGCCTAATATCTCCGCAACAGCCGTGACGAAGAACAACCCCATTGTTTTTAGTTCAGGCATGTAAAGTATCCAATAACTGGATGGAGGCAGCGTCTTCCACAACTGTCACACCCTGGCTAACAAGATGCTCAATGACTTCCTGCACATTGTCAGGAAATACGGCACGCGTCGAAGCTAAATTGAGAATAACATTAAAGCCTGCATTGACGAGCTGTTCAACAGACTTTTTCACACAGAAGTCTAGAGCCAAGCCACCAACAATCACATTCTTAACCCGTTTAGATTGTAAAAACTCAATCCCTCCCGTTGATAATGTATCAGCTTGGTCGTGATAAAATGCACCATAAGGATGAGCATCTGGATCGATGCCTTTATTGATTTGAAAATCATAGTCGCGAATCGCTGGCAGTCCTGGAAGCAACTCCACGCCTTCCGTTCCCACCACACAGTGAGGATTCCATTTGATGTCGACCTCAGGCAATCCGACGGGTTCCAGCATACGCTCAGGCGTTTCCGCTTCCCAAGCAGCTCCAGGAGGGTGCATATCTCGAGAAACCAGTTTTAACGTCGCTTTGCTATGATTGTTTACCAGTTCTGTAACAATCTCTAGCGCGCCTTGCACTGGCAATTCATCGGGACACAGCTCGCTAAATCCTTTTTGAGGGTCCACATCAATGGACGCAGTTTGGGATTTAAAGAGTTGTATAGTGGTCAAAGACATGGTGACTTCCTTCACGATTCGTCTAGGGTTTAAACGGTAATACTCTCTATCATACTTAAGTAAATAGATAACACACGTCCTTTACGAATAACGTCTTCACCCAACAGGGAATTTGACAATTTTCTCTGCCTTATCTAGAGTGCCACTTCTTTATCAATCCTAGTAACACAGTAGGAATGCCGGATGTCAGGCTCACTTTTCAACGATCGCATTATTCAAAGCGCACTCGACCTAGACGTATACAAAATCAATATGATGTTTGCAGCGTTCACGCATTACCCGCAGACTCGCGTGCGTTACGAACTCATTGTTCGATCGAATGAAGATTTATCAGACCTCCAACCCCTTATCGAAAAAGAGATAAACGCTCTTTCTGAATGTCGATTTACAACCAACGATATTGCTTACTTAAGAACTCAAGCCCCTTATCTCAACGATAACTTCCTCAACTATCTGTCTGACTTCGCATTTGCTCCTAAGCACCAAGTGAAGGTATCTAAGACTGATAAACAGCTTAGTGTTTCCATTAACGGCATTTGGCACGAAACCATTCTTTACGAAACCTTGGTTATGAGCATTATCTCAGAACTGCGTAGTCGCCAACGTTGGAACGCAATTCCTTACTCGCAGTTCACAACTACGCTTGAACAAAAAGTCGATGCAATAAAGTCCGAGCTGAAGAAACGTTCCATTGATAATTTTCAGTTTTCTGAAATGGGTAGCCGTCGTCGATTTAGCGCGCCGGTGCAGCGCGAGGTGGTGAGCTACTTCAAGCAACATGCTCCTGCACTAATAAGTGGCACAAGCAACTATCAACTAGCAAAAGAACTAGACTTAACGCCAATTGGCACGGTGGCACATGAATGGTTTATGGCGCATCAAGCACTAGTGGAACCACAGAAGTCACAACAAGTTGCTCTAGACCTTTGGCAGTCTACGTTTGATGGAAAACTTGGTATTGCCCTTACTGATACGATCGGTATTGATGCATTTCTGAAAGACTTCAACGTAGAGCGAGCTACTGACTACGCTGGCGTGCGTCATGATTCAGGCAATCCTTTTGAATGGGGTGACAAAATGATCGCGCATTACCAATCCCTTGGTATCAATCCAATGTCAAAAATCTTAATTTTCACCGACGGACTAAACTTTGCGGATGCGCTCGACATATGTGAGTACTTCGCGGGTCGTGCGAATATCAGCTTTGGCATAGGTACATTTCTAGCCAATGACATGGGCAAATGGCAACAAGACTCTGTGCAATATCAACCACTATCTATTGTCGTCAAAATGGCTGAATGCAATGGGCGTCCTGTTGCTAAAATCAGTGACGAGCCTGAAAAAGCCATGTGTGAAGATGAAGAATTTTTAGCTGAATTAAAGAAAAGCTTCGGTGTACAAAGCAAATTTGCGGCGTAAGCTCACGCATTCAACCCCTCTGCTATTTCCATCCTTGAAGCCACTTTTCGCTGTCTTTTAACTCAGTCCAATCAATCGGATATTCGTTACGAGACAGCACGGCTTCAAGCTTGCATGACATAACGGTCCCATCCTCTTCAAACTCGACTTCTGAGACTAGAAAGTGCTTTTCTCTATTAAGAGGTTTAGTCGCCGTCCATTTGCTGTTTCGTAATTTCGCTGGATTAATACGATTCATCTCAACCCTATAACCATCTGTTTATCTTTAGAGTTTCTTCTACGTGTCAGGTATAGGTTAAGTTCAAACAAGACAAATTTAGCTCGCCAAAATCGTCAGAAAGTCCTCCCGACCATAACTGCTTGCTCAAGAACCTGAGGATACAGAACAGCGAAAAAGTCTGAAAACTCTTGATAGTTCTGTTCTAGTTGCACTCCACAATCAGCAAGAGGTGTCATGCGCATACTTCTAAGTGACATTCGCTCTAACGCGTACTGTATGTTTTCTAGTTCGCTGTATGACTCCAACCAGCGTCCTTGCCACATATGAGAAGTCATATTGATAAACCGCTCTGGTAATACTTCTTCAGTCGACGTAATTTTTGCTTCTGCACTATCAACAAATTCTTGCAGGGTTTGAGGGTGGTAATCATGCCATCGCTTGGCTAAACAATGGTCCCAAAACATATCCATGGCGATAGGCGCAAATCGTTTTAGGTCTGGATCAAAACGCTGTTTACACAGTTTGATGATGGTATGGTTGTCTGTATAAGAGTCGACAAAACGGTGCAACCTGATCCCTTGGCTAACATCAGCGTTATAGAGCTTTGAGGGGTCCCCTTTAACAAAGTCTCCAAGCAAGTTACCAAGCAGACTGCTCTGACAGTGATCAGCGATGTGCAGGTGTGCTAAGAAATTCATAACTCTCCGTTACTAGTCGTTTGCTACATTGTGGTGACTGTTATTCAAACGGTCAAATCCCACACTAATTCTTAGCCTCGTATGCGCTAAGTGTAAATCTGACGAAACACTCAATAAAAATCTGATATCAGCCATCAACTCGACACCACCCTGTCGTCACAATTAAACTCGCGCATCTTACATTTGTGAAGTTCCACGAAGGATCGTTTGCACTGTAGATATCATTTTTTATTTCAAAGGAAGTGTCTTTATGGACAAAGATCATAGCCTTAGAGAGAACCTACTCGCTCTCACTCTTGGCAGCGCACTGGTATCACTTGGCGTTATTTTTTTCAACCAAGTGGGGCTGCTGACAGGTGGCACTGCAGGACTCGCGCTGTTTATCACTAAAGTGACCGCTCTCAGTTTTGGTCAAGTGTTCTTTATGCTTAACCTACCGTTCTACATTCTTTCGGTAACCCGAATGGGATGGCAGTTCACCATCAATACCTTTATTGCCGTGAGTATCGTTTCATTCGCAGTAGACCATCTTCACCACGTCATTCAGATCGCACACATTGAACCAATCTATGCTGCGTTGATTGGCGGCGGACTCATTGGAATGGGCATGTTGGTCATTTTCCGTCATAAAATGAGTTTGGGTGGGTTTAATATTCTCGCTCTGTTCTTGCAAGAGCGCTTCGGCATTCGAGCGGGCAAAGTTCAAATGGCACTAGACTGCACTATTGTGGTTCTGTCACTGTTTGTAGTCGATTTCTACCTCATCGCTCTATCCGTTGTCGGAGCCATTGCAACTAACCTAATTTTAGCGATGAATCACAAGCCAGGGCGTTATCAGCCCTTACCAAGCCAGTCATAAAATTCCGATCCCCAACGTGGCTTAACTAAGTGAAGCCACGATAAAATCAAAATGAGCGTGCGCACTTCCTTTAGCATCTTTGATCTCTAATTGAAGCAACTCACGCTCATTACCACCCCACCACTCATTACCTGTTTGCCCTTGCAAATATAGTTGTGTGGTTAACAGTTCTCTATTTCCAAGCCATAGCTTCACATGAATATGAGGCGGCCTTCCTGTATAAGGTACTGGGTAGAGAGTAGTGAAATTAAACCTGCCCTCTTCGTTGGACTCAGTTGCCCCAGAACCAGCAAAGTTTCGATCGAATTGTTCAACGCCAGGCTGTCTAGGATGATCATAAACACCAGCACCATCGCATTGCCAAATTTCCACACGAACTTGCTTCATAGGTTTGCCTTCTGGTGTTTTCACATGACCACTTAGTTCGAGAGTTTTCCCAATGAGCGATGATTGATTGAGAATGAGATTTGAGCGAACTGGAATATTGTTAAGCGGATAAAATGGGCCTTCTGCCTGTGTTGGCGTCATTGGCAGGCGTGTGTTAGCCAATACAGGCCACGCAAACCACACCGAGCATATGGTCAGAAAATCTCTCCTTTGCATCGTACAGTCCTCCACGCTTCTTAAAAACAATTGTGGCTCAGATGGTTCGGATTGCCAGTTTTTGATCAATTGCATTCACTGTCCTCACACATTTTGCAAATGTTGTCGAAATAACAGTCATCGGAAAACAGTTGATATACACTTAAAACAAGAAAAAAGGAGTTTATTCAATGATAAAGATGTTGGTATGCGATTTTGATGGAACAATCAGTGGTGGGCCTACCGATGAGTTAACAAAGTTTACTTCCTACGTTGAAGCTCAAACAGGTATGCAGTTCGTTGTCGCTACAGGGAGAACCTTTCATTCTATTAACGATGGATTAGCTCAGCATACGTTACCTAGACCTCATACTATTGTCAGTGACGTCGGCACTCAGATTCATCATAAACGCACGCTAACCCCTGACTATGACTGGCACACAAAAATGGATTGTCTATGGGATGAAGGACGAGTTTCTGCCGCGTTACACGATTGTGGCTTTTTGGGGAAACAGACACCTGAACATCAAGGCAGCTACAAGCTAACTTATGAAGGGAGATTAGACCGTAAGCAATTACAGTATCTACAAGCTCTGTTTCAAAAAAATGAGCTGTATGTCGACCTCACCTACTCGCACGATTGGTTTTTAGACATCACACCAAAAGGTATAAATAAAGCAACAGCCATCCACCACTTAATGAATAAGCATAAGCTCTGTCCTTCAGAAGTTGTCGTTGCAGGCGACTCCGGCAATGATACCGCTATGCTGACCATAGCAGGGATTAACGCAATATTGGTGGCGAATCACTATCAAGAGGTCGCGCACCTTTCTTCTTTATCTCATGTCTATACGGCGAAAAATACCCATGCGCTTGGTGTACTCGAAGGGTTAAAACACTGGCAAAACAATCGATGAATGTGTAGATCCAAACAACAAAAAAGCCAGTAGTGTTAACTACTGGCCATGTTTAGCTATCTTAAAGATGATTATGCGTTTGCAAAATCTAAGGAACGTACTTTTTGTTTAAGTTCTGGAATCAGTGTAGAACTTGCGCTGAATTTTCTCAGCCCTAGATTCATCAATAGCTCTGTCGCTTTAACATCCCCTGCCATTTCACCACACATACTAACCGAAATACCGGCTTTGTTTGCAGATTGAATGGTCAGTTCGATAGCTTTAATAACCGCTGGTTCGAAGTAATTTACTAGCTCAGCAACTTCAGTGTTTCCTCGATCAGCCGCCATAACATATTGTGTTAGGTCATTGGTGCCAATCGAGAAGAAGTCGACCTCTGCCGCTAAGGCATCCGCGTTGAATACCGCAGCTGGTACTTCAATCATTATGCCAACAGGCAGAGTGGATTCAGGCAACCCCAACTTATCACACTGTTTAGCGATCAATGCTTTCACTGCTTTTACTTCAGCAACCGTTGCAATCATTGGAATCATCAATTGAATGTTAGGTTGTTCTGCGTAAGCTCTTAAAACTGCACGTAACTGCGTTTCAAAAAGCGCTTCATGCTTCAAACACAGACGCACGCCACGTTGACCCAAGAAAGGGTTTTCCTCTTCTGGCATCGGATATGCGGCAAGCGGCTTGTCACCACCAACATCAAGACTGCGGATCGTGATTGGCTTGTCGCCAAACGCAGCTGCAATCTCTTTGTAGACCGTATATTGTTCATCTTCGGTTGGTAGTTCTGCGCTTTCTTGGAACAAAAATTCGGTACGGAACAGACCAACCCCTTCAGCGCCATTGGCTAACGCCGCTTCTACATCTTCAGGACCACCGATGTTAGCCAAAGCGTGAATCGAGGTACCATCTTGGGTTACTGCTTGTGATTGAGCGTTTTGCAACGCGATCTCTTGAGCTGCCAGCCATTCATGACGCTTGCTATTAAGCTCTTCCTGTACCGCTTGAGTTGGGGCAAACCACAATAATCCACTGAAGCCATCCACTGTGATGTTATCACCTGCTTTAACCTGTTCAAGGCAACCTTGAACTTTTACTATTGCAGGAATTCCCATAGCTCTTGCCAAGATAGCACTGTGAGAGGTTTTACCGCCTTCACTTAGACAAATAGCTACCACTTTTGATTTATCAAGACCCGCCACATCCGAAGGCATTAAGTCACGAGCGAGTAAAACGCTTGGCTGCTCGATGGTTATCGCCTTCGGTTTCTCACCCGTCAATGACAGCATCACTTGACGACAAATATCATAAACGTCTGCTTCACGCTCACGCATGTATTGGCTTTCCGCAGCTTGATATTGTGCCGCTAGCGCCATCATCACGTCCATCCACGCTTGCTCAGCGATTAACTCCGCTGCAACTTTTGCTTCTGCTTGAGTCGCAATTTCAGGGTCAGCCAACATCATCGCATGCGCAGCAAAGATTTCACCATGAGGCAATTTTGCTTGAGCTTCTAAATGTTGCTTAACCTCTGCGATAGCGTGTTTAAGCTTCGCAAATTCTTGCTCTGCATTGGTAAATGTGCGTATCGGAACATTGGGCATTTCTTGGGTAAAGATGACTGCTGGAGCCGTCACAATACCGCCATTGACACTAATACCGGCCAAGGCGCCTTCAATATCGTTAGTAAGCTCGGGAGCTTGCTCCAATACCTCTTCTACTACTTCACCTTTAGCGACTTGTACCGCTTCACCAAAGTGCTCATTGGCAAGGCTAACAAAAGCATCTAATGCGTTTTGGGCATCATCACCACTGACATAGAACGTAATCTGTTCATCACAACGAACCCCTAATTTAGCAATGCTATTTAGACTCTTCGCACTGACTTTTTGTCCTGCTTTTTCTAGATACACATCACTAGAAAACGGCGCTAGACAACCTACGATCGCCGCAGCTGGTCGTGCGTGAATACCATGAGGGTTTTTAACCATCCATTGAAAGCTTAACGCATTCGCATCGTCGACAGGCTCGCCCGCAAAGTCAGGAGACTGCACAGTAAGATCCTCACCTAGATGTTCTTTTTTTACATCTAAAGCGCTGGATGCTTCAGCGATTACTGCCTCAATAGGCAAGCCAGCCGCTGCCGCTACTGACGCTGCCATTGTGCCTTCTACTATTGGAGCAGACACCAACGCGACTTTGTCACGGGTCTCATCATCTAACAGTTCTAATGCCATTTCAGTACTAAGTAGCGCACTACCTAAGTCCATTAAAACTACAGCACCATCTTGGTCACATACTTCTTCAATCGCCCCCATAACGGTAATTGCATCTGTGCCGATTGGGTTCTCAGGATCATCAACTCCCGCTGCGATCGCAATATTAGCTTTGCCTTGCGTCATTTGAGTGGCCAGTTCGGCCACTCCTTCTGCTAATAGGCGGCTATGCGATACTACTACAATGCCTACCATGCTTACTTTCCTGCTATCGCCTGTCTTAGTGCTTTGATCATTAGAAGTGATGACGTCGCACCAGGATCTTGGTGACCGATACTGCGCTCACCTAAATAGCTTGCACGGCCTTTCTTCGCTTGCATTTCAATCGTTGACGTTGCACTTTTCTCTGCAACTTCCACCATTTCATCAAGTAAATGATCTGGGCTAGTACCGCCTTCTAGAGACGTTTTCATCTCGTTTAGTACAGGTAACCAAACATCACACATGGTCTTGTCGCCCTGCTCTGCTTTACCGCGAGAGATGACGCCATCAACACCACTCTTAAGATCGTCAATTAACTCTTGGAAAGTCAAAGATTCACGGCTTCCTACGGACGCAGCTGTACGAATAAATAACGTGCCGTACAATGGACCACTCGCCCCGCCAACGCTAGACAACAATGTCATACCGGTATTTTTCAAAATGGTTGAGATATTTTGTTTCTCAACTTTTGGCAAGGTTTCTTTTACTTTCTTGAAACCACGATTCATGTTTAGACCATGGTCTGCATCGCCGATGTCACGGTCAAGATCTGTTAGAAAGTCTTGGTTTTCTTCGTACGATACTGCGCAAAGCTCAAGCCAATTAATGATGTGTTGTTTTTCAATTTGCATATGTTATTCCTCGGCTTACCACTTCATCGCTGCTGTATCTACTGGAGCATCAAATAGCTCTAGCATCTCTGTGTCTGCTTTTAATAGCGTGATAGACACACCTTCCATATTCAGAGACGTACAGTAGTTACCCACTAGGTTACGAGCAAGACGGAAACCTTCTTTCTCACAGTTATGTGCCAAACGGTTGTATACACCGTAAAGTTCCGACTCTGGTGTTGCACCAAGACCGTTCACAATAGCGATATAGTCATGATCTGTTTCAAAGTTCTCAATCGTTGACTCTACTTCGTCCCATTCACCTTCGACACGATTCCAAATACGCAGCGTGCGGCTATAAGCGATGTTTTCTTTTAGCTCAAGGAACATCTTGTCAACCAACTCGTCAGCGTTGGTGTATTTAATGCGCTCGATACCCGGTTCACCGTGGATACCAACACCAAATTCAACTTCGTCATCTGCAAGTTGGAAAGATGGTTTGCCCGCTGCTGGTACTACACATGCATCTAAAGCAACACCGAACGAACGGCAGTTATTGTTAATTCGGCGAGCGAGTTCTTCACACTGTTCTAATGAGTAACCTTTATCTGCTGCTGCACCCACGATTTTCTCGACAAGTACTGTGCCAGCAACGCCACGGCGGCCTGCGGTATATAGACTATCTTTTACCGCTACGTCATCATCAATCAACACTGAGCCAACCTTGATGCCGTCAGAATGAAGAAGCTCCACCGCTGTCTCAAAGTTCAAGACATCACCAGTATAGTTTTTAATGAAGAATAAAACGCCTTCGCCCGTGTTCACTTGGTTACCGCACTCGTACATTTGGTCAGGTGTTGGTGAGGTAAATACTTCACCTGGGCAAGCACCCGTCAACATACCCTTACCAATGAAGCCCGCATGCAATGGTTCGTGACCCGCGCCGCCACCGGAAACTAACGCCACTTGTCCTGGCGTTTCTTCATGCCACATATAACGTGGCTCGTAGTTAGCTTTTAATTGTGGGCGAGAGGCAGCAAGACCTTCCATTTGCTCTTTTACAACGGCTTTGTTGCCGAAATC
>NZ_JPJA01000086.1:866333-896517 GCF_000733315.1 Vibrio sp. ER1A
CTGAATTCGGCAACAAAGCCATGTGGTACTGGTAATAAGCTGAAATGCTACTGGAATCAAGCGCTGACTGTCACTACGACTCACCAAGCCAGTCTTGAGTAACTTCAAAATCACAGTTTGTAGTTCAGGGCTTAAATACTCGATCTTTTCCAGATACAAGCTACCGTTGTGCGCCAATTCGAATTTAGAAGGCAAGCCATGACCATCTTCATCGTCGTAACCCAACATTTCTCGAATCATTGCTTCTGAAGTGAGTGAGCGACAATTGATACTAATGAACGGTCCATCTTTGAAGTCACTTTCGTTGTGTATCGCCATAGCTAAGTCAGACTTACCCACGCCTTCTTCGCCAGTAATTAAGATTGGTGCCTTGGATTTGATCGCTCGCTTCGCCACAGTAATAACATGCTTCATGCCTTTTGACTGCGCGTTTAGATTAGCAAAAGTGTATTTTGCACTACCGCCAATTTGCTGCTGTGCTAACTCACGAATCTTATCGATTGGATGGATAAAAAGCAGTTTAGAACCATCCACTAATGGTCTGAGTGTGATGATCGATTCAATAAACTCACCACCAATCTCTACCGTGGTTTGCTTACGGCGGATCGTGCTGTTTTCTTCAATACTTCTCAAGATAGAAGGCGCAAAACGAACAATAGAAAAGATATCCTTTTCAATAACATCTAACGTCTTAAATTTAAGTAATCGTTCTGCTTGATGGTTTGCCATCGTGATACGGTTTTCATCATTCCATGCTAGTAAACCGTCATCCATACACTCTAATGTTGCATTGTGCGCATTCAGCAATCGGTTCATATTCTCTTGCTCGTTTTGCACATGGATTTGCAACGCAATTTCCTTAGCACAGGACGAAATAATCACATGGTTTTCTTTGGTGTACTCCTTAGCGCGTTTTAGCAAAGAAATAGTGCCCCTCAAGCGTCCGAACGTATCAAAAATAGGCGCCGCGGTTGTGGCATAAGGATGCAAATGTCGATTAAAATGCTCAGCCGCAAATACTTCCGCTGGCATATGGGTATTCAAAGTCAAACTGATGGCATTAGTGCCTACTTTGCCCTCAGAAAAAAAGCAGCCTTTTTTTAAACCAAGTTCATTCACTTCGCGCAGCAAATCATCATGCCCTACGGTAAATAAGACACAACCACTATCATCCGTCACAAATAGAATGACTGCTTCATCACGCAGCAAATCGTAAGTATCTTCAATGACTGTAGTCGCACAGGTAATCACTCGCTCATTACGCTTGATGAGTGATTTGAGGGTGTAACCTGAGGCAATGTGGGGCTTGGACCAATTATACGGGCTAGATTGCTTTGAGCAGCGCTCCCACGATTCCAGAATTGGTGACAACATGAATTCCGGGGAAACCCAATGATGCTTTTGGAAAAAATCCCATTTCTTTTTGTTATCTTCTATGGACAGCATTGATAAACCAGAGTTGTTCGCTTTTGAGCGAAACGGATACGAATTGACGAGTAGGCTTGCTACATCGTGCAGACCCTGTATTTTACTGACTTACACTATTAGTGAGAGTGATCGTATTCACAACACGAATGGACATTAATGACTAATTCGAATAACACTGATCTTAGTCAGAATTGGTTAGAATTAACTGAAAATTGACTCTTTGGTATTAGGCCTTGCCTGATCGGCAATAGGCTAATCTGTAGAAAGTATTGGGATATGTTATGAAAGTTAGAGGATAAGGTTAGTAATGCACTTCCATGTGTGCATAACGAATCGTATTAGATCCAAGCAAGAGAAAGTAGCAAAAGAGGTACTGCGATAGATGCAGCCATTTTTGTTAAAGATAGCGCTTCACGGAGTATAACTTTAGATTTTGAATCAATAAGTTCAATTGGTTGTTCAAGAGCAATAGTTGCTGTGTTGTTCATGTGTTTTCCTTTTAAAGCAGCGAACTGCAATCCAGCTCACCTTGTGATTTATGTCGCAATTTTGCACTCTTTTGTGAACCACGTCAACATCAAATTGTAATTATTTGTCCATTTATGTTGTAAACAACAAAACAAAAAGCCCTGTGTTAACACAGGGCTTTAACTAGTTCTATAACTATCTGAATTTACGCGCTTTTAATGCCATCTAATAAAGTACGATAACTCGATGCTTCGCGGTAGAATACCGCAGGTTTTCCAATTGGCGCCTCCACATCTATCCATCCACCGTCAAATACCTCACCAGTCCAAGCGTGAATCCACTTGTCTTTAGGGAGATAGACACGTTTTACGGTTTCGCCTTGGTTGTATACTGGTGCAACTAGGATATCGCGGCCGAATAAGTACTGATATTTAATGTCGTAGGATTCGTCGTCAGACTCATAATGCATGAATAATGGACGTTGAACCGGCATACCTTCCCTAGCATTAAGTGCAACAGCATCTTTAATGTATGGCTTAAGGTGGACAAATATCTTAGTCATCTTAGCCAAATGACTCATGGTTTCCGCATCAGAGTCATACTGGTGGTTATCTCCAGGACGGTTACCCTCATGACTGCGCATAATTGGCGTAAATGCAGCCATTTCTGCCCAGCGTTGGAATAACTCTTTAGTACGCTTCATACCATGCAACGTAGTGTAACCACCGATGTCGCTATGGTGAATACCGTTACCCATTAAGCCTGAAGACAGAGCCGCTGGAATAACAGAAGCCAAACCATCATCAAGACACCAATCTACTGATTGGTCGCCACCCCATAAGGTGTGACAATATCCTTGAATGCCTGTACCGCCAGCGCGCATAAAGAACAAAATATCATCGGTTTTTCCCGCTTCTTCAATCGCTTCATGCTGCACTTTCGCCCAACGATAAGGCCATTTATTGTGTTCAATTTCCGCACTTACAGCATTGCTTAGTGAGCAGTCTGTAGGGAGGTATTCGCCAAAGTCCCCCATCCAACCGTCAAGGCCGAAATCAATCATGTTGCTTTTGATGACACCTTTGTACCATTCACAAGCTTCTGGGTTCGTGAAATCAACGACGCCACAATAAAACTCGCCAAAGTCGACAACGTATTTGGAGCCATCTTCCTTTGTAGCTAGGTAGCCTTTTTGTTGTGCTTCGTCATACAGAGGAAAATCTTCAAGCACATATGGGTTGATGTAACCCAAGAAACGTACGCCCTGCTCTTTCAGTTCATGAATCTTAGTATCTAGCTCTGGGTATAGGTCTTTGTTCCACTGCCAATCCCATTGAAGTCGTTTACCAAACGACGTCATCTTGATACCTTGCCAATCCTGACACCATGCACCCGCTACCTGAATTCCCGCTTTCTTAGCAGCTTCCACTTTCTCGATGGTAATTTCAGTACCGCCTTGAATACCCAAGATCACACCGTCATGCACCCAGTCTGGCATTTCTGGCTGACGACCAAAGACACCGGTGATATTGGTCATGAGTTCTGGGTAGCTGTCTTCTGCATCAAACAGAATGTATTGTGGGATATCCCAAGCTTGCAGCTCATGAAACTCTGAATTGGTAAAATCAAAGTCTGCGTAAGCCGTAGTCTCTAAATGGCAGAAATACTTTTTGTCTGAAACGAAAGTTGGTTGCGGGTAGTTAGTGTTGTAGTAATCGCCCCCTGCTTTATCAAGCACGTCCGCTTGCCATGTCACATAAGTGTTCTTGTTACGACCAACACCCGGTTCTGATGACCAAAGCGGGAAATTTTTTCCACGTAGATTTAGATACGTTAGCTGCTCACCACAACCGAAAACACGTTCTTCTTCAGTTGCTGAGATGCGCATCCAGAAACGGTTGAAGCTCTTATCAATCGCCTCAAATTCCGCTTTTAAGCGAGACTCAGCTGTCTCACCAACAATCATTTTAATGACTTCTTTATCATCAAAATAGAAACCAATGGTATGAAAGTCTTGGCCTTCACGAGTAAAACTGTCCACTTTGAATTGACGTAGTGGCAGGCGCTCAGTCACGTAATCCGTGATATCAAAATTACCGCGATACATGTCGAAGTTGCCTTCACCAATACCCAAATAAAGAGCAGGCTTAGACACGCTATGCTCGACAACCGTGCGGCCTTTATGTTGCAAGGTAAAGCCTTGCTCTGTAACGACTAAGTTCATCTTATTAACCCCAAAGAATTCAGAAATCTGAATCGAAAAATCATTTGAAGAAGGCGCTAAAGTCTGTGCCCTAGCGCCCTACTATCGTTAATCAAAAGCTGGCGTATTACTTGAACTGAACTTTGTATTCAGCATCAATCTTCGCTTCACACGTTTTGATCTCATTTTCAAAACGCTGTAGCCATTGCTCGCCTTCTTTACCAGCAGTACTTAGGAAGTAATCTTTCACTGGACCAGCCACTTTTTGGAACTCAGCACGTTCCTCTGCAGATGGGTTATAGATAGTCCCTTTCGCTTTGCGGAACTCTTCGTAAGCTTCAAACTCTTTGTGCTTCGGATAAGCACGTAGGTATTGGTTTTGTGCTGCAACACCATCAATGAGCACTGCTTTCAACTCATCAGGCATAGACTTGAATTTCATGTCGTTGAACACCCAAGCACCGCCCATGTACGCGTGACCGTCAAGGATGATGTAGTCCAAGCTTTCGTGGAACTTGTTTTGAACGATATCAACGATGCCGTTCTTAGTACCATCTACCACACCCGTTGATAGAGCGGTATACACTTCAGGCCATGCAATAGGTGTTGGTGAACCGCCTAGCTCTTTAACAAGCTCTTGTTGAATACGTGCAGGTACAGTACGTAACTTCAAACCTTTCACGTCGTCAGGAGTTTTCACCTGCTTCTTAGTCGTAGCAATGTTACGCCAACCACCAGAGTTCGATACCATCATTAGACGAACGTTAGGCGCTTTCTTAAGAAGCTCACCACGTACATCCCCAATGAACTCTTCGTTGTCGTATACACACTCAGCAACACGGTCATTTGGAAGCATGTAAGGTAAGTCGAATGCGCCAACAGGCTGCCAGAAGTTCGCTAACTCAGGAATTGTCGTTTGGAAATAATCAAACATTCCTGCTTGAACTCCAGCAATACACTCTTTCGCCGTACCACATAGCTGACCTGATGGATAGATGTCTACTTCAATCGCACCGTTAGAACGAGACTCTACAAAGTTTTTGAAAACCAGTAGCGATTGATGGTTATAACTATCTAGGTTAGACACGTGTGGAACCGTCAGTTTATAGTCTGCTGAATAAGCGGCGCCAGAAGCAAGCATGGTTGTGGCAGCGACGGCTAGTAGTGTTTTTTTCATTCTATGTTCCTTTTATCTTTATAAATTTTTGTTTCACGTATTCTTTTGAATCAGCTCTACATCACGCCCAACAGCTTAGGTAGGCCTATCACTAATTCCGGGAAGAATGAGATGAGGAAGATGATCAAGAACTCTACAATCAAGAATGGAATGATCGCCTTCGAAATTTTCTGTAGGGGTTGTCCGGATACGCCCGAAGCAACGAATAAAACCAGTCCCATAGGTGGTGTCGCAAGACCAATAGATAGGTTGACACACATCACCACACCAAAGTGCACTGGGTCGACACCCGCATTGATCATGATTGGCGCAATAATAGGACCGAAGATTAGGATTGCCGGACCAGCATCTAAGAACATGCCTACGATAAATAGGAAGATGTTGATGATGAAGAACAACATCAGTGGGTCACGAGTAATGCTATTAAAGAACTCTGTAACCGTATTCGAAATACCTGAGAAACTGATCGCTGACGCAAAGCCACTTGCCGCTGCAACAATGATAAGTACGGCTGCTGCGTTCACCGCTACTTTTGCAAACAACGCATAGGTAGCTTTGATGTTAGTCACTTTGATGACATAAACCGACAGGAAGATGGCATAAGCTACAGCTACTGCTGCCGCTTCAGTTGGTGTAAAGATACCGCCATAGATACCACCGAGAATGATGACTGGTGTCAACAACGGCAGAATCGCCAGTTTCAAACTTTGACTACGCTCTAGCTTAGTAGCACGCGGCAGAGTTTGTACTTCAGGATACTTACGAATTTGCATTCGGTTTACCAGCATCAAGCCGACGCAGAAGATGATGCCTGGAACAATACCAGCAATAAACATAGCAGCGACAGAAGTGTTCATTACGAACGCATACAACAGCATCAGACCAGATGGTGGAATGATATTACCAAGCACCGTCGCCGCCGCCGTTAACGCCGCCGAATAGCTCTTGTCATACTTGTATTTGGACATTTCTGGAATCAGCATGTTGCCGATTGCCGATGTCGCAGCCACTGCCGACCCGGTTAGTGCACCAAACAGCGTGGAGGCAAGAATAACTACGTGTCCTAAGCCACCGCGTAGGTGCTGAACTCGAGTTTGAGCGAAAGAGATAATACGTGGCGTGATACCGCCGCTCGACATACACTCACCCGCCAACATAAAGAATGGCAGCGCTAGTAGAAGAAAGTTATCAAGACCAGAGTACAAGCGTTGATAAAGCATGTTGATGAACAGTACTTGGTCATTTTGAATAAATGTGATGATTGGCGACAAACCTAATGCCATCAGCACAGGCACACCCATTAATAGGAATGCTAGAAAATAAACTAGGAAAATTGGGGAAACCATAACGTTACCTCTACTCGGTCGCTTCTACTGCTGATGAATTATGTTCAGCAGGATCGAAATGAATCAGGTTGTGTAATGCGCCAAGTAACTTTTGGAGAGCAAATAGACACGAAATCGCCAGCATAATCGGTGGAATCGCATACACGACAAACATTGGAATAGGAAGACTGTCCGCCATTACCGACCCTGTTTTGTAAAATGCGTAACCGAAGTAAATCCAGACCGCAAACAAGATCAAGCTAGCGACATGGCCAAATACCATCAAGAGTTCAAAGATACGCGTCCCTTTTAATTTGTCGGTGACGAATGTCATCGCGATATTACGCTCATCTAGGTAGATGATTGGTAGGCAAAGGTAAGTCATGTAGATCATCAAGAAACGAGATGATTCATCTGTCCACCCCAAAGGAGTGTTTAAAATGTAGCGAAAGGCTACTTGAATCAATACGATGACAGTCATCACTAACAAGAAGAAACCTGCTATATTTGCTGTCCAGCGCGCTATTGGCGCATTAATCGTATTTAAAGCGTTTTCCATTGCTTTAAGCATAGAACCACCATAAAAAATAATAATTTTTGTTATTTAAACGACATATTGTCCACTCTATTTATATTGATAACCCAGTTAGTAATTTTTAACCGTGAGTGTTTTCACACTGAGCAACAATATGTCGTTTTTTGTAGGGTTAATGTCACATTATGGACATTTGGTCGTTTTAAGCTTTACCGTTTGAGCCAAATAGACGGATTTTGTGTTGAACAACTTCCATCATTGATTCAATACCTGTGTTCATGACATCCGCCAAAATGAAATCATTTTCATTCTGTTTCCAGTGAGCTTGAACACCTTTGATAAAGCCTTGACGTAGCTCAGTATCAACGTTGATCTTCGCTACACCGCGTTTCACAGCTTCGACCACTTGGTCATCAGGTACACCTGAGCCACCATGAAGTACAATAGGTTTTTTCACTGCTTCTTTGATTTCGCTTAAACGGTCAAATTTCAGCTCTGGTGTTGTTTTATATACACCGTGAGCGGTACCGATAGAAACGGCCAAATAATCAACACCCGTGCGTTCAGAGAAGTCCAGAGCTTCTTCAACCGTGGTGATCATTGCATCTTTCTCATCAACAGTGATGTCATCTTCCGTACCACCAATTTTGCCAATCTCACCTTCAGCACCTAAGCCAAGTGCATTAGCTACGTCGACGACAGCTTTAGTAATGCGAATGTTCTCTTCGAAAGGAAGTGCCGAACCGTCAAACATCAGCGATTGGAAATCACGGGTTGCTGCT
This sequence comes from Vibrio sp. ER1A, assembly GCF_000733315.1. NCBI lineage: Bacteria > Pseudomonadati > Pseudomonadota > Gammaproteobacteria > Vibrionales > Vibrionaceae > Vibrio > Vibrio sp. ER1A. The sequence continues at coordinate 874,252 of NZ_JPJA01000086.1, forward strand.
TCCATGCACTGTTCGAACTTGCGGCTATGATCAAGGTGAATACAGATTGGCACTGAAATCTGGTGATGTTGTATTAGAGAGTCAACAGCATCGCGTAACGGTTTCATGCCCATTTCATTAATCGCTTTTTGGCCGATTTGAAGCATGATTGGTGATTGCTCTTTCTCAGCGGCAAGAAGCACTGCTTTAATTGTTTCTAAGTTGTGTGCAGTAAAAGCGCCGATGGCATAGCCATTGTTCCACGCTTCTTGAATCATTGTTTTACCTGACATATAAGGCATTGTGAGTGTTCCTCTGTATTTGTTCGTTACTGTAGTAATTTACCAGTACAAAACGTCCACTTCTGTTAGTTATGTATCACTTTATGACACAAATGCTCAATTAAGGACAAAAATGAGCTATAGAGCACATCTTTATGTTGTTTTTTGATTTTCTCTACCAAAATGTTAAAACAAAAAAAAAGATGACGGCACTACACCGTCATCTTTCGGAAAGACTTAAATTTAATATCTAATGATATTAGGATGTTATCTCATATCTTGGTCAAGCAAGCCTTGAGATAATGCAGGAGCTAACCCTGGAGTCAGTGGCAATCTAGGAATCACCAAACAATGCATTAAGTGGTAAATATCTTGTTTACCATCCCATACCTTGCTAGTACCAGCTTGGTTATTTACGTCCAGCTCTTGCCACCAAGAACATCCCTCATAATCAATCAAATAGGTACGGCAATAATCCCACCATGTACGATAGTAATCTTCGTACTTCTTATCACCCGTTACTGTAAATAGAGCATAAGCTGTACCAATCGCTTCTACAGGAGCCCAGCGGATACGCTCACGAACTACTGGCTTGCCATCCCAATCTACCGAATAAACAAAGCCCGGCGCACCGTCCACATGCCATGCGTCACGTACCGTAGCATCAAATAATCCAATAGCGTCTTCTAACAACCATTCTGGACAATCTTCACCAATTTCAAGCAAGGTCGCACGTAAGTGACAAATCAAACGTCCCCACTCGATCCAGTGGCCTGGTGTACCACCGTACGCTCTGAAATGACTTGCTGGCGTTTCTTTGTTGTAATCAGGAAGAGGTTTCCACTCAGAGTCAAAGTGTTCATTAACGCGGTAGCTTAATCCTTTCGCTGTTTTGTTGATCATAAACTCGGTGATATTAAGTGCGCGCTGCAACCACTTCTTATCTTTTGTCACATCGTAAACAATCAAGAAAGCCTCTACAGAGTGCATCGCCATATTGCCGCCGCGGTAATCTTCTGTTTCAGTCCATTCTCTGTCCCAAGACTCGAAGCACATTTGACGATCTTCGACCCAGAAGTGCTTTTCATATACGGCAATGGCTTCTTCTAGAAGTGCTTGCGCACGAGGGTGACCTGTAGTGACTGCACTCGCTGCGCCAAGGAGCACAAACGCATGTTGGTAGCCTTGTTTTGACTCATCAACAATGCCTTCACCTTCGTTATCAATTGTCGCAAACCAACCGCCGTGAGCCTGATCTTTCAACGGGCCTTCTAGAGCTTTAATACCGTGCTCGACAAGGTCATAGGCACCAGGGCGTCCCATGAGTGCAGCCAAGGAATAACAATGGAGCATGCGCGCAGTTATCCAAAGACGTGTGCCCATCTCTTCGCGCACATTGCCGTTGTTACCAATCCAACCAAAACCGTTTGGCACCACTGAGTTTCTGCCAAACTCAAAAATGCGGTCAGTTTCGTTATCTAACCATGTGTTATGGGATCGGGTATTAATCCATTTCATAGGGTGTTTCCTCGTTATTTTTTGTTGCGACCGACCCTATCAGTCCATCGCATTGAATTCAGTATCATTATTGTTATCTAGCGAACGGCAATAGCGGTTCGCTGATTTTTAGGTCTATTTCACCTCAAAACGGTGAATAGTTTTTTCTTCGAACAATTCACCAGGATTCAAACGCACGGATGGAAAATGCGCTTGGTTAGGGCTATCCGGATAATGCTGCGTTTCCAAACATAGTCCTTCACGATTTTCATACTTATGACCGTTGCGACCATACCAAGGCTTATTCGATAACTTGAAACCGTTATAGAACTGCACCGCAGGTTGAGTAGTAAAGACCGTCATCGCTCTACCACTATTAGGTTCATACAGTTCAGCAGCAATTCGATAACCTTGTCGGTCTGTATCGCCGTTTAATATAAAGTTGTGGTCAAACTCTCTGTGTCCTACTTCTGTGTGAGAGGTAAAGTCGAGATCACTGCCCATTACCGAACAAATTTCGCCCGTTGGAATCATGGTTTCATCCACTGGAGTATAGAACTCTGAGTGCAGTGTTAGTTGATGATTATCAACGGTTCCTGAATCATGCCCACCAAGATTGTAATAACTATGATTGACCAAATTGACGACCGTTGACTGATCGGTATGGGCAGTAAAGTTATAATGGACTTGGTTCTGTTCATCCAGGCCGATTGAATGTGTCACGACTAAGTTGCCACCAAACCCTGACTCACCGTCCGGAGAGATTCGACTGAAATGAACAAAAATCGCTTCACTTTGCTCTTCTAGCGTGTAATTCCAAACGTATTTGTCGAACCCTTTTGAGCCACCGTGCAAATGCTGCCCCGTCGGAAGCTCATTCGTTTCTAACTGAAAGACTTGTCCATCTAATTGGTAACGGCCATCTCTGATTCGATTTGCAAAGCGCCCCGCGACTGCTCCAAAAAACGGGTGGCCAGCAACATACTTTTCAAGGTTCTCATAACCTAGAACCACATCAGCAATCCGGCCGTTTCGGTCTGGGACTTCAATGGAAGAGACAATACACCCGTAATTTGTTACACGTATCGTCATGCCGTGTTCATTCGCCAACGTAAAGAGCTTAACCGGCACCTCTTGACCTTCAATGTGGCCCCAGTTTTCTTGAGTCAGTTTCACGTGATTGCCTCTATCCGTTATTTAATTTTTGCTTCAAGACCTGAAGTAACGCGTAGCTGTTCAAATACCGCAGTCCAATCCTGACGACCTCGGCCTGCTGCACGCGCAACACTATATAGCTCGCGAGATGCCGCACCACAAGGCATAGGTACATTCACTTGGTTAGCAAGATCCAAAGCAATTCCTAGATCTTTATGCGCTAAATCCAGCATAAATGCAGGGCTTAGGTCGCCTGCTAATACTTTGCCTGGCCAGGTTGTTGTAAAGTGACCCTTACCCGCTGGAGTACCACTCATGACTTTCAATGCTGCATCAAACTCAAGACCAATAGCTTCAGAAAGTGTCGCCGCTTCTGCAGACAGTGCGTTGAGAGCAATGCTCATATAGTTGTTAATGATTTTTACGCGAATACCTTTACCTGGGCCACCAGCATCAATTGTTTCAGAGCCCATGCAATCAAATAATGGTTGCGCTTTGGCGATTTGCTCCGGAGTACCACCAGCAAGAATCAACAGCTCACCTTTGATCGCATGGTCAGATGTTCGACCTACTGGTGCTTCCATCATTGAGAAGCCTTTTTCCGACATCTCGTTAATAAGCGCATCAGTTTCAAACGGGTGAATGGTCGACATGTCGATAAGTAACGCCTGCTTATCTAAGCCTTCTGTAACGCCACTGTCACCAAAGAGTGTGCTTTTGACCAGTGCGCCATTAGGCAGCATAGTAATAACAAACTCAGCGTCAGATGCAGCGTCTGCTGGTGATGTAGCGGCTGTAGCACCTAACTCAACCATCTTTGCGACAGCAGTTTCGCTGATATCAAACACGCGTAAAGAGTGGCCACCTTTAATAAGGTTTGCTGCCATTGGGCTGCCCATTTGACCTAGACCGATGAATCCTACTGTTGACATGAAAAAGTCCTTAGTTCTGTTATTGAATTGCTACTTACTATAATCATTCGAGATTTAATAACCACAACATTTGTCACATTTTGTTGTTTTATGTCCATTTATTATCTTTTTGTGAGAATACTCTCATCGCAAATCTATTTAGTCCTTATAATGGGCCCATGAGTTGTGAAAGCACTCGATGGTTTTCGACGGAGATTTTTCCTTAAAGCTAACGATAGTTTCACCGCTTTTTTTCCAATGATGTTTGAAACGATAAGAGATATAAAATGGCGATAGCTTGTGTTGGTATTACAGTATTAGACCGAGTGCAATTGGTTTCCCAACTCCCGACTCAGGGCGGCAAATATGTTGCACACGATTACTTTGAAGTTGGTGGTGGACCAGCCGCTACAGCTTCGGTCGCAGTGGCTAAGTTAGGCCATGACGTTGACTTCATAGGTCGTGTTGGTTGTGACAGCGTTGCTGATACCATGTTGACCGAATTGGCCAGCTATGGTGTTGGCGTAGACAAGATGGTGAAAATCGAAGGTGCATCCTCTGCATTTTCAGCCGTCATCGTCGATGAAGAAGGCGAACGAATGATAGTCAACTATCAAGACAAGTCTCTGCTGCGCGATGCTACCCCTCTTAAAAATGTTGATTTTTCGACATATTCCACAATTCTTACAGATGTTCGTTGGATAGATGGCGCAAAATATGCACTACAGCAAGCAAGAGAACTGGGTATCCCCTCGGTTTTAGATGCAGACATAACTCCCGAACCCATTGATGAACTTGTAGAATTAGCAGATCACGTCGCTTTTAGTGAGCCAGGTCTCGAAAAATTCACTGGAACAAGCGATCCTGTTGAAGGTCTCAAAATCGCTCAAAAAAAGACATCTGGACGAGTTTATGTTACAGTCGGTTCAAAAGGATGTTATTGGCTTGAAAATGGCGAACTCGCACATCAAGTAGGTCTGAAAGTAGATGTTGTTGACACCACAGGTGCAGGCGATGTCTTCCACGGAGCACTTGCTGTCGCTGTTGCAGAGCGTATGGAAACGCGTCAATCCATTATCTTTTCCAATACCGTAGCTGCGCTGAAATGTAAGAAACTTGGAGGCCGCGAAGGTATTCCAACCCGAAAAGAAGTGGATGACACTATATAAAACTAATAATAAAAAAGAAGGGTTATCGTGACTAATCCAAGACAAGATAAATTATTACAGTTCGTTAACGACAAAGGTTACTACACCGTCGAAGAACTCGCAGAAATGCTCGACGTTTCGACTCAAACGATTCGTCGTGATATTAAGAAACTCAGTGAAGAGCGCCTTGTAATACGTCACCATGGTGGAGCAAGTTCTCCTGCTACCAAAACGAACCTAGATTACGAAGTCCGTAAGGTGTCAGAGACCGAACAGAAAAACGCTATTGCTAAACGTATTGCGGAGATGATTCCTGATAATTCAACGGTATTCATCACTATTGGTACGACCGCTGAAGTTATTGCGAGTCATCTGCTTAACAAGAGTAACTTGCAGATTATTACTAACAGCTTACGTGTTGCGAATGTGTTACACGGTAACAAGACATTTGATGTTCTGATACCAAGTGGCAAGGTCAAGGCATTTAACGGTGGTATTGTCGGGACTGAAGCATTGGACTTTATTTCCAACTTCCGTTTTGATTTCCTTATTACCAGTGCAGCATCTATCGATGTTGATGGCACCTTATTGGAATATGACTTAAGCGAAACTCTGATTACTCAAACGGTAATGAAATCGGCTCGACATGTGTTGGTCGCTTTGGATTCAACTAAGTTTATCCCCAAGGGGTCCATTGAATTAGGTCCAATTAGTGATGCAAGTTGCTTATTCACTGATGCGCCTCTGACTAAAGAATTAGAGGCTATTGTGAATAAAGGCGATACAACAATTGAGATTTGCGATTAATCTACGTTTGCGTAGCTGAAAATTAAACGGTCAACTTGTCTAAGACAAGGTGACCGTTTTTATTTGCAGCGTCCCACTAGATGTCTTGATTAAGTAACATGACCTGCACTCTAATCCAATCGCATCGAAGCACTCTATAGCACTAACGAAAGCACTAGTAATAAGCGAACTACTTGGCGTGCCTGTTCGTTTCACCATATTACTAAGCAAATACAAGATATGAATGAGCGTTTGGCGCTTATCTCCCCCCTCTCCCCACATAGGTTCAACATCAAGCGTCTCACCGTATAATGCTGGCTTAATTAGTAAACCGTTGCCTTCAAATTCCAAACGGTGCTTTATTACCAAACTGCTGACGATTAAAATTTCACTGTAATGCAGAGCACTATATCGAGAACATCCGCTTAGAAGATCATCTAACCAACCGCAGCCGTGGCTCGGCTCTTGCAGAATCGATTCTTGAAGAAATAGGTTTCGAACATACGTTAACGCGGAATTCACACACAAAGCAGGTACCTTGGGTCGAGGTGCTACAGTTCTATTCCGCCACAGCTCAGCCTGCTTATCTACGTCAGTCATCAAAACGTTTATTACTTTGCTCATCATACGCGCAACCTACCTACTTACTGATGCGCTGTACGCTTCATTACAGCGGTAAACTTGCTCTCCGTCGTAGCTGTAGAAACAAGCACCCATCCCTGACTATTCATGTAGTTTAGGGCATCCATTGGCGAGTTAAACGCAATGGTTTTGCCATTTTCGTCGCGTAGCAGGTCTTTGTTCCTAACGCTAATCTCCAGTTCTTGCCCAAAGTCGACTTCAACTTTCCATTTCGTCAGACTTAAGAGTTTTCCGGATGCGATCACCATAGCGTATTGTTCGGTTTGGGACTCACGAGCAGTAGGCTCGGGAGATGAAGCAGCGTGACTTGCGGTCAACGGTAACAGCAAGAATAAAGACAGTGGGACAGTTCTAAATAAGGTTTTCATACAAGATCTCCGATAACATTTCGGCAGGCACACCAACTGTGCCAACGACAAAAATCGTATCAAAGACAATGTCCATTATATGGAAAACATAGCCCTATTTTGTCTGGAATATGGAAAGACGTTTCTACTTACGACCTGATGAATAAGTAATTGCTATGCTTTCTGCTCGTCTCGTTTTTTCAATGTACGGTAGAATTCCGATAAGTACTCAACATCTTCTTTCGGAGCTGCCAACATTAGATCCAGAAACTTCAACGTGCTTGCGGATAACGGTAATTGCCCGCCATGAAGTCGTTCTAAGCTGGTCATAGGGAATAGCTGAAGAAGACTAACATCAAGTGCTTTCGCAATACGGAAAAAATCTAGAATAGTAAAATGGCTCTTTCCTTCTCTATCCATTTTCTCATAAAGCGCAGACCGACCAATTCCTGCTTTTTTTGCCAGTGAGTTCTTGGAAAGCTGGGTCTGAACCATCAATGCTTCCATTCTCTCTATAACCATTTTTCGGAACACCTGTTCCTCGACCCCAAAAAACTCAAAACCTTCTGTTTCAATCTCTGCCATTTCGATTTGTCCATTATGTGGAATTTACACACCCAACCTATCCGAATAACGGATATATCAAATGATAAGTTTATACCAGGTTACACACAACACTAGTTATCAAACCTTATATTTTAACTGAGGGCACCTTTATGCAAACTACTCATCAAGCTTTAATCATCGCTGCACTAACGCTGTCTAGTAGTGCAAACGCAATATCTCTCGAGCCTGCGCAAGGTTTGAATGTTAACCAACCCTATTACGCTCCAGAGACATTTGTACAACAGAGAAGCTTGCCAGTTGTGGATATTCGAGGTCTTGACTCTAAAAGCTATGTCACGGTTTTTGAAAAGCAAATTGGCGATGAGGTGAGACGAGGCATTAAAGAGGCAGAGTATGTTTACAAACTGGCGGGAATTGATGTTGTCGAATTCGAAAAAGACTCCATGAAAGTATTGGAGAACTCGAGAAAGCTCAATCCCGAGTACTTTGAAATAGTAGAAGCATTGGCAGAAGTCGGAGGTATTTCTGTAGAAAGGATGTTCACATTATCTCAACTTGACGCCGCGTTAGCGTCAGCAGCCCAATCATCATTAAGTGGCTGTACAACCATCAGCTTTGCAGGTACAGGGGTGGTTGGACAAGTCAACGATACCCCTTCTTTATCTGGCGGCAACTATTGGGTTCTTCAAGCTGACGATTACGTTCAAGTCATGGCGTCCGGTTTCTATGGCTCTGGCCAAACGCTTGGCAAAGACATAGGTGTGGTGATTAACTTTCAGGGCACTGACTCAAAAGGTGTAGGTCTTCAATCTAATAGTGCAATCGAACTTGGCGCTCTTCAAAACTACTTAGCTCGTCATGCCAAAAGCGTGGAAGAAGCAGAGAAAATTCTAGAGAAACACCGAACGGTTGTTGCATCGCATTTTAACTTTGCAGATGCAAATGGCGATACCATTGGTATAGAAATGCTAGAAGGCGATAATTACGTCATAAAACGTCCAGCAGGTATCGGTCATGCGAACCATTCTGAACGTCCTGGCGTGATGCAGTCTTTTGCTGAATCAGTAGGGTTAGGCGAGAAAAGCAGAAAACGCACCATCGCTACTGCCTACACTGAATGGCGCGCAGAGTTTGCTCAACAGTTTATCGATAATAGCCCTGAGGGAAATGTTGACGCAGCAAAGTACGTGCTTAATACCAAACCTATCGCTCAACATGCAGCATATGGGTCGGATTTTATCTCTACGCTAACCGCAGTTATGGACACTAAAGAAGGCTGCTTAGAAGTGGCTCCGGGGGTGGGTGAATGGAATGACTTTCAGAAAGTGTGTCTAAACAAATAGTTCGTTACTCTAGAGTAGACTCTAATAAAGAATCTACTCTAGACACTTGATTGGTCATATAGATTGAGCACAAAACTTTGACTTAAGTGTTTTAAGCTAAATTGACAAGCGCGTTCCTTGTTCCAATCTCACTGAAAGGCTTTACGGCTCTTGAGCTGTTGTGTCTTCTATTCCAAATATAAGTCGGCGCGGAGCAAGCGCAATCTTGACAAATCACGTGCCAATCTGAGTATCTTTCATTCCAAGCTGAGGTCCTCCATTCCACTAGTAACATATTACTTCCGCAAAATGGACAAGCTTTCATTATTGGCTCTCCAGGAGCAGGTTTCTTTTCAGCTCTAAAGAGATAATCTCTTTTCTTAGAGCCTCCTTTGAATTCTCGTTAGCTTCTTGTTGGAATTGCTCTTTCTTTACTTCAATCTCTTTCATTAATTGAATTGCCGGAGGAAGGCAATTGGCATCTTTGAGTATTTTCATACCCATGCGGTGCTCTGCTGGCGTATTAAAATAATCTTCCAAATAAATACTTTTTCCTTTGTAGGGATTGTCCTTTAACTCCCCGGTTTGCTCTGCTTTACGAATCCATCCACTTATTGCATTGTCTATAAAAATCGACATTTAAGCCTCACTATTGCGTTGTGAATACACCACTTTTAGCCCTTCGATAGTAATTTTGATCCCGTCAACAAAGTACTTTTCATAGTCAACGGGTTTCGTCTGTTTCAGTAACCACGCTAGATTCGGCAACGTGTTGTCAATCAAAGAAGAAGGCTCTTGATTAGATGCAGTTTGAGGTTGCAGTTTCGCTTGTTCTTGGTGCTGAACAATGTCCGTTACACGCGTATAAACACTCGCGAACGCCATAAATCCAACTTCTGCCTCAAAGCCTGATTTCCGAAAAACCCCTAATACATCATTGGCGAGCACGCTACTTGCGGGAGTAAACTGCTGGTTGTATCTAACAAACTCAACGGAATTCGGATAAGAAAGTAATACCGACCTGAAATTTTCTGCAAACACGTAAAGATACTTATCCCACTCTTTCTCTTGTGGTAGTTCAACTTTCTCAATTACGTAGTCGCTGCAACAAACGATAAGCTCTTCCTTTGAACTTACGTGACGATAGAGTGCAGTCGCACTCACACCAAGTTGCTTACCCAGTGTGTGCATCGACACATTGGACAACCCTATTTGTAGTGCGCATTCAATTACTTCAGATCTTGTTATTTGCGCAGGTCGACCTTTACTTTTCTTGTTTGTCATTTCCTGGTCACTCTTATTTAGTTAACGACATTAAGTTTATATCATTAACTTAATTAATAACCCACCACCATGTCAAGGTGATTTTTGATCCAGAGACGAAGAATCCAAGTATTTATCATTCTAAAAAGGACAGATATTTGAGCTTTCATTCAACAGATAAGTCAGCGCGAATGGCTGGATAACTGAAGTTGAATAATAGATATTAAGTAAGGGGATACGAATATGACAACGATGAAAGAGCGTAACGATTAACGCTCTTTTTAAGGAATATTGACCATAATTCGGTCATTCTGTCTTTAACAAGTAGATGTACTCAGGTTAGAAGCTTACACATTCATCGCTGAACAAACTTGGTCGCGTAAACAAGGTCAATAACGGACTGGTACTCTTCAATGCTGGTGTCGGCAAGATGTCTTAAGCCACCAGCTGCTTTCGAGAAGCATGCATTGTCTTCTTTATCTAATTTTTTTACTGCAGCAACAAGCTTGGCTTTAAATTTAGGGTCTAAATCATTACTCACGATAGTAGAGCCATTCGCAATCAGTGGTGATTGCCAAATAATACGAATCTTGTCCATCACTTCAGGATCGTGCTTGGCGTATCGGTGAAGCGCACCAGCTGAATAACCACTCGCTCTGTCACCGACCATGCTCGAAGCGGAGACCGCTGCGTCAAATTGACCGTTGATAACTCCGACAATGTTCTGTTCGTGACCTCCAGAAAAACTTAGTGACTCAAAAAAGCCATTAAAGCGGTTATCCATAGTTCCACCAACTTGACGTTCTAATTGGTTGTTGGGAATCAGGTATCCTGATGTTGAGTTAGGATCTGCAAAAGCAAACGAGTGGCCGCGTAAATCATCAATATTTTGATAAGGGCTATCAGCCTTAACGATGACCACCGAGTGATAGCCTCTTGAGTTATCTGTGTTGTCTGCAATCAAACCAATGATATCGATGGCTTCAGGATCATTGAGATATACCTCAGCAAATGCCTTCGGCGACATGTTAATCACTAAGTCGATTTTCTTCCCCAGTAAGCCTTGAATCACTGAGTTATAGTCACTCGAGTTTCGTATGTTGGTTTTGACGCCCAACTCCTCCTGCATAAACTCTACAACACATTGGTTATTGCCGATTTGTGCTTCGGCGTTTTCCCCTCCTAAGATACCGAGGTTAATGGCTTTAGGCATAGAGGCATGTAGGTTGTTAGAGACTAAGCCTGCGAGTAATAGAGCTCCTATCCAACGGTTTTTCATTTCATTTTCCTTAATGTCGACAGATATTCGTGTTTAGAGTCGACACTATTGGAACTGTTCCTGCTTATGAGTTTTTTACAGTTCCGTGAAAGTCATATTAATCCGGTTGGTAGATACGTTTGCTAGATGAACGTCCAATAAGAGGAAGCTTTGCCTTAGGCGCGCGCTCAATTCTGTACCAAATGGTCAACCAATCAAACTTGGACAATGGGGCTTGTTGGCTTACGTTCATGATGTAGCGGCTCTGATTTATCTTATTGATTATTCTGACGAAATTAACATCTGACGATATTTGCGTCATCTCACTACACCCTAGTGTCATAATCTTAAGGTAAACGACATTCTCTAGCCGGACATTATCCTTGTTTCGAAGAGCTAGAAGGAAAGACCACAGCAATGGTAACCGCCCCCTTTCTTTAGCCATTTTATAACGCCGAAAACTCACATTCCCGGCAAACCCTAGTACGCAGATTGTGATAACTAGGACGAACAACTCGATCCAATAAGTACTCAAGTAACTTCTAAACGTATGCTTGATAAAAACGCTCTTACCGGGTAGTTCATGCCGCGCTAATTGCTGTGTTTTCGGGTTCCATTGGTATACATCGATAGAAGGTAAGGTAAACTTTCCAGCTGTGTCGAACACAACAGTGTATTGTTCCTGCAATACGGCAGTGTATTCCCCCCGATTTACAAGGTCTTGCTTGTTGATGGCTTCAAAGTAAACCTGATAATCGGTAGTACTTTGTATCTCACTTAACCGCTCTGGCAGAAGCATTATGGTGCTACTTTGCACCTGAAGTTCGACATCTCGCTGAAGCGCACTTCCCACGACAAACTGATCTTTGGACGATGGTGATGACCATTCCTGTTGCAGAGATATGTTGGAACTCACTAACCAAGTCTTATCTGGCACCATCATTGCTGACGGCTTATTGACCTCAAAAGTTACTGGCTTTGTTACAAGGTAACCGGCCACATCAGGATCGCCGTTGTCCCCTTTCACCTGCAATTCGACAGTAATACTTGGAATGGCTAGCTTCCCCGTTGTTAAAGGGTAAAGGGTCACTTCCCACTGTTGTATCGCGTAAGTTTTACCATATCGTCGCTGAGTACCATTAATCGCAAACCGACTTCGATTGGCAATCAGCGCATTTTCTACTTCAAAACGATGTACTCGAGTTCCTTTGGTAAACCACGTATCCGTGCCAACCTCTATCGTAATGGTTGTTTGTTGACGAAGGGAGACGGTTCCTGTTGGAGTGACCGAAGCCTTGATAAATACTCGTCCCTTTTGTTGCAATTCACTCATAGTTGTCGCCTGGCAACTCCACGTTATTAAGACCAGTACAGCAAAAGATAAAAACGACCACCTAACTCTCATTGATTTCCCTTCTGCTCTACGTAACGTTGCGTAGCAACTCCCATCTCCAACTGTCGATGAAATTTATAAGTAAGAAATACGCTGAGGTCACTATTGACGCGTTTCATCCATTTATCGTGAACGGAAGAATCGGCAAGCAAATCTTCTGCTGTGAGTTTTTGCTCTTGTAACAACGAAGGATCAACTTCTTGAGTCACACCTTCCGCAGTTTGTGGCTCATCTCCTAACTCCTTGCTAGCTTCCATTTCACCACTGGTTAATTGGCCTTCTGAAAACTCATTTATGTGTTGTATGATCCGCTCCATGAGTTCTAGGTTTTGAGTCGCTGTCACATTTGCAGGCTCTCGCTCCAATATGTCACGATAAAGCTGACGAGCGGCCATATATTCCCGTTGATGTGCAAGTGATGCTGCCGCGCCAAGTTGTGAATCCGTAGTATCGACTCTCATGTAGTACTGTTGAGCACTAATGTAGTCGCCTGATAGAAAATAAGCGGTTGCTCTCCAATACGGTTCCTCAAAAGTCTTAGCCGCCAACTCGTATTGCTGCTGAGCAAACAGGCGTTGACCTTGTTGATCCTTGGTCAGCCAAATATCCATCCAATGTATCGAATCAGCATAAGTAGTAGGGCTATATCCCGAGCCCAATAACATTACGATGAGCATCCCCCATTGAACTAACCACCCACGTCGGAACCACAACAGATACAGCAGCATCAGTGGCACAAGCAAGTAATAGCCAGAGTCATACCATGGCTCACTCTCACCTCCATAAAACTGAGCGTGTTTCGCAATCAATGAAGCAAGTTCAACGACATCTTCGTTATTTAGCGAATACATCACCGACTGACCGTCAACGCGATTTGCTAACGACGCTAGCTTCCTCTCCTCTAAAGGAAAAACAACATCGGTATCGCTATGACCGATTCCCCAAATCAACAATTGATGATTGTGACTAGAGAAGTAATCTTGGTAGGCAATTATCGCTTCGTTACTTAGCCCATCTGTTACTAATAATACCGTGCCCGATGACTTTGCTTTACTTAACACTTGGTGGATTGGTGACAAGGTGTATTCAGCAAATTTTCCGTCTCTTGGTACCACATTAGGCTTAATCGCGTTAAGGAGCGGTTCGAATAGAGCTAGATCTTGCGTCGGAGGCATAACCAGATGAGCACTTCCAGAAAACACGACTAAAGATACTTTCCCCTTATTGTGCAACTTGAGCAATTGGAGTACTTTCTGCTTTGCAATAAACAGTCGGCTTGGAGCAACATCTGACTGCGACATTGAGCTAGAGACATCCAAAACAACAACCAGTGGCGCTGTATCTTCTGCAAAAGGAGAGGCTTGTCGATACCAACTTGGGCCAGCAACAATGATAATCGCGATAAAGCCCACCAGCGTCAGCCCCTTTAAAGGCAATTGGCTAAACCAGTTTGGCCTCCCCACCAGCAATGCATCACGCAGGTGAATGGGCAAACTCGTCATCCATTCATTTCTCTTTGCTTCGTTACGCCAACGCAAATAAACCATACTAAGTAAAGGGATCAACAACAGCAGCCCGAACGGTCGAAGAAAATGAAACTGCTCTATTAGCGCTTGACCAGTCATAGTTCCCTCTTAGGCTGTGCTTTTACTCTAAAACAAAAGACTTTGGTTTGAAACATTAGCCGATAGAGCATAAACATAAGATGATTCAGAACTCCCAACAGCACTGGCACAAAATGCAAGCTAGTTTTAGGTTGATAAGTAAAGCTCTGATATTCCTTAGGTTCCAACACCGAAATGGTCTGATATACAGCGTCCAAATCTTCTTGGGACATAGCAAGAAACGCTTGCCCGCCGGTGACTGTAGCCATTGTCTCGATCGTGCTAAAATCTATGGCTTGATCGCCTGTCGTATTTGGGCTGCCCATGGCAACTATATACAGTCGAATACCGTATGCCTGAGCGACTTTTGCAGCGTCAATGGGTGGCACTAAACTGTCTGTATCATTGCCATCTGTCAGTATGATCGCGACTTTCTCTAGCGTCTGATTCTCAGGGTTATCTATATATGTTTTTATCGTTAGACCGACCGCATCTCCCAAGTGTGTGCTCTCTCCAGCCATTCCTACTTGGGCCTGATCGAGCAAAGCAAGCCACGCCTCATGTTCAGCAGTAAACGGGGATTGAAGATAGGCGGAATCACCAAAAAGAATTAACCCCAGTCGGTCACCTTCTCGTTTTGCGGCAAATGTTTCGAGCACCGATTTGGCAGCGGTTAAACGATCTTGTTCTTTTCCAGAATCATCTAGAAAGTCCCTTTCCGACATGGAACCTGACAAATCCACCACCAACATAAGATCACGGCCGCTAAGCTGGTAGGTTTTAGGTGTATCCAACCACATTGGTTTTGCTATTGCTATCACCAACATTAACCACGTAGCGATAATCGACACACGCTGCCAACGACTGGCTCTAAGACTGGCTGCCCCTTTAGTTGCACGAAGGTTTAGTCCATTGACCAGTCGCGTAAAAAAAGGAACAGAAAGTGCCTGCTGTGTTGTCTTATAACTTGGAGCCCAGAGATAAATGAAATATGGCAATGGAAGCAAAATCATAAGCCAAGGATATTCTAACTTGATCATTGTCTTACCTTAACGATGCTGTTTAATCCAGTCACAGGCCATTACCTCAAGCTGCATTAATTGACCGGGGGTCCATTCTTGATTCCGGTTTTTGGCATAGATTGCCTGCTGCCATTGTTGAGCAATTGAACTCGAGAACACATTTGAATTGCTCTTAGATTGCAAAAACAACAGCCATGCTTCGCCATACAAAGAAGCAACACTCGAATGCGGATAGCAATGACACGCGGTTTGTTTCAAAACGCTATTGAGTACCGTTAAGTAGTAATTCGGCTGATTCTTAGGTAAGCGTGCGATGGCTTTCAATGCGATACGGCGATAACGGTTGGCTTGATAACTTCTCCACCACCTCAACAAGACGAGCAAGCTACTGCACAATATAAAAACTCCGGCTATTTTCCAGCCGATTGTCTGCGGGAAAAATGGCGTCATCTCGGGTATAGCTGGATCAATTAAATCTCGTAGTAATATGTTGTTTTTAGACATCTACTTTCTCACTCAACTGTTGCTTTAATTGCGAGAAATGTTGTCCTGACGTATCGAGTTGAAGATAAGGTATCCCCAGAGATTGCAATTCCTGTTTAACACTGAGGTGATGTTGTTGCCACAGAGTATTGTAGTTGTCGATTTTCTCTTGAAAACTGCTATCCACTGCGACTTGAAGTTCACCGTCACTGAAGCAAATCGCCTCCTGTATTAATAGTTCTTGCTCCATCGGATCTTGAATTGAAACACATACTAGGTCGTTGTGTGCTTGCAGTCGACGAATCATAAAACGTGTTTCAGAGTCAAAGTCGGAGAAATCTGAAATCACAACAATCACTGCACCCTTTAATTTTTGACGCAGCAAGCGTTGTACAACACCGTTAAAAGTCACTCTCTCAGTTTCACTATTACGTTTTACCAATTCCTTATTTTCTGTTTCTAGTAAGCGAAACAATCGTAGAAGCTCACTATGTGCTCGCCTAGGTTTAAACCAGCTTAGACCTTGAGTTCCAAATACAAGGGCGCCGACACGGTCGCTTTGCTGAAGCACCTGCCAACTGAGTGCAGCAGTCACTTGTGCCGCCACAACGGATTTCATTATCTCGACGGTAGAAAAGTACATGTTGCTTCTCTGGTCAACACAGAGCAGTACAGTTCGGTCTTTCTCTTGTCGGTATTCTCGGACGTGCGGTTGATTTGTTTTGGCCGTCACTAACCAATCGATATTTCGGACATCATCACCCGCTTGATAATGACGAAATTCTTCAAACTCCAAACCGCGTCCCCGAAAACCTGATAAATGTCCTCCAACAAGCCGACTTTCTACCTTTTTCGATGGTGGAAACTGAAACGCATGTAAACGGTGTTTTACTTGCGTGAGCGCCTTTAAGGTAGTTGCGATTCTTAGATCCACAGCGGTCGTCTTCATGTAACTAACTCAACGGCACTTGACGTAATAGCTCATCAACGACGTGCGTTGTGTTTATGCCCTCAGAAACAGCGTCAAAGCTGAGAGATAAGCGATGGCTTAATACGAACGGAGCAACGGCTCTGACATCGTCAGGCGACACAAAGTCCCTACCTGATAAAAACGCATGAGCACGACTACAACGATCCAATGCAATCGATGCTCTTGGGCTTACACCAACATCTATCCAATCTGCTAAGCCGCTTTGCGGATAAGCTTCAGGGCAACGAGTCGCGACCACTAAATCAACCAAGTACCTATCTATCGCATCCGAAACATGGATTTGCTTTACAGCTTCTCGCGCGGCATTTAATGTCTCAACTGAAAACCATTCGTTGCCTTCAAAGGTCGCGTTCATCTTTGTCGCCGACTTGTGCTCGTTTCTATCCTCATCTCGAACTAAACGAATAATATCCATCTCTGATTCGCTACTCGGATAATCCACAGTGACTTTCATAACAAAGCGGTCCATTTGTGCTTCAGGTAAAGGATAGGTTCCTTCTTGTTCTATGGGATTTTGCGTTGCTAGCACCATGAAAGGTTGAGGCAGTGACTTAGTTTCCCCTGCGACAGTGATGGTCCCTTCTGCCATCGCCTCGAGTAACGCCGCTTGTACTTTCGCCGGAGAGCGATTGATTTCGTCAGCAAGTACAATTGAACTGAAGATCGGTCCTGGCTGAAATTCCAATTTTCCTTCTTCGTGTTGGTAGATTTGAGTCCCTGTAATATCAGAAGGCAATAAGTCCGGGGTAAATTGAATTCGGCTAAAGTCAAGATTCAAACAATCCGCTAGGGTCTTTACTGCTCTTGTTTTTGCGGTACCCGGTAATCCTTCCAATAAAATATGGCCACCAGTTAACAACGCTATCACCATAGATTTCGTTACATGCTGCTGGCCAATGACATTTCGATTTACCTGACTAATAAGCCTAGTAAGTACTGTGTGTTGGATATCTTGAGTCATCATTATTCTAATTAGCGTTCTTTGCTTGAGCGTGTTTTTTGGTCAGCGGCATCAAGGCCTCTTCAGGGTAGAGTTTGCGTAGCTGTGTTAAACAAGTAGAGGCGTCGACCCCCATGGCTAGCTTTGCTTCACAAAGCGAGTACAGATAATGAGGTACACCTAACTGAACGTATGCTTGTTCAAACAAATCTAACGCCCTTTCAGGGTTACTTTCGGCCAGCATAAGTCCGAGTAAATAAGTATATTGAGTGCTATCTGGCTCTAGTTCATGGGCTCGCTGCATATGTTCGATTGCTAATTGGTTTTGCTGCTTTCGCCAATACGTGAGCGCCAAACTGTGATGCAGTGTTGATGATGTTGGATGAACCTCAAGCCCTTGGCTTAATACACGTATCGAGTCGTGATCTTGTCCGGTTGTTTTATAGAGTTCTGCCAATTCAACCGCAACTTGAACGCTAGGCTCATTCTTCCACTCTTTAAGTAATAACGGCTTAGCTTCGTCGTATTGCTGACGCATACGGTATAGCCAGGCCCTCTCAACTCGTCCATCCGTCGTATCGCCAGACACTGTTAGTTGCTGTTCTATCGCAGCGTCTAGTACTTGTTGATGTTGGTCAGGAAGTGATGTCCATAATGGTGCTAATGCGCTTACCGCACGCGAACGCACTCTTGGTTCAGAGTCTTCTAGTAACGGCGAAATGAGATCCCACCTTGCTCTGCCCTGCCATCTTTGCGCAGCGGTAATACTTGCTATCCTGAGCTCGATATACTCTGACCTTGATGCACGACCTAGCGCTATTAACGCATTCGCACCGGAGTAGTTTCCCAACATCTGGGTTGCGGCGATACGCTGACTGAGCGGTAACGTCGCATCCTGAGACATTTCAGATAACGTATTTTCTCTACTATACTCGTGCGTCGTTTTTTGTGGCGATGAGACGTTAACACTATCTGTTGTATTAGCACTATCTGTCGTGTTAGTACTATCTATCGTATTAGTACTACCTATCACCGGAAGCAAAGCACTGGCGACCAGAAAAATCATATTAATGAGCGATCTCACGATGATAGGTCCTCATCACGTATCTGTTGGCTTAACGCTTCTGTCCTGATCATTAAGGCGTGAAGAAAATAGACGTGTTCGGTCTGCGGCATTTCGTGCATATCGAGCCACTCATTTACAGCGTGTAAGGTGTCGATATAGCGTATATCGGAATTGGCGGATGAATCTAAATATGCCAGTTCACGTAAGGAATCAACTAAAGTTGGATAAGCCATTTCAGGCATAACCAATGTCTTCATCTGTTGATTAAACACCTGTTCCAGTACGTCATGATTTCCTTTTGCAATTTGATACTGCGTTCGCTTCTTCTGGTAGGAATCCCCACAATCAGAGTGTTTAGGATGTTGTTGACAGTAATTGAACTGAGTAGCAAAAACGGTATACCGAATTCTCATATTCTCAAATGCCAAATCAATCATCTTTTCTACCTGTTCAGCAGGGAATAAAGTCTCAATGTTTTCAGTTTTGTTCACGGAAGCGACTGCCCCACTAGACATCAACGCCAATAAACTGGTGAGAACCATATTACGGATGGTATTCATCATTTCAGCTCCCTACTTAAACCGAATTTTCATTGCATCGGCATTGATGCGTTTGTGTACCGGATACCCCATCGTTGCAACAACCATTGAAATATATGGGTCGATATGGGAGAAGAACTGTTTCCAGCCACCACATAGATAATTAAGACCACTTTCCCCATCGAGTGTTTTGATAAAGCGATTCTTTGGACATTCTCCAAAACATGCAAACTGGTACTGACACTCTCTGCATTGTTTGGGAAGAGTGCCTTCCTTGGCGTTCCCAAACTCTTGTTGGCCTGCAGAAAACTGTAAATCTTCTAACGCCACGTCATTGATATTGCCCAGTTTGTATTCCGGATAAACATAATGGTCACAGGCAAACACATCGCCGTTGTGCTCAATGGCTAAACCTTTACCACACATAGGGGCAAACACGCAGAGTGGGTTAATTCGTCCCATCCAGGACTCAATGCATGCTTCGAAGTACGGAACATTGACCTGACCGATATCGTTTTCGAGCCATTCATCAAAAATAGTGCAAAGGAAATTGCCCCATTGGCTTGCCGATACGCACCAAGGTTCTAGTATCGAATTTGGATGGTTTGGCTCTGTTTCGGGCATTCCTTGGAATAGTATTTCTGATTCCGGCCAATGTTGAGGCGCGGTTTCTCGAAAAGATTTGGGTTCAACAATAGGTATGAATTGCATCTGTAGCGAGCGCACTTCATCACGTAAGAAACGATAAACCTCTAACGGATTAGAACCAGATATGTTGTTCACACAAGACAATGTAGCAAAGTTAACTTTATGCTTGTGCAAGATATCCACACCTCGCATAGTTTGCTTGAAAGTCCCCTTGCCCGAGCGATTTTTTCTGTAGGTATTGTGGATCATTTCTGGGCCATCAATACTTAGTCCAACCATAAAGTTATTCTTACTAAGAAACTTACCCCACTCGTCATTCAGTAAAGTGCCGTTAGTTTGCAGATTATTTTCTATTTTCACGCCTTTCGGACGATACTTTTTCTGTAAACGAACCACATCACGAAAGAATTTCACACCCAGTAATGTTGGTTCCCCACCTTGCCAGTGAAAGACGATTTCAGGGAAGTTTTGTTGTTCAATATAAGACTTAATATAATGTTCCAACATTTCCGGTGACATTTGACTGCCACACCCTTTGTCATGCCCCAACAGCTCTTCTTTGCTCAAGTAATAACAATATGAACAGTCAATATTGCAGGCTGAACCAATAGGCTTAGTCATAATATTCATACGCTTAGCAGGTTGCTTTAGCGGAAGTGTTTGGCCGAGATGCTGTGTTTTTTGGGACATATTGAAGCCTCGCGTTGGTGTCACGAACCTTGTGACAAGCGCTTCCCTGTGTTCATTGAAGTGCCATTATCCCGCCAACTTAATTCACCGTAATCGGTAATTTTACTGCTTAGTTGCGAAGCAATTTCTTATATTTAGATGTAAAAAAAGCCCGACATTAATGTCGAGCTTTGATGAGCAAAACAATAGCTTTATTTATATTGAGCTCTTTGCCAGATATTCATTTTCTCTACAATTTGGTCGATAGAGAAAGATCCAGGAACCTGTCTAGGTGGGAATTCTTGGAACGTTTGAAGGAACTGACCTGTGGTCGCAGCGCCTAAGTATAGGTAAGGCAAGTGTTCGATGTACCATTGAGTGTACATCCCTTCGTGATCAGCGACCTCATATGGGTCTTGGCGTAGGTTATACATTTTAGGAGCTCGTAGCTCTTCAAATGAACAGTTCCAAGTTTCCAAGCCATGACAGTTGTTCACACTGAACATAATCTTGTAATCACCGACGCGAACCGCCGAAATATCACCAACATCTGTTGCATAAATATAATACTGGCGCGGCCACGTTGTTAAGTTGTGCTCCGTAGTCGCCTTGCCTGTTTCTAATGCAGGAAGCAGATTGTAGCCATCAAGATGTACCTTGTACTCTTTACCATTGATCTTCTTACCTTTTTTCAGATCTTCTACAATCGTAGTATCCCCTGCTGCTGCAACAAATGTTGGCATCCAGTCATTGTGCGCTGCGATTTCGTTGACAACAGAGCCAGCAGGAATTTTCCCTGGCCAGCGCATCATGGCAGGGACACGGTGACCACCTTCCCATGATGAGTTTTTCTCGCCACGGAAACGAGCTGTACCACCATCTGGCCAAGACAGTTTCTCAACGCCATTATCTGTTGTGTAAC
This sequence comes from Vibrio sp. ER1A, assembly GCF_000733315.1. Lineage (NCBI taxonomy): Bacteria > Pseudomonadati > Pseudomonadota > Gammaproteobacteria > Vibrionales > Vibrionaceae > Vibrio > Vibrio sp. ER1A. Next base: position 895,685 of record NZ_JPJA01000086.1, read on the forward strand.
TTACGATAGTATTGTCAGCAATCTTTAGCTCATCTAGTTTGTCTAAGAGCTCACCAACCATATTGTCGTGCTCTACCAAGCCATCGCCATAAATACCGCCGCGCTTTGAAAGACCTTTTGATTCTTCTTTAAGATGAGTCCAAACGTGCATACGAGTCGCATTGAACCAAACGAAGAACGGTTTATTTTCTTTGTGAGCTCGTTCGATGAAATCGAGAGCTGCCGCAAGAAACTCTTCATCCACTGTTTCCATGCGCTTTTTCGTTAATGGACCCGTATCTTCGATCTTGCCGTCTGCATAGGAGTGAATCACACCGCGCGGTCCAAATTTCTTCTTGAACCAAGGCATTTTTGGATAATCTTGATGCTCTGGCTCTTCCTCAGCATTTAAGTGATATAGGTTACCGAAGAATTCATCAAAGCCGTGATTAGTTGGTAAGTGCTCATCTAGGTCACCAAGGTGGTTTTTACCGAACTGGCCCGTCATGTAGCCTTTTTCTTTAAGCACAGTCGCAATCGTTGGGTCTTCAGCTTTTGAGCCTTGTTTGGCTCCTGGCATACCTACCTTAGTCAAACCAGTACGCATTGGGTGTTGACCTGTAATAAAGGCTGCACGACCTGCTGTACATGAGTTTTCACCGTAGAAATCAGTGAATAAGACACCTTCGTTAGCAATACGGTCGATATTTGGAGTCCAGTGACCTGCCTGGCCCTTAGTGTATGCACTTAAATTATCAATACCGATATCGTCACCCCAAATTGCCAAAATATTTGGACGTGAAGTGTCGGTTGTTGCGAAACTTGTCATTGACGTGGCTTTGTTGCCGAAATCG
>NZ_JPJA01000086.1:931383-978110 GCF_000733315.1 Vibrio sp. ER1A
TGAATTCGGCAACAAAGCCTTGGCGTACAGCCAACACCTGCAGAAATCAGAACGACCGGCTTATTAACTTCTTTGTAGAAGAAGTCCCCTGCCGGAGGCAGTATTTCGATTACCGCACCCACTTCCACCTCATCATGCAAATAGTGAGATACCAAACCTAGCTGATCGCTGTTATTTCCTTCCTTCTTAACAGAAATTCGGTAATTTTCACCATTTGGAGCTTGGGAAAGTGAATACTGGCGAATTTCTACATTCTCACCTTTTGAAGGTGTGACTTGCACACCTAGATACTGCCCTACTTCATAATCAAGGACTTTACCGCCATCTTCTGGAGTAAGAACAAAACTCATCACCAGTTCAGATTCAGGCTTTTTATCGGTCACCACAAATCGGCGAGTGCCACGCCAGCCACCGGTCGCCTTTTCACGCAACTGGTATAGCTCTTCCTCACGATCAATAAAGATTTGCGCTAAGAACAAGTAAGCTTCAGTCCAAGCTTCTTCAACATCTTTGGTAAATGCATCTGGCGCCAGCTCTCTTAAGGTCTCAATGAGGTGGTGACCAACGATTTGATAGTGTTCTGCTTTGATATTAAAACTAGTGTGTTTGTGCGCGATACGTTCAACGGCTGTAGTAAGCGCCGCTAAGTTTTCAATATTTTTAGCATACGCAGCAACAGCTTCGAATAGAGCAACACTTTGACGCCCTGTCTTTTGGTGCGTCATATTGAAGATGTCCTTCAGCTCAGGGTTGTGAGAGAACATTCTTTGATAGAAATGCTGAGTCAAAGCAGGACCTGCAGACTCAAGTAATGGAATTGTGCTCTTGATGATTTCGATATGGTTGTTATTTAGCATATACGCTCCCTAGAAGGCTTAGACTTTTACAGTACGAGCTTCGACTGTCTCATATTGTTTTTTATAGTTTTAGTTTTATCCCTTGAGATATCTCTCTCAGGTATAGTGCGAGTTGAGAATCACACTTATTTGTTTTTCAACGAATACCTACAAAGCACAGAGCGTGCCAATTTTGAAAACCTTAAAAACCCTCACTTATTCAAGAGCTAACTATTAAATATCAGTCAAAATGACTACTTTAATTTAGGTCAATATGACTCTATAATGCCTAGCATACTCATTACCATAAGTTGTAATCTCCTATGCAAGACATTTCTCCTTCCAACTTAATGGAGCTGACTATTGGCCTAGCCAGCAGCAATAACGACCAAGAACGCTTCGATTCGCTTATCAATACCATCAGAAAAACCATCATGTGTGACTGTGTTGCCTTGTTATCACTTCAAGGTGATACGCTTGTTCCTCTCGCGATGCAGGGCTTAGGCCGCGATACTCTAGGGCGCAGGTTCGTTATTAGTGAACATCCAAGATTCGCTCAGATTTGCGCATCCACATCTCCGGTTATCTTTGACGCCGATTCTGAGTTGCCTGACCCATTTGACGGCTTGCTCATTGACCACCATGGCGATCTTCCAATGCACTCTTGTATGGGTTTGCCTTTGATTTTTGGCGACAAGATGTTGGGAGCCCTCACCCTCGATAGCCTAGGGACTAATGCTTTTGACCACATTCCAACGCGCAGCCTAGAAGTATTGTCTGCCATTGCTGCATCCACATTAAAAATGGCACTAACTTTTTCTCAGTTGGAATACCAAGCCAAACAATCCAAACAGCTGCTTGAAGAACTCAACGTCGAAGCTTGGGAACGAGATGGCAGCGATATGATCGGTGATAGCGAGTTAATGCGCGTGTTGAAATCCGATATCGAAATTGTCGCGCCATCAGATTTTAATATCTTAATTCATGGTGAGACCGGTGTTGGTAAAGAGTTGGTGGCACGTAATCTACATTACCAATCAACTCGCCGACAGAATCCGTTAGTCTATGTTAACTGTGCGGCAATTCCTGAAAACCTCATCGAGAGTGAGCTATTTGGTCATGTAAAAGGGGCGTTCACGGGTGCAGATAAAAATCGCATGGGTAAGTTTGCGCTAGCCGATGGCGGGACACTATTTTTGGATGAAATTGGCGAGCTCCCGCTTGCGGCACAAAGTAAGCTTTTACGAGCATTACAGAATAACGAAATACAACCCGTTGGTAAGGATGAGATTCAAAAGATCAATGTTAGAGTCCTCGCCGCAACCAACCGTGAACTCAAGGAAGAAGTTGAACAAGGTAAGTTCCGCGCAGACCTTTATCACCGACTCAGTGTTTACCCAATTTCTGTACCGCCATTGCGTGAAAGAAACGGAGATATAGAGTTACTGGCTGGCTTCTTTCTGGAACAAGCTCGACGTAAGCTTGGCATTAACCAAATCAAGCTAAGTCCAAATGTCGTATCTCATTTGAACCGCTATTCATGGCCAGGTAATGTTCGAGAGCTAGAACATGTTATTAACCGAGCAGCTCTGAAAGCGAAAGCAAGGCTGTTTGATAAGAAGGTGGTCACCGTAAGCATTGACGACTGTGGTCATTTTGACGATGAAAGCCGCATCACTCCGACCAAGCAAAGTAAAACAAGCGCTCCAATGATAGACCACTCGAAAGGCATTCGAGAGTCCACCGAAGAATATCAAAGAAGCTTGATATCCAATGCCTTAATTGAATGCGAGTATAACTGGGCTAAGGCAAGCAGAGTCCTTAAAACTGATCGAGCTAACTTGATTCGCTTATCGAAACGGTTGGGAATTAGTGTGACCAAAAGCCATACCCTTTCTCGCAGTTAATGTTAACCGTACCAGAATCGTAAATAAGATGTTAATATTCGACGGTATGTCTCGCATACCGTCATTATAATTTTCTAAAAACAACAAGACTGCTCAACAGGTTATTTATGAAGTTCATCCGTATTATTCTTGGTAAAATCATACTGCTATTAAATTTCGTTTTCTCTCCGCGTGGCGTTAAACGCACGCCTGAAGCACAGCAACAAGCCGATCAAAAAGCGCAAACTATGCAGCTCTATCAATTTGAAGCGTGTCCCTTTTGTGTGAAAGTACGTAGAGAAATGAAACGTCAATCAGTCAACATTGCGTTGAAAGATGCTAAAAATGACTCAGTTGCGCGTGACGAGCTGCTAGTGGGTGGCGGTAAAGTAAAAGTACCTTGTCTGAAGATCACTCAAGGTGGTGAAGAGAAATGGATGTATGAGTCTTCCGACATTGTTTCTTATCTGCAAAAAGAGTTTGCTTAGGCGTTATACAAACCGTTATTCCATGGTACGTTTAGTAATTAAGGTAAGAATGCTCAGAGCCCGACACGAGTTGTGAGTAGCTCTCTGCCTGCGAAGGGGTGACGCCTATTTCAGCGACGGAGTCTACAACTCGCTTTTATAACTTACCTAAAAAAAGAGCTCATAATGAGCTCTTTTTTAGTTTCCTCATTGCCACTACACGGCTTGTTGCAAGTTTTCAGCATATTTACCTTGCTGCGCCATTACAAAGAAATTATCAATCCAATGCAGTATTAACGCAGAGTCTTGTGCTTTGTTTATTTCAATAAACGCTTGGTCATAATGCTGAGGAGTTAGGAGATGCTTACGCTTCTCCACCAATTTTTCTGTGAAGCTGGAGCTAAACTCAGGATGTCCTTGGACTGTGAATATATGATTATCTTTCACAAGCATAAAGTTAGGACAAAAATCATTAGTAGCAATAACTTTCACGCCGCCAGGAACAATAATCACTTGGTCTTGATGACTCACTAATAGTCGCGCAGAGTCTACAGACAGATTCATCCATTTCTTCTGAGCGGTAATTTGAACTTCATAGCTGCCAAGTCCCCACCCTTTTTCCGATTTTTGCACCTTGCCGCCGAGAGCTCTCGCAATAATCTGATGTCCAAAACAGATGCCTACTAGTGGACGTCGACGAGCTTCACAGCGCGTTATCCAGTCTATGAGTTTGAGAATCCAGGGATGATTATCGTAAGCATTGTGTACACTACCTGTGATTATAAACCCATGGCATTCATCATGATGAGGTAACTCTCCTTTTGTCGCATCGTAGTTCTGAAAAGTGAACTCATTGTTGACCTCATAGAGAGAGGCCTCAATCATGTCTGCATATTGACCATGGTCATCTGATAATGGCGAGTCCACATGGCCGCACGTTAATATCCCTATCTTCATTTATCACCTACTTCATTGTTGGCATTACAAATTCACTTTCTCTTTGCCCTTTAGGCCAGCGAGCAGTAACCGTCTTCATACGAGTATAGAAGCGCACGCCATCATTGCCATGAACATTGAGAGGTCCAAAGATTGAGCGCTTCCAACCACCAAAGCTATGAAATGCCATTGGCACTGGAATTGGCACGTTCACCCCTACCATACCGATTTCTACTTTTTCTGAGAAGTCGCGCGCGGTATCACCATCACGAGTGAAAATTGCAGTACCATTACCGAATTCGTGCTCATTAATAAGTTGCAGTGCTTCTTGATAATCTTTGGCACGTACTACCGACAAAACGGGACCAAAAATCTCTTCGTTATAGATAGTCATATCTGGAGTAACATTGTCAAACAACGTCCCACCTACAAAGTAACCTGGAGCAGATGTATTGATGCCACGCCCGTCTACTACAAGCGTTGCGCCTTGATCAACACCACTTTGAATGTATTCCGTTACCTTGTTCATGTGAGGCTCGCTCACCAATGGACCCATTTCGTTTTCAGGCGATACTCCCAACCCTGGGCCTACGCGCAGTGCTTCCACTTTTTGTTTCAACTGTGCCACTAATCGATCGGCAGTTTCATCACCGACAGCAACCGCCACTGAGATAGCCATACAACGCTCTCCCGCCGCACCATAGGCCGCTCCCATAATAGCATTTGTCGCCCCTTCAAGGTCTGCATCTGGCATAACAACTAAGTGGTTCTTAGCACCGCCTAACGCTTGAACTCGTTTGCCATTTGCACTTCCTTTGCTGTAGATAGCTTCAGCGATCGGCGTTGAACCTACGAAACTCACGGCTGCAACGTCTGGTGACTCAAGAAGCGCATCAACCACTTCTTTATCACCTTGGACAACATTAAAAACGCCATCAGGAAGACCTGCTTGTTTCAATAACTCAGCCAGCTTCAAAGACGCACTCGGATCTTTTTCAGATGGTTTAAGGATAAAGCTGTTTCCGCAGGCAAGCGCTACTGGGATCATCCATAGCGGTACCATCACAGGGAAGTTAAATGGTGTAATACCAACGCAGACACCAACTGGCTGCATTAAAGAATAGCTGTCTATCTCGCGTCCAACATTAAGTGAATGTTCACCTTTTAGCAGATGTGGGATACCACAAGAAAACTCAACCACTTCTAATCCACGTGTCAGTTCTCCTAGTGCATCGCTGTGTACTTTGCCATGTTCGGTAGAAATTAACGTAGCGAGCTCATCCGCGTTTTCTTCAAGCAAAGCTTTGAATCTGAACATAACTCGAGCACGTTGCAGTGGTGGCGTTGCTTGCCAAGCCTCTTGCGCCTTTTTCGCCACAGCGACGGCTTCTAGCGCTTCATTAGCACTCGATAGTTGGACTTGTCCTCGCAACTCACCATTTGCTGGGTTAAACAAGTCTGCGTTTCTTCCGCTGTGGCTCTCTACCATTTGGCCGTTGATAAAATTAGATACCAAAACTGACATAGTCTTATTCCTTGTAATCAATATTCTGCAAAACGTCTGCAATCAGAGTAAATAAATCGTCGATATGCTGCTTCTCAATAATCAGCGGCGGAGAAAGTGCGATGATGTCCCCAGTGACACGAATCAATGCGCCCTTCTCGAAACACTTGGTAAAGACTTGGAACGCTCTAGATCCTGGCTTACCCGCAATTCCTTCTAACTCAATACCAGCAATCAAACCATAATTGCGAAGGTCTTTTACGTGAGGTAGCCCTTTCAAGCTATGGACCGCTTGCTCCCAATAGTCTGAGAGCTCAGCCGCTCGTGTATAGAGATTCTCATTGCGATAAATATCTAGTGTCGCTAAACCAGCCGCTGCGGCTACTGGATGGCCGGAATAGGTGTAACCATGGAACAACTCGATAGCTTGACTACCTGGAGCCACCATCGCTTGGTAAATCTCGTCACTGACAAAAACGGCTCCCATAGGAATAGCACCATTAGTTAAGCCTTTAGCGGTAGTAATAATGTCAGGCTTGACGTCAAACTCTTGCGCGGCAAAAGGACTACCGATGCGACCAAATCCAGTAATAACTTCATCAAATATTAATAGGATGCCATGTTGAGTACAGATCTCACGAAGACGTTTCAAGTAACCTTTAGGAGGAAGAATTACCCCTGTAGATCCTGCAATCGGCTCAACAATAACCGCAGCAATGTTACTTGCATCATGCAGAGTAACGATATTGTTTAGGCTTTCCGCCCAGCCGGGATCGTAATCAGGTAGCCCTTTGCTAAAGCCGCTATTTTCAATGCTCAATGTATGTGGAAGGTGGTCGACACCAGTTAACAGACTGCCAAATGTCTTGCGGTTATTTACAATTCCACCTACGGAAATACCACCAAACCCGACACCGTGATAACCACGCTCTCGACCAATTAGACGCGTACGAGTCCCCTGACCAATGCATCTCTGATAAGCCAACGCGATTTTTAGTGCGGTATCAACAGATTCAGAACCTGAGTTAGTGAAAAATACGCGATTCAAACCTGATGGCGCTATTTCTGAGAGTGATTCAGCAAATTCAAATGGCAATGGGTGACCCATTTGGAATGTTGGCGCAAAGTCTAGATTGTGAATCTGACTCGCCACCGCTTCACTGATTTCATGACGCCCGTGTCCTGCATTACAGCACCATAGACCTGCTGTACCGTCGAGTATCTTGCGTTTATCTTCTGACGTGTAGTACATCCCTTCAGCTGAAACTAACATGCGTGGCGCTGATTTAAACTGCGAGTTAGCAGTAAACGGCATCCAAAAAGCATCCATATTCCCTGAACTAGTTGTACCTTGCTTGTTTATACCTTGCATCGTGCACTCCAACTAAAAATGCTGAACAGCATTGTTTCTTTTACTAAACACCGCTAAACACTCGAACCACAACATGTAAATGCAATGTTATTAAATAATGAACAAAATTGACTATAGAACGTTTTATTTGCCTATTCAATGATTAAATTATAAACATTTGCTGGTTTTTTCTGTTTAGTGAGCTAGGATTGTGTTTAGTTTACTAATCACAAAGGGAAGAGTTGGAGATTTCGCCCAATGGAAACAGAAATAGGACCAAGGTTTAAAGCACTAAGAGAGCGTGCAGGCTTATCACAGCGTGAGTTAGCCAAAAGAGCCGGCGTGACCAATGGATTCATTTCTCAGATTGAAAGTAACGCCGTAAGCCCTTCTGTCGCGTCGCTGAGTAAACTACTTAGCAAGATCCCTTCATCTATGGCGGAGTTTTTTGCTGTTGATGAACCAAAGCCTGATCAGTTTTTTTCACGCAAACAGCAACAACCAGAAATAGGCCGAGGAAAGATCAGCTATCGCCAGATAGGTCACTATCACGACGACAGGCAAATTGGCATGTTGAGAGAAACCCTCGCTCCAGGTGCAGACACCGGAGATGAGATGCTCGCTCACGAAGGTCAAGAATGCGGTGTTATTGTTCAAGGCGAGTTAGAGCTCACGGTCGACAGTGAAGTCGTCGTTCTACATGAAGGCGACAGCTATTATTTCGACAGTACACGTACTCACCGATTTAGAAATACTTCTGATATTGATTGCATCATTGTCAGTGCAAACTCACCAGCCAGTTTTTAAGGAAGAAGGTAAACAATATGGACACTATGACTTGGCATGATAAAGCCGAAGCGTTGAGTTTTCGTACTCAGGCCTTTATCAACGGACACTTTGTTGATTCAGTCTCCGGCGATACGTTTGAAATCATCAACCCGGCAACAGGTCACCTATTGGCGCATGTCGCCCGCTGCACAGATAAAGATGTTGAGATTGCGGTAAATGCTGCTCGCCAAGCGTTTGAGAGCCGTGTCTGGTGCGGTCTACCACCAGCAGAGCGTAAAGCGATCCTACTTAACTACGCTAAGCTCATTGACGAACATAAAGAAGAGTTTGCCCTTCTCGAGTCACTCGATATGGGTAAACCGATATCAGATGCAATGGGATATGACGCGCCGGCTACCGCGCGCTGCATTCAATGGAACGCAGAAGCCATAGACAAAGTATATGATGAAGTAGCCCCAGTAACAGAAGGAGCATTAGCACTTGTGACTCACGAGGCACTAGGTGTCGTTGCGGCAATCGTACCTTGGAACTTCCCTACTGTTATGGCGGCTTGGAAGATTGGGCCCGCATTAGCAACCGGTAATTCAGTTATTGTGAAGCCTTCTGAGAAATCACCTCTCACCGCTATTTTGCTCGCCGACTTGGCCAAACAAGCAGGTATTCCAGACGGAGTGTTTCAAGTGCTACCTGGCTTTGGCCATGAGGCAGGACAAGCATTAGCGCTTCACAACGATGTCGATTGTATCACTTTTACTGGTTCAACCGCCGTAGGTAAAAAGCTGTTATCTTTCGCGGGTGAATCCAACCTAAAACGTGCATTTATGGAATGTGGCGGCAAGAGCCCCCACATTGTACATCACGATGTTAAAGATATAGAAAAAGCTGCTGCAACCGCCGCCTCCGCTATCTGTTACAACCAAGGGGAAGTGTGTACAGCAGGTTCACGACTTCTGGTTCATTCCTCTATTAAAGATGAGTTTATTGAACTGGTTAAGAAATACATGGCGAATTGGCAGCCTGCCGATCCTCTTGAGAGTGATACGCGGGTCGGTGCGATAGTAGATGCTGCACAGTATGAGCGTGTATTAAGTTACATCGACATTGGTCAGACAGAAGGAGCAACACTAGCTTACGGTGGTAAGCCCGCAATGAGCAACACCGATGGTTTCTTTATTCAACCCGCCTTGTTTACTGATGTCACACCCAATATGCGCATCTATAAAGAAGAGATTTTTGGGCCCGTTATATGTGTTACTAGTTTTGACTCGATTGATGAAGCGATCCAACTTGCTAACGATAGCGAATACGGGTTGGCGGCAGGTATTTGGACATCTGACATGTCAACAGCCATTAAATGCTCTCGTGCATTAAGAGCGGGAACGGTATTCGTAAATAACTGGGACGGTGGTGACATGACCATGCCGTTTGGTGGCTACAAGCAAAGTGGCAACGGTCGTGATAAATCGCTGCATGCGCTGCATAAGTACACTGAAGTAAAATCAACTTGGATTGAATTAGACTAAAATGACAAGGCCTAGCTAACGCTAGGCCTTATTATTAAACTCTACCAAAATAACCTAACGCTGAGCGTAAGCTGTTTGACCATTGTTACTCATATGACAGTAGTCATGAATCTCTTTTAGGAAATCGGCTAAGGGGCTGCCCTGCAACTTATGTTGCTTTTTCGACTTTCCTTCGATAACTGACAAATAAGCGGTGTCTAGGGTTGGCAATGCATCCAGATCGGCACAGCTGAGTTTAAACGTGTTACGAACTTTTCCACTCTTGGTTGATGACGCCCCTACTCGTGGCATCACAATAACCGATTTGTTCCCCTCGTCAGACAGCTCAAGGTTCTTCACGCGAAAGGGGGTAGTATCAAATTCAAATGTGAGGTTTGCGTGTGAGCCTTCATACACTAGACCTCGAACAAGTTCGATTTTATGTTTATTGTTAACCGAAGTGGAATACCCACCCTGCCAATGAAACGAAGTCAATGTAGTGTCATAGACAAACGAGTGTTTCTGGTACTCAACAGTAGACGCAGGTGGCGTCGTAGAGCAACCAAATAGCATGAACGACAACAAAGTGAATATGTATTTTTTCATTGTTATTATTTATTAATGTAAATGATAGGTTAAATGTCTATATAGGTTCGCAGCTAACTATACGACGGCATAGGAATAACAATTATTATTTACAAATCAATAAGTGAAATATACTTATTCTTTGTCCTGCTTTGAATGAGTTCGTAATAGTTTGTAGGAATGAAAAATGGCGAAGCATAGCTTCGCCATAAGTAACAGGAGGGATAGATTTAGAAAGTTGGAGGTGTCGCCGCACTAATAAGTTCACATTCGACCTTTCCCTTGTTGCGGAAGCGATGTGGTTTGCGAGTTTCAAAGTAATACGAGTCGCCCGCCTTCAATACTCTGGTATGGCTACCAACCGTAATCTCAATCTCTCCGCGAATTATGACGCCACCCTCTTCTCCATCATGCTCAATGAAGTCAGTACCAGTATCTGAGCCTGGCGGATAGATTTCTCTTAAGACTGCTAATTGGCGACCTTCTCGCTTTGCACCAACTAGCAACATTTTTATCTGTCCATCCCCTAAATCCGCCATCTGTTCCGCACTAAAGAAGATGTCATCTTTAGGCTCAACGTCGAGGGTGAAGAACTCTCCCATTGAGATTGGTATAGCATCGAGGATCTTTTTCAAAGAGCCAACGGACGGGTTTACTAAGTTCTGTTCTATTTGAGAGATCATGGAGTTGGTTACACCACTTCGTTTAGCAAGTTCACGCTGTGACATCCCACGCATGGTACGAATTGTTTTTAGTTGCTTACCTACATCCATGTCTTTCTCCCAAATTAGAACCGATTACTTAGCATCAACCACTTGCTGAACTATTGTTGACTCATTTTCATTTCAAGCAGCCTACGCTTTTCCGCCTTCGCCATCAACCACCACGCAATAAACGTGGCACAAGACACTGCTAATATGGTCAGTGTTGCTAATGCATTGATTTTAGGGCTAACACCTAAACGGACACTTGAGAATACCACCATAGGTAATGTTGTCGCACTCGGACCAGATACGAAGCTCGCAATCACTAAGTCATCTAATGACAAGGTGAACGCTAATAACCACCCCGCCAAAATAGCGGGTGCAATCGAAGGCAGTGTTATCTGTAAGAACACTTTCCAAGGTGGCGCGCCCAAGTCCATAGCAGCTTCTTCGATAGAACGATCGACTTCTTGAAGTCGAGAGCTCACTACTACCGTGACATAAGCCGTACAGAAAGTTACATGGGCAATCCAAATGGTCATCATGCCTCGCTGGCTAAAGAGGTCAAACACTTGTCCCATCGCAATGAATAACAATAGTAGAGAAAGACCTGTAATAACCTCTGGCATAACTAAGGGCGCCGTGATCATAAAGGCAAACCCAGTTTCACCTTTAAATTTCCCAAAGCGGTTCAATACAAATGCAGCAATAGTACCTAGAACAACAGCCGCGCTGGCTGATAAAAAGCCTATCATCAGGCTCAGCTTCACACCGCCCATGAGCAGATCATCTTCTAACAGCTCAAAATACCATTTGAACGAAAAACCAGACCATACGGTAACCAATCGGTTTTCGTTAAATGAATAAACAATCAGAATCAGGATTGGCAGATAGAGAAAGGTAAAACCCGCCGCCAAAATACACCACTTCAGTTTACTGTTATAGACCGGAATGTCGTTCATGCTTGCGCCTCCAGTTCACGTTTTTGATAACGATGGAACCATAAGATAGGCAACATCAAAATAAGCAACATTACGATAGCTACCGCCGAAGCGACTGGCCAATCTCGGTTGTTAAAGAACTCTTGCCACAAGACTTTACCGATCAGTACTGTATCAGGCCCGCCAAGTAGTTCAGGTATAACAAACTCTCCCACAGCAGGGATGAACACTAACATCGACCCTGCGATAATACCGGCACGTGTCAATGGTACGAGGACAGTGAATAGTGTCGTTACTGGTTTCGCCCCGAGATCACTTGCCGCTTCCAGTAACGAGTAATCCACTCGCATCAATGCGGTATAAAGAGGCAGAACCATAAAGGGTAAATAGGTATAGATAATACCAATATAAACTGCAGTATCTGTGTGCAATATCTTTAGCGGTTCCTCAATAACACCAAAGGTCATCAACATATTGTTCAGAAGGCCGTTATTCTTAAGGATTCCTATCCAAGCATAAACACGAATCAAAAAGCTGGTCCACGATGGCAATATGATCAGCATTAATAACACATTTCGAGTTGACGGCTTCGAATGAACAATAGCCCAGGCAATCGGAAAACCAATCACTAAGCAGAGTAATGTAGAGATAAGTGCAATACGAATCGACTGTAAATACGACGACGCGTATAAGTCATCTTCTATCAAATATTGATAGTTGCCGACGTTGAGTAACAGCTGCAACTGCTGCTCAGCATAACTAAGCAATTCAGAATAAGGTGGAATCGATATTTGAGCTTCAGCAAAACTGATTTTGAATACGATTAGAAACGGCAATAGAAAGAACAGCAGTAACCATCCGTAGGGAACAGCAAGCAATAAGCACTTTGGCGTGGGAACAATACGCCAAATATTGAGTTTGGCTTGTTTCTTCATAGTTTCAGTACCACGCAGCTTTCCATGTCCCAGCAAAGATTGACTCTTTGCTCCCACGTTGGCATACCTTTTCTCACACGGCTCGTGTTTTGTAGCGTTGCAGTGACCAACTTGCCGGAATCCAAACGAACATGGTAAATGGATTGGTTGCCCATATAGGCGATATCTTCCACCACCCCACTACAAGAATTACTAGAGTGATGGGTATGGTCACATAGCGTCATTTTTTCTGGTCGAACAGCTATCATCAAAGGGATACCCGGAGCACCTGAAATACCATGATTAATAGTAATCACATTCGATAGGTCTGGGGTTCGAACCGTCGATTTATCGCTAAGATTGGTTTCTAGAACACCCTCAAAAATATTGACCGAGCCGATGAATTTCGCGGCAAACTTCGAGTTCGGATGCTCGTAAATAGCTTCTGGAGAACCAATTTGCACAAACTGGCCTTTGTTCATAATGGCGATACGTGTTGCCATGGTCATCGCTTCTTCTTGGTCATGCGTGACCATCACACAGGTAACACCCACACTTTCCAGTATGTCGACCACCTCAAGCTGCATTTTTTCGCGTAAGTTTTTATCCAGTGCACCCATTGGCTCGTCTAGCAAAAGTAACTTTGGTTTTTTAGCTAGGCTTCTGGCGAGTGCAACACGTTGTTTTTGACCACCAGATAATTGGTGCGGTTTACGCTTCGCGAAATCTGTCATTCTGACCAGCTCAAGCATATGCTTAACGGTACTAGCAATTTCTTGGCTTGGCATACCGTCTTGCTTTAACCCAAACGCAATGTTCTTTTCTACGGTCATGTGAGGAAACAGTGCATAGGACTGAAACATCATATTGACAGGTCGTTTGTATGGAGGGATATCGGCAAGATCTTCACCATCAAGAATAATCTGTCCTGCGCTTGGTTGTTCAAATCCAGCGAGCATTCGTAGCAAGGTTGATTTTCCGCACCCCGACGCGCCTAATAGCGCAAACAGTTCACCTTGGTTGATCGTAAGATCGATGTTATCTACCGCAAGATGGCCGCCGAAGTCCTTCGTCAGTCCTCGGATTTCTAATAATGGTTTTGGTGGCACCGGCGAAACATGTTGGTGATTGAGTTCTGTATCAAGTGACATCACTGTCATGGTAGTCTCCAAGCAAAATTGGCGACTCAAAGCGAGTCGCCAAATTAGGGTTTGATCAGTTCTTAATGAAATCCGTCCAAGCACGAGTCATAGCACGTGATGTCTTATGCGGTAACATCTTTGAGCTATATAACTTCGCTTGCGCTTCTTCTGTTGGGTAGATTCCTGGATCTTCCAAGATTTCTGCGTCAATAAACTCACGTGATGGTGGGTTTGGATTCGCATACCAAACATAGTTACTGATTTCAGCAATCACTTCTGGACGAAGTAGATAGTTGATAAACAAGTGAGCGTTTTCTGGGTGCTTCGCTTCTTTTGGAATCGCTATTAAATCAAACCAGGCAAGCGCTCCCTCTTTTGGAATCGAGTAAGCCACTTCTACGCCATTATCTGCTTCAGCTGCACGATCTGCCGCTTGCAGAACATCGCCTGACCAACCAATCGCCACACATACATCGCCGTTAGCTAGGTCATTGATGTATTGTGATGAGTGGAAATAGGTTACATAAGGACGAACTTGTTTAAGCAGTGCAAGCGCATCTTTTTTATAAGCGTTAGGATCAGCACTGTTTGGATCTTTGCCGATATAGTTCAGCGCCGCTGCCATGATCTCTGTCGGTGCATTCAGGAAACCAACACCACACTTAGAAAGTTTCTCCATGTTTTCTGGTTTGAATACTAAATCCCAGCTATCCACTGGCGCGTCTTCACCCAAGACCTCTTTCACTTTAGCAACGTTGTAACCGATGCCCGTTGTGCCCCAAAGATATGGCACAGAGTAAGCGTTGTCGGGGTCGACAGTGTCCGCCAGAATCCCCATTAATTTAGGGTCTAGGTTGCTGTAGTTAGTTAGCTTTGACTTATCCAGCTTTTGGAACGCGCCAGCTTTGGCTTGACGTCCCAGAAAATCATTACTTGGCACAACTAAGTCAAAGCCTGTATTACCAGATAATATCTTCGCCTCTAATACTTCATTTGAGTCGAATACATCGTAAACCACCTTGATGCCTGTCTCTTCCTCAAACTTTTTAATCGTATCTTCCGCGATATAGTCTGACCAGTTATAGATATTGAGCACTTTTTCCTCAGCCGCATAGGATGTCATTGAGCTAAGTCCTATCGTCATCCCTAACGCGATACCGAAGCATGCTTTTGTTTTCTCCATTTGGATCTCCGTTCCTGTTTGCTCTTTGGTTAATACCTTTGGGTATAAATCTCGTCGGCTACTGCGAAACGTCGGCGAGTGTGTTGTCTAAGGCTATTTTTGCCTTGTCGATAAACTCATCAATTTCTGCACGTGTAATGATAAGCGGTGGTGAACAGATCATGGTGTCGCCAACAGCTCGCAACACGACACCCGCGGCAAAGCAGTGTTCACGACATCGAGTACCGACATCAAGTTCTTTGTCAAAACGCTCATTGGTGGTCTTGTCTTTGACTAATTCAATAGCCCCGACCAGTCCTTTCGTTCTAGCTTCTGCCACCATTGGGTGTTCAAGAAGTTCATTCCACCGAGAAGCAAAATACGGAGCAATATCTTCACGCACACGATTAACAATATTGTGTTTTTGCATCTCTTTAATGTTGGCGATAGCAACTGCACATGCCGCTGGGTGACCCGAATAGGTAAAGCCATGAGCGAATTCAGTATCTGCGTCTGTCAACACTTGTGCGACATGGTCTCGAACCATTACACCGCCAAGTGGTAAATACCCAGAAGTAATGCCTTTCGCCATACACATCAGATCAGGTTTGATGTTGAATGTTTGGCTTGCGAACCACTCACCGGTGCGCCCAAAGCCGCAAATGACTTCATCAGCAATAAGTAAGACTTCATACTTGTCACAGATACGTTGAATTTCAGGCCAATAACTGTCAGGCGGAATAATAACGCCACCTGCACCCTGAATGGGTTCCGCAATAAACGCAGCGACATTGTCTTCACCCAGTTCTAGGATTTTGGCTTCAAGCTGCTGCGCACGTTCTAGACCAAATTCATTCGCGTCGATCCCTTGTCCTTCACCAAAATGATAAGGTTGATCAATATGAACAATATTCGGTAGTGGTAGACCACCTTGGGCATGCATAAATGCCATGCCACCTAGACTTGCCCCTGCCATCGTACTGCCGTGATATGCATTCTTGCGACTGATAATGGTTTGTTTATTTGGCTTATCTAAGCTTGCCCAGTAATGGCGCACCATTCTAACCACGGTGTCGTTGCACTCTGAGCCTGAACCGGTAAAGAACACGTGGTTCATGCCTTCAGGCGCTACTTCGGCAAGCAAAGTTGAAAGCTCTACAGCTGGTGGATGAGTGGTTTGGAAAAACAAATTGTAGTAAGGCAACTCTTGAAGTTGATTCGTCGCAGCCTCGATAAGTGGCTGGCAGTTATAGCCCATATTGACGCACCATAACCCTGCCATTCCATCTAGGATTTTGTTGTCATCTTCGTCGTAAATATAAATGCCTTCCGCTCGGGTAATAACGCGTGAGCCTTTATCGTTGAGTGCTTTAAAGTTGGTAAATGGGTGCAAGCAGTGTGCACTATCTTGTTCAATCCATTTAGACCCAGTTTGTTTTGACATAACTTAATTCCATTTCTCGCTGTATTAACGGGTTTGCTTTTCTCTATAGCGTTGCCTGTATTAAACGTTCAATAATAAGAACTCTCTTTCCCAAGAACTGATGACTTGGAAATACGTTCTGTACTCCTTACGTTTGATGGCTACGTAAGCAGATACGAATCGGTCACCTAAAATTTCTCTCAGCTCGTCACTGTTTTCTAACAACACCAAAGCGTCTTCTAGGTTATGAGGAAGTGAGTATGGCTCAGTGGTCATATCACCTGTGCTTTTTTCCGTTGGTGTAAGCTTCTCTTTCATACCTAAGTAGCCACATGCCAACGTCAATGCCATGGCGAGATAAGGGTTTGCATCCGCGCCGGCGTAACGGTTTTCAAGACGGCGAGACTCTTTATCAGAGATAGGCACACGTAATCCAACAGTACGATTATCTTCACCCCAAGCCACGTTCGTTGGTGCAGAGTCACCAAATACTAAACGGCGATAGGAGTTCACGTTAGGCGCGAAGAACGCAATAGCCGCTGGCGTGTATTTCTGCATACCGCCGATATAATTCAAGAAAAGGTCACTGTTAGTACCATCTTCATTGGCAAACAGGTTTTTTCCGTTTTTATCCACCAAACTCTGGTGAATATGCATTGCACTACCAGGCTCATCTTCCAATGGTTTTGCCATAAAGGTGGCATACACATCATGTCTTAAAGCTGCTTCACGTACAGTGCGTTTAAATAAGAACACTTGGTCAGCTCTATCGAGCGGCTCACCGTGGTCAAAGTTCAACTCCATTTGTGCAGCGCCAGATTCATGCACCAAAGTATCGACGTCCAATTCTTGAGCTTCACAGTAGTCGTACATGTCTTCAAAAATAGGATCGAACTCATTCACCGCATCAATACTAAAAGACTGACGAGCTGTTTCAGGGCGTCCATTTCGACCAATTGGCGGCTCTAATGGATAGTCCCAATCTAGATTCTTCTGTACCAGAAAGAACTCAAGTTCTGGGGCAACTACAGGTTGCCACCCCTCTTTAGCATAGAGGTTTAGCACTCGACGCAGCACGGCTCTCGGTGAGATATCTACCGGGTCTCCATCGACGGTAAAACAATCATGGATAACCTGAGCGGTAGGCTCTTTTGTCCATGGAACAAAACGAATGGTATTTTGGTCAGGCTCCAGAGTCATATCCTTCTCTGTCAGGTCGATCATACTTTCATCGTCTGGCCAGTCTCCGGTTACAGTCTGGAAAAAAACCACTTCGGGAAGACGCATGCCCCCTTCTCGAAGGAATTTTTTCGCAGGCATAATCTTGCCTCGCGCGTTGCCTGTAATATCGGGGATCAGGCACTCAACTTCAGTAATACGGTTCTCTTCTATCCATTTCCTAATCGTTTCCATAAATCCTTCTTTTTCAAAAATTGCTCAACGAATTTATCAATAAGCTCCATTTAGGATTGGCAGCAAGCTGTACAATTGTCAAACAAATATGTTAATTATTTTGTAACTTTTGAGATACTGATTAACATTTTATATACATTTGTGTTGTCTTTTACTGAACATTATGTCTATGGTTAAAAAGCAACCAGTGGCGCAAGATTCAAAACAAAGGCTTGCTATACATGGATAGGTTGGAGATAAGTGGAGGAGCCACAGTGGGAACAAGTCAACTTTCAAACAGTGCTGACAACATAGAACCAATACAGGTTAGTCACGATAAGCTAACAATTGAACGATTTATTGAACACCACCCTGACGTGACTACGTTGGATCTCATATTGTTCGATATGAACGGCGTAGTGAGAGGTAAGCGCGTTCCTTTATCACAACTAAATAAGGTACTAGAGCAAGGTATCTGTCTTCCGGCTTCTGTATTTGCCTTAGATATTTGCGGAGAAACCGTAGAAGAAACTGGTTTGGGATTCGAAAAAGGCGATGGTGACAGAATTTGTCGTATGGTCACAAGTTCTTTGGTTACTACACCATGGCAGGAAAACAGTGCTCAAGCCATTGTGACTATGTTTGAGCCCACATCCAATCAACCGTTTTTTGCCGATCCTCGCCACGTACTAGAAGTACAGCTAGACAAATTAGCTACGAAAGGCTTAAAGCCCTGTATAGCCGTTGAGCTCGAGTTTTACTTACAAGACCTTGAGCCCGATGAAGCGGGTAACCCGCAACCACCATTAATGCCGATAAGCGGTGAAAGGATGACACAAACGCAAGTCTACTCACTCGAAGAGCTCGATGAGTTTAAAGCGTTTCTAGATGAGGTGATTGAGACCTGCAACGCTCAAAATATCCCTGCCGACAATATCACCGCCGAATACGCACCTGGACAATTTGAGGTCAACCTCAAACATACGAGCGACGTACTTCTGGCGTGTGACCAAGCTATGCTGCTAAAACGCGTAGTGCGAGCAGTAGCTAAGAAACACGGCTTCTACGCCAACTTTATGGCCAAGCCCTACACCGAGTATGCTGGTAACGGCTGCCATGTCCACATTAGCCTGCAAGACGACGTCGGCAACAACGTATTTGGTGAAAATGAAGAACTACTACTCAATGCCATCGCGGGCGTTCTCGCTCATTTAGAGGATAGCATGGCAATATTTGCGCCCAATGCGAACTCCTATCGTCGACTTCAACCCAATATGTTTGTACCACTTCACGCTACATGGGGATGGGACAATCGCACTGTAGCAGTAAGAATTCCAGCGAGCGGTACCGAAGACAAAAGAATTGAACATCGACTCTCCGGCGCGGACGTAAACCCTTATCTCACCGTAGCAGTATTGCTAGCATCAATAATCGACGGAATAGAGAACAAACTGACTCCACCAGCACCAATTGAAGGGGATGCGACCCTACTAGAACTGCCTATGCTTCCTATTTCATGGGATATGTCTCTCCATGAGTTTGAAAACAGTCAGTTTATGAAAAGCAGTTTTGGTGAAGAGTTTTGTAAAGTCTATCTTGCCAATAAAAAACATGAACAGGCGCGCTTTTCAGCACAAGTCTCTCCATTAGAATACCAGTGGTACAAATAAGTAAGGATACAAAATGAAAGTCAAACACACAGACTCTTACTATGCAGCATCAAGAAATCAGCATTTCGATTTCCCCAAACTTATGGGAGAACATGTTGCCGACGTCTGTGTGATAGGCTCCGGAATCACCGGAGCCACCGCTGCATTAGAGCTGGCTAACAAAGGCTTTAAAGTCATTGTGTTAGAAGCTAACCGCGTGGGCTGGGGGGCATCTGGTCGCAGTGGAGGCCAAGCCATCTTCGGTTGGGCATCAGAGCAAGACACTCTTGAGAAATTAGTCGGTAAATCCGATGCAAAAAAGCTTTGGGACATCTCTGTCGAAGCGCTGGCGTTAACGAAATCGAACATCAACAAATACAACATTGATTGCGACTGGCGTGATGGCATGGTTCATGTGGGTATGAAACCACGCCACGATAAAGAGTTAAAAGCATGGTATGACGATTTAACTGAAAACTATGGTTATGAATCATTAGAAATGTGGGACAAAGATGAAGTTGCCAGTCGCATTGCAAGTACCAAGTATACCTCTGGAATGTTTGATAGTAACAGTGGCCACTTACACCCGCTCAACTATACCTTAGGTTTGGTTAATGCAGCCAAAATCGCTGGGGCAGAATTTTATGAAGATAGCGCAGTAAACAAGATTGAACATGGTGATCCGGCAACGCTGTTTACTAGAGATGGAAAAGTAAAAGCAAATCACGTCATTCTTGCTTGTAATGCCTATATGGAAGGGCTGGAATCGAAACTCGAAAATAAAGTAATGCCGGTTGGTACTTATATTTGCGCGACCGAGCCATTGGGCGAGGAAGTAACAGGTGCGCTGATGCAAGATCATATCTCAGCTTGCGATATCAACTTCGTTCTCGATTACTACCGATGTTCCGGTGATCACCGTATGCTATTTGGTGGAAGGGTGAGTTATTCAGGCGTCGCACCATTTAACTTAGAAAAAGCCATGCGCGCGCGGATGCTTGATATATTCCCACAGCTTAAAGACACAAAAATCGAATACGCTTGGGGCGGAAATGTCGCCATCACTATGAATCGAGCCCCCCACTTTGGCCGGCTAAAACCAAACGTCTATTTTGCGCAAGGTTTTTCAGGCCATGGTATCGCCGCGACAGGTATGGCAGGTACATTAATGGCGGAGTGTATTGCGACCACAGCAGAGCGATTCTCTATATTTGATAAAATCAAACACATGCCCTTCCCGGGTGGTCGAATGTTTAGAACCCCAGCGTTGGTTCTAGCCATGTCTTATTTTAGAGTTCGAGACCTTTTATAAAGTAGATAAAAAAGGAGCTGATAGTAGCTCCTTTTTTTAGATTTCTAAATATTGAATTAACCAACAAGCTATTGAGTTATATTAACGTCATAGTTTGATAGATAATGTGTAATGCTTTTCTTAGGGATTTAATTGTTATATCAATTAAATCCCCCATCATTATTTTAATAACCCTGAATGGACTTGCAGCCCCATTTGGGTCAAAGAATAAATTTTCCCTTCACCCTTGAACACCAGCCCGGCTTTAACTAATTGACGCAAATGAAAATTGAATTTGGTGTGATCTTCTACCCCCACTACTCGACATAGATCCATGAACTTCATTTTACGATGCAGTCGTAATTGTTTAAGCACTTGTCGTCGAATAGGATTCGACAGAGCGCTAAACACTAAATCATCATCCCGCTCTAGCTTAGGGGACTTAGGAGATCGCTGAGCATGAATTCGTTTCAAGGTTGTCGAAACCGTAGTGAGGTTAAAAGGTTTGGTAAGAAACTCGTCCGCTCCCTTTTTCATCGCATCCACAGCAACATCAACCGTCGCAAATGCCGTAGAAATCACTATGCCAATGTTCGGGTGAATTCGACGAAGACTTGATAACGCTTCTATGCCCGTTATACCAGGCATCACAACATCGAGTAACGCAACATCAAAGTGTTGTACCAATGCAGCCTCAATGGCATCTTCGGCATTATCAAATGCAACGACATCAAATGACTCGAGGCTAAGTGCTTCAATCAGTGCTTCTTGCAGTTCTTTGTCATCTTCTGCTAGTAACAATCTCAGTGTCATTTCAAATATCTCGGAAGTTTTATTTCTACGGTCAAACCACAACCTTCGTTGTAGAGGTTCATTGACCCATTGTGCTGCATTACCAATTGATTCACTATAGCAAGCCCCATCCCTATCCCTTCACCTTTTGGTTTCGTTGTGAAAAATGGCTTACAAGCATTCGCAATGATCTCTTTACTCATACCGCCAGCATTATCTTTAAACACTAGGACTGCGTTCAACTGCTCTTGATAGGCCTTAAAGGTTATAATTAACCCATCTTTTCTAGCATCACAAGCATTCGATATCAGGTTAGAAATTACATCTTGCAAAGCTTGAGCATCACCAACTACCTCTAAATCATGTTGACAATCTACTTGCCAGTCAGTGCCATCAAGTCGAAATCGATTAAGCTCAAATGTATTGTAGATCACGTCTTGTACGTTCACTCGTTCTCGTAATACGGGCTTTTTATGTGCGTAATTTAGGACTTCTTGACTGATATCTGCAGCTCGTTCAAGCCCAGTACGAATTCGCGTCAACTGGCGTTGATATACATCGTTTTCAGGTAGCTGACGCTCAAGAATATCACAGCCCATCGTTGCACTTGAGAGTGGTGTCTTGATTTCGTGGGCCACGGCTGACGATAGCTCTCCCAATTCACGAAGTTTCACGTCATGCAGTGACTGCTGAAGCCGAGTTTCTAACTGTATATCTCGCTCACGATCAAAGACTCGCAAAGCTCTCCAAATGAAGATGAGTATGAGTATTGCGCTAACCGTTCGCAGTATTATCACCCAGATACCAAGCTCGGCAGTAAGTACTCCTGCTGATATGCCATATAAAACTAATGCGAGTCCAGTTAATTTAAACGGTTTTGAAGCACCATGCCCTTCGTGTTCAAGCTCATTCGCGTAAACATACATCACTAACCCTGCTGAACAAGCAGCACCAAAGCCAAAAATCAAGCGAACTTGATTGGCAATCAGTTGCAGGTAATCGCTATAGCTTAACGCCCAGTACTGGATAACCACACTGAACATGAAATAGATAAACGCAGCGCAACCTAATGCTTTTATCCATCTTATCTGCCGCCAAGTGGTGACTGAAAGCAACTGCCACGCAAAAGCACCCAATGCAATATACGACAGCCACAACTTGGCGACCTTGAAGGTTGCTAAGCCCGTGACACTTTCTAGGTCGTCAGCGTAAATAACAAGATATAGCTCAGACCACTCATGTAGACCATGTAATAAACCGAACGCAGCAAGCGTCGGTAGTGCCGATGCCATTGTAATACGACTTTGACTCAGGTCTCGAAACAATATAGCGAAAAAGATCGCAAAGAAAGCGAGTCCATAAACCAAATAAACTGAAAAAGTAAGTAATTCATCCATACTTTGTAATATTTTAATTCACATCGTTAAGTTACCTGTTAATAGAAGTATTACATGCTAAAACAACCAAGTAAAATGTTGTGAAGTTTTATTATCAGATGGGCATCGTTTTATATAAAACTTTGCGTTAAATAGCACTGTCACGTATTCGATTAATATAACTGTAATATTTGGTTCTTAATCTCCGCTTTGTTGATTGGTACATACCGATTAATGGATTGAGTAGTTTCAATCACCTTAGTTTTATTTGAACACAAAACTAAACCGGGCCATTAAAAAGTATTACTCCTTTTTAATGGCCCACACTAAACGAATTATATCGGAGATATATTGTGAAATTTATCAGATCAGCTCTCTTGTCTTCTGTGTTAGTCACTGCATCATTCGGCTTGGCAGCAAAGACCACTATTAACGGTGCGGGCGCGACTTTCCCTCATCCAATCTATGCAAAGTGGGCTGAGCAATACCAAAAGGAAACGGGTATCCAGATCAACTATCAAGCTATCGGTTCTGGTGGTGGCATTCGTCAGATCACAGCAAAAACGGTAGACTTTGGCGCGACAGATGCACCGCTTACCATCGAAGAGTTGAATAAAGAAGACATGATTCAATTTCCTATGGTCATGGGCGCGATTGTCCCTGTGATCAACCTACCGGGTATCAAGGCGGGTCAATTAAAACTGACAGGCGAAGTATTAGCTGATATCTACTTAGGAAATATCAAGAACTGGAACGATAAAGCTATTACGGGACTTAACCCAGATATAGCGCTCCCGAACCAACCTATTTATGTTGTCCACCGCTCGGATGGGTCAGGTACTACATTCAATTTCACTGAATATCTTGATCAAGTTAGCCCCGAATGGCACGAAAAAATCGGTGCAAGTAAAGACATTGCATTGCCTTCGGCAGCGACGGCAATTGGTGGAAACGGTAACGCTGGTGTCGCCAACTTCGTTACGCGCACTCGTGGTGCTATCGGCTACGTAGAATATGCATTCGCTAAACAAAATGATTTGGCGTACACACAAATGCAGGCTCGCGATGGTGCATATCTAATGCCAACCATGAAAACCTTCCAAGCCGCTGCCGCAAACGCCGATTGGGAAGACGCTCCAGGATATCATTTACTTCTTAACAACCAACCGGGAGCTGATTCGTGGCCGATGACCGCCGCAACTTTCATCTTAATGCATAAGGACCAACCTGACGCCAAGAAAGCACAAGAGATTATTAAGTTCTTTGAATGGAGCTATACCCAAGGCAAAGCTGCTGAAGAACTCGACTATATTCCAATGCCGAAGAAAGTCGTTAGCATGGTTAATGACACTTGGAAACAAAGTCTAAAAACCAACAATCAAGCCATTATTAAATAATTCACTATTAACGAGCCTAGCCTCTCGAGGTTCAGGCTCGTATTCCCAGTATTATGACTACTTTAACTTTATCCAACAAAGTAAATGGCGACTCAATTTTCGAACGATTGAGCTTTACTAGTGCCCTACTTATTCTTGTTACTCTTTCTGGAATCTTACTGTCACTCATTGATGGAGGATGGCCTGCATTTAAAGAATTCGGACCGGGCTTTGTATTCCATAACGTGTGGGATCCAATTCGAGGTCAGTTCGGCGCTGCGTCAGCCATCTACGGTACTCTAGTGACATCACTAATTGCCATTATTATTGCCGTCCCTATTGCCTTAGGTACAGCAATATTTCTCGCCGAGTTAGCGCCTAAATGGGTCAGCGTACCGGTAAGTAAAGCGATCGAATTGCTAGCGGCTATTCCGAGCATTATTTATGGTATGTGGGGTCTTTTTGTCTTTTCTCCTTGGTTCTCAAATGGCTTCCAAACCTGGGCTGGTCAACACCTTATTGAAATCCCCATCATCGGACCTTGGTTTAATGGTCCGCCTATTGGCATCGGACTTCTTACTGCGGGCATTATTCTGTCCTTCATGATTTTACCAATCATGACGTCACTTACACGAGATGCACTAAAGTCTATCCCCAATGTGTTGAGAGAAGCAGCTTATGGTACCGGAGCGACACCTTTTGAGGTGATTACCAAGGTACTGATTCCTAAAGTTAAAAATGCAACCGTGAGTGCTGGTATCCTGGGTTTGGGTCGAGCACTAGGCGAAACCATGGCGGTCGCATTTGTGATTGGAGGTGCAAACCGTATTGAAACTTCTTTCTTTATGCCTGCTGCATCAATCTCATCGACGATCGCTCAGCAGTTTAATGAAGCCACCGACCCAACGCATATTGCATCACTGATTGCGCTTGGCGTTGTACTTTTCTTTATTACGTTCTTCGTGATGGGATTTGCTCGTCGTCTAGTAGGGAGAGCATCATGAAAATAAGAAAGCTAAAGAATCAGCTGTTTCTTGCATTCTGTACCTTCTCTGCAGCATGTGGTGTGTTTGTATTGGCTTGCGTACTGTATACCTTAGTGGGTGAAGGAATCAAAGGCATCACGTGGGCAGTCTTTACTGAGATTACTCCAGGTCCTGGCAGTCACGGTGGACTCAAAAATGCTCTATTAGGGAGCTTAATGCTCACCACTATAGGTATCCTCATAGCTACACCTATCGGGGTACTTGCTGGAACATGGTTAGCAGAGGCTCAGCCTGGCAATAAAGTTGCCGAATCAATTCGCTTCCTAAACGGAATGCTTATGAGTGCGCCTTCAATCCTAGTTGGCTTGTTTGTTTATGCGGTTATCGTGGTTCCAACCGGAGGTTATTCAGGCTGGGCAGGTGCAATTGCATTAGCAATATTGGCGTTACCTGTAATCGTAGCGTCGACAGAAGAGATGCTACGCTTGGTTCCGCCAACATTGAAAGAAGCAGGAAGTGGCCTAGGCGCTCCGAAGTGGCGAGTCATCACCCAGCTTGGATATCGAGCCGCTGGACCCGGAATTATGACTGCCGTATTACTGTCTATCGCACGTATTTCTGGCGAAACGGCTCCTCTGCTTTTCACTTCATTGAACAGCAGTTTCTTAACTACTGATTTGAGCAAACCAATGGCTAACTTGCCTGTCACCATATATCAATTTGCTATGAGTCCTTTCGCCTCTTGGCAAGAACTAGCATGGGCGGGCGCTCTCATCGTTACCACCTTTATTTTGATTGTTAATATCACGGCAACAGCTTTGCCGAAACTTCTAAAAGCGAGAAAGGCATAAATATGGCGACTGCAAACATAATTCAAAATAGCGAACAATCCATTCTTGGAAGCTGCATTTCTACCCTTGATTGTGAGACAAACAACGCCAACGACGTGTCGAATCTGACACACCGCATGGATATTCAGAATCTAAACTTTTTCTATGCTAAAGGGCTAAATCCAGCATTGAAGAATGTGTCAATGCCGATTTATAAAAACCGAGTAACGGCACTAATTGGACCGTCAGGCTGTGGAAAATCCACGCTACTGCGTACCTTAAATCGCATTTATGATCTTTATGGTAACCAATACGCAGAAGGTGAGATTCTTCTTGATGGCGAATCCATATTTTCTAATACCGATGTAAATGAACTGCGCTCTAAAGTCGGGATGGTATTCCAAAAACCCACACCATTCCCAATGTCTATTTACGACAACATGGCGTTTGGGTTAAAGATACAAGGCGAGCTATCAAAAGCCGAGATTGACGCTCGTATTCAATCGGCACTTAAACGAGCGCACCTATGGGAAGAAGTAAAAGATAAGTTGCATCACGATGCGAATGGCCTTTCGGGTGGGCAGCAGCAACGGCTATGTATTGCACGTACGATTGCCCTTGAGCCTGAAGTTATTTTGATGGATGAACCGACTTCGGCGCTTGATCCTATTGCGACTGCCGCAATAGAAACCTTAATCACAGAGTTACGAGAGAAATACACGATCGTTATCGTCACACATAATATGCAACAAGCAATGCGTATCTCTGACTACACAGGCTTTATGTATTTGGGAGAACTCGAAGAGTTTTCCCTTACTGAGACCATCTTCCATAACCCGGCAAACGAGCGCACAAGGCGCTATATTTCAGGGGACTTTGGTTAGTATTACGCAACCAACGACTCATCTTCATGGCCCGCTCTTATCGAGTGGGCTAACTTCTCTGACTCAAATATTCGATGAAAGCAGAAACGTTATCAGAGATTTCTTTAACATCTGGCTCAAGTAACTTTACTGTTATTTCTGAGTTTCGATTCTCCAATACCCCTTTATCAGTGATAACGAATAATCTCTTTCCTACTACTTGTTTGCTCTCGCTCTCAACAAGTTCGACGGACACAATCAATCGCAGGTTACGATCACGTGTGCCTGAAACAACCTTAGCTAAATCGATAACCGCACCAATAGGAATGAAATCCGTTGGCTTCACTGCACCGGAAACTCCTTCAATGTTCTGTACATCAACAGCCACTTCCAGAGTTTGTTTGCTATTCATCGATGATTTCACAGAGTGATTTTCTATTCGCTTTCGTAGCGATTGCTCAAGTTCAGAGCGCAATGTATCAACGACACTCTGTGACACATACGCTTGGTTTGCTTTACGCTCCGCGGTGACGGTTCCTAATTCTAGAGCAGCGTAGTTATTGAGACTAAAGCCTTGTTCATACCAAGAAACGCCGTCATACGTACCTATGGTTTCCACCGCAAAGTGTCGATAACTGTCTTGCGGCTTATAGTCTGACTGCGTTGGAAGCGTATTTGTACATCCCGTCACAGCTAACATCATCGATAACACCAAGATTTTTACTTTCAAGCTCCGGACCTCCTCAATTGTCACCTTTCAAGCATAGGCGCCACTCACTTAATAAACAGTGTCGAGAGTGAAAAACGTGAGCCATCGTGATTATCGTGGGTGTTGCTAGCTGTTTTTGTTAGAATCCCTCCGCAATCAAACGAAGACTAGGTAAAACCATGTATAAATTGACCATCTCTCTCGACGAGTTCTTACGCAATTATTGGCAAAAACAGCCAACAATCATCAAGGGGGGATTCGCTGAATTTCAAGACCCTCTCACTCCCGAGGAGCTCGCAGGATTAACGATGGAAGAAGTGGTCGACTCACGTTTTGTATCTAATCTTGATAATAATTGGCAAGCCGAACACGGTCCTTTTGGTGATGATAAGTTCGCCTCTCTGCCTGAGAGTAATTGGTCTTTTATCGTTCAGGCGGCGAACCATTGGCATGACGGCGCAGCGCAACTTGTTAAACCTTTTCAAACTATGCCGCAATGGTTATTTGATGATCTAATGATTAGCTACTCTGTCGAGGGTGGTGGTGTTGGTCCTCATATCGATCAATATGATGTATTCATTATTCAGGGTATGGGTAAACGTCATTGGCGAGTTGGCGCAAAAGATGTTGGACAGTATAAAGAAACTCAGCGCCATGAAGCGCTACGCCAAATCGAATCTTTCGAAGCAGAGATTGATGACATTTTGGAACCCGGTGACATTCTTTACATTCCACCTGGTTTCCCACACGATGGATACGCCCTTGAACTTTCAATGAGCTACTCTGTTGGATTCCGCTCTCCAAAAGAACAAGAACTTATTAGTAACTTCGCAGATTACATTTTGGCTCACGATTATGGTGATGAGCATCTCCACAAGCCCGAGCTTCGCACACAAGACAACTTTGGTAAGATTTCAACGAGCGACTTAGAATCCCTAGTCAGCATGCTAAAATCGAAACTGGATGACGAAGACACTATCAAAGATTTTATGGGATGCATGCTGAGCCAATCTCGACACCAACTTAACATTATTGAACCTAGTTCAAAGTGGAGTTGCGAGGATGTGTATCAGCACCTAGAGAATGGTGGCGAGATATTCAAAGTATTGGGGCTAAGAGCGCTTATACACGAAGCAGAACCAAACATCATCTATGTAAACGGAGAGATGTTCAAAATTCCTGAAGAGTTAACGAACTTCGCAAAACTGCTCACTGACCAAGATGCAATCTCTCTTGAAAATAGTGGTGAATGTTTGACCCAAAGCTCAGCATTGGTTTCATTAATCACTGAACTAGTAAACAAAGGTTACTGGTTCGTAGAATAGCCGTCACTCAACAGGCGCACTTGCCTCACTTCAATGCAAGTGCGTATTAATAATCTCGCCTTACTCATTTCGTTTTACCGTCAATACATTATCCAACGCGCAACATAAAAACGAAGATATCATTCACTCTCATTAGAAAATTTAACCTTGGGATTAGCAGAGCTATATCTAATTTCAAAGCTAATTCACAGATATATATTTTGTTACAGTCGCTTCATATAAATACATATTCTAATTGACCGCGATCATCTCTCTAGCACATCAAACTCCTCAAAATATGCACACTGTTCCACTATCTCAAGGCTGTCATATGACTGATTCAACTAAAGAACGTAAGGTAACGATAGGAAGCTACATTGCGCTAGCTTTTGCTATTGTGTTTTTCTCTGGGTTACTCCAATCCAACGAATGGTATGGGGTATTTGACTTTACAACACTCAACGGCGCATTTGGACAAGTTGCCCACAACGTAACTGAAACGGAAGCTGGCGTACAAGCTGCTACCACTTCGTTTCGAGGTGTTGGTGGTAGCGGTGCTCGTGACGGATTCATTTTTGCACTAACACTAATTCCAACCGTTATGTTTGCACTGGGCATGATCAATGTTTTAGAGCACTACGGAGCACTTGATGCGGCTCGCAAGCTTCTTTCTCCTCTTCTCCGTCCTTTAATGGGTATCCCAGGAAACTCCGGCTTGGCACTTATCGCTTCACTTCAAAGTACTGATGCGGGTGCTGCGATGACTCGACAGTTGAAAGACGAAGGTCATTTGACCAAACGCGAAACGGATGTCTTCACTATGTTCCAGTTCACTGCTGGTGCAGCAATTGTTAACTTCTTCTCTTCTGGCGCGGTGCTGTTTACGTTAACGATGATGGACGGCTCACTAGCTGTTTCTTCCTCAATCGGTTTAGCGGTAGCCGTTATGTTCCTATTTAAGTTTGTCGGTGCCAATCTATTCCGTGTTTACCTAAATATCACTGAAGGTAAAGAAGACAAGTCGAATAAAGACGACGAAACTATGACTAAACAAGAGGCGACATCATGAGTGAAGTAAAAGCGAAAAAACCTATGGTGACGGACATCTTTGTTGAAGGTGCTAAGAAAGGTTGGGTTATTGCGACCACATCTACAGTCCCTAACGTTCTAATGGCGTTTGTCATTATTAAAGCGCTACAGATAACAGGCGCATTAGATGCAATGGGCGCTTTATTCTCTCCTGTGATGGCTGTATTTGGCCTACCGGGTGAAGCTGCTGCTGTACTTATCGGTGCTTGGATGTCTATGGGCGGTGCCGTCGGTGTGGTAATCACTTTATTCGACCAAGGCATTCTAAACGGCACTCATATTGCCATCCTAGCTCCAGCTATCTATTTGATGGGTTCTCAAATTCAATATATGGGACGTATCATGGGGCCAATCGGTACAGAGGGTCGTTATATCCCAGTAATGATTGCAATTTCTGTCTTGAACGCGTTTGGCGCTATGTTCCTAATGAACATTTTGGTTTAACTCAGCAGCGCTTAACATATGTAAAGAAAATGCCCTTCATATGAAGGGCATTTTTTGTTTTCTAGACCTTGAATTTAGCGACTTGAGCGTGCAACTCCCCTACGTTGCTGGTGACTTGCTCCGTCACATGGTTTGTTGTGCGAGATTGTTCCGCTACTAATTTAAGCGATTCATTAATCTCGTTAACAAGCTTCGAAATAGACTGAGTAGCCACCGCCTGCTGCTCCGCGGTTGCCGCTAAGCTTGCCATCTGGTCATTTACGAGCTCTACCTGTTCACCAGATGATTGAATTCGACTCAATGCGCCACTAGTTTGTTCCATAGCTTCGGATGCTATGGTGGTGCCGACATTGATTTGCTCTACAACTTTACTTGTGGAAGTTCGAATAGCTTGAATGATAGTGTTGATTTCCGTTGTCGATTCCGTCGTTCTACTAGCCAGCATTCGCACCTCGTCAGCAACAACGGCAAAGCCTCGCCCTTGTTCTCCAGCCCTCGCAGCTTCTATCGCTGCGTTCAGTGCCAGTAAGTTGGTTTGCTCTGCTAGCCCTTCGATAACCTCAGTCACTTTACCGATCGCTTGACTCTCGTTACTTAATTGTTCAACTAACTGCTGAGTTGTTTCAATGGTCGTGACTAACGAAGTCATGTTGGTATGGTTTTCAGTCAACACGTCCTCACCAGAAACCAGTTCTTGTTTTGCATCAACCAATGCAGAGGACGACAACTGTACTTGACTGGCCGTTTGCTCAGACCCTACCGCAACCTCAGACAAAGAGTGACCGATTTCATCGACATGTTGTGACTGCTGTTCAACTTTAGTCAAACTTTCACGGCTGTTTTGAGTTAAATCGCCCATCCTCAGTTCAACAGCTTCTACACTATTGGTCACTTGACCAACTAATGTTGCGAGTGCATGGTTCATGGCGTTAATAGATTTGGTCAAATCAGCAAGCTCATCACTGCCAGACACCGCCAGTGGTTCACTCGAAACGTTACCTTCCGCGATTATTTGAGCTCGTTTGACAATAAGGGAAATACGCCCTCCTATTTGGCGTCCCATAATATGAGAAATGACAAACGCTGCGACAAGTACTGCAATACAACTGATACCTAACACCGTAATAAGTGCGGTCACGCTACTGCTGATACTTTGTTCTGTCGATGACGCTTTTTGTTGTTGTGCGCTAACGATACCATTCAGTTCATTTTGAACCACATTAATCGCAGGCAGCAAAGTGTCAGACATCAGACTATTCGAGCGATTCCAACCATCCGATTGTCGTATCTCAATAACTTGCTTTGCTAGCGGAACATACAACGCTTTCATTTCGTTAAATAGAGACCATAAGCTCTGGTCACTATCACTCATGAACGATTGCTTGTAACCAATTTGGGTCACGACTTGGTCGTGGAATTTCATCAAGTCCGCATACTTATCTAGATAATCTTGCGCACCATATTGCAAGTAGTCACGTAGCGCCGCTAATGCATTTGCGAGAGAGTTATAACCATCGGCATAAAGCTTAAAGAGTCGCTTTCTCTCTCCACCTTCCGTTTTTCCGGCTTCATCATTGATAAGTCCTTGCAACTGATCGAGAGCCACTTCCGCAATAGGAGCGGCTTCATTAATAAATAGAGAATGCGCCGGTAAATTTTCATCGGTATGGCTTATTGCTAAAATATCAGCTGAAGTGGCTTTAATAGTGCTCCATTCATCATTGATGACTTGGTATTGCTGAGAAGAAATCAATGACTCCAAGCTAATCAACTGGATATCAACTAGATCTGTTTTTGAGAGAACCTCTCCACGATAGCTTTCGACTTGCTCTTCAGAGCCCACTAAGAGCAGAAAGCCTCGCAATTCTGAAACCGTTTCTTGAATAGACTGACCAAGTTGCCGACTGGCATCGACCGTTGGAAGGTCATGTAATAACAAAGACTGGGTGTCTGCTTGCACGCTTTCTACACTGCGATACACAAAAAGTGATGAGACGATAAAAAGTACGCCAAGCGCCAGAAAACTTGTTCTGAGCTTACCCGATATCGAGAGCTTCATCCTTAAACCTCTATAAAATCCTGATTAATTTATCACTATATCGGCATCTATCTCGAAAATTCAATGTTTTGTTTTACGATTTGTTACCAACTCTTTGCGAAGGTAAGTGTTTGTACTTATTATTGAGTAAATGCTAAGCAGTATTAGGAACTTTCTAATGGCAAAAGATCTATTCGCGAACCTAGATTTGAACCTACTAAGAACCTTCATCATTCTTAATCAAGAACGCAATATGCGAAAAGCGTCAGAAAGGCTATTTGTATCGCAACCTGCTATTAGTAAAGCGCTCCAACGTCTACGTGACCATTTTGATGATGAGCTGTTTGTTAAGACTCATCATGGATTGAGAGCGACTCAAAAAGCGACACAATTGGCAGAAGCAATTGGACCGATACTCGATGACTTATCCAGCGCAGTGAATCATAGCTCGAAGTTCTCCCCATCACAGCTCGATGGCGTAATAAAAATCGCGATTTCTCCCTACTTTTTATCTGGTATAGCAAGCCCGTTTCTATCTAAAGTCAGGATAGAAGCGCCTAATGTACAAATACACCTGCTCAATTGGAGTAAAACCACGCTTCAAGATCTGGTAAATGGAGATGTTCACATTGGTATGAACTATGGGATCTCTCATGCACCCAAAGAAGTGATTCAGAAACACATGGTTGCGGATAGATTTAAAGCGTACGTCAGAAAAGAGCATCCATATGAGAAAGACCATGTTGAGTTCCAGGATGGTGTCGAATTTGAAATCGCTACCCTTATTGCTGCAGATTGGAATTCAAACTTGTCACATGCAGAAAAAATGTTAAAGATGCGTGGATTCCAGCCCAATGTGGTTTTTCGTTCAGAGCTGCCCTCGGCGGTTATTGATGTAGTTAAGAACAGCGACATCCTTTTCCCAGGTTCTAAGTACTTAAATTTGGATGCACACCCTGGACTCCGTGCGCTAGATATTTTATTTGGAAACACTGAGATCAATACAGATATAAACGCTTTCTACCACTTTAAACACCGAAATAACCCAACCACTCAATGGTTACGAACCATGTTGTCCGATATCCTAAACAAGTGATAACCTTTGGTTATCACTTCCATTCCCCTTCCTTATTAATAACTTAGGGTAATCTGCCTTATTAAAGCCTTTCATTAGAGCCTTTTTTTCCATTTAAATAGACTTCTCTCATCGGCCAGGAACGCCAACTCATAAGCAAGACGCATCCTTTTGTTCCAACACATTTTTGAGAGATACAAATGAAACTTAAATTAATCAGTGCAGTTATCGCGGCATCATTTTTAGCGGGTTGTTCATCTAGTGGTTCTAGTAATGGTGGCGAGTCTGGCCCTGCACCACAAGATGGCGTTGCTGATGTCATATACAATGAAGACACCAACTCAGTCTTAATAAAGGGTGACAATGGTAACAACGTTGTAGTTACAGGTAACTCAGAAGGCCAAGCTCTAATCAACGTCAACGGCGAAAACTTCTTCGTTACTGACGGAAACGCAGTTATCAATGACCAAGCAGAAATTGTTGGTCATGTACAAAAAGAAGGTGAATCACTAATACTCCGTTTGGAGACTGGTGACGAGTATCGCTTACACGTAGAGAATGGTCGCCTTATCGTATCAGACGTTATTCACAGTGAGCGTGACCCAGGTTTTGATGGTCCAGACGTAAGTGATGTCTGGTACATAGATACTGAAACAGGCGAACTAAAATTCAACGGAGAAACCGTCGGAACAGTTACTCCAACAGACAATGTTGTCGATGGAACAGGCACTTATGAAGTAGTCATTGGTGATTCTGGCGAGGTAAAGTTAATTCAAGTAATCAACTATGGCGGATACGTTGAGATTAAAGTTCCTGGCAAAGGTCGCCTAGCAATAACAATCGACAATGGTGTAATTAGTCGTATTGGTTGGGACGCTCCTGAAATAGACCACCCAATTGAAACTGACCCAGGCTTTGGTAATGACCGAATCATTAAGCAAGTAGACCGTTTTGAAGGACCAGACGGAACAGTGATAGTTCGCGTTTCTGGCTTCAACGGAGGAGATGTTGAATTTACAACTGACCAACATGGTAAGATTGTAAGCATTCATGCGAATGAACAGGCAAAAGCGTTCTTCCGAGACAAAATTGAAGGCAGTGTTGGGCACCTTCCTAGTAACGATATCGATCGTCAGGAATTGAAATCTAAACTTCAATCTCTAACCCAAGAACAACGCCAGCAAATTAAACAGGCAGTTAAAGACCGTGTTGGTCGCTCTTAATAGAAACACAATAATAAAATAAAACCAAAGGAGTCGGATTTATTCGACTCCTTTTATTTTGAGCGAATGAAACATGAATAAATACATTGTTACAGCGATGGCGTTTCTACCTATATTGGTAATGGCGGACCATCACGAACTGTCGTATTACGAACCAACAATGAGTTTTCAAACATCAAAGGTTGGTGATACTTGGGTTGGAACGCTTTCTGGAACAGTTCAAGCGACTGAAGAAATAAACCTTGGGTTTGAGGTCGATTCGACTGGTTACCTCGAGCTAGGAGCTGGCTACGGTATGTTACTAGGAGAAACCTATACCGAAGCGTTCGCCACATACGGTAGGGCCGACCTCGCTGATATATATAACCTTGGCGTTTTCGCTGGAAAAATGCTCACCAATGAAGTCTTAATTTTCGGTTCTACGTCGTACGAATGGCGTAAGAGTGTATTTCAAAGTGATGACTTCCCGATTTTAAGTCCAAACTTCAACACTCATCGAGAATGGAAAGCGAGCATTGGAACAAGTTATACGCCAATTAACTGGCTTAACTTTAGCTACTCGTTAAACCACGAGCGAATTATGTCGGAAACCACACTAGAGCCTAGTATTTATCACGCCGACTTTACTCTTACTTTTAAACCTAAATACATTGAACCCTATGTGAAGTACCGATATGGGCAGCACCGTGTGCGTCCAGGTGAACCTCGAACCACGGAAGGTACTTACGAATTTGGTTTCAATCTCAACTTTAAATAGAAGTGACAATATGAATATGCAATCAGAGCAAGCTAAACCATCTTGGATATCTAAATTAATTGCAACAGTCTTCCTTTTATTAGGAGGGCTTTCACTTGCGGAAGCGAAGCAAGACGACGCTATTAACAGTGAAGACAAAAACAAACTATTCGTGTCAGCAGGCTTTGCTTGGAGCGACACATGGAGCAACTCTCTACAACACAATATCGGTGCCATGGCTGGAAAAATGCCTAGTAAGGATGGCTGGGCGCCGCTATTGAGTTACCAACACTTAAAATACTCTGAGATACGCGGAGAAAAGCCGTCACTTCAAACCTATATGCTCGGTGCTTCTTACGGATTTACTGATAACGTCGCGTTCTATTTCTCAGGCGGTGTAGGTGATTATCGTTATAAAGATGAGGACAACAAAGCTCTTGCATTAGGCACCGGAGTACTTGCTAGTTTCGATTTTGGTTTAACTCTATCAGGAGGATTAGAAACCAGCTTAGTGGACTCTCACAATGGGCAGCTCACTCACTTCATTACACGAATCGGCTGGAGCTTTTAGATTTTTGCCAAGTTTCATTGGTAGCTCACCCCCTACCTCTCTGTTTTGGTAGGGGGATTTTTCTCGCAGCCATTCTAGAATGCCGATAACGAAACCAAGGTCTTTGTGTAGTCTTTTTGAGGTGTTGCGAACAGCGTTTGTGTATCGCCCTGCTCCACAATTTCGCCATCTTTCATTACGATGGTGTAATGGCAAAGTGACTTTACAACATTCAAGTCGTGGCTAATAAATAGATAAGTCAGCCCATGTTTTATTTGTAGCTCTTTGAGCAAATCAAGAACTTGTGCTTGCACTGTTCTATCTAGAGAAGACGTAGGCTCATCTAGCAAGATAAATTCTGGTTTGAGAATCAATGCCCTTGCAATCGCAATACGCTGCCTTTGTCCTCCAGAGAACTCATTTGGATATCGGTGTCTTGTTTCAGGGTCTAAGTCCACCTCTTGCATCACGTCACAAATCATCTTTTCTAGAGTTGCCTCGTCGTGCTCAAAATGAACTCTTAATCCTTCTCCAATGACCTGTGCCACAGACATTCTTGGGTTTAGTGCTGAGAAAGGATCTTGAAACACAACCTGCATTCGGCTTCTAAAAGGCAACATACCTTTGCGGTCCAACGTCTGAATGTCTTGGCCATCAAACTCAATGATACCTTCACTTTGAACTAACTTAAGAATCGCCATGCCCGTCGTTGATTTGCCTGAACCGCTCTCTCCAACTAAGCCAATCGAGTAACCCTGCTTAAGTTCAAACTGCATATTGGTTACTGCTTTGACATGACTGACAACGCGTTTGAACAAGCCACCCGTGATAGGAAACCAAACTTTCAAATCATCAACAGCAAGCAGTGGTTTCGCGGAGGCAGAGACCTCAACGGGTAAGCCTCTAGGGTCGGAGTTGATCAGCTTTTGTGTATAAGGATGTTCAGGTGCATTAAACACTTGATGACACTCGCCAACCTCAACCAAACGACCTTGTTGCATGACCGCCACTCTATCAGCAATACGGCGCACAATACTCAAATCATGAGTAATAAACAGCATCGCCATGCCGAGTTCATGTTGTAGATCTTTCAGAAGGTCCAAAATCTGTGCTTGGACCGACACATCTAGTGCAGTGGTAGGTTCATCAGCGATTAGGAGTTCAGGTTCGTTAATCAGCGCCATGGCAATCATGACACGTTGACGCTCGCCAGCGACTCTGCTTTACTGGTTCTCATACCTCGGTGAATCGCTAAAGTTTCTACGAGCTGTTTGCCTATTTTATGCAACGGGTTCAATGACACCATCGGCTCTTGGAAAATCATTCCGATGCGACCACCTCGAATACCTCGAAGTTGCCGCTCGGAGCAATTAAGCATATCGATATCATCAAACGTAATGTGACCGTTTAGATAGTGGCTAGAGCCTTTCGGCAGCAGCTTAAGGATCGCGTTGGCTGTTACCGATTTACCTGAACCACTCTCTCCTACTAATGCTAAAGTTTCCCCTTTGCGGATTTTTAGGGAAACATCATAGGTCACTTGTTCTACTTGCTTACCTCTACCAAACCCAACGGAAAGGTCCTCAATAGCAAGTACGTGTTTTGGATCATCTTTCGTCATACGTTGCCTATTAACCTTGCTGATGAGGGTCAAATGCGTCTCGTACCGCTTCACCAGCAAATACAAGTAGCGTTAACATTATCGATAGAACGGCAAACGCCGACAAACCAAGCCAAGGCGCTTGTAGGTTAGCTTTCCCTTGCGCCAGCAATTCACCTAGCGACGGCGACCCTGCGGGTAAACCAAATCCTAAGAAGTCTAGCGACGTTAGCGTAGTCACTGAGCCAGAGAGGATGAATGGCATCATCGTCAGTGACGCAACCATCGCATTGGGTAACATATGCCTAAGCATGATTCGCTTGTCGTCTACGCCCATCGCATGAGCCGCTTTCACGTAATCGAAATTTCGGCATCTTAGAAATTCAGCCCGAACGACACCAACTAAACTCATCCAACTGAATAGCACCATAATACCCAGTAGCCACCAGAAGTTTGGTTCAACAAAACTCGATAAGATAATCAATAAGAACAGAGTCGGCATGCCAGACCACACTTCAATAAAGCGTTGACCGAATAAATCTATCCAACCGCCGTAATAACCTTGTGTCGCACCCACTGCAACACCTATCACACTGGATACTATGGTTAGGATAAAGCCGAACAATACAGATATTCGAAAGCCATAAATAATCCGAGCTAACACATCCCGACCTTTATCATCTGTACCCAGCCAGTTGACGTTATCCGGTGCAGACGGAACTGACGCCACTATATCGTAGTTGATGGTATCGTAGCTAAAGCGGATTAATGGCCAAATGATAAAGCCTTTTTCTTCAATAAGGTCAATAACATATGGATCGGTATAATCTGCTTCTGTTTCAAACTCCCCACCAAACTTCGTTTCTGCATACTGTGTGAAAATTGGGTAATACCATTGGTTGTCGTATTCCACCAGTAGTGGCTTATCGTTGGCGATAAACTCAGCAAACAGACTTAAGAAAAAAAGAACGAAGAATACCCATGTTGACCAGTACCCACGTTTATTGGCTTTAAAACGCTGCCAACGAGCTCTTGTAAGAGGATTCATTGCCATTTAACGCGCCTCGAAATCGATACGAGGGTCAACCCACGTATAAGTTAAGTCAGAAATAATACTCAAGATCAGACCTAGTAACGTCATAATGTAGAGAGAACTGAATACCACGGGGTAATCACGTTGAATAGTAG
Organism: Vibrio sp. ER1A; assembly: GCF_000733315.1. Lineage (NCBI taxonomy): Bacteria > Pseudomonadati > Pseudomonadota > Gammaproteobacteria > Vibrionales > Vibrionaceae > Vibrio > Vibrio sp. ER1A. The sequence goes on from NZ_JPJA01000086.1 coordinate 970,037, forward strand.
ATTCAAAACCAAGTAACCCTATCCCCTCAAGCGAGAACATGACCTCTATCAACATAGAACCGGTGAAGAAAATGCTGATAAAAGCACTAGGGAAACCGGCAATGATGATCAGCATTGCATTTCGGAATACATGCTTGTAGAGAATACTGCTTTCATCAAGCCCTTTCGCTCTAGCTGTCACCACATATTGCTTGTTAATTTCATCTAGGAAAGAGTTTTTGGTCAGCATACTGAGCGTAGCAAAACCGCCAATAACCATAGCTAGAATCGGCAAGGTTAAATGCCAAAAATAGTCGACGATTTGCTGATACCAAGTCAATTGATCAAAGTTGCTCGACACCAAACCTCTTAATGGGAACCAACTGAAATAATTGCCGCTGGCAAAAAAGATGATGAGGATAATAGCGAACAAAAAGCCTGGGATAGCATAACCGACAATGACAACTGCGCTCGACCAAATATCGAAGCGAGATCCATGATGTATCGCTTTAAGAATGCCTAATGGTATCGATATCAAGTAGATAATTAGGGTACTCCATAACCCCAATGATATCGATACTGGCAGCCGCTCTTTAATGAGAGCTATGACATTACCGCCACGAAACAAACTGTCTCCAAAGTTGAACATCGCGTAGTTTTTGAGCATGTCAAAATAGCGTTCATGCATTGGTTTATCAAAACCAAACTGCTTTTTAATTGCCTCTACAACTTCAGGATCTAGCCCACGGGAACCTTTGTATCCCGTTGCTTCATCACTAGGGCCTGAATCAAGATCAACCTCGCTCCCGCCGCCACTAAAGCGCTCCATGACTCCAGATTCCAGACCTTGCATTTGAGCAAGAGCCTGTTCTACAGGCCCTCCAGGTGCAATCTGAATAATGAAGAAGTTAATGGTTATAATTGCCCAAAGTGTTGGAATCACCAGCAACAAGCGCCGGAATATATAAGCCGCCATCTATCCCTCTTATCGACGTTTTGCAGGAAGCTTTTCAGCTTTCTCTTTAGACACCCACCAAGTATCGACACCTAAGTCGTAAGTAGGTAAGACATCAGGGCGCTCAAATTTATCCCAAGTGGCTACACGGTATTTTTTGATATACCACTGAGGGATAATGTAAAAGTTCCACTGAAGTACTCTATCTAAAGACCTTCCCAACGCTAATAAGTTTTCAGGGTTTTGCTGATTTTGTTCAATCAAGTCAGTCAGATCATCAATAACAGGATCCTTAACGCCCGCTTGGTTATAGGTCGAATCGATGAAATTAGAGTTCCAAACAATCTTCAAGTCAGAGCTTGGATATGGATGTGCTGTGTAACGAGATGAGACCATGTCAAAGTCTCGGTCACGCCAACGTTTCAAATATTGCGTAGTGTCGACAGTACGAATACGCATATAGATACCCATAGCACGCATGTTCTTTTGCACCGGAATCGCGAATCGTTCGGAAGTTGGGCTATAAATCAATAGTTCAAAGCTCAGCGGCTCACCCGTTTCCATGTTAGTCATGACTTTATTCTTTAACTGCCAGCCGGCTTCTTTTAGCAGTGCAAAGGCCTTGCGCATTTGTGGTCTGATGCGACCTGACCCGTCTGTGACCGGTGGATTATATTCATCGGTGAAGACGCGCTCTGGGATCTTACCTTTATATTTATTTAAGACCTCAAGTTCTGCTTCAGATGGTAGACCCTTCGCTTCATAGTCGGTGTTTTGGAAATAACTACGAGTTCGAGTGTACTGGCTATAGAACATATTCTTGTTCATCCACTCAAAATCCATGGCGTAGTTTAGAGCTTCGCGCACTTTGGGGTCGCTAAATACAGGACGCTCCGTGTTAAACACAAATGCTTGAGTAGCCATTGGTTTGTGGTGCTCAATCTCTTCTTTCTTGATATAACCTTTATCAAAATTCACACCGTTATAGGAACTAGCCCAAAACTTAGCACTGGACTCTTCCCTAAAATCAAACTCCCCTGCTTTGAATGCTTCTAACATAACAGTGTCATCACGATAGTAATCGTACTGAATCGTTTTGAAGTTATTGCGTCCGACATTCACCGGAAGATCTTTTGCCCAATAGTTTTCATCGAGTTGGTAAGTTAGAGATTGTCCCATCTTATAATCGACGATCTTATAAGCACCACTGCCAACAGGAGGTTCATTTAACGGCTCCGAAAAGTTCTTATCTTTCCAGTAGTGCTCAGGCAACACACGAGTGCTTTGCGCTAAACTGAATAACTTTTCCTTATTTGGAACCGACATTTCGATACGCACAGTGAGATCAGAAATTGCTTTTACGCTTTTAACGTCTTTATAGTATGCACGAAATTGCGGTACCCCCTCTTTTACAAACTTGGCATAAGTAAACTCAACGTCTTTGGCGGTAATAGGAACACCATCGTTAAATTTCGCTTTAGGATTGATATCGACTTCAAGCCACGAATAATCGTCTGAGTAACGCACTTTCTCAGCAATCAGAGGATAAAATGCATCGATCTCATCGCTTGGAGAGAACATAAGTGTATCGTAGAGGTTACCAGTAGCGGCAGCAGGTTGTCCGCGAGAGGCGTATCGGTTGAAGTTATCAAACGTGCCGTTTTGGCCGTAGGTTACTTTTCCGTATTTGGGTGCGTCAGGATTGACATAATCGAAGTGTTTAAAGTCTGCGGGGTATTTTGCGGTTCCAAAACCCACCAAGGTTGTCGTCTCTATTACATTGGCAGCCCATACGCTACTCGTGAATAAACCAACTCCCACAGCCATTGCTGCTCTCTTCAATAGCGCCATTCCTTTCTCCCCAAAATAGAGAAAGGCCGAGTTGAAACGTCCTTTCTCTTCTTATCATCATCGTGATGCTTAAACGTATTTATACTGATATAAATAGCTGTATTTCACAGGGTTTTCAAGGGGAGGAAGGCTCTAGCGTGCTAATAAACAGTTAATCTTTGCAACAGTTGGAGCTAGGCGCTCACTTCTGCATCACAATAGTGACAATGAAGGATTTGTTGAGTTTTAGGACAATGCATATGTACTTTTTCTGAACAGCCTTTCTTCGAGACATACAAAGCTTTATCAGCCAGCTCAATGATGTTCGCATCGTCGACCGTATGAGTAGCTACCCCGATGGAGCAAGAAACATTGAACGACTTACCCCCGCTGCTATTAAAGGTTAACTTATCTATTTTTTCGGACAAACGCCCCGCTAATGCATAGGCTTGATCGATATTGCTGCCCGGCAACAAAAGTACAAACTCATCACCGCCATATCGGCACAGCATATCTTCTTCACGCGTGAAGCGTTTAATAACCTTAACGACGTCAATTAATACTCTATCTCCTATGGAGTGACCATATTTATCATTAATTGGTTTAAAGCGATCTACATCAATAATAAGCAGTGAACTTGGCGTTTGGCTCTGAGCAAAGTTCTGTTTTTGCTGTTCTAAGGCTAAATGCAGGTAACGTCGATTGAAACATCCGGTAAGGCCATCAGTGTTAGCTTCTTCTAGCAAGGTCTGACGTTCTTCCATATCCTTTGAGACATCAACAGCAAACCCAATAACTCCAAGCACTTTGCCGCTCTTGATAATGGGTGACGAAACCGTTAAGTGGTACAACTCCTGATTATCGATATTGAAAGGGATTTTTTGCTGCGTCGGCTTCTTAGTTGCAATCACCTTTTTGTCATTGATACGCATTTTTTTAGCAACACTGAAGTTGAACAGGTGCCAATCCGTTTTGCCTTTTATCCCTTTCATTGTGACATCAAAGTTGTCGAGTACTTTACGATTCACATACTGGTACTTCCCTTTATTGTCTTTAATGAAAATATAAGCATCCACCGCATCAAAGACTTCGGATAAGCCTAGTAATTCTTCGGAGGAACCTTGATGTGCTGACAATATAAGTTCAAGCATAAATCGTAAAAAAAGTGCATAACGTTGAATATCGAATAATAGAGTCTAAACCCTAGTTAGCGATATTGCTTCGACGATATCCCTTTTTTTAAGCCAAAAGTTTAAATTTGGTAGACGCTCCACATTTTTGAACCAACATCACATAATTTGTAACCGCCGTCTGCTAATAACTGCTTAGCTTTGTTAATGTCGTACTGGTTCACTTCAGCCCAAGTTTTGTCGGCTTGTTCGTCACGCCAATTCCACATACCTTTTGGTAAGTTTGTTGCTGGGTTTCCACCGACAACGTAACCATAGGAACCAATCATCATCATGGCTTCACGGTCCATTGATAGGCTTACCGCTTTACGGAAGTTCACATCATGGAAGGCTTTATTTGCGCCTTCATTCTCTGTTTTGTAGTTGAATGTGATTCGAACACCATCGTTTGATGGGAACCAGTACTTGTTATTTGGATGTTTAGAAACAAACGTACGCTCGATATCAGGAATAAAGATACCTGCCCAGTCCACGATTCCTTTTGAAAGCATCTCAAGCGCTGCATCGTTACTTGAGAATTGCGGGAACTCTAAACAGTCGATTTTGAGGTCTTTATTCCAGTAATTTGGGTTACGACACTGAACATAAACTTGTGGTGTAAAACGCTGGATTTCTGTGAATGGGCCCGTGCCCACCGGGTTATCATTCGTGCTTTGGGCTGGCGAATCATTACCTTCCCAAATATGTTTAGGGACGATACGAACCGTTTCACCAAGAACATCGCGCGCTGCAAACGCATTCGGTTCTTTTAGATAGATTTTAACTTGTAGGTCATTAACCTTCTCGACTTTGTCAACTTTACCGCTGACACCGCCGGTATCGATCTCTGGATGTGCTTTCGGATACTCGTAAGTAAACACAACATCATCAGCCGTGAACGGTTTCCCATCAGACCAAAGAACACCCTCACGAAGATCAACAGTCAGTACCGTCAAATCATCGCTTAGTTCATAGCCTGTTGCTAACCAAGGATGGACATTTTTCGAGTCTAAGATATCGAAGATGTATAGCGATTCATAAGCAAAGTCTGAACGACCACCAAACCAAGGGTTAAAGTTACGCACCCAGCCAGTTGAGAATTCGTTGAGAATCTTCAAGTTTGGCATGGAAGACGACTCTTCAGCGTGAGCGGGGATAACCATTGATGCAGCAATTGCAGAAGTAAGAAGCAGCGTTTTTTTCATCTATCTATCCTTGTTTATGAACTGTGTAGGCGAAGTTCGTTATCGTTGTTTTTCAAGGATACTAGCGAGGAATTCGGTTTATAAACGTGACTAAAACCACATTGGATCGGCAATGGGTTGCCTATTTGTTAAAACTAAAAAGCGTTGCACAGAAACCTTCTCACTCATGAAACTTTTCTATAATTTGCATAATTTAACTTATATTAATCATTGCTTTAGGTTGAAATATTTCATGAAAATTCATTCTCTGGCTATTCAAGCTCACGCTTTTGGGATCAGAAATAGGCAATAGTGTTGCTATTTGTTAATCCACCCCCATAACCTTAAGTAATAAAGCGAACGATTAGGCACATCAATGCAACAACAAGATCAATCCAGAGCTAAGAGCAAAAACTTAGGTATTCTATTAGAACTGGTTAACTTCATTCGCCCATACCAAGCCAAAGTATTTGCCGCTCTGGTAGCACTCATCTTCACCGCAGGCCTCACTCTGTCTGTTGGTCATGGTGTTCGAATCCTAATTGACCAAGGCTTTGCTCAGCAATCACTGCAAGACTTGGGTAATGCGATTCAATTTATCATGTTGGTCACCGTGTGCATTTCCATTGGCACCTTTTTTAGATTCTATTTAGTTTCTTCTGTTGGTGAACGCGTCAGCGCAGATATTCGCCTCGCGGTATTCAATCACATCATTACCCTGCATCCGAGTTATTTTGAGACCAACGGCAGCGGCGATATCATGTCTCGAATAACCACGGATACGACGCTATTGCAAAGTATCATTGGTTCTTCTTTTTCTATGGCAATGCGCAGTGCGCTTATGTGTATTGGTGCCATTATCATGCTGTTTGCCACCAACATTAAGTTGACGCTCATTGTGTTAGCATCGGTTCCGTTTATTTTGATTCCCATCTTGTTCTACGGGCGTCGTGTAAGAGCACTCTCACGTCAAAGCCAAGACTCTATGGCGGACGTAGGCAGCTACGCAGGCGAAGCGATTGAACATATCAAAACGGTCCAAAGTTACAGTTTTGAGGCGCAAGAGCGTGCGGCTTTTGCTGAGGAAGTAGAACGAGCTTATGACATTGGACGTAGGCGCGTTAAGCAGCGCGCTATCTTGATTTCTGGCGTTATCGTTATTGTTTTTACTGCTATTGCTGGCATGCTTTGGGTTGGGGGCAGCGACGTGATCCACGGCACTATGTCAGCCGGTGACCTTGGTGCTTTTGTTTTCTACGCCATTATGGTGGCTTCTTCTTTAGCGACCATTTCAGAAGTCTTAGGTGAGCTGCAACGCGCTGCAGGCGCAACCGAGCGCTTGGTCGAAATCCTGCAAGTTGACAGCCATATCAAGGCGCCCAAAAGCATCTTCAATGCTACCAATACGCTGCGATCTGAAGTTACCTTTGACGATGTAACCTTCCACTACCCTTCCCGACCTTCTCAACCTGCCACTGAACGGTTAACACTCAAAGCAGACGAAGGTAAAGTACTTGCACTCGTTGGGCCGTCTGGAGCAGGTAAAACAACGGTATTCGAGCTTTTGCAGCGTTTCTACGACCCTCAAGCCGGACAAGTGAAGTTAGGTAACGTCGATATTCGAGAGTTTGACCCTCACGAACTTCGCAAGCAAATGGCCCTAGTTCCACAACAACCCGCTTTGTTTAGTCACGATGTCTTTCACAATATCCGTTACGGCAATCCAGACGCGACCGATGAGCAAGTAATTGAAGCGGCGAAAAAAGCCCATGCCCATGATTTCATCATGCAATTGCCAGATGGCTATCACAGCTTCCTAGGAGAAAGGGGCGTGCGACTTTCTGGAGGACAACGCCAACGCATCGCTATTGCGCGCGCTATCCTCAAAGATCCAAAAATCCTTCTGCTTGATGAAGCCACAAGCGCCCTCGATAGCGAGAGTGAACATCATGTACAACAAGCATTAGAAGAGTTAATGGTCGGAAGAACCACTATCATCATCGCGCACCGTCTTTCAACTATTCAGCACGCAGATCAAATTGCGGTGTTAGACCATGGTCGTTTGGTCGATATTGGCGATCATCATTCGTTGCTAGAAAATTGCGAACTATATAAGCGTTTGGTGGAGTTACAGTTTAAACAGCCCATCGTGAGATAATAGCGGCAGTTATACAAATCATTAGTGTAAAAGCCCTTGTTTAGTCAAATCCAAACAAGGGCTTAGAAGCTTCTATTCGAACCGCTACCAGTGGATATCTAGATCTTGGTTCAAGTTGTTTTGTATATCACCCCACTCGTCCATTAACTCAGAGGCTTTTCGGTGTGAAATCGGTTTAACCAGCGTTGAGCCAGCATGATCTTTCAGGTTGAGCGTATAGGTTTTAGCATTAAGGTCGGCCGTTATACTGTGGTATTCGTCAAGACACTGCTGTTTAGTTTTGTTAGGTCCCCATGCTAACGTCAAATCCGTTCCGTTAATATTCATGCAAACCGCAAGCGAGCTACAATCCATCGCATTCTCCTTGTCGTTAGTGTAGTCACTCTATGAAGCTAGCCAAGTCTGGTCATTTCGCCAACACAAACTGTCAAATCTTGAGTGATCACTCATTAATACGCTGACATTTACAACACCCGTCACTGTAATTCTTCGACTCCCCTGCGCATTTCAGGATGGGCAAATTTCCAAAGAAAAATACCCAAACTCAAACCCCGTTATTCCTGCGAAGGCAGGAATCTACTGACAGCGCCACTGAATCATATGGTCCACTCCGCAAACTGAGTGACGAGGCTAGCTTATTATTGCTCTTTTCAGAGTTGAGCTAATGACTGGAAAATGCCCAAACTCAAACCCTGTCATTCCTGCGAAGGCAGGAATCTACTGACAACGCCCACTGAATCATATGGTCCACCCAGCAAACTAAGTGACGAGGCTAGCTTATTTTTGTCGAGTAGACGAC